>NZ_CP047385.1:0-1398016 GCF_000807775.2 Pandoraea fibrosis | reverse complement strand
AACTCCGAGAGACGGTGAGCCGTCCACGCGAGGTGATCCTCTTCTTCCTTGCCCGCGTGCTCGAACGCCGCCCGAAGCTCGGGGCGCGTTGTCGCCAATTTCTGTGCCTGATATAGCGCCTGCGCGCAAACCTCGCCGACATGATTCACCCGCATGAGGCCAGCAACATGCCTGCGCTCTTTCGGCGTCAACGCGTCGTCACTGAGGGGGGTCTCACTATCTGGGGAGATCACCGGTGCCGGCGTCGGGCGGGATGCTTGGGTGATGCCGGCAATGGCTCGCAGGCCACGGTCAAGTTCGGAGATCAGGCTGTCGGAGAACATCGTACTTTCAACTCACTTCAATTTTTCACAATGTGGAACACAGAGCAATTCCTCCGCGCCCGTCGCCAATGATACGCGCCTTTATCCGGCGCGCCTTGCGCGGGCGCAAACGCATGAAATCCCCGCCGGACGCCGGTTTCCGGGCTGTTGCGTAAACGAAACAAAGGCAGCCGCAAACCCGCGTAAAACCGGCCTTTTCCTTTGCCGCCCACAGTGAATTTGTTACATTACGTCCAACTTCTCGCGAAGTTGATTAGCAAGGACGTTATCACTAGTGACCTTGTTAAACAAATCTCACAATCCTTTGGAGATCACTCAATGAAAAAGTCGCTTCTCGCTCTGGGTGTGCTCGGCGCATTCGCTGGCGCTGCTCACGCTCAAAGCAGCGTGACCCTGTACGGTATCATCGACGCTGGCCTGCAATACGTCAGCAAGACTGGCGGTAACCTGGCCGGCACGGGTACCACCTCCAAGAACTTCCAATTCGCCAACGGCAACCTGCAAGGTTCGCGTTGGGGCCTGAAGGGCGCTGAAGACCTCGGTGGTGGCCTGAAGGCGATCTTCGTGTTGGAAAACGGCTTCAACCTGGGCAGCGGCACGCTGGGCCAGAACGGTCGTATGTTCGGTCGTCAAGCCTACGTTGGTCTGAGCAGCGCAACGGCTGGTACGTTCACGATCGGTCGTCAGTACGACTCCGTGGTTGACTTCGTTGGTCCGTACGCTTCGGGTAGCCAATGGTCGACGTTTGCGGGCGCTCACCCGTACGATAACGACAACTTGAACAACTCGTTCCGCGTGAACAACTCGGTCAAGTACACGTCGGTCAACTACAACGGCTTCAGCGCTGGCGGTATGTACGGCTTCTCGAACTCGGCCAACAACGGCACGACGGGTACGGGCTTCGCCAACAACCGCGCTTACTCGTTCGGTCTGGGCTACGCTAACGGCCCGGTGTCGTTCGGCGCTGGCTACTTGTACCTTGGCGCACCGAACAGCAACGCCTCCGGCGTGATCGCCAACAGCGGTACGGGCGATGCCACGACGGCCATGACGGCTGGCGGTACCAGCGACAAGGCATGGATCGCATCGGCAGGCGGTTCGTACGCCTTCGGTCCGGCCACGCTGGGTCTGGTGTACGCTCACAGCGTGTACCAATATGTGGGCGGCGGCAGCTGGAAGTTTGACAACGCCGAACTGAACGCCAAGTACATGCTGACCCCGGCTCTGCAACTGGGCGCTTCGTACACGTACACGTGGTCGACGATCAACGGCGTGATTGGCAACAAGAACGGCACGTCGCCGAAGTACCACCAAGTCAACCTGGGCGTCGACTACTTCCTGTCGAAGCGCACGGACACGTACTTGGTTGGTCTGTGGCAACACGCTAACGACGACGCTCCTGGTGGCGCTTCGTTGAACGGTCTGGGCTTCTCGAACAGCTCGAATCAGTTCGCAGTCACGGCTGGTATCCGTCACAAGTTCTAAGCTGACAGTTTCTGTCACTTAGTCTTTGTTTGACGAAAGGGCACCTTCGGGTGCCCTTTTTTTATGCTTTGGTTCCCCAATTTGCGGACTGGCCATCAGGCGGCTCGAAGACCTCGTAGCGCCCCCAGCTTGACCGAGCGTTTATTTCAAACCTAAAATTTCCATACTGTAAATTTTATTCCCCGACCATGAGCCTCGCCGACTCCGACTCTCTCGATCTCGAAACGCGAGCCCACGATCGCGAGCACGACGCCTTGCGTCTGTGGTTGCGGCTGCTCACCTGCGCGAACATGATCGAGACGGATATCCGTTCGCGTTTGCGCCAGGAATTCGATTGCACATTGCCGCGCTTCGATCTGCTGGCACAGCTCGACCGCCATCCGGAAGGGCTGAAGATGGGCGAATTGAGCAAGCGAATGATGGTCACTGGCGGGAATGTCACAGGCATCACCGATCAGTTGGAGAAAGAGGGCTGGGTGACGCGCGAGACGGTGGTCAACGATCGGCGCGCCTTCCTGATCAAACTCACCCCGCGCGGCAAGAAAGCGTTCTCCAATATGGCTCGGGCGCATGAAACGTGGATCGAGCAGCGCTTGGGACAGCTACCGGAAGACCGTCAGCAGCAGCTCTACGCGCTGCTGGGAGATTTGAAGTCGGTGATTGGGTAAGCCGCGAAAATCACCATTTAGGCTTTGGGGCAGCGAGTTGAGCTACGTGCTCAACGACTGGCCGGCGGGCGTTGCCGAGCAATGCGTTTATCGCCCCGCCTGCATTGGGCTTTCCAGCGAAGCCCTTGCCGTTGCCGCTTCGGGGGTTTTGTCCAACACGGCGAGCGCCTCGTTACGCTCGGCTTCGGGCCGTTTCGACATGGCTTTGACAGCCGCGTAAAACTTGGGCAAATCGCCTTGCTCTTGCGCGAGGAGCGCCATGAATGCCGGCACCCACTGGTTATATGTCGCGAAAGACCCGATTTTTGCGTTGTTCAAATCGGTCGCAAACCACAGATCGAAGCCCTTGTATCCCCCCCAGGACGTCTTCAACGCCTCATAGTCAGCCCGCATCCGGCTAAACATGACGTCCTTGCTGACCGCTTTCTCAGCATCCGATTCCGGGCCGGCGTAGAGCGCTTCCAGACGTTTCCGATAGCTATCCACCAACTTGCGGAATTGGCGCCGATGCGCGTCGTATCGCCCGTACTCGATCGCCGCATCGGGGTGTGCCATCAGCCAGCGCTGAACCCCAACCGTCTCTACCGTCACGGCGAACGACTCATTGAACGCGGTGTCCCCGCGAACGAACAGAATCTGGTGAGCGAGTTCGTGAAAAATCATCCGCGCGACTTCCGCCCGTGGGAGATAAATGAAGGTGTTCAGCAGCGGATCGTCGAAATAACCGAGCGTCGAGTAAGCTGGAATGCCCGCAACGAACGTCTCCCAACCGTCTCGATGTAACTCGGCCGCATAAGCTTCGGCGGATTCACGAGAGTAGTAGCCACGGTACTCGACGCAGCCAACGACCAGCAGACAGGACTCCCGCAACTTTAACGACAGCGAGGGGGCGGCAAAGACGTTGTAGACCACGAACGGACGCTTCAGGTCGGCGTAGCTTCGATAGCTTCCGTTATCCGGTTCGCCAAGTGCCGACACCGCATAGCTGCGAATCTGCTCCGCCTCGACAAGTCGTGTACGCAGTCGCGGATCGATCGATGGGTCCGCCAGCAGATCCGTGACGGGCCGCGCCTCATGCAGCACCGTGAAGTGCCCATTGATCGATTGCGCGTAATAGCCAACCTGACTACATCCCCCCAGACCGAACAACAGGCTCACTCCCGCCACCATCGCTGCGTTGACGTGCCCACGCCAACGGCAAAACGTCGTCACCAGCGCAGATAGGATCGGCATCGCGGGCTCCTCGACGTTGGCCTCAAATCAATCGCGCCTATACCGGTGCAACTTCGACCAGGCAGTCGTAAAAGGTGGGCGCCCGGCCAAGATCGGTGAGTTGTTGGCTCGTCACTTCGTTAGCATTCTTGCCGTCCGGCGCAAGCTTCTTCCACCAGATGGAGAGGCCGACGACAACACCCTCCCGCGCCTTCTCCGTGACCCGAGCCTTGGCATTGAGCGTGCCCCGATCGTTGAAAATCCGAACACCGACGCCGTCTACAATGCCACGCGGTGCGGCATCTGATGGATGAATATCCAGCGTAGGTTCGCCGACCGTGGCCCGCAGGCTATCGACATTCACGAAGCTCGAATTCAGGAAATTGCGAGCCGGCGGCGAGATCATCGCCAGCGGATAGCGAGCGGCCAGCTCGGGATTGCTGGCGACCGACTCGTATGGCGGCACCCAGTCGGGCAATGGGTCGAAGCCTTCCTGCAACATGCGCTCCGAATAGAACTCGCACTTCCCCGATGGCGTATAGAACTGTCCGTTCGCAAACGGCGCCTCCGGAAGATCGTAGCGAATCCACCCATCGCGCTTGAGGGTTTCCCAGTCGCTGTTTGCCATACGCGCATCGCTCCAACGAATCGATTGCTCGGCCAGTTGATCGTCGGTGTCTAAGAAACAGGCGTCCTGCCACCCCATGCGCTGGGCCAGAAGGCGGAAGATTTCCGAGTTGGGCTTTGCCTCACCAAGTGGCGCAATCGCTGGATTGTTCGCCAGTAGATAGGTGTGGCCGTAAGCCTTGTGAATATCCAGATGTTCGAGCTGCGTCGTCGCCGGCAGCACGAAGTCGGCATAATCTGCGGTATCGGTCTGGAAGTGCTCCAGCACTACCGTGAAGAGATCCTCGCGGCCAAAACCGGCCGCTACCTTGCTCGACTCAGGCGCCACCGCAACGGGGTTGCTGTTGTAGACCACCAGCGCTTCGATCTTAGGGCCGAACGATTCGTCGCCGGTGTGGCAAAGTGCATCACCGATGGCACTCATGTTGACTACGCGCGCAGGCTTGTCCTGTCGCGGTCGCAGATCCGGGCGCGCCTGCGCCACGGCATCCACCGGTGCATAACCTGATGTCGACATCAGCATTCCGCCCGCCGGATCGCGCCATGCACCGATCAGCGCGGGAAGACATGCGACTGCGCGCGTCGCCTGACCGCCACCTTTGGCGCGCTGCATGCCGTAATTCAGACGAATGGCCGCCGGCTTCGCACTCGCATACTCACGCGCCAATGTGATGATTGTCGCTTCGTCGATGCCGCAGATTTCCGCGACCTTCGCCGGCGTATAGCGCCGCACACGATCCGTAAGTTCGGCGTAACCCACCGTATACCGGGCAATGTACTCGTGATCAACTAGATCCTCGGCAATCAGAACATGCATCATGCCCAATGCCAATGCGGCATCCGTTCCCGGCAACAACGCAATATGCTGGTGGCACTTCTCCGCAGTCAGCGAGCGGTAGGGGTCAATGGCAATCAGCTTCGCACCACGCCGCTTCGCTTCCTGTGCAATCGCCCAGAAGTGCACGCTCGACGTAATCGGATTGCTGCCCCAGATCAGAATCAATTTGCTGTCGACGAAGTGCTCGACATGCATGCCGACCCCGGCGCCGTAGGTGTATCTCAGCCCCGCCGCCCCTGCACTCGCGCAAATTGTGCGATCGAGATCGGACGCGCCAAGTTTGTTGAAGAACCGCGCAGCCATCGATTCGCCCTGAACGAACCCCATCGTGCCGGCATAGCTGTACGGCAGAATGGCTTCGGGTTCACGGGCAGCAATGGCGCTCAGTCGGCGGGCAATCTCATCGAGCGCCTCATCCCAACTGACCCGCGCAAATTCCCCGCTACCTTTCGGACCAATACGTTTGAGCGGATATAACAGGCGATCCGGATGGTAAGTTCGTTCGGTGTAACGCGAGACTTTCGTGCACAAGACGCCCTTGGTCGTCGGATGGTCGGGGTCCCCCTGGACCTTGATCGCGACGCCATTCTCCACGGTGACGTGCAACGCGCACGTGTCGGGACAGTCATGCGGGCAGGCGGCCCGAACGACATGGGTATTGGTCGTCATGAAACTACTCCTCTCTCTACCGAATTGCCGCGTCCTGCAATGGTGGGACGCTGGCGATATTGTATTACGTTCATTCACGCGTCGCCCCGCCAGACGGGCATTCGCGGCATTTTCCAGACGTATCCGATACCCCGCTCGGGCAATTCTTGCCAAGATGCCAGCCCTCGCTATTAGGGGTAAGATGAGCCATTGCGCCTTGCGAATCCCCCGATATGAAGCTCATTCCAGAAATCGACGCCGCTCGCGGCGAAATTCAGACCATCCGACGTGACATTCACGCCCATCCCGAACTTTGCTTCGAAGAAAACCGCACCTCCGACGTCGTTGCCGAGACGTTGACCAAATGGGGTATCCCCATTCACCGTGGACTGGGTAAAACCGGGCTCGTGGGCATCATCAAGAATGGCAGCAGCGACCGCGCGATCGGTCTGCGCGCCGATATGGATGCGCTGCCGATTCATGAAGCCAATACGTTCGAACACGCATCCAAACACGATGGGAAGATGCATGCCTGCGGCCACGATGGCCATACGGCCATGTTGCTTGCCGCAGCGCAATATCTTCAGAAACACCGCAATTTCGACGGCACCGTTTATCTCATTTTTCAACCGGCCGAAGAAGGTGGCGGCGGGGCTCGCGAGATGATCAGGGACGGACTGTTCGAGCGCTTCCCCATGCAGGCTGTATTCGGCATGCACAACTGGCCGGGCGTGCCGATGGGGACATTCGCCGTGACGCCGGGCCCGATGATGGCCTCGAGCAACGAATTCAAGATCACGATCCGCGGCAAGGGAACTCACGCGGGCATTCCGAACGCGGGCATCGACCCCGTGATCGCCGCCGTCCAGGTGGCTCAGGCCTTGCAGAGCATCATCACGCGCAATAAGCGCCCGATCGACGCCGCAGTGCTGTCCATCACGCAGATCCACGCCGGCGATGCGACCAATGTCGTGCCCGACGTCGCATGGTTGGGAGGGACGATCCGCACGTTCTCGATCGAAGTGCTGGATCTCATCGAAACGCGTCTGCGCGAGATTTCCGAGTTCGTCGCCAAAGGCCTCGGCTGCTCGGCAGAAATCGAATTCCATCGTAACTATCCGCCGACGATCAACGAGCCTGCCATGGCGGCACTGTGTGCCGACGTCATGCGCGAGTTGGTCGGCGACGAGAACGTCAACGACAAGGTCGAGCCGACGATGGGCGCGGAGGATTTCTCGTTCATGCTTCTCGAGAAACCCGGCGCGTATGTATTCATCGGCAATGGCGACGGCACCCATCGCGACGCCGGCCATGGTCTTGGACCGTGCAATCTGCACAACGCCAGCTACGACTTCAACGACGACTTGCTCCCGCTTGGCGGTACTTATTGGGTGAAGCTGGTCGAAACGTATTTTGGACGTGATCAGTAAGCTGTCGTGATTTGGTCTTCCGCATCGCAATAACAAAGGCCGGCAATTGATTTGCCGGCCTTTTGTTTTGATAGCGTCAAAACTCGTTATTTAGCGGCAGTAGTTGTAGGAATGCCGTCAGTTTCCAGGTGAATATCACCGTACCATGCGGTAAATTTCGATTGCGTATTGTCGCCGTCACTCATGATGGCAATGCCAATCAGACGCCCCGGTGGCTCTCCAAACGCCTTCTCATAGTCCTTCGCGATATCTCGAGAATAAGTCTGCCATCTTCCAAGATTCGTCTCGCCACGTTCGACAACGATCGAACGGATGCGCTCGGTGTAGGGATTCGCGACAACGTCATTCGCAGCAAACTTATCGTCGCCCCACGTATACATCAACGTCGCGAACGGTAGCTCTCGACCGCTCACCAGTCGGGCCAGTTCGCGGTGCAAGTGATCCTGAACAGTGAGTTTTGCCGAATCGCCATCGAATGCGAGCGCGATACGCACCGGTGCATCATCAAATTGTTTCGTGCGAATGTCTGCCTTAGCGGGCATGGCGTCGGCGCGCCAGCGCCATGTCAATTTGGCGCCCGGGTACACGGGGATATCAAGCTTCTGGGCAATGCCGGATGCCGATCCGTCGACGACAGCCCGAATGACGGCAATGCCATCGCTATCGGTTGTCTGTTCGTAGTCGGTGAGGCGTTTTTTGCGGGTGACCAGATAAGTCTCCCAGTGCGGTGGCAGACCATCCGAATTCACTGCGGCAGAAAGCGGCGCAATTTCGTCGTTCTGCACCGGTACGGTCATCGCCGACGCTCGTGTCGAAGACGATCCCGGCGAACTGCATCCCATAATTCCGGATAGGACGACTGCGACACCGATACCTATCGCACTGGCACGCCACTTTGCATGGCGCTTGCCCTGATCTTGATTCAACACCTGTTTCGCTCCACGAACTTCACTAACCCCGTGGCCGAATGCTAAGCGAGAAATGGATGTCGATCTATCGGGAATTTCACATCATGGCGACGACGCAACACCCGGCGCTTGAATCACTCCGCAAGTCACAGAATAAAGCGATCGCACAAAGCAAAAACCCCTTGCTACGCGTTGTAGCAAGGGGTCTTTAGGGGAGCCTGACGATTACCTACTTTCACACGGGTATCCGCACTATCATCGGCGTGGAGTCGTTTCACGGTCCTGTTCGGGATGGGAAGGGGTGGTTCCAACTCGCTATGGTCATCAGGCATAACTTGTATGTCTTGCTGCACTAGGCGTGCAACAAAACCAATTCAGAAGAAGCGTAGTACTACATGTAATTGGGTTGTGAGCGTATCAGCGCCATTGGGGCACACACGTCACTCAAACCAGGGAAAACACACTGGTTATAGGATCAAGCCTTACGGGCAATTAGTATCAGTTAGCTTAACGCATTACTGCGCTTCCACACCTGACCTATCAACGTCCTGGTCTTGAACGACCCTTCAAAGGAATCGAGTTCCTAGGGAAGTCTCATCTTAAGGCGAGTTTCCCGCTTAGATGCTTTCAGCGGTTATCTCTTCCGAACATAGCTACCCGGCGATGCCACTGGCGTGACAACCGGTACACCAGAGGTTCGTCCACTCCGGTCCTCTCGTACTAGGAGCAGCCCCCTTCAAACTTCCAACGCCCACGGCAGATAGGGACCAAACTGTCTCACGACGTTTTAAACCCAGCTCACGTACCTCTTTAAATGGCGAACAGCCATACCCTTGGGACCGGCTACAGCCCCAGGATGAGATGAGCCGACATCGAGGTGCCAAACACCGCCGTCGATATGAACTCTTGGGCGGTATCAGCCTGTTATCCCC
Organism: Pandoraea fibrosis; assembly: GCF_000807775.2. Lineage (NCBI taxonomy): Bacteria > Pseudomonadati > Pseudomonadota > Betaproteobacteria > Burkholderiales > Burkholderiaceae > Pandoraea > Pandoraea fibrosis. The sequence continues at coordinate 1,388,945 of NZ_CP047385.1, read as the reverse complement.
AGAGTACCTTTTATCCGTTGAGCGATGGCCCTTCCATACAGAACCACCGGATCACTATGACCTGCTTTCGCACCTGCTCGACTTGTCAGTCTCGCAGTTAAGCACGCTTTTGCCATTGCACTATCAGCACGATTTCCGACCGTACCTAGCGTACCTTCGTACTCCTCCGTTACACTTTGGGAGGAGACCGCCCCAGTCAAACTGCCTACCATGCACTGTCCCCGATCCGGATTACGGACCTAGGTTAGAACCTCAAACAAGCCAGGGTGGTATTTCAAGGACGGCTCCACAGAAACTAGCGTTCCTGCTTCAAAGCCTCCCACCTATCCTACACAGACCGGTTCAAAGTCCAATGCAAAGCTACAGTAAAGGTTCATGGGGTCTTTCCGTCTAGCCGCGGGTAGATTGCATCATCACAAACACTTCAACTTCGCTGAGTCTCGGGAGGAGACAGTGTGGCCATCGTTACGCCATTCGTGCAGGTCGGAACTTACCCGACAAGGAATTTCGCTACCTTAGGACCGTTATAGTTACGGCCGCCGTTTACCGGGACTTCAATCAAGAGCTTGCACCCCATCATTTAATCTTCCGGCACCGGGCAGGCGTCACACCCTATACGTCCACTTTCGTGTTTGCAGAGTGCTGTGTTTTTATTAAACAGTCGCAGCCACCAGTTTATTGCAACCCCTTCACCCTCCTGGCGCAGGCCAGTCAAGCTACAAGGGCGTACCTTATCCCGAAGTTACGGTACCAATTTGCCGAGTTCCTTCTCCCGAGTTCTCTCAAGCGCCTTAGAATACTCATCTCGCCCACCTGTGTCGGTTTGCGGTACGGTCTCGTATGACTGAAGCTTAGAGGCTTTTCTTGGAACCACTTCCAATTGCTTCGCGAACAAGTTCGCTCGCCCCACAGCCTTGAATTACGCGCCCGGATTTGCCTAAGCGCCTTCTCCACTGCAGGGACCGGGACTTCCAACACCCGGACAACCTTCCGCGATCCGTCCCCCCATCGCATCATACGACGGTGCAGGAATATTAACCTGCTTCCCATCAGCTACGCATCTCTGCCTCGCCTTAGGGGCCGACTCACCCTACGCCGATGAACGTTGCGTAGGAAACCTTGGGCTTACGGCGAGGGGGCCTTTCACCCCCTTTATCGCTACTCATGTCAGCATTCGCACTTCTGATACCTCCAGCATCCTTTACAAGACACCTTCACAGGCTTACAGAACGCTCTCCTACCATGCGAGCAAGCTCGCATCCGCAGCTTCGGTATATTGCTTAGCCCCGTTACATCTTCCGCGCAGGACGACTCGATCAGTGAGCTATTACGCTTTCTTTAAAGGGTGGCTGCTTCTAAGCCAACCTCCTGACTGTTTTAGCCTTCCCACTTCGTTTCCCACTTAGCAATATTTAGGGACCTTAGCTGGCGGTCTGGGTTGTTTCCCTCTTGACACCGGACGTTAGCACCCGATGTCTGTCTCCCGTGATTGCACTCTTCGGTATTCGGAGTTTGCTATGGCGAAGTAATCCGCAATGGACCCTTCAACCATGACAGTGCTCTACCCCCGAAGGTGATACACGAGGCACTACCTAAATAGTTTTCGGAGAGAACCAGCTATTTCCAAGTTTGTTTAGCCTTTCACCCCTATCCACAGCTCATCCCCTAATTTTTCAACATTAGTGGGTTCGGACCTCCAGTACGTGTTACCGCACCTTCATCCTGGCCATGGATAGATCACTTGGTTTCGGGTCTACACCCAGCGACTGAACGCCCTATTCGGACTCGCTTTCGCTACGCCTTCCCTATTCGGTTAAGCTCGCCACTGAATGTAAGTCGCTGACCCATTATACAAAAGGTACGCCGTCACCCCTTACGAGGCTCCGACTGTTTGTATGCATGCGGTTTCAGGATCTATTTCACTCCCCTCCCGGGGTTCTTTTCGCCTTTCCCTCACGGTACTGGTTCACTATCGGTCGATTACGAGTATTTAGCCTTGGAGGATGGTCCCCCCATCTTCAGACAGGATTTCACGTGTCCCGCCCTACTTGTCTCAAGCTTAGTTCCACACCAGGGTTTTCTCATACGGGGCTATCACCCACTATGGCCGGACTTTCCATTCCGTTTTGATAACACCGGTGCTAAATCTTGAAGGCTGGTCCCATTTCGCTCGCCACTACTTTGGGAATCTCGGTTGATTTCTTTTCCTGCAGCTACTTAGATGTTTCAGTTCGCCGCGTTCGCTTCGCTAGACCTATGTATTCAGTCTAGGATGACCTAAAAGGCCGGGTTTCCCCATTCGGACATTTGTGGATCAATGCTTATTTGCCAGCTCCCCACAACTTTTCGCAGGCTATCGCGTCCTTCATCGCCTGTAATCGCCAAGGCATCCACCACATGCACTTATTCGCTTGACCCTATAACCAGAATGTCTTCCAGCTATAGGTTGAGTTATCGCGTTGTGCCGTATTCCAAGTCATCTTTCGATCACTTAAATACTGGTTGATACAATCACAACCCGTACAATTTCCACGCGCCATCTCTAACGCGCTTCCGTTGTACTACTACTTCTTCTAAATTGTTAAAGAACAAATACTGCATGACATTGCTGTCATTCAAAAACGTTCACGCTAAATCACTATTGGGATTTACTACAGACGTAAAAGCTTTTGACTGACATCGATGCGATCTAAGGTTTTGGTGGAGGATGACGGGATCGAACCGACGACCCCCTGCTTGCAAAGCAGGTGCTCTCCCAGCTGAGCTAATCCCCCAGTCAAGCACATCACCACGACTCGACTTGGTCAGGCGGTGGTGTAAAGCTTGGTGGGTCTGGAAGGACTTGAACCTTCGACCCCCGCCTTATCAAGACGGTGCTCTAACCACCTGAGCTACAGACCCGACTTAGATCTACGCAGTCAAACAACCGATAAGCGTGAACACTCAACTTCCAGTGCATGCTCTAGAAAGGAGGTGATCCAGCCGCAGGTTCCCCTACGGCTACCTTGTTACGACTTCACCCCAGTCATGAATCCTGCCGTGGTAAGCGCCCTCCTTACGGTTAGGCTACCTACTTCTGGCAAAACCCACTCCCATGGTGTGACGGGCGGTGTGTACAAGACCCGGGAACGTATTCACCGCGACATGCTGATCCGCGATTACTAGCGATTCCAGCTTCACGCAGTCGAGTTGCAGACTGCGATCCGGACTACGATCGGTTTTCTGGGGTTAGCTCCACCTCGCGGTTTGGCAGCCCTCTGTACCGACCATTGTATGACGTGTGAAGCCCTACCCATAAGGGCCATGAGGACTTGACGTCATCCCCACCTTCCTCCGGTTTGTCACCGGCAGTCTCCTTAGAGTGCTCTTGCGTAGCAACTAAGGACAAGGGTTGCGCTCGTTGCGGGACTTAACCCAACATCTCACGACACGAGCTGACGACAGCCATGCAGCACCTGTGTTACGGTTCTCTTTCGAGCACTCCCACCTCTCAGCAGGATTCCGTACATGTCAAGGGTAGGTAAGGTTTTTCGCGTTGCATCGAATTAATCCACATCATCCACCGCTTGTGCGGGTCCCCGTCAATTCCTTTGAGTTTTAATCTTGCGACCGTACTCCCCAGGCGGTCAACTTCACGCGTTAGCTTCGTTACTAAGGAAATGAATCCCCAACAACTAGTTGACATCGTTTAGGGCGTGGACTACCAGGGTATCTAATCCTGTTTGCTCCCCACGCTTTCGTGCATGAGCGTCAGTATTGGCCCAGGGGGCTGCCTTCGCCATCGGTATTCCTCCACATCTCTACGCATTTCACTGCTACACGTGGAATTCTACCCCCCTCTGCCATACTCTAGCCTTGCAGTCACGAATGCAGTTCCCAGGTTAAGCCCGGGGATTTCACATCCGTCTTACAAAACCGCCTGCGCACGCTTTACGCCCAGTAATTCCGATTAACGCTTGCACCCTACGTATTACCGCGGCTGCTGGCACGTAGTTAGCCGGTGCTTATTCTTCCGGTACCGTCATCCCCCCGAGGTATTAACCCAGAGGATTTCTTTCCGGACAAAAGTGCTTTACAACCCGAAGGCCTTCTTCACACACGCGGCATTGCTGGATCAGGCTTTCGCCCATTGTCCAAAATTCCCCACTGCTGCCTCCCGTAGGAGTCTGGGCCGTGTCTCAGTCCCAGTGTGGCTGGTCGTCCTCTCAGACCAGCTACAGATCGTCGCCTTGGTGAGCTTTTACCCCACCAACTAGCTAATCTGACATCGGCTGCTCTTGTAGCACGAGGCCCGAAGGTCCCCCGCTTTCCTCCTCAGAGCGTATGCGGTATTAATCCGGCTTTCGCCGAGCTATCCCCCACTACAAGGTACATTCCGATGTATTACTCACCCGTTCGCCACTCGCCACCAGGTGCAAGCACCCGTGCTGCCGTTCGACTTGCATGTGTAAGGCATGCCGCCAGCGTTCAATCTGAGCCAGGATCAAACTCTTCAGTTTAAACCTGTTACTGTTTTCGGTTTTTCGTGATAAATCACTCGAACCGGTCGCTCTCAAAGTATGCTGACAAGTTAATTACTTAACTTACCTATTACTATGTGAGCCTCAATAAATTTAAAGCTAATCTGCCGAAGCAGACGCACCATTCATCGAGTGCCCACACTTATCGGTTGTTCAATTTTTAAAGATCAATCGCATCTGACTTCACTTCGTCGCACACTTACCGCGCCGTCGCTTCGTTTTCTGCGTCGCTGCATCAGCAGCAGAGAAGTGAGATTATGTCGCAGCTTCTCGTCGTCGTCAACAGTTTTTTTCGCTTCTCTTCGCTCATCGCCGTAGCGACTCGCAAGCTCCAAAACCCCTAACCACCGGGCTTTCCAGCCCGTCGCTTCCACGTCGTCGCCGCTTTCGCTGCGTCGCTGTCGTTGCGAGAGACGAGATATTAGTGAAAACCCCGTACCCTGGCAAGCCCTTTGTGAAAATATTTTGAAAACCCATGAAAAAGCCCCGTCTCGACGGGGCTTTTTCATCAGGCATCGGCACCTTCAGGTGCCGATGCTCTATAGAGAGAGCGCGCAACGTCAGGACTTCTTCTTGCCGAAGTAGCGTTCGTAGATCGCGTCATACGTGCCATCCGACTTGATCACGTCGATACCCTTATTGATCTTGGCCAGCAATTCGGCATCGCCCTTGCGTACTGCAATGCCGTAGTACTCCTTCGGGAAGCTGCTATCGGCCACCGTGCGCAGCTTCGCATTCGGATTGTTCGTGATGAAGTTCACCACGACGCCATTGTCGGCCACCACCGCATCGACACCCCCGGCCTCAAGTTCCTTCATTGCCAGCGGCGTGCCTTCAAAGCGTTTGACCGACGGATTGTTCTTGCCCATAAGCTTCTGCACGACTTCGTCACCCGTGGTCGCCGTCTGCACGCCCACCTTCAGCGACTTCAGATCGTCGAACTTCTGTACGGTCGAATTGGCCGGTACGGCAATCAACTGCGACGCCTCAAAATACGGCGTCGAGAAATCCATCTGCTTGCGACGTTCATCCGTAATCGTGATCGCCGAAATCAGAATGTCCCGATCCCCCTGCACCAGCGAATTGAAGATGCCTTCGAACGGCGTATTGATGAATCGGATGGAGATGCCCGCCTTGTCGGCGACGGCTTTCATCACATCGATATCGAAACCGGCGATCTGCCGGGTATCGGTCTCATATTCGAACGGCGCATAGGCAGCATCCGAGCCGACGACGTACACAGGCTGCGAGCCATCCGGCCCGACTGACCGGCCTGCGGCCGATTCTTCCTTCTTCCCGCAGGCACCCAATAGCAGCCCGGAGGCCACCACCAAGGCCAGCGCAAATGCACGTCGTTTCATCGCCATCGATTCGCCCCTTGCTGAAAAAACCGGCAGCCTAACACAGGATGCCCCCCCCACACAGGAGGTCATCCCGGTGCTTCGCAGCAAGCTCAACGATGCTTGAAAACCGGCTTGCGCTTCTCGACAAATGCCGCCATGCCTTCCTTCTGATCCTCGAGCGCGAAGAGCGAATGGAAGATGCGACGCTCGAACTGCACCCCTTCGTCGAGCGTCGATTCGAACGCACGGTTAACCGCTTCCTTGGCCGCCATCACGACCGGCAACGAGTATTCGCAAATGGTGCTGGCCGCGGCGATAGCTTCGTCAAGCAGCTTGTCGGCAGGCACCACGCGCGACACCAGGCCAGCACGCTCCGCTTCGGTCGCATCCATGAAACGCGCCGTCAGGCACATGTCCATCGCCTTGGCCTTGGACACCGCGCGCGTCAGACGCTGCGTACCGCCCGCCCCCGGAATCACACCCAGCTTGATTTCCGGCTGGCCAAACTTTGCAGTGTCGGCCGCGATGATGAAGTCGCACATCATGGCCAGTTCACACCCGCCGCCAAGCGCAAAACCCGATACGGCAGCGATCACCGGTTTTCGGATTCGACGCACGGTTTCCCAGTTGCGCGTGATGTAATCACCCTTAAAAACGTCGGCGAAGGTGTACTTCGACATCATGCCGATGTCGGCCCCTGCCGCGAACGCCTTTTCGCTACCGGTGATCACCATGCAACCGATGGCCTCGTCGGCGTCGAAGGCGGTGAGCGCGGTGCCCAGTTCGTCCATCAGCGCATCGTTCAGCGCGTTGAGCGCCTTCGGACGATTCAGCGTGATCAGACCGACGCGGCCGCGCGTCTCCACCAAAATATTCTCGTACGTCATCCTCTTCTTCCTCCAGTCAAAGTCTCGTCTTGTGGTTCGGGGGCCGGTGCCGCCAGGACATGACACCCTCGCAGCCGCCGGAAACAGGCATAAGGCGATGAACACGCCATTGGTTCGCAACGGCGCTGCGGCGCACGCGGCAAACCCGGGTAAGGGGCTTGCCGGGCGTCGACTGCAGTGGTTAGGCATGATGCCATCGATCCCCCGGCCACGCACCCCTCGTTCCGCCATGCAAACGCCCCGCCAATCCGCACCGGGCCAAGCGCAACGAGCACCGCCGTGTCCGCCCGGGCGCCTTGCCAGCTGTCGGGGAAAACCCGGCGTCATCGTGCGCCACGCCCGGAAGATTTGGTGCTATATTAACAAACCAACCGGTCGGTCAATTAATGTTCATGAGACGTCTCGACCACGACCCGGTGCCGTTCCCTGCGTCTTGCCGAGCGCCCGCACGAGTGTGCCTGCCGGCAGACAGCGAATCCGCCAGCCGCATCCCGACACGGACAGATCCACAACCATGACTCATCCCCTCTTCGCCAAACACCAAGAGACTCTCGAGCGCGCCCTTCAGGCCATCGCCACGCGTGGTTACTGGAGCCCGTTCACGGAAATACCCAGCCCGCGCGCGTATGGCGAGACGGCTGCCGCCGACGGCGAAGCCGCGTTCAAGCAATACCTGAACGCCGCCTTCCCGCTGGAACAGCGCGGCAGCACAGGCAGCGCCGGCCAGGAAACCTCGCCCTTCGGCTTCGCCCTTGGCACGACCTACCCCGGTTTCGAGATCGACACCCTGCTCGCCCGTGTGAGCGACGCCCACAAGTCGTGGCGTGCCGCGACGCCTGATGCCTGGGTCGGTGTGTCATTGGAAATTCTCAAGCGCCTGAACGCGCGCAGCTTCGAAATGGCCAACGCCGTGATGCACACGACTGGGCAGGCGTTCATGATGGCCTTCCAGGCCGGCGGCCCGCACGCACAGGATCGCGGCCTCGAAGCCGTGGCCTATGCCTGGGACGAACTGCGCCGCATCCCGGCAGACGCCTACTGGGAAAAGCCGCAAGGCAAGAACCCGCCGCTCGCGATGGAGAAGCGCTACACCGTCGTGCCGCGCGGCGTGGCGCTGGTCCTCGGCTGCTGCACGTTCCCGACGTGGAACGGTTACCCGGGCCTGTTCGCCAGCCTGGCCACGGGTAACGCCGTGATCGTCAAGCCGCATCCGGGCGCGATCCTGCCGCTCGCCATTACCGTGAAGATTGCTCGCGACGTGCTCAAGGAAGCCGGTTTCGATCCGGATGTCGTCACGCTCGCCGCCACCAACCCGAACGACGGCGCCATCGTCCAGCAACTGGCCAAGCGCAACGAAGTGCGTGTGATCGATTTCACCGGCAGCACCGCCAACGGCGACTGGCTAGAGACCAACGCCCGTCAGGCGCAGGTCTACACCGAGAAAGCCGGCGTGAACCAGATCGTGATCGATTCGACGGACGACCTGAAGGGCATGGCTCGCAACATCGGCTTTTCGCTGGCGTTGTACTCGGGTCAGATGTGCACCGCACCGCAGAACATCTACATTCCGCGCGACGGTATCCAGACGCCGGACGGCAAGGTCTCGTTCGACGACGTGGTCGCCGCGATCGCAGGCAGCGTCCAGAAAACGTGCAGCGACCCGGCCAAGGCCGTCGAACTGCTCGGCGCGATTCAAAACGAAGGCGTGCTTGCCCGGATCGACGAAGCCCGCAAGGTCGGCCGCGTCGTGCTCGATAGCCAGACGCTCCAGCACCCGGCCTTCGCCGATGCTCGCGTGCGCACGCCGCTGATCGTCGCTCTGGACGTCGCCGACGACGCCATTTACACCCGCGAGTGGTTCGGCCCGATCGCCTTCGTGATCGCCGTCGACAACAGCGCACAAGCCTTCGCGCTGGCAGGCCGCACCGCCGCCGAACACGGCGCGCTCACGCTGTCGGCCTACACGACGACGCCCGAAGGCGAAGCGCAGGCACTCGACGCCGCCATCGAAGGCCGCGTCGCGCTGTCGCTCAACCTGACCGGCGGTGTGTTCGTGAACCAGTCAGCGGCCTACTCGGATTACCACGGCACGGGCGGCAATCCGGCGGCCAACGCGAGCCTCGCCGACGCCGCTTTCGTCGCGAATCGTTTCCGCGTGGTGCAGAGCCGCCACCATGTGCCGGCCAAATCTGACGCCGGCGCCGCCTGAGCGTCACGACACTATATAGAGAGAAGGGGGACGGCAAACACCTCACGGCACGCGCCAACGCGACAGTCTGCCACTACCATAGGCACTCACCGTCGCGCGGCCGCTGCCGCGCCGCCCCCCGCCCCACGAAAAGACAGGACCGAGACATCATGACCGAAGCCTTCATCTGCGACGCGATCCGCACGCCCATCGGCCGCTACGGCGGCGCCCTCAAGGACGTTCGCGCCGACAACCTCGGTGCGATTCCCCTCAAAGCGCTCATGGCGCGCAACCCGAACGTCGACTGGACGCTGATCGACGACGTCATCTACGGCTGCGCCAATCAGGCAGGCGAAGACAACCGTAACGTGGCCCGCATGGCCGCGTTGCTCGCCGAGTTGCCGATCGACGTGCCGGGCGCCACGCTCAACCGCCTGTGCGGCTCGGGCATGGATGCCATCGGCAGCGCGGCACGCGCCATCAAGGCAGGCGAAGCCGGTCTGATGATCGCGGGCGGCGTCGAGTCGATGACCCGCGCACCGTTCGTGATGGGCAAAGCCGATAGCGCGTTTGCCCGTCAGGCCGCGATCTTCGATACGACCATCGGCTGGCGCTTCATCAATCCGTTGATGAAGGCACAGTACGGCGTGGATTCCATGCCGGAGACGGCCGAGAACGTGGCCGACGACTTCGGCATCAACCGCGAAGATCAGGACCGCTTCGCCCTGCGCAGTCAGGAGAAGGCAGCACGCGCTCAGGCCGACGGCACGCTCGCTCAGGAAATCACGCCGGTCTCGATCGCGCAGAAGAAGGGCGACCCGATCGTCGTCGATCGTGACGAACACCCGCGCGCGACCAGCCTCGAATCGCTGGCCAAGCTCAAGGGCGTGGTGCGCCCGGACGGCACCGTGACCGCCGGCAACGCCTCGGGCGTGAACGACGGCTCGTGCGCGCTGCTGCTCGCAAGCGAAAGCGCCGCCAAGCGGCACGGCCTCACGCCGCGAGCACGCGTGCTCGGCATGGCGACCGCCGGTGTGGCCCCGCGCATCATGGGCATCGGCCCGGCGCCGGCCACGCTCAAGCTACTCAAGCAATTGAACATGACGCTGGATCAGTTCGACGTGATCGAGCTGAACGAAGCCTTCGCGAGTCAGGGTCTGGCCGTGTTGCGTCAACTCGGCATTGCCGACGACGACGCTCGCGTGAACCCGAACGGCGGCGCGATTGCGCTGGGCCACCCGCTGGGCGCCTCGGGCGCGCGTCTGGTGACCACTGCGATGTACCAGTTGCACCGCACGGGCGGCCGCTTTGCATTGTGTACGATGTGCATCGGCGTGGGCCAGGGCATTGCGATTGCCATCGAGCGAGTCTGAACGCTCGCGCCTCGCTCCGCTCCCCGACATTACAAGACACCTGGAGGAAGACACCGATGACTGCCACGGTTCAACTGACGCTGCAAGCCAACGTCGCAACGATCACGCTCAATCGCCCCGAGAAGCTCAACAGCTTCACGCGGCAGATGCATGCGGAACTGCGCGACGCCCTCGATACCGCGCAAGCACAGGGCGCGCGAGCCATTGTGCTGACCGGTGCCGGACGCGGCTTCTGCGCCGGACAGGACCTGGCGGATCTCGACTTCACGCCGGGTGCCTCGACCGATCTCGGCGAGTTGGTCGACGAGAATTTCAACCCGCTCGTGCGCAAACTGCGCTCGATGCCGCTGCCGGTGATCGCGGCAGTCAACGGCATCGCGGCGGGCGCTGGCGCAAATCTGGCGCTCGCTTGCGACATCGTGCTCGCGGGCGCTTCGGTCAACTTCGTGCAGGCGTTCGTCAAAATCGGGCTGGTGCCCGACACGGGGGGGACGTGGCTCCTGCCACAGCGCGTGGGCATGGCCCGTGCGATGGGACTCGCGATGCTCGGCGACAAGCTGTCGGCCGAGCAGGCCGAACAGTGGGGCATGATCTGGCGCTGCGTCGAGGACGACGCACTCCTCGCCGAAGCACAAAAGCTTGCCGCGCAACTGGCGACGCAACCGACCAAGGCCCTCGCGAGCATCAAGGAAGCGCTGTACGCATCGACGACCAATACGCTCGATCAGCAACTCGATCTCGAGCGCGATGAACAGCGTGCCCTGGGGGCGTCCTACGACTATGCCGAAGGCGTGAACGCGTTCCTTGAGAAGCGCGCGCCGAAGTTCGAAGGCCGCTGATCGCCGCGATGACGGCGGCTGCGGCCCCAAGAGAACCCATCAAGCCATCGCCGCCCCGCACACCAAGACCCCACGCGCCGCGCGAGAGACCGACACCATAACAAGACGAGAGACATCATGAGCCTGACCTCCCCCGCCCCCAAAGCAACCGGTGAGATGACCCCGGAAGAACTCGCCCGCGCCACGGGCGAGGCCATGTACAGCAGCGACCGTGCGAGCCAGTGGCTGGGCATGGAGTTGCAGGAAGTGCGCCCGGGCTATGCGCGCATGACGATGCGCATTCGCGACGAATTCCTCAACGGTCACGCGATCTGCCACGGCGGCCTGATGTTCACGCTCGCCGACTCGACCTTCGCGTTTGCGTGCAACAGCTACAACATCAATACCGTGGCGGCCGGGTGCAGCATCGAATTCCTGAAGCCGGTCTCGGGCGGTGACACGCTCACCGCCGAAGCCCAGGAACAAGTGCTCTCGGGGCGTCATGGCATCTATGACATCCGTTTGACGAACTCGGCAGGCGAGGTGGTCGCGATGTTCCGCGGCAAGTCCGCACAGATCAAGGGCAGCGTCGTCTGACGCGCCCCGGCAGTACACGAGTCCGGGCACGGCGTCGCGAGACACATGCCTCACATGCTTCACATGCGTAAAAGCAAGCAACAGTAAGTAGCAGCAAGCCCCAAGGAGACAGTCATGACCACCGCCCTGCCGCTCGAGCCGATCGAGAAAGCGAGCCTCGACGAACTGCGCAGCCTTCAACTCGAGCGTCTGAAGACGACGTTGCGGCATGCCTATGAGAATTCGCCAGTGTATCGCCGGAAATTCGACGAGGCCGGCGTCCATCCGGACGATCTGACCTCGCTGGCCGATCTGGCCAAGTTCCCGTTCACGACGAAACAGGATCTGCGCGACAGCTATCCGTTCGGCATGTTCGCGGTGCCGATGGAGCAGGTCTCGCGCGTGCATGCGTCTTCGGGCACGACAGGCAAGCCGACGGTCGTGGGCTACACCGCCAACGACATCAGCACGTGGGCCGATCTGGTCGCTCGCTCGATCCGTGCGTCGGGCGCGCGACGCGGCGACAAGGTGCATATCAGCTACGGCTACGGTCTGTTCACGGGCGGCCTTGGGGCGCACTACGGTGCCGAGCGTGCCGGTCTGACGGTGATCCCGTTCGGCGGCGGCCAGACCGAGAAGCAGGTGCAGCTGATTCAGGACTTCAAGCCGGACATCATCATGGTCACGCCGAGCTACATGCTCGCGATTGCCGACGAACTCGAGCGTCAGGGCATGGTGGCGGCCGACGCATCGCTGCGCATCGGCATCTTCGGTGCGGAGCCGTGGACGAACGACATGCGCTCGGCCATCGAGAAGCGCATGGGCATCGACGCGGTCGACATCTACGGGCTGTCGGAGGTGATGGGCCCGGGCGTGGCTTGCGAATGTGCCGAAACGAAAGACGGCCCGACCATCTGGGAAGACCACTTCTTCCCCGAAATCATCGATCCGGAGACGGGCGAAGTGCTACCCGACGGCGAATTCGGCGAACTGGTGTTCACCTCGCTCACCAAGGAAGCGCTGCCGATCATTCGCTACCGCACGCGCGATCTCACGCGACTGCTGCCGGGCACGGCGCGCACGATGCGCCGCATGGAGAAGATCACCGGCCGCTCGGACGACATGATGATCATTCGCGGCGTGAACGTCTTCCCGTCGCAAATCGAAGAACTGCTGCTGCGCCAGCCGGTGCTCTCGCCGCACTATCAGATCATTCTCGACAAGGAAGGTCCGATGGACACGATGGCCGTGGAAGTCGAAGCGGCGATCGGTTGCCACGACGACAGTGCGCTGGCCTCGGCAGGCGGCGAACTCAAGCGCGACATCAAGACCCTCATCGGGGTGTCGTGCGCCGTGCGCGTGAAGCCGGTCGGCGGCATCGAACGCTCGGTGGGCAAGGCACGCCGGGTGGTGGACAAGCGTCCGCGTTGAGTTCGCATTCGTCCCCATGAAAAAAGCCCGCGATAGTCGCGGGCTTTTTCGTTGCAACGTGATCTCACTGATTGGGCAGAAAGACCCACATCCGGCCGCTCTGGCGCATGCGTCCGGCCAGATCGCCCGCGTCGTCGCCGAGCCCCCAGAAGAAGTCGGCGCGAACGCCGCCCTTGATGGCACTGCCCGTGTCCTGCGCGAACATCAGCCGGTTGATCGGCGCATTCGCTTGCGCACCGAAGGGCGGACGCGTCGTTGCGAGGAACACCGGACTGCCCAGCGGGATCGACGCCGGATCGACGGCAATCGAGCGCTCGGCCGTGAGCGGCACGCCCAGCGCGCCAATCGGCCCTTCGATGCCGCCCACGCCGTGATTCGGCATTTCGCGGAAGAAGACGAAGCGCGGGTTCACGTCGAGCAAGGCGTCCACACGCGACGGATTGGCACGCGCCCAGGCGCGGATGCCCTGCATCGTCGCCTGCGCGGCGGTGATCTCGCCGCGATCGATTAGCCAGCGTCCGATCGACTTGTAGGGCTGGTCGTTGTTGCCGGCGTAGCCCACACGCATGATCGAACCGTCGTCGAGCAGCACCTGACCGGAGCCTTGCACCTGGAGGAAGAATGCCTCGATGGGGTCATCCACATAGACCAGTTCGTAGCCGCGCAACATGCCGCTGCGCATGAGTTCCGAGCGCGCCGGCAGCGATCCGGCCTTGCGGCCGGCGGGCCATTTGTAGAGCGGCGTCTGGTAGATACCACCGCGCACCCGCGAGCCATGCAGCAGCGGCTCGTAGTAGCCCGTGATCAGGCCGGATTGCGTGCCGTCGGAGTTCGAGATACGAAACGGCGTAAAGTACTGCTCGAAGAACTGCCGCACTGCCGCCGGGTCCAGATCGTCGAGATGCTCGGCCGCACGGCACGCGGGTTGCCAATTGTTCTGACGGCCCAGCTTCACGCAGCTCTGGGCGAGCGCAAGGCGCGCGCCGATGAGCGAGTCGTCCTGCCATCCTTCGACCTGCGACCACGACACGGCCTGCATGCGACCCACGCCCGAAGGCGGTGTGGCGACCGTCGATGGCGGCGTACCTGGACGATAGGTGCCCGAAGGAGGCACACTCGAACAACCGTAAAGCAATGCGGCAAACGCGGCGAGCGCCAGGCCCCGGCCGGCGCGCCACCGCCCGAACACATTCAGGAAGAGCGTCATGGGTAATCTGTTCGATGAATATCCGGCCTTGCTGGTCTTGCCGGAAGTGTTGCTGGCGATCGTGATCGTCGCCGCGATTGTGGTGATGCGGCGCAAGCCGTCGCCCAAACGCAGGGTTCGCCAGACGCGCGCGATCCGGCCAATGCCGAGCGATACCGTCGACCCGATCGATCCCCTCAACCCGGACCCGGCGGCACGCGCCGCCGACGATCCGCTCAAGCGGGAAGACTGGTCCGACGACCGGCGCTGACGTCCGAACACCGCGCGCCCCCGGCTCAGTGCAGGGTGCGCGGCATGGTCAGCGCGAATTCGGCGATGGGCGCTTCGAAACGCGTGCCGTCTTCCGCGACGCAGAAGTACTCGCCGCGCATGGTGCCGACCGGCGTGGCGACCATCGCCCAGCTCGTGTATTCGAATTGCTCGCCGGGTTGCAGGAACGGCTGATGGCCAACCACGCCCAGACCGTTGACTTCCTGCACATGGTTGTCGCCGTCGGTGATCACCCAGTGGCGCGAGATCAGTTGGGCCGGCACCTCTCCGCTGTTGCGAATCGTAATCGTATAGGCGAAGGCGAATTGCCGACGGTCCGGTTCCGATTGCTCCGGGAGATATTGCGGGCGCACCGTGACGGTAAATTCGTACTGGCTCATCGGGTGTTCCTGTTGCGCATGGTGCTCTCTGATGGCGTTCTGGTCTGACAGCTTTCGCTGCGTGTGGTGTCACGATGTCCGCGATCGGCATCGTGACGGACGTGCGGCACATGCGCCGTCCCGTTTTGCAAGGCATTCTGCGGCAAGTCGTCGCAGGTCGCAACCGGCAAACGCGGCGCAACGGCGCCCTTTCGGGGGCGTTCCCCCCTTTCCCTTCGGCGCACAACGGGCAGGGGGCAGGCGAAAGCTTTAAAATACCGCTTTTGACGCTACTCCCGGTCCCGCCATGACGCAATTCTGTATCGCCCCCAGCATCCTGTCCGCCGACTTTGCCCGGCTGGGCGAAGAAGTCCGTAACGTCGTGGCGGCTGGCGCCGACTGGATTCACTTCGACGTCATGGACAACCATTACGTTCCCAACCTGACCATCGGCCCGATGGTGTGCGAGGCCATCCGCCCGCACGTGGACGTGCCCATCGACGTGCATCTGATGGTACGCCCGGTCGACCGCATCGTGCCCGACTTCGCCAAGGCCGGCGCCAATCTGATCACGTTCCATCCGGAAGCCTCGGAACACATCGACCGCACCCTCGGCCTGATTCACGACAACGGCTGCAAGGCCGGCCTCGTGTTCAACCCGGGTACCCCGCTGAATTACCTCGATCACGTGATGGATCGTCTGGACATGGTGCTCATCATGTCGGTGAACCCCGGCTTCGGCGGCCAGTCGTTCATCCCCGAGGCGCTCAACAAGCTGCGCGCCGTGCGCGCGCGCATCGACGCCTATACGGCCGAGACCGGCCGTGAGATTCGTCTGGAAATCGACGGCGGCGTGAAGGTCGACAACATCGCCGAAATCGCCGCCGCGGGTGCCGACACGTTCGTCGCCGGGTCGGCCATCTTCGGCAAACCCGACTACAAGGCGGTGATCGACGAGATGCGCGCCCAACTGGCGAGCGTGGCATGACCCAAACGACACCGACCGCCGGCCTTCAACTCGATGGCATCCGCGCAGTGCTGATCGACCTCGACGGCACGATGGTCGACACGGCAGGCGACTTCGGCGTGGCGCTCAATGCCATGCTGGCCGATCTGGGCGCCGAGCCCGTGCCGACCGAGCGCCTCATGACCTTCGTCGGTAAGGGCACCGCCAATCTGGTGCGCAAGACCCTCGCCGAGCGATTCCCCGAGGCCGACATCGACGGCCTGTTCGAGCGCGCACAGGACAAGTACGAAGCTGTCTACACGTCGATCAATGGCGAGCACACCGCCCTCTACCCCGAAGTCCGCGAAGGGCTGGCGGCCTTGCACGAAGCGGGTCTGCCGGTCGCTTGCATCACCAACAAGCAGCATCGCTTCGCGGTGGCGCTGCTCGAGCACTACGGCCTGTCGGATCAATTCGACCTCGTCTACGGCGGCGATTCGTGGCCCAAGCGCAAACCGGACCCGATGCCGCTCCTCAAAGCCTGCGAGGCTTTCGGGGTATCGCCCGCGCAAGCCGTGCTGATCGGCGACTCGGGCAACGACGCACAAGCCGCCCGTGCAGCGGGCTGCCGCTCGCTCACCGTGCCCTATGGGTACAACCATGGCGAATCTATACAAACGATCGACACGGATGGTATAGTCGCCTCAATTCTGGGCGCCGCCCGGGCCATCTGCCCCAAGGCAACGCCCTCTCTAGCGAGCTGAGTTCGCCACATTCCACACTGCCATTCAAGCGCATGTTCCTGAACAAGAAACGGAGTCTTAGCGTGATCGACCGGGGGGCCTGGCCCTGGCGACGCTGGTCCTGCTGAACCCTTCCAAGGGGTGGCCGGGACCGCTGGAGTTCGTCTTCAGCAACCCGTTTCTTGCATCGTTGTTGTTCCCAAGAATTCATCGATCGGCACGCCGTCTCGCACGGCGCGCGGATTCACCGAGACGCGGTCGTCGCCGTCGCATTGCACATGCGTGGGCGCTCACCGCGACCCGGTGTGGGCCAGCACCGCCACCCCGCCACGACTCAGGTATTCTCAACGCCAATCCACGCCGATTCTGCGGGCTCACCCGCCGGCAAACTTGCAGGCAGAGTGCAACATGACCGAACTCGAATTCAAATCGCTGGCCAATCAAGGCTTCAACCGCATTCCGCTGATCGCCGAAGCCTTCGCCGATCTCGACACGCCGCTCTCGCTGTATCTCAAGCTGGCGCTGGGCGACCGACGTGGCGCAAACACCTTCCTTCTCGAATCCGTCGTCGGCGGCGAGCGCTTCGGCCGCTACTCGTTCATCGGCCTCTCGGCCCACACGCTGCTGCGCAGCTTCGGCCCGAAGACCGAAGTGGTGCGCGACGGCACCGTCGTCGAGACGCATGACGGCGATCCGCTCGAGTTCATCACCCAGTTCCAGGCACGCTACAAAGTGGCGCTGCGCCCGGGCATGCCGCGCTTCTGCGGTGGCCTTGCCGGCTACTTCGGCTATGACGCCGTGCGCTACATCGAGAAGAAGCTCGCGCACACCACGCCGCGCGACGATCTGAACCTGCCCGACATTCAGTTGCTGCTCACGGAAGAACTCGCCGTGATCGACAACCTGACCGGCAAGCTCTACCTCATCATCTACGCCGATCCCACGCAGCCGGAAGCGTATTCGAAGGCCCGCCTGCGTCTGCGCGAATTGCGCGCCCGCCTGAAGGCGCCGGTCGACGCCCCGGTCACCTCCGGCAGCGTGCGCACGGAAACCTTCCGCGAATTCGCCAAGCCGGATTACCTCGCGGCCGTCGCGAAGGCCAAGGAGGCCATCGAGGCCGGTGAACTGATGCAGGTGCAGGTCGGCCAGCGACTCATCAAACCGTATCGCGACGCACCGCTCTCGCTCTACCGCGCGCTACGCTCGCTCAATCCGTCGCCGTACATGTACTTCTACAACTTCGGCGATTTTCAGGTGGTCGGCGCCTCGCCCGAGATCCTCGTGCGTCAGGAGCGTCGCCAGACGCCCGACGGCGAGCACGAAATCGTGACGATCCGACCGCTCGCCGGCACACGTCCGCGCGGCGCCACGCCGGAGCGCGATGCCGAGCTGGCCACCGAATTGCTTGGCGATCCGAAGGAAATTGCCGAACACGTCATGCTCATCGATCTCGCTCGCAACGACGTGGGCCGCATCGCACAGACGGGCACCGTCGAAGTCACCGACAAGATGGTCATCGAGAAGTACTCGCACGTGCAGCACATCGTGAGTTCGGTGGAAGGCCGTCTGCAACCGGGACTGTCGAACATCGACGTGCTGCGCGCCACGTTCCCGGCCGGCACGCTCACCGGCGCACCGAAGGTTCGCGCCATGGAACTGATCGACGAACTCGAGCCGGTCAAGCGCGGCCTCTATGGCGGCGCCGTCGGTTATCTGTCGTTTGGCGGCGAAATGGACGTTGCCATCGCGATTCGCACTGGCGTGATCAAGGACGGCAATCTGTATGTGCAAGCGGCCGCCGGTATCGTGGCCGATTCGGTGCCTGAATCCGAATGGCAAGAGACGGAAAACAAGGCGCGCGCCGTGCTGCGTGCGGCAGAACAGGTGCAGGACGGTCTCGACGCCGAGTACTGAGCCAGCACTGAGCCATACGGCGCGCGGACCACTGCCGTGCGCCGTCGCACCAAAGTGAAGCACGCTGCTGTTTGAAACGCGAATGCTTTGCTTATATTGCATGCGCGTGACATCTAAATTCGCAGGGCCCTGAATCGATCCTCTACTCGATTCGGGGCCCTTGTTGATTTAGCACAACCGTTCGCTTTTTTTCGACCACTCCGGTATACGCCGATTGACGTCACCAAGCTATAGTTAGGTGTCCGTCGGGAGGTCGAAGCTTCTATGGCGAAACCATGCAATTCACGTATGCGTTCTAGCGTCGCAACTACCTTTGCGATGACCACGACAGCCGCACTTGTCACTACCCTGCTTAGCGGCTGTCTGTCGATGGCGCCGACTTATGAGCGCCCAGCGGCCCCGGTGGCCGAGGTGTGGACACCCGATGTCAGCACCTCTGCCGCGACAGTGGCCGCACAGCCTGCGTCTGCGCTCGATTGGCGCGAGTATTTCGCCGATCCGCAATTGCGCAGCCTGATCGAAACCGCATTAGCCAACAATCGCGATCTGCGCGTCGCGCTCGCCCGTGTCGAACAGGCGCGAGCGGCGTATGGCATTCAACGCGCCGATCTGTTTCCGTCAGTCGGTGTCGGCGCCAGCGAGACACGTCAGCGTTTGCCCGGCGATCTGAGCCTCACCGGCAATCCCTATATCAGCAGCCAGTATCAGGTCGGCCTTGGCCTGTCGACGTGGGAGCTGGACTTCTGGGGCCGCATCCGCAATCTGAAGGACGCCGCGCTCGACGATTATCTGGCGTCCGATGCCTCTCGCCGCGCCCTCGAACTGAGCCTGATCTCGCAAGTCGCACAGACGTGGCTGAGCCTGCGTGAATTCGACGAACGTATCGTCCTGGCACAGCAGACGGTCGACAGTCGCGCCGAATCGTTGCGCATCTTCACGCGTCGCGAGCAAGTCGGCTCAACGTCGAAACTCGATCTCACCGAAGTCACCACGCTGTGGCAACAGGCCCGCGCCCTCGTTACGCAACTCCAGCAACAACGCGCTACGCAAGCCCACGCGTTGCAAGTGCTGGTAGGCGCCCCGCTCGACACCACGCCGCAGGCAATCGAGCACACGGTCGACGATGCTCGTCTGATGCGCGATCTCGAACCCGGTCTGCCTTCGTCGCTGCTGGAAGACCGGCCCGACATCATCGCGGCCGAGTATCAACTGCGCGCCGCGCACGCGAACATCGGCGCCGCGCGCGCGGCCTTCTTCCCGCAGATCACGCTCACCGGCTCGGTCGGCACGGCGAGCAGTGCACTTGACGGCCTCTTCAAGGCCGGAAGCGCGGCGTGGGCCTTCACGCCCAGCATCAACATTCCGATCTTTCAGGGCGGACGTCTCGTGAACAACCTCGATCTCGCCGAAGCCCGGCGCGTGGAGTCGATCGCGAATTACGAGAAGACGATTCAGGGAGCGTTCCGCGATGTGGCCGACGCGCTGAGTGCGCGTCGCTGGCTGGCCGATCAGGTCACGATCCTGCAAGCCACGCAGGACGCGCAGGCCGAGCGCGCACGACTTGCCAAGCTGCGTTACGACCACGGCGCAGCGGCCTTTCTCGAAGTGCTCGACGCACAACGCGATCTCCTCGCCATCGAACAACAAACGGTGCAGACGCGCCGCGCGCTGCTGTCTGCGCGCGTGTCGCTCTACACGGCGCTCGGCGGTGGCAGCCGTCTCATGCCCGCTGCCGATGCACCGGGCGGCCCGTTCGCGCGCACGCCTCGCGTGGTCGTGCCATCGCCCGGCGGCACCGTTGGCGCCACCGGCCCGACGAGCGCTGCGCCAGCCGTCCAATAAATTCAAGAGGTCAAAGAACATGACGCTTCCCAACGCCAAGAAACTGGTTCCCGCGCTGATCGTGCTCGCCGTGATCGGGCTGGGCTGGTATGGATGGAAGACCTACAGCGACACCGGTCCCGGTGCGGGTTTTGCGAGTGGAAACGGCCGCATCGAAGCGACCGAAGTCGACGTCGCGACCAAGCTCGCCGGCCGCGTCGAAGCCATTTACGTCAGGGAAGGCGATTTCGTGAAGGCGGGTCAGGTGCTCGCCAAGATGCAGATCGACACACTCAACGCACAGCGCGACGAAGCGCGTGCGCAATATCAGCAAGCCGTGACCAACGTCGCGGCGATTCAGGCGCAGGCCGCCGCGAGGTTGTCCGATAAGGCGACGGCCGAAGCGAATGTCGCAGCGCGCGAAGCCGAACTCGATGCCGCGCAACGGCGTCTGTCGCGTTCCGAGACGTTGTCCAAGGAAGGCGCCTCGTCGGTGCAGGAACTGGACGACGACCGCGCACGCGTTCGCAGCACACGCGCTGCCGTCACCGCCGCCCGCGCGCAAGTGGCTGCCGCGCAGTCCGCCGTGGAAGCCGCCAACGCTCAGGTCACCGGAAGCAAATCGACGGTGGAAGCCGCGCAGGCCACCGTCAACCGTATCGAAGCCGACATCACGGACAGCGACCTCAAGGCGCCGCGCGACGGTCGCGTGCAATATCGCGTCGCGCAGCCGGGCGAAGTGCTCGCGGCGGGAGGCAAGGTGCTCAATCTGGTCGACCTGTCGGACGTGTATATGACGTTCTTCCTGCCCGAGACCGTCGCCGGACGTCTGGCCATCGGCGCCGAAGCGCGCATCATTCTCGACGCCGCGCCGCAGTACGTCATTCCGGCAAGCATCTCGTTTGTCTCCAGCACGGCACAGTTCACGCCGAAAACCGTGGAGACCGAGAGCGAGCGTCAGAAGCTGATGTTCCGTGTGCGCGCGCAGATTGCGCCGGAACTGTTGCAAAAGCATATGACGCTCGTGAAGACCGGCCTGCCCGGCGTGGCGTGGGTGAAGACCGACAGCCAGGCGCCGTGGCCTGCCCAGTTGCAGACCAAGCTGCCGCAGTGAGCCGCGCATCATGACGGCGCCTCCCTCGCTCTCATCGCCCGCCTCCCCGCCGGTCGTTCATGTGGCCGGCGTCACGCTGCGCTACGGCCGCAAGACCGTTGCGCTGGACGACGTCGGCATCGACATCCCCGCCAACTGCATGGTCGGTCTGATCGGCCCTGACGGCGTTGGCAAATCCACGCTGCTCTCGCTCATCGCAGGGGCACGAGCGGTGCAGACGGGCACCGTGGAAGCCCTGGGCGGCGATATGGCCAGCAAGGCACACCGCGATCTCGTGTGCCCGCGCATCGCCTACATGCCGCAGGGGCTTGGCAAGAATCTCTACCCGACGCTCTCTGTCGAAGAGAACCTGCAATTCTTCGCGCGCCTGTTCGGCCACGACGCCGCCGAGCGTCGCCGTCGCATCGACGATCTCACGCGCAGCACCGGCCTGCATCCGTTTCTCGAACGCCCGGCCGGCAAACTCTCGGGCGGGATGAAGCAGAAGCTCGGCCTGTGCTGCGCGCTGATCCATGACCCCGACCTGCTGATTCTCGACGAACCGACGACCGGCGTCGATCCGCTCGCCCGCGCGCAGTTCTGGGATCTGATCGCGCGCATTCGCCGGGAGCGTCCGGCCATGAGCGTAATCGTCGCCACGGCCTATATGGATGAAGCGCAGCGCTTCGACTGGCTCGTGGCGATGGACGCCGGCAAGGTCCTCGCGACCGGCACGCCGGCCGAGCTGCTGGCGCGCACGCACCGCGACAATCTCGAAGCGGCGTTCATCGATCTGTTGCCGGACGACAAGAAGCTCGGCTACGAACCGGTCGTGATTCCGCCGTTGCACATCGACGAGCACACGGAAATTGCCATCGAAGCCAAGGGGCTGACGATGCGCTTTGGCGATTTCGTGGCGGTCGATCATGTGGATTTCCGTATCCGTCGCGGCGAGATCTTCGGCTTCCTCGGCTCGAACGGCTGCGGCAAGTCGACCACGATGAAGATGCTCACCGGCCTGCTGCAGGCGAGCGAAGGTCAGGCGTGGCTCTTCGGTCACGAGGTCGATCCGAAAGACATCGACACGCGCCGGCGCGTGGGCTACATGTCGCAAGCGTTCTCGCTTTACACAGAGTTGACGGTGCATCAGAACCTCGTGCTGCACGCGCGACTGTTCCATGTGCCCGAGGCAGAAGTCGACGCGCGTGTAGCAGAGATGGTGCAACGCTTTGGTCTGGCCGACGTGCTCGACGCACTGCCCGACAGCATTCCACTGGGGATGCGCCAGCGTCTGTCGCTCGCGGTGGCGATGGTGCACAAACCGGAGTTGCTGATTCTTGACGAGCCGACCTCGGGCGTCGATCCGGTCGCCCGCGACAACTTCTGGCGTCTGCTGGTGGAATTGTCCCGGCGGGACCGCGTGACGATCTTTATTTCCACGCACTTCATGAACGAGGCCGACCGCTGCGATCGCATCTCGCTGATGCACGCAGGCAAGGTGCTCGTGTCCGATCCCCCGGCGAAGATCACGCAAGATAAAGGCGCAGCCACGCTCGAGCAGGCGTTCATCGAATACCTTGTCGAAGCGGGCGGCGGCACCCCCGAAGCGCCGGAGACGCCCAAGTCGGCAGTCACAGACGCCGCTCCCACCGATACCGCACATGCGCACCACAAAGCGTTTTCGCTCGGTCGCATGATCAGCTATCTCTGGCGCGAAACGCTGGAACTGCAACGCGACCCGGTGCGCGCCACGCTCGCGCTGGTCGGCTCGCTCGTGCTGATGCTCGTGATGGGCTACGGCATCAGCATGGACGTGGAGGATCTGCGCTACGCCGTGCTCGACCGCGACCAGACCACGTTGAGTCAGAACTACGCACTCAATATCGCGGGGTCTCGTTACTTCATCGAGCAGCCCCCCATCACCGATTACGACGACATGGACCGCCGCCTGCGCGACGGCGAACTGTCGCTGGCCATCGAAATTCCACCGGGGTTCGCCCGTGACGTGTCGCACGGCAAGGCCGTGCAGATCGGCGCATGGATCGATGGCGCCATGCCGATGCGCGCGGAAACGGTACAAGGCTATGTGCAGGGCATGCACCAGAACTGGCTGGCCGATCAGTCCTTGCGACGGCTCGGCGTCCGGCCCACGGCGTCGCTCGATATCGAGACCCGCTATCGCTATAACCCCGACGTCAAGAGCCTGCCGGCGATGGTGCCGGCCGTCATTCCGCTGCTGTTGCTGATGCTGCCTGCGATGCTCACCGCACTGTCGGTGGTGCGCGAAAAGGAGCTGGGCTCGATCCTGAATCTGTACGTGACGCCCGTCACACGCACGGAATTCCTGATCGGCAAGCAGATTCCATATGTCGCGCTGGCCATGCTCAATTTCCTGCTCATGGCGCTGCTCGCCGTGACGCTGTTCGGCGTGCCGATCAAGGGCAGTTTCCTCACGCTTATCACGGCCGTCTTCATTTTCAACGTCGTCGCCACAGGCATTGGCTTGCTCGCGTCGACATTCACCCGCAGCCAGATCGCGGCCCTGTTCTTCACGATGATCGGCACCATGATTCCGGCGATCCAGTTTTCCGGGATGCTCACGCCGGTGCCGTCGATGGAGGGATCGGGCCGGTTCATTGGCGAGATCTATCCGGCGACGTACATGCTCATCATCAGCCGCGGCGTCTTCAACAAGGCGCTCGGGTTTGCCGATCTGGGCAACGCCTTCTGGCCGATGCTCGTTGCCGTGCCCGTGATTCTGGGCGCCACGATCCTGCTGCTCAAGAAACAGGACAAATGATGGCGAGCCCGAGCACACCGCAAGCCTCTCCTCCCCCTGCGCCACCGGCGCAGGCCAGTATCGCGCCGCCGCGTCGCACGCATCCGTGGCGGCGGCATCTGGCGAATATTTATCGGCTCGGCGTGAAGGAGCTCTGGAGTCTTGTGCGCGACCCGATGATGCTGGTGCTGATCATCTATACGTTCACGGCATCGGTGTATTCGTCGGCCACGGCGCAGCCCGATACGCTGCACCTCGCGCCGATTGCCATCGTGGACGAGGATGTGTCGCCGCTGTCGCAGCGCATTGTCTCGGCGTTCTACCCGCCACAGTTCACCATGCCGCGCATGATCACGGCCGACGCCGTTGACCGGGGCATGGACGAAGGCGCGTACACGTTTGCCCTGAACATTCCACCGAACTTTCAGCGCGATGTTCTGGCGGGTCGGGCAGCCGAAGTGCAGCTCAATGTGGACGCCACACGCATGAGTCAGGCGTTCTCCGGCAGCGGGTATGTGCAGCAGATCGTGTCGGCGGAGGTGCGCGAATTCCTTCAGCGATACCGATCGACGCCGGAACTGCCGGTGGATCTGGCGTTGCGGGTGCGCTTCAACCCCACGCTGGAACGCGCCTGGTTCGGCGCGCTGATGCAGATCATCAACAACATCACGATGCTCTCGATCATTCTCACGGGCGCCGCGCTCATTCGCGAACGCGAACACGGCACGATCGAGCATTTGCTCGTCATGCCGGTGACACCGACCGAGATCATGCTGGCGAAGGTCTGGTCGATGGGGCTGGTGGTGCTGATCGCCGCAGGCATGTCGCTCTGGCTGATCGTGAGCGGCGCGCTGCATGTGCCGATTGGGGGGTCGGTAGCGCTGTTCCTGCTTGGCGCGACACTACATCTGTTCGCCACCACGTCGATGGGCATCTTTCTGGCGACGCTGGCCCGGTCGATGCCGCAGTTCGGCATGTTGTTGATTCTGGTGTTGCTGCCTCTGCAAATGCTCTCGGGCGGGAACACGCCGCGCGAAAGCATGCCGAAGCTGGTGCAGGACATCATGCTTGCCGCCCCCACGACGCATTTTGTCGAGTTGGGTCAGGCAATCCTGTTCCGTGGCGCCGGGATCGGCGTCGTGTGGGTGCAGTTCGTGGCGCTGGCGGTCATCGGCGCCGTGTTCTTCACCTTCTCGTTGCGACGTTTTCGCCGCACGCTCAGTTCGATGGCGTAACGCCTGCGGTCTGCGGCCCGCGACGTCGGGCCCGCACTGCCCCCGCGGCGTTCGTCAAAACCCTGTCATGCCGGATTTGCGAGGTCTTGATCATGCCTGCCAAGTCGTCTGCCGCACTCCAACGCCGAACATCGCGCGCCACCGCGTCTGCCGACGCGCCCCCTGCGGCCGATGCTCCCTGGCTCGCCGCCAACCCGTGGCTGTCGAATCTACCGTGGATGGCGGCCGCTGCCGAATATGCGCTCGACGCGTGGCAGCGCAGCGTGTTGTTCGCCGACGTCATGCGCCAGCGCGGCAATCAGTATCAGGCTCACCTCGCCGAATCGGCGCCGAATGTGCTCGACTTTCCGGCCGAGGTGATCCTCGACGGGCACGACCTGCCCCGTCCGTGCAATTACTGCCTGATGCGCATTCTGCCGTCGGACGCCTCTCCCACGCAGCCAAACGCTCGACCCTTTGTGGTCGTCGACCCTCGCGCGGGACACGGCCCGGGCATTGGCGGCTTCAAGCCCGACAGCGAAATCGGCGCAGCCCTGCGTGCAGGGCATCCGTGCTATTTCGTGGGCTTTCTGCCCGATCCGGTGCCCGGTCAGACGGTGGAGGACGTGATGCACGCCGAGGCCGCGTTTCTGGAGAAGGTGATTTCGCTGCACCCCGAGAGTGCGGGCAAGCCGGCGGTCATCGGCAACTGTCAGGCGGGCTGGCAGGTGTTGATGACGGCGGCGATGCGTCCTGAATTGTTCGGGCCGATCATTGTGGCCGGCGCACCGTTGTCGTACTGGGCCGGCTGGCGCGGACGCAACCCGATGCGGTATTCGGGCGGTTTGCTCGGTGGCAGCTGGTTGACGGCGCTCACCAGCGATCTGGGCGACGGGCGTTTCGACGGCGCATGGCTGGTGCAGAACTTCGAGAATCTCGATCCGGCCAACACGCTGTGGCGCAAGAAGTATCACCTGTACGCCAACGTCGACACGGAGGCACCGCGCTATCTCAGCTTCGAGAAGTACTGGGGCGGACATGTGTTCCTGAACGCGCAGGAGATGCAGTACATCGTCGATAACCTGTTCGTCGGCAATCGGCTCACGAGTGCGGAGTTGATCACGAGCGACGGCATCCGGATCGATCTGCGCAATATCCGCTCCCCGATCGTGGTGTTTTGCTCGTATGGCGACAACATTACGCCGCCACCGCAAGCGTTGGGCTTCGTGACGGACATGTATCGCGATGACGCGGAAGTGCTCAGTCACGATCAGACGATCGTCTACGCCACGCACGACAGCATCGGCCATCTCGGCATCTTCGTGTCGGGCAGCACGGGGCGCAAGGAGCACCGCAAGTTCGTCAACAATATCGATCTGATCGATGTGCTGCCCGCCGGCATTTATCAGGCGCAGATCGCCAACAAGACGCAAGACACGCCGCATCGGGAACTGATCGATGGCGATTATGTGATGTCGATTCAGCGACGCAGTGTCGAGGATGTGCGCGCCATTGTGCAACCGGATAGCGAGAGCGACCGGCGTTTCGCAGCGGTGGCGCATCTGTCGGACATCAATCTCGGTTTGTATCGCAGTCTGGTGCAACCTTGGGTGCAGGCGATGGTCACGCCGAATTCGGCGTACTGGATGCGTCTGCTGCATCCGCTTCGGGTGAGTTACGAGCTTTGGTCGGATCGCAATCCGTTCGCGGTTCCGTTCGCCGAAAAGGCAGAGCGCGTGCGGGAAACGCGGCATCCGGTGGCGTCGGACAACCCCTTTCTTGCGCTGGAATCGGCGGTGTCGAGCGCCATCGAGCAATCGCTCAACTTCTATCGCGATATGCGCGACGACGGCTACGAGAAGGCTTTCGAATGGATTTACGGCCAACCATGGGTGCAGGCGCTCGCCGGGCTGCATGGCAGCGACGACGCGGCAGTCCGGGTGCATCCGGGCACGTCGCCGGAGCACGTTGCCTTTGTCGCGCAGTCGTTGGCCCATCGCCGTCACGAACTGCATCAGGGCGGTCTGCTGGAAGCCGGCATTCGCGCACTGATCTGGGTGCATCGTCTGCATGGTGAGGCCGACGAGCGTCAGTTCAACCTTGCTCGCTCGCTGCCGCGTGGCGAGAACGATATCTCGATCGAGCAGTTCCGCGAGATGATCCGGCGTCAGGCCGGGTTGCTGCGCATGGACCCCGACGCCGCGATGGAAGCGATTCCCGGCATGCTTGCCCACTCGACACCCGCGGATATCCGGCGAGTGGCCAAGGCGGTGAAGGATCTGAGCTTCGCCGTGCCGCTCGACGGCGGCGAGCAACGCGATCTGGAACAGGTGTTGGCGGTGTTCGAGCGCGTGGCGTCGAAGCAGGCGGCCGTGCAGTCATCGCCTGGGCATGCGACGACACCTCGCAAGGCGCGTGCAACCTCCGCACCACGGAAGGTCGCAACACCGGCCACGTCCCCGCGCAAACGCACCGCCGCAGCGAAGACAACCCGGACAGCCGCCGCCGTCAAAGCGAAGTCAACCCGCTGACATCCAACACGGGCGATGCGCCGACCTTCCTTCGGTCATCGCCCCATCGGTACCTCGATCCGAGCCACCAATCCACCACCCTCACGCGGTGCGAACTCGAGCGCCGCACCGAAACGCGACGCTATCGCCCGCACAATGGAGATCCCCAGTCCCGCGCCTTCGCCGTGCTTCCGGCCCCGGTCTGCGCGCCAAAAACGCTGCCCCATCTGTGCCGCTTGCTCCGGCGCCAAGCCCGG
The DNA here is from genome assembly GCF_000807775.2 of Pandoraea fibrosis. Classification (NCBI taxonomy): domain Bacteria; kingdom Pseudomonadati; phylum Pseudomonadota; class Betaproteobacteria; order Burkholderiales; family Burkholderiaceae; genus Pandoraea; species Pandoraea fibrosis. Next base: position 1,360,696 of record NZ_CP047385.1, on the reverse strand, counting down.
GCCCCGATCCGCCACCTCGATGCTGTATCGCTGTCGTAACGCGTCCATCTCCACCGTCAGATCCACCGCGCTTCCCTCCGGTGAGTAGCGCAACGCATTGTCCACCAGGTTCCTTATCGCCGTGCTCAACATCGAATGCGGTATCGCCGTGCCACGGTCTTCACACGCCATGCTAATTGCGACCCGTGGTGCCCCACGACGGACCGGAGCCCCATTCCGCCACTCAGACATAGACCCAACTCGCGGCGGAACGGGGCCCCGATCCGTCTCTTCCCATTCACTCACGGCTTCCGCTATTGCGGTTCGCAACGATTTGCATTCGTCCTTGGTATGGGTCGATGCCTCTGCGCGCGCCAATGTCATCATCTGATCCAGCGTGTGCCGCAATCGCCGCACGCCAATGCCCGCCTGCTGTAACGCCTGCCTCGCCGACACGCCACTCGTGATCCCCGCGACCTGTATGTGCGTGTCGATGGCCGTCAATGGAGTCCGCAGTTCATGCGCCGCCGCGTCGGTGAACGCCCTCTGATGCGTCAATGCCAGCGTCAGGCGATCCAATAAGCCGTTTAATGCCGAGACTACCGGGCGCAGCTCCGCCGGCGCACGCCCCAGATCGATCGGCGCCGTGTCGTCCGCTCGCTTGTTGCGCAACGTCGCACGTAATGTCTCCAATGGCGACAATCCTCGCCCGATACCAATCCATAACGCCATCAGACCACCCACCACCGCAATCAGGAACGGTATGCCCGCCGCCCTCAACAGCGCACTTGTGAGGCCTGCGCGCTTCTCCAATCCATCCGCCGTCATGACCTGATAGCCACGCTCATCCTGCAATACATAGATTCGCCAATGCTTGCCGTCGACTTCCATGGTGCTGAATCCCAACGGCAATGCCTTCTCCGTTGCCAGTGGCCCACCGTCGGTTCGCGCCAACACCGCACCATGCACGGAACGGATCTCGCACGCGATTCCGTCATTGGTGCCCACACGTATCACGTCCCCCCAATCGGACTGCCCCGCACTCGGGCCCACCGGCAATAACTCGGCTCTCGCCAATAACCCCGATACCATTCGGGCCGACATCGCCAGACGCTCATCCAACGCCCTGTCCAGGTTGGCCTGCACGCCACGCATCATCCATCCCGCTGCCACCACCCACAGTGCGATCAACGCAATGCCCGCGATCAGTACCGCTCTCAGTCGAAGACTCATGACAACGCCCACCCCAATCGATAGCCCAAACCTCGCGCCGTCTGAATGACATCGCCCCCCAACTTGCGACGCACGTTGTGAATGTGGACGTTCAGGGCATTGCTGTTCACACGCTCGGACAAACCATATAGCCGTTCATGCAACATGTCGGGCGTCAGCCATCGGCCCCGCGTACTCGCCAGATGCGCCAGCAAGTCGACCTCCTTTCGCGAAAGCTCCACGGGCGCGTCGTCGAGCCACGCCAATCCGCTCGCCGGCTCCAGCCGGAGCGGCCCGGCTTCGATGATCTGCGCAGCACGCCCCTGCGTGCGACGCATCAATGCATGCAACCGCGCCGCCAGCTCGCGCAAATCGAAGGGCTTGACCATGTAGTCGTCCGCACCGCTGTTCAACCCCGCAATCCGATGTTCGATGGCGTCGCGCGCGGTCAGGATGAGCACTGGGACGTCCGGCTCCACCGCACGAATCCGGGCCAACACCTGAAGGCCATCTTCATCGGGCAAACCCAGATCGAGCACCAACGCGTCGAAGGTGTTCTCCGCATGCGCACACACCGCCGCCGACCCGCTCGACGCATGCGCAACCGCAATGCCCAACACCGCCAATCCGGCGACAATGCCGCTCGCGATCAACGCATCGTCCTCAACCAACAGCACTCGCATGACTTCGCACCTCCTGTGATGACGGCGTCATGTTACGTAATTTGCGTAACTCGTTGCACGCTTCGGACACGGCATGGGCGCGTAACCAACACGGACGTCGCGCGTTAACTCTCGGTTAATCGACATGGGGCACGCTTCTCCCTGCTTTGGAACGCCTTCAGGAGAACCGATTTGCTACGGCGCTTTTTCTACCTCTTTGTGATTTTGCTCGGTGCGCTCGGCGCAATGCGTACCGCCGATGCGTTTCCGTGGCAAAGCGAGCCGACGTTTCTCGACGCGTCGCAGGTGCTCACTCTCTCCCCCGTGAATCGGGTGGATGAGCAGCTTGAGGTTATCGGACATGTTGCGAAGGAGTACTACGTTTACCGGCATTCGCTGCGTGCGGAGGATGCCTCGGGCAAGCCGGTCGATCTGACGCTCTCCGAGGGCGCGAAGCATTCGGACGAGTTCTTCGGCGATACGGAGATCTATACGGCGGATGCACTGCGCATTCGTCTGCCGGCGGCAACATCGGGCCCCATGACGCTGCACTGGCAAGGGTGTGCGGACGCGGGCATCTGCTATCCACCGCAGACGATGCAAGTTGTCTTGCCCGGGGGCATGGCATCGACACCCGATACGCCAGCAATCTTCGCGATACCCGCCGCGCCTTCTGTTGAAACCAACGCCGCCCCCGCGCCGCTCGCGGAAGATCAGGCCGCCGCGCACCGGCTGGCCACGGTCGGCCCCGTCGCGGCGACGCTGCTGTTCTTCGGCTTCGGGCTGCTGCTCGCCTTTACCCCATGCACGTTGCCGATGATCCCGATCGTCTCGACGATGATCGTGGGCCATCGCCCGGCACCCTGGCGTGCACTGGCCCTGTCGCTGTCGTATGTGCTCGCGATGGCGCTCACGTATGCCGCCGTCGGCGTGGCGGCAGGTCTGGCTGGCGCGAATTTGCAGGCGACGTTGCAATCGCAGTGGTTGCTGGGTGCCTTCGCGGCACTGTTCCTCGTGCTGGCCGCCTCGCTGTTCGGTCTGTTCGAATTGCGTTTGCCGGAGTTCGTGACGAGTCGGCTCGACGCCGCCGGACATCAACGCACCGGCGGCAGTCTTGCAGGCGCTGCGGCACTCGGCTTCCTCTCGGCCCTACTTGTCGGCCCGTGCATGACGGCCCCCCTGGCCGGTGCCTTGCTCTATATCAGCCAGACGGGTAACGCCTGGATGGGCGGAATCGCCCTGTTCGCGCTGGGGCTTGGAATGGGTCTGCCATTGCTTGCGATCGCCCTGTTCGGCTCGCGAGTGCTGCCGCGCCCGGGCGCGTGGATGGTTCGCGTGCGCATTGCCTTCGCCTACGTCATGACGGGCATGGCCATTCTGATGTTGAGCCGCTTCCTGCCCGGTCACGTCAGTCTGCTGCTCTGGGGGGCGCTGGGCCTCGGAGTCGCCGTCGGGTTCGCCGCCTGGGCATGGCCGCTACGCGGCAAGCCGGCAGGCTGGACGCTGACGTTCGCGTCGGCACTGGCGGGCCTCTGGTCGGTGCTCCTGCTCGTCGGAGCAGCTTCGGGCAGCGAGTCGGTGCTGCGGCCGCTGGAACGGGGGAGCGCCGCCATTGTGGGCAGCGCGAGCGCTCGTAGCGACAAGGCGTTCGAGTATGTGAGCGTCAAGTCGGCGGAAGACGTCGACGCCCGCATCGCGCAAGCTGCCGCGAAGGGGCAATGGACGTTGATCGATTTTTACGCGGACTGGTGTGTGAGCTGTCATGTCATCGAGCGCAATGTGTTCGGAGACCCCGCCGTCGCGGCGAGACTGGCCCGCATGCAGGTACTGCGCCCCGACGTGACGAAGCACGACGCGATCGATCAGGCGTTGATGAAACGCTGGGGAGTCCTGGGACCGCCCACGCTCATCCTGATCGACGCAAACGGCAAGGAAGTACGCGCACAACGCATGGTCGGCGAACTCGACGCCCGCAATTTCCTGCGTCGCCTCGACGCAGCGGGGGCCGTATGACGGGCCTTGGTCCCTTCTCGGTGCAGACGGTCGCCGTGGCCGCAGCGATGGCGGTCGCGTGGCTCGTTGCGCGCTATCTCCTGCGCAACACGGACACCGATCCGCGCCGCGCCGCTGCCAGCACGTTGATCGACGCCCTGTTCGTCGGCCTGCTTGTCGCACGCTTTGCTTACGTGCTGCGCTGGTGGCCCGATTACGTGGCAGCCCCGATGTCCATCATTGCGATTGGCGACGGCGGCTTCCTGGTCTGGGCCGGCCTGCCCGTCGCGCTCGGCTGGGCGCTGTGGCGCGTGCGACGTCATCCCGCTCGACGCCGGCCAATGCTTTACGGCTTCGCCGCCGGCGTCGCCATCTGGGGCGCCGCACAAGCGGGCTTGAGCGCAATGCAACGCGCCGCGCCGCCGCTGCCCTCGTTGACGCTATCGACGGTGACGGGGCAGCCCGTCTCGCTCGATGCCTATCGCGGCAGCCCCGTCGTGATGAATCTGTGGGCAAGCTGGTGCCCGCCATGCCGCCGCGAAATGCCGGTGCTCGCCAAGGCGCAAGGCGACTACCCGGATGTGCGATTCCTCATGATCAATCAGGGCGAGACCGCGCACACGGTCGAGGCATTCGTGCAGTCGCAGGGGCTTGAGTTCGACGATCTGCTGCTCGATCCCGCCTCGCAAGCCATGCAGGCGGCTGGCGCACGCGGACTGCCCACCACGTTGTTCTTCGATACGAACGGCCGTCTGGTCGACGCCCATCTGGGCGAGCTGACGGCCGCGCGTCTGCGCGACACGCTGCAAGGCCGTCTTCACCAACCCCCGGCACCGCGTATGCCTTAGGAGTCTTTGATGTCGATTCGCAAATTTCTCGTTCCCAGCCTGATCGCCGTGCCGGCCCTCGCCGCGGCCGTCTACGCGATTGCCTCGGGATCCTCCGGTAGTGCTGGGCCGGTGGGAGGCAAGGAGACCCCGGCCGTCGTTCAAGCGCTCGCCCGCGAAGGTTTGCAGGATCTCCAGCCGTTCGACACCGGCACGGAGCTTCGCGGCTTTGCCGGCACGGCCGGCCAGCAACCGATTGCCCTTTATGTGCTGCGCGACGGTACGGCCATTGTCGGCACACGCATCGATGCCAACGGCAAGCCGCTCGACATGGAACGCGTCAGCAACCTCGTCACCCAACCGATGAGCGAAGCCCTCTGGTCAAAACTCGCCGCCTCGGCGTGGGTGCAGGATGGCAACGCGGACGCGCCGCGTGTGGTGTACACGTTCAACGACCCGAATTGCCCCTACTGCAATCGCTTCTGGGCGTCGGCACGCCCCTGGGTCGATGCCGGCAAGGTGCAATTGCGTCATGTGATGGTCGGCGTGATCAAAGCCGACAGCCCCACGAAGGCAGCGGCCATTCTCGGCGCTGCCGACCGTACCGCCGCGCTGTTGCACAACGAGCGGCAGTTCGGCAGCGGCGGGATCGCGCCCGCACCAAGCGTGTCGCCCGAGATCGCCCTCACGCTCGAGGCACATCGGCAACTGATGGCGGAACTGGAGTTTCGCGGCACGCCCGGCATCGTCTATCGCGACGACACGGGTGCGATTCAACGCGTCAATGGCATGCCGCGCCCCGACGCGCTGGCGGCGGTACTCGGCCCTCGATGAAGCCCCCCCGGCGGGCGGCCCCGAAGACGGGGGCCGTCCTCGCCCGCCGTTGCAGAATCGTCGAAAGACAGCCGTAGCGGCGCGCACATTCTTGCGAGAAACGTCCCGTTCACGCGCGAAACCCGCCGATTGACCGCTTTTTGCGACGCCCCACCCACGGCCCCCGGCAGATGCTGCTACAATCGGCGTCACTATGAAGTCGCATCAGTCTTCCTCCCTCCTCTGGTCGCCCCTGACCGCTGCCCTGCGCTGGTGGCGGTAACCCGCCACGTCAATTTCATCCCCATAGCGCCCTCCCCCGCGGATCGCGAACTCAATATGGGGGCACGCTCAGGGGGAATTCGCAAATCTCATGCGTTCGACAATCCTTTGTCACCAGACGAACAGGGACCATCATGCTGCTGATGATCGACAACTACGACTCGTTTACCTACAACATCGTCCAGTACTTCGGTGAGTTGGGCGAAGACGTGCGGGTCTTTCGTAACGACGAAATCACCCTCGACACGATCGCTGAACTCGCCCCCGCGCGCATCTGCCTCTCGCCCGGCCCAAGCTGCCCGGCCAACGCAGGCATCACGATCGATGTGCTCAAGCGCTTCTCCGGCGTCATTCCGATTCTCGGCGTTTGCCTCGGTCACCAGGCCATCGGCGAAGCCTTCGGCGGCAAGGTCGTTCGCGCCCAGCAAATCATGCACGGCAAGGTGAGCGAGATCGAAACGACACAACAAGGCGTGTTCGCCAATCTGCCCAAGCGCTTCACCGTCACGCGTTATCACTCGCTGGCCATCGAGCGCGCATCGCTGCCCGACTGCCTCGAAGTCACGGCGTGGACGGACGACGGCGAAATCATGGGCGTGCGTCACAAGACGCTCGACGTCGAGGGCGTGCAGTTCCACCCCGAGTCGATTCTGTCGGAACACGGCCACGACGTTTTGCGCAACTTCCTGCAAGCGGCTCCGCGTGTGGCACAAGCCGCCTGAGTCATCGGCACCGAACCGACAGATAAGAGAGACAACAATGATTACCCCGCAAGAAGCGCTGCAGCGCACCATCGAACACCGCGAAATCTTCCACGACGAGATGCTGCACCTGATGCGCCTCATCATGAAGGGCGAGATTTCCCCGGTCATGTCCGCTGCCATCATCACCGGCCTGCGCGTGAAGAAGGAAACCATCGGTGAGATCGCCGCCGCCGCACAAGTGATGCGCGAGTTCGCGAATCACGTTGAGGCACCGGCCGACGAACACTTCGTCGACATCGTGGGGACCGGCGGCGATGTGTCGCATACGTTCAATATTTCCACCGCGTCGATGTTCGTGGCCGCGGGCGCCGGCGCAAAGGTCGCCAAGCACGGCAACCGTGGCGTGAGCTCGAAGTCGGGCAGTGCCGACGTGCTCGAAGCGCTCGGCGTGAATATCATGCTCTCGCCCGAACAAGTGGCCGAGTGTCTGCGTGACGTCGGCATCGGTTTCATGTTCGCACCGAACCATCACCCGGCCATGAAGAACGTCGCCGCGATCCGCAAGGAAATGGGCGTGCGCACCATCTTCAATATTCTCGGGCCGCTCACGAACCCCGCCGGTGCGCCGAATCAGTTGATGGGCGTGTTCCACCCCGATCTGGTCGGTATTCAGGTGCGTGTGATGCAGCGCCTTGGCGCAGAACACGTGCTCGTGGTCTACGGCAAGGACGGCATGGACGAAGTGTCGCTCGGTGCCGCCACGCTGGTCGGCGAACTGAAGGACGGCAAGGTCACGGAATACGAAATTCATCCGGAAGACTTCGGCCTTCAGATGGTGAGCAATCGCAGCCTGAAAGTCGGCAGCGCCGAGGAGTCGAAGACGATGCTCATCGAGGCGCTCGAGAACAAGGCCGGCACCGCCCGCGAGATCGTGACGCTCAACGCCGGTACCGCGCTCTATGCCGCCAACCGCGCCGCCTCGATCGCCGACGGCATCGAGATGGCCCGTGAATCGATCGCCAGCGGCGCGGCGCGCGCGAAGCTCGACGCCTTCGTCGCATTCACGCAGCGCTTCAAGGACTGACGCTCGACACGCCCCCGGCGGGCACCGATCGTGCCCGCCGCTTTCCGTAGCCCCGAATCATCCATCGATATGTCTACCGTTCTCGACAAGATCCTGGCCGTGAAGGCCGAAGAAGTCGCCGCTGCGAAGCGCGTTCGTGACCTCGCCAGCCTGCGCCGCGATGCCGAAGCCACTGTCGGCGACAGCGCGCTGCGCACCCGCGATTTCGTCGGCGCCCTGCGCACGAAGATCGGCGCCGGCCTGCCCGGTGTCATTGCCGAAATCAAGAAGGCCAGCCCGTCGAAAGGCGTGATTCGCGAGCACTTCGTGCCGCCGCAAATCGCCGAGTCGTATCAGCAAGGCGGCGCCGCCTGCCTGTCGGTATTGACCGACGTGCAGTTCTTCCAGGGCGCGCCGGAATATCTGAAGGCCGCCCGTGCGGCCTGCGATCTGCCTGTGCTGCGCAAGGACTTCATGATCGACGCGTATCAGGTCTTTGAGGCACGAGAAATGGGCGCCGACTGCATTCTGCTCATCGCCGCCGCGCTGGAACTGGCCCATATGCGCGAACTCGAAGCGCAGGCGCACGAACTGGGCATGGCCGTGCTCGTCGAAGTGCACAACGGCCGCGAACTGGACGCAGGACTTGAACTGAGCACGCCCCTGCTGGGCATCAACAATCGCAACCTGCACACCTTCGACGTGTCGCTCGACACGACGCTGGGCCTGCTCAAACACATTCCCGACGACCGTCTGGTGGTCACGGAGTCGGGTATCCTGTCGCGTGACGACGTGGCGCGCATGCGTGCCGCCAACGTCAATGCCTTTCTCGTCGGCGAAGCCTTCATGCGCGCGCCCGAGCCGGGCGATGCACTCGCCACGCTGTTCGACATGCCCCGCTAACGCGCGACTCAACGTCACGCAAGCGATCGATGGCACGGTGTCCCGCCCGGGACATCGCCCGATGTCCGGCACGCTGCATCGCGCCCGCACGGTGCAGCGACACCCGGCACGCCCGGCGTCCCCTCTCAAAGGAGCGGCCCGATGGCCATCGAACGCGAACTCAAACTTGCTCTTCCGGGCGACCTGCCCGCCGCGCGCGCCGACGCGCTGATCGCTCACCTCGACCGCTTGCCCGGCGCCGAAGCGCGCGGGGAACGCCATCTCGTCAACCGCTACTTCGACACCCCCTCGCTGGCGCTGGCAAACGCCAAGGCCGCGCTGCGCCTGCGTTTCGTGGCGCGTGACGCGCACGCCGGACAATGGCTGCAAACGCTCAAATCGGTCGGCGAAGCGCGCGACGGCCTGCATGTGCGTCACGAGTGGGAACAGCCCGTACAAGGCGAAGCCCTCGAACTCACGAAGCTGATCGCGGCCTGCGATGTGCCCGCGACCGCCGCGTTGCTGCGCGCCGAAGGGGCGAATGTCGTCGCCCAGTTCGAGACGAATTTCGTGCGACGCCTGTGGCGCTATATCGCCGGGGACGGCACTGCGGTGGAGATCGCGTTCGATCGGGGCGAGGTCGCCGTCGAAGCCGATGGCAAACGTCATACGGCACCGCTGGTCGAAGTCGAACTGGAATGGCTCGACGCGCCGGACGACGATCGCGATGGTCAGGGCGAGCGTATTCTCCACGCCCTTGCGCAGAACTTGCGCGACGTGTTGCCCGAATTGCATCACGACAATGTGAGCAAGGCACAGCGGGGTTATCGTCTGCGGCAAGCCGTACTCGGTCAGTGACCGACGCGGGTTGACGACCGACGTCAACGCACGCGTCATCGCGCGCCTATTTGGCTCCTTTTGCCCCATCGGCTCATTCGACAGACCTATTGCATGACATCACGCTCACGCGTCGCCTCCCCGACAAAACACGATGAACGGCAGGGCTCGTTGTTTGACGAACCCGCGTCCGTAGCCCCCACGGACGACGCAACCGCGCCGTCGAAAACAACTGCCCCCGCCTCCGAAGCCCCGGCCGTACCGCCACGCCGTCGCGGACGCCCGCCGAAGTCGGCGGCGTCTTCATCTGCATCGGCGACACCGGCGCCGAAGCCACCCTCAAAGCTGGTCGCCGCCGCGAGCTCCGACGCTGGCGGCGCCAAAGCCGCCGGGCCGCTCAAAGGACGTGTCGAAGATCAGTTCGACGCCTTGCCCGCCGACTGGAAAACGCTTGTCTCGCCGTTCGTGCGTAGCGACGCCTACGCGCCCCTATGCCGTTTTGTCGACGCCGAAGTCGCCGCCGGCAAGACCGTCTATCCGGCGGATATCTTCCACGCGCTTCGCATGACATCGCCGGGCGACGTCAAGGTCGTCATCCTCGGGCAAGATCCCTATCACGGCGACGACCACGGCATCGCGCAGGCACATGGCATGGCGTTCTCGGTACAACGCGGGGTTCGCGTGCCGCCGTCGCTGCGCAACATCTACAAGGAGATCGAGCGCGATCTCGGTATCTCCCCGCCGTCGCACGGCCATCTCGACGCCTGGGCGAAACAGGGCGTGCTGCTGCTCAACACCACGCTGACGGTAGAAGCCGCCAACGCGGCAAGTCACGCCAAACCGTTCAAGACCGGGGGCTGGCAAGCGTGCACCGATACGCTGCTCTGCGGCCTCGCCGCGCAGCAGGGGCCGCTGGTCTTCCTGCTGTGGGGAAGCCATGCGCAGGCCAAAGCGCCGCTGCTGGCCGGGCACGGCCATCTGCTGCTCGAAGCGCCGCACCCGTCCCCCCTCTCCGCCCATCGCGGTTTTCTCGGTTGCGGCCACTTCAGCGCCGCCAACGCCTTCCTCGCACAACACGGCAAGACGCCCATCGACTGGCGAGTGCCCGAGTAAGCACAGACGCGGTTCGTCCGCGTCTCACCCTCTCCGCTCGCCTGTCGACTCGCACCAGCGACAACGTCGGCGCTCGTCCCGATTTGCGAATATCAGAAATAAAAAATCGGGACGCTTCGATCTCTCCTCTTTTCACATGGCGAGATACACGGCGACACATACGCGATAAGCGTTTACAGGAATGTTTTGAAATATTAAACTTCCGCTCCGTAATAGATAATGCGAATCCATCTCATTATCAACAACAATAACTGTGCGTTGCCCGGCCTGGGAAGTGCTCCGACGGTGACGCCATTGCAGGAACACACGAATGTCCACCGTCTTCCAGACGCGTCAGCGTCTGCTCGCCTCAGCCTGCGCCCTCGTGGTCGCCGGTAGCTTCGCCCCTCTGACCGCTCAAGCCCAGACGTCCCAGTCGACCCCGGCCGCATCGCCGGACGCCTCGCCCGCCGTCACGCTGCCGACCACGCAGGTCAGCGACAGCGCCGTGCCGTCGCCGATGCAAACGAAGACGCTGCCGTCGTACAAGTTCGTGGCCCCGCTGCGCGACACGCCGCGCTCGATCACGGTCATTCCGGAAGAGCTGATCAAGCAGACGAACGCCACGACCTTCGCCGACGCACTCAAGACCGTGCCCGGCATCACGTTCATCGGGGGCGACGCCGCCGCGAACCCGTCGGCTGACCGTCCGGTCATTCGCGGCTTCGAATCGCGCAACTCGATCTTCGTCGACGGCATGCGCGACTCCGGCGTGCAGAACCGCGAGACGTTCGCCATCGAGAACATCAGCGTCATCAAGGGCCCGGATTCGGTCTACGCCGGACGTGGCGCCGTCGGTGGCAGCATCGACATCACGACCAAGACGCCGCGTCTGGAAGACTTCACCAACGCCAGCCTCGGTCTGGGCACCGACAGCTACAAACGTCTGACGATGGACGTGAACCGTCAGGTGAACGATCAGACTGCCGTGCGCCTGAACGTGATGGGTCACGACGCGGATCAGGCGGGCCGCAACAACGTCTACAGCAAGCGCTGGGGCGTGGCGCCTTCGGTCGCGTTCGGCCTGAACAGCCCGACCACGGTGACGGTCAGCTACTACCACCTGAACTCCTACGACATGCCGGACTTCAGCGCGCCGTTCCGCTCGACAGGCGGCACGCCGGACGGCGGCTTCCAGCGCAATCAGTTCTATGGCCTGAACAACCGCGACTATCGCCGTGGCCAGACCGACACCGGCGAAATCAAGGTCGAGCACCGCATCAACGACACGTGGAAGATCAAGAACACCACGATGGTCGGCCGGGCCACGCTCGATTACATCGCCACGAACCCGCAGTTCCAGTCGGCCTCATCGAACATCATTTCGCTGCAAGCCAAGAGCGGGAAGTACGCCACCAACAGCATCGCCAACCAGACCGAACTCACGGGCAAGACCACGCTGTTCGGCTTCGAGCACACGCTCACGGGCGGCGTCGAGTTCAGCAACGAGCAAAGCCGCTACGAGGGCTACCTCGTCACCGACAGCGCGGGCAACAACATTCGCTCGGGCGGCCCGTGCTCGGTGGCGTACAACTGCACGACGATCGGCAACTGGAATCCGGATAACCCGTGGACCGGTAGCATCGCGCTCAACGGCGACAAGAGCTTCCCGGGTGCCGCGACCAACACGCGCACCAACGTGGCCTCGGCCTACCTGTTCGACAGCGTGAAGCTCTCGGATCGATGGCTCATCAACGCGGGCGCACGCTTCGATCGCTTCGACGTGCATGCCGTGCAGGCGGGCGCGCCCGATCTGAAGAACATCTCGAACCTGTTCAGTTTCCAGTTGGGCGTGGTCTACAAGGTGCTGCCATCGCTGAGTCTGTATGCGTCGTATGGCACGTCGGCCAACCCGCCGGGCGCGAACAGCGGTCTGGGCGGCGGTACCGACCAGATCACCTCGACGAACAACAATCTTTCGCCGGAACGTAGCCGCAATATCGAAATCGGCGCGAAGTGGGACGTGATCGATCAGCGCCTGTCGCTGACCGCCGCCCTGTTCCAGACGGACAAGACGAATGCACGTGTCTCGGACGGTCTCGGTGGCACGATCAACGCGGGTAGCCAGCGTGTGCGCGGCGCCGAACTCGGCTGGGCAGGTAGCCTGACAAACCATTGGCGCGTCTTCGGCGGTTACTCGTACCTCGACGCGATCACGACGGACGCCGGCCCGGCAGCAGCGCCGGGCGCTTCCGGTCTGCCGATGGTGATGGTGCCGAAGCACAACCTCACGCTGTGGACCGACTACGAAGTGATGCCGAAATTCACCGTCGGCGCAGGCATGACGCTCTCGAGTCTCACCTACGCGTCGGTGTCGCCCACCACGCGCAAGTGGACGCCGGGCTACGCCCGCTTCGACGCCATGGCGACCTACCGTGTGTCGCGCACCATCGATCTGCAACTGAACGTGCAGAACATCTTCGACAAGAAGTATTACTCGAGCGCCTACCCGATCTACGCCACATGGGCACCGGGTCGCACCGCGATGCTCACGCTGAATTTCCATCAGTGATCGCACGCCGATGTGTCGATAGGTCAGCACGTCGACATGTCGGTAAACGCAAAACGGGGATCCCGCCACCTTGGCTGGATCCCCGTTTTGCGTTCGACGATCCTCCCGCCCCACGCCCTCTTGTGCCGCATTTACACGCCGCACTGTCGTCCCAAGGGATGCTGCAGCGAGTCCCGACTTCAAACGATCGTTTCACTTAACCTCCTTCCTTGCGCGCCCCTGATACGCATGACATGATGGCGCCGCGTCGCCAGTCAAGCGCCGTTCGAGCGGGCCGCGCAACGCATCACGACAATCAAAAAAGACATTTTCGTCACACAGTTTTGCCTATTCGTACGGGGGTTCGAGATGGCGAATCGGGGAGTCGTCGTCACTGCGGGTGTCGCAGCGGCGCGGTCGTTCATGGTGCTCGGCATCGTCGCCGCACTCGCGGGATGTTCCACCGTTCAGTTCCGTAACAAGGATTCGCTACAGGGCGCCGCCGATAGCTTCGACGCCGCCGTCAAAGCGTCTCAGAGCGCGCTCGATACCGAACTCAAATCGCGCGCGCGTGTGCGACGTGCAGAGGCAGTGGAGTATTACGTGCAAACGCGCCGGGTTAAACCGGGCGAGGTCCGCGTCTTCGATATCGACGCGGACGACGAACTGGGTTCCTTCGCCCGCTTCGTATGTGCCGGCACCGACGACTTCGTCAGCGAACGCGCCGCAATGACCTTCGCCACCACCTACTCCGGCGGCCTCAAACAGGTGCTCGCCGAAGGCGACGACTCGATTGGCGGTCAATGGTCCCGATTTCAGGCACTGCGCAAACCGATCGACGTCCCCGGTCTGCCGAACGATACCGTGCCGAAAAATGCGGTTCGCGCCTGTGCCAACGATCTGAAGACGCAGCTCACGCAATGGAAGGTCCGGCCCTCCACCGAGGTCAGCGCCGAGAACGTCACCGCCGTCGTGCCCGCCGCCATTGCCGCCTACAAGGCGATTGCCGCCCTGTTCCAGACCGGGTTGACGGCTTACAACGATCTGGCCGCCAAGGAGCGCTTCGCCAAGTACGTTCACGAGTTTCATCCGACATTCGAAACGGTGATGAACAACGACTTCAAGGCCTCGACCCTCGCAAGCGCGTGGAACCGCCGGCAGATCGTGTCGTTGCAGCGGCCGTTGGCCACCTTCCGCAAGCTGCTGATCACCCCCGCGAATCTCACGCCTGCCGATGACGACATCCGCATCCGTGAACTCGGCATGCTGGCGAACGAACAGCTCGCCGAATACGATGCACTGCACGCCAGCCCCTCGCCCGTGGTACTGCGCGACAAGCTCGTTGAGGCGGAGAAGCAACTTGTCACACTGGTGGACGACAAGCATGTGTCGATCGCCGATCTGGTCGCCTTCTTCAAGGCATTGAAGGACGACTTCGATAAGGCGAAAACACAGTACGCTGCCGCCGACGCCGCAGTGCGCAACGTTCCGGAGGCGTGGAAGCCATGATTCGCCTACCTCATCGGCTCGCCGCCGGCTTGCTGGTGTCGAGCGTCGTGGTTCACGCCGTCGCACAGACGCAAGCCCCGAGTGTGGCCACGCCGGCGACCTCGCAAGCCCTGCAGGAAGCGGAGTCCGTCAACGTCAAGGCAGTGCTCCAGAAGCAGGACCAGGCGTTGAAAAAGGAACAGGCCGTGTGGCTCAAGGCGTCTCAGACGTCGCTGGTCGCCGCACGTGTGCAGGACATCGGTCAGGCGCGCGACAACATCGCCGCCGCCACCCGCCTGCTCGACGGCGAGCCACCCCGGTCGCTCAAGGATCTGAAGGAGAAGACCGAGACGATTCGCGTCGTCACCCGCCCGGTCTACGGCCTGTGTTCCGGCGCGCCTTGGGCCAACGAGCAGATGACCGCGTGGAGCAACTGGCGCGACTACATCACCGCCGTGTCGACGCCGCTGGCGGCCGTCGCCCGCAGCGTGGGCGTGATCTTTCAGTACTACCAGGCAGACCCCAGCAGCAAGCCCCGGTACATGAGTCTCGGCGCCACAGCGTTCGTCGTGGGCAAGTCTCACGTCATCACCAATCGGCATGTGCTGCAAAGCTATGCGTATCTCGACAGCAAAGGCGCTTGGCGCCTGTACGACAAGCAGGTACTCGTCGTGTCGTTTCCGTGGGAATACTCGAGCTGTGAGGTGCGCACGACACCGCGAGAGGTACGCATCGTCGGCATCGAAGCGGTGGGCGGGGATGGGGAAAACGACGACTACGCGATTCTGCGAACGGAAGACAACGCCTTGCCGCCCGCCGCGCCTCTGGCGACACGCTTCGATCTGACGGAGGGCGCGCGTGTGGCCGTGATCGGCTATCCTTCGCGCCCGGTCAGTTGCGCGGGCGCGAGTGCCAGCGACGACTGCACCTACTTGTCGGAGCAGCAGATCGATACGATGTTCAAGCTGCCGGATAGCCAGATCCCCTTCCCCGCCGAGCGCCTTGCGCCGGGTATGCTGCTGGTCAATCCCAGCCTCGACCCTCAGCAGTTCTCTTACGACTCCTCAACGTGGGGCGGCAACTCCGGCTCACCGGTCGTGCGCCTGTCGGATGGCCTGATCGTCGGATTGCATTACGGGGGTTACGGAGGCGACAGCGAGAAAGCCACCTATAACAATGCGATCAAGGTCGATCGTATTCACAAGGCGCTTTCGGATGCGGGCATCACGCCGTGAGGACGACGGTGCAGTGATGCGTCAGTGAGGGTCCTCGACGGGCGGCAGTGTGCCCATCGCCCCTTGCTGATAGCGCCGCGTCAACGCCACGAGATCGCTCTCGTCGCGCGCGGCGAAGTTACCTCGATAGACCACGGGCTCGCCGAGCGGATCACCGCCGGCCACGACCAATCGGGCGCCAGTGCGTCCGGCCAGTTGCCACTCGCCCGGCGGCAGCCAGACGGCTTCCGCCCCGCCACCTTCCGCTCGCAAGGCGTGTCCGGCAAGCGCCGCCTCGCCCTGGGCGATCAAGGCCAACCAGCGGCGGCCGTCGCACGGAATGGTCAGTGTGCGCAACGCATCGTCATGCCAGTCGAGTTGCAACAGCGTCGTGCGCTCGCCTTCCGTGCGTGCGACCTCGCGCTCGTCCCACTGCCCGCAGATCAACGTCAGATCGACGTCCCCTTCGCGCCAGCGTCGCATGGCTTCGGTGCGCACAACGCTCTGTGCAGGCGCGCCGTGCGCGTGACGCCCGGCGCGATTGACGATCATCCGCACACCACGCACCGTGGCACGCGCATCGTCGGGGACTTCTTCGTGCACGGTGCCGCAGTTCGTGTCCAGCCAGAGCAGATCGCCCGGGTGCAGCACGTCATCGCCACCGTGGGCGTGACGGCAACGCAACGCGGTCGTCGCCTCGGGAAACAGATAAGTCGCCACCACGCATCCCGCATGGGGGTGCGCCGGTATGCAGGCGCCGTGACGGCGAAAGATGTCGATCGACAAAAACGGGTCGGTCTCGTCGACCTGATCGAAAATACCCGCCCCCGCGGCGGCGGCACAGCGGCCGGGCCGGGAGACGGAAAGCACGCGCGGGATGGTACTCACGTCGGCATGGGCGGCCGGACGCTTCGTCTGACGCGGATGCAAGGGCGTCGGATTGACCATTGGGGGCCTGCGCGCGCGGGAGAACAGCGGTACCCGAGGGCTTACAGCGCAGCGATGGCTTCGCGCGCGTTGGCGAAGCCAGCCGCTGCCGACTCCGGACCGCGCGCCAGACCTTCGGCGAAGATGAACGTCACGTCCGTCATGCCGAGGAAGCCCAGAATCGTCTTGATGTACGGGGTCTGGCTGTCGGCCGGCGTGTCCTTGTAGTTGCCACCGCGAGCAAACGCCACGATCACCTTCTTGCCCTGAATCAAGCCTTCCACGCTGCCGTCTTCACGGTAACGGAAGGTCACGCGAGCGCGGGCGATCCAGTCGAAGTACGCCTTCAGTTGCGTCGGCACCTGGAAGTTGTACAGCGGCACGCCGAACACGACATAGTCGGCGGCCTGAATTTCGGCGATCAGTTCGTCGCTGCGGGCAATGATGGCCTTTTGTTCGGCCGAGCGCTGATCTTCCGGTGTGAAGAACGCGCCGATCACGGCTTCGTCCAGATGCGGCACGCCATCGGCCAGCAGGTCGCGCACGACAACCTTGGCGCCGGGGTGCTTCGCGACCAGTTGCGCCACCGATTCGTTGGCGAGGGTGGTCGAGTTGGCGCCTTGCGAGCGGGCGGCGGAATTGATTTGCAGAATCGTGGTCATTTCGGTGGCTCCTGAGCCTGGGGGTTCGATAATCCGTGCGCACTGGCTCCCATCTCGAGGGTGCCGTGAATTGTGCGTCGGCTTGGGATGAATTCTAGTTACCCCCAAAAATGAAACAAGCCGGTAAAATCGAATTGTTTGTTCCCATTTTGGAACAATGACCTGGGGCCCGCCTTCTACCAGCGTTCGGGCCTTTTGTCCTTGCCGGACGACACGCGTCACCGAGGAGCGCGCGCGATGATTGACGATCTGAATGACATGCTGATCTTCGCGGAGGTCGTGCGCTCGGGCAGCATTACGCGTGCCGGCGAACGGCTCGACCTGCCCAAGGCGACGGTGAGCCGGCGTCTGTCGAGGCTGGAAACGCGTCTGGGCACAAGGCTGTTGCACAAGACCACGCGACGCCTCGAACTGACCGAAGTGGGTGAGGCGTACTACGAGCGTTGCCTGCCGATTCTCGAAGAGGTGGAAGAGACGCGCGACTTCGCCTCGCAGTTGTCGAGCAAACCGCGCGGACGCCTGCGCATCACCGCACCCGGCGACTTCGCAACGCAGTGGCTGGCGGTTCCCCTCGCGACCTTCTGCGCCGCCTATCCCGAGATCACCGTGGACGTCGATCTGAGTTCTCGTCAGGTCGATCTGATTGCCGAGCGTGTCGATGTGGCCATCCGTGCCGGACAACTCTCCGATTCCACACTCGTGGCGCGCCCCTTGCTCAAGCTCACGCGCAGCCTGTATGCAAGCCCGCTCTATCTGAGCGCGACGGGTCTGCCCGCCACCCCCGACGAACTCGCGGGGCATCGATTCGTCATCCTGCAAGGCGCGCGCCGTCTGTTCAACACCGACACGCTGCACAAGGGCCGCCAACGCATGGACATCACCATGCACGGAGCGATTCAGGTCAACAGCATGGGGATGGTCAAGGAGATGGCGCTGGCGGGCAGCGGCATCGCCGCGCTCACCGACATTCTGGCGGAAGACGCGCTGCGCACCGGCCGTCTCGTGAAAGTGCTGCCCGAGTGGTCGCTACCGGAAAGTCCGGTGCATCTGGTCACGCCCTCGCGACGCTTCCTCCCGCGCAAGACGCAGGTCTTCATCGAGCATATGCTCGCGGTCGCAAGATCGTGTCCGGAAGAGAACCGGGACCCGACGGTGCCGGGTCCGGCAGAAGGTTAAGCCGCGCGCACGCCGATGGCGCGCCCGGCACTCACACAGATCAGGCCGACAGCCACTTCTCGCGGCGTTGTGCGGCGGCGCGATCCTTCGTCTCGGCAATGCGGTACTGCGAGACCTCCGGGGTATCGAGCGTGAGCGCGGTCTCGCGCAATTCGTCGCGACGGAAAGCGTGGACCGTCACCCGGTCGCCCGGACGATAACGCTCCAGCAGCTTGTCGATGTTGCCCGGCGTTACGCGCAGCCCATCGATCGCAACGAGCGCATCGCCCGCCGACAGACCGGCGGCCTGTGCCGCGCCACCGTCGAGCACCTGCGCCAGCGTGAGATCGTCGCCGCGCTTGACCGTCTTCGCCCCGAGCGCAGGACGCCCATTCTCCGGCGTCACCGGCGCTAACGTGAGCCCCACACGCTCAAGCAGCGTCGCGAGCGGCAGATCGCGGGTGCCGTTGATCGCCGTGGCAAAAAATTCCGACAGATCGAGTCCCGAAATCTCTTCGAAGAACGGTTGCACCGCGTCTTCGTCGATCCCCACAGGCGAGCCGCGATAGAAGTCGCGGCCATAGCGCTGCCACAGCGCACGCATGATGTCGTCGAGCGACTTCTGTCCGCGTGTCTGCGAGCGGATCGTCAGATCGAGGGCGAGCGCGACAAGCGATCCCTTCGTGTAATAACTGACGATGGCGTTCGGTGCGTTTTCATCCTGACGGTAGTACTTTGTCCACGCATCGAACGAACTCTCGGCCACGGTTTGCTTGAGACGGCCGCTGCCGCGCAACACGTTCGCCACCGTCTTGGCAACGAGGTCGTAGTACGCGGCAGGCGCGATCACACCACTGCGCACCAGCATCAGATCGTCGTAATACGACGTGAAGCCTTCGAACAGCCACAGCAGGCGCGTGTAATTCTCCTGATCGAGCGTGTACGGCGCGAACACTGCCGGCTTGATGCGCTTGACGTTCCACGTATGGAAGTACTCGTGACTCACCAGACCGAGGAAGCCGCGATAGGCGTCGCTCATGCGAGCCTGCCCCTGCACCGGCAGATCGTTGCGGCCGGCGAGCAAGGCAGTGGACGCGCGATGCTCCAGACCGCCGTAACCGTCGCCCACGGTCATCAGCAGAAAGACGTAGCGCGACATCGGCACACGCGAGCGCGAACTGGCGCCCGGCTCGAACAGACGGATCTGCGCCTCGCAGATCTTCTTCATGTCGCGCAGCAAACGATCCAGATCGAGATTCGGCACGGGGCCGGTAATGGCGACTTCGTGCGTCACGCCACAGGCCTTGAACGTGCCATGCACGAACGTGCCCATCTCGACGGGCGAATCGATCAACTCGTCGTAATCGATCGCGAGATAGCGACCGAAGTCGAGCGCGGCCGTGCCCTGCGCCGGCTCGAGTGCGGTCGCCACACGCCACGCCTTGAAGGCGGCGCCACGCGGACGCAACACGTCGACTTCACACGGCGCCTGTTCCTGACCCTCCACGCGCAGAAACACGCTCGTGCCATTGAAGAAGCCGTGCGTGTCGTCGAGATGCGCAGCGCGCACCGACAGATCCCATGCATACACCTCGTAGGTCACGATCAGCGTGCCCTTGCACGGCGCGGCCTGCCATGTGTGCTTGTCGAGCTTGTCGAGCGCGACCTTGCGGCCACGGCACGTCGCGCCGATCGTCACGATATTGCGAGCGAACTCGCGCACCATGTAGCTGCCCGGAATCCACGCCGGCAGCGTGAAGCGCTGCCCGTCGGGCGCGGGATTCGAGACCGTGACGGTCACTTCGAACAGATGAGCGGCGGGCGACTTCGGAACGATCGCGTACCGAATGGCGGGCAAGGCAGACGTGGCTTTCATAACGTGGCGGCTTCTTGTTCTCGGGAGAGTCGGGCGTTTCGCAAACGGTTACTTGACCGTCGAGAGCGCCTTTTCCAGTTCGTCGGCAGGCACGGCGCCCGGCAGACGACGGCCATCGGACAGAACGATCGTCGGCGTGCCCGTCACGTTGTACTGATGGCCGAGCGCGACGTTCTGCTTGACCGCCCCGTCGTCGCACTTGGCGGTCGGTGCCGGAGGCGCCTTCTTGTCGAGCATCCAGTCATGCCATGCCTTGAGCGGATCGGGCGCGCACCAGATCGCCTTCGACTTGGCATCCGAATCCGGGCCGAGCACCGGGTACAGGAAGGTGTAGACGGTGAGGTTGTCGAGCTTCGAGTTCTTGAGCGAATCTTCGAAGCGCTTGCAGTACGGGCAGTTCGGGTCCGAGAACACGGCGATCTTGCGGCTGCCGTTGCCCTTCACGTACTTGATGGCGCGCTCGAGCGGCAGCTTGGCGAAGTCGACCTTGTTCAGCTCCGACTGATGTGCCTCGGTCAGATTCTGACGCGTCTTCGTGTCGACGAGATTGCCGCCAAGCATCACGTATTGCGCCTTCTCGTCGGAATACATGATCTCGCCACCGACGGCCACTTCATAGAGCCCCGGAATCGGCGTGCGCGTGACCGACTTGACCGGGGCATCGGCGCCCAGCGTCTTCTGCACGGCCGCCTTCACGCGATCGAGCGTCGCGTCGGACTTGTTCTGCGCCATGGCGGACGTCGTGAACGTTGCGGCGCAAATTGCCGCCAGACCGAGCGCTGCGAGCGCCGGGGCGCGATAACGTTGCAACATCGAATATCTCCAGAAGTGTATCGAGCGAGAGGCGCGTGCGGCAGGTCCGATGTCCACAGACGTCGCCGGCAGTCACGCCACAAGGGGTCAGCCCAGGGCGCGGCCGATCAGGAATTTCTTGACGAAGGGCAGCATGTTCACGCTATCGAGCCCCGCGTTGCGGACGAATTTCGCGAGCGGGTTGCTCGTCGAGAACAGCTTGTGCAAACCGTCCGTGGTGAGCGCCATGCTGCCGATATCTTCCTTGCGGGCACGCTCGTAGCGACGCAAGACCGCTGCGTCGCCACAGTCGCGGAACGACTCGCGTGCGGCAAGGGCATCGCCGAGCGCCGCCACGTCGCGCAGACCGAGGTTCATGCCCTGACCGGCGAGCGGGTGCACCACATGGGCCGCATCGCCGACCAACGCCACGCGCGGTGCGATCAGACGCTTGGCCTGCGCGAGCACGAGCGGGAAACCCTGAGCCCGCGCTGAGACCGGCGTGAGGCCGCCGAGTTCACCGTTCGAGAACGTGCCGATGCGATCGGCCAACGCTTGCGGATCGAGGGCGAGCAAATGCTTCGCATGATCGTCGGCCGCCGACCAGACCAGCGAGACGTGCTGATCGGGAAGCGGCAACAGCGCGATGATCTCGCCATCGTGGAACCACTGGAACGCGGTATCGCGGTGAGGACGTTCCGCGCGGAAATTGCACACCACGCCGAGTTGTTCGTAGGGACGCACGGCGCCATCGAGTCCGGCGGTACTGCGCACCCACGAGTGCGCGCCGTCGGCGCCGACCACGAGCGAGGCGCGCAGCGTCTTGCCGTCCGACAGACGCACCGACGCGGCGGCCGCATCGACTTCGAGCGCGTCGGCGCGGGCGTCGAGCCATTGCACTTGCGGGGAGAATCGCAGCGCGGCGTCAAGGGCGCGTTCGAGATTCGACGATTCGGCGATCCAGGCCAGTTGCGGCACTGCCGCCTGATAGGCCGAGAAGTGAAGACTGCCGCGCTCGTCGCCGAAGACTTCCATGTCGTAGACAGGATTCACGCGCGCAGGATCGACTGCCTGCCAGACGCGCATGCGCTCGAACAGCGCCTGGGAACTGGAGGACAGGGAGTAGATGCGGGCGTCCCACATGTCGCCGCCCGTGCTGCCCGCACCCGGTGCGGCAGCAGCCGGTTGGGCGAGCAGTGCAACGGACAGGCGAGCCTGCGAGAGCAGCAAGGCGGCAGCCTTGCCGACCAGACCGCCACCGACGACGACGACATCGTGCGTTTGGCTGGAAGTGTGCGTTTGAGACATGCGGCGAATGCAGCGCCAGCGCCTGAATCGCGCGAGCCGGCTGGTTCAGAAAACGAGATGGCGTATTGTCGCACGCCTGCCACACCTGCGACGGCCTGCCGCCCGGCGCCTGCTGCGACGCAGCGTCGCGTGTCACGGCCCGGCGCTATACTTCCGCGCATATCGATAACCGACACGGAGCCCCCTATGCGCCTCGACAATGAATCCGAAAGCCAGAACGTCGAAGATCGCCGGGGCGGCGGTTTCGGCGGGCGCACTACGATCGGCATCGGCACGATTGTGGTGGCACTCGCCGCTTCGTACTTCTTCGGGATCGATCCGCGCGTGATCATTCAGGGCTCGCAGATGATTCAGGGGCAGACGCAGTCGCAACCCCAATCCGCTCCGAACGCCGCGCCGGCCAACGATCCGAAGACGGTCTTCACCCGCAAGGTGCTCGGCAACATCGAGCGCACCTGGGAAACCGTATTCCCGCAGCAACTCAACCGTCAGTACGTACCGCCGAAGCTGGTGTTGTTCTCGGGCGCGACGCCCACGGCTTGCGGCACCGGGCAAACCGCGATGGGGCCGTTCTACTGCCCGGGCGACAGCAAGGTCTACATCGATCTCGCGTTCTATGACGAGTTGCAGCAACGTTTCGGCGCGGGCGGCGACTTCGCGCAAGCCTATGTGATCGCCCATGAAGTGGGCCATCACATCCAGAATCTGCTGGGCATTTCCGAGAAATTCGACGAAGTTCGCCGCCGCGCCAACGAAGCGCAGGCCAATGCGCTGTCGGTGCGTCTGGAGTTGCAGGCCGATTGCTTCGCGGGGGTCTGGGCGAACAACGCGGCGAAGGCGAATCAGCAGCTGCTGGAGCCGGGCGATATCGAACAGGGCCTGAAGGCCGCAGCGGCCATTGGCGACGACCGGTTGCAGCAACAGTCGCAGGGGCGCGTGGTGCCCGAGTCGTTCACGCACGGCACGAGCGCCCAGCGGGTGTACTGGCTGCGTCAGGGGCTGCAATCCGGCGACATGCGCAAGTGCGACACGTTCTCGGCGAAGCAACTGAGTTGAGCGCGGCACCGGCGTTGGGGCCGATGCGACCGGGCCGAGGGCGTTGTTGCAGGCAGAACGGGTACAATGGCGGACTTTCCGCGACGCAATCACCGACGTAACGACCGACGGACCGGCGAATGCAACGGCGCATATATCGGATTAGACAGGATTTAGCATGAGCCTCAAATGCGGCATCGTCGGCTTGCCCAACGTTGGCAAGTCGACTCTTTTCAACGCCCTGACCAAAGCGGGCATCGCTGCCGAGAACTACCCGTTCTGCACCATCGAGCCGAACGTCGGCGTGGTGGAAGTGCCGGACCCGCGTCTGGGCAAGCTGGCCGAGATCGTCAAGCCCGAGCGCATCATGCCGGCCACGGTCGAATTCGTGGACATCGCCGGTCTGGTGGCGGGCGCGTCCAAGGGCGAAGGGTTGGGCAACCAGTTCCTCGCCAACATCCGCGAAACGGACGCCATCACGCACGTCGTGCGCTGCTTCGAGGATGAGAACGTCATCCACGTGGCGGGTAAGGTGAACCCGATTTCGGATATCGAAGTCATCAACACCGAATTGGCGCTGGCCGACCTTGGCACCGTCGAAAAGGCACTGCAACGCTATTCGAAGGCCGCCAAGTCGGGTAACGACAAGGAAGCCGCGAAGCTCGTGGCCGTGCTCGAGAAGGTCGTGCCGGTGCTCAACGAAGCACGCCCGGTGCGCTCGCTCAAGCTCTCGGACGACGAGCAGGCACTCATCAAGCCGTTCTGCCTGATTACCGCCAAGCCGACGATGTACGTCGCCAACGTGAAGGACGACGGCTTCGAAAACAATCCGCATCTGGATGCGGTGCGCAAGTACGCCGAGGCGGAAAATGCGCCCGTGGTCGCCGTGTGCGCTGCGATCGAGGCGGAAATCGCCGATATGGAAGACGCCGACAAGGCGGAATTCCTCGCCGATATGGGCATGGACGAGCCGGGTCTGGACCGCGTGATCCGCGCGGGCTTCAAGCTGCTCGGTCTGCAAACGTACTTCACGGCAGGCGTGAAGGAAGTGCGCGCCTGGACGATCCACGTGGGCGACACCGCCCCGCAAGCCGCCGGCGTGATTCACACCGACTTCGAACGCGGCTTCATCCGCGCGCAAACCATCGCCTTCGACGACTACATCCAGTACAAGGGTGAACAGGGCGCGAAGGAAGCCGGCAAGATGCGCGCCGAAGGCAAGGAATACGTCGTGCACGACGGCGACGTGATGAACTTCCTGTTCAACGTCTGACACCACCGTCTGCCAAGACCACAAACACCCCGGCCATCGTGCCGGGGTGTTTTGTTTTCAACGCCGGAAATGCGAGGACTTCAACCCCGTTGTCCCGCGAACGTCATCTCGTCGTATTCGTCGTCGTCCGACACGCCACGACGGGTCACACGGAAGCCATGACGTGCGTAAAACGCCCCGGCACGCGTATTCACGCCGTCCATCCCTCACGAATGATTCGCGCGATTTGCTCGCCTGTCGCGCGATTGTGCGCTTGTACCAGAGCGACGGCGCCGGCATCGTCGCCCACCTCGCACAAGCGCAGCAACTCGCGATGCTCCTCATGCGAGCGCAACGCATTGCCGGTCTTCTGCCAGGTAAGAAACAGGTAGCGCCCGAGGTTCAGTCGCGCGGTCGCCACGGCGCGCTGGAAGTAGGGGCGCTCGGCCTTCGCGTAGAGCATGCCGTGAAACGCGGCGTTGCGCGTCACGATGTCCGAAAGGTCGGTCGCCGATTCCAACGCGTCGAGTGCCGCGCGCGCCCGCGCAATGTCCGCGCGCGACAGATTCGGCATCGCCAACGCCATCAGCCGTCCCTCGAGCAGCGCCCGGTAATCGGCCAGTTCCAGCGCGTCGTCTTCCGTGAGCGCCGTCACCATCGTGCCGCGATTGACCCGGCTAACCGCCAATCCATCCGACGCCAGCATCGTAAGCGCCTCGCGCACCGGCACGTGACTCACGCCCAGCGCCGCCGCCAGATGGTCCTGACGCAAGGCCTCGCCCGGCTTCAACTCGCCCCGGCCGATTTGTTCACGAAGCGCTTCGTAAGTGCGCTCCACCGCCGTTCCGGTACCCGATTCCTGACGCATGGATCGTCTCCGTCAGTTAACTATATATAATCACTTTAAATTATATATTATTTAACAACAGGTGACGTCTATGCCTCCGGTCAGCCCTTCCTCGTCTGCGCCCGCTCCCATCGCGACAACGGCGCCCGCCGATGCCTTCGCACCCGGTCGCCTTTGGCGTCACGCCCTGCTCGCGGGACTCAGCGCCGCCGCCGGCCTCGCCTTGCACACCGCCGGGTTGCGCGGCGATACGCTCGCCGTGGCAGTCATCGTCCTGTTCTGCCTCAGCTACTGGGCGACCGGCTGGCTGCCGGACTTCCTCGTGTCGCTCGTGTTGCTGTTCCTGCTCGCGACTTGCACATCGCTCGGTGCGAACGTGGTGTTCTCGGGCTTCGCGTCGAGCGCGTTCTGGCTGGTCTTCAGCGGTGCGGTCGTCGGCATGGCGCTCAGCGTCACGGGACTTGGCGAACGTGTCGCGTCACGGCTCGCCGACCATTGCGGCCACGCCTATGGCGCCGCCCTGACCGGCTTCGTCGTCGTGGCTTTCGTTCTCGGGATCGTGATGCCCTCGACGCTCGGGCGCATCGCCATCCTCACGCCAATCGTGCTGAGCTTCTGCGAGCGTGTCGGATTGACGGCAGGTCGCCCCGGCCGCACCGGACTCCTGCTGGCGACGGCGCTCGCGAGTTGCGAGTTGTCGAGCGCCATTCTTCCCGCCAACCTGCCCAATCTCGTCATGGCCGGAACCGCCGAGACCGTGCTCGGCCTTCGGCTCGGCTACGGCGAATACGCAATGGCGCTGGTGCCGGGGCTCGCCGTCGTGCGTGGTGTCGTGTTGGTCGTCGTGGCGCTGCGATGCTTTCCGGATCGGCTGACACCGCTTGCCGACATCCGGATAAACGACGACACCCACACAGCGATGCGCCCTGACGAATGGCGTCTGTTGGCTGCACTGGCGTTGATGCTTGGCCTCTGGCTGACGGAGCCGTGGCATCACGTCGCCGCCGGCTGGGTCGGACTCGGCGTGGCGCTGTTATGCCTCGGACCATTGCGGCTGGTGAACCCCGATGCCTTCCTCAAACAAGTCAAGCTCGCGCCATTGTGGTTCGTCGCCGCCATCATCGGACTGACGGCCGCCGTCGATCAGGCCGGACTCGCCCAAGCGTTGCGTCCCGTGCTCTCCCGGCTCGATCTCGCGCAGATGTCGACGGTATCGGCCTATCTGGTCCTTGTCGCCCTATCGATCGCGCTGACGTTCCTCGTCACCTCGAACGCCGCCCCCGCCCTGTACACCCCGCTGGTGCCCGCCCTCGCTGCGGGCGCGCCACTCGGCGTCAAGGCAATCCTGCTGACGCAGGCCATCGGCATCTCCACCATCGCGCTGCCTTATCAGGCCCCGCCGCTCGTGCTGGCGATGGCACTGGCCGGCATCGGCATTCGCGACGCCACCCGCTATTGCATCGCGACGGCGCTCGTCGCGCTGGTGACGGTCGTGCCACTCAGCGTGCTCTGGTGGCAAGTCATCGGTCTGCTGCGTATTCACTGACCGCCCTCACCGGCGACGGGTCGCCTGCGGCAGCACATCCCCCGATCTTGCGGTTCGAATCTCACCTTCAAACGCCGGTTTGCCACATCTGCCAGCGGATTCCGGGCGAATGCGCAAGGAAGCGACCGGTCGAGATCCGTTCGGAGACCGTCTCGTC
The DNA here is from genome assembly GCF_000807775.2 of Pandoraea fibrosis. Taxonomy (NCBI): domain Bacteria; kingdom Pseudomonadati; phylum Pseudomonadota; class Betaproteobacteria; order Burkholderiales; family Burkholderiaceae; genus Pandoraea; species Pandoraea fibrosis. The sequence continues at coordinate 1,333,541 of NZ_CP047385.1, read as the reverse complement.
TACTATGGAATCATGCGTGCCGGGCAACGGGACAATGCGTTGCAGTGCGAAGCCATCGTCTTCACCAACGCCGCGCACAACGCCGCACCGCGCGCCATACCGGGAATGCCCTGCTTGAGATTGCCGCGCGCGACCCGCGACAATCGTGCATCGCACAAGACTCGAACAAGCGATAGCGCGCGTCACCCATGCAGTCACCGTAGTCGAGCATCGCCGTTTTCATGCAGCCAGGGGAGGTTCATGCATGACATCGAAGCCGTCGACCGTCGTTGAAGTGGCACCGCGCGAGCGCCGGCACTGGTCCGACGATCGCGCGCGCATTCGGCTCTACAGCGGTGCCGGACTGTTCTTCGCCATCGCCGTGGGCGTCGCCTGGTGGTATCAGCACTCGTTCCTTCCGACGCCGAAGATCGGCCCCGTCGGTCTCGACTTCCTGCCGTTCTGGGGAGCATCGCATTTCGTCCTGCACGGGCATCCGCTCGACGCCTACAACATCGAACTGATGACGCGCGTGCAGATCGCCGAGCAACCGTGGGCCGAAAAGCTGGGCGGCGTGATGCCGTGGCTTTATCCGCCCGTCGCCATGCTGCTGCTCGCCCCGGTCGCGCTGCTCTCGTTTCCCTACGCCTATACGTTGTACGCCTGCGTCGGCTTCAGCCTGTACTACGCCGCCTTGCGGCGCACCGCCCCGTGGCGCGACGCGCGTCTGGCCACGGTCGGTTTCCCCGGCGTGCTGGTCGTGATCCTCGCCGGACAGATCTCGCTCTACACCACCGGGCTCGCAGGCTTCTCGCTGGCCATGCTGCGCAAACGCCCGGTCCGGGCGGGCGTGCTCGCCGGACTGCTCTTCATCAAACCGCACGTCGCCCTGCTCTTTCCGCTGGCCTTTCTTTGTGCTCGCCAATGGCGCGCGCTGGCCGCCTGTGTCGCCACGGTCGTCGGCACCACGGCGCTCGCCGCCGCAGTCTTCGGATTCGAGGTCTATCCGACGTTCCTGCACGCGACGACGTTTGCACGGCAGAGCATCGTCGACGGCACCGCCCAGATCGCGCGCGTGCCGACGTTCTTCGTCACGGCTCGCATGCTGGGCGCATCGCTTGGGCTGGCCGCCGTCATTCATGGCGTGGTGGCCCTGTGTGCGGTGCTGGCGATGATCGACTTCTGGCGGCGTCCGACGGCGTTCGCATTGCGCGCCGCCATGCTCATCTGCGCGACCACGCTCGTGAGTCCGTATCTCTACGACTACGACCTCACGATTCTCGCGCTCGTCATCGCCTGGTATGTGCGCGACGGCATCGCGCGCGGGTGGCTGCGCGGCGAACGCGAATGGCTCGTGGTGTTGTGGCTCACCCCGCTTTGCGGCCTGCTCGGTGTGCAACACATCGGCTTCCAGTTCATGCCCTTCATCACGCTGGCAACGCTCGTGCTGTTATGGCGCCGTCGTCGTCGCCTCTCGCACGTGCCCGAGTTGCCCGATCGGCCGAATACCCCGGACGCCCCCGGCAGCGCCGTCTCCCGCCGCCGCTCGTCCGTTACTGCGCCTGCGTTCACGAGGTAATCACCATGCCCCGCGCCGCCGATACCCGCCACACTGTGCTGCCGCAACGCCCCCCCCTTGTCTCGCTCGTCGTGCCCTGTCACAACGAAGCACCGGCACTTGAGAAGTTTTACCGCGCCGTGGCGCCTGTGCTCGATAGCCTGACCGATGTGCGCTTCGAGATCGTCTGCGTGAACGATGGCAGCACCGACGACACACTGAGCGTCCTGCTTGCACTGCGCCGCGCCGACGCGCGCATCCGCGTGATCGACTTCACGCGTAACTTCGGCAAGGAAGCCGCCCTGAGCGCGGGCATCGACGAAGCGCAGGGCGACGCCGTCATCCCCATCGACGCCGACCTGCAAGACCCGCCCGCCCTTATCCCCGTGATGATCGAGCGCTGGCGCAACGGTGCGGAAGTCGTGCTGGCCAAACGCACGAATCGCGCGAGCGACAGCTTCGCCAAACGCGTCGCCGCAGGCCTCTATTACCGCGTGCACAACCGGCTGTCCGAGGTGAAACTGCCCGAGAACGTCGGCGACTTCCGGCTGATCGACCGGCGTGTCGTGACCGCACTCAAACGGTTACCCGAGCGCCGCCGCTTCATGAAAGGGTTGTTCGCCTGGGTCGGATTCCACACCGAAGTCGTGGAGTACGTGCGCGAAGCGCGCAGTGCGGGCGAATCGAAGTTCTCCGGCTGGCGGCTATGGAATTTCGCGCTCGAAGGCATTACCAGCTTCAGCACCGTGCCGCTGCGCTGCTGGACATATATCGGCGTGTCACTCGCCCTCGTCTCGCTCGCCTATGGCAGCTATATCGTGTTGCGCACGATCATTCATGGCATCGATGTGCCTGGCTATGCCTCGCTGCTCGTCGGCATTCTGTTCCTCGGCGGTATTCAGCTCGTGGGGATCGGTGTTATCGGAGAGTACGTCGGGCGGATTTACTACGAGTCCAAGGGACGTCCGCTGTATCTGGTGCGACGCCGTTACCAGTCGAGCGTCAAGGTGAGCCACCTGCCGTCGCGCGCGCCGCTGCATGAGTCCAATGTGCGGTTGCCGTCCGGGCGCAAGGCGCTCCGGGCGCATGGCGGAGGTGGCAAATCGATTGCCTCGCGCGCCCATCGATTCATCGTCCGCTAAGGCAAGCTGAGGTGACCACAAACGCGCCGGGCGGCCTTCACGCCTGACGGTAAGTCCAGTAGCGATGCAGCGCGAACGTGGTCGGCGGCACGATCAGCACGACCGCAGCGATGCCCGCCCAGTGATTGCCGCCAAGATGCTCCACCGTGCGTGCCACGAACGTGGTGAGCAAGAGCCCGAAGATCGACACCGGCACGAATCGCGCGAGACTCGTGCGGTGCACCCGTGCGGAGAAGCTCCATAGGGTATTGAGCAGATAGGAGCACGGCGTGGCAGTGCAGAAGGCCACGGCGTTCGCCAGCACCGACCCCGCCCCGAACGCTTCGATGAGCGTGATCGCCACGATCACATGCACCGCCGTCGAGATCACCCCCGAGACCCCGAAGCGCATGAGCGGCACGATAAGGGTGCGCACGTGCGGCGACGCACGCCAGCGTTCCATTCGCGTGGCGGGTTCGTTCGACGGTGTCTGACGCATATCCGGCATTGGCGTGTTCGCAAAGGTGACACAGTGTCCCACAGGCGCGTCGACGGGTTCACCTGACAATACGAACCCAAGCAGGCACAGGTGCCGCAGTTGGCGGCGCCGCAACAGCGCAACCGCCCGTCGCGGCTCGACGATTCAGAATTTATTCCATTTCCCGGAATATGGGTTGCACGCCTGCACGATGTGTCTAGGATTGCGTGGTACTCCGCAGCATCAAGCCCCCCCAACAAGAACAGGAGGAAGACAATGCAACGCCCCAATGCCATCCACGCCGCCAGTGTGCTAGCCTTTGCCGTCACGACGTGGAGCGCGTCGCTGCATGCCGCCGATGGTGCGGCAGCCGCCACGCCATCGCAAACCCTGAGCGTCGCCGGCCTGTCGCAACCGGCCGACATACTGATCGATCATCATGGCGTGCCGCACATCTTCGCCGCCAATGAACGCGATGGCTTCTTCGTGCAGGGCTTCAATGCCGCACGCGACCGTCTGTTCCAGATCGACCTGTGGCGACGCCGTGGACTCGGCCAGTTATCCGAAGTGTTCGGACGTGCCTATGTGGCGCAGGACGACGCCGCACGCCGCTTCGTCTACCGTGGCGACATGGCGACCGAGTGGCGCCGCTATGGCCCGGACGCCAAACCCGCTGCCGAGGCGTTTGCCGCTGGCGTGAACGCCTACATCGGCTGGCTCGCGTCGCATCCCGATCAGATGCCGTATGAATTCCGCAAGGTCGGCTACTGGCCGGCGAAATGGTCGGCGGACGATATCGTGCGCATTCGCAGCCACGGCCTCACGCGCAATCTGAAGAGCGAAGTCGCCCGCGCCAAGGTCGTATGCCGCGCGTCGCTCGACGCCGACAGCGTGCGCGTGGGTCTGCAACCGACGTGGAAAACGCAGGTTCCCGAGGGCCTCGATCCGTGTCTGCCCGACGATCTGCTGAAGGTTTTCGATCTCGCCACGCAAGGTGTGAAGATCACCAGGGATTCGCTGCAACATGCCGACGCCGACGTGGTGCAACTCGCAGACAACGGCCCCTACGATGTCTCGACGGAATCGGCCGAAGGCAGCAACAACTGGGTCATCTCGCCGCAGAAATCCGCCACGGGCCGCGCCATCATGGCGAACGATCCGCACCGTGCCTATGCCGCACCGAGCTTGCGCTACATCGTGCAGGTGAGCACGCCCACGCTCAATCTGATCGGTGCGGGAGAGCCCGCTATCCCCGGTGTGGCCATCGGACATAACGGCACCATCGCATTCGGTCTCACGATCTTCAACATCGATCAGGAAGATCTGTACGTCTACGAGTTGAACCCTGCCAACCCCGATCAGTATCGCTATCGCGGCAAGTGGGTACCGATGCGCACCGTTCACGAGAGCATCGAGGTACGCGACGGCGCGCCGGTGCAGACCGACCTCAAGTTCACGAAGCACGGCCCGGTGATCTATGTCGACGCCGCCAAGCATCGCGCCTATGCCGTGCGCACGGCCTGGCTGGAGCCGGGCATGTCGCCCTACTTCGACGCCATGCGCTACATGCGCGCGAAGACCTACGCCGAGTTTCAGACGGCGCTCAATACCTGGGGCGCACCGACCGTCAATCAGGTCTATGCGGATACGGCGGGCAACATCGGCTGGGTGCCGAGCGGCATGGCCCCGATTCGTCCCAACTGGGACGGGCTGATGCCCGTGCCGGGCGATGGTCGTTACGAATGGGCCGGTTTCTGGCGGCGCGATCAGTTGCCGTCGGCGTATAACCCGGCGACCGGCTACTTCACGACGTCCAACGAGATGAACATGCCGGCCGGCTACCCCTATGCCGAACGCAAGCTCGGCTTCGAATGGACCAACGGCTCGCGCCATGCCCGCATCGACGAGGTGCTCAAGGCCAAGGACAAGGTCTCCCTCGAGGACTCGGAACGCCTGCAAAACGACATCGTGTCGATTCCGGCGCGGCGTCTCATGGCGTTGCTCACGCCACTCTCCAGCGACGACCCGCAAACGGCGGCCGCACTCAGGCTGCTCAAGGGCTGGGATGCCGACATGCGCGCAGACTCCGCTCAGGCTGCGCTCGAGGAAGTCTGGTTCAGCCGCCATCTGGGCCGCGCTTACAAGAACGCCGTGCTGCCCAAGGCCGCCGCCGAGAGCTTCGGCGCACCGGACCCGGCCGCCATGCTCGATGCGCTCGAACAGCCTGCGGCCCGCTTCGGCGAGAACGCCAATGCCAGGCGAGACGCCGTGTTGCTCTCAAGTCTTGGCGAAGCGTGGGGCGAAATGGTCAAGCTGCAAGGCAGCGATCCCGGTGCGTGGCAGTGGGGCAAACTTCAGACGAATCTGAACGCGCACCCGCTCGCCGACGCCGTCGACGCCGACATGCGCGCCAAGCTCAACGTCGGTCCGCTCCCCAAGGGCGGCAGCCCGTTCACGCCGAACCAGTCGACGTATCGGGTGAGCGACTTCCGGCAAACGAACGGGCCGTCGTTCCGGATCGTGGTCGATGTGGGCAACTGGGATAACACGCGCGCGATGAACCTGCCCGGCGAATCGGGCAACCCGGACAGTCCGCACTATCGCGATCTGGCGCAGAAATGGCTCGATGGCGAGTACTTCAAGTTGCCGTACTCGCGCGCAGCCGTGGAAGCGGACACGGAGTCGCGGTTGCATCTGGTGCCCGAGGCGTCGCGTTAAGTCCCCCTGAAGCCTCGAAGCCATGAAGCCATGAGAAACGGCCGGTGGAGGATCTCCACCGGCCGTTCTTGTGTCGCATGAACGAACGCGTCGATCAGTGTCCGCCCGGCACGAATTCCGGCTTTTCACGCTTGGCGTCGCGCGAACGGTCCACGGCGTTGGTCGGCACCAGCAGCAGCAACAGCACAACGCCCACCGAAATTGCCAGGATCGACAGGAACGTGAGGTGCAGCGAATGTTGCAGTACCGCGCGAATGGCCTGATCGGCCACCGTCGACCCGCCGCGGTCTTCCAGCACGTGACGCAACTGATCGGAGGTGACGACACCCACGTCGCTCGAATGCGTCAGCCCGAAGTTGAGCACGGCGCCGAAGAGCGTCGCCCCCAGCGTGCTGCCCAGATTGCGCGAGAAGATGTTCGACGCCGTGGCGCTGCCGCGCTGCGACGGATCGACCAGTTCCTGAATCAGCACGAGGGCACTCACGCTGCCCGTGCCCATGGAGAAGCCCATGAGGAAGGAGCCAAAGCCGGCGAGTAATGGCGAACTGCTCGGCCCCAACAGCGCAAAGACGATGCCGCCAACCGGCATCAGCAGGCTGCCGCCCACGAGAATGCGGCGCAGGCCGAAACGCGCAAACGTCTTGGCAGCCAGTGTCGAGCCAATCGGCCAGCCGACCATGATCATGGTGAGCGCCATGCCCGCGACGACCGGCGTTTGACGCAGCACCCCTTGCGCGTACATCGGCAGGAAGGTCGTCAGCCCCATGAGCACCATGCCCGAGAGCAGCGTCGCCGCGTTGGCCGCCGCGATCGGACGGCGGCTCCACAGCGCGAACGAGATCATCGGGTCCTTGGCGCGGCGTTCCTGCCAGACGAACAGCAGCGACGCGATGGCGCAGGCGAGCACCCCGCCCCAGACGTGCGTGTCGGAGAAGGCGTTGGCATCGGTCAGCGCAATCATCAGCGCCGCCACGGCAATCGTGAAGAACCCGGCGCCGAGCACGTCGATGCTCGGGCGCTGACGCGGGGCGTCTTCGTGCAGATAGGCGATAAAGCCCGCACCGGCCAGCAAACCGATGGGGATGTTGATCCAGAAGATCCACGCCCACGACAATTCGCGAATGATGATGCCGCCGAGCATCGGGCCGAGCACGGCCGAGATCGCCCAGACGCTCGCCAGATAGCCCTGCACCTTGCCGCGCTCGCTGATCGGGTAGTAGTCGGCAATGATCGTGAGGCTCACGGGCTGAATACACGCGGCGCCCACGCCCTGCAACAGGCGGAAGGCGATCATCGCCGGCATCGACCATGCCAGCCCGCCGCCGAGCGACGCCACCAGAAAAACGACGATGCCCACGAGAATGACCGGCTTGCGGCCATAGAGATCGGCCAGCTTGCCGAACACCACGGTCATGGCGGTCTGCGCGAGCAGGAAGGCGGAGAAGACCCAGCTATACAGATTCAGGCCGCCGAGTTGGGCGACGATTTGCGGCATGGCCGTCGAAATGATCGTGGCTTCGATGGCAACCATGGAGGTTGCCGCCATGACGGATGCCACGATGAATGGCCGCATGGAGTTGCGTGTCGCAGACATGTGTTCTTTTAATGAGGGGGATCGGGCGTACCAACTTGCGAGGAGCGCCGCCGCGCCCCTGTCAGGCACGGCAGCCACGCCAGCAGACGGAAGACGGGGATCGAACGTGGCGGCGGTGCCGCACGCGTAGTCAAGACGACTTGGGCCTGGCGATGGCGACAAGCATAGCCGAACGCGGGAAAACGCGTATGACGCGCTTGACGGTGCCCCACGTCAGGCCGCAAAGCCTCATGCCACAAGGCGCCTCGCCATGCAAAACCCTGTTCGGATTCTGGTTTTGGAAGGTTTTGGACGACGAAAGACCCGCACGACGCGCATCGGCCATCCCACGTTGTTCCGATGCGACACGGAACCACCGGTGAGCGCCGGGCGATGCCGTGCGAATGTCCCGATTTCCGGCCCGCTCGTGCGGCCTATCGTCGCACCAGACGCAACAGCGCGAGCAGCACGATCGCGCCGATCGTGGCGGTGATGATGCGCCCGAGCGTGCCGTATCCCACAGCGATACCCAGATGCCGCAACAACCACGCGCCGACGAACGCCCCGATCACCCCGACGACCATGTCGCCGATGAGGCCGAAGCTGCCGCCGACCACCAGCCCGGCGAGCCACCCGGCCACGAGTCCTACGAGCAGAAGGATGACGATGTCCATGACCGGGTCTCGTGGGTCGTGTCAGGCCGCGCGGCTGCGCTTGATGGCGCCGTAGATCACCAGCAGCACGATCGCACCGATGATGGAGGCGATCCAGCCGGCCGACTGGCCTTCGGTATAGAGGTGGAGAAACTGTCCGACGTAGCGGGCGAGCAGCGCGCCGGCAATGCCGAGAATGATGGTCATGATGATGCCCATGCTGTCCCGGCCGGGATGCAGGGCGCGTGCGATAAGACCGACAATCAGACCGACGACGATGGTGCCGATAATGCCCATGACGTGTCTCCAAGGACGGGAACCCGAAGGCAGTATAGCCTTGAAACCCGACGTTTCGGCAATCCCCGTGAACGGCCCCGTCCCGCTTGACACCCCCCTGATATATCAACAAACGACGGCAGCGGCAGGGCGCGCTATGCCGGGTATAAGGGATGTCTATTTGTCAAAACCGGACGGCTGCGCCATGATGGAGCACGCTATCCGGAAGCGCGCCGCATGTGGCCCCTCGAAACGGGGATCGCGTCGACGCGCTATAATCAGGGGCTATCAGATCCCCCACATCATGCAACTGCTCGCTCTCGGCCTGAACCACCACACGGCGCCCGTCTCGCTGCGCGAACGGGTGGCGTTTCCGTTCGAGCGGATCGAGCCGGCGCTGGCAGGCCTGAAGAGTCTGTGGACCGGCACCGATAGCGGCAGACTGAGCGCCCCCGAGGCCGCCATTCTGTCGACGTGCAATCGCACCGAGATCTATTGCGTGACCGACGACACCGCCGCTCGCGAGCGCGCGGTGCACTGGCTGGCCCAGTTCCACAACATTCCCGCCGGCGACCTCGCCCCTCACCTGTACGCCCTTCCCCAGTCCGACGCCGTGCGTCATGCGTTTCGCGTGGCAAGCGGGCTCGACTCGATGGTGCTCGGTGAGACGCAGATCCTCGGCCAGTTGAAGGATGCCGTGCGCACAGCCGCCGAGGCCGGCGCCCTGGGCACGTATCTGAACCAGCTTTTCCAGCGCACGTTCGCGGTCGCCAAGGAAGTCCGCGGCCAGACCGAGATCGGTGCGCATTCGGTGTCGATGGCCGCTGCGGCGGTGCGTCTTGCCCAACGCATTTTTGAAAGCATCAGCACACAAAAGGTGCTGTTCATCGGTGCCGGCGAGATGATCGAGCTGTGCGCCACGCACTTCGCTGCACAGAATCCGAAAGCGCTGTTCATCGCCAACCGGACTGCCGAGCGCGGCGAAAAGCTCGCCGAGCGTCTGGGCGGCACGGCCATCCGGTTGTCGGAATTGCCACAACGCCTGCACGAGTTCGACATCGTCGTGTCGTGTACGGCGAGCACGTTGCCGCTGATCGGTCTGGGTGCGGTCGAGCGCGCCATCAAGGCTCGCAAGCACAAGCCGATGTTCATGGTCGATCTGGCCGTGCCACGCGACATCGAGCCGGAAGTCGGCCGTCTGACCGACGTTTTTCTCTACACCGTCGACGATCTCGGCGCGGTCGTGCGCGAAGGCAATGCGCTGCGTCAGGCAGCGGTCGCGCAAGCCGAAGCGATCATCGAGACGCGCGTACAGAACTTCATGCAATGGCTCGAGGCGCGCAGCGTCGTGCCGGTCATCCGCGACATCCACGGCACCGCCGAGGCCATGCGGCTGGCTGAGCTTGAGCGTGCCCAGCGCATGCTCGCGCGCGGCGACGATCCCGCCGCCGTGCTCGAAGCCCTGTCCCAATCCCTCACCAAGAAATTCCTGCACGGCCCGACGCACGCGCTGAACACGGCGCGCGGCGATTCGCGCGAGCAAATCATTCACCTCATTCCCGAACTGTTCCGCACCTCGGGAAACGCCGACAAATAGATGAAAGCGAGCATGCAAGCCAAGCTCGACCAGTTGACGCAACGTCTGGTCGAGCTTGATGGGCTATTGAGTCAGGGCGACGTCACGCGCGATCTGGACAACTACCGCAAGCTCACTCGCGAACACGCCGAGCTGGCGCCGGTCGTCGCGCAATATCGCCAATACCGCGACGCCCAGAACGATGTCGCGGCGGCGCAGGAAATGGCGGCCGACCCCGAGATGCGCGAGTTCGCGGAAGACGAAGCCGCGAATGCCCGCGCTCGCATGGACGACATCGAAAGCTCGCTGCAACGCATGCTGTTGCCGCGCGACCCGAACGACGATCGCAACATCTTTCTGGAAATCCGTGCCGGCACCGGCGGCGACGAATCGGCGCTGTTCGCGGGCGATCTGCTGCGCATGTACACGCGTTACGCGGAACGCCAGCGCTGGCAAGTCGAAATCATGTCGGCCAGCGAATCGGATCTGGGCGGCTACAAGGAAGTGATCGTGCGTCTGATCGGCCAGGGCGCGTACTCGCGTCTCAAGTTCGAGTCGGGCGGTCATCGTGTGCAGCGTGTGCCGGCCACGGAAACCCAGGGGCGCATTCATACGTCCGCCTGTACGGTAGCCGTGATGCCGGAAGCCGATGATGTCGCCGAAGTCGAAATCAATCCGGCGGACATTCGCATCGACACCTTCCGTGCGTCGGGCGCAGGCGGGCAGCACGTCAACAAGACGGACTCGGCCGTGCGTATCACGCACTTGCCGACGGGTATCGTCGTCGAATGTCAGGACGACCGCTCGCAGCACCGTAACAAGGACAAGGCACTCAAGGTGCTGGCCGCGCGCATCAAGGACGGCCAGTTGCGTGCCCAGCAAGCGAAAGAAGCCGCGACGCGCAAGAGTCTGATCGGCTCGGGCGATCGCTCGGAACGCATCCGCACGTACAACTTCCCGCAGGGGCGGATGACGGATCACCGCATCAACCTCACGCTCTACAAGCTTGAATACATCATGGACGGCGATCTCGACGACATGATCAACGCGCTCGTCACCGAGCATCAGGCCGAGCTGCTGGCGTCGCTGGGCGAGGCTGCCTGATGCCGCAAGGGGCAGGCGACGCTCATTCTCGGCACGCCGGCACGATGGCCACCACCGTCGCCTCGCTGCTGCGCGAACCGGGGCTGCCGCCGCAGGAAGCGCGCATCCTGCTCTCGCATGTGCTCGGCTGGACCCGCACGCAACTGATCACGCGCGACCGCGAGCCGCTCGCGCCCGAGACCGTCGCCGTCTATCGCGCTCTGCATACGCGTCGCGTGGCGGGTGAGCCCATCGCCTATCTGACCGGCACACGGGAGTTTTTCGGCCTGACGCTGACGGTCAGCCCGTCGGTGCTCATTCCCCGGCCGGAAACCGAACTGCTCGTGGAGCTGGCACTGGCGCGACTCGAAGGTCGCACCGCGCCGCGTGTGCTCGATCTGGGCACCGGCAGCGGCGCGATTGCGCTGGCCATCGCCCACAGCCGGCCCGACGCCCGGGTCATCGCGCTCGACCGTTCGACCGACGCCCTCGACGTCGCGCGCGAAAACGCCCGGCAACTCGGGCTGGATGCCCGCGTCGCATTCGTCGCCAGCGACTGGTACGCAGGGTTGCCGGAAGACAGCGCGCCGTTCGACATCATCGTCTCGAATCCGCCGTACATCGTGTCGGGAGACGAACATCTCTCGCAGGGCGACTTGCGCTTCGAGCCGGTCGACGCGCTGACCGACCATGCCGATGGCCTCGCCGCCCTGCGCACGATCGTTGCCGGGGCGCCGTCGCGGCTGCTGCCCGATAGCTGGCTGCTGTGCGAACATGGCTACCATCAGGCCGCCGACGTTCGCGGACTTTGTCTGGCCGCGGGCTTTGCCGACGTCGTCTCCGAGCGCGATCTCGCCGGTATCGAACGCACCACGGGTGGCCGGCGCGTCTGAGCACACGCCGACGGACGCGGCCGAAAACCGCTAAAATGCCGGATACGCCGAATTTCCGGCATCCCAACGGGCTTTTCCACCATGACCACCCAGCAACGTATCCAGCAAATCGTCACCGAACATCCCGTCGTGCTCTTCATGAAGGGCAACGCGCAATTCCCGATGTGTGGCTTCTCGGGCCGCGCCGTGCAAATCCTGAAGGCCTGCGGCGTCGACAATCTGTTCACGGTGGACGTGCTGCAAGACGAGGAAATCCGCCAGGGCGTGAAGGAATTCGCCAACTGGCCGACCATTCCGCAGCTCTACATCGGCGGCGAATTCATCGGCGGCTCGGACATCATGATGGAGATGTACCAGAGCGGCGAACTCAAGCAGGTCCTCGCCGACCTCGCGTAATTCCGCCTCGATGACGCCATCGACGCAGAGCCCACAGCCCGCGCGTCTGGTCGTTGCCATCACCGGCGCGACCGGCGCGATCTATGGCGTGAGACTGCTCGAGCGGCTGCGCGCCATGGGCGGCGTCGAGACGCATTTACTGGTATCGAGCGCAGGCTGGCTGACGCTGCGCCACGAACTCGGGCTGGAGCGTGCCGATGTGCAGGCGCTGGCCGACCACTACCATAGCGTGCGCGAGATCGGCGCGAACATTGCCAGCGGTTCGTTCTCGACAGCCGGCATGGTCGTCGCCCCCTGCTCCATGAAGACGCTTGCCAGCGTCGCGCACGGACTCTCGGACAATCTGATCGCCCGCGCGGCCGACGTCACCCTGAAGGAGCGCCGCCGCCTCGTGCTGATGGTGCGCGAAACCCCCTTCAACCTCGCGCACCTGCGCAATATGACGGCGGTCACCGAAATGGGCGGCATCGTCTATCCGCCACTGCCAGCCTTTTACAACCGTCCGGCATCGCTCGACGCCATGGTCGACGATACGGTCTCGCGTGTGATCGACCTGTTCGGCATTGCGCCCCCGACCTCCACGAGTTGGGACGGCCTTGGCAAGGACACCGAAGCCTGAGCGCTGTGCGTTCGCCGGGCGCCTTGTCGGCCCTTTCCGGCCCTTCTCGGCACTTGTCAGCCCTTCCCCGCCGCTCACCTCACACCGTCGACCCAGCGCTGCAAGATATCGTGCGCCCCGTGCAATTGTCCGGCCGCCGATTCCGGCGTCTGCACACACAATTCCAGCATGATTTCGTTCGGATCGAGCAGGTAGAGATGCTCTGCCTCGCCGTGACGCTCGAGCGCGAACGGCACGTCGTGCGCGGTGAGGCGTGACTTCCAGCGCTCGAGCGCCTCGAGATCGCGCACGCGCAACGCGACGTGATGAATCTGTGTCGCCGGCGTGTCGGAATGACCTTTCGGCGCCAGCCCGTCGCAATGGAAAAACGCCAGCGCCTCACCCGGGGCGATCTGATAGCTCACCAGCAGATAGGGTTTGCCCCACAGTCGGCTCATGCCGGTCTGTGCGCCAGCGAGCGCGAAGCCCATGACGTCGACGTAGAAGCGGTGTGTGAGAAGCGCGTCGTAGCTCGGATACGCGACGTGATCGATGGCCACAGGGGTCACGGGTGCCGTCGACGCGACGGCGGGAGTGGAGTCCAGCATGGCCTGAGTCATCACGATCCCCCGGACAGCGAAGTGGCGGTTGACGCCAGCGTGGCCGCCGCGCAGCATGGCAACGGCATTCGGGAAACTGCGTCTGTAGTGTAGTCCCGCAACCCGCGTAGCGGCAACCGAGTGCCAGCCAGAGCCGCATGGACTATAGTGAAAACGCCACACTTTGCCCGCCAAGCGGCATCCCCCCGTGGTGTGACATGTTCGCGACCGGAGTTTGTCATGGAGACCACCCTCTCGCCTGTTGTCGTCTACGCTGTCGTGACGCTCGTTTTCGTCATGCTGGTTCTGGTCGTGCCCGCCGGCGCCCGTTGGCGTCAGGTCGCGTGGCCCGCGTCGGTGCCGCCGCTCTCGCCGCACCGGCCGGGGGACCTGCTCGGCACGCCGCGCACCCCCTACTGGCGCTCGCCGGACGACACGCACGACCTGCGGCGTCCGTCGTACTTTGCGACGTCGGCGCGACGCGGTCGCCGCCCTGCCAGTTTTCTCGCCCCGCGAGATCACGAGCGGCGCTAAATCGCCGGAATCAGCCGATGCCTCTCGCCTGCGAACGTCATCGCAGGTTTCCTTACGCCTTGTTACATCTGTAGTGCTGCCGTAGCACAGGCCCGCACACGCGAATCGTAAAATCGGCACAACGAATCGCGTGCCGGTGCGCCTCATGACAACGCGCACCGGCAGACACGAAAAACAGGGAGAACAGATGCAAGGTCAATATCGGATCGCGGCAGCGGCCCTCATGGCGGTCACGGCGATGGCTGCGGGACTCGCTTCGAACAGTGCGTTCGCGCGCACCGACGTCTCGGTGAACATCGGCATTCCCGGCCCGGCCATCGTGGCGCCGGGCCCGGTCTATGCGCCGCCGCCGGTCTACGCGGCGCCGCCTCCGATGATCATCGCGCCGCCACCGCCGGTGGTCTACGCGCCACGTCCGCATTACTGGCGTGGCCCGCCTCCAGGCCACTGGCGCCATGATCGCGGCTGGGACCGCCGCGACTACGATCGCCGCGACTGGCATCACCGCCGCTGATTCGATCCAGGCAGCGCGTCGCGGACTTCGTCTCGACGATGACGCAAGTTCGCGACCAGCGAGAAGCATCGCCCCGCAGGGTAAAACCTGCGGGGCTTTTTTATCGGATTCCGAAAATGCGTGGCTCCCTGTTCATTGATGACATTTCATCTGCATTTCTCGTCTCCGGGTATCGATTTTTATCGCGCAAAACCTCTTTCACGCATTAATAGCGATAGCAACACGGATGCCCGTAATACCCTCCGTAATACGGCCGTGCCGGAACAACAACACATCCGGCAAGGGTGACGGCAAGCAGCGCAGCAACGACGAACTTCATGATCTGACTCCTGGTGATGGAACGTGAATCCGTTCGTCTTCTTTATATCGTCGTGCCTGTAGGAAGCCCATCACGCGTCTGTAAGCCGTGTAAGCGAAGGTTGCCAAACCGGGAATGTGTCGCACTTTGTTACGTAACACGCCTCTTGTGTGGCCGTAACATCGCGTCACCAGGGCGCGCCAGAAGCCAATAACGACGGGGGTTTGCGGATATCTCCCGGTCTGGCACGGGGATTGCATAGTGAAGAATGTCGCCCTTTCAATTGCCCCGAAGAGTGCGACTTTGAGTCCAACCTCCTCCCGTTTCAGACGCGGGAGGAGGTCTTTTTCACCGATCTTCCGATTCACCGTGTCGCCATGTCTCGGACATGGGATCGCGTCAAATTCCTGCACCGCCAACGTGCAGGCGCATACCGATTGTTTATTTCATTTATGCGTTTGAAATGAATCGACGCTATAACAGCGTCGACTTCGCGCGTCATTCCTTTATCTTTAAATCCTTATTCGACGCGGTTTCCGACGTTTTTTGCGAATCTCCGCAAAAACAATATGCGGGTAGGCACTGATCTCAAGTTGCCTATTGCGCTGTCGTAATCGCGTCTATAGAGGACTGCGCGCCAACTACGGGGCACACCGCAGCATCCCTTTCGTGACGGACGCACGACACGCGCCGGGGCAAGCGTATCAGGGGAGAAGGTCATGGAAATCGCCACGCCTGAATTCCAGATGGAACAGCAAGAACTACAGGCCGTCAGCGCCGCGCTCAATCGCGTGCAGGCCGTCATCGAATTCGACTTGCAGGGCCGCGTCCTGCACGCCAACGACAACTTCCTGCAAACACTCGGTTATCGACTCGACGAGATTCAGGGTCAGCATCACCGCATGTTCTGCGAGACCGACTACGCGGCATCTGACGCCTATCGCGACTTCTGGGCCAAGCTCGGCCGCGGCGAATTCGATGCGGGCGAGTACAAACGCATCGGCAAAGGTGGCCGCGAGGTGTGGATTCGGGCGTCGTACAACCCGGTCTTCGACGCTAACGGCGTGGCGTACAAAGTCATCAAGTTCGCTACCGACATCACCGCCGACCGGGCACGTCAGGCCGAATTCGAAGGCAAGGTGCGGGCGATGGATCTCGCGCAAGCGGTCATCGAGTTCAATCTCGACGGCACCGTCATCACGGCCAACGACAACTTCCTGAAAACGCTCGGCTACTCGCTCGACGAAATTCGCGGCAAGCACCACCGACTGTTTTGCGAGCCGGAATACGCCGCCTCGCAGACGTATCACGACTTCTGGGCCAAGCTCAATCGTGGCGAGTTCGACTCTGGCCGCTATAAGCGCATCGGGCACGGTGGACGTGAGATCTGGATTCAGGCGACGTACAACCCGATCCTCAACGCGAACGGACGCCCCTACAAAGTCGTGAAGTTCGCCACCGACATCACACAGCAGGTCGAACTGGAAGCGAGCGTGAAGCGCCGTGCCGAGGAAGACCAACGCAAGGTGGCGTTGCTGCTCGACACGGTCAATCGTGCGGCCGCGGGCGACCTGACCGGCGACATTGCCGTCGCGGGCAACGACCCCATCGATCAGTTGGCCGACGGCATTCGTCACATGATGGACGATCTGCGCGGCGTGATCGGCAAGGTGGTCAATTCCGCGGGTGAGTTCTCGGGCGCGTCGCGCGACATTGCCGATCGCGCGAATACCGTTGCCACCGGTGCGCAGGCGCTGGGGGCGACGGTCGAAGAGATGAACGCGTCCATCGAGGAACTCACCGCGTCGATCAACTCGATTGCCGACAACACCAAGGGCGCCGATCAGCTCGCGAAGTCGACGCAACAGGAAGCCGAAACCGGGGCCCGCGCCATTGCCCGCTCGGTCGAGGCGATGGAGTTGATCAACAAGTCGTCGGAAGACATCAGCGAGATTGTGAAAGTGATCGGCGAGATTGCCGGGCAGACCAACCTGCTCGCGTTCAATGCGGCCATCGAAGCGGCGCGTGCGGGCGAGCACGGTCTCGGCTTCTCGGTCGTGGCCGACGAAGTGCGCAAGCTCGCCGAGCGTTCGTCGCAAGCGACCAAAGAGATCTCCAAACTCATCAACGAGTCGACCAAGCGTGTCGCGCAGGGGAGCGAAGTGTCGCGGCAGGCCGGCGAGGCGTTCGAGAAGATCGTCGGCGGGGTGTCTCGCACCACGCAGGCAATCTCCGAAATTTCGTGCGCTGCCGAAGAGCAACTCGTTGCCGCGCGCGAAGTGAGTCTCGCCATTCAGCACGTTGCGGAAGAGACGGAAAAGTCCGCAGGCGCCTGCGAAACGATCGCCCAGGCAACCACCGGCCTCAATCAGGGGGCGGAAGAACTCGACCGCACGGTATCGCGATTCAAGGTGTAAGCACTCCCCCGTGGCGACCGCCGGCTCGCGCCCCGGTCGCCCGCCAGCACTATCCGGTTCTGTCCGAGCGCGCGGAGCCGGATCACACGTCCGCCAAGAGGGCCCGATATGGAAATCGAAGCCGACGCCGATCCCGGTACTCAACTGGCGCTGCTGCGCGCCGTTCACCGGCACACCGGTATCTCGATGAACGAGAAGAAGTGGACGATGTTGCAGGGCCGGTTACGCCCTCGCCTGCGCACGCTCTCGCTACGTTGCTACCGCGACTATCTCGCGTTGCTTGAAAACACCCCGGACGAGGTGCGCAACTTCGTGAATCTGGTCACGACAAACGAGACCACCTTCTTTCGCACGCCACGCGTCTGGGACTATTTCTCTCAGCACTATTTGCCGCGCTGGCGCGCTGCGAATCCCGGGCGAATCTTCCGGATGTGGTCGGCGGCCGCCTCTTCCGGCGAGGAGTCGTACTCGGCCGCCATGGTCTGTGAAGAATTCCGCGCGCGGCACCCGGGCTTCCAATACCAGATCCACGCCACCGACATTTCCAGTCAGGTGCTGGCCGTGGCAATCGCCGGCAACTACGGCGGGCGCAGCATCGACGGCCTGAAACAGCAACGCCCGGCCATGCTCGCCAAGTACTTCCGTCCGAATGCCGGCGGGTTCGCCGTGGCACCGGAACTGCGCGCCCACATCACGTTTGCCGAACACAACCTCTATCAGCGCATGGCGCGTCGTGAGGCCTTCGATCTCGTGATGCTGCGCAACGTGCTCATCTACTTCGAGACAGCCGATCAGGAACGCGTTCTCGAGAACGTACGCCGCACGCTTGCCCCCGAAGGCGTGCTGATCGTCGGCGAATCCGAGTCGCTTGCGCGGCTCTCGACCGGCTATCAGTTTGAGCAACCGCTCATTTACCGGAATCAGGGAGCATCAAATGGGGCCGTCGCATGACATTCAGGTGTTGATGGGCGAGGTGCGCATCGGGCGCGGCGAAGACGTGCTGCGCGCCACCCTCGGCTCGTGCGTAGGCATCGGTCTGATGTGGCGCTCGCGCGGACTCTATGGGCTCGCGCACTGCCTGCTGCCCGAGGCACCGAATCCCACGCTCGCCATCGGCGCAAAGTATGTGTCGCAAGCCGTGCCTTCGCTGCTCGCGCTGATGAAAGCCGACAGCGCACGTCGCGGCGAAATCGAAGCCGTGATCGCGGGCGGCGGCAACATGATGCCGCACCAGCCCCCCGCGCGGCACGGGCTGATCGGTGTCGCCAACGCCAATATGGCGCAGGCGTTGATTGCCGAGACGGGCATCCCGATCGTGCACGTCGAAGTCGGCGGCGAGATCGGGCGCCAACTGACCATCGACTGTGCGAATCACACGTTCCATGTGCGCACGATCGGTTCCAATGGGGGCGCTGCGGTGCCGCGTCGCCCCGCGCTTCGACTTGTGGGACGGGAATCATGAATGCACGCACGCCAGGATTTCCCTTTTTGCATCGCGACATCGTCGCGGGCACGACCGTGCTGCCGCCCACGGTGTCGCCCTATCAGGGATATGCCGCCTTCGGGCGCAACCTCGGGAGCGACGCCGGGCGTCTTGCAGGTTACGGCGTGACGCCCGGCACAACGACGACACGTCTGCGCGACGCGCCATCTCCCGGTGATGGCGCTGCGGCCACGCTGCCGCTCGACGTTCGGGGCGAGGCGTCGGCCACCGCTGCCGGCAGCGCAGCCGTTCGCACGCCACCCGCCGCGCGTCCGTCGAACCCGGACGATATTGAAGTCTTCGGCTCGTTTCATCTGGGCGACGTGGAATTCGCGCTGCCCATCGCCGCCTTGCAGGAAGTGGTGAACTACCCGGCGCGCGTGACACCGGTGCCGCTCTCGCCACCGTTTCTACTGGGGCTTTTCAACCTGCGCGGCACCCTCATTCCCATCGTCGATCTGAAGCCATTGCTCGCGATCGCGTCGGCGGCACCGACCACGGTCGCGCCCGTCACCGAGAAAATCGCGATCGTCGACGTCGATGGCGTGCGCGTTGGATTGCTGTTCGACACGACGAGCGAAATCCTGCGCGTGCGCGCCTCGCAACGCACCGGGTTCGAGTACGACCCGTCGCACACGGCGCCGCAGGTGGTCTGCGGCGCCATCAAACTCGACGGCGGCGACCGCATTCTCCAGATCCTGGCACCGGCCGCCCTCGTTCACATCGAGAACATGCCGCAGTTGCTCGCACGTCAGGCACTCACGGCGCCACAGCGCCGCCAGCAACGTCAGCGATTGCAGTGCGTGTCGTTCACCGTCGAGCACTCTCGCCTCGCGTTGCCGATGAGTGCAATTCGCGAAATCATCCGCATCCCCGAATTGCAGAGCTCGGCGCTCGCCAGTGTGTTTTGCGTCGGCATGCTCAACCTGCGCGGCACGGTCGTCCCGGTCGTCGACTTCGCGCATTTCCTCGGCTTGCACGCGAGCCGCCCGGAGCCCGGCATTGCCGGCACGGCGTCGGACCCGCGGCGCATTCTGATCGTCAAACAGGAAGATGTGCACTTCGGTTTGCTGGTGGACGCCGTCGACAACATCGTGACGTATTACGCGGACGAGGTGCTCGCCATGCCGTCGTTCAGCGCCTCGCATGCGCAGCTCTTCTCGGGATGCATTGCCCGCGAGCCCGCCGACGACATCGTGCTGCTCAACGCCGACGAACTGTTCACACATTCACAGGTGCTTGAACTCACACGCGGCCACCGTGACCTGTATCGCGAGGCCGACAGCGCACAGCGCGCGAAGGCCGGCGATGCGGCATGGCGGGGGAACGGTGCGAAGTCGGCGCGTGGCACGCGTCACGCCTACGTGTCGTTCCGTCTGCAACACATGCTGGCGGTGCGTCTCGACCAATTGAGAGAGATCATTCACGATTCGCCGGACGTCATCCCCGCACCAGGCGCGCCTGCGTTCGTGCGCGGCATGCTCAATCTGCGACGCGAACTGGTCACCATCGTCGATCTGCGCACGCTGTACGGCATGCCGCCGCAAGACGAAGCCCAGACGCGCAAGATTCTCGTCATCGAACACGGCAAGGACAAGTTCGGATTGCTCGTCGACGCCATCGAGAACATCGTCACCCTCGACGAAGCCGACAAGCTGCCGGTACCCGCGATGTTGCTCGGCCGGGCCACACATGAAATGCGCAACGACATGCGCGAAGCCGTCGAGTTGCCTGCGACAGACGGCGCCGCGCGCACCGCAATGTTGCTCGACCTGCAACCGCTCAAATTGCGCCTCGAAACCGCACTGGCGCAGTAATCGAAGGCGATGCCCGGGGAAGTTTTAGTGCAGTACCGGTGCGAAATCGGCGCCGATTGCAGGGCCCTGCGGCGTGTCGGGGGGCACGCCGCAGGAGTGGTCATGCAGGGGGATGGATCGCGAGGCTGCGGGCCGCGTCAGACGACTTCGTGACGATGAATATCGTGCGTGATGAAGCCGGACGTGCCGTTGGGCATCGTGAGCCATTCGGGATGCGCGAGCGTGCGACGTACATCGTCGAGACCGCTCGCCCAGTGATCGAGCATGGTGGACAAGCCGAACTGATAATCCTTGTAGTGCCCCTCGTACTCCTTGTTCCGATAAATCAACTGAATGACGTTGTAGCGCTTGCTACAGGCGATCTCCTCTGCGGCGTGACACCACGGATCACGGGCGCGCACATCGGCAGGCACCCGTTCGAGCACCTCACGCAAGACGCGACGATAGTGCTGAGCGCGTTGCAGATTGTCGGTGACGAGACGCGTGCGGCTCGAGAACTGAATATCCTTCTGCCGATCGGCCACGTCGTTCAGGTTGTCGGGCAGCGGCCCCCGCGCACTCCATAGATCGACCTGAAAGGCGAGCGTGTCGCGCCGTGGCGAGGTGCCCAGCACTTCCGAGAGCGGCGTGTTCGACACCAGCCCGCCATCCCAGTAAAACTGACCGTCGATTTCCACGGCCGGGAACCCCGGTGGCAACGCACCGGACGCCATGAAGTGTTCCGCGCGCAACACCTCACGCGTGTTGTCGAAGTAGACGAAGTTACCCGTATGCACATTGACGGCACCGACGGACACCCGAATCTCCCGCGAATTGATACGGTCGAAGTCGACGAAGCGCTCCAGCGTGCTGCGCAGTGCCGACGTGTCGTAGTAGCTCGCATGCGCCGGATCACCCATGGCGGTGGGCAGCGGCTGTGGCCAGCGCGGCGTGAAGAAGCCCTTCTGACCTTCGACCATGGCGCGCCATGCCTGCCACGCACTGTAGGCGATGCGGCCCGACTCGGGACCATTGAGGATGGCGGCTTCGAACGGTGCGGGCAGCGGCGGAAATACGGCGGGCTCGCAAATCGTGCGCCAGAACGCTTCGAGCTGCGCCACGCGACGCTCCGGCGCATTGCCGGCAATGACCGCCGTATTGAGCGCACCGATGGAAATCCCCGCGATCCAGTTCGGTGCAATGCCGGCCTCGAACAACCCGGCATACACCCCCGCCTGATAGGCCCCGAGTGCCCCGCCGCCCTGCAAGACGAGTGCGACCGTCTCGTAAGGCGGCAGATCGATGGCGCGTTTGGGGACTTTCGGCGGATTGGCCGTCATGACCGTTCTCCTGAGACTTCCTGAAGCTGATGACCTGAAGGCAGCGCCGGCGCATCACGTCGCCGGCGCGGGTGAAACTGCTTGCTTACTGCATGAACCAGCCGTGACTCACCACAAACGACTGTCCGGTGAAAGCGGCGGTCGGGAATGTGGCGAGGAAAAGCGCGGTTTGCGCCACGTCGTCGACTGTGGTGAACACACCATCGACCGTGCCGCCCAGCATGACTTTCTTGATGACGTCGTCTTCCGAAATGCCCAATTCCTTGGCCTGCTCCGGGATCTGCTTGTCGACGAGCGGCGTGCGCACGAAGCCCGGGCAGATGACGTGCGAGCGCACATTGTGCTTCGCGCCTTCCTTGGCGAGCACGCGGGCAAGCCCCAGCAACGCATGCTTGGCAGCCACATAGGCCGACTTGAGCGGCGACGCCTCGTGCGAGTGCACCGACCCCATGTAGATCACGATGCCGCCACGGTCATCCTTGTACATGTGCTTGAGCGCCGCCTTGGTCGTGAGGAACGCGCCATCGACGTGAATGGCCTGCATCTTCTTCCAGTCGGAGAACGCATAGTTCTCGATCGGATTGACGATCTGAATGCCCGCGTTCGAGATCAGGATGTCGACCGAGCCGAAGGTGTCCGCGACCTTGTCGATGCCGCTGTTCACCGCCTCTTCGTTGGTCACGTCCATCGCCACACCGAGGGCCTTGCCACCGGCCGCCTTGATCTCTTCGGCCACGGCGTCGGCGCCCTGCTGATTCAGATCGGCAATCGCCACGGCGGCGCCGGCACGCGCGAGGGTGAGCGCGATTTCCTTGCCGATACCACTGGCGGCACCGGTCACCACGGCGACTTTCCCATTCAACTGATTCACTGACTGGCTCATTTGCACACTCCTGATTCGTCAAAATGGCGAGCCATGCCGCGCACTGTGCGTCGGCATGGCACGTCGAACACGGTTGTGGACGGCAAGTCAGTTGCAGCGAACCCGCCGAACCACCGTTCAAACAGAAAAGGCGCCTTGCGGCGCCTTTTCCTGCATTACCGCGCGATCGGCTTGTAGCGGATTCGCTTCGGTTTTGCGGCCTCCTCGCCGAGGCGCTTCTTCTTGTCCGCCTCGTACTCCTGATAGTTGCCCGGGAAGAACTCGACATGCGAGTCGCCTTCGAAGGCCAGAATATGCGTAGCGATACGGTCGAGGAACCAGCGATCGTGCGAGATGACCATCACACAACCGGCGAACTCGAGCAGCGCATCCTCGAGTGCACGCAGGGTTTCGACGTCCAGATCGTTCGACGGTTCGTCGAGCAGCAACACGTTGCCGCCGGAAATCAGCGTCTTGGCCATGTGCAGACGGCCGCGCTCACCACCCGAGAGCGAACCGACCTGCTTCTGCTGGTCCGAGCCCTTGAAGTTGAAGCGGCCGATATAGGCACGCGAGGGCGTTTCATATTTGCCCACCGTCAGCACGTCGGCGCCGCCCGAGATCTCTTCGAACACGGTCTTGGTGCCGTCCAGCGCGTCGCGGCTCTGGTCGACGTAAGCCATCTTGACCGTCGGCCCCACCTTGATCTCACCGCTGTCCGGCTGCTCACGGCCTGTGAGCATCTTGAAGAAAGTCGACTTGCCGGCGCCGTTCGGGCCGATGATGCCCACGATCGCGCCGGGCGGCACGGTGAAGCTCAGGTCGTCGATCAGCAGACGGTCGCCGAAAGCCTTCGACACATTCTTAAATTCGACGACCTCGTTACCCAGACGCTCACCCACCGGGATGAAGATTTCCTGGGTTTCGTTACGCTTCTGGTATTCCTGGCTGTTCAGTTCGTCGAACCGGGCAAGACGCGCCTTCGACTTCGCCTGACGGCCCTTCGGGTTCTGACGCACCCACTCCAGCTCCTTCTTCAGCGCTTTCTGACGGGCCGACTCGGTCGACTCTTCCTGCTTCAGGCGCTGCTCCTTCTGGTCGAGCCAGGAGCTGTAGTTGCCCTTCTAGGGAATGCCGTGACCACGGTCGAGTTCAAGAATCCACTCGGCGGCGTTATCCAGGAAGTAGCGATCGTGGGTGACGGCCACCACGGTGCCCGGGAAGCGCGTGAGGAACTGTTCGAGCCAGTCGACCGATTCGGCGTCCAGGTGGTTGGTCGGTTCGTCGAGCAGGAGCATGTCCGGCTTCGAGAGCAGCAGGCGGGCCAGCGCCACGCGGCGCTTTTCACCGCCCGAGAGCACGCCGATCTTGGCGTCCCACGGCGGCAGGCGCAGCGCGTCGGCGGCCACTTCCAGCGTTTGCTCGATGTTATTGCCATCGCTCGCGGCGAGGATCGCTTCGTACTTGGCCTGTGCGGCGGCGAGCGCGTCGAAGTCGGCATCCGGTTCGGCGTAGGCGGCGTAAATCTCGTCGAGCTTCGTGCGAGCTTCGAACACTTCGCCCATGCCGCCTTCCACGGCTTCGCGCACCGTCTGTTCCGGATCGAGCTGCGGCTCCTGCGGCAGATAACCGATGTTCAGGTTCGCCATCGGAATCGCTTCACCCTCGATCTCCTTGTCGACACCGGCCATGATCTTGAGCAGCGTCGATTTGCCCGAACCGTTCAGGCCCAGCACGCCGATCTTGGCGCCCGGGAAGAACGACAGGGAGATGTCCTTGAGGATGTGACGCTTGGGCGGCACGATCTTGCCCACGCGGTTCATGCTGAATACGTACTGTGCCATTCGGCTTTCCTGATCCTGAAACGGTTATGACGGCTCGGGGGCGAGCGCCAGATAGCGCCAAGTTTAACAAAGGGTGGCGTCGGGCGCGTCGATGACGAGGTCGGCACGCGCGTAAGCACAGCACGGCAGCAGCCAGCCCTCCCCCTTCTCTTCGCGCGACAGCCCCGGCCATTCGATTCGATAAGCCACCGGTGCGGGCTCGCCGCCAGTCTGCGCCCGGCACAGGCACGCGCGGCAAGTGCCGTTGCGGCACAGGCTCGGCAGCTTGATGCCCGCCGTCTGCGCCGCCAGCAGGATCGGTGTGTCGGCTGCCGCATCGAACTGCCAGCCGGATGGCAGCAGCGTGACACGGTATGACATCGGCCCGGGCAGTTCCGACGGCTCGGCGGTTGCGCGCGTTTCGAGTGTGTCCAGCGGTAACGCCGGCGCGACGACGGGATCGGAGGGAGTGCTGTCCAAGGGATATGGGTCCGGCAGGGATCGGGGCGGTGCACGGCGCTTCTGGCACCAACGCGCTACCATACCTCGTTCCTGCGCCTTTTTGTCGCGTCCCCGAGCCCGTTTGCGGCCGCCACCTCCGAATACCGCCTCTCATGTCCGCTGCCCCGAAGCAATCCGCTGTCTCCGGCAACGCCGATGCCCATGTCGCGAACGACCGCCTCATCGACACGACGGGACTGGAAGCCGCCCTGCATGCGTTCGCCGATGCGCGCGACTGGCACCGGCATCACACGCCGAAGAACCTTGCGATGGCGTTGTCCGTCGAAGTTGCCGAGCTGGTCGAAATCTTCCAGTGGCACACCGATGCCCAAGCCAGCGCCGTCATGCAGACGAGCGAGGCGCGACACGTCGAGCAGGAACTGGCCGATATCGCCATGTATCTCGTACGACTGTCGTCGGTGCTGGGTGTCGACCTGAACCGGGCAGTGGCCGAGAAGCTCGTGATGAACGCGCAGAAGTACCCGGCGCCACCGGCGTAATTTTTTACCGGCTCTTGCAATTGCGCACGACGCCCGCATAACGGCCACGTCCGCCCCCGAATTCCGACCAGACCAAGCTATGTCGCAACCCTCACACGCCTCACAGGCATCGCAGCCCCCTTCGGTGGGGGCGCACGCGCACGGCAAGTCGTCGCGACGCACATTACCCGCACGTCCGCGCTGGTTGATGCTCGCCATCATCGCGCTGTTGCATGCGTACATCGGCTGGCGGCTGTTGACGCCGCTGCCGGTTGCCCTCGGCTGGAAGGTGCTCGGCGGCGCGTGGCTTGTCGCCTCGACCGTCCTGATTCCTCTGGGGCTGATGAGCCGCGCCATCCAGCGCGAGCCGCTGGCGACACTGCTCACGTGGAGCGGCATGACCGCCATCGGCATCTTCTCGTCGCTATTCGTGCTCACGCTGCTGCGCGACATCGTGCTGGGCGTGGCGATGGCCTTCTCCGTTCTCGACGAACAACTCGTGACGCGTTCTGCCGTCATCGTGCTGGGCCTCACCGCGTTGTCCACACTGCTGGGCTTCTATAACGCACGGCGCCTCGCACGCGTGGTCGACGTCGATGTCCCCATCGCCAACCTGCCGCCCGAACTCAACGGGTTCACGATCGTGCAGTTGAGCGATATTCACGTCAGTTCGACGATTCGTCGCCGCTACATCGAGGCCATCGTCGAAGCCACCAACGAACTCAAGCCGGATCTCGTCGCCATCACCGGCGATCTGGTCGACGGCGGCGTGCCGGCGTTGCGCGATCACATCGCGCCGCTCGCGCAACTCAACTCACGCCACGGCACCTATGTATGCACGGGCAACCACGAGTACTACTCGGGTGCGCCGGCATGGGTCGAGGAATTGCGGCGCATCGGCCTGACCGTGCTCGAAAACGAACATGTCGTGCTCGAGCACGAAGGCGCGTCGCTCACGGTGGCAGGCGTGACGGACTTCACCGCCCATCACTTCGATCCGGAAAAGCGCAGCGATCCGCAGGCTGCCGTGGCGGGCGCCCCCGCAGGGGTGCCGCGCGTGTTGCTCGCCCACCAGCCCCGCAGTGCGTCCGCAGCGCAAGAGGCCGGCTTCGACCTGCAACTCTCCGGACACACACACGGCGGACAATTCTGGCCGTGGATGTACTTCGTGCCGCTGCAACAGCCTTACGTGCACGGCCTGCACCGACTCAAGCAACTCGCGATCTATGTGAGCCGGGGCACGGGCTACTGGGGACCGCCCAAGCGGTTCGGCGCGCCGTCGGAGATCACGCGCCTGCGTCTGGTGCCTCGCACGGCGTAGGCAGCGAACGCGGCATAAGCGGCAACGGCGCATTCGAGGCAAAAGCGAGCGTGGTCGTCACGCGATGACGCTACAATCGCCCAGCCCCGAGCCGCGGTCTTTCGCGCTCCCGTATCGGTGGTCTCGTTTGTTCTCTTGCTTGCTCTCCTGTTATTCGCTGCCATGAAGTCACTTTCGCCCAGTTCCTCGCTCGAAACCGTTGTCGTCCGTTTGCGCGGCAAGATCCAGGGCGTCGGCTATCGGCAGGCGGCGGTGCGCGAGGGGCATCTGATCGGGGTGCGCGGCTGGGTGCAGGCACTGCCCGAGGGCGACATCCTCGCAACGGTGCAGGGCACGCCCGATCAGGTCGACAAGATGCTCGAATGGATGCGCCACGGGCCGCCCGGCGCGCGCGTGACGGAATTTGAAAGCGAAGTGGAGTACACCGGCCGCCGTTTCGACCGTTTCGAACAACTCTGACATGACCACACCCACGCCCAGCACTCGCCGCGCCCTCGACGAGGACGCACCGCGCATCGTTGCATTGCTCGCACAACTGGGCTACGACACACCGCTCGATATCGTTCGGCGCAATATCGCGCTGTCAGCGGCAAATGGCGACGACGCGGCCTTCGTCGCGGTGGACGAACACGGTCGAATCGTGGGATGCATGGGATTGCACGCGCTCACCATGTTTCATCTGGCGGGGCGTCTGGGGCGCATTACAGCGCTGGTCGTGGAGGAGAATGTGCGAGGCTCTGGCGTCGGGCACGCGCTGATGGCGGCCGCGCACGCGTGGTTCAACGAGCAGGGATGCGAGAAATTCGAAGTGACGAGCAGCGACCATCGGGTCGCCGCACATCGCTTCTATGCGCGGCATGGCTATGCCCGCGACGGGCAACGACTTGCGCGCAAAAGCCAGACGTCTTCGCTGACTTAATTCTTGTGACGGTAGTTGATGCGGCCCTTGCTCAGGTCATAGGGCGACATTTCCAGCGTCACGCGGTCACCCGCCAGAATGCGGATGCGGTTCTTCTGCATGCGGCCGCTCGCATATGCCATCACTTCCACGCCGTTTTCGAGCGTTACGCGAAAGCGATTGTCCGGCAGCACATCCGAGACGTGTCCGCTGAATTCGATCAGTTCTTCCTTGGCCAATATCGTGTCCTCTTGAGGGTGCCGCTCGCGAGGGCGCAGCACCGGTGTTACTGAAGGTTCGTTCGCCAATACCCTCGCCGCACCCTGTCTTTGACGGAGTGCACATCGAACGCCAAAAGGAGCCTACCCGATGGACCGGCCACGAAGGCATGACGGCGCACCGAAAAGCGGCGATGGTTCGAAGGAGCAAGGCACATTGCGGCAGTGCCACAATGACGAGCAGTGCGTGTCGGGAGGGCGAAGACCGTAGGGTCTGCGTCATCGGCACAGCGAGTGATCCGGCTCGCAGGACATGGCTGTCAGCGGCGCCGATAAAGCATTTCGCGATCGTCAGGCGATGATCGGCGAATTTTCGCCGATCCCGCTAGGATACGCCTTTCTACGTCGCCCGTGGGAAAAATATAGCGATGACAAGCCCTTTTGCAGGCTTTTGTCGCCCATTTGTGGCGCAATGCACCAATGCGCTCGCCTGACGGCCCCGGCGCGGGACTGCCGCCGCACGAGTCACTCGGGGACAATGCGGGCATGACGCGCGACGAGCACTCAACTATGCTGTAAGTACCCGTAGCCCGCAGGAGGAAGACCATGAAAACAGTCGCTCAGATCCTGAAGTCCAAATCGGCCGACACGGTGTACCAGGTGCGCCCGACCGATTCGGTCCTCGATGCCTTGACCCTGATGGCCGAAGCGCGAATCGGCGCGGTGCTGGTCAGTGATGACGACGGCAAGATCGTCGGCATCTTCACCGAGCGCGATTACGCCCGCAAGGTGGCGCTCATGGGACGCACGTCGGTCAATACCCCGATACGCGACGTCATGACCTCGGCCGTGCGCTACGTGAGCCCCGATCAGACCAACGAGGATTGCATGTCCCTGATGACGGAGCACCGCATTCGTCACCTGCCTGTCATGAAAGACGGCGAACTGGTCGGCCTGCTGTCCATCGGCGATCTGGTCAAGGCCATCATCACGGAACAGCAGTTCACCATCGATCAGCTCGAGAACTACATCATGGGCGGGGGTGCCGCGCTGACCGGCCGCACATCGTCACGCCCCAGCTGAGCCAGCACTCACTTCACCCAACAATGCCACCCGGCATCGCGTCGCATTAACACCGGCAGCGCAATCAGGGGCACGGCGCTTCGTTCGAAGCGCCGTTTTTTCGAGGACATGGCACAAAGTGCCGGGGCTGGTCTGTCCCGGCGCGAAGCGCATGCCAGAATGCAAACACCCCGTCCGGTTTTCGACAGCATTCCTGCCCGCCCTTGTCGCTCACACCCCTTAGCTCAACCGATCTGGCCTTCGCACGTCACGCATCGTCGTTCGCCGGGCGCTCGCCGTCCCGCGCCATTGAGGCTCGCCTGCCGCGCAGCGTCTGGTGGGTCGCGGCTGCGGTACTGGCACTGCACTGGTGTGTCTGGATCGCCGCCGCTTGGCAGACCGTCGACCTTGGCGGCAATTCGTCCGGGCGCACGGCCATGCAGGTCGCGCTCATCAAACCGCCCGCACCGCCAGCCCCACCAGCCTCACAAAGCCCCGCGCTCCACTCCCCGTCCGTCGCCAAAGCGCCGCGCCGAGGCGGCACGCCAGCGGAGCTCCGCGCGCCGGCACTGGCAATCCCACAACGGCAGACTCCCTCACCCCCAATGCCGGCCACGCCCGCACAGCCTGCCCAGGGTCAGGAACGCCCTGCCCCGACATTGAGTGCCCCGATCCTTGACTGGCGCGCCGACATCGCGCGGGACGCAGCCGCACGCCCCTCGTCGAACGCCTCGTCGCCGGTCGCGAGCACCGAGCGTGCGATCACCGACCAGTCGCAGCGCGCTGCGCCGCGCGATACGCCATCGGCACAGGGCAACGTCGCACAACGTGCCTTCGAGCGCGAATTCGGCGCGGGTCAGGCGGCCGTCAGCGGGCCGAAGGCTTCGCGCGAAGGCGGTAATCCGTTGGGGACGCGGGAGTGTATCGAGATGAACGGGAAAAAATTGTGCTCGCGCCAGCGCAACCGGGCGGGCGACATTGATCCGTTCATGAAGCGAGAGCGCCTGTTCGCGCCCGACATCGGGGCGCGCTGAATTGCCGGAGATCCCTGTCACAAGTCACAGGGTCTCGCGGCAATAGCCGCCCGATGCTGGCGGGCGCCGTTGCAGCGCCCCCGGTTGCCCGCCCGCAGGCGGACGACGCTCAGAAGTCTTCGGCGTCGACGTCGTAGTTCGACGGTTCCCAACGGATCGCCAGCAGCGCCAGCAAACCAATGGCCGGCGCGATGGCAATGACCCAGAACACTTTCGTGGCGAGCGCTGCCGCCAGCACCGGGAACAGGAACAGCGAAACGGTCGAGCTGCTGCGCATGAGCGTCTGATTGAAACCCACGCCCACGCCGCGCAGCGACGTCGGGTAGCTCAACGACGCGAAGGTCATCGAATGCGCCCCCGGTCCGAAACCCTGCCCCAGCAGGAACAGGGCGAGCAAGCCCAACGCCCATGCCACCTGCGCGGCACCGTCCGGCTTGCCAACCAGCGCAAGGCCAACGAGTGCCGCCAACTGAAAGGCATAACCGAGCACGGTCAGTTTCCAGGCGCCGAACTTCGGTACGAGACGCACGCCCAGCAACCCGCCGGTGAAGGCGAACAGCAGGTTCAGCGCGAGCGACATCAGAATCGTGGTGAGCATCGATTGCGCGAGGAAGCTTGCGATGATCACAGGCAGCCCGAACGCCACCGCGTTGTATGCGAACGACGAGGCCACGGCGATGATGGTCGCGAGCGTCGTGCGACGCAGATACACACCCTTGAGCAGGGCACCGTAGTTGCTCCATGCGGCCGGGCGCTTCGGCGCCACGCGCTGCGCGTCGGCGGCCACCACGGCATCGATGCCGTAGGAACGCTTCAGGATCTTTGCCGCCCCCTCGAGATCGCCCTGATTCGCCGCCCACACGGGGGATTCGCTCATGTAGCGGCTGCGCACGGCGATGATCGCCAGCGCAGGAATCGCACCGAAGCCGAGGATGATTCGCCACAACAATGCGCTGTGCGACGAAGGCAACACCGAATAGCACAGCAGCACGAGCAGATACGATGCACAGATTGCCGCGTACCAGGTGGGACACCACATCGCGACGCGCGCGGCTTTATTGCCTCGTCCCTTGAGCTTCGAGAATTCGGCGAGGAACGCCATTGCCACCGGCAAGTCGATACCGACGCCCAGCCCCATCACGAATCGGGCCCCGGCGAGCACATACTCGTTCGGTGCAAACGCGCAGGCGATGGCGGCGATCACGAAGCACAGCATGTCGGCCATGAACACGCGATAGCGGCCGATGCGGTCGGTGAAGTAGCCGCCGAGGAATGCCCCCACAATGGCACCGAACGTGATGGCCGATGCCACCATGCCCGTGCCCGCCGGTGTGAGATGGAATTCGCGGGCCACGTCTTTCAGCCCGAACGCCAGTGCCCCGAGGTCGTAGGCATCGAGGAAGACACCGCCAAGGGCGATGGCCACAATCCAGCGCGCGTTGGACACGCGGGCGCCGCCCTCGTTGACGAGTTGCGCGACATCGGCGGCCGAGCGGATCACTGCGGGACCGGCAGCAGCTTTGGCAGGAGAAGCGGACGATGCCGCAGGGCTCGCGTGTGCGGACGCGACGGAAGACAAGGAGACGTCAACGGACATGATGCGGGAAAGGGAGAAAACGATGACCGGCCGGCACAGCGCCAAAGGTCGCGATGTTACCGCTTGGTACCGATGCATCCAAGTGTTTTGTGGTTATATGCTTAGATGATTCCCGCGCAACATGGCGCGCTTCAGACGTTTATCAGCGAAAAATCACGGCATCTTTGCGCAATATTGGCGGATTTCACCCATGCATTAAGCATTTGCAGAGTATGACCCCACGTCTCATCCGATGGGAATTTCACCGAGGAAGGCTTCAAATCGTGCGGGCCTGCCGCAAACCCGCGCCAAAACGTTGTGCCCGTCATTACAAACGCTTACCTTTTCTTACAGCACAAAGGTCTGCGGAACCCTACATTCCGCGTCGTGGTCGCAAGAGATGCGACACATCGTGCGCAACGTCACCCCGTTAGGATGGCGGCGCATTTACCTCACGCTCACGAGGACAAACCAAAATGAACATCAAAGCACTTACGGGAATCAGCGCGGCACTGGTCGCCGCCATGTTGGCTGGCTGCGTGGCGCCGGGCCCGCAGTATGGGTACCAGCAACAGGGCTACCAACAAGGCTATCAACAGCCGGGGTACCAGCAGGGATATCAGCAGGGCTACCAGCAACCGCCCCAACAGCAACAGCAAATCCCCGGTGCGCTTTACGGCCGTGTCGAATCGATTGAACAGATGAACGGCGCGAACAATAGCCCGAACATTCTTGGCACGGTACTCGGCGGCGCAGCCGGCGGCCTGCTCGGCAACACGATGGGCGGTGGACGCGGACGCACGGCCACCACCATCGGTGGCGCCGTGATCGGCGCCATCGCGGGCAACCGGATCGAAAACGGCATGGGTCAACCGAACGTGCTTTACCG
This sequence comes from Pandoraea fibrosis, assembly GCF_000807775.2. NCBI lineage: Bacteria > Pseudomonadati > Pseudomonadota > Betaproteobacteria > Burkholderiales > Burkholderiaceae > Pandoraea > Pandoraea fibrosis. The sequence goes on along the minus strand of NZ_CP047385.1, from coordinate 1,300,995 downwards.
CATCACCGTGCGTCTGGACGACGGCCGCGTTGCCACGGTGACGCAAGCGCCGCCACTGCGCGTGCAACAGGGTCAGCGCGCCGCTGTCGCAAACGATACGGTGTATCCGTACTGATCGCGGCAGAGCACGCTTCATCGCTCGCTGAAAACACAACGCCCGTCGGTGTCAAACCGACGGGCGTTGTGTTTTCTTCGGGCTGGCGCCTATTCGGTCGCAGGCGAAGTCGCGTCGATTTCACGCCGCACAAGGAACAGCCGCGTGTCGAATTCCAGTTGATGGTAGGCCGGCTCCATGAACTCGCACAGGCGGTAGAACGCCTTGTTATGGTCGCCTTCCTTCAAATGCGCGAGTTCGTGCACGACAATCATGCGCAGAAACTCAGGCGGGGCCTCACGAAAGAGTGACGCCACACGGATTTCCTTCTTCGCCTTGAGCTTGCCGCCCTGAACGCGCGAGATGGCCGTGTGCAAGCCGAGGGCGTGATGCACGACATCGATCTTGGCGTCGTAGGCCACCTTATGCACGGGCGCTGCGCTACGCAGGAATGCCTGTTTGATCTCCAACGTGAATTCGTACAGCGCGCGATCGGTCTGCACGGTGTGACGCGATGGATAGCGTCGATCGAGATGCGCGCCAAGACGGCCGGTGTCGATCAGTTCGCGCACTTGTGCGAGCACCCCGGCCGGGTATGCCGAGAGGAAACGCATCGGGTCCTTCGGCGCCGGGCGCCACGGCGAGAGTCCGTTCGACATCAGACGCTCCGCTCACCGCAGGGGGACGCGCCGGGGACGCAATGAAGGCACCATGCGCACACGATGACCTGCGGCTCAATGATGGTGATGGTGGTGATGCGACCAGAGCGGGTCCATCGATTCGACGAACGACGCCACCGCGTCCTTATCGCCTGTGGCATGGCGCATCAACTGGCCACACTTGCACCATCCCTGATACGGGATAATATGCGCGCACGCTGTCGTCTTCTGCAAATACAGCGTGACCGGTTTTGCACACTTGGTGCACTTGAACTTGAGGGTGAGGGCAGGTTTGCTCATGAGGAATCCGCAACGCAACGCATGGCATGACGCCATGCGCAAAGATGTCATTGTACCGGCAGCCGCCCCCGAATCCCCGTTGCGCCGCCGCCTGCTGCAAGCTGCGGCGCTCGCCGCCTGCCTGCCGCTGGCCGCCTGCACGACGCCGCCGGAGATCGGTGGAAGTTTCGTCCAGCTCTGGCGCAGCCATCTGGAATGGACGCCTAAGCAATGGCGCGAGCGCCTCGCTGCCACGCATGCCCTCGGATGCAAGGAAATTTTCGTGCAGTGGGTCGGCATCGACGGCGAGCCCGAGAACACCTGGATGGCCCCCGACGCGCTGATTCGCACGCTCCTCGACGAGAGCGCCGCGCTCAACATGGGTGTACATCTGGGCGTGCCCTACGACGAACGCTGGTGGACGGCCCTAGATGCCACGCGCGCGAATGCGCTCGACGCGTATCTCCAACGCACCGGAAAGCGTGCTGCCGCCTATATGCAGAACACGTCGTGGCCCCGACATCCGGCATTTCGTGGCTGGTATCTGCCCTACGAACTCGAGCAATATCACTGGGCCACACCTTCGCGGATCGACAAGCTCTCGGCATGGCTCGGCCCGATGTCGGACGTCGCCATCGCGACAAGCGGACATCCACCGACCATTTCGACCTACTTCAGTAAGCTACCGACACTCGGCACGCTGACCGACCTGTGGGGCACTCTGCTCGATCGCGTTCAGCTCCACCCCATGATTCAGGATGGCGTGGGCGTAGCCGGCATGTCGAACTACACGGCGCTCACGCCATTGTTCGCGATGCTCAAAACGCGGGGAACGGGATTCGACATCATTCTCGAGCTTTTCGAAGAACTGCCTTCGCAGAAGAACGATGGCACGGAGTTCAATGCGATCGCGGCCGAGTTCGACCGTGTGAAGCGTCAATGGGAAATGGCAAGACAATACGGCGCCACCCGGCTGGTCGCCTTCGCCATCGATCCCTGGGTGTTCGACGACACCCCCGGATCAAAGGCGCTGCTGCGCGACTGGAAGGCCGCGCTGTCCTGATGCTGCCTCGCCCGACGGCGCGAAGCCGTCGAACCACTTATTGCTGATACGGGTCCGTTGCGCTCAACTGTCCGCGCAACACCGGCGCAGCCTGCGTGCCGACCATGAAAAGGCTGTAGTGATCGCCCGGCTCAAGTCCGGGCAGGGCGAGCGTCTTGGACGCAACCGTACCGCACCCCGATATCAGCGTCGCCTTGACCGGATTGATCGCGCGCGCTACCGAAGCGCCGTGCCCCACGTCATCGAACAGCGTCGGCCCCGACGGGCTCACGCTCAGCTTGCCCCCGGCACATGTCTCACTGAGGTTGTAGAAGCGCAGCTCGGCCTTCAGACCATCTTGCGTGCCCGCGGCGTCAACCAACGAGGTCAGCACCACTTTGCCGCCATCGCGACGAGCGACGAGCGTGTTGAAGGTATCGGGCGCCACCTGAAGCGTACCCGCCGGCTTGCCGTCGATCACCACCCGAAACGCCTCGTTCCCCTTGACGATGGCATACGTGCTGGCGATCTTCTCCCCGGACAGCACCTGCGCCGGCCCATTGGCCACCTGAGCCCGCATGGCCGACGTGCCGGGGTTGACGACACGAACGAACGACGAACCGACAGGCGGCCGCGCGGCATAGAGCCGAGCGAAGATGCCTTCGGCCGCACTCACGCCGATACCCGCGACAGTCAATGTCAGTGCGAGCGTCAGATTACGCAACATGTTCATGCTTACGACTCCGTTTTTGCCGAATGACCTGAGCGTGTGCGCGCTTCCAGATACATCCGTTCCAGTTGCTTGCGATCGGCCTTGTCACTGGTCGTCGTGGGGAAGCCATGACACACGACCAGTTCCGAGGGAATCATGTACGGCGGCAGGCGTTGCGCGAGCAACGACTTCCAGTCGGCCAGATCCTTGGGAACCTCATGCAGTCCCGCAGGGCCGTCCGTTTCCGGCTCGACGAATCCGATCATGCGCACAATCACGCCATCGGGTCGTCGCAGCGCCACCGCAGCGCCCGCACGAATGCCCGGCAGCGTTGCCAGCGACGCATCGATTTCCGCCAGCTCGATACGGTAGCCGTGCATTTTGACCTGATCGTCGCGACGACCACGGAAGGTCACGAGACCCTGCGCATCGATTTCACCAAGATCGCCGCTCCTGTAGGCCCGCTTGCCGTGATGCAGAAACAGACGCGTCTCATTGAGATCGGGACGATTCAGATACCCGCGCATGACATGATCGCCGGCCATGCAAATCTCACCATCGTCGATGAACACTTCCGCATAAGGCTTGGCGCGGCCGATGGGGAACGGCAGCGGTGCCGCCGCGCGCAGCGCGGGATCGATCTCGACCCATGTCGTCGAACAAGTGGCCTCCGTCGGCCCATACGAGTTCACGATGCGCACGTCCGGGAAGCGCTGCCAAAGGGCTTCGGCAACCGCAGGCGTCAACGATTCCGCGCCGAAGACGAACATCCGCAAGTCCGGCAGATGCGCGTGATCGAAATCGGCATTGAGCAACTGTTGCCGCACGAACGATGGCGTCGATGCCCACACATTGACATGAGTATCCGCGAGATAGCGGGCAAACGCCGCGCGATCGGCAATGATCTCGCGCGGGCACAGCACACAACACCCGCCCGTGGCGAGCGCCCCCACCCAGTTGAACAGCGAGAAGTCGAAGCTGAACAGCATCTGATCCATGAACGCCGGCGCCGGTCCCGGCTTCACGTCGTCCCGAATCCAGCCGGCAAACAGCGCCACGCTGTCCCGGCCGATCTGCACGCCCTTGGGGTCGCCGGTACTCCCCGACGTAAACATGATGTACGCGAGCCCGCGCTGCGCCAGTGCCGTCGCGTTGTGCCCGGTCGGCAGGAAGGCATCGGCCTGTGCGTCGAAACGCAGCCCCGCTTGCACCAGTTCCCCGATGCGGGCAATTCGCTGCGCGGGATTGATCACGTCCACCGGCACAAACGGCACGCCCAGACGAAGACAGCCCAGCATCGCGACGAGAAACGCCGACTCTTTGTGCCCGGAAATGACGAGCGGCACATCAGGCACCACACCTGCCGCTTCGGCATCGGTCATCCACCGATCGACGGCAGCCTGCAGCGCTGCCCACGTGAGCGTGCCCCGGGTGTCGACGACCGCCGGGGCGTCGGGTGCCTGAGCGACGTCGACAAATTCCAGCCGTTCAAAATCGAAGTGCATGGTTGAACCTCTTCGGCAAATCGCCTCTGAACTCAGGCGCCCTTCTGTTCGGCGACAAACGCGGCCAGCGTGTGAACCGATTCGAGATACACGTCGATCTCGGACGGCGGAACCTTCACACCGAATTCGCGTTCGACGGCGAGCACCACGTCGACGGCCGACAACGAATCGACCAGACCGGAATCGATCAGCAGGGTGTCGGGTTCAACCTGCGTCATCACGATGTTGCCGATGAGCTCGGCGATTTTGCTTTCAATCTCATTGATGGTCATGACATGACTCCCGCGAACAATTCGCAATCAAAACTGGAAATAGAGGAAACGTGTTTCCTTGTGCAGATTCACGAGGCACAAGAACAGCAGCACGAGCGTGACCGAAAGCCACGCCGGATTCGGCTGCCAACGCATGAAACGACGCGTCGCTTCCTGCACCTTGAATAGCGCCGGTGAATAGCGGCCGAGCATCTGGTGAGCGTTCGGCGTGAACCACACAATGCCGAGCAGCACGACGACATAGACCAGTTGCAAATGATGCCCGATCAGCAAACGCCAGCCGTCGCCGAGACTCGCGCCATCGAGATAGCTGAGCGACGGCCATGCCTCGATCCCCCGCAACCCGACCATACCGCCGAGCAGCGACAACGCGTCGTGCACGCCGTTGGCGCGGAAGAACGCCTGGGCAACCAACACGGCCACAAAGGTGAGCGCGACCGAAGCGATATGCGCCGGCCAGCGGGTCCTGCTCGACGCCGGCTTGCGGCCAACGACGAAAATGCGCCAGCCGTGATTGATCGACAAATACGCCGCATGCAGCAGGCCGAAGACCAGAAACTGAAAACCCGCGCCGTGCCAGACGCCGGCCAGCCCCATCGTGAAGACCGTCGGCACGACAATCGTGCTGAGAAAGCCCAACGGGGTGCGCGCCGCTTCCGAGCCGCCCGGCAAACCTCGCGCGCTTCGGCGACGGGAAATCGCCATCGCCACCGGGTAATACAGATAGGCCGTCAGGTAGCGCGTGAGCGTGATGTGCCAGCGCGCCCAGAAATCGATGACGCTGGTGGCCTTGTAGGGAGAATTGAAGTTCAGCGGAAAGCGAATGCCGAACATCTTCGCCAGTCCCAGCGCCATGTCCGAATAGCCGGAGAAGTCGAAGTACACCTGCAAGGCGTAGCAGAGACTGGTGCCCCATGCGCCCCAGAATTGCAAATCGCCGGGCGACGCGAACCCCGCATCGGCATAGGGCGCGATTGCGTCGGCGAGCAACACCTTCTTGGCCAATCCGATAACGAACAGAATGCCGCCGATCGACAGGTTCTCCGCCTTGAAGCGGTAATTCTCCCGTTGCGCGAACTGCGGCATCATCTCCTTGTGGTGGAGAATGGGGCCGGCGATCAGGTGCGGGAAAAACGTGACGAACAACACGTAGCTAAGCAGGCTACGTTCCTTGACCAGCCCCGAGCGGCAGTCGAGTAGATAACCGATCTGCGTGAACGTGAAGAACGAAATGCCCAACGGCAACACCAGTGTGTCGACCGACGAATGTGTCAGGCCGAGATCGTGCAAAAAGCCGAGCAGCGCAGCGAAGTACTTGTAGTGGAACAGCACCGCCAGATCGACCCCCACGCCCAGCGCGACGATGGCATTCTGCACCCGAGCACGGCCCGTGTTTCGCAATACGCCCTGACTGATCGCATAGTTGAAAGCGATTGAGATCGCGAGCAACACCACGAACTGGGGATTCCACCAGCCGTAGAACACGAACGATGTCAGGCACAGCCAGAACGCTGCGAGACGTAAATTGATCGCCCCGCTGATGTAATGCCCAGCCAGCGCGACCGGCAGGAACAACAACAGGAACAGGTAAGAGTTGAACAGCATTGGATAGGCGTATCAGGTCGTCGGACGTTGAGACAAGCGGGACAGTGCGGACTTTTCGTCATCGCTGAGCGGCAGCGACAACGCGTTCTCCGAGAACTCCCAGATCACCAGCTTCAGGCTCTTGGGCCACTGCGCGCGCTGCTTGAGCGCGACCGTCAGCGCGCCGGCGAAATCGCCGCCGTCCATACTCAGGTTCCACACTTCGCGTCCCAGATCGACGCCGAGCCATTCGGCGAAATTACTGCGGCGGCCATGCGAGCTTCCCGCGAGCATGACCTCGACAGGTGGCGTATCGTCGAGCAGTCCTCCCGAGCGGATGGGCGCGATGTGCTGCGCCGACGCCAGATCGGGACGTGGCCGCCATGCGCCGTGCGCGTGCTCCAGTCCGGAAAGCGTGAGCAGGTCGCCCACGCGCGGCTGGGCCGGCGCGGGCACCCCGATATCGAACGCCTGCGCACCTTTACCGGGCAGAAGCGAGAGACCGGCACGCGCCACCGTGGCCGCCGCCGCTCTCGCGCCTTCGGCGTTCATATGAACATCGGTGCGGAAGAACATGGGCTGGTCGCCCGTCACGAGCGTCGGACGCAGATCGACGAACGGCACGCCTTCACGTTGCAGCGCCGATTTCACGATATCCAGGCGGGCGAGCATGGCGGACGACACCTGCCGTCCACACAGATGCGCCGACTCGATACGCGCCTTGTCGGGCACGGCCACTACCAGCACTTTCACGCCTTGCGCGCGCACCTGTGCCAGCCAGTCATGCATCAGACGCATACGGTCCTCGAACACGGCGCCACCCGTGCCGGGTCGCGGCCGCATGCCGTCGCGATAGAACATCCATTGCGGACAGCCCATGGCGACCTGTTCGCCGACGTCACCGAGCACGCGGTAGCGAATGGCGGCGTTCCACGTCTCGACGGTGCCCTGTTCGGGAAGGCGCAGCGATTTATTCAGCGCGGCACCCGCCGTTCCGTTGAGCCACGCCCTCAGATTTACCTGATCGCGTTCGAGGCGGGCATGGGCGAGTGTCCACACGCCCCAGACGAGACCCACGGCGAGCCATGCCGCCATAACGAACGCCGTCAGTCGATGCGACGGCGCTTTGGGAGGTTCGATGTCCGGCACGCGCTTAATTTCCCGTTGCAGCCTTCAGACGCTTGCGCCATGTGTCGGGCGTCATGATCGAGGCGTTGTCCCACAGACCGGACGCATCCGGGCCTTGCGAATAAGCCGGTTCGAAGATCTGCCAGACCAGTACCTGCGGCTTGGTCTGCTTGAACGCCGGCGACTCCAGGTATTCGAGCAGCATGACCCATTGACCCACGTTACCCGGCTTCCAGTTGACGGAGACCGGACGGTCAAGCAGGTTGGAAAGCTTCTGCGGGAAACCGAAGTACGGCTGCATCATGCTGTGGCCCGTGACGTGCACCGGTGCGGGCGCGTCGTCGAGCAGCGCCTGACCTTCCGACGGGCGGCGCACCGTGAACACCTCACGGCCGATCTTCTTGCGCTCGTCTGCCGTCAGGAAAAGATCGGCCAGATCGCCGTAACGGCGGTCATTGACCATGCCGCCCAGCGGCAAACCGGTGCCCGGTTGTCCCGACAGATTCGGCACGTCCTTGCGGATCATGTCGGCCGTCGCCTGCGCGGTGGCGTCCGCTGCCACCTGTGTCCAGTGCTGGTCGGTGCGGTAGTACACGTCCTGACCGCCGTCCTTGATGCGACGCAGAATGACTTCGTCGTCGAAGGTCGTGATACCGGCGGCTTGCAGCTTGCCAAGAATCGTCTTGTAGCGCGCCTTGACCTCGGGGCTCATGACTTTGCCGTCGGGCAGCTTGTCCTGATAGAACAGCGATTTGTCCGGCAGCAACAACACTTCGAGTTTGATGTTGCGTGCCGCGAGCGCATCGCGCGCCTCGCGCACGAGTTCGGTATTCGCATCGATCCCGCGCGTGTCGACCTGCGTGAGACTGCCCCACCCCGGAAACAGCCAGTTGTCCTTGCCGCGAATAATGAGCGTCGAGGCGTCTTGCGCCTGCGCAGCGGCGAAAACCAGTGTCATGGCACAGGCGGCCAGACAGCGAAGCATGCCAGTGCCCATGCGGCGCGGCGCGCGAGATTCGAAAGCATCGGGGGTCATACAACCACTCCTGGATATCGATAAAAATCTGTCATGCCCAAAGACTCAGTACGAAAGCGTGAACGTCAGGAACAGCCCCTTCGCCCGATCCGCCTGGCCACCACCGATGTTGAAGCGATACTGCGTGGCGAAATCGACGTACGATCGCGCGGTGTTGTAGTGATCCGAGCGGAAGTAGTAGCGAACGTTGAAACCGACACCCGCGCCCAGCGACCACGACGAACTATTGCCCAGCAGGTCATAGCTGTTGACGGCTTGCGGCGGCACGCCCTGATCGTTGATCGCGAGCCCCTCCACGCTGTCGGCATTCTTGAGCCAATCGCCCGCGAGGACCACGTAGGGATACAGCACGAGGTGCTCGCTGATCTGATCCATGCGGAAGCTCTGCCCGGCACGCACTTCGAAAGCCGCAAAATACTGCCGCCGCTTGACCTTACCCGACGTGCTAGTGGTGGCCGCGCCCGTCGTGTTGTCCGTGAGCCAGAGATCGGACGGCAGGTCTTGCCACGAATAGCCCGCCTGAATATAGCTTTCGAGCGTGAACCAGCTAGGCTGATCCATGCGTAGCTCGCTGCCGATGTAGTACCCGTAAGTGGCATAGGCTTGCCAACCGCCGTTACCCGCATTGGCGTGGTAGTTGGCCGTCTGGTTGCTCTGATTGAGCGTACATTGCAGATCCTGCCGCTTCGGCTGGAAGGTGCCGGAGCGGGTCGCCGACCCGAGCAGGAATTGACGCTCCAGACCGAACGTCAGTCCCAACTCGGTCGACGGGGTGAATCGCACCCCCAGAATACCCACCGTCGTCGGGAAGCCGGCGCTGCCACGGTTCGACGTCGGATCGATATTGATCGGCGCCTGACTGCACGGGTCCAGACCGGATTGCGCAACGGTTCGGCCTCCGGCGTCGTACAACGTGTTTGTCAACTGGCCATACACTTCGAACGCGTGGTCGTTCGAATTCAACCAGCCACGCGGACGCCAGAAGACTTCGGCAGTACTGAATACCGCATTGCCCGGTACCGAGATCGCCGCTCCGCCCAGGCTCCCCCCAGCGGGACGCGCACCGCGATACCCCACCGAGACCGTAGCCCCCCATTGCCGCGAGACGTCGGCAATGGCGCCACGCGTGTCGTAGAGTTGTTCGGGCGTGAGCGACAAACGGTTCGCATCGTAGTCGTCGATGGCCTTGCGGAATGTCGCTTCGGCATCGGCTTTGCGGCCAGCCGCTGAGAGCGCATATCCTTCCGCGAGCACAACATCGGGCGACGCCTTGCCGCTCGCGCGCGCCGCCTGAAAATCTTCGACGGCCAACGCGGGTTCGCCAATGCGTTGACGCAAATAGCCACGCTGAACCAGCAGGTCCGGATCGCCCGGCTTCTCTGCGAGGGCCTTCTCGATCCGGTCGCCCGCCTCTTTCGCCTGCGCCGAGTTGCCTGCCGCCAACGTCGTCGTCAGCAAGCTCTGGTAGATCGGGCTCTTCGGGTCCAGCTCGACCGCGCGGCGCGCCTGCTTGATCGCTTCCTGATAATCCTCGCGGTCATAGGCAGCGTAGGCTTGTGCGGACGGCCCGCCGTAACCCACTGTGTCATAGGGCAGCAGTTCGTAGACGGTGCCGTAGGGCGTTTCGCGTGGGTCCTGAATCGGCGCCGGGAAGTTGACCTGCGTGAGCGTCGGCGGTGGGCGCTTGCTTGAACGCGCGATCTTCAGGCGCGATTTCACCGCGTCGTCTTTGTCGCCGAGGGGAGCGAGGAGCGCGATGGCACGCGCATGATCGCCGCCCGCGAGCGCCGCGTCGGCCGCGATCAGGCGAACGTTGCGGATCTGTCCTTCGTCCAGCCAGTCCTGCTTGATCGCTTCGTCGAAGTCCGCATCGGCGAGGGCCTTCTTGCCCTGAAGCTGACGCAGATATCCGCGCATCTCCAGCGCCACGGTGTTCTCGTCGTTTTGCTTGAGCGCATCGGACGCCGCGTCTTCCGCTTCCTGCAACTGATTGTCGAGCATGAGTGCCGAGATCAGCAGCAGCCGGTAGCTGTCGTCTTCCGGTGCGAGACCGACAGCCTCGCGCGCAAAAGGAATCGCATTTTTGGGCTGGTTATCGATGATCGCCTGATAGCCCTGGCTGGCCGGATCGACGGCCTTGCGTGCGCGCAGCACCTGAATACGGGCCTTCAGATCCGAGGTATTCGGCGCGCCGAGCGATATCGCGGTGTTGGCCGCAGCCACACCGTCGTCGAGCTTTTCCTGTGCCTCGAGTGCGCCGATCCACAACAGCGCCCACGCGCCTTGCGATGGGTCGATACGGAACGCCTGTTCCGCATGCGCCGCAGACTCCGCATATTGCTGAGCGTTGTATTCGGTATAGGCCTGCGTCGCGATAGGGAAACCACGCCGGTACGCCTCGGTCGGCGGGGGGCCGCTTGCCTGCGCCTGCGCGAGGTTGGTATTCGCGTCACGCAAAGCCGGTGCATTGAAGCCGTATTTGAGCGCGTCGTCGACAGCCTTGCGCGCGTCGTCGATCTTGCCCGCGCGTTGCAGCGAATAGATGAGCAGCATGCGCAGGCGCAGAACGTCGGGACGCAGACGAGCCGCCCCCGCGGCTGCCGTTGCGGCTTGCGCAAAGCGACCCGCCTGATAGTGCTTGTAAGCCTGATCGGCCAGCTTCCATGCCTGCCCCGACAGCGGCGCTTCGCCAGCGGCCTTGTCGGCCGTGGCCGATGCCTGGGCGAATGCCGAAGTGGGGAGCGCGGACCAACAACAGGCCATCGCCGTAACAAGTGCGAGTGTGCGAAAGGGCGTCAAAGGCGTCTTCATGTCGCGGCAGAGGGAAGATTGGCAGGCTGCAGCGACGGGGCGGCCACACCTTGCTGAAACGAGATGGCTTCGGAGAGCGTGGCTTCGTCCAGCCAGCCCAGTTGCATGAGAATTTCACCCAGCGGGCGGCCTTCGCGGGCCTGCGTCTCCAGTGCGAATGCCAACTTGGTCTCATCGATGGCTTGCCACGACAACAACAGCTCGCCCAATCGCTGACGCTGCTGCGTGAGCTGATCGGTCGAGGGGAAGTCGTGCATCGTCTTGTCCCACACCAGGCGTTTGCCCGTGATGAGGTGGACGATAAACAGACGCCACGCGCGCGCAGCGGCCATCGCATTGATGAAGTTGCCGATCACCATGCGCGGGGCGGCGAGCAACGCGTGTTCCCAGCCGTACATGTGGTACACGAAGAAGCTGCGCTGCGATACGCGCAACGCCAGCGCAATGGCATTCAGGCTCATGAGCGTCATGACCCAGCCATTGGGCGGAAAGATCGACGGGTAATACACCTTCCACCAGCCCAGCTTGTCGGCAATCAGAAACAGCACGAAATTGAGCAGCAACACGTAGGCAATGATCGCAATGAACGACGTCGCCAGCCCCTTGCGGTCACGGAACAGCAGGTACTTCGTCGCGAGCGATCCCTGCCAGCCGACCTGCGCCCAGCCTTGCAGCCCGATGCCCAGCGTCCAGCGAGCCTTCTGCCGATAAGCCGTCTTGAACGTGTTGGGGAAGTATTCGCGAATGCCGAGGGGCATGCGGATCGTCGACACTTTCTCCTTGCCGAAGCCGAAAAGGCCAGCGCGCTTGATCACGTACTCGACCGGGAACTTGCCGAAGATCTGCTTCATGCCACGGCGCGCCAGTCGTGCGCCGATGTCGTAGTCTTCGGTGAGCGTATCGGTGTTGAAAGGCTGGTTTTGCGTCTCGGCGGCCAGCTCTTCAAGGGCGCGGCGCGAGAAGCATGTGCCCACGCCCGCCGACGGCACCATCTTCGACAGACTCTCGCGAACCACCAGATCCTTCGTGTGCCATTCGGCGAATTCGTCCATGTAAGTGCCGGCGACGAGTTCGTACCATTCGCGCTCGAGCGACGTCACCGGCAACTGAATGAAATCGATGCGCGGCAGCAGGTAGTTGTAATACTTCAGCTCCAGCGGGTGAAGCACGTCTTCGCTGTCGTGCAGGATCACGCCGGCGAACGGCTCGGGCTGCTGCTGATTCTGTTTGAAGATCGCCTGCACGATCCAGTTCAGGCAGTCGGCCTTGCAAGTCGGCCCGTCGTGAGGCACTTCCACATGAACCAACTGGCGATAGCGTCGACGCATGCGCTCGACTTCGTTCTTCGTCTTGGCGTCGTTCTTATACGTGCCGACGAAGATCATGTAGTTCTTGTACTCGAGCGTGCCCACCATGCTCTCGAGCATGGCGGCAATCACGTCGTACTCGAGCCACGCCGGCACCATGATGGCGAGCGGCTGCTCGCGAACTTCACGCAACTGCGACGCCTGCAACGGCGTGTAGCGCCGCCGGATGAACAGCGACCGGTAGGCCTGGCGCACCCAGTACCAGAGGTCGACGAACAAGTCGTCGATACTCGATAGCAGGATGATGACGCCGACCACCGCGCTTGCCACCTCAAGCCCGCGATAGTAGTCGGCAACCAGATACGGCCAATAGAGTGAGGAGATCACGTCAACCCGGCGCTATGCATTAATGATCACTCTTGTTCTTGCGCCCGGCACGCAGCGCCAGAATCAAGATCAGCAGCAGCACAAGCAGCGCGATGGCAATGGCAGGCACGCCCCACGACACATAGCGGCGCCATTCGTAGAACGCGCTCTCGCCGGCCCCAGGGGGCAGACTGGCATCCGGATTGCTCGTGTCGATCCACGCGACCGGACCGCTCGGGCCGATGATCGCGAGGTTGCCGCGATTGAGCAGGAACGGCACGCCCACGTCAGCCGTCGGTTCGCCGATCGCATACCAGAGCAAGCCATCTTGACCGCCGCCGCGAACGACTTCCGCCGTTGAAAGACGTTGCAACCCCGTCATATCGAGCCACTTGGCGTCCTTGCCGCCGATCTCCAGACGCTTGCGATCGGTCACGACGGCAGAAGGCTTCGCCCCGTCGATCTGCACTTCCATGGCGACGAACGGCTTGCCCGGCTTGACGGACTTGTCGCCCGCGGCCACCGTCAGTTCGGCGCGCGAAGGAGACAGTCCGCTTGCCGCCGCGATGCCGATCACGCGTTTGATGTTCTCCGGTGCAGCCGCCAGATAGCGATCCGGTACGATCAATTGCGGATCGCCCGCCATGAGCGGCAGCAGGCCCACGAACGTGCCATCCGGCTCGGCCTTGCCCGGGCGCACATAGCTCGCCGCCGGCAACACATTGACCGGATACGCCTGCGGAATTTCGTTACAGTCGGCCGAGTACGGCTGACGCTGTACCGACACGCGCAAAATGTTGTTCACGCCCAGCGCATAGCCCGGCACGCGGGCCTTGAGTTGTTCCGGACGACCGTTGGCGTCCAGTTGCTTGGCCGCCAGCAAAATGCCATTCCAGAACACGGTCGCGACAGGCTTGGATGCCGCCGGCCCCGGCGCTGCCGACAGATAGAGCGAGATTTCGCCCGGCATGCGTCCGCCCGAGGCGACGGCAGTCAGCGGGAAGCTCACCGTCCAGTCGCCGCGCGCCAGCACGTCGAAGCTATCGGCCGAACCGCCCAGGCTCGACAGCCGCACGACCTGCTTGTCCTCGATATCCGGCGTGTGAGCGATCGGTGCCGTCACGTTATTCGACACCAGCAAACGGCGCAGCGAATCGTCGAAAAGACCGGCAGCCTGTGCACCGGCATCGCCAGCAATGGCAATCACCGACTGGCCGCCCATCGGTGTCAGGCGAATCTGCTTGGCGGCCAGTGCGTCAATCGAGAGCGGGGCGCGTGCGGCGCGCCAGGCCTTGAAAGCCGCAGCCGCATCGCTGTCGCTCGAGAACTGGGCTTGCAGCGCGTCGAGCGCGGCTGTCATGCGGGCACGCAGCGCCGCGTCGGCCACCACCACTTCGCCACTCACCGACGGCGCGCCCACGGCGAGCAACGCACCGAGTTCGGCGTCGCTGGCCAGCTTATGAGACGCGCTGTTGTCCTTGATGGCCGCGAACGCGGGCACACCGGCCAGCGCCGCCGGTACCTCGACGCCACGCGTGTCCACCCCATCGCCAACGGCGGGCAATGCACGCACGATGACGCGCCTGCCGCTACGCTCCAGTGCTACGCCGACACGCCAAGCGCTGTCGAACGCATCCTTATCCAGTTTCTTGCCTGCCACGAGCAGCGCAGGCGCGCCCGGCAGTGTGCTCCAGGCGTCGTCGAGACTCGCTACCGACTTCGGGTCGATGCGATACGTCAGACGGGTCTGTGGCGAAATCGTGACCGAATTGGCCATCGATCGATCCGGCTCGCAACGGTACGTTCCCGTGCGCGAATGCCAGTTCACGCCCAGACGGACGAAGCCTGTGTCACGGGCACGCGACGAGACCGCCAGATTGCGCTGAAGCGGGCCGTCGCCATCGGGCACCGATTGCGACGTCATCGGTTGGCCGTCGATGGACAGCACAACCGAGGCGGGACCCGCCGCGCCCTTCAGATAGCGACCGTCGAAGGCAACCGACGCGTCGGCCAGCGCAAGGCCCTTCGGTACCGGCAGATAGAACTCCTGGTTCGCGTCGCCCGCGAGTACGACCGGTGCCGTGATGCCAAGGTCCGACAACGCGATGTTGCGCGTCAGATTGGCACCGGCGCCAAGTGCGCGAACGCCGTCGCCCAACGCACTGGCGTGCGATACCGCCGGGCACAGCGCGCTCACGAGCGCCAGTGCGCCGAGCGCGATGGCCGAAATCGTCGAGGTGTGGCGTGCGCCGGCACGTGTCGGCTGGCGGGAGGAAGCACTGTGAATACGCATGGGGTTAGGCAACGACATGGGCGTTCCGTGAGTTGACGTGACATCGCGCGCGGGCGACGACACAGAGTTGGACGACATCGGCAAGGCCGTTGAATTCGGGGGCGTGAGCGATTCGGACAGCATCGATGATCTCCCTCAGCGCGCGCGCGTACTGCCAGCGTGACCGGGATCGAACTCCACCATCGGCCGCCCACACAGCGCGTCGACGATACGACCGGCTGCGTGGCCGTCGCCATAAGGATTGAGCCGACGGGAAAACGACGCGTGATAGGCAACATCGTCGAGCAGGCGGGTGACGCCGGCCACGATCCGCTCGCGGTTAGCGCCGACCAGCGCCACAGTGCCCGCTTCGACGGCCTCGGGGCGCTCGGTCACATCGCGCATGACCAGCACCGGTTTGCCGAGATACGGCGCTTCTTCCTGCACCCCGCCCGAGTCCGTCAGGATGATGTACGCGCGCTGCATGAACCAGACAAATTCCACGTAGTCGAGCGGATCGATCAGATGCACGCTGCCAAAGCCGGACAGTTCCTGCATCACGACTTCGCGCACGGCAGGGTTCAGGTGCACCGGATAGACGATCTGAAGATCGTCGCGACGCGCAAGTTCGGCCAGCGCGGCACAGATGTTCTGGAAGCCATCGCCGAAGCTCTCCCGACGATGACCGGTCACGAGCAGCAGACGGCGGCCGGGGTCGATCCACGGATAACGCGCGGCGATCTCTGCGCTGAGCGGCGAGTCGTCGCGCAGGCGCGCAGTGAGCGTGGCTAATGCATCGATCACCGTGTTACCGGTCACGGCGATCTTGCCATGGAGGTTCTCGCGCAGCAGATTGGCGCGGGACGTTTGTGTCGGTGCGAACAGCCAGTCGCCAACGGCATCGACCACGCGGCGATTCATCTCTTCGGGGAAGGGCTTACTCAGGTCGCCGGTGCGCAGCCCCGCTTCGACGTGACCAATGCGAATGCGGCGATGAAAGGCCGCGAGCGCGCATGCCGACGCGGTACTCGTGTCGCCATGAACCAATACGTAATCGGGCTTTTCGGCTTCGAGCACGGCGTCGACCCGCTCGATGGCACGCGAGAACAGGCCGTTGAGCGTCTGATTCGGCACCATGACTTCCAGATCGTACTTGGCCGTCAGCCCGAAAAGCGACATCACCTGATCGAGCATCTGCCGATGCTGGCCGGTCACGCACACCACACTCTCGATGCCGGGTTCGTCATCGAGCGCACTTACGAGAGGCGCCATCTTGATTGCTTCGGGGCGCGTGCCGAATATAGACAGGACTTTCATCGCTCTTCTTTCTGGTCCGAGCCTGCCGGTAAAGCGCGCAGGCGCATTGCCCTTTCCGGTAACGACGGACGGGGGCTGGTCTGGCACGAGTCTGGAACGGCGACGCCAACGCCATGGGGAATATATCGGCGTGCGACACAATTGCTTTGGACCCTGGTGCGATGGCGAATGTTAGCCAGCTTTTATTACCGCAACCAAGGACGATGTCCCCTCTCTTGCCACGTGTTTCGCGCGAATTGTCGGTATCCCCGCGACAGCGCGAACTGGATTGTGGCGGATGGTACTTGTCGACCGTCCCCTTATGGTCCCCCGTGCGTCAGGAGTCCGTCAGATGTCGCCTAAACACAACGCGACGCACCGCGCTACCCGCCATTTCATCGGGATTTCGCAAAATGCTGCTCGCCAACCGCCCCAAACGAGGACGACCTCCGCGATGCGGCCCAAATGCAAAAGGCCGGATGCCTGTGAAGACATCCGACCTTTGTATGCGTGTTGCCGAATCTGACGCCGGCCGGCCTCGACGTGTGAACCACACCGCTGCCGATAGATGGCGTCCCCTAGGGGATTCGAACCCCTGTACTCACCGTGAAAGGGTGATGTCCTAGGCCTCTAGACGAAGGGGACAGAAAACTGTCATTCGTTTGGTGGAGGTAAGCGGGATCGAACCGCTGACCTCTTGCATGCCATGCAAGCGCTCTCCCAGCTGAGCTATACCCCCGCGCGAAGAGGCGTGACTATAGCGCATTTGCCGGACACAGGCAACCGTCGCCTGACGATCTGCTGAATCCCCCGCATCCGCCACGACCGCCGGTCCTGCCAGTCGCAGCGAGAACCCACGCACCCGGATAGAATCTCTCTTGCCGCGCACGACGCGCGCCCTCGCCCATCCCGCATCACCCGCGTCCCCAGCAAGGTCAGAAGTCATGAGTGAAACCCCATCCCCGCTTCGCACCCCACGCTTCGTGCCCAACGGTCCCGCACTGACCGTCGAGCAGGTCGCGCTTCAGGTGGCGAACGAGAGGATCTGCATCGCCATGGCCAACGCCGGCACCGGCAAAACGACAACGCTCGTCGCCCGCATCGGCGAAGCCATCGCCGGGGGTACGCCGCCGGAGCAAATCCTCGCGCTGACCTTCACCGCCACCGCCGCCGACGTGCTGCGCGCGCGGTTGCAACGCTCAGGCATTCATGCCGACCTGCACAAGCGCGTGCGCGTCTCGACCTTCGACGACTACAGCCATGACGTGCTCGATGCCTTGCCCACGGCGAACGAGCGCGCACGTCGCATTCAGCGCGACAGCTTCCTCACGTCCTACATCGCCAGCGCCATGGAGACATTGCGCGACGACGTCGAACACCGGTACGCGCCCGGCGTCTTCGAAGACAACCACATCAATGTGGCGCAAAGCCTTGAGGCCATGCGAAAGCTCAAGGCGGGGGGCGCACTGTTCGACGACGTGGACGACGAGCAGCTTGGCGATCTGCTCGAGCGGCTGGACGTCACTCCCGCCCAGTACGCCATCACGCAAGCCTATGAACGGGATCGTCTGGGTGCGCTCGATGAGCCGAAATTCCGGGATCGTTTCGACGGCACCTACGACCTTGCACAGTTGATCGATCGCGAGAGCGTCGCACCGCAGTATTTCGCCCCGTGCCGGCTGATCGTGTGCGACGAACAACACGACTTCAACGAAGCGTCGTATCGCGTGCTGCGCCATTTGCTCCGCACGCTCAATTGCCGATTCGTCGGCGTGGGGGATCGCGATCAGGTCATTCACGGGGACATGGGCGCGAGCGATGTGTATATGGGCGAGCGCTTCCGCATGGATTTTGCCGGCGCGAATGCCTACCCGCTCACGCGCACGTTCCGTCACGGCCCCCATATCGCCTATCCGGTGGCCGCATTCAAGCGCAAAGCCATCGAGTCTTACGTCAGACGACACACGCCCATCGAGGTCATCAAGGTCGATAGCCAGCACAGCACCGTGGCAAACGCCGTGCTGGCCGACGTGCGCGGCTGGATGCAAGACAGCGACAAACGTTCGACGTGCGCGGTACTGCTGCGCGACTGGCATCAAAGCGCTGCGGTGGAAGAGGCACTGTGGCGCGCCGAGATTCCCTTCGAATCGCCGAATAAAGA
Source organism: Pandoraea fibrosis (assembly GCF_000807775.2). Lineage (NCBI taxonomy): Bacteria > Pseudomonadati > Pseudomonadota > Betaproteobacteria > Burkholderiales > Burkholderiaceae > Pandoraea > Pandoraea fibrosis. Next base: position 1,282,471 of record NZ_CP047385.1, on the reverse strand, counting down.
GGGTTTCCAGTTCCGGGAAGAGATCCGGTTCGTGCGCGCCGTGTTCGCATTGGCGATGCGTGCGCACGAGACCATCGACGAGCGTGAGCGCATGTCCGTCGCGGCAGTGCTTGGCATCTTCGCGAACATTCGCCTGTCGCGCGATCAGTATCAGTTGACGGCCAAACACCCGGAGTTGATCGAACAGATTTACACGTCGTATCTGCTGGGTGCGGTGCCGGGCACCCCCGCCGCGAACATCGGTCAGTTGATTCGCGAATTGCGCGCGAGCCTGCCGATGCTCTCTGCCAACGACGCCTTCCGCCGCATCCGTCAGAAGATCGATTTTCAGGCGGTGGCAACGCGCCTCTATGCGCGGCCGTATGACGTCGATCTGGTTGAGCGCACGCTGCGCGCCTATGCCGCGACGCTACCCGCCGACGACACGCCGCTGGCGGACTATTTTGCGTCGATGATGGCACGCCTTTCTGCCATCCGGCGCGCGAGAACGGGCGCGCGCGTGAGTGTCGACACCGTGGCGAACATCAAGGGCAAGGAGTTCGATCACGTCATCATCCCCTTTATGGAACGCAACGAGTTTCCGAATCCTTACGCGCCCATCGAGAGCGAAAAGAATCTGTTTTACGTCGCGATGACGCGGGCGCGAGAATCGATCTCTCTGATCACGTCCCACGACGAGACCCGGCAAAGCGGATTCATCGCGTCTCTCGACCTGCCACGCACGACGCACCTCGCCGACGACGCGCTCGTTCGCAACATGGCGATGCCGGTGGACGCTACGCCCGCCCGGCGTTATCTGAGCGGCGATACCTATGGCGCGAAGGATGAACTGATCGCGCGCGGCGCCGTCTACGACCCGTCGCGGCGGCAGTGGTACATCACCCCGGAAACGGACCCGGCGGCCTTCTCACAGTGGCTGTCACCGGGGGTCACACGACACGAGTAGAATCCGCTGCGCGCGGCACGCCTGGCGGGTGAGCGTCGCCGGAACGCTATCGATCACTCGGCATTTGACGGAATACATCCTCATGAAGACAGTCTTTGCGCTGGCATTGTTAGTCGCCGCGAATTGGGCACATGCCGAGAAGATCGGTGACGTGAGCACCGCATTCAAACTGGTGGGACCGGATCACAAGATCGTGGTCGACGCCTTCGATGACCCGAAGGTGCACGGCGTGACTTGCTATGTGTCGCGCGCGAAGACCGGCGGCGTCAAGGGAATGGTCGGACTGGCGGAAGACAAGTCGGAAGCGTCGATTGCCTGCCGGCCTGTCGGGCCGATCGCTTTCACCGCGCCGCTCCCGAAGGAAGAGGAGGTTTTCTCGGAAGGCCTGTCGCCACTCTTCAAGAAGCTGCGCATTGTGCGAATGGTCGACAAGACGCGCAACACCCTCGTCTACCTCACCTACTCCGACAAGCTCATCGACGGCTCGCCGCAGAACAGCGTAACTGCCGTTCCGGTGGATCGGGCGACCCCGATTCCGACGAAGTAAGCAGACGATGTCGCAGTCGCGCAGCGAGCCTCAGCCACGCAGCAGGCCGAAGCGCTTCAGCTTCCGGTACAGCGTGTTGCGACTGACCCCGAGCTTGCGCGCCGCAGCGCTAACCTGCCCCTGGCAGGCATCGAGCGTGGCGCGCAGGGCCTGACGCTCCGCCGCCTCCAGCGGCGCCTCTGTCGGCGCTGCGACGCTCAAGACCGGCGCCGCTTCGCGCAACTCGTCCGGCAGGTCATCCAGCGTGATGACACCGTTCTCGCTCAGCGCGACCAGTGTGCGAATGACGCTGCGCATCTGCCGCACATTCCCCGGCCACGCATAAGCGCAGAGCCGGTCTTGTGCGGCGTCCGTCAGGGTGATCCTGCCTTGTTCGCAGGCCTGCGCCAACAGCCGCTGAATCAGGTCGATCTTGTCTGCACGCTCGCGCAGCGGCGGCACGCCAACTTCCAATCCACTCAGACGATAAAAGAGATCCTCGCGGAATTGCCGCTCGGCGATACGCTCGGCAAGGTTGCGGTGCGTTGCGCTGAGGATGCGAATGTCGAGCGGCACCGGTTCGCCGCCCCCCAATGGGGACACCCTGCGGTCTTCGAGCACGCGCAGCAGCCGGGTTTGCATCGCGAACGGCATGTCGCCGATCTCGTCCAGAAACAGCGTGCCGCCGTTCGCTTGCCACAGCTTGCCGTTCATCCCCTCTTTGCGCGCGCCAGTGAAGCTGCCTCCCACGTAGCCGAAAAGCTCGCTCTCGATCAGCGACTCGGGGATCGCCGCGCAATTCAGCGCAACGAACGGACCATTCGCTCTCGCGCTTGCCATGTGCACGGCGCGCGCGAAGACCTCTTTGCCACTGCCCGTTTCGCCGCGAATGAGAACCGGGACATCATGTGCGAAGACCCGGCAAGCGCGCGAAAACTCGCGCGCCAACGCCGGGTCGGAAAACGCAGGGGCCGTCGTCTCTTGCGCGGGCGTCGGCAGACGGCTCACGCGCCGTACCGCACGCAAGGGTGCACTCACCATCGCCAGCAACGGCTCGCCGGCCTGCGTGCGAATCGGCCAACACGTGCTCGGCGTGGGGTGCGCTTGTGCCAACAGCGCATCGAGCGTCTGCGCGAACCAGCGATCCACGCGGGTGCCGACGATCTCGTCGCGCGTCGCGCCCAGGCGATTCAATGCGCTTTGGTTGGCGGCCAGCACGCGCCCGGTGTCGTCGAAGGCGATCAGCGCTTGCGCAAAGCCGCCGAGATGATCGGCCTGCTCCTGCAATTGCAGCAGCCATTCGTCACGATAGTGAAGAAAGAAATATTCGCTCTCCACGACCTTCGCCGACAGATTCACGAGCGCGAGCGTATGGAATTGGCTCTGTCGTGTGAGATCGGCGCTTGTGGACGATACGTCGATCACGGCGAGCAGATCGCCTTGCGGGGCGAATACGGGACTTGCCGTGCAGGTAAGGGGCGTGTGCAGCGCGCGAAAGTGGTCCTGCTGACAGATGATGACCGGGGCGCGTTCGACCACGCAGGTACCGATGCCGTTGGTGCCTTCGCACGACTCGCTCCAGTCGGCGCCCGGCCATAGCCCTGCGCGAAGGAAGTCGTCGCGCTTGCCGTCGTGAAGCCGGGAGTCGACGATGACGCCGTCGGGTGCGGTGAGTAACACGGCCTGATGCGGATTCATCAACTGACGTTGCAAACGCTCAAGCACCGGGGTGGACACGTTGCGCAAGCGCTCCATCGCGTTTCGGCGCTCGCGCAGTTGCGCCGACTCCAGCACACGTGGCGCCATGCGCGCGCCCGGATCGAGCGCGTGGGTGTCCAGACAGCGACGCCAGGAATCGGCGATGTTCGGGTCGGTCGCGGCAGCGCCGTGCGACGCATGACCCTGTACGACATTGAGCACACGACGCGCATGTGCTGACTGTGTATTGGCTGGCATTGGTCGTCTCCCCCGTGCCGGATGATCTCGTAGTCGTTCCCGAAGCATGTCCCATGCCGGGGGTGATTGCAATGCGCGATGTCAATCGGGAGACGCGAAGCCATTGCCTGTCACAACGACGAGACACCCGGTGTCACGGCGCGAGACAAAGGTGTCACGGATTCGGTACACGCCAACACCGCCCCACGCCGCTTTCCCGCATGAATTGGCGATTCGCCGCAGGTGGCCCGCGAATTGCTTATTGCCCCGTGTGGTCACAGCACCACCGATACGACAATATCCGGAGACACGACATGCGATACGCCCCACCCGGCACGCCCGGTGCCTTGCTGTCTTTGCAAACGCATTACGAGAACTACATCGGCGGCAAATTCGTGCCGCCCGTGGAAGGACGCTATTTCACCAATACGTCGCCCGTAACCGGCGGCGTCATCAGCGAGTTTCCCCGCTCCAGCGGCGCCGACATTGAACGCGCGCTCGACGCGGCCCATGCGGCTGCGCCCAGGTGGGGCAGGACGTCGGTGCAGGCGCGCTCGCGCATTCTGTTACAGATCGCCGACCGGCTCGAGGCGCAACTCGAGCGGTTCGCCGTCGCCGAGACCTGGGATAACGGCAAGCCGGTGCGCGAGACGCTCGCCGCCGACCTTCCGCTGGCGATCGACCACTTCCGCTACTTCGCCGGGTGTATCCGCGCTCAGGAAGGCACGGCCGCAGAGATCGACGAGCACACGGCTGCCTACCATTTCCATGAGCCGCTGGGTGTCGTCGGTCAGATCATTCCGTGGAATTTCCCGCTGCTGATGGCCGCATGGAAGCTTGCACCCGCACTCGCCGCCGGCAACTGCGTAGTGCTCAAACCTGCCGAGCAAACCCCGCTTTCGATCACCCTGTTCGCCGAACTGGTCGGCGATCTGCTGCCGCCGGGGGTGCTCAACATCGTTCAGGGTTTCGGCAAGGAAGCCGGTGAAGCCCTGGCGACGAGCCGGCGCATCGCCAAGATCGCCTTCACCGGCTCGACGCCCGTGGGCGGACACATTCTGTCGCGGGCTGCCGCCAATCTGATCCCGAGCACGGTCGAGCTGGGCGGCAAGTCGCCCAACCTCTTCTTCGACGATGTCATGCGTGGCGAGCCCGAGTTCATCGAGAAGGCCGCTGAAGGCCTCGTGCTGGGCTTCCTGAATCAGGGTGAGGTCTGCACCTGCCCGTCTCGCGCACTCGTGCAGGAATCGATCTACGAGCCCTTCATGGAAGTGGTAATGGCCCGGGTCGCGCGCATCAAGCGCGGCGATCCGCTGGATACGGAGACGGCCATCGGCGCACAGGCGTCGCAACAGCAGTTCGACAAGATCCTTACCTACCTCGATCTGGCTCGCAAGGAGGGTGCTCAGGTACTTACGGGCGGGGGCATCGAGATGCTCGACGGTCCGCTGGCGTCGGGCTTTTACATCCAGCCGACGCTGCTCAAAGGCGAGAACCGGATGCGCGTGTTCCAGGAAGAAATCTTCGGTCCGGTGGTCGGCGTGACGACGTTCAAGGACGAAGCCGAAGCGCTGGCGATTGCCAACGACACCGAGTTCGGTCTCGGCGCGGGGGTATGGACACGCGACATCAATCGCGCGTACCGCATGGGCCGCGGCATTCAGGCGGGACGCGTGTGGACCAACTGCTATCACCTCTATCCGGCACATGCCGCGTTCGGCGGTTACAAGAAGTCCGGCATCGGCCGTGAGACGCACAAGATGATGCTCGATCACTACCAGCAGACGAAGAATCTGCTGGTGAGCTACGACACTCATCCGCTCGGGTTCTTTTGAGCACTCCCTCTAGTCGCCCCTGAGTTTGCAGCAGATCAAAGACGCATCGCGCCGTGGGTGCGATGCTGTCTTCAGTGCCTGCGAAAAACGATTCTGGACACCGCATGCGCGCTCGCGTTGAGACCAGCGCGCGTGGTGTGCCCCTCTCAGAACAAATAAGGAGCATGACCATGAGCACGACCTTCTTTATCCCCGCCGTCAACATGATGGGCGTCGGCAGCCTCGACGAAGCGATTGCCGCCCTGCGCCAGTACCATTTCCGCCGTGCATTGATCGTGACCGACGCCGGGCTCGCCAAGGCGGGCGTTGCCGACAAAGTGGCGAAGCTGCTCGGCCAGCAAGACATCCAGTCGGTGGTATTCGACGGTGCGAAGCCGAACCCGACCGTCGGCAACGTGGAAGCCGGGCTCGCCATCCTCAAACAGAACCAGTGCGACTTCGTGATCTCGCTGGGCGGCGGCTCGCCGCATGACTGTGCGAAAGGCATCGCGCTGTGCGCGGCAAACGGTGGACATATCGCCGATTACGAAGGCGTCGATCAATCGAAGAAGCCGCAACTGCCGCTCGTTGCGATCAACACGACGGCCGGCACGGCGAGCGAGATGACGCGCTTTTGCATCATCACCGACGAGAAGCGTCACGTGAAGATGGCAATCGTCGACCGCAACGTCACGCCGTTGTTGTCGGTCAACGATCCGGCGCTGATGGCTGCAATGCCCAAGGGCCTCACGGCCGCGACGGGTATGGACGCGCTTACGCACGCCACCGAAGCGTATGTGTCGACCACCGCCACGCCGATCACCGATGCCTGTGCGCTCAAGGCTGTCACGCTGATCTCGCAGAACTTGCGTCGCGCAGTCTCGCACGGTGACGACATGACGGCACGCGAGAACATGGCTTACGCGCAGTTCCTTGCAGGCATGGCATTCAACAATGCGTCGCTGGGCTATGTGCACGCGATGGCGCATCAACTCGGCGGGTTCTACGACTTGCCGCACGGTGTCTGCAACGCGGTGCTGCTGCCGCATGTGGAAGAGTTCAACGCGAGCGTGAGCGCCGGGCGGTTGAAAGATATCGCGCAGGCGATGGGCGAGAAGGTTGAGGGCCTGAGCGACGAAGAAGGTGCAAAGGTGGCGATTGCGGCGATCCGTCGACTGTCGAAGGACATCGGTATTCCGAACGGACTGACCGAACTCGGCGCGAAGCTCGAAGACGTGCCGACGCTTGCGGCGAATGCCATGCAGGACGCCTGCGGGTTCACCAATCCGCGACGTGCCGAACAAGCCGAGATCGAAGAGATTTTCCGCCGGGCATTCTGACACTCGGCGAGTGAATCCAAACGACAAGGGCAACGTGACGTCACGTTGCCCTTGTGTTGTTAAAGGCGAGACTCAAGCCATTGCATGCGCTCCCTGCGCTGGCGTGCGTCGATGCATCCTCCACCAGATCAGGATGGCAACGAACGCTTCAAGCGCCGCCACGATCCAGAGGCCGCCGTTGAAGCTGCCGGTCGCGTCCTTGACGAGGCCGAGCAAGTACGGCGAGCCGAACCCCGCCAGATTCGCCACCGAATTGATGAACGCCACGCCCATCGCCGCAGCGCCGCCTGCGAGATACGCGTTCGGCAACTGCCAGAACACCGGAATCGCGCCCATGGTCCCCGACACCGCCACGGCAAGGCACAGGAACGCCGCCACGCCATGACTGCCCGCGAACACGCCCACACCCGCCAATCCGCATGCGCCGATGAACACCGGGATCGCACAGTGCATGCGCGCCTCCCGTCGCTTGTCCGCGCTGTAACCGATAACGAGCTGGAAGATCGCGCCAAACACGTACATCACCCCGACGAGCAACCCGATGTGCAGCGGATTCGTCGGCCCCAGTGCGCGGACGATGGTTGGCGCGAAGAACGAGAGCGTCGCGTTCGCTGCGACGATACCGAAGTAGATAGCCGTCAGCAGCCACAACTTTGGGCTACGCACCGCCAGCATGAAACTGTGTTCGCGTTTCCCGGCGCTGTTCCGGTCACGGTCGAGATCGATTTGCAGCAACCGCTTCTCCTTCTCCGACAGCCAGTCTGCCTGCTCCGGCTTATCGACGAGGAACCACACCGCCAGAATGCCGGCGAGGACCGTCGGGATACCTTCAAGCAAAAACAACCACTGCCACCCCGCCCAGCCGTTCACGCCGTGCATTCCGTTGAGAATCGCCCCGGCCAGCGGCGCCCCCACCACCGATGACACGGCCGACGCCGAGATGAACCAGGCAAACGCCTTCGCGCGACGATGGGCGGGAAACCAGAACGTCAGATAGAGCAATACCCCCGGCTGGAACCCAGCTTCAAACGCGCCGAGCAGAAACCGCATCACATAGAAATACGCGGGAGAATGCGTAAACATCATCAACACGCAGATCGTCCCCCAACCCAGCGTAATGCGCGCGAGCGTGCGTCTCGCGCCGATACGCAGCAACAGCCAGTTACTCGGAATCTCCAGAAAGAAATAGCCGAGAAAGAAGATGCCCGCACCAATGCCGTAGACCGTCTCGCTGAAACCCAGATCCTGCTGCATTTGCAGCTTCGCGAAGCCGACATTCACGCGATCGATCCACGCCAGCATCCACAACACGAAGATGAACGGAATGATCCGCCACATGATCTTTTTGTAGATCGGGTCGAGCATTCGATGGTCCGGGTCGGCGAACGCGTTGGTCGCGTCGCTCGCATGCAGCCGTGTCGGTTGATTCATGATGTTTCCTCGCCAAGAAGTGCGTGTTCTGCCCCGCGCGATGGTGGACGCGAGTGCGCTGTTATGACTTCGATATGGATGACGTCAGGCGGCTTCGCCGAGACGCATCGCCTGAATCAGTGCGCGACATGCTGCCGGCACAGGCCCGATCACCGGGATCGAAAACTGCTCGCCCAACGCTTGTGCCGCTTCGCCCAATGGACCACCGCCGATCACGACGGCACGGGCGCCGTCCTGCTGAATGCACGCGTCAACCGCACGCGCCAGACGACTCTCCAGTTGCGACGGCACGCCCCCCAACGCCAACGGATCGCCGCTGGTGAATCGCGAGCCGGTGAAGGTCGCGCCGAACCCGAGCTTATGGACATTCGATGCGATGGAGTGCGCCAGCATGGGCGTCGTCGTCGCGATGCCGAAGCGCCGCCCGCCCGCCGCTGCCTCGCGCACGGACGACGCGCCGATGCCGACCACGGGCACCTCCAGACGCGCGCGCAGCGCCTCGATGCCGGGGTCGCCAAACGCACCGACGATCACGCCATCCGCCTGTGCCGCCAGCGCGACGATCTGCGGTTCGTTCACAGCCTCGGCAGCAACGACAAGGTCCTGCTCATCGACGATCATCGGTGCGCCACGCGTCACCGTTGCTCCGACGACCATGGGTGGGGACGACATCACGCTGGCGAGATAGGTGCGCGCGATATCGACCATCATTTGCGTCGTCGCCGTCGACGTATTCGGATTGATGAGCAGGATGTGAGTCATGAAAATCTCGGCGAGTCGGAAAAGAGAGGTGGTTCAGGCAGCCGGGGACGGCGGTGCGTCAGCCGATGTTCTGGCTGCCGTGTGCGCGTCGACGTCGCCCGGTGCCTCGGGACCATCGATGGGCTTGCCGAATGTCTCCGGCGCGAAGGTCAACGCAAGCGCAAACACGGCGTACATCGCGGCCATCATCCCGAACATGCCGCCGATGCCGTATTGGTCGAACACGCGACCGGCGACCAGCGGCATCGCCGCACCGGCCAGCGTGCCCAGCGCAAGAATGAACGCCGTACCGAAGGCGCGCACTCGCGTCGGATAAAGCTCCGGGGCGTAAATCCAGATGGACGTATTGAGCAGCAGCACGCAGAACTGGAACGCCGCCCCGAACGCGAGGATGAGCGGCTGCGACTTCGACAGAAAGCCAAAGCACAGACCGATCGCGCACGCGGCGATCGCACCGAGCGTCAGCACCCGCTTGCGCGGGAAACGGAAGCCGAAATACGACGCGGTGATAGCGCCGAGCAGGCTGCCCGACTGCATCACGATGGTGAACACGAAGCTCTTGCTCAGCGTGTAGCCCTGCGCCATCAGAATCGTCGGCATCAGCGTGAGCACGGAAATCTGCGCACCGTAGGTCATGCACACGGCAACGCCGACCGCAGCCGTGCGTCGTGCCAGCGGGCCAACGAAGACTTCGCGCAGACGCACTTTGTCGGCACGATGTGCGCCTTCTGGCGCTTCGCTCAGATAACGCTTGGCATCGCGCCTGCCCTCCCCCTTGGGCGCTTTGCCAAGCTTGCCCGACGCGAGAATGTTGAGCACGCGGTTGGCGTCTTCGACCCGGCCTTTGGAGAGCAGGAAACGCGGCGTCTCCGGGATGAACCGGCGATACAGCAACACGAAAAAGGCTGGCAGCACCAGACAGCCGAACAGCCAGCGCCAGCTATCCGGACCGGGGAAGAAGGCGAAGACGGCCAGTCCGAACGCTGGCGCGAGCATGTTGCCAAGTCCGCCCCCCGCGACGTTGATCGCCCCCACCGCCACGCCACGAAAGCGCGACGAGCAGAACTCCGCCAGCATCGTGACCGCAATCGAGATCTCACCGCCGAGACCGAAGCCAACGATGAAACGTCCGGCTGCGAGCATGGTGTAGTTCGTCGCCAGCGCACAGATCAGTGCCCCCAGCGTGAACAGCATCAGGTTGATGCTGAGCATCGTGCGACGGCCATAGCGGTCGGCGATGTAGCCGGAGCCGAGTCGTCCGATGGCGGCTGCGCCGAATGTCAGCGTGTTGAGGAAGCCGATCTGCGCCGCCGAGATGCCCCAGTACTCGCGCAGCAGCGGCCCCACGAGGCCGACAGCGTTTTGTTCGAAAACGTCGAACAGCACGCCGAACAGAATCAGTGCGAGGATTTTTTTGTGTGACGGCGTCACCCCGATGTCGTCGAGCGCCCGTTCGAGCTGCTGCAACCTGGGTTCCGACGACGATACGACCACTTCTGCGCCCATCGTAAAACTCCCTGCGCCGCGATTGGCGCCTTGCGACCGATTTGCCTCGCCCTCTGATGAACTCTGATCAGTTAATATTTTTTCAGATTATTTGTTTTTGAAAATTATTTTTCATATCAGGGTTTCACCGGACATACGGTGTCCTTGGCGGAGAATGCCAATCGGGGACGTCACCAGGAGGAATGGGGGCTTACGAGGGCGGCGTCGCCACCCGGGGGGGATCAGATTTCGTCGAGCGCGTCGTGGAACGCTTCCACGAGCCCGAGGTGACGACGTCCCGGATTACCCGCCAGCGTCATCACCTGCGTGACAATCAGGTGGCACAGACCGATCACGGCTGTGTGGTTATCGAGCACACCGGGCCCCTGGACATCACATTGCAATGTCCACTTCGCCGGTGCCTTCGTGGAGGCATTGCGCTCGGTGATGTAGACGAGGTTCTGGCAGGCCTTCGCCAGTTGCGCAACGACGCTCGGCATCTGACGTATACGACGACGCAGCGCGAAGACGACCACGACGTCGTTGGCACCGATGCCTGCGAGATGTTCGCCCAACGTCTCCCCGGCGCCCGGGATCACCTGCGCGCTCGGGACGATTTGCAGAAGTTGCCAGCGGAAGTACATCGCCAGCGGATGGCTGGAGCGGAAGCCGACGACCCAGACTTTGCGTGCTTCGAGAATCGCCGTCGCGATCTGTTCGATTTCGCTGGACGAGAGACGCCGATAGGTGGCGTCGATGTTAGCGAGACTTTGTTGACGTTGTGCGCCGACGAGATCGTCGGCGACGGCATCCGCAGCAGGTGCCGTGGCTGCCATCGCGAGCGGTGAACCGGCGCGCTGCTCAGAGCGCACATGCTTGCGGGCTTCGTCGAACGACTCGTAACCCAGACGTCGCACAAAGCGCGTAACGGTGGCGTTGGAAACCTGCGCGAGCGTCGCCAGCTCAGACGCCGTGTACCCCGCCAGGTCCCCCGGCAAATCCAGTGCGAACTCCGCCAGACGCCGCTCCGATGGGGAGAGCTGATCGAGCTGATCTCGAATTCGGCCGACGAAAGACTTCTTCACGTGAGATGCCATGTACGTTTGCGTGGTGCGTTGCGTGATTGGGGCGGGCGATCGACCGGCTCATCTTGCCTGCCGCGCCTGATTCGCGATTGTCGCGCGAAATCGCGCGAATCGCGAATTCCCCTGACAGACAACGCGAACGCATCGCTTACATGGGGTGACGACTCAACCCCGTCACCGCTTGCAGGATCGCCACACGCGCTTGCCCGAGAATCTGCCCTTGCCATACGGCATCGTCAAAGCAGAAGGCCGAGCGCACCGCCTGACGAATCGCCGACGCTTGTGCCTCCGGGGCATCCGGATGTCGCCTTAGCCACGCATCCGCTCGCAACATATGCAGCATGTCGACGAGCGGCACTGTACCGTATTCGATGGCCATCGCCGTCACCTGTGCATCGCTTCGCGCGGTGCGCAGCGTGTCCAGCAATGGTCCACCGACGTTTGACGCCACCGTCGTCCCGTCCAGCGGACTGGCAAGATCGGCGCCCCACCATGTGCGGGCACGGGCCAACTCTGCGGCGTCGAGCGCACCGACACAGATCTTCTCTCCGTGACCTGGCGGACCGAGACCGGTATGGAAGTCGATCCAGCCAATCGCATCACACTGCTGCGCGTGCGTCTCGATCAGCGTGCGCATCAATCGTGTACTCCATACCGGCTCGCGTCCGCCGTAGAACAGCCCTTCGGCAAACGCGTACTGCCCGACTGTCAGCGCGCGCTGGTAAGCCGACTCGCCATGCGTCGCGATGTAATCCGAAATCGCCCGGGCGTTGTCGTCGGACGGCGGCCAGGTCGACGGCACCAGCAGGTCGTGCAAATCCGCGTAGGCCATGTTGACAGGCAACGTCTGTGAGAAATCGATGCTGTTCCGATTCAGATCGACGTTGTCTTCATTCGTGCGCGACAACCACGAAAAACCGTAAGGGTTGAGAGCATGCACGATCAGAATGGCCACGCCCGTGTTATCGAGACGCGCCTTCAACCCTTCGTCGCCAAGCAAGGCGATCTGCGCGGCGCTCCCGCAGAAGCCCTCGACACCGTGTGTAGCCGAGGTGAGGATCAGCAATCGCCGCGCGTCGGTTGCCCCTAAACGCACGACGTCCGTCACCAATTCCTCGCCTTCCCGGCCGATGACCTCGGGAATGGCATGACTCGTCACCTCCACGCCTGCCTCCCTGGCGGCGTCGGCAAAGCGCATGCGCGCCTGGCGATAGCTATCCGAAAACGGACTCATGATCATCGTGCGTCACTCCACCAGAAACGCTTCCGTCAGCCGCACCCAATAGGTGGCGCCAAGTGTCAGCACGTCGTCGTTGAAGTCATAGCTCGTGTTGTGCAACATGCACGGGCCGAGGCCATGCCCATGGGTGCGATGATCCCCCGTCCCATTGCCGATGTACGCGTAGCAACCGGGACGCTCCAGCAGGAAGAACGAGAAGTCCTCCGCGCCCATCGTCGGATCGATCGGACTGACGACGTGATCGCGCCCCACGATCTCCTGCATGACGTTGACTGCGAACTGTGTCTCGGCAGCAGTGTTCACCGTTGGCGGGTAATTGCGCAGGAACGAGAATTCGACCGAGCAGCCGTAGGCCGCGGCGGTCGCTTCGCAAAACTCGCGCATGCGTGTCTCCACCAGATCGAGTACGTCGAGCGAGAAGGTGCGCACCGTGCCAGCCAGCGTCGCCGTGTTCGGAATGACGTTGATGGCCTCGCCCGCCTGCATCTGCGTAATGGACAAAACAGCGGCGTCGATCGGACGCTTGTTGCGCGTCATGATGCTCTGCAATCCGGTGCCGATCTGCATGGCCGTGAGGACCGGATCGATACCGTCGTGCGGCATCGCGGCGTGAGCTCCCGTGCCTTTGACAACGATGCGGAACTCGTTGCTCGACGCCTGCGTTGCGCCCACGCGCGCCCCGAAACTGCCGGCGGCAAGGCCCGGCCAGTTGTGCAGCGCGAATACGGCGTCGACCGGAAACTTCTCGAACAGTCCGTCTTCCAGCATGGCTTTCGCTCCGCCACCGCCCTCCTCCGCTGGCTGGAAGATGAAAACGATGGTGCCGTCGAAAGTCCGGTGCCTGGCGAGATGCTGTGCCGCGCCGAGGAGCATGGCGGTGTGGCCATCGTGACCACAGGCGTGCATCTTCCCCGCGTACTGCGACGCGTGTGCAAACGTGTTGAGTTCCTGAATCGGCAAGGCGTCCATGTCGGCGCGCAGGCCGATGACCTTCTTACCGGTACCGTTGCGCAGTACGCCGACGACGCCCGTCTTTCCCAGCCCCCGCGTGACTTCGATCCCCCACGATTCGAGCAGCTTCGCCACAATGTCGGACGTGCGCGCCTCTTCGTAGCGCAGTTCGGGGTGAGCGTGGATATCGCGTCGAATGGCTTGCAGTTCTGCCGAACGCTCGGCGATTTCAGGAATGATGGACATCGGTATCGTCTCTTGAGGAATGCCCCGGATGGCGCGCGTCATGTCGTGTGCGTCGGGGGTGCCGACGACAGCAACGACGACATGGGTCACGCCATTGGACAGAGGCAGGATGGGCTGGGGTGATGCAGGCGCACCGGCGACGAGACGCCGGGCGCCGTGATGAATGAAGGGTTACAGCAGCGGCTGCCGCGAGCGGTCCTTGAGCGACAAGATCGTGACGAGGCCCACGGCTGCACCGAAGAGGCCGTAGTACACGACGGCGAGCTTGTCGCCGGTCCAGCCGATGAGCAACGTGGCGATCGCGCCGGCGAAACCGCCGAAGATCATCACCGCAAAGTTGTAGCCGATGGCCATCGACGTCGCCCGCACGCGCGACGGGAAGAGTTCGCATACGAAGGCACAGTACGAGCCCTGAAACAGACCCAGCGAGAGCATCAGACAGCACTGCACGAAAATCAGCATCGGCAGGGTCGGCACGTGACTGACGGCAAGGAACAACGGATACGCGATGACCAGGCTGATGAGCGCCGAAGCGGTCATCGGCTTCTTGCGGCCGATGGAATCCGAAAGGCGTCCCGAGGCAAACGTTCCGACGATGTAGGCGACAGCAGCGCACAGCGACGCGATCACACTGCTTTTGAACGGGATGCCCAGCGACTTCGTTGCGTAGCTCGGCATGTAGTAATAGAAGATGTACGTGCCGATGGTGCCGTACACCGTCAGCCCGAATCCGGCAACGACCTGACGCCAGTGCATCGTGATCGACTCGAGGAACGGCGAGCGCTTTTGCGTGGACTGGTGACGCGCATCCTTGAACACCGGCGACTCGTCCAGCCGCGAACGCACATAGAGTCCGACGGGAACGATCAGCAAACCGATGACGAACGGAATACGCCAGCCGAACGCATCGATTTGTTCGGGTGTCAGCGATTGGGTGATGCCCACGGACACGATAGCGCCGAGCAGCATGCTGCACGCCTGCGCGATCATCTGGAAGCTGCCGTACACACCGCGTCGCTCGACCGGGGCATGCTCGACGAGGAATGCCGTGGCGCTACCGACTTCGCCGCCAGCGGAGAATCCCTGAAGGAAGCGTCCGATGAGCATCAGCACGGGGGCTGCCATGCCGATCTGCGCATAAGTGGGCGCGAAGGCGATCACCGCGACGCCCAGCGCCATGACGGAGATCGTGACCAGCAAGGCAGATTTGCGGCCGTGCTTGTCAGCGTAGGCACCGAGAACGATGCCGCCGAGTGGACGCGTCAGGAAGCCGACACCGAAGGTCGTCCATGCGGCGAGAAGGGCTGCCGTCGGGTTATCGCTGGGGAAGAATTGCCGTGCGATGTTCGCGGCAAAGAAGGTGAATACGGTGAAGTCGAACCATTCGAGCGCGTTGCCAATGGTGGACACGGCGATGATGCCGACGTCGATTCGCTTTCCCGAGCGCTCAGGGACCGCGGCGTTTGCGGCGCTGTCGCGCCCGACCGAAACTTCCATGGGGAGACTCCTCATCTATGAAGTGTTTTCGCGGCAAGCCGACCGCACTCGCTTCGCCCCATTCTGCTTGTGCCAAAAAACCAATAAAAGCTAGAATTTGTGATCCGTCATCGCAAATTTTTTGATGTATTGACGACGGCTTTTCGGGACGAATTCTCCTATTCTCCCAACCGAAAACGGCGAGCGATCTATGAGCAATCTGCGATTTATGAGGACTTTTGTGGCAGTCGCGAGGCATGGATCGTTCGCTGCGGCCGCCGAACATCTAGCGATGACGCAGTCCGCGGTGAGCATGCAAATGCGTGCGCTGGAGGAGGAATTCGACCATCCGCTATTCGATCGCGTGGGACGGTCCGTTGCGCTCAACGCGATGGGACGTCTGCTGCTGCCGCATGCGGAGCAATTGCTGGCGCAGTATCAGACGATGCGCACATTAGCCGCGGGCATCGAGTCGACAGCCGGTCCGGTGACGATCGGTGCGGTGGAATCGGCGGTGAGTGCGTTGGCGCGTGCGGTATCGCAGATCAAGCAGGCGCAGCCGCATCTGGAGATTCTGATTCAGACAGCGCGCTCGATTGAGCTGACGGCGAAACTCGATGCCGGCGAGATCGATTGTGCGGTACTGGTGGAAGCGTCGGGAAGGCGTCCGGCGGGCGTGCGGTGGACGCCGTTGTATCGTGAGCCGTTGGTACTGCTGGCGTCGTCGGCGTTGAAGACTGGATCGGTCGCGAAGTTGCTGGAAACGGAACGGTTCTTGCGGTTTGATCGAACGCAGCGCACCGGCGTGCTTATCGATCGGGCGGTGCGACGCCAACATGTGAAGGTGAGCGATTTTTTGGAGTTGTCGTCGATAGAAGGGATCGTGGCGCTGGTGCGTCAACGCGTGGGGATTGCGGTTGTGCCGATGCTGAGAAGCGCGACGTGGGCACAAGACGATTCGCTACGGATTCTTCCGCTACCCGGCATGATCGAGCAGCGAAGTATCGGACTGCTTGAGCGCACGCGTCACGACAAGATGGGGATAACGACGGCAATTGCGCAGCAGGTGATGGCACAGGGGTGAAGCGTTGCGCGCTTAGCCAGTGACGTCGTCACTTGGGCGACGGCCGTTAGCGATTATGAGGAAGTCACTCACAACGGAGGAACAGCCGAGAGGCTTGGCCCCAGGTACGCAATGGGGCCGCCTTTGATCTGGTCGGGGACGACGCGCTGCCGATCCAGTTCTCGCCACCCTGGGTCAGCCCACCGGTTGCATAGGCACATGTCTTTATTGCGCCAGCAGGCACGTTGCACCTCTTGGCAAAACCGATGATGCCACCCTTATTTTTGATTTGCTCCCTGCCGAGCTGTTGTCATGCTCCCAACGTGGCGTTGGTGATCCCAATTCGCTTATGCCTGCCAAGCCTGGCACGACCGCGCGGTCTCAGCCCACCGGATGTATAGACGTATACCTGTAGTTTGGCCGTAGCCACGTTGTGCTTCTTGACAAAGCCCGTGAAGCCGCCTTCGCGTTTAAGTTGTTCCTCGCCGAGCGCGTCCCATTCCTCCAACATGGCGTCGGTGACCGGATTCTTCTCATGCCCGTTGAGCCGATCCTCGCCATGCGGCCTCAGCCCGCCGCTTGCACAAGCGTACCTCTCTAGCAATTTATAGAGCACGTTGTGCTTCCTGGCGAAACCGCGGAGCCCACCCTCCGCTGCAATTTTCTCCTTGGTAAGCTTTTTCCACTCCTCCAATATGGCGTTGGTTACCGGTTTCATCTCGTGCGCGCGGAGCCTTTCCTCACCATCCGGACTCAGCCCACCGGATGCCCTGACGTACATCCTTAGTGTGGCAAGGCGCACGTTATGCTTCGAAGCAAAACCTTCCGTGCCACCGACTTTTTCAATTTGCTCCTTGGTAAGCTTTTTCCACTCATTCAATACGGCGTTGGTCACTGGCCTCGCCTTGACGCGGAACCGGTCATTACCACGGGGGCGCAGCCCACCAGATGCACGGAGGTATATCCTCATCGTGGCATAACGCACGTTGCGCTTCTCGGCAAATCCTCTGATACCCCCCTCGTCTTCAATTTGCTCGCTGCTGAGCGCCTCCCATTCCCTCAACATGGCGTTCCTCGCCTTCGCTTTCTTGCTTTCGACGACAATCGGTCCCCGGGCGGAGTTCGACCCCATGCCGTGCCCACACGTGCCCTCCAACGTTTGCTGAACGCTGCCTGGTTTGGGAGACGCTGGCCGCTGCGCGGGGCTCGACGCCATGTCGGGTTGCCACGTGCCCTGCAACGCTTGCCGAATGATGTCTGGTGTTTCGGGAGGCGGTGGTCGCCGGGCGGGGCTCGCCATCACGCCGGGTTGCCACGTGCCCTGCAACGCTTGCCGAATGATGTCTGGTGTTTCGGGAGGCGGTGGTCGCTGGGCGGGGCTCGACGCCATGTCGGGTTGCCACGTGCCCTGTAACGCTTGCCGAATGATGTCTGGTGTTTCGGGAGGCTGTGGCCGCTGGGCGGGGCTCGCCATCACGCCGGGTTGCCACGTGCGCTGCAACGCTTGCCGAATGATCTCCGGCGTTTCGGGAGGCGGCGGTCGCTGGGCGGGACTCGCCATCACGCCGGGTTGCCACGTGCCCTGCAACGCTTGCCGAATGATGTCTGGCGTTTCGGGACGCGGTGGTCGCTGGGCGGGACTCGCCATCACGCCGGGCTCCCAACTGCCCCGCAACACTTGCTCAATGATCTCTGGCGTTTTGGGAGGCGTGGGTCGCTGGGCGTAGCTCGACACCATGCCTGGCGCACCCGTGCTCAACCGCTCCCATCGAATGACTGGCAGGCTTTGGCCTGAGCCGGAATCAAAGCCGTGTGATTCAATCAACTGTGAATTTGGTGATGGACCAAGGCGAGTTGGCATGTCGACCGAGGCGCCACTACCAACACCAATACAGTCTGACGCCCACGCTTGCGCCCTGTGACGCGGGCCGATGCCCAGTATATTGGCTTGGAGGAAAGGCGCGGGACCGACGCAGGACGGTATAGAGAGTTTCATGAATATTCACGTTTGTGCACGACCGGTAAGCGCGAACGAGCGACCCGGGCTCTCTCGTACAAGTGCGGCGAGACGCGACCTGTGCGATACGGATGACCCGCTTGACGAAAGCAAGACTCTCATCGAGAGCGATGCAACAGACGCCGCAGTCAAATCGTATGCAGCAATCCCCCCGGAAATCTCCGAGGCGGAACGTTGAGGCACGTCACCTTGATTTCCACGCTTTCGGGAAACGTTGAGTCGCCGCCAGGGGGGCAACTTACCACTCACTGGCCGTCCCAACTTTGTCTTTTTGCTCATCTGTCCCCGCCCCCCCCTCAACAGAAAAAACGGTGCCGACAGATTTCAATCGGCCACCGAAGCGCAGAACATTGGGTTTCTGGGAGGAGGCCGATGCAGGCTCGCCGATCACGGGGCTGTGCCGACAGTATGGTTTGGTGAGCCACATAACCGACAGTGGCGTGAGTGAACCCCGGACCCCACGGGTAATCGGCACGAGTACCAGCGCGTGCCGTTGAATAAGCCCGTGTTCACCAGCCTGGCTGCTGCTCCGGCGCAAGGGTTTTGCTCTGAGGGGTAACACCACGGCGCTTAAGCTGGAGCTGATCAACCCAGCAACGCAAAACGGACTCGGCAACGCCGACCGACCGGCTGGCATCGACATGGCTATAGCTCTGGTCGAGGACCAGAGACGCAGCACTGCGCTTTAACTCAGGGGAAAACGAACGACGTTGTTGGATCGTCAGACACCACTTCATAGCGAGTATTCTCGCCTTAATTGGTGTCTGGGGAGATTAGACCACTACAATCACACCGATTACCAGCCAGCGATACCCACCAAACGCAAGGGAGTGGGTTAGTTGTATCCCACGACCATGATCGTTCGTAAACGGCCGAAAACTGCGGCTCAGTATCTAGGTTGCTCAGGGCTCCGCAGATTCTAGCCACTTCATTACCGCGAAATTCATAGTTACCGAACTCTGAACGAGCGAGCGATCGGCGAAGGGGAGAACCTATTAGTCTTCATCACCGACAATCGGCAACCCTTCAAGTAAGAGCTCAAATTGTGCTAATCGGTGCGACACGCTTCTTATCGCCTGAATGTTTGACTCCATTTCCCATCTGGCCAAGCCCAGATCGCGAGGTTGAACTATCCGCCCCGCACGCGCATCCTCAATCGCCTCAACTAACGGAGGATAGTCATACAACCAATCTACGTCCGCATTTCCGCCGAGATTGGCACGAATTTCAGCATCCAAAAGCTCCGCGTACTTTCTTAACTTCACTTGGTCCATTGACGTAACCCCATTATCTCGCCGATCTTGTTCGCATTTGGATCAGTCCACTGCGTGCGATTGGGCACAAGTATTTGTTGTGCACCGCCTGGCGCCGAATAAGCGCCCTGCTGAACAGGAGCGACTTGGCTCGAAAATGCTACAGGCACCGTTTTCGGCAGAGGGGACATCGAATAAACGTCGAACCCCAACTGCGAGCCCCGAATAGCTTGCATAGCTGGCAAACCAAGCTTTGCTGCAATCTGGTCAACAGGCAACTTCGATAACGATTCGTACTCCGCTCGCGTAATAAAGTACGGTGATGTCTCGCCTATTACGTCACCAGAGTAAATTCCCTTCGGCATAATTTTGATCAACTCTGTGTTCGAGCCAACGTCGAACTTCGTTGGCAATGTCGTCCCCGAACTAATCAGGTTTCTCGCATATCGTACCGCGTCGTCTTGCGCGTATCCCGCCGCAAGATATACGTCAACTATCGCCTGTGCTTGGGGCGTTTGCATAACGGCGCCGGACACCTGAACACCTTGAGTCCCGAATTTTTCGGTTGTGTAAGTCAGGCGGGCCGCTTCGTTAAATGCTGCCGCCTGCTTTCCCGCTTGCGTTTGTATCACGGAACCTGTCGCTGCCCCGCCCAAACTCAATGCAGCATATGCCAACGCTGCCGACTGAGAATCCAAGCCTAAGCTCTGAAGTGCGCGCTCTCCGTACGTGGGGGTATATCCCCCGTTGACAGCTTGTATGAACCCGGCCCTCGAATAATCGAAACTGCTACTGGCCACAATAGCTGCAACCCCACATGCGACGACGCTCGAGCACCCTGCACCAATTGCAGTAACTCCGACAGCCGCGCTTACCACAGCCTGTACAGCGCCAGTTGTACGATTCCCGATCTGATATCGATCGTATTTGTCGTTGATGAAGTCGGACTTAGAATATCCGTCAAAAGCGCCCGCTTGCCGTAGAACGTTTTGCTCGGCGGAGTATTGCGCCCCATCCGTCTGCATCTTAAGCAATACCAGTTTGCTCGGATCACTGTCGGGAATACCGTCGGCACAGCGAACTAGCGCACAGCTCGCCGCAGCCAATCGGTATTGTTCCTCGGGAGATTTTCCTTGCTGCAGTTGCTTAAGCTTCTGCTCCTCCATTGGATGCAACTGCCGATTAAACCGATCAACGTTATACCCAGCAAACGCTCCCGAACCACCACCAACCATTGCTCCAACCGCAGTACCAACACCGGTCACCACGATCTGCGCCAACGCCTGATCGATATCGGCGTTACCCGTCGGGTGGGCGTTCTGAATGCTCTCACTAAATTCGTTCAGCGTTCCGCCAAGCTTTGACGTCAACCCTGCACCCAACGCACCGCCCAACGCATTGCCGCCGCCGAGGCCAGCCACAATTGCGCCACCGGCTGCTTGCATCGCCGCGCGGTAGTCGCCGCCCTCCTTCCAAGCGTCGGCTTCCTTAAGATATTGAGCCTTCAAGTCTGGATCGGTCGTATTTTTGGCCAGATCAAGCGCAGCCTCTCGCTTCTTATCTACATACGTCCCGATATCCCGCGCCACCGCTTCCCCGGCCGCCGTCGCGGCCGCCATCAGGCGCAACTGATCGTTAAGCAGGTTCTGCAAATCCGGTGTGCGGTTCACCGTTTCGTTCAGGTTCGACGCGTCGCGGTTCAGACTGGCGAGATCCTGCGTCTGATTCGCGCCGTTCGTCAGCGTGATCGTGCCTTCGCTCACGCCGCTGCACGTCACACCTCGCTCGCTGCCGCTCTCCGACTGCGGCAGCATGGGTGCGATGCCACCCGTGTTCTTGCCCGAGCTCGGCCCCGTCGTACGCTCGTTAGCACCGCCGTTGCCGAACGTGCCTCCGCCGCCGAAGCCGAAACTGTTGGCGCTGTAATCCGAGTGGTTTTGGATGTCGGAGAACGTCAGCGTGCCCGTCGTCAGTTGGTTCTTCGACGGATCTGCCGTACTCGTGATGTACGCACCCTTCAGATCCGTACTGCCCTTGACGTCGACGTCGAACCCGCCGCCCACACTCTGTTGATGCGACGAACTCTGGCTCATGTCCTGCACGCTGGCGATGTTCAGATCGCCGCATACACGCGTATTCACCTTGTCCGCACTCACGTTGCCGCCGACGATTTTGTATCGCCGCCGCTCACAATCACTGCCGTCTTGCTCGTATTGATGTGAGAGTTTTTTAAGAATATCGAATGATAATTCTCGTCGACTACTAGTTATGGCAAACACCAAGCTCGAATCACTTCGCCGTTTCGTATTATTTTTATAAGCAAAAACTCATTAATTATCGATGAATTCCCATCATTCTAAGAATTTTTGCAACACCACCATCATCCTTCTTTTTTTCAAACATGAAATCGTAAGAATTTTTATATTCTGGCAGTGGCCTTACAGGGAGCAAATTTGCGGGAATCAATGAACTTTCAAATTCCACCTCAATCCCGTGCCTCCAACATATTTTCGCCTCCAAAGTTGCCGCAACAGAGAGCACTCCATCAACCACAGGACGCAAAGGTTTTTCCGACACTTTTTTCGAAATAGCTTTTTCAAGCCCCCTTACATCCCGAGCAATCAACAGGGAAAAAAAATCCCTACCATTTGTCGCATCACTTCTCCAGTCCTTTCTACCGTTCTTAGAAATTTTATCAATTTTATTTTGCAACTCATCCCAATTAGATCTAATTGCCAATTGGTACATATGGGATACAAACTGATGAAGCAATGGATTATTTTTGTTTTTTGAAAAACCCCCACCATCAAAATTACATATATCAAACAAAATAGAATCACAATCCGACATCAACGAGCAAAATATTTCAATATCCGTCGAGAACGCATTCTCCCCCCCACTTTTCAAAATCTCTACCGTAAGCTCGCTCGCAGCATAGAGATTTTTCTTCAAACTCAACTCATCCTCACCCGAAAAATAATCATATATCGCAACATTCAGATGATCTGACCTTAACATCGACAAAAAAGCCGGTGAAACCACGATCTTTCCATTATAAAATTTTCTCTCAACTTCACTTAAGCTTTGTTTTGAAGCTTCATATCCATGTATATTTTTACGAAAAAATTCGTCATTCATGTTTCACCTCACTTTAGTCTGACCGCGGTCACGCCATCCGAATTGACACCTGCCACAATCTTCACCAATCTATTCTCCTCGATCGCGGATCGAATCGCAGCAGCAGTCGCTCGTTGATCATTAGATCCTCGACCCAGTCGATCAATAGCCGATTCTATCCATCCGTCACTCATCTGCGTCGGAAGATTTCCACTTTCGGTACTCAACTTGATCGATCCATTACTCCTCAACGGCTTAACCTCCACCACATAGAGAGTGTCACCCTTGATGTACACACCATCAAAACAATTGCTGCCACCACACTTCCCTTCCATCGATTTGAAACCATTCCGTACGAAATAGTTATTGACCACATATTCCCGAAGATCACCTTGAAGGGCAGTATTGGAGACCGTATCCAATTGTGACAAGAGTGTACGATCGGCGGACGTAAGTCGAAGTTGCGTGCTTTCCCGTGTGATCTGCTGCGCGCTAATATTCCCCCCGGCTGAAGCGGAGGCACGCCCTAAGATTGCGATATCTGTCGACGACAACAGTCGCCCAAGTGTGCCAATCAGCGTATCAACAAGTTTCCCTCCGATGAGCCACTCTTCCAGTGGGTAGACCGGTTGTGCCGCGCCGTTAGGAGTAGCTAGATAAGTTAGACGACTCTGATCTCGCAACTCCATCCCCAGAATGATCGATCCCGGTGGTTGACTGCCAAGTAAGTAGTTTGTGTATGGGTTGGCTCGCTGTTCGCCCGTCGCACTGAAATAGGTCTGCGGAGATCCATCAGAGATCACAGGACTTCCTTTAACAAGGATTGTCTGCCCCATGAATGATGAAAGCATGTCCTGCGCTTCTTTCATGCTCGCAAGGTACTGCGCTACACCTCCTTGAGCACCGATACTATTGGTGCTCCCTGCCGCTTGCATCATCCTCTGAAGGTAGACCAGGTTTTTCTCATTTTCCGCATCGTCAACTAACCCCCTGGCAGTGCGTTCGAGGACATCTGTCCAGTAGACAGTGGCTTGCCCGATACAGGCAGCATCTCCCTGACATACTTGCTCGGCCTTTTCACTCGCCAGCTTCGAGATGACGACGCTCTCTTGAGAATGCAACTGCCGGTTAAACCGATCAACGTTATACGCGGCAAATGCCCCCGAACTTCCACCAACCGCTGCCCCCACCGCCGTACCAACGCCCGTCGCCACAATCTGTGCCAACGCCTGATCGATGTCGGCATTTCCCGTCGGATGTGCCTTCTGAATGTTGTCGCTCAGTTCGTTTAGCGCGCCGCCCAGCTTCGATGTCAGTCCTGCGCCTAGCGCTCCACCCAGCGCATTCCCGCCTCCTAAGCCTGCGATGATTGCGCCGCCAGCCGCGTGCATTGCCGCACGGTAGTCGCCGCCCTCCTTCCAGTCGTCCGCTTCCTTCTGATACTGCGCCTTCAACTCCGGGTCGGTCGTGGCATCGGCCAGCTTTTGCGCCGCCTCTCGCTTCTTATCTGCATACGTCCCGATATCCCGCGCCACCGCTTCCCCGGCCGCCGTCGCGGCCGCCATCAGGCGCGACTGATCGTTAAGCAGGTTCTGCAAATCCGGTGTGCGGTTCACCGTTTCGTTCAGATTCGACGTATCGCGATTCAGACTGGCGAGATCCTGCGTCTGGTTTGCACCGTTCGTCAGCGTGATGGCGCCGTCGCTCACACCGCTGCGCGTCACACCTCGCTCGCTGCCGCTCTCGGACTGCGGCAGCATCGGTGAGATGCCACCCGTGTTCTTGCCCGAGCTCGGCCCCGTCGTACGCTCGTTAGCACCGCCGTTGCCGAACGTGCCTCCGCCGCCGAAGCCGAAACTGTTGGCGCTGTAATCCGAGTGGTTCCGGATGTCGGAGAATGTCAGCGTGCCCGTCGTCAGTTGGTTCTTCGACGGATCTGCCGTACTGGCGATATACGAGCCCTTCAGATCCGTATTGCCCTTGACGTCGACGTCGAACCCACCAGACCCCGCCTGAATCCCCGATTGCTCAACAACACCGGCATAGTTGCCGCTCGCATTGCCGCGCGAATAGCTGAAGCTGCCCGACGCGCCTCCCATGCTCGCGCTGAAGCCACCGCCCATACTCTCCTGATGTGCCGAACTCTCGCTCGTGTCCTGCACGCTAGCGATGTTCAGATCGCCGCCCACACGCGCAATCACTTTGTCCGCATTCACATTGCCGCCGACGATATTCGTATCGCCGCCGCTCACAATCACTGCCGTATTACTCGCGTTGATATGCGAGTTGTTCTGGAAAGTCGAATCCGAGTTAGCGTCGCCGTTAGACTTCGAGAACGACGCCGATACCCCCCAGCCGCTCGTGCCGAACGACACGCCAAAACTACCGCCCTTCGACTCGTTGTCGCTGCGCGTCGACTCCGTGTCCTTGCTGCTGAGGACATTGACCTGGTTGGTGGCTTGTAGGAGGACATCCTTCGCATCGATGTTCGATCCGATGATGTTCACATTGCCTTTGCCCGACGCCGCGTCCCCAGTAGCGACAAACGCGGTCGTGCCGCCCGACCTGATGTTGCTCGACACGTTCTGCGTCGTATCGACGGAAGATGTCGATCGGCTGCTCGACGAGCCGAAACTAAGCTCGACTTTGGCTTCCGGTGTTTTGCCTGCTTCGAGCATACTCAGCGCACCTTTGGTCTCGCCGAATGCACCCACCGCGCCGCTGGCGGCAGCATACCCACGCAGCGCCGAGACACGCGCATCCCCGCCAGAGTCCACCGCTGCCTTGACTTGATTCGTCACGTTTTGAATCGCATCAATGACCGGCGACTTCACTGCCAGCGTAAAACCCGAGCTCTTGAACTCATGCGTCTCGTCATGATGCTGTTGATTGAGCGCAGATTCGATCGTGACATTCTGACCGATGCCGGTAATATCGCCAGCCGCCATGATGTCGCTGCCTCTGACCAGCAGGTCGTTGCCCGCCACCACGCTGACATTGCCGTTCAGGCTGCCCACCATGCTGCCCGTCTGCGTCACGCTGCTGTCGTTGGTCTGGTCACGTTGCTCGTTCTTGCCGTACGAAATGCCCACACCGCCCGACGAACCCAGGCCGGAACTCTTCTTCTCGTAAAACGAGCTGCTCTGGCTCTCGTTCTGCGCCGACTCGATGCGCACGTCGCGTCCGGCCTGCAAGGCGACGTCCTGCGTGCCGACGACCGTTGAACCACTCACGATGAGGTCGCGTCCGGCCGACACCCCGACCGCATTGCCCGACGCCGTTGAGCCCACCGCAATCGTTTGATGCGAGCTCGATGACGATGTCTCCTCTGTTTTGGAGAGGAATCCCGAACTGCTGTCGTGCTGCCATTTCTGACTGTCGTGCGTCTCCGTCACCGTGCCGATGTTGACGTCGCCCGTCGCCGCCAATGCGACGGTTCCATTCCCCTGCGACGACACAGATGAGCCCAGCACCGACAGATTTCCGGTGCCCGACGAGGCCGCGACCGGACTGATCTGATACGCACCAAGTACGCCACCGACCGCGCTCGTCTGCCCCGCGCCGATCAGCACGTGGTTGCCTGCGCTCACGGAGGCGCCATTGACCGCCTCGTCCAGAGACGATTTGGCGTACTGCAACGAGCCACCGAAGGAGCGCTCATCGTGCGAATGCGAATCCTTGACCGCCGTCACCGTGACATCATTGCCCGCGAGTACCGTCGCATTGCCACTAGCGGCAACTGTCGTTCCGCTCAACGTGGTGTCGCGCCCTGAGACCGCCGTCAGATTGCCTCCAGCGGAGATCGCACTGCCGACGTTCTGCACAATGACGTCGTTCCCTCCGTTCTGTCCATCGGTCGTACCGACGGTCTGCGACTGGCCGACCGTCAACGTGTTTGCGTTGATGTCACGCCCCGCTGCGACCACCACAGCGCCATCGCTGGCGATCGCGCCCGCATTAAGGGTGACGTCGCGCGCCGCCACGGCGGTGGCGCTGTTCGATCCCGAGATGATGCCGACCGCACCAATACCTGTGGCCGACGCCGACGATGTAAAGCTTCCGCCGGTGTCCGTCCCTGCCGTCTGGGTGAGCGTAGTCGACTCGTTGATGAGGTCACGACCGGCCTGCACTACGACGTCCTTGCCGCCGATGCGTCCGCCGGTGTTCCGGATATCGCCGAGCGACGAAAGCGCGGTCGTGCCACCGCTGCCGATGACGCCGAGGTTGACGATGGCATCGCCGAGAATCGTCGTTGCCGTGTCGCTGACGATCTGGCCACTGTTCTTCACGTCGCCCGTCGCAGCGAGCTTGACGCTGCCGCCCGAGACCAGCGCGCCCGTGTTCGTCAGATCGACGGTATTGGCCTGCGCCAGATATACCTGCGGCACGAGCACGGATTGCACCGAGCCGTCGGGCAACGTGACGTCCTGAGAAACCAGCCACACCATGTCGCTGGTCAGTTGCTTCATCTGGGCATCCGACAGCCCCACACCCACGCTCAGCCCGAATTGCTTGCCGTAGGTCACGCCGTTATTGAGTAGCATCGTGTACTCATCGAGATAGTTCGTGTAGCCGGCCAGTAATGTCTTGCCGGTCAACGCCGTAATCTGATCCCGCACCAGTTGCGTTTCGTAGAAGCCGTCGCCGATGCGCTTCTGCGTTGTCTGCGGATCGAGATTCAGCCCAGTGAGCATGTAGTCGCTGGAGATGAATTTGCCGTAATCGGTGAAACGCGAATCCGTGGCGACGAGATAGGTCTGCCCCGGTGCCGACCGCAATTGGAACAGCGCGTTTTTTGGCAACGTCAGGCCAGGAATCGCCTGCGCAGACGAGCCTAGGGTCTGACGGTTGACCACCGCGCCCGACAAATTGCCCAACTGCGTTCCCGTCGCATTCCCCCCGGTCACACCTGCACTACCCACCGTATTACCGGAGCGGTCCACACTCGACACTGCGATATTCCGGCCGGAGGATTGCACCGACTGATTACCCACGGCAATCGCGGGAAGCGACGCAAGTGTGGTTGGCGGCAACGGCGTGACGGGATAGGCCACCGTCTTTTGATCGCTGTCGCCGCCCGATTTCTGATGCCAGTAGAAAGTCGACGTCTGCGTTTGCGTCACCGTCTCTTGCAACGTGATACCAACGTCGTCGACGGACCCGCCGGTCGCCCGTCGAATGAGGTCGCGCCCTGCCGTCATCGTTGACGACTGGTTGTTGATCGCACCGCCATCGGCATTGATGCGAATCGATCCTTGCGCCTGGAGCTTCGCTTCGGGAGATGCGCTAATGAGTTCGTCGCGCGTTCGCGTCGTCGTGACGATGCGCGTGATCTCGTTGTAGTCACGCTGGTCGATCCCCAGATCGCCGCGCGAGATCGCCTGATCCGGCCGAATCATCGTATTCGGGTCCCAGTCCGGCCAGAACACGATACGGTAGCTGTCCCCGTTATCGACGATGCTGTTGAAGTACTGGGTCGGATTCTTGCCGACTTCGCGTGTCTTAGTGGACGATCCACACTGGCCATGGTCGTCGCACGCCCCCTGTCCTTGCGTCGTCATGTCCTGATAAGACTCTTCGAGCGGCTTCGTCAGACTGAAGGTCTTCGCTGCGAGATCCACATTCGTCACCTGCGACTTCGGAATGTTGACCGTCAGCGGTCTGGCAAGATTCTCCAGAAGTGAGGACGATATCGGCGCTCTGCCTCCGCTCCAGAACCATTCGGGGAACGTCAGGCTCATGTGCATCATCGTTTCGTCGCCTCCAGTCAGCCCCGCCGTGTAAAGACTGAAACCTTGCGTCGTAGACTGTGGCGTTCCGGGCTGCGTCACGATGCTGGTGCGCGAGTTGTTGATGACGCGAGCCGCAATGTCCAGATTGCCATCGGCAACGATGCTGGCCGAACGGTTGGTCAGCAACGCCATCTGATTGGCGAGCAGCCCCTGCCCATCGCGTGTGCCGTCACGCGCAATCTCGATGTCGCCCGTGCTGTAGAGCAATGCCCCGTCGTAGTTGGAGACGGAATTCGACGCATACAGGGCGAGTCGCTTCGCGCCCCCGATGATCGCCGACGCGCTGTTGTTCTCGATATCGACGGCATTGATCTGCACATCGTTGCCCAGCACACCATAGCCATTGAAGAAGTAGTTCGCCTTGAGTCGAACCGTATCGCCACTGATGCTGCCGGAGTTGGAGAACAGGCCCGCGGCACTCAGTTGTGTCGTCGTCGCATTGATCGAGCCATTCACGTTATTGATGATCTGGGCGGCTTGTACGTCGAGCGTGCCGGGCGCCATTAGCGTGCCATCGTTGGTGAAGCGCCCCGTTGACGTCAACTTGAGTATGCCGTCCGCACGCAGACGGTTGGCGGATGCGTTCACGTAGTCGCCAACGGCAGCAAGCGTCAGATTTCGACCGGCCGTCATTTGTCCGGCACCGTTCATGGCGCCGCCCACACCCACGTCGCGGTTCGAGCGGATGACCCCGCCTCCGTTATCGAGCGACGCGATCTGCAACGAGACGTCGCCACGACTTTCGATGGTCCCGCCCGAATTGGTCAAGCGCGCGGTGGCTGGCGTCACCGTCAGCGACGTGTCGCCGAACAACTGCCCCGCCGAGTTGTCGAGCAAGCCGACGACGCCCAGCAGAACATCTCCGCCGCCAATGATCTTGCCTCCGGAGAGGTTGCTCAGAGTCGCCGCATCGATGCTCAGCCTGCCGTTGCCACCGATCGTTCCTCCGGCATTGCCGACATCCCGAGCCGCCGTCACAGTGGTGTCGCCGTCTCCGGCATTCGTCAGTTGTCCGGCGGCATTCACGAGGCTACCGACGGTCACCGTCAGTGCATCGTGCGCGCCATTGGCACTGATACGACCGCTGGTGTTGGTGAGCGTGCCGTTGGCATCCAGCTTGACGGCTCCCCCCGATTGCATCGATCCTGCCGCGTTGTCGATGTCGGTGTCCGCCACAACCCTCAGACTATTCCCGCCGTACACGACCCCGCCGCTGCGATTGACGATGTTCTTCGTCGCGGTGAGCCATACGACATCGCTCGCGCTAAGTTCTCCGCCTGTGTTTTCGATGCGCGCCGCAGAGATCCGAAGCGCACCCAGACTGCCCAGCAGCCCCGTCATGTTCGTGACGTCGCCAGTCGATATGACCGACAACGTATCGTTGCCGAGATGGCTGATCTTCCCTTGATCGTTGACCAACTGTCCGACGTTCAGTGTCAGCCCGCTGGCCTTGGTTGCGACCGTACCTGCAGTGTTGTCCAGCACCGCACCGACTTTGACGGTCTGCGCCGAATCGCCGTACTGCTTGATCTCTCCCGAACGATTGGACGCATCCCCCAACACTGTCAGCGACAGGGTGTCCGCGTCGATCAGTCCATGATCGTTGACGAGTTGCCCGGCGCGAAGCGTCGATGTCGTCGCGGAAATCGCGCCCTGACGATTGGTCAGAACACCGTCGACGCTCACGTCGATTTGCTCGCTGGAAAGTGTTCCGTTGGTGTTGTCCAGTTGTCCGGATGTGAGGGTCATCGTCGTCCCGGCGACGAGTTGCGCGGCATTGATCAGCGAACCGGCATGCAGACGCAGGTCGCCGTTGGTGCCGATGACCCCACCGGGGGCGTCGAGTCCGTTCACGCCCGTCGCGTTACGCAATTCGCCGTCGATATCGATGGACGTTCCGTCGCCGCCGAGCGATACGACGCGTCCGGCGGTGTTGTTCAGCGTTGCCCCCCTGACCTTGAGAAGCCCGCCCGATTGAAACAGACCGCGCTGGTTGTCGAGATTTGCTCCCGTGACGTCGAGCCGTGTTCTCGCGGCCGTTTGTGCATCGTTGTTATCGATACGGCCCAACGCCGCCAATGTGATCGTGTCGGCCGACAGCGCGCCATTAGCGTTGAGAAGACCTTGCGCCGCCTTCACGCGCAGCGCATTGGAAGCGGTGACAATGGCACGCTGGAGGTCGATATCGCCGGCCTGTGACGTCAGCGACAGGCTTTGACTGGCATCTGTACGGCTACCAGAAAGGTCCAGCGTATCGGCAACAACTGTCATGTCGCCCCGCGCGACGTTGCGGCCCGTTGCAACGACTTTTCCGGATGCCGTCACTGTCAGACTACCTACGAGCGTCGCCTGACCGTCGGCATCGATACCGGCACCGAGCGTGCCGCCCGATGTCAACCCGGCGGCCTGCGCGATCAGATTCCCCGCGGCGCTCAGCACACCGCTGTTACCAAGGATGCCGCCAGTGCGGACGTCTGCAAATCCGCCCGCGTAGACACTGCCCTGATTGTCGATACCTGCCCGGGCGTTCAAGCTCACATTGCCCGTCGCCTCAGTCCTTCCAGTCGTGACGAGCTTGCCCTCGGTCGTCAACGTGAGATCGCCAGCCTGCGCCGCGATCACGCCCTTGTTGGAGACGCCGACACCGTTCTCCGTGCCCACGAGAAAGATGCGTTGCGCGTACATCCCGCCCAACTGACCGACGTCCACTGCCACATCGGGTGCGACACCGTCGCCCGTCGTCTTCTGCACCGCAAGCGTTTCGTGATCGACACGATTCGTGCCCGTCACCACATTGAGTTGCTTTGCATGCAACGCAGCGTTGACCTGAACGGCACGTGCGATGAGGTCGACCTGATCGACATTCGCCGCGTTCAGCCCGTCTCCCTGAATCACCAGACGTCCGCCGTTGACCTGATAGCCAGCGAGGCTGCCGTCCGCACCCATGATCGGGATTCCGGTGGTCAGCACCGCACGCGTGGTGTTGATGAAACCCCCACCGTCGACCATGATTCCCGCGCTGTTCGCCACGACGACTTGCGCGGCCTTGCCCGCGACTTCGAGATAACCCCGTAGCTGACTCGGGGAATTACTGTTGACCTGATTCAGGATCACGCGCGCAGCCTGATCCCGAGCGAGATTGGGGTTGCCGTTGACGTACCCCGCTTGCTGCGTGTTCACGATCGTCGGCGAGTTGTTCAGGATGACACCCTGACGCGGCACGTCGAACTGCGAATAGACATTTTTTGATACGCCCGCGGCCGTAGGCGTGGTGATATTGACCTGCTGCAAACCGTTGGCGGTTTGCACAACAGTGGGCCCACCCGGCGCCGCGACAACCTGCGCCCGAACCGAAATCGGGGCAATGATCTGCGCAAGCACCAACGCACGTACCAGGCCGTGCTGCAGCCCAATTTCCAAGGGGCTTCCCCGAAGCGCGCCCCGCGCGCGCCGATTCGTGTGTTTTTTCATCTGATCTTTGTACGACTGTTTTTTGTTAGGGTCTTTGCCCGATGTTTTACTTATATCGTTACAAACTTCGCATGCCGAATAGTACTAAATTTTTCATTATTATTTCGCGATGCCAAACTATCTTCCGAAAAGTAATCAATAGCGGTAACATCCGGAAAAACTAATAATCCGAATTAATATCGCCGGGGATTCCAATGCGCTTCGACACCTGATTCAAGGTCGTCCAATAGGACACACCTCCCGTCTTTGACTTCGCTTTTCGATCCACGACTTCGGGTCGGGCTGGCGCTCGTCTTGTCTCCGAGAATCCTTTTCAGTTGCCTCGCAATGACTTTCGCATCACGTTGGTCAACAGCACAGCTTCGTCGCCTGGCTTTGGCTCTGCTCTCCCTCCCGCTGTCATTCGAGGCTACGGCGCAAACGTCGCCCGCGCCGGCCATCGATGCGGCTGCGTCGAATGCGCGACAGCAGCAACTGCTCGAGCAGCAACGTCAGGCACAGGAGCGCGCCGCCGCGATCAATACGCCAACGGTGCGCTCGGCGCTTCCGGCTGCAGACGGATTCCCTGCGCTTCCCGTGGAGTCCCCATGTTTTCCGATCGAGAGGTTTTCGCTGCACGTTCCCGAGACACTCCCGCAACGTGCGCAAGCCGCTGGTGCGTCATTGCTTCCTTTTGATCCATTTGCGTTCGCAACGGACTGGCTCGCGCACTATCAGGGCGAATGCGTGGGCCGCGAGGGCATTGCAGCGATAACGGCGGGGCTCACTAAGGCGATTCTGGCCAAGGGCTATGTGACGACACGCGTTCTCGTGCCCGAGCAAGACCTGACGACCGGGGAACTGAAGCTCATGCTCGTTCCCGGCATCATCGGGGACATTCGCTTCTCCGATGCATCGCAATACGGCACCTGGCGTACGGCGTTTCCCACGCGCCCGGGCGATCTCCTCGAACTGCGCGACCTTGAGCAGGGGCTTGAGCAGATGAAGCGCGTCGCAAGCCAGGACGTGACGATGCAGATCGTGCCGACGGAAGTGCCCGGAGAAAGCGATGTCGTCATCGACATCAAGCGAACAAAGCGATGGAGCGTCGTCGCCTCGGTCGACAACTCAGGATCTCGCGATACAGGGAAATTACAGGGTAGCCTCGCCCTCGGTATCGACAATCCCCTGGGCCTGAACGACATCCTGAATGTCGGCGCAACACATGATCTCTCGTTCGCTGATAAGCGCTTCGGATCTAACGGGTGGAATGCTTTCTATTCGATTCCATGGGGATTCTGGACCGCTACAGTGGCGGCTTACGCCAATCGGTATAACCAGCAAATTGCAGGCGTGAACGATACCTTCGTGACGCGTGGACAGTCGCAGAATCTCGATTTAAGACTGTCGCGCGTACTTCAGCGCAGCCAGAGCAATGTGCTGAGTGCGCACGTCCGGTTGAGCAAGCGCTTTGGCCGCAGTTTCCTCGAGGATGCTGAAATCGATCAGCAGTACCGGAACAACACCTTCATTGAGTTCGGTATCTCGGATCGTCACTACATCGGTGCCGGGCAATTCGACGGCACCCTTGCTTATCGGCAAAGTGTGTCGGGGCTTGGGGCCGCGCCGGACAACGCTTTGCCTGGCACGCCGACGTATCGCTTCAAGATGGCGGTACTTGACGCGAACCTCTCGCTACCGCTCGGACAGTTGCCACTGCGTTACGTCACCACGTTCCACGGCCAGTTCACCAACGACGTTCTGCACTACATCGACGACATGAGTATCGGCAGCCGCTATACCGTTCGCGGATTTGACGGTGAATCGTCCCTTGCTGCGGAAAAGGGCATTTACTGGCGCAACGAATTGCAGTGGGCACTTGGAGCGTCTGGCGTATCGCTCTTCGCCGGTGTGGATTACGGGCGTGTCAGCGGCCCCAACGCGCAATACTTGGCCGGGACACAACTTGCGGGCGCAGTCATTGGCGTACGCGGCAATACCAAACTCCCATTCGGCTTTGTCGCTGGTGAAGTATTTTTCGGCACCCCGATCTATAAGCCCACTTCCTTCCAAACCGCACACACTACGGTCGGATTCTCGCTTACCGCACAGTTCTGATCGCGCATAGCGCGCGGACCACAACCAAAAATCAGCGTCACCCGTTCGCACGGGAACGTGTAACTCGCAACTAATATGGGAGCAGGCACCGCGATCAACCTGCCAACGCGATTGCACATTTTTTTAACGTGTCCGTTGCTACTTCGCCAGAGAAACAATCAAGAACTTGTTGGTGAGCGCGCTCCCGCCGATAGCCGCCTCGTCTGGCTCCATATCGGTATGGCCCTCCACTCCTTTCTGCCCGGTGAGCACGGTAAAACGTTGTGGGATGAATGGGCGCAGAAGGTTCGTGACCAGTATGACCAACCGTCACAAGATCGTATGTGGCGCAACTTCAAATCGTCTGGCGGCGTCACCAAGGGAACGCTCTTCTACCATGCGAATTTGTTCTCGCAGGGCAGTGCGTTAGCGGACGTCCCTTTCACAGAGAGCGCGCGCTCGCGAACCTGTACGTTGCGACCAATCGAGGGGGAGTCGCATTTGACCACCATTCCGGTGACTGGTGGGTGTTCGAAGGCATCTGGCAGAAATCCCAGCATCTGGCACTTCGCCGTTGCAAGGACATGGTTGGATGCCTGATGGAAACGGCGAAGATGCACGACAAGGAAAAACAGGGATGCTTTCTGCCCGCAGTTCAGCGTCACGCAACGGCTTCCGCGCTCTCGGCAATTCTGCGCCAGGCGTCCCTTGAGGCGTCCCTGGAAATTTCCACTTCACGATTCGATTCGAACCCCGACCTGCCGGGCGTCGAAAACGGCGTGATCGAACTGCTGACGGGACTCCATCGCCCTGCTTGCGCGAGCGATTTCTTCACACTGCGCTGCGGCGCGGCCTATGATCCCGACGCAAAATGTCCTGAGTTCACCAAGTTCATCGCGAGCATCGCCGAGGGCGACACGAACTTTGCGAGCTACATCCAACGCGCGCTTGGCTACAACGCGTTCCCGCGAACAGGTGTTCTCCTCATCATCGGTCCTGGCGGTAACGGCAAGGGAGTTCTCCTGCGGGCCATCACGAAGGCACTCGGTGATTATGGCAAAACGGTTGCGCCGAGCTTGCTTCAACGCGCATACGCGAGCAACCCGAATTCGCCTAGTCCGGCTGTCATGGCGTTGAAAGGCTCGCTAGCCGGTACGCCATGCGCCAATATCGCGAGCCGTTCGGCTGAACGTGGAGGTACATTCCCGCACCATCCGTAAGCTTGCACGGCTCCGCAGCGGGCTTGGCATTACGAACTGCCGTGTCTGTGAGCGACGTGACGCAGTACCAACATATTCAATTTTGGCACCAGCAAATATACCAGCACTTTTTCCGGGCGCTGCCGGACATATCAGCACCATCGAAAACAAAAAACCCCGCGAGATCATTGATCTCACGGGGTTTTTTGATGCCACCGGATGTCGATGGACTTGAATATGGTGCCGGCTGCAGGACTCGAACCCGCCACCTGATGATTACAAAGCACCATCAAATTCCTTATAGATCAATGGCGTTCCGCGATTTTCGATCTACAAAGAGTCGTTGAGGCGCCTCGCTAGAGGCTGACGCAGCGTGGCACGCGAATCGTTTGTAGAACGGGCGGGCTGGAGATCAACGCGTGCTAGACGATATGTGAGGCGTGGGCCTAGTATCTATTTGAGCGATCGCGCTGATCGCTCGCGATCCGACTTCACACCCTGGGGGAAGCGATGTTCAAATCACTGATTAACCGACTGTCCAACCCTAAGAAGCGCTCCTATGGAGACATGCCAAGCGCGATGCTGGTGGCTCTCGGCGCAACCAGCTTCTTGATCGCGGGGTACTTTGGAATGGCGATGGCCGACGTGGTACCCGAGTACGTCAAAGTCGCCAATCGAATTCCTCTGACCCAATGGGGGTGGACCGGTTGGTTCCTAACCGTTGTTCTCGCATTGATGGGTACATGGATTTGGCATTTCGGCAATGTTGCATTCCGATGCCATACCGTCCTTCGGGACCGTTGGTATACGTAAGTCCCGGATTGGTCAGATCTGAGCCAGAGGTGCGCTATGAGCACGAAATCAACAGTCAAGATGTGGTCGTCTGACGACGACTCGGAGTCGATCCACGTCTATGAAGACGCCATCGATGAGCAAGCGGTTTTCTTAACCTTAGAGGGCGTGGCGTTCGAGGTGTCAGCCCTTAAGAGCTTCAAACCATCCGTCTCGATTCGTCTTAGTCGCGAGCAGGCGAAAGCGCTCGGAATCACCTCGTAACTCTCAGTAGCTTGGGCAAAGGCCTCAGACCGATGCCCGCCCCTCCCTTCGTCCAGCCTCAGTGCGGGGTTGACGCTGATTGTCGAGCGATACGCAGGGTGCTGCTTTAGCGCGCCTTCTTCTGCGACCTCAGTTCAGCTAAGCGGTCTTGGTACTTCTGCTCTTTGAGTTCGTGAAAGAGGGCCTTCGCTTTATTGAATTTCTGCTCGTAAATGGGATCCAGCGGCTGATCCAACACAGATAGATCAATCTTGGCTCCCTTCGCAGTTCGCGACTTTGGCTCAGCCATCGGCCCCATCAGCTTCATGATCGCCTCGTAATCCGGCTCCAACGCAGATAGGTCTAGTCGCTCCTTCCGATTACTGCGCCGCGCTAGCTGATGTTGGAAGTACGCATTTGCTATTGGCGACTCCTCATTATCGGGCTCGATCAAATCGTCGGCCGCGCTTGGCGGCGCAACGTGTCCTGCCTCGGGGTCGGTAATCCCCGTCAGTAGCCAAAACGCATATTGCGGCCAATTCTTGGCCAAGCCCTCGAGCATTGCCCCGCTCGGCACGGCCCCTTCTCGAATCCAAAAGCTACGCCAGGTAGCTGCATGCACGTCGGTGACATCTCCAAGCTCCTTGAATCGGCGAGCCGGGTTCGTCACCGCGCTAATGATGTGCATCGCGCGAGCGCGCGAATCTTCAGTCCCGAGTGTTGACATCGCGGAAGCTCCGTTCTATATTTCGTCAAAATTATTCGTTATTTTTAACGATTAATTTTACGTTTCCAAATTTTCGTTCCCTGATTATCGGTCCTGCG
The DNA here is from genome assembly GCF_000807775.2 of Pandoraea fibrosis. Classification (NCBI taxonomy): domain Bacteria; kingdom Pseudomonadati; phylum Pseudomonadota; class Betaproteobacteria; order Burkholderiales; family Burkholderiaceae; genus Pandoraea; species Pandoraea fibrosis. The sequence goes on along the minus strand of NZ_CP047385.1, from coordinate 1,245,386 downwards.
GGACATTTTCGCCACGAGGCTGCTATGAGCAAACAAAAACTGACCATCTTGTCCGTCAACACCCGTTCCGGCACGAGCCAAAAGACCGGACGTGCGTACACCATCCGTGAAGCCCAGTGCATCTTGGAACAAGCTACCGACGGCGTTGCAAATATCGTCGTCGGAGTGATCAACCTTCCCGATGCGCTTGCTGACCGCCAACCCGGTGAATATCTCGCGGAGTTCGCGCTTGCTCAGGGAAACGGTACAGACGCTGGACGTCTCGTCCCTCGCATCGTTTCGTTGGTGCCATTCGGGCAGAACAAGGCCAAGCCCCTCGCTCAGTCTGCAACTGCCTGACCCCGCCACCTTTCGCTCAAATTTCCGACGCGCGAGCATCTGGCCCTCGCACGCGCGTCCCTATATCTGGGCCGAATTCGATTCAATCTGAAGGTCTCACATGAAGAACATCCAAAAGAAATTCCTCTCGCTTTCCATCGCCGCGGCTGCGGCTCTCGCAAGCTCCGTGTCGTTCGCCCAAACCACACCGACCGGAGTCGACTCGGCTCCCATCGTTACGTCCATCAACGGCGTACAGCCGACGATCATCGCTATCGGTGGTGCCGTGCTCGCCGTCGTGGTCCTGGCGTGGGGCTACAAGGTTGTGAAGGGCTTCCTCGGCCGCTAATCACAGCGGCAGTTAATGAGAAGGCGCTGAAGTATCCAGCGCCTTTTCTTCTGGGCAAACGAAATGGCGCTTTCCGGTTTGGTTTGTGGACCTGCTGACGAACCCGGCGTGACCTATGCGGAAGTCGGCGGCCAGCACGTGAAATGCGGCGCTGACTCAGCGGGCAACGAGATGCTTATCCACGTCGCGACTCTCTCGGACTCTCAACCCGTCGCTGGCGGCGAAATCGTCGGCTTGCAAATTGGTGGTGCGGTACTTGGTGTCATGGCAGTTGCTTGGTGTATTCGCGCCATCCGCAATCACTTCGACTCTACCGGGGAGGCGTGAGTGCTCTGGTTCTATGAATGTGTCGGCATCGTAGTTCTGACGTGCTGGGCAATCGGCGTCATCCTTTTCTTCTGAGCAGATGAAAAAGATCATCATCTTGTTTGCGCTGGTCGCGATGCTGTGTCAACAGCAGGCGGCTCAGGCTCAGGCGGCACCAGTGCTCATGCCCGTATTCAATGCGGTCATCAATCGCGCTGTTGCGTCCGGAATTGTGGCGAATCTTGCCCGACGCGGGATCACTGTGGCCGCAAACGACGCCACACTACTCAACACTCTCTCGTTCGTTGGAAAAGCCGCAAACGACGCATCGTATGTGAGCCTTGCTGCCGGAACGGTCGCCACCGTCGCCGGAGCGCCGGTATGGCTGGCGACAGCAGTAAGTCTTGGCGTCATCGCTGCCGCAGGTGCGATAGCGTGGGGGGTATACAAGCTATCCCAAGTCGGCGACAACCCGGCACAGAGCCTCAAGCTCGCCCCCGACACTCCATCGGCCATACAAGACCCACCACCAGCAGAAGCCGGAAGTTGGACCGCGTTCACGCGTCCGACCTGTAACCCGCAAGTCACCACCACTTGCACAAACCCTCTGCCTTCCAATTATCCGTATTGGGACAACGGGTACCCGAACTCCGGCACGGTCGTAGGGTGCGTGAGTGGACTTGACTGTGCAAAGCAAGTTGCGGATGCAAACGTGGCATTTCAGTCGCAAGCGGTGAAGAACATCACGGTCACAATTACTCAGACCAGTCCGACCGGATCGCCGGAACCGCTCTCATATAAGGTCTTGCTCAACTGGACGCCATTACAGAACAATCCCACTCAGATTGGCACTGAGATAAACGTCAGCCCCTCGAAGAACGCCAACTATGTAAAGCCGCTCAAGACAGAGACCGGAAGTATCACGACGCTTCCGCTTACTCCTGCGATGCTCGCTCAGCCATTGCCGCAATCGCTAACCGCGTCTATTACTGACGCTCTCTGGCGCAGTGCTGCGGCACGTCCAGACTACAACGGCTATCCATACTCGCCTGTAAATCCTGTCACATCAGGTGATGTGGCGTCCGCGCCCGTTGCTCCCACATGGAGCGATCTCGTGCAGGGGTACCCCAAGCCGTTTGGTGCTCCGACCGTGCCGATTTCGTCGGACATATCAACTGGGCCGGGTTCGCCTACAGATCCCAACCCGCCTAGTACGGGCAACCCTACCAATACGGATCTCTGTAAGGCAAATCCCTCCGCATCCGCGTGTGCGCCGCTCGGCAGCGCACCGCCCGCGCCGCCTCCACAGCCGGTATCAAAGGACGTTTCGCTTACCCCTTGGTCAGTTGGGCCGAGTGATGGTGCATGCCCGGCGCCGATCGTTGTGAATGCGTTTGGGCAACAGATTTCCTTCTCGCTCGATCCGCTTTGTTCTCTGGTTCAAAAACTCCGTCCGCTCGTTCTCGCTATCTGCGCACTCGCGGCAGCCATCATTTTTGTCATGGGAGTCTCGTCATGAAATTTCTCATCGCTGTGCTTTTGATCGCGGTGCTCGCCATCGCGTATATCGGCTCGTCTCTCAAGTCCGACGTCGACCGCGCTAGCGCCCGCTCGAACGCCATTACTGGATTGCTCCGATGAGCTGGGCGACGTGGCTGCTTTCTCTTGTCCAGCCGTTGATCGCGCAAGCGCTCCTAGCACTCGGTGTGGGCGTCGTGACCGTCGCAGGAATCAGTCTCGTGGTCGACAAGCTCATGTCGTGGGTCGTCGGCGCAGTAGGTGGCCTTCCCGCCGATCTCATGAACCTACTTGCCATGGGAGGCGTATTTCAGGGCATGGGTTACATCGGAGGCGCTATCAGTGCTCGTGTCGCGATGGCTGGTGCGTCCAATTTCAAACGCTTCTTCATCAAATGATCACGTTAATCACTGGCACTCCGGGCAGCGGGAAAACGCTCTATGCCGTGTGGCTTATGCAGAAGGAGCTTCGTTCGGGTAGACGGCTCGTTGTTGACGGTATCCGAGATTTGTCTCTAGAGCACGAGTTGGTCGACGAGACATGGGTGCGTGATTGGTACACACATTGTGAGCAAAACGACCTAATCGTGGTTGATGAGGTCCAGCGAATCTGGGGACCAACGCCGGTCAGCGTCAAAGCGACAGAAGACGTCGAGAAACTGCACGTCCACCGTCATAAAGGGGTCGATTTCATTCTCATCACGCAGCATCCACAGCGGATGAGCAAAACGATCCGCGATCTCGTCGGAAGACATGTGCACGTTCGTCGCCTGTTCGGTGGTCGACGGGCAATGCTCTATGAATGGGATCACTGCCACAACCCGAACACGGGGCTTCGCGACGCGGTGAAAACCATGTGGGGCTATCCGCGCGATGTGTTCAATCTGTACACAAGCGCGGAAGTCCACACGAAACAGAAAGCGGTGATTCCGAAAGCTCTCTTCGTGCTTCCAGTTGCCGCACTCGCCGCAGGCTTGCTCGCGTGGAAAGGATTCCTGGGCGTGTCCGGCGGGTTTGGACTCAAGAACGGCGGTCCCCAATCTCCGTCGACAACTGAAGGAGCGCCGACTGATGTATCTCGCACATCGTCGTCGCCCAAAGCTGTCGTCTCGTCAACGTGGCGGTTCGTTGGCCGCTACGCGATAAACGGAAAGGGCTACGTTCTTCTCGCTGACAAACAAGGTCGGTTGCGCCGCGAGATTCTGACGTTTTCACCGGGGAGTCATTGGGCACGCGTGGGGTCTTAGACGGCGACATCGTTTCCGCATGGTCCGGCGTTAGTGCCGCGGAGAAGCAGAAATGAAAAAATCGATTATCGCGCTCGCCGCAGCATTACTCAGCGCAAGTGCTTGCGCGGCAGAGACCCAATTGCCCCTGCCTCCTCGATTCGACGCGACGCTTTTTTCCGCATCTCCCGCACTGCCTACGACTCCCATCAAAGGAGTTCAACGCTCCCCTAGCGGTGCTTTCGACTTGCGCTATGTGAACGTCGGGCAACTCGTGGATTTTCTGTATAGCGAAGCATTGGGGGTGCCGCACGTCATTAGTTCCGACGTATTGCAAGACACTCGACTCGTGTCATTCCGATATGACGGGAAAGGTCGCGACCTACATTCGTTCGTGCTCGATTTTTTAGATTCGCAGGGATTCGCCGTCACGTCTAAATCCGGCGTCGACTATGTGTCACGAAAGACGTACGACGAACGGAGGAAGGTAGCGCAATCACTGTTTGTTTACCGCCCGAGATTCCGTACCGCCGCATATCTTGCTCGCGCGGTCGAACCGGTACTAGGTGCAAGGACTCTGGCATTCGCACGCCCTCTCGCAGATAGAACGGAATCAGATACGTCCGCGTCGCCGTCTGATGGCGCGGCTGTTGGTCAACCGGGAAATCCGCCGCCGCGCGCGGCACTTTCTCTTTCCGCCGCAGATGAGCTGACCTGCCTGTGCACCGACGAAGAGATCAAGCGCGTGGTCGCAGCATTGAAAGAGATAGACGCTGCCGCCGGGGAGGTATTAATTCGCGGTTGGGTGTACGAGGTATCAAACACGCGAGCAAATAACTCCGCGTTCAGCATTGCCGCCCGTGCGTTTGGGACTTCCATGTCGATGTCAAACGGCGCCACGGACAGCGACCCCACGGCACTTCGCTTCTCAAGTTCCGGTTTGGACATGGCGCTGTCGCTGCTGAACGCTGATACGCGCTTCAAGCAAATAAGCGATCCGCATGTTCGCGTCACGTCAGGCGAGCGGGTTCGCCTCAATGTTGGGTCACGCGTACCGACGCTCGGAAGCATCAGCTATCAGGGTGCTTCAGGGACACCTATTCAGTCGGTCACGTATCAGGACGCGGGCCTGATCTTCGAGGTCGAACCAGTCGTCATGCAAGAGGCCATAGAGGTCCGTTTGACGGAGCAGATTTCCAGCTTCGTGCCGACCACCAATGGAGTGAACAACTCACCGACAAAGAACACACGAGAAATTAGAACGACCATCAGTGCAAAAGATGGTGAGGTCATATTGCTCGGCGGGTTGGTGCAAGACGGTGATTCAGCAACGAAGAACAGCCCCGGCTGGTTGCCCTCGTTTCTCGACGGACACAGCGCATCCAGCGGCCGCACTGAAGTGGTTTTGGTGTTGCAGGTTCAACGTGTGAAGGGCGGCGGGTGATGAGTGTGAGTCGACGTGTGCCGGGGTCAAGGCTCGCGCAGCGACCCGCAGGGCTCGGCCTTGACGCCGCGTTGCCACAAAGACGCTCCGAGCTTGGGCTGGGTCGGCCGGAGGTCGGCGCGGCCCATGCGAAACATTCTGCGCAAGTGGGCGGGCTGCGACGCCCGAGTGTGCGCAGCGGCAGCGCGGTCACTCGGGCGCGCGGAGCGCGCCTAGATTTATATCAGTAACACTTAACGTACGAGCAGATGGTGAAGCTCGAAGAAGAGAGCCTCAACACCATCGCAAAAAAAGAAAAGCCCCGGCCGCTGCAACGGTTCGGGGCTAGCACAGCCACACGACAATCTGGAGTTGTCATGCTTGAAACGAGTATATCGGACTGGGTAGCGTTCCGTCGAGAGTGGTTGATCAGGGGCCGGGACTTTGGTGATGGACAAGTCGAAGTCACCGCCACGCGATTTGATCGGTATATGGGAGCCCAGCAGCTGCACGCGATGCCGAAAGCAAAGCGCGGCGAATCAGAAAACACAGAAGAAAATCAACTCGCTGCGGCAAAGCGAGCAAAACAACAGGTCCGACTTCGCTGCAAGGCCATTGGCGCGGATCGCATGATCACTTTGACATACCGAGAAAACATGGAAGACCGTGACCGTCTGAAGCGCGATTTCGATGCTCTTCGTCGCCGCTTAGGCAAGTTCCAAAATTTTCAATACGTAGCCGTCTCCGAACGCCAGAAACGTGGGGCATGGCATCTGCACGTTGCAGTGAAGGGCAGGCAAAACTATCGCGTTTTGCGCTCCATCTGGCATTCAATCGTTGGCGCAGATAACGGCAACGTCGATGTGCGCAACCCATTCAAGCAAAGAGGGCTACGTCACAAGCTGGCCGCTTACCTCGGCAAGTACCTCACAAAAGACTTCGCAGAGCACAAGATGAACGAAAAGCGCTATTGGACGAGCAGAGGCATCGTGGTTCCTGAGCGGCATCCAATCGAACACATTCTGTGCAATGACCCGGCGAGGGCAATTTTGGTCGCTTTCGAGGCAGCAAAGGCAGTCGGGGCAAGTTTGGATCAATGTCAGGTGTTTTGGAATCAGGAGTTAGGCTGTTTCTGGTTGTCCACGAGGGAGTCACTAAATTGACTGCGATTTTTTTATCTTGTGAAGAATTAGTAGTACTTACTGGTAGAAAAGTTAAATCAAAACAAATCGATACGTTGCGCAGCATGGGCTTGCCGTTCTTTGTAAACGCTTGCGGCCGTGCCGTAGTGTCCCGAGCCGCAATTGAGGGGCTACCAGCGACTCGCTCCTCTGAGACGTGGGCACCGCGTGTGTTAAAGGGCTAGTACTGTGGGGCGAAAACCGACAAAAAATCTCCATTTGCCTCCGAGGATGCGGGTCAAAACGACTGCGCGGGCGAGGTCTTATTACTACTACGACATGGGGGGAAAGCCGCGCAGGTGGACAGCTCTGGGAGGTGATTTCGTAGAAGCATTGCGACGTTATGCCGATCTAGAGCAAGGCAATCAGTTGCGGAAGCAGCTCATAACGTTTCGTCACGTCGCAGAGCGTTATGTCAGGGAAGTTCTCCCGCGTAAAGCCCGCGAAACTCAGCGCACGAACATGCTTCAGCTGAGTCGCCTTTACCTCTTCTTTGACAATCCCCCTGCCCCACTTGACGGAGTTAAGCCACTCCATATTCGGCAGTATCTTGACTGGCGTAAGGATGCGCCCGTCTCCGCCAACCGGGAGATTGCGCTGTTTTCGCACATCTTCAACAAGGCTCGCGAATGGGGAGCGACCGACCTTGCTAATCCATGTATAGGTATTAGGAAGCACAGGGAGGACGGGCGAGACATCTATATCGACGATGACCTGTATAAGGCCGTTTGGGACAAAGCCGACACTCCGCTGAAGGACGCTATGGATCTCGCATATCTAACCGGCCAGCGCCCTGCTGATGTATTGAAGATCGACGAAAGAGATATCGGAAATGGGATTCTGGTCATACGGCAAAACAAGACCGGCGCTATAGTTCGCATCGAAATAGTTGGCGCGTTAGCCGCTCTTCTGGACCGCATTTCGCATCGGAAGTCGAGACTTGGCATCCACTCCACCCGCGTGGTCATCGACGAGCGCGGATACGCCTTGGGTCAGGCAGCGCTTCGATTTCGATTCGACCGTGCTCGCAATGCTTCGGGCATAAGTAAAGAGTCGTTTCAGTTTCGAGATCTCAGGGCAAAGGCCGGCACTGACAAAGAAGACGCCAGCGACCTCCGAGCGGCCCAAGCGCTTTTGGGGCATGGCAGCGCCGTGATGACGGAGCATTACGTCCGCAAGCGCGGTGTCAAGGTAACACCGACGAAATAGCTCAACACTAGTCCGCCGTGTAGAATCTGGTTGACTAATCTCCGCTTAGACGGTCATCAGACTACAAGAGCATGAACTACGATCGACTTGTTTCAATCATCAGTTTGGGCATTGGTGTCGGGGGCATCGCACTGAGTATTTATCTAGCTCGCCCTACGAGTGACGTGCAATTGCTGGCCGTCTCGGGCTGGGGTTCTGCTGCATTCCTAACTTTTCTTCTTGGATGGCGCGGACTATCGACTGTCGAACGGCTCGAACGCGCCCTTTCTGACGCACGAGACGAAACCATTCGGGCAAAGAACGACGCCATTGAGTTGGCCAAGGATTTGAGTACGTATCGCGACATCGCGACTGCACTGACCGGGGTTATCAACCCCGAACCAATCCGAGAGAATATCCGTAAGAAGTTAGCAGCGTATTCTGATCAACAGGGCGAGTCGGGAGAGCAAGATGAGTAAGAGCATATTCTCGGATTTTCGGTATTTCCCGATTCTCCGCACGCGTCAGGCGGAACTGGCCGGATTTTCGAAGCTCAGCGACGATCAGAAGGATCAGATTCTTCCACTAATCACGCTTGGAAAATGGCGTAACACGGACGGCGTGGAGAAGGCACTTGAGAAGGTCGAACAATGCCTTGGTAAAAGGCAATACATGCTCGACTTATCGAAGGACGGACAGCACCAAAATGACGCTGTGCGTGATCTGATGAACCCGGAAAAGGGGTTCGCGAACTGGTTGGCGTTTGTTAATCAAAGGCCTGAAGTCGTGCCCGTTGTGCAGTTGTCTCCCGATGCGCGTGTCCGCGATATCGTCAAACAAGCCCAGGGCTTGGAGCGATCAGGAAAGGATCCCGTTTTTCGCGTCAGAAACTACCAATCCGATTTGGATCACACACTCACAGCGCTGTATGCGCTGGATGCTCCGGAGAATGCACTTGTTGTGCTAGACGCTGGTTATATTCGCGATATTTCCACGAAGCGCATCAAATCCGGCGTGTTGGAAAGTGTTCTACGCTCGATTAATCGTATCGTTGAGGAAGTCCCGGAGGTTGCTCGCGTGCTAGCGGGCACGAGCTATCCTCGATCCGTGACTCAATTTCTACATAAAGGCTCAGAAACAAGCGGCAAGATCGACATGCTTGAACATGTCTTATATGAGGAGATCGGGCCGGACATCGTTATGTATGGTGACCACGCGTCCATCCACTCGGTCGTTTATGACGATGAAGGCGGCACGTTTTTACCGCGTCTTGATGTCCCATGGGACCACTCATGGACCTTTGAGCGGCGCCCGGGCAGAAAAGGGGACGGCTATGCAGAAATTGCAACGAAACTGCTGGACGATCACCCCGATCTGCAAACAAATCCTTGCTGGGGTGCGCAAATGATACGGAACACTGCAAACGGCACCGGAGAGACAATTAATGGCGCCGTCACCGCTATATCCGTGCGAGTGAATTTGCACATCACCTATCAGCTCTCCGTGTTTGGCGCGCGGACCAATCAATCCGGCGAGGAGGACGATTGGCTTTAATTCACCGTCGGCACTAGCACATGAGTCGGCATCCCTTCCGGGATGTCCCCATCAGGAAAAAAGCGCAGCAGATTTAGCGGTCTGCGTTCGTAGTGAGGCGGCTTGCGCTGGGCATCCTGCACCAGCATCGCCGCTTTTCGCTTCAGTGCAACGCGGCTCAGATCGTCAACGTTGGGCGGTTGCTGCTGATCACCGCCGACTCCGCCGACGTATCCCGCAAACGTATCCCGGTACCTCGTTTTCACGCTCGACAAAACTTCGCGGCGGATGAAAGCTAGCGGGAGCGTCTCTGCAAATTTCACTAGTTCGCAACGGGACAAGTTTGACGTTTTGCCTATAGCGTCGCGTGACTTAACGATCTGTACAAGCTCACTCTTTAGAAGAAAATCACAGAGTGCAGCCTTGTCAGTAATGGGCTCGAGACGCCCCGGTCTGCGCACCCGGAGCCGCGTCACGCCACCTCTCGTCTCGGTCGCCTCCCAAACAGCGACACGGTCGGGTGAATGTGCGAGTGCATGTTCAACGAACTTTGAAGACAGGACGAGTGTGACCTTGTCGAAACGGCTCAGGTAAACCGCCATTTGACCTTCGAGGCGACGCAGCGAATCTAAATCGCTTTTGATTTCGATTGCGTGCAGGTGTCCATTTGCAACAACTAGGTCAGCTCTTCGGTCTGCCTTTCCAACAACCATTTCGCTCACGACAACGGCATCTTGCGCAAGAGCTTGCGGCAAGAGCTTATGTAGTACGGCCTTCTTGATGTCGCGTTCGCTGAGCATGGACGGAACTATTGACGCTCACTGCCTCGGAGTCAAACTAAGATGACGCCTTGTTGCTGAAATCGGACGATTCGTCGATGAAACTAGCAGGATCGGTTTCTGCGAGACGTTATCCGCCCGGTACGTCGATTCGGCAATTTGTAGAACAGCGCTACGATTGTAGAACAAAAAAATAGGGGCTCCATCACTGGAACCCCTATTGATATTTGGTGCCGGCTGCAGGACTCGAACCCGCCACCTGATGATTACAAATCAACTGCTCTACCAGATGAGCTAAGCCGGCGAAGTCGCGTATTGTAACCGATTCATCGGCTACTGCGGCTACCTGATCGTGAAAAATCGTCCGTCCATGCAAGCGATTAGGCCAATGCTCAAACGCATCGGCCCGTTCGCCCGCAATCGCGTTACTTCACCACCTTCAGGCGGGCCCGCCCGGCATTACCACCCGCCGGTGCGTTGCCGCCCGGACGCGGCGGCTCCGGATCGTCGTCGCCCGGCGCCTGCACCGATGGCACGGCTTCCAGCTCCGCCCCCTCTTCCGCAGACGCCTGCTTGTCGACCGGGAATGCCATCCCCTGACCATTCTCACGGGCATAAATCGCCAGCACGTTCGGTACCTGCACTTCCACCTTCTGTGAGATACCGCCGAAACGGGCGCTGAATTCAATCCAGTCGTTGCCCATCTGCAATCCGCTCGTGGCGTCGAAGCTGATATTCAGCACGATCTCGCCATCTTTCACAAACTCGCGCGGAACTCGCGTCTTGGCATCGACATGCACGGCCAAATACGGTGTGTATCCGTTGTCGGTACACCACTCGTACAGCGCGCGCAGAAGATAAGGCTTGGTAGACGTTTCAGGCATATGACCAACTCACCCCGCCGCGAAACCCGCTCACCACCCTCGGCAAGCCAGCTTCGTCAGCGAGCAATTCAACGCATTAGCGACGCATGACCTTTTCAGACGGCGTCAGCGCTTCAATGTACGCCGGGCGGCTGAAAATCCGCTCTGCATACTTCATCAACGGCGCAGCATTCTTCGACAACTCAATGCCGTAGTGATCCAGACGCCACAGCAGCGGCGCAATCGCCACGTCGAGCATCGAGAACTCTTCGCCCAGCATGTACTTGTTCTTCACGAAAATCGGCGCAAGCTGCGTCAGACGATCGCGAATCGCTCCACGCGCCTTCTCGTGCGTCTTCTCAGCCGCCTTGCCCTTCTCGTTCTCGAGCGAGCTCACATGCACAAACAGCTCTTTCTCGAAATTGAACAGGAACAGGCGCGCACGCGCACGCTGCACCGGATCAGCCGGCATCAACTGCGGATGCGGGAATCGCTCGTCAATGTACTCATTGATGATGTTCGATTCGTACAGAATCAGGTCGCGCTCGACAAGAATCGGCACCTGACCGTACGGGTTCATCACCGCAATGTCTTCCGGCTTGTTGAACAGGTCGACGTCACGGATTTCAAAATCCATGCCTTTTTCGAACAGAACCAGCCGGCAACGCTGGGAGAAGGGGCACGTAGTGCCCGAGTACAAAACCATCATAGCGCGTCTTCCTTAAAAACCAACGGGGCCGGGGCGGGAAACCGACGCTTCCCAAACCCTGGCCCCGTCGTACAGACGTTATTTTACTTCACGTCCTTCCAATAGGCCGCATTCAGGCGCCAGGCAAGTACCGTAAAGAGTCCCAAGAACAACAAAACCCAGACACCCAACTGCCGGCGCGTGCGCTGCGCCGGTTCCGACATCCAATCCAGATAAGATACCAGATCAGCCACGGCAGCATCGAATTCCACCGGTTTCATCGTCCCTTGAGTGATCTGCACATACTGCGCAGGACCATGCTCAGCGCCCTCCACATGCTTCAAAGCGCGCTGTCCCTGCAACTGCCAGAACGGGTTCGGCATGCCCACATTCGGGAACGTCAGGTTGTTCCAACCCGTCGGCCGGGCATCGTCCCGATAGAACGTACGCAAGTAGGTGTACAGCCAGTCCGTACCCCGCGCCCGCGCCTCGACCGACAGATCCGGCGGTGCCGAACCGAACCATTCCTTGGCGTCTGCCGTGCGCATGGCCACGGTCATCGTCTCGCCAATCTTGTCCGTCGTGAACAGCAGATTGTTCTTGATCTCCGTGTCCGACAATCCCAGATCTTTCAGGCGCGAATACCGCATCGACGCCGCCGAATGGCAATTGAGACAGTAGTTCACGAACAGCTTCGCACCGCGCTGCAGCGAGGCCAGATCGTCGATCCGATTGGGCGCCGTGTCGAGCGGCACACCCTCTTCAGCAAAAGCCGGCGCCGTGAAACCACTCAGGAGCGCCAGGATAAGCAACAGTTTTCTCATCTTGATATCCCTAGTCGTCGTTTGCGTGCGCTCAGTGCGCCGCGAAGGTCACGCGCTCCGGCACCGGCTTGAATGTGCCCCGCTTGCTCCAGAGCGGCATCAGCCAGAAGAATCCGAAGTAGTACAGCGCGCCGACCTGCGAGATCGCGGTCTTCACGGGCGTCGGTTCCTGGATACCCAGATATCCCAACACAGCAAAAATGACGACGAGAATACCCAACAGCACCTTGTGGAAGCCCGGACGGTAACGAATCGACTTCACCGGACTATGGTCCAGCCACGGCAGGAAGAACAGCGTCACTACCGCACCGCCCATCACCACCACGCCCCAGAACTTGGCTTCGGTCAGGTACATCGCCAGCAGCAGCAACACCACGCCGCCAGACGCCGCGACCTTCGTCGTCGCCGCCGCCTTTCCCTTGACCCACCAGATGGCCGTGACGATCACCGCCAGCACCATCAGCACGTGCTTGAAGTCATCGGTCGTGGCGCGCAGCATCGAGTAGAACGGCGTGAAATACCACACCGGCGCGATATGCGGAGGCGTCTTGAGCGGATCGGACGGAATGAAGTTGTTGGCTTCCAGGAAGTACCCGCCCATCGTCGGCGCGAAGAACACGATCGCCGAGAAGACCATCAGGAACACGCCCACCCCCATGATGTCGTGCACCGTGTAGTACGGATGGAACGGAATGCCATCGAGCGGCCGGCCGTTGGCGTCCTTCTTGTCCTTGATCTCAATACCATCTGGGTTGTTCGACCCGACTTCGTGCAGCGCGATGATGTGCGCGACGATCAGCCCGATCAGCACCAGCGGGATGGCGATCACATGGAACGCGAAGAAGCGGTTGAGCGTAGCGTCCGACACCACGTAGTCGCCACGAATCCACAGCGAGAGGTCCGGGCCGATGAACGGGATCGCCGAGAACAGATTCACGATCACCTGCGCGCCCCAGTACGACATCTGCCCCCAGGGCAGCAGGTAGCCCATGAACGCTTCGGCCATCAGGCACAGGAAGATCAGACAGCCGAACACCCACACCAGCTCGCGCGGCTTGCGATACGAGCCGTACAGCAGTCCGCGGAACATGTGCAGATACACCACGACGAAGAACATCGAGGCACCCGTCGAGTGCATGTAGCGGATGAGCCAGCCCCACGGCACTTCGCGCATGATGTACTCGACCGACGCGAACGCGAGGCTGGCGTCTGGCTTGTAGTTCATCACCAGGAAAATACCGGTGAGAATCTGGATCACCAGCACCAGCATGGCCAGCGAGCCGAAGAAATACCAGAAATTGAAATTCTTGGGCGCGTAATACTCGGACGCGTGCTCCCGCCAGAGCTGGGTAAGGGGGAACCGACGGTCGATCCAGCCCAGCAAGCCCGTCGTATCGACCTGTTTGTCGGCGGCCATTTACGCTTCTCCTTTTTCGTCTTTACCGATCACGATCTTGGTGTCGTTCACGAACATGAAACGAGGAACGTCGAGATTCTTTGGCGCCGGCTTGTTCTTGAAGACGCGGCCCGACATATCGTAGGTGGAACCATGGCACGGGCACAGGAAGCCCGGATCGTGGCCCAGCGCGGCGTTGGTGTTCGCCTGATAGGGGCCGGATGGGATACAACCGAGGTGAGTACAGATGCCGACGACCACGAGCAGGTCCTTCTGCTCGGTACGCGCGCGGAACGCGTTCTTGCAATAGTCGGGCATCGGGTAGGAAAACGTTTCCTTGGAGTCCGGATCAGCCAGCTCTGCCGTCACTTTGGACAGCGAAGCCATCTCGTCCGGCGTGCGGCGCACGATCCACACAGGCAGTCCCCGCCACGCCACGGTCATCTTCTCACCGGGCTTCAGATTGCTGATATCGGCCTCGACCGGCGCCCCGCCTGCCTTGGCGCGCTCGGACGGTTCCAGGGAACTGACGAAAGGAACCAGTGTTGCAACGCCGCCCACGCCTCCAGCTACGGACGTCGCAATCAACAGATTCCGGCGGCTACTGTCGACGGCCTTTTCTTGATTGTCACTCATCACAAGCCCCACACGGTTGAATTGGTATTTCCGTCAACCTGAAATCATACGCGAGCGCAAATGCCTGAAACAACGGCAAAACGCCCCAGTCTCCTAGTGGTTTTCGCGTATTTTCAAAGGATTAACGTACCCTGCGGGTGGCAAACGCTCACCCGGGGTTTCGCTTCTGGGATGCTGCACGAGAACCGCTATGATCGCTGCTTTCGTTGACGCGTGCACGACATTTAGTCATCATTTTCCTTGTCTCACCCCGGTGACATCGTGCGCGGCCTGTGGCAAATGCGTGACAATGCTTGTCGCGACCGACGTCGCTGGCGTGTGACCTCGCAGGGAATTACCGGTCAATCAATGCCAATTCATAAGGGCTGGCGCAGCGATGCTCCCCCCGGTCACTCATCAAAACAGCGGAGGAATGGCATGAGTTTCATGTCGGAATTCAAGGAATTTGCCGTCAAAGGCAATGTGATCGATCTGGCCGTCGGTGTGATTATCGGCGGGGCCTTCGGCAAGATCGTCGACTCTGTCGTCAAGGACCTGATCATGCCGATCGTCGGTGCGATCTTCGGCGGTCTCGACTTTTCGAGCAAATTCATCCTGCTCGGCAGCATCCCCCCGGACTTCAAGGGCAACCCGACGTCCTACGCCGATCTGACCAAGGCCGGTGTGGCCGTTTTCGGTTACGGCAACTTCATCACCGTTGCCCTCAACTTCCTGATTCTGGCTTTCATCATCTTTCTGATGGTCAAACAGATCAACCGACTCAAGCGCCCGGCACCGGAAGCCCCGGCCGCACCGGAGCCCACCCCGGAAGATATCGTTCTGCTGCGCGAAATCCGCGACAGCCTCAAGAAGCAGAACGGGTAATACCGTCAGGGCGGCGGCCTGCCGCCCTGCCACGGGCAGGCTCAGGTCAGACCGGGTTCGGCATATCGAAGAATCGGTGTTCCAGCCCGAAACGCGCCGCGACATGTTCGCCTACGGCCTTCGCGCCGCCTCGTTCTGTCGCGTGGTGTCCCGCCGCCAGATATCCCACGCCGCTCTCAAGCGCGAGATGCTGCGTCGGCTCGGACACTTCGCCACTGATATAGACGTCAGTCCCGGCCGCGATCGCCGCTTCGAAGAAGCCCTGCGCACCACCGGTACACCACGCCACCCGGCGCACCTCCCGATTCGGCTCACCTAGCATCAGAGGTGCGCGACCCAACCGCGCCTCGACATGAGCCGCCAGCGCGGCCAGTGTCGTCGGCTGTGCCGGCGTACCGAGCCAACCGAGCTGATCCGGGCCGAAACGGCTGCCATCGTCGGTGAAACCCAGCAATTTGCCGAGTTGCGCGTTGTTGCCCAGTTCGGGATGGGCGTCGAGCGGCAGATGATAGGCGAACAGGTTGATGTCATGACCGATCAGCACGCCCAGACGACGGCGCTTCATCCCGGTAATGCGGGCATCTTCGTTCTTCCAGAAATATCCGTGATGGACGAGAACGGCATCGGCCCCCCAATCGCGGGCGGCCTCAAGAAAAGCCAGGCTGGCGGTCACGCCACTGGCGATTTTTCGGATGTCGCTGCGCCCTTCGACCTGTAGGCCGTTCGGGCAGTAATCGCGAAATTGCGCGATTTGCAGGGTATCGTTCAGATACAATTCGAGTTCAACACGATTCATATAAGGTCTCGCTCTTTCATGCTCAGACGCTTCTGGCTACTGTTCGCGCAAGCGGTCACCGTGCTGCTTGCGTTGCTCTTCATCATCGCCACTCTCAAGCCTCAGTGGCTGCAACGCCAGGGTTCGTTCGGCAAGCAACTGGCCAATCCGATCATCGCCTTGCAAGAAGTCGCGCCCAGTCTGTCGGACAAGCCGGCGACCGGCTCGTATGCCGACGGCGCACAAAAGGCCATGCCCGCGGTGGTCAGCATTTTTTCCAGTAAGGAACAAAAGCAAAATCGCGATCCGCGCCTCGATGATCCGCTGTTCCGCTATTTCTTCGGCGACGGCGGCGGTACGGTGCGACAAGACCCGGTGTCGAGCCTCGGCTCGGGCGTGATTGTGAGCAGCGAAGGCTATATTCTCACGAATCATCACGTGGTGGACGGCGCCGACGAGATCGAAGTCGCCCTCGCCGACGGCCGCAAAGCCCGCGCCAAGCTGGTCGGCAGCGACCCCGAGACCGATCTGGCCGTGCTCAAGATCACGCTCGACAACCTGCCCGCCATTACGCTCGGCCGCATGGAGCAGGTGCGCGTCGGCGACGTTGTGCTCGCCATCGGCAACCCGTTCGGCGTCGGTCAGACGGTCACCATGGGCATCATCAGTGCGCTCGGCCGGAATCACCTCGACATCAGCACGTTCGAGAACTTCATTCAGACGGATGCCGCCATCAACCCCGGTAACTCCGGCGGCGCACTGGTCGACGTGAACGGCAACCTGCTGGGAATCAACACGGCGATCTACTCGCGCAGCGGCGGCAATATGGGCATCGGCTTCGCGATTCCCGTGTCGACGGCTCGCTCGGTACTCGAGAGCATTATTACCACCGGTGGGGTTACGCGTGGCTGGGTCGGCGTCGAGCCGCAGGACATCACCTCGGATATCGCCGAGTCGTTCGGCCTGCAACAAGATTCGGGCGTCATCATCGCCGGGGTTGTGCAAGGCGGACCGGCCGACAAGGCAGGCGTTCAGCCAGGCGACATCCTGACCAAGGTGAACGACGAGTCGATTCGCGACACCACCGAATTGCTCAACGTCATTGCCCAGATCAAGCCGGGTGCGCAGGCCAAGCTGCACGTCACGCGCAAGAAGAAGGAGCTGGATCTCACCGTGATGATCGGCAAACGCCCACCGCCGCCCAAGCGGCCGGTGCAGGACGAAGACGACGGTAGCGACGACAACAGCGCTGACTGACGGCGCCAGGCTCCCGGAGGGACAAAACGGCTGCGCTTCGGCGCGGCCGTTTTCGTTTGGGCGCCGTCCTGAGCAACGGCGATCGGCGCGTCCCGTCCCCGTCCAATAAAAAGGCACGGGCCTCGGCCCGTGCTTTCATGTCTTTTCCGACGATCCCGCGAGCGGTTTGCGCGGCGACCGTTCAGGTGATGTCAGATGACGTTACGGCGCCGCCTGCCCGTTCTCCTCGCTGCCTTCCTCCTCCGTGCGCCCCTGCTTGACGAAGATCCGTGCCGCGATCAGGCCCAGTTCGTAAAGGATGATCAGCGGAATAGCCAGCATCAGTTGCGAGAGGACGTCCGGCGGCGTGACAACGGCGGCCAGCACGAAAGCGCCCACCACCACATACGGCCGAATCTGCTTGAGCTTCTGGAGACTCACAACGCCCATGCGGGCGAGCACCACGACGACCACCGGCACTTCGAAGGTCACCCCGAAGCACATGAACATCGTGAGGACAAAACTCAGGTAATTGTCGATATCGGTGTTCATCTCCGCACCCAATGGCGCGTTGTAATGCGCCATGAAGTGGAACACGGTCGGGAACACGAGGAAGTAGGCGAACGCCATACCGAGCAAAAACAGCGTGTAGCTGCTGACGACGAGCGGCATCACCAGCTTCTTTTCGTGCTGATACAGCCCCGGCGCCACGAACGCCCACGCCTGATACAACACGATAGGGAGCGCCACCACGAACGCGACCATCATCGTGACCTTCATCGGCACGAAGAACGAGCCGGTGATGTCGGTGACGATCATCTTGCCGCCGGCAGGCAGCGATTGCATCAGCGGGCGGGAGAGCAGACGGAAAATGTCCGGCGCCCAATAGACCAGCGCGAGGAACACCACGATCACCGCCGAACCCGCACGAATAATGCGATTGCGCAGCTCGATCAGATGCGAGATGAAAGTCTCTTCGGTGCCCCCGTCGGGGATTTGCTTGTCGTCGCTCACGTCGACTTATCCAGGAATGAAGCCGGCAGCACAGTGCCGGATGGCGGGAAGTTCGGTGCGCAAGCGCCTCAGAAGAACTTGACGGGCCGGCGCAGCTTGGCCGGCGTGTGACGCGCCACGCGCGCCGCGCCCGACTGCACCCGCGTACGCGTGGTGCTGGCCTGCTTGAACCACATCGGTGTGGCCGCACGACGCACGCGCCAGTTGCGGCGCTTGGTCGACGCGCGGATGCCCGATGTCACCACCGGTTCGGCGAGGTAGCTATCGGAATACCCGGTCGCGGCATCGGTGCCCCCGCCGGCGATCTCGCTCGTCGATGTCCCCGTGGCGCTCGCCCAGGCGTCGTTGAGCGACGCTTCCTGCTCGTGCAACTGCTTCTGAACGGTGTTCTGGGCGCTGCGGGCCGCGTCCTCGAACTGCGTGCGCATGTTGCGCAACTCGTCGAGCTCCATCTCGCGGCTCACTTCAGCCTTTACATCGTTGATATAGCGCTGTGCGCGGCCGAAGAGCGCGCCCGCCGTGCGTGCCACTTTCGGCAGACGCTCGGGACCGATCACGACCAGCGCAACAACGCCGATCAACATCAGTTTGGAAAGGCCGAGATCGATCATGTCGACGCCGGCTTAGCCTTGCTTGTGATTGCTCGCGTCCTTGGCCTGCACGTCGATGGTGGTCGAATCGCGCAGTTCCTTGGCAGCAGCCGGGTCGTCCTTGGCCGCCGGAGCGCCACTTTCGCCCTCCTTCATGCCGTCCTTGAAACCCTTCACCGCGCCACCCAGATCGCTGCCCATGTTACGCAGCTTCTTGGTACCGAAAACCATCATCACGATCACCAGCACGATCAGCCAGTGCCAAATACTCAACGAACCCATGACCACTCTCCTTGCGTTTCCCCACCCCTGCCGCCTCGCGACGGGGTCTTGTTAGGGCACTCTGTGTTGACCCCGGTGCCCGCCGCCATGATGCCCCATTCTGGCACATCGCGCGTCACGTCCTGCATCGTAACCGGGCCGGACGCCGGGTAGAAATAAATGTTTCGTGAAACCTTTCCCGATGCGGGAGCCTTGCACCATTCGGCAACCCCACGCGGCAATTCATCGCGATGGGCTGCCGTCATCACTTACATACGCTTCCACGGCCGCGGACCAGCCAGGATATGCATATGCAGATGATAAACCTCTTGCCCGCCACCCGGTCCGGTGTTCGTCACGACCCGGAAGCCATTGCCTTCGATGTTCGACGCGTCGCCATCAAAGCGGTAGCCCTGTTCGGCAGCGATCTTCGGCGCGAGCAACATCATCTTGCCGAGCAGCGCCTGATCTTCGGGCTGGCAATCCTGCAACGTGGCGATGTGCTTGCGCGGCACCATCAGCAAATGCAGATCGGCTGCCGGATTGATGTCCTTGAACACGACGACATCATCGTCGGCGTAGACCTGCGCGCTCGGGATCTGCCCGGCCACAATTTTGCAGAAGATACAGTTATCGTGCGTCATGCGTGTGTCTTCCTCTCGAATTCTCGAATGGGTCGAAGCGCCGCCCGAAGTCGTTCAGGCACGCGCGGCGTACATCGGCTTGTTGTCGTTCAGGTACAGCCAGCCTTTGACGATTCGATACAGCGTCCAGATGCCGAGCACCCAGAGAATCGCGAAGCCGACCATGACCACCGCGAGCGCCACGCCAAGCACGCCCCAGACCACCGACCACCAGAAGGTACGGATCTGCCAGGTGAAATGCGAGGCGTAGAGCGTGCCGGTCACGTCGTCGCGCTTGATGTAGTTGATGATGATCGCCACGATGGCGGTCACGCCGCCCGTGAGCCAGAACAGGGCATAGAGTGCGTAGAGCACATGCGTGAGCTTGCGCAACGCGCGTTCCTGCTCGGCGCTCGGCGCGCTCGACGGGGTATTGACGACATACGGGTGGTCCGTGCTGCCGGGTGAGCCGGACGGGCCGGAAGTCTGCGGATCGTTCATGAGGCGTCTCCTCGCATGAGTCTGCCCGCCAGCGGCGCTACGACAGCGGGCATGACGGCCAAAGGGGAAGTCAGTCCGCGTGTTCGCCGCGCGTGCTGCGCTGCGCTTTCTCGGCGAGCCCCGACAACCCTTCACGGCGTGCCAGTTCGGCCAGCACCTCGTTCGGGCTCAGGTCGTGATGGGCGAGCAGCACCATGCAGTGGAACCACAGATCGGCCGTCTCGCAAACGAGTTTCTGGCGCAGATTGTCGGCCCCGCCAATGCGGATATCCTTCGCCGCGAGCACCACTTCGGTGGCTTCTTCGCCGATCTTCTTGCAGATGGCGTCGTCGCCCTTGTGGAACAGGCGCGCAACGTAGGACTTGTCGGGATCGCCCCCCTTACGCGAGGCAATCACTTCGGCAACACGCTCGAGCGTATCGTTCATGGCGGTCACTTGTAGATCTTGTGGGGGTCTTTGAGCACCGGTTCGACGGTGGTCCACTGGCCATCGTCGACGCTGCCCTCGAACTTCTGGAAGAAGCAGGAATGACGGCCGGTATGGCAGGCAATGCCATCGATCTGCTCGACCTTGAGCAGCACCACGTCTTCGTCGCAATCCAGACGGATCTCATGCACCTTCTGCACGTGGCCCGATTCCTCGCCCTTGTGCCACAGGCGCTTGCGCGAGCGCGAATAGTAGACGGCTTCGCCGGTCTCGACCGTACGCGCGAGCGCTTCACGGTTCATCCAGGCAAACATCAACACGTCGTTGCTGCCGACTTCCTGCGCGATCACGGGCACGAGGCCCTGTGCGTCCCAACTTACCTTGTCCAGCCAGTCTTGCGTCATGATCCGTCGATTCCCGTTCAGAGCCGCACCGAAATGCCCTTGTCGGCCATGAAGCGCTTTGCCTCACCGACCGTGTGCTCGCCGTAATGGAAAATGCTTGCGGCGAGAACGGCATCCGCGTGGCCCTCGGTCACGCCATTGGCCAGGTCGGCCAGCGACCCCACGCCACCCGAGGCGATCACGGGGATGCTGACGGCGTCCGACACGGCGCGCGTGAGCGCCAGATCGAAGCCGCTCTTCGTACCGTCGCGATCCATGCTGGTCAGCAGGATCTCGCCCGCGCCCAAGGCTTCGATCTGCTTGGCCCAGGCCACCGCTTCCAGCCCGGTGCCCTTACGACCGCCATGCGTGAAGACTTCCCAGCGCGGCGCTTCGCCGTCGGCCGAGACACGCTTTGCGTCGATCGCCACGACGATGCACTGCGAACCGTATTTGGCAGCCGCATCGGCCACCAGTTGCGGATTGGCGACCGCCGACGAGTTCATGCTGACCTTGTCCGCACCGGCGTTGAGCAGGCGGCGCACATCGGCCACCTCGCGCACGCCGCCGCCCACGGTCAGCGGGATGAAGACCTGCGCGGCCACTGCTTCGATGATCGGCAGAATGAGATCGCGCCCGTCGGAAGTCGCCGTAATGTCGAGGAACGTGAGTTCGTCGGCGCCCTGCTCGTCGTAACGGCGGGCGATCTCCACGGGGTCGCCTGCGTCGCGAAGTTCGACGAAATTGACGCCCTTGACCACACGGCCGGCCGTCACGTCCAGGCACGGGATGATGCGTTTTGCAAGAGCCATGATGATGGCAGGCGAGCCGGCCGCAGCCGAGGACTCGCTTATGCCGCTCCTCCGGAAAGCTCGTCGGCGCGTGTTTGCGCCGTCGAGAAATTCAGGTCGCCCGAGTAGATCGCGCGACCGCAGATGACGCCTTCGACGCCCTCACGCTCGACCTGGCACAGCGCATCGATATCGCCCAGATTCGACAGACCGCCGCTGGCGATCACCGGCACGGTCACCGCCTGCGCGAGACGCACCGTCGCATCGATATTGATGCCCTGGAGCATGCCGTCGCGACCGATGTCGGTGTAGATGATCGACTCGACGCCGTAGTCCTCGAACTTGCGCGCCAGATCCACGACTTCGTGGCCG
The DNA here is from genome assembly GCF_000807775.2 of Pandoraea fibrosis. Taxonomy (NCBI): domain Bacteria; kingdom Pseudomonadati; phylum Pseudomonadota; class Betaproteobacteria; order Burkholderiales; family Burkholderiaceae; genus Pandoraea; species Pandoraea fibrosis. Next base: position 1,223,322 of record NZ_CP047385.1, on the reverse strand, counting down.
GTGAGCTTGCTCCAGCCGTCGGTGGCGACCTTGCCGTCCTTGGCATCGAGGCCAACGATGATGTGTCCGCCGAACGCGGTGCACGCGTCCTTCAGGAAGCCAGGGTTCTTGACCGCGGCCGTGCCGATGATGACGTATGACAACCCGTCGTCGAGGTAGCGCTCGATGGTATTCAGGTCACGAATGCCACCGCCCAACTGCACGGGGATATCGGCGCCGACTTCCTGAATGATGGCGCGGATCGCCGCCTCATTGCGCGGCTTGCCGACGAATGCACCATTCAAGTCCACCAGATGGAGGCGGCGCGCGCCTTGCTCGACCCAATGTCGAGCCATGGCAGCGGGGTCCTCCGAGAATACGGTGGCTTGATCCATGTCGCCTTGTTTAAGGCGAACGCATTGACCGTCTTTAAGGTCGATGGCCGGAATGAGCAGCATAGGCAATCGTGAAACGTCGCTAGTGGGAAGTAAAAGAAATTCGCAAATTACGCGGACAACACAAAACCGACCCCTGCCTTGCCGGGCACCGGCACATCGGGATCGGATTCGTCAACATGACACACAGTATAAGCCGGGACAACGGACACGCCCTGCGAGGCACCGGGGCACACACGCGCCACTCGGGTCACGATCAGGGTTTCCACTGCGCGAAATTGCGATAAAGGGCAAGGCCAGCCTGGGCGCTCTTTTCCGGGTGGAACTGGGTGGCGAAGATATTATCTTGGGCCACTGCACAGGTAAAGGGCACGCCATAGACCGTCTCGCCAGCCGTCAGTTCGGGCTTGCCGGGCACAACGTAGTAGCTGTGCACGAAGTAAAAATAGCTGTCGTCCGGCACGCCGGCCCAGATCGGATGGCCTTGCGTCTGACGCACGCGGTTCCAGCCCATCTGCGGCACCTTGAAGCGCGAGCCGTCATCTTGCACCTGGCCCTCGAGGTCGAAGCGCACCACGCGGCCCGGCAGCAGACCGAGCGCAGGCGTGTTGCCTTCGTCCGACACGTCGAACAGCATCTGCTCGCCCACGCACACGCCGAACATCGGCTTGGTGGCGGCAGCCTCGACCACCGCTTCGCGCAGGCCCGACTCGTTCAGGCAGCCCATGCAGTCGCGCATGGCGCCCTGCCCCGGCAGCACCACACGGTCGGCGGCGCGAATCTCGGCGGCGTCGCTGCTGATGCTCACGTCGGCTTCCGGCGCGGCGGCACGCAGCGCCTGATAGACCGAGCGCAGGTTGCCCATTCCGTAGTCGACAATCGCAATCTTATTCATCTCAAACCCGGCAGCAGTATTTTCAAACCATCGATAATGAATTCCACGGCCAGCGCCGAGAGGATCAACCCCATCAGGCGCGTGCCGATGTTGATGCCCGTGCGTCCCAGCCAGCCTTCGATGCGCCCGGCGCTACGCAGCGCCACCCAGCACACCGCCCCCACACCCACGCCGATCGCCATGAGCGCCAGAATCTGCGCCCAGCCGTGCGCGCGGCCCGAGTAGATGATCACGGTACTGATCGTACCCGGACCAGTGAGCAGCGGGATGGCAAGCGGCACCACGGCAATGTTCGGCCGCTCTTCCGCTTCGTGACGCTCTTCCGCCGTCGCCCGCGTGTTGCCCGTCTGCGCGTTGATCATGTTCACGGCCATGAGCAACATGATGACGCCACCGCCCACTTCCAGCGACGCAATCGAGATGCCGAAGAAGCGGATGATGGCTTCCCCGAACAGTCCCGAACCCGCGACCACCAGCGCCACGGCAATCGCCGCAACATCGATCGTATGGCGCTTCTCCTCGCGCGTCTGCGAAGACGTCAGGCTGATGAACAGCGGGATCGCCCCGAGCGGGTTGATCAGGGCCAGCAGCGAAATGAAGAACTTGAAGGCGTCGAGCGTCATAGGGGGCACACGGCGCCGGCGTCCGGCCGGTCGATGATGCGTCGCAGAGGGCGCCGGCCTCACAGGCCGGCGGGCTATCTCCGGCGCGCAGCGCCGGCCAGTCTCGCGTTACAGGCTTCCCTTCGTGGACGGCACGACACCTGCCGCACGCGGATCGATTTCGACCGCCATGCGCAATGCACGGCCAAACGCCTTGAACACCGTTTCGCACTGGTGATGAGCGTTGATACCGCGCAGGTTGTCGATATGCAGCGTGACGCCCGCGTGATTCACGAAGCCACGGAAAAATTCGATGGTCAGGTCAACGTCGAAGTTGCCGACGCGTGCGCGCGTGAACGGCACGTGAAATTCGAGACCGGGACGGCCCGAGAAATCGATCACCACGCGCGAGAGCGCTTCGTCGAGCGGCACATAGCTGTGGCCGTAGCGCACGATGCCCTTGCGATCGCCGATGGCCTTGGCAACGGCCATGCCCAACGTGATGCCGACGTCTTCCACCGTGTGGTGATCGTCAATGAAGGTATCGCCCTTTGCCTCGACTTCCATGTCGATAAGGCCGTGGCGCGCGATCTGGTCGAGCATGTGGTCCAGAAACGGCACGCCGGTATCGAGCGTCTTCCGGCCGGTGCCGTCCAGATCGATCTTGACGCGTATTTGCGTTTCGCTGGTATCGCGAACGACTTCCGCAATGCGCATGATGGTGAGTTCTCGTCGTATGGCTTGTTAGAGTGATGCGGCCAGGGCCTCGACCATTGCCGCATTCTCCGTGGGGGTGCCGACCGTCAATCTCAGGCAATTGGCCAGCAATACGTGCATTTTACCCACGTTTTTGATCAACACCTTGTGTGCCAGCAGGTCAGCGTGGGTTTTGTCGGCATCCGGCACCCGCACGAGCAGGAAATTCGCATCGCTCGGGAACACTGTCGTGCCAGGCAGCGCCGCCACCGCCGTGGCCAAACGCTCGCGTTCGGCCCGCAATTCGGCCGCCTGCGCGTCGAGTACGTCGAGGTGATCGAGCATGAATTCGGCACACGCCTGCGTGAGCACGTTCACGTTGTACGGCGGACGCACCTTGTCGAGCTGATCCAGCCACTGCGCGCTGCCCGCCACGTAACCCAGACGAATCCCCGCCAGACCGAGCTTCGAGACCGTGCGCATGATCAGCAGGTTCGCAAACTCCGGCAGGCGCGGCATCCACGTCTTCCCGGCAAACGGTTGGTACGCCTCGTCAATGACCACCAGCCCGCGATCGGCCGCGCGCACGAGCGTTTCGATATCGTCGTCGGCGAACAGGTTACCCGTGGGATTGTTCGGGTACGCCAGATAGACGACCGCGCCGGGGTGTGCCGCAATGGCGCCCAGCATCGCGGGCATGTCGAGCGAAAAGTCGGCACGCAACGGCACGCCAACGAATTCGATCCCCGCGAAGCGCGACGACATTTCATACATCACGAACCCCGGCACCGGCGCGATCACGGCGGCGCCCGGACGTGCCGTCGCCATCGCAATCATGCTGATGATCTCGTCCGATCCGTTGCCCAGCAGCAACCGTGCGCCGGCCGGCACGCCCATCGTGCGAGCCAGCTTCTCCAGCAGCGCCTGCGGACGCGGCGCCGGGTAGCGGTTGAGCGCTACATCGGCCAGTCGCTGCCCCAACGCGTGGCGCAGCGCTTCGGGCAAGCCGTAGGGGTTCTCCATCGCGTCGAGCTTGAGGAAACCGCTGGCGTCGGGCACGGGGTAGGTGCTCATGGCGAGCACATCGGGGCGGATCACTTGGTCGACGGACATGGCGATGGATGAAAAGCGTGCGTGAAGATAACGAATCAGTTGAAGGCGAACGTCAGCCGTCCGGCATCGGCGCCGTCGATCTTGACGGTGCACCGGCGGCCGGTCTCCACGCTGCCGAGGGCGTCCGTGATGCGCTGTACGCGCACGCCGGTCTGCCAGGACAGCGCCTGTGCCACTGCCGGACTCACGCGTGCGGGTGACTCCTCGGCTTCGCAGCGCATGGCCACCAGGCGGTTACCCACGCGGGCGAACACGCCGTGGGCCACTTCGTCGTCGGTGCCACGCAGCGCGGTCTTGCCGTTCAGCCGCAACACGTAGACGTCGTTGTCGAACGCCTGACGGCTCACGCACACGGTCAATCGTTCGACGGACGCGCCGTCGAACGTGGCGTGCTGGCAGTCATGGCCCGAGGCATGGGCGGCGGTGCTGGCCGCGAACGCAATGACGATCGGCGCGAGTACGGCGGCAGCACGCCGCGCAGCCCGCGCAAGGCGGGCTGGCAGTGAAAATAACGGGGAGGCGGTGATTGCGCGGGTCCGACGCCAGGCGGTAGCCGGCGTCGTTTGACAGTACGCGGGCCGCAGGGCGTCGTCGCGCATGTCAGGACTCGTGATGCAGGCGGTATTCCGCGCTGCGCGCGTGCGCTTGCAGACCTTCGCCGTAAGCCAGTTCGGCGGCGATCTCGCCGAGCATGCGGGCACCGCCCTCGCTCACTTCGATGAGGCTCGATCGCTTGATGAAGTCGTACACCCCCAGCGGCGACGAGAATCGCGCGGTACGCGACGTCGGCAGCACGTGGTTGGGGCCGGCGCAGTAATCGCCCAGACTCTCGCTTGTGAACTTGCCGAGGAAAATCGCACCGGCGTGGCGGATCTTCTCGCCCCACTGCTGCGGTGTCTCGGCCGAGATTTCCAAATGCTCGGGCGCGATCACGTTGGCGATCTCGCAGGCTTCCGCCATATCGCGCACCTTGACCAGCGCACCACGGCCTTGCAGCGAAGCGGCGATCACATCGCGACGCGGCATCTCTTCGATCTGGCGCTCCATCGAGGCGTGCACACGCGCGAGGTATTTCTCGTCCGGGCATAGCAGGATCGACTGCGCGAGTTCGTCGTGCTCGGCCTGCGAGAACAGGTCCATGGCCACCCAGTCGGGGTCTGTCGAGCCGTCGCAGATGACGAGAATTTCCGACGGGCCAGCGATCATGTCGATGCCGACGGTGCCGAACACGCGACGCTTGGCCGCTGCCACGAAGGCGTTGCCCGGGCCAACGATCTTGTCGACTGCCGGCACCGTTTCGGTGCCATACGCCAGCGCGCCAACGGCCTGCGCGCCACCGATGGTGAACACGCGATCGACACCGGCGATATGCGCGGCGGCGAGCACCAGCGGGTTCTGCACGCCGTCCGGCGTGGGCACCACCATGATGATGTCCTTCACGCCCGCGACACGCGCCGGAATCGCGTTCATCAGCACCGACGACGGATACGCCGCCTTGCCGCCCGGCACATAGATGCCGACGCGATCGAGCGGCGTGACCTTCTGGCCCAGCACCGTGCCGTCCGACTCGGTGTACTGCCAGCTATGGGTGCCGCATTCGATGCGTTGCTTCTCGTGGTAGGCGCGCACGCGCGCGGCCGCCGCTTCGAGCGCGGCACGACGCTTCGGCTCGAGGCTTTCGAGCGCCGCGGCCAATGCTTCGGCGGGCAACTCGAGCGCCGTCATGTCGCGTGCGCTCAGACGGTCGAACTTGTTGGTGTATTCGATCACGGCCGCATCGCCGCGCGTCTTCACGTCGGCGAGAATTTCGGCGGCCGCGCGGTCGATGGCGGCGTCTTCGCTCGCCTCGAACGCCAGCACCTCGCGAAGCTGCTTCGCGAAGCCGTCAGCGGAGGAATCGAGTTTGCGAATATCGAGTTTCATGCTGTTTGCCGGGAGGCCTGCTCGAAGGCATCCAGAATAGGCTGCAACGACTCGCGTTTCAACTTGAGCGCAGCCTGATTGATCACGAGGCGGGACGAGATATCCATGATCTCTTCCACTTCCACCAGATTGTTGGCCCGCAGCGTACCGCCGGTGCTCACCAGATCGACGATCGCGTCGGCCAGACCGACGAGCGGGCCCAGTTCCATCGAGCCGTACAGCTTGATCAGGTCGACGTGCACGCCCTTGGCCGCGAAGTGCTCGCGCGCGGTCTGCACGTACTTGGTCGCCACCCGCAGGCGCGCGCCCTGACGCACGGCATTCGCGTAATCGAAACCCTTCGGTACAGCCACAGACATGCGGCAACGCGCAATGTTCAAATCGATCGGCTGGTACAGACCGCCACCGCCGTGTTCGATGAGCACATCCTTGCCGGCCACACCAAAGTCGGCGGCACCATATTGCACGTAGGTCGGCACGTCGGTCGCGCGCACGATGATGACGCGCAGATTCGCGTCCGTCGTCGGCAGAATCAGCTTGCGCGAGGTCTCCGGATCTTCCGTGACTTCGATACCGGCGGCAGCCAGCAGCGGCAGCGTCTCCGTGAAGATACGGCCTTTGGAAAGCGCCAGCGTCAGCGGCTGAGCGAGCGGCTGGGCCGGCTTGGCGGAACTCATGCAATCTCTCCCTGGCGTGCTTCGACACGCCGGATTCGCGCGCCCACGGCGCACAACTTTGCCTCGATACGATGATAGCCGCGATCGAGGTGATGGATACGGTCGACGAGCGTGCGGCCATCGGCCGTCAGACCCGCGACGATCAGGCTGGCAGACGCGCGCAAGTCGGTCGCCATCACATGCGCACCCGACAGGCGATCCACGCCGGAAATCCGCGCCGTGTTGCCGTCGATGCCGATATTCGCGCCCAGACGCATCAATTCCTGCACATGCATGAAGCGGTTCTCGAAGATCGTCTCGACGACCTGCGAAGCCCCTTGCGCAATGCAGTTCAGCGCCATGAACTGCGCCTGCATGTCGGTCGGAAACGCCGGATATTCCGACGTCTGGAAACTGACTGCCCGCGCGCGCCGGTCCATCGTCACGCGCAGCCAATCCGCACCGGCCGTCACGTTCGCGCCCGTTTCGCGCAATTTCTCGATCACCGCGTCGAGCGTGGACGGCACCACGCGACGCAAGGTGATATCGCCGCGCGTCGCCACGGCCGCGCACAGGAACGTGCCGGCCTCGATGCGGTCGGGCACGACATCGTGCGTTGCACCATGCAAGCGCGCCACGCCGGTCACCACCAGACGGTCGGTGCCGATACCTTCGATCCTGGCGCCCATCTTCACCAGGAGGTGCGCCAGATCGGTCACTTCCGGCTCACGCGCGGCGTTGGCCAGCACGGTCACGCCGTCGGCGAGCGTTGCCGCCATGAGCAGGTTTTCCGTGCCGGTGACGGTGATCATGTCCGTCACGAGCGTCTCGCCGCGCAGACGCGCCGCCTTGGCCACGATGTCGCCATGCGTGAGCGTGATCTCGGCGCCCATCTTTTGCAGACCCTTGATGTGCTGGTCGACGGGCCGTGCGCCAATGGCGCATCCCCCCGGCAACGACACCCGCGCTTCGCCGCAACGTGCCAGCAACGGGCCGAGCACCAGAATCGACGCCCGCATCGTCTTCACGAGATCGTAGGGGGCCGCAGGCTCGGTGATCTGCGACGCGTCGAGCGTCACCGATTCGCCATTACGCCCGACCTTCACGCCCATGCGCGCGAGCAGCGTCAGCATGGTGCGCACGTCGTGCAGATCGGGCACATTGCCGAGCACCAGCGGCTCGGCCGTCAGCAGGCTCGCACACAGAATGGGCAACGCTGCGTTCTTGGCACCCGAGACGGTGATCTCTCCCGCCAGCCGCTCGCCACCTTCGATTTCGAGGTGGTCCGCGGCCACACGCTCGCCAGCAGCAGCCTCGCTATTGCCAGTTGCGCCAGCACTCTCTTGCGTCATCCTCATTGCGCCTGAAACTCCGTGGGCGTCAGGGTCTTCATCGACAACGCATGAATTTCTGCCTTCATGCGATCGCCCAATGCGCCATACACGAGTTGATGGCGCGCGATGAGGCGCTTGCCTTCGAACTGCGTGCTCACGATGGTCGCAAAGAAGTGCTGGCCATCACCTTCGACGGCCACATGTTCGCAAGCCAGACCGGCTTCGATGTACTGCTTGATTTGTTCGGGGGTAGGCAGCATTGCTGATCCTGGAGAAGTTCAGTGACGCAGTTTGTAGCCGCGGCGCAGCAGATTCAGCGCCACGATTGCGAGTATGAGGAAAGTCGCACCGACGACGGCAAGGCTCGTCTCCGGGGCTACGTCGGACACGCCGAAGAAACCGTAACGGAACCCGTCGATCATGTAGAAGAACGGGTTGAAATGCGAGACAGCCTGCCACAGCGGCGGCAGCGAGTGAATCGAGTAAAACACGCCCGCGAGGAACGTTGCCGGCATGATCAGGAAGTTCTGGAACGCCGCGAGCTGGTCGAATTTCTCTGCCCAGATCCCCGCGATCAGTCCCAGCGTGCCGAGAATTGCCGCGCCGAGAAACGCGAAGCCGATGATCCACAACGGTGCGGCAAACGACAGGTGCGTGAACGCCGCCGTGACCACGAAGACCCCCAGCCCCACCGACAACCCACGCACGACGGCGGCGAGCACATACGCGCCATACATCTCCCAGTGCGAGAGCGGCGGCAGCAGCACGAATACGAGGTTGCCCGTGATCTTGGACTGGATCAGCGACGACGAACTGTTGGCGAACGCGTTCTGCAACACGCTCATCATCACCAGACCCGGCACGAGGAATGCCGTGTAGGTGATCTGGTCATAAACCGTCACGCGATCTTCGAGCACATGGCCGAAGATCATGAGGTACAGCAGCGCGGTGAGCACCGGCGCGCCCACGGTCTGGAAGCTGACCTTCCAGAAGCGCAGGACTTCCTTATAGAACAGCGTGCGAAAGCCGATCATGCCGACACCTCCTGCGTGCGCGAACCGGACATGATCTGCACGAACACGTCCTCGAGATCGGCCTTCTGAATGTCGATGTCCTCGACGATCCCGCCTGCCGCCCGGCAGGTGGCGAGAATCGATTCCACTTCGTCGCAGCCCGCCAGACGCAGCGCGAACTGGTGTCCGCCCGTGTCCTGAGCATCGACCAGCAACGGACGCAACGAGTCTGGCAGCGTGCCCTGCTTGAAACGCAACACGAGACGTGTGCCCGCGAAACGCTGAAGCAACGAGGCCGTGCGCTCGAGCGCCACGACTTCGCCACGCTTGAGCATGGCGATGCGGTCGCACAGCGTTTCGGCTTCTTCCAGATAGTGGGTCGTCAGCACGATGGTGTGGCCCTCGCGGTTCAGACGCGAGATGAATTTCCACAGCGTCTGACGCAGTTCCACGTCGACCCCGGCGGTCGGCTCGTCGAGCACGATCACGGGCGGACGGTGCACGAGCGCCTGCGCCACGAGCACGCGCCGCTTCATGCCGCCCGAGAGCTGACGCATGTTGGCGTTCGCCTTGTCGGTCAGATCGAGGTTGGCCATCACTTCGTCGATCCAGTCGTCGTTACGCGTGAGCCCGAAGTAGCCGGACTGGATACGCAGCGTTTCGCGCACGGAGAAGAACGGATCGAAGACGAGTTCCTGCGGCACCACGCCGAGCTTGCGACGGGCATTGCGGTAGTCTCGCACCACGTCGTGGCCGAGGACGCTGATGTTGCCCGAATCTGCGCGTGCGAGGCCCGCGAGAATGCTGATCAGCGTAGTTTTGCCGGCACCATTGGGGCCAAGCAGACCGAAGAATTCACCCTCTTCGATCGAAAAGCTGACGCCTTTGAGCGCCTGCAACGCCTGATAGCGTTTTTTGACGTTACGGATTTCGATGGCGGCCATGGACTGCGCGCACCCGTCTTGGCGGGTGCGCCATTGTGTGTTCTCCGGCCACAGCCGGCCGTGTGCGCTTGACCGCTGAGATTGCGGCAGCGGCCATATCGGCGGCAAACGTGCCCGGATGAGGGTAACTGCCCAAAAGTTGGCAGAAAACCCCTGATTATAAAGGAAGCCGGTATCGGCCGTGCTTCCGGCGGGTCTGACGGCTCCCGCAACGGGCGTAACCGTTGAAAAGTCGGTAACGCGCAGCGTTCGGCCCGCGCCACGGCCTCACCCATAAAAAAAGCGCCGTTGGGAGACGGCGCTTTCATCAGGGCGGCAGTCCGGCCAGGCGCATCAGCTCGAGAGCAGATGGTCGACGCCGTACACGAGCGCAAGGCTGGCCAACCCCGTCGGCAAGTTAGTGAACGCCAACGTCGCGCCCCGACGGACCGCGTGGCGGCGCAGGGCCAGCAACACGGCCAGCGCCGACGAGTCGAAATGCGTCAGTCCAGCGCAATCGATCTGGGTCTCGCCCGCGTCGATGCGATCGATCGCCTTGGCGAGCACATCGCCCGCGGTGTCGTGCGTGAGGTCGGTCTGCAACGCGAGCATGCGCTTACTTGCCGCCTGCGAGTTGCTGGTTGCGCGTCTTCAGGAACTGGATCAGGCCATCGACACCGTTCTTGTTGATCTGCTCGGCGAACTGGCTGCGATAGGTCTGGATGAGCCACGCGCCCAGCACGTTCAGGTCATACAGCTTCCATTCGCCGCTGGCGTTCTTGTACAGACGGTAATCGAGTTCGATCGGCTGACCGTTGTTCAACACGCTGGTGTTGACCGCGACATCGGTATCGCCCGGTTGCGCGCGGAACGGCTTGTATTCGACCTGTTGATCGCGAATCTGTGCGATGGCGCCAGCATACGTGTACAGCAGCAGCTTCTTGAATTCGTTCGTGAGCTGGTCGCGTTGTTGCGGCGTGGCGGTCGCCCATGCACGGCCGGTCGCCAGTTGCGTGGTCTTCGCAAAATCCGCGTGCGGCATGATCTTCGTTTCGATCAGCCGGGTAATGCTGTTCAGATCACCCTTCTGCACATTCGGATCGCTCTTGGCGGCAGCCATCACTTCGGTCACGGTCTGCTTGACCAGCGCGTCCGGTGCCTGGGCCTGCGCCATGGCAGAGCCTGCGGCGGTGTAAGTCATGAACGCCATGACAGGAATGAGCCAGAACTTCTTCATTGTGGACTTCCTCTTTCGAGTGACGAGTGTTGCGGGATTGGATACCCGCATTGCGTCTTGAGTTCTCGGATTGACGGCAGTGTCGTGTAACAAACTGTTGCCCGACAGTTTGCCGACGACGCCCCGGCGAGCGGGGCGCACCGTCATTGTTGTGGATCGATGCCGATCGATGCGTGTTCAGCGTCGATTAACTGTCGATTAACGACGGAACGGCAGACCTCCCGGGACCATCTTCCCCGGCACCGGTGAGCCTTGCGGCGCTTCCAATTCGCCTTGCGCCCCCGGCGCCGGCGCGGTGGCGCCCGACGCGGGTGCAGCCGGCATCGGCTGAGCGCTCGTGCCGCCCGCCGCCGCCCCTGCGGCACCGGCAGCGTCGCCTTCGTCTTCGTAGTTCGGCAGCGTGGAATCGCCCGTTGCGCCGCCGTTGATCAGGTACTTGCGACGCGCCAGATAGGCGTCTCGCGTGAACGAGTACGGGTCGAGCGCTGCGGCTTCAAGCAGGTTCGATGCGTCGAGCAGGTTCGCACGCGTGTTCACCAGACGCACGCCGTAAATCGTGTAGCTCACCCAGTCCGGCTTGATATACGACGTCGGGTCGATGAACATGTTGCCCGCCATACCGACGGTGTCACGCACGGTGCTCGGACCAAGCAGCGGCAACACGAGGTACGGACCGTCAGGCAAGCCCCACTTGCCCAGCGTCACGCCGAAATCCTGGCTGTGCTTCGGCAACCCGGCCGGCGTTGCAAAGTCGAACAGACCACCCACACCGAAGAACGTGTTCATGGTCAGGCGCATCAGATCCTGCGCAGCCGCCGTGATCTCCAACTGCAACAGATTGTTGGCGAAGTTGTACACGTCGCCCACGTTCGAGAAGAAGTTCGTGACCATATCGCGCGCCGGCTCCGGCACTGCGAAACGGTAGCCCTTGGCCACCGGGACCATGACCGCCTTGTCGAGCGTGTCGTTGAACGAATACATCGAACGGTTGAAACCTTCGATGGGGTCAGCGGGATTCGGGTTGGTGACAGTCGCGCAACCTGCCAGCGCCATCGCGCCAGCGGCCAGCACTGCCGAAGTACGGAAGCTGGTCATTTCTCTTATTTTCCTTGGGTTACCGTTGCTGCCCCTGGCGTCGGTGCGGCAGCGGGGGCTGCCGGTGCCGGCGCAGCCGATGCACCGTCCGCCTTGGCGCCACCGGCGTCCGCCGCCTTGTTGTACAGGAACTGTCCGATCAGATTTTCCAACACGATCGCGGATTGCGTGAGCGTGATCGTATCACCGCTCTTGAGCATCTGATCGTCACCACCGGGCTCCAGCCCGATGTATTGCTCGCCCAGCAGACCCGACGTCAGGATCTTGGCCGACGAATCCTTCGGGAACTGATACTGCGAGTCGATATTGAGCGTGACATCGGCCAGATATCGCTTGTCGTCGAACTTGATCGACGCCACGCGACCGACCACCACGCCAGCGCTCTTGACGGCCGCACGCGGCTTGAGGCCGCCAATGTTGTCGAAGCGCACGGTCACCGGATACGTATTCGAGAACGACAGCGAACTCATGTTGCCCGCCTTGAGCGCGAGGAACAGCAGCGCTGCGAAGCCGAGAACCACGAACAGGCCAACCCAGAAGTCGAGGGGGTGTTTTTTCATTGTGTCAGTGTGCGCGAACTGTCTGTCTATGTCTTGGCAGGCACGTTGGCCCGTTAGCTGAACATGAGGGCCGTGAGCAGGAAGTCGAGGCCGAGTACGGCAAGCGACGCCTGCACCACCGTGCGCGTAGTCGCACGCGACACGCCCTCCGGTGTCGGATGCGCCTCAAACCCCTGATACAGCGCGATGAATGTGACGGCAATGCCGAACACGATGCTCTTGATGACGCCATTGGCAACGTCGGCCCATACGTCTACGCCGCCTTGCATCTGCGACCAGAACGCACCGGTGTCGACACCGATCAGTTGCACGCCGACCAGATAACCGCCAAAAATACCGACGGCCGAGAAGATCGCCGCCAGAATCGGCATGGCGATCACCCCTGCCCAGAAACGCGGGGCCACGACGCGCGCGATCGGATCGATCGCCATCATTTCCATGGCGGTCAATTGCTCGCCCGCCTTCATCAGGCCAATCTCGGCCGTCAGCGAGGTGCCGGCGCGCCCGGCGAACAGCAATGCCGTCACCACCGGGCCCAGCTCACGCACCAGCGAGAGCGCCACCAGCAACCCCAGCGCCTGCTCCGAGCCGTACTTGTTGAGCGTGTAATAGCCTTGCAAGCCCAGCACGAAGCCGACAAACAGGCCCGAGACCGCGATGATGACGAATGAATAGTTACCGACGAAATGAATCTGGTCGGTCACAAGGCGCGGCCGACGCAACAGCGCGCCGCTCGACGCGAGCATACGCAGGAACAGGCGTGCGCCGTAGCCGACTCGCTCGACGTGACCGCGGACAAAACTGCCGATGGCGGTGATCATGCGCGCGCTCCGATACCGAAATCTTCCGCGAGCGGTGGCGCGGGATACTGAAACTTCACAGGGCCGTCCGGTTGCGCGTCGATGAACTGGCGCACCGTCGGGTCGTTCGAGCCGCGCAGCGCCTCGGGTTCGCCCTCGGCAGCAATGCGGCCTTCGCTGATGAAATAGATGTAATCGGCGATCGCGAACGTCTCCGACACGTCGTGCGACACGATGATGGACGTGGCGCCCAGCGCGTCGTTGAGCTTGCGGATCAGATTGGCCGTAATGCCCATCGAGATCGGATCCAGACCGGTGAACGGCTCGTCGTACATCACGAGATCCGGGTCCAGTGCGATCGTGCGGGCAAGCGCCACACGGCGCGCCATCCCGCCCGAGATCTCGGCCGGCTTCATATCACGCGCGCCACGCAGGCCGACCGCGTTCAGCTTCATCAGCACAAGATCGCGAATGAGTTCTTCATCGAGCCGGGTGTGTTCGCGCAGCGGAAAGGCCACATTGTCGAACACCGTCATGTCGGTGAAGAGCGCGCCGAACTGGAACAGCATGCCCATGCGACGACGCAGCCGGTACCAGCCGTCGCGGTCCAGCGATGCGACGTCGGTCCCGTCGAAATCGACAGTGCCCTGGCTGGCATGGACGAGCCCGCCGATCAGGCGCAGCACGGTTGTCTTGCCACAGCCCGAGCCGCCCATCACCGCGATGACCTTGCCGCGGGGAAACCGCATATTCAACCCGGAAAGCACCAGACGTTCGCCATAACCAAAGCTGACGTCGCGCAACTCGAGCAAATTTTCCGGATTCGGGGTAGGCACGTTTCGGGTCTTATAGTGCGGCGCAAAACGCCAATTATAGGGGGGAATGCCAATTGATGCCGCCCACGGAGGGTGGGTGAAAGCGAGGAACGGCGTAGCCCCGCGGCATTCTACAGTGCCTTCGCATGATCGCCGGTTCGCGTTCCAACATGCACAACCAACAGAAAACGTAACCGCAGCAAGGACTTACCGAACCCACAGCCGGCACGGGTGTTGTGCGGTTGCTACAATATGGCGTTTCACGCAATAAATCATTGACCCGGATGCCTCCCGCCACGCCATCGCCTCTCCTCCCTATTGAGACGCAATCTACGGAGCCGCCGAAGTTTCGGATTCGTCCGATGCAACCCAGCGACATTTCCCAGGTGTTGACGGTACAGGCGCAGGCCTATGGCGATCTGATGCATGAGTCGGAGGCCACGCTGGCTTCGCGGCTCACGCTGTCGGCATCCACCTGCTGGGTCGCGCTCGACGCCGATCCGGGACACGCGTCAGTGGCCGGCTATCTGTTCACGCACCCCTGGCGCATCGCGGCCCCGCCGCCGCTGGACACCGTCCTCGACGCCCTGCCCGACACCCCCGACTGTTGGTACGTTCACGATATGGCGCTCGCCCCCCGCACACGCGGCGCGGGCGTCGCCAGCCAGCTCTATGCGGTGGCGCTGGCTTCCGCGCAGTCGTTGGGGTTACGGGCATCGGCACTGGTTGCCGTGCAGCAATCGCAGGGATTCTGGGCGCGCTTCGGCTATGCCGTCGCCACGGATGTCTCACCGCTGATCGCTGCCAAGCTGGCCGGATACGGCGACGGCGCAGTGTTCATGACACGCGATCTGTAACCGCCCGCCTCCGCTAAGCCGCGTCATCGTGTCATGCCACGCTGCGCCGCGCGAACTCCTTTTGCATGCCTTGCACCGCTGCGGCCACATCGTCAGCCTCCGTCACCGCGCGCACGACCGCCGTGCATCCCACGCCCGTATCGAGTACCTGCGCGAGATTGGCGGCATCGATGCCGCCAATCGCGACCAGCGGGTAATGCGGTGCAATCAGCTTCACGTACCGCGCAAGCTTCGCCAGCCCCTGCGGCGCCGTCGCGATCACTTTGGTGGTCGTCGGGAACACGGCGCCGACGGCCAGATAGCTCGGACGGAAATGATGCGCCGCGAGAATCTCGTAATAGCCATGCGTACTGATGCCCAGACGCATGCCACTCGCGAACAGCGTCGCCACCTCGTCGGCGGTGAGCGCCGCCATGTCTTCCTGTCCGAGATGCACGCCGTAGGCGTTGGCCTGCGCTGCCTCGCGCCAATGATCGTTGATGAACCATGCACTGTCGCGCGTCACGCGTCGGCCGGCAGCCACCGTACGCTCAATCTCCGAACGCAACGCCGGATGTGCCGGGTCCTTGATTCGCAACTGAACGGTGCTCACCTGCAGATCGGCCATGCGTTCGCACCAGTCGGCGTCCGGCAACACCGGATACAGGCCGAGACGTGATGGGCATGCCGGGAAACGTCCGGGTGACGGCACTTGCCCGAGCACTGTCGGGAAAGTCTCCAGCACGCTCGGCCATGCGCCCAGCGTGTCGGCATCTTCCGGTCGTGCATGGCTACCGTCGGTTCGCCAGGCACGCGCGAGCACCAGCGCGTCGTGAGGTGCGAAGCCACCATCGAGAAACGCGGCGAACGCCGGGAAGAAAGCGGGATCGTCCGCCCCCGCCACGCGATAGATCACGTCGTGCGTGTACAGCGTGTCCTGCACTTGCCCATTCGCCAATGCATGCGAGCACAACACCACGGCACCGGCTGCGCGCCAAACATCGATCTGCACCGACGCCGCCGTGCCCGGCGCCCCCTGCGGCGCAAGCGGCCACCAGATCACGTCGCCCGTGCCGGCGCTGACCGGCGTCTGGGCGTGCAAACGCCAATGCGGCGCCGTCTTGTCCGACGGCCACGGCGCAAGCCGCGCGCGAATCTCGGCTGCGGCTTGCTGCCACGCCATGGCAAGCGGGGCGTCGGCGGGCAGGCATTGCACGTGCGGCAACGTGGCGGCGCCAATCTGCGTCGTCATGGAGTTTCCTTGTAAATCGGAGGTACGAGGTGACGAACGAAATCTGAAGCGAAATGCTGGCGAACGGTATTCAGACGCCCGTCTGGTGCCAGAACGGCACGCCGACCACCGGCGTGCTCGCCTCGGCGCTTTCGCGCTCGGCCATCGGGCCGGCGAGCCATGCGGCACGCCCCGCCTTGATCGCTCCGGCAAACGCGCCTGCCATCTCCACCGGTTGCGCGGCGAGCGCCACGGCGGTGTTGAGCAACACGCCGTCGTAGCCCCACTCCATCACCTGACAGGCGTGCGACGGCAGACCGAGACCCGCGTCGACAATCAGCGGCGTATCCGGCAAACGGTCGCGCAGCAACCGCAAACCGTAGGGATTGATCACCCCCTTGCCCGTGCCGATCGGCGCGCCCCACGGCATCAGCGCCTGACAACCGACGTCGAGCAGACGACGGCACAGCACCAGATCTTCCGTGCAATACGGCAACACCTTGAAGCCGTCGCGAATCAGTTGCTCGGCGGCCGTCACCAGACCGAACGGATCGGGTTGGAGCGTGTAATCGTCGCCGATCAGTTCGAGCTTGATCCAGTCGGTCTCGAAGACTTCGCGCGCCATTTGCGCCGTCGTCACCGCTTCCTGTACCGAATGGCAGCCTGCCGTATTGGGCAGCACCGGCACCGCGAGACGACGCAGCGTTTCCCAGAAATGCCCTTCCGAGGCCTGCACCCCGTTGCCCGACAGTTGGCGGCGCAACGCCACCGTCACCATGCCCGGGCGCGCCGCGTCGATGGAATCGTTGAGCGCTTGCAGCGACGGATAGCGCGCCGTGCCCAACAGAAAACGGCTGCCAAAGCGAGTGTCGTACAGCGTGAGCGCGTCACGCGCGCTGCCTGCGGCCACGTTGGCCGATTCGGTGAATGCGTTCATTTCAGCCTCCGGCGACCGGTTGCACGACATCGATCTTGTCGCCCTGCGCGAGCGTGCGCGCCGCGTATTGCGTCTTGGGCACGAATTGCCCATTGATCGCCGCCGCGAACGGCGGCTGCGCGCCGTAGGCGGCAAGCGCCTCGGCCAGCGTCGCCGTCTCGGCCACGCTCAGCGTCTGTTGATTGATATGGATGTCCATCGCGTACAGCTCCCTCTCATGCCTGACGGAACAGGTCCGGCCACGGCCGGCTCGCTCGCCACGTTTCCCAGTCGAACGCGGTCGGTGCAGCGCCCGTCGATTGCATCAATGCCTGCGCCAGCGCGCAAGCCTCTCCCGTGACTGCCGGCGCCAGCAGATAGCCATGCCGGTACAAACCGTTCACTCGCAACAGCCGCGCCCCGTCCCACTGCACACGCGGCAGATGATCGGGCAGCGCGGGGCGGCAGTTGACGTTCAACTCGATAATGCGCGCCTCGCCGAACGCCGGGTTCAGCGAATGCGCCGCCGAGAGCAGTTCGAGCGCCGAGCGCACGGTCATCGGCGACATGTCTTCCGACTCGAGTTCGGTCGCGCCGATCACATACAGATCGTTTTCCTTGGGCGCGATATAGATCGGGTAACGCGGATGCAGCAACCGTACCGGTCGGCGCAGCCCGATACCCGGCGCGTGAATGCGCACCACTTCGCCGCGCACACCGCGCAATCGCGTGAGGACTTCGCGAGCGCCCAACCCACGGCAATCGATGACGAGCCCCGCGTCGGGATAGGCCCCTTCCGCGATCTCCGTATGCCAATGCAGTTCTGCCCCCGCCTTTTCGAGACCGGCCGCCAGTGCGCGCAGCAATTGACGGTTGTCGAGTTGCCCCTCGTTCGGCAGCAGCCAACCTTCCTGAAAACGCCCGGCCAGCGCAGGCTCGACCTCGCCCAATTGCGCACCCGCCACCCGCTCGACGCCACCACGCAGCAATGCCGGCGGGGCATTCGCGCGCATGCGCCGATCGAACATCACGGCTTCGGCACGGTCGGGCTGATGCCACACGACCAGCGTGCCGTTGCGTTGGAAGAAGACAGGCTCGGGCAAGCCATCGATCAGCGACGGCCAGCGCTCGAGACCGGCCGCGCCCATCTCGACGATGCTCGGCTCCGCCACGGCGGCCTCGGCCAGCGGCGCGAGCATGGCAGCCGCGACCCAGCCGGCGGCAGACGATCCGTCGGCGTCACCCCGCTCATACAGCGCCACGCGCACGCCGGCGCGAACCAGTTGCCAGGCCAGAAGACGGCCGGATAGCCCGCCGCCGAGGATGGCGACGTCGGGACGAGAAGCCGAACGGAGTGTCGTGGCGCTCATACGCGCATGGCCGCGCAAGCCGTCACGGCGCGCAGGCAATCAGGGGAATACGAAGGAATCGGTGGAAGGCAGCGCATGGGGTCCTTTCCTCATGAAAGCAAAAGGACGAAACGGTGTTGGACACCTTACCCCACTGGAGGAGTCGGAAACTTCCCACGCCGGTATTACCCGGGTCGGGTGCAAAGGGTCTCTCTCAGCCCCGTGACGTCGTTACGCATGGTCACGGAGCACCCCTGTTTCGCCCGCAGCCATTACAACATAGATGCCGACGCCCGTGCAAGCTGGGTTCCCGGCCGGTTACACGCCCGTTGCGTCTCGTTTTTCGACGAATCTCCCGGGCCTTGTAACAACACGTAAACTGAAATTCGGTGTGACGCGAGTTTCAGGGCGCAATTCGTGCAACGCAGCATCGGGAACTGAGGTCAAATGAGCCGTCGTCCCCCATCACACATTGCACCACTGCGGCAGTGCCGCCAGACGATCATGGTCCACACGCCGATGTCCCCCCAATCGCCCGAGGTGCCCCCGCCCGGCGACCCCGTCGCCACCCCGGCGCCCAAGCCGCCGAAGCACCCTACGGCCTGGCAATTGATCCGGCCTTACTGGGTCTCGGAGAAACGTTGGGAGGGGCGCCGATTGCTGGCGCTCGTTGTGGCGCTGAATCTGGCGGTCGTGTTCATCAACGTGCGCCTGAACGCGTGGAACGCCGGCTTTTACGACGCCCTCGACAAGCGCGACTGGCCTGTCTTCAAGTCGTCGCTCGCCGAATTCGCGATCCTTGCCTTCAGCTTCATCATCATCGCCACGTTCCGCACCTACTTCCGCCAGATGCTCGAAATCCGCTGGCGGCAATGGGTAACCGATACGAACCTGTCGAAGTGGTTCACCCGTCAGGCGTATTACCGCATCGAGCGCGACCATCTCGCCGACAACCCCGACCAACGTATTTCGGAAGATATCCGCACGTTGGTCAACTCGTCGCTGGCGCTGTCGCTCGACTTGCTGACGACGCTCGTCTCGCTGTTCTCGTTCATCACGATTCTCTGGACGATCTCCGGCGCAGTATCGTTCCTGCTCGGCGGCATGAACATCACTATCCCGGGCTACATGGTCTGGGTTGCGGCGCTTTATGCCGTCGTAGGCTCGTTTTTCATCTTCAAGGTCGGCCGTCCGCTCGTGGGCCTTAGCTACCGGCAGCAACAGGTGGAAGCCGATTTCCGTTTTCTGCTGGTGCGTTTGCGCGAATCGGCCGAGCAGGTCGCGCTCTATCGCGGCGAAGGCGCCGAACTGTCTCGTCTGAAGTCGGCGTTTGGCGCAGTGCGCGAGAACTGGTGGCAAATCATGGTCGTAACGAAGCGCCTGATCTTCGCCAACTCGATTTACGCGCAGATCGCCATCGTCTTCCCGATCATGGCGGCGGCCCCTCGCTACTTCGCGGGCGCGTTCACCCTCGGCGTGCTCATGCGAATCATCGACGCCTTCGGGCAGGTCAGCGACGGCTTTTCGTGGTTCGTGAACAGCTTCGCGACACTGGCCGACTGGAAAGCGACGATCAATCGTCTGCGCGAATTCACGCGCGTGATCGACGAGCCACCACAGCAACCCCATGCAGGCGCCATCTCGGTCGTGACAGCGAACAGTTCGTCCGCTCCCGGGTATGCGGCGACCGATCTGCATCTGGCGCTTCCCAATGGCGTACCGCTCGCAGCCGCCGGAACGTTCGCGTTCACACCGGGTTCCCACTGGCTCATTCGCGGCCGTTCGGGTTGCGGCAAAAGCACCTTGTTGCGCGCCCTCGCGGGTCTTTGGCCCTTCGGCAGCGGGCGCATCGACGTCCCCGCCAACGCCCGCGTGCTGTTCCTCTCGCAACAGAGCTATCTGCCCATCGACACCTTGAAGGCCGCACTGGCGTTCCCCTCGCCGCCCGACACGTTCAGCGACGCCGAGTGCCGTGACGCGCTCGCCGCCGTCAACATGGACCAATACGCGAGCGAGTTGTCAACGCCCGCCCACTGGGCACGACGGCTCTCGGGCGGGGAACAGCAACGGCTCGCCGCGGCGCGTGCGTTGCTCCAGAAGCCCGATTACCTGTTCCTCGACGAGGCCACCAGCGCACTCGACGTGGAGACCGAAGAGGCCGTGTACGAAGCGTTGCATGCGCGTTTGCCCAACACGGCGATGGTGAGTGTGGCGCACCGCGAGACCCTCGGCCGCTTCCATCAACACACCATGACGTTGCGGGCCACCGGCGACGTCGAACCCTCACAGGTGGCGGGCGCCGCGTAGCAGGCGCGCACGCCAATTCATTCACTTCCTAAATAATATTGACGCGCCTGTCCCGGCGCACGAGGGCTTTGGCATAATCACGGGCACCCTTTGCCTGACTCGGCCTCATCGTGACCACCCCCGCTTCCTTGTCCGGCCAGTCTCACCGACGCGCCGGACGCACTATCGTCGTAACCGGCGCCGCTTCCGGCATCGGTGCGGCCATCGCCCGCCGGCTTGCCGGCCCGGAAACTCACCTGTTACTCCATACCCGCGGGGCTTCTGACGAGAGTCAGGCGCGTCTCGCCGAGGTACGTCGCGCCTGCGAGGCGCTCGGCGCGCAGTGCGCCGTCTGGTTCGGCGACCTCGCCGAGACCTCTGCCGCCACACGGTTGATCGACGCCGCGCACGACGCCTTCGGCCCCGTCGACCAACTCGTGAGCAACGCGGGCTTCGCCACGCGACAGCATCTGGCCGATGTGGACGACGAGGCCTTTGCGCGCACGCTCGCCGCCATGCCCGGCGCATTCGCCGCGCTCCTGCGCAGCGCGTTACCCGATCTGCAACGCTCGCCGCAGGCCAGCGTGGTGGCCATCAGTTCGTTCGTGGCACACCGCTTCGCGCCGAATCAACCCGGCTTTCCCGCAACCGCCGCTGCCAAGGCCGCCATCGAGGCGCTCGCCAGAAGCGCCGCCGCCGAATACGCTCGCTTGGGCGTGACGATCAACTGCGTCGCGCCCGGCTACACACGTAAAGACAGTGGCCACTCCGCCATCGATCCGGCCGCATGGCAGCGCGCAGCCGACGCCACGCCGACCGGCCGCCTCTGCGAACCCGACGACATCGCCGCGCTCGCCGTCTTTCTGCTCGGCCGGCATGCGCGTCAGATCACGGGACAGGTGATTCACGTCGACGGCGGCCTGACGCTCTGAGTCGCGCGCGAGTTTGCGCACCCCACAAGAAAAACACACGTCACACACATAACGACAAGCACACGATCCACCGAGGAGTCTTCATGGCATTTTTTTCCTGGTTCAAGGAACTCAATACGAAAGAACGCAAGGCCCTGTATGCCGGCTTCGGCGGCTACGCCGTCGACGCGTTCGATTTCATGATCTATTCCTTCCTGATACCCACGCTTATCGCCGCGTGGGGCATGACGAAGGGCGAGGCCGGCATGATCGCGACCAGCTCGCTGATCTCGTCCGCCGTAGGCGGATGGCTCGCCGGCATTCTTGCGGATCGCTACGGCCGCGTGCGCGTGCTGCAATGGACGATCGCCACGTTCTGCCTGTTCACGTTCCTCTCGGGCTTCACGAACTCGTTCTGGCAGTTGCTCATCACGCGCACGTTGCAAGGCATCGGCTTCGGTGGGGAATGGACCGTCGTGACGATGATGATGGGCGAGATGATCCGCTCGCCGCAGCATCGCGCGAAAGCGGTCGGTACGGTGCAAAGCAGTTGGTCGGTCGGCTGGGCTGCCGCCGCGCTGCTGTATTGGTTCTTCTTCGCGGTGCTCGACGAAGGGACCGCGTGGCGCGCGTGCTTCTGGATCGGTATCGTGCCGGCGCTGTGGATCACGTATGTGCGCCGTAACGTGTCGGACCCGGAGATCTTCACGCAGACCCGCCGCAAGATTGCCGAGGGCAAGCTGCAAGGCAACTTCATGCAGATCTTCGCGCCCGAACATCTCAAGACGACGATCCTCGGCAGCTTGCTGTGCTCCGGCATGCTGGGCGGCTACTACGCGATTACGACGTGGTTGCCGACATATCTGAAGACGGTGCGCGGTCTCTCGGTGTTCAACACGAGCGCGTATCTGATTGTGCTGATCGTCGGATCGTTCGTGGGCTATATCGTCGGCGCGATCCTCTCCGACAAACTCGGCCGTCGCGGCGCCTTCATCTTCTTCGCCGTCGCCTCGTTCGTGCTCGGCATGGCGTACACGATGCTGCCGATCACCGACAGCGCGATGCTGTTGCTCGGCTTCCCGCTCGGCATCGTCGTGCAAGGCATTTTCGCGGGGATCGGCGCCTATCTGACGGAGCTGTATCCGAACCACATCCGCGGCTCCGGACAAGGTTTCTGCTACAACCTTGGTCGCGGCATCGGCTCGTTCTTCCCCATCGCCGTGGGCATGCTCGCGCAGACCGGCTCGCTCGTGAAGGCCATCGGCCTGGTCGCGGGTGGCGGCTATCTGCTCGTGGTCGTATGCGCGTTGCTGCTGCCCGAGACGCGCGGCAAGTCGCTCGTCCCGGCGGACTTCACGCATTGATATCTGCCCCGCCATCGGTCTGAGCGACGATGGCAAAACGGGACGCCGGATCGCTAACCTTTGTCGATCCGGCGTCCCGCTGCCTCACCGGGCTGCCATCCACGTCAGCCAGCCAACCCGGCACCACTTCCGCGGTGCTCGCCGCTTGTTCACCTGCGCGCGGCGTCGCTACCGACCTACCCCCGCCTACACACCTGCCGCCGAAAACGCGCCTATAGATCCCGCATAAGGCGCTTCCGGCAATCCCTGCACGCCACAACGCACGGCGAAGACATGACCGTCGTGTTCGTTGGCTCCCGTGCCCGGACGAATCGATGTGACGAACAACGTGTCGAAATCGCGTCCGCCGAATGCACACATCGACGGCTTCGATACCGGCAACACAATCTCGCGATCCAACGCCCCCGCAGGCGTGAATCGCAACAAGCGGCTGCCATCGTTGGCGCACGTCCAATAGCCGCCATCGGCATCGACGGCGGCACCGTCGGGACGACCCGGATACTGATTCATGTCGACGAACAAACGCTGCGCGCTGATCGCACCACTGTCGGCATCGAAGTCGAACGCCCACACGCGGCGGCGCGTCGGATGCGAATCGCTCAGATACATCGTGCGGCTGTCGGGCGAAAAACCCAGGCCGTTCTGCGTCACGAGGCCGTCGACGAGCGGTGCGGAAAGACGTCCCTCGGCATCGAAGCGAAAGAGCGCGCCCGCGTCGCTCGCAAGCGACATGTCCTGCACCATCGTGCCCGCCCAGAAGCGGCCCTGACGATCGCAACGGCCGTCGTTAAAGCGCATGCCCGGCGCAGGAAATGCCGGTGCCGCCACGCGCTGCCAATCGCTCGCCGCGATGACGCCGGGCGCCCCGAGTCGCACCGCAAACAGCCCGGTCTCGCAACCAGCGAGCAACGTGCCGAACGCATCGAACGAGAAGCACGCGATCTGTTCCGGGAAGGTCCACTGGCGACGCTCGCCGTCGGCGGGCGTCACGCGATGCAATTGCTTCGCGGGAATATCCACCCAGTAGAGCGCTT
The DNA here is from genome assembly GCF_000807775.2 of Pandoraea fibrosis. Classification (NCBI taxonomy): domain Bacteria; kingdom Pseudomonadati; phylum Pseudomonadota; class Betaproteobacteria; order Burkholderiales; family Burkholderiaceae; genus Pandoraea; species Pandoraea fibrosis. The sequence continues at coordinate 1,199,359 of NZ_CP047385.1, read as the reverse complement.
GCTCGTCCGGGCGCCACAGCGGACTTTCGCCCACAGCATGCGGCGTCTCCCGCGACGGCTCAAACCGCTCGATGGATACGCCGCTCACGCCTTGGGCTCCATCGGCCCCATCAGCACGAACGGCCCGCCCTGGAATCGCTGCGTCCAGTCGTCCATCTGCGGATCGGGGGCCTTGGGCGGGAATAACCCGGCGAATTCGGCCGAACTGTCTTGCGGGCGGAAGCCGAGGAACGCGGCCTTGGTGTTGTCGACCCACAGTGTCGGATTGTCCGACACGCCGTAGACGATGGCATGGCCCACACGATTCGTGAACAGCGAGCAACGCACGAGTTCGATGAAGTCGCGATAGCTCAGATACGTCACCATCATGCGCGGATTCTTCGGTTGCTCGAACGACGAGCCGATGCGCAGGCACACAGTCTCGAGGCCGAAGCGGTCGAAGTAGTAGCGCGACAGGTCTTCGCCGAAACATTTCGAGATGCCGTACATGCCGTCCGGGCGATGCGGGGCGTCGACGTCGAGCACTTCCGTTACGGGATGGAAACCGACCGCGTGATTCGAGCTGGCGTAAATAATGCGTTTCACGCCCTGCTTCTGCGCCGCGCTGTAGACGTTGTACAGACCGAGGATGTTGGCTTGCAGAATATCGTCGAACGGCGCTTCGACGGAAACGCCCCCCAGATGCACCAGCGCATCGACGCCTTCGAGCAGCGCATGCACCGCAGCCCGATCGGCGAGGTCGACTTGCATCGCCTCTTCGTGCGGCGCATCGGCGGTGAGCGGCACGATATCGCTCACGCGCACGATGTCGGCCCACTCGGCGAGCTTGCCACGCAGTTGTTTGCCAAGATTGCCCGCTGCGCCGGTCAGCAACAGACGGCGAAAGGGTTTGCCGGAAGTCTGGCTCATGTCACTCCTTGTTCATCGGTAGATCGCAATGCATGCCATCACGCGTCACGATGCATTGCCACAACAACACCGACGCCGCGCCGCACACCCACGGGGGAGCATGCAGCGCGGCGTGCGTCGAATCATCGTGCGACGGAAGGTATCCCGTCGCGCCCGCTGTCCCCCTCACTGCGCTTGCTATGCATTCGCAGTGCGTCCCACGTCGACATGCTTGACCGGCGACGGCGTGGCCGTGTCCGCCATGTGCGGCTTGACCACCGTCCACAGAATCACCGCGCCGATCAGATCTCCCAGACCGAGAGCCACGAAGAACGGGGCGTAGCCCACCGCCGTCACGAAGGTGCCGATCACCAGCGTGAAGAGCAGGTTGCCGATACCGGCGGACAACCCCGCCATGCCTGTCACGGTCGCCACTTCATTCCGCGGGAACAGGTCGGCCGACATCGAAATCACGGTGACCGAGAGCGTCTGGTGAGCGAAGCCTCCGAGGCAGAGCAGGAAGATCGCCATCATCGGATCCTTGACGAAGCCCACGCCGCACATCGCCGTCATGATGATGGCGCCGATGGTGAACACGACGCGCTTGCCGTTGAAGATGGTGATCTTGAAATGCTTGTTCAGCCAGACGGAAATCGTGCCCCCCATCAGGCATCCGATATCCGCTGCCACGAACGGCAGCCATGCCGTTGCCGCAATCGTCTTCAGATCGAAACCCCGTGCCTGATTGAGGTACAGCGGCATCCAGAACACGATCGTGCCCCACACCGGATCGGCGAAGAAACGCGGCAGGGCGATGCCCCAGAAATTGCGCTGACGCAGGATCGAGATCAGGTTCGGCTTGCGGGCGTCGGCCGCCGCATCGACGGCACGGCCTTCGTTGATGTAGTCGGACTCGGTCTGCGTGAGCGCCGGATGATCGGTCGGGTGACGATAGAACGCGAACCACAACACGCCCCACACGAGGCCCAGACCGCCCGCGATCACGAAGGCCGTTTCCCAGTTGTAGCGCATGATCGACCAGGCGATCAGCGGCGGCGCGAGAATCGCGCCGATCGAAGTGCCGATATTGAAGATGCCCGCAGCGAGCGCGCGCTCCTTCGTCGGAAACCAGAACGCGGCAGCGCGCATACCGGCCGGAATGAACGAGGCCTCGGCCAACCCCAGCAAACCGCGCAACACGAACAGACCGATCCAGCCGTCGGCCAGACCGTGCAGCATGCACACCACCGACCACATCACGCCGCACAACAGGAAGCCCAATCGCAGGCCGATACGGTCCATCAGGTAGCCCGTGAGCGGTGCGCCGATCGGATACAACACGAGGAATGCGCCAGTAATCCAGCCGTACTGCTGAGTGGTAATGTGGAGATCCTTCATTACCGTGGGGGCGGCAACGGCAAGCGAGCTGCGCGCAAGGTAGTTCATGACCGTGCCGAGTGTCAGCAGTCCGATCATCCACCAGCGCAGGCCTTTGATCTTCAGTGCCATGATGGTTGTCTCTCTCCGTGAATATTTTGTGGCGAGTCCGTCGCTCGCATGGAGAGGCATCCTACGTGAGACGATGTACGATGACAATCACGGAATCTACCGTTTACGGATAATCCCTAGTGTTTCGCTCGATCGCATCGCTCAACGCCACAACCCTTATCACCATTGAAGTTTGCACATGTTGGGAGAGTTTTCTTGCATGTGAATGATGGACGAGGATGTCTTGTTGTATGACATCTTATATTTTGAGTTTGCGGCGTTTCATTGCCCTGCCGAGCGCGCTCGCCGATCTGAGCGCACGAAAGGAACAGGCAAGAAAAAACCGCCCGGACGTTGCCGTCCGGACGGTTTCTCCACAGTGACGCAGATGCCTACCTCTGCGCCCCTCCTCTCAACCCCGTATTTGTGGTTTTGGCAGGCATTACCTGCGCGGGCCCCGAAGGGCGCGCCTTGAGACGTTTGACGCTTAACGCGGCAGTTCCGAGTGCCCCATCAGGAACTCGTCGACGGCGCGGGCGCACTGACGGCCTTCGCGAATCGCCCACACCACCAGCGACTGACCGCGACGCACGTCGCCGGCCGCGAACACCTTCGGCAGGTTCGTCGTGTAGGCACGCTCGCCCTCGGTCGAGGCACGCACGTTACCGCGCGCATCCTTGTCGACACCGAACGCGTCGAGCACGGTCTGCAACGGCGAGACGAAGCCCATGGCGAGCAGCACCAGATCGGCCTTGAGCTCGAATTCCGAGCCCGGCACTTCCTGCATCTTGCCGTCCTTCCATTCGAGACGCACGGCGATCAACTTCTCGACCTTGCCGTTCTTGCCTTCGAAGCGCTTCGTGGCGACCGACCAGTCGCGCTCGCAGCCCTCTTCATGACTCGACGACGTGCGCAGCTTGGTCGGCCAGTACGGCCACACCATCGGCTTGTTTTCCTGTTCCGGCGGCTGCGGCAGCAGTTCGAACTGCGTCACGCTCTTCGCACCGTGGCGGTTCGACGTGCCCACGCAATCGGAGCCGGTGTCGCCGCCGCCGATCACGATCACGTTCTTGCCCGTGGCCAGCAACTGGTTCGGCAGCTTGTCGCCCGCGTTCACCTTGTTTTGCTGCGGCAGGAATTCCATCGCGTAATGAATGCCTTCCAGCTCACGGCCCGGCACCGGCAGATCGCGCGGCTGCTCAGCACCGCCGGCAATCACCACGGCGTCGAACTGCGCCTGCAACTGCTCCGGCGAGATCGTCTCTTTGGAGAAGTTGTTGATGTGCGCGTCGGGGGCGTCCTTACCGACATAGACGCCGGTACGGAACGTGACACCCTCGGCTTCCATCTGGCGCATGCGGCGGTCGATCAGCCACTTCTCCAGCTTGAAGTCGGGAATGCCGTAACGCAGCAGACCGCCAACCCGATCGTTCTTCTCGAACACGGTGACGTCGTGACCGGCGCGCGCGAGTTGCTGCGCCACGGCCATGCCCGCCGGGCCCGACCCGACGACAGCGACCGTCTTGCCGGTCTTGTGCTTCGCAGGCTGCGCCTCGACCCAGCCTTCGCTCCAGGCCTTGTCGATGATCGCGTGTTCGATCGACTTGATGCCCACCGCATCGCTGTTGATGTTCAGCGTGCAGGCGGCCTCACACGGCGCCGGGCAGATGCGGCCCGTGAACTCCGGAAAGTTGTTCGTCGAGTGCAGCACTGCGATGGCCGACTTCCAGTCCTGGCGATACACCAGATCGTTGAAGTCGGGAATGATGTTGTTGACCGGGCAACCGTTGTTGCAGAACGGAATGCCGCAATCCATGCAGCGTGCGCCCTGTACCTTTGCCTGATCGTCGGAGAGCGCGAGCACGAACTCCTTGTAGTGCTTCACGCGTGCCAGCGGTGCTTCGTATGACTCGCTCTGGCGCTCGAATTCGAGAAAACCTGTGACCTTGCCCATGTTTCTTCAGTCGGAAAGTTTTGTGGTTACCGTGCCTCACCCGCGCGCGGCACGTCACAGGGCCCTCACCCCGCAACGTTGCCGCGCGAGCGGCTTCAGGCCGCCAGTGCTTGTTTGTCGCCCGCCTTGGCCATTTCGCCCAGGGCACGCTTGTATTCGTTCGGGAACACCTTCACGAACTTGCGGCGTGCGCCGTCCCAGTCCTCGAGCAGCGCCTTTGCGCGCGATGAGCCCGTGTACTGGAAGTGACGCTCGATCAGGTCGCGCAGTTGCGCTTCGTCGGTCTGACCGCGATGCCACAGCCCCTGGCTCACCGTGCGCTCCTGTTCGCCATGCGGCAGCACCGGATCGAGTGCGACCATCGCCGTGTTGCACTTGGCGGCGAACGTGCCGTCAGCGTCGTACACGTAGGCCACACCGCCCGACATCCCCGCCGAGAAGTTACGGCCGGTCTCGCCCAGCACGACCACCGTACCTCCGGTCATGTATTCGCAACCGTGGTCGCCCGTGCCCTCCACCACAGCGGTCGCGCCCGAGTTGCGCACGCAGAAGCGTTCGCCGGCCACGCCGTTGAAGAAGGCTTCGCCTTCGATGGCGCCGATCATCACGGTGTTGCCCACGATGATGTTGTCTTCGGCATTGCCACGGAAGTCGTTGGTCGGACGCACGATGATGCGGCCGCCCGACAGGCCCTTGCCCACGTAGTCGTTACCGTCGCCCACCAGATCGAGCGTGATGCCGCGTGCGAGGAACGCTCCGAAGCTCTGACCCGCCGTGCCCTTGAGTTGCACGTGAATCGTGTCATCCGGCAGACCTTCGTGACCGTAGCGCTTCGCCACTTCGCCCGAGAGCATGGCGCCAACCGTGCGGTTACGGTTGCGCACCGGCTGGATGAACGAGACATGCTCGCCCCTCTCCAGCGCCGGCAGCGCCTTTTCGATCAGCGCGTGATCGAGTGCACCCGACAGGCCGTGATCCTGCGATTCGACGTGCAGACGCGGCACATCGGCGTCCACTTCCGGCTGGTAGAAGATGCGCGAGAAGTCGAGACCCTTCGCCTTCCAGTGTTCCACGCCCGACTTGGTGTTGAGCAGGTCGGCACGGCCGATCAGATCGTCGAACTTCGAGATGCCCAGTTGCGCCATGATTTCGCGCACTTCCTCGGCCACGAAGAAGAAGTAATTGACGACATGTTCCGGCTTGCCCTGGAATTTCTTGCGCAGCACCGGGTCCTGCGTCGCCACGCCCACCGGGCAGGTGTTCAGGTGGCACTTGCGCATCATGATGCAGCCTTCGACGACGAGCGGCGCCGTCGCGAAACCGAACTCGTCTGCACCGAGCAGCGCGCCGATCACCACGTCGCGGCCGGTCTTCATCTGACCGTCGGCCTGCACGCGGATACGACCCCGCAGACGGTTGAGCACCAGCGTCTGTTGCGTCTCCGCCAGACCCAGCTCCCACGGCGTGCCGGCGTACTTCACCGACGACAGCGGCGAAGCGCCCGTGCCGCCGTCGTGACCGGCGATCACCACGTGATCGGCCTTGGCCTTCGCGACACCGGCAGCGACCGTGCCCACGCCCACTTCCGACACGAGCTTGACCGAGATCGACGACGACGAATTCACGTTCTTCAGATCGTGAATGAGCTGCGCCAGATCTTCGATCGAGTAGATGTCATGGTGCGGCGGCGGCGAAATCAGGCCCACGCCCGGCACCGAGTAACGCAGCTTGCCGATGTACTCCGTCACCTTGTGACCCGGCAATTGACCGCCTTCGCCCGGCTTTGCCCCCTGCGCCATCTTGATCTGAATCTGATCGGCCGAGACCAGATAGTCGGCCGTCACACCGAAGCGGCCCGACGCAACCTGCTTGATGCGCGAGCGCAGCGAGTCGCCGTCTTGCAGTTCGATATCGGTCTCGATGACGTCGCGACCCACGATCGACGCGAGCGATTCGCCCTTCTTGATCGGAATGCCCTTCAGTTCGTTGCGATAACGGCGCGGATCTTCGCCGCCCTCGCCCGTGTTCGACTTGCCGCCGATGCGGTTCATCGCAACGGCCAGCGTGGCGTGCGCTTCGGTCGAGATCGAACCGAGCGACATGGCGCCCGTGGCGAAACGCTTCACGATGTCTTTGGCGGACTCGACCTGATCGAGCGGAATCGCGCGTTGCGGATCGACGCGGAATTCGAACAGACCACGCAGCGTCATGTGACGCTTGCTCTGGTCGTTGATGAGATTCGCGTACTCCTTGTACGTCTGGTACGAATTCGAGCGGGTCGAGTGCTGGAGCTTCGCGATGGCGTCCGGCGACCACATATGGTCTTCACCACGAATACGGAACGCGTATTCACCACCGGCGTCGAGCATGTTGGCCAGCACCGGGTTGTCGCCGAAGGCGTCGCGATGCAGACGCACGGCCTCCTCGGCCACTTCGAAGATGCCGATCCCGCCAACGTTCGACGCCGTGCCCTGGAAGTACTTCCTGACCAGTTCCTGCGACAGGCCGATGGCTTCGAATATCTGCGCCCCCGTGTACGACATGTACGTCGAGATGCCCATCTTCGACATGACCTTGTGCAGGCCCTTGCCGACTGCCTTGACGAAGTGCTTGATCGCCTTTTCCGGCGTCAGGTCGCCGCCTTGCTTGCGGGCGATCTGGGCGAGCGTTTCCATGGCGAGGTACGGGTGCACGGCTTCGGCGCCGTAGCCCGCGAGCAATGCGAAGTGATGCACCTCACGCGCCGAACCGGTTTCGACCACGAGGCCCGTGCTCGTGCGCAGGCCCTGTGCGACCAGATGCTGGTGCACGGCGGACGTGGCGAGCAGCGCCGGGATCGCAACCTGTTCGCGGTTCGTCAGACGGTCCGAGACGATCAGGATGTTGTAGCCCGACTTCACCGCATCGACGGCTTCCGCACACAGCGATGCGAGACGCGCTTCGATGCCTTCCTTGCCCCACGCTACCGGATAGCAGATGTTCAACTCGTAGGAGCGGAATTTGCCGCCGGTGTACTTGTCGATGTGGCGGATCTTCGAGATTTCCTTGAAGTCCAGCACCGGCTGCGACACTTCGAGACGCATCGGCGGGTTGATGTTGTTCGTGTCGAGCAGGTTCGGCTTCGGACCGATGAACGACACCAGCGACATCACCATGTTCTCGCGGATCGGGTCGATCGGCGGGTTCGTCACCTGCGCGAAGAGCTGACGGAAGTAGTGATAGAGCGTTTTGTTCTTGTTGCTCATGACCGCGAGCGGGCTGTCGTTGCCCATCGAACCCACGGCTTCTTCGCCGTTGATCGCCATCGGCGTCATCAACAGTTTCAGTTCTTCCTGCGTGTAGCCGAAGGCCTGCTGCAGATCGAGCAAAGGGGTGGCCGTGTCGTGATGCACGCCGGCTTCCTCGACCTTCGGTTCGATTTCGTCGAGCTTGATGCGCACGGCGTCGATCCAGCTCTTGTACGGCTTCGCGTTGGCGAGGTTGTCCTTGAGTTCCTTGTCGTCGATGATGCGGCCCTGATCCATGTCGATCAGGAACATCTTGCCCGGCTGGAGACGCCACTTCTTGACGATCTTCGACTCGGGGATCGGCAGCACGCCCGATTCCGATGCCAGGATCACGACGTCGTCGTCGGTAATCACGAAACGTGCGGGACGCAGGCCGTTACGGTCGAGCGTCGCGCCAATCTGACGGCCATCGGTGAACGCGATGGCGGCGGGGCCATCCCACGGCTCCATCATGGCGGCGTGGTATTCGTAGAACGCGCGGCGGTTCTCGTCCATCAGCGTGTGCTGCTCCCAGGCTTCCGGGATCATCATCATCACGGCGTGGGCGAGCGGATAGCCGGCCATCGTGAGCATTTCGAGGCAGTTGTCGAACGACGCAGTGTCCGACTGGCCCGGATAGATCAGCGGCCACAGCTTTTGCAGATCGTTGCCGAGCACGGCCGACGAGATCGCGCCCGTGCGGGCGTTGATCCAGTTGACGTTGCCCTTCACGGTGTTGATTTCACCGTTGTGGGCCACCATGCGGTACGGGTGCGCCAGCTCCCATGCCGGGAACGTGTTCGTCGAGAAGCGCTGGTGAACGAGGGCGAGCGCCGAGACGGTGCGCGGATCCGACAGATCGCGGTAGTAGCGCCCAACCTGATCGCACAGCAGCAGGCCCTTGTAGACGATCGTGCGTGCCGACATCGACGGCACGAAATATTCCTTGCCGTGCTTGAGCTTGAGCGCCTGAATGCGGTGGCTCGCCGTCTTGCGGATGACGTAGAGCTTACGCTCGAGGGCGTCCGTCACCATGATGTCCTGACCGCGGCCGATGAAGATCTGGCGGATCACCGGCTCGGTGGCCTTCACGTTCGGCGACATCGGCATGTCGCGATCGATGGCGACATCGCGCCAGCCCAGCACGACCTGCCCCTCGGCCTTCACGGTGCGCTCGAGCTCCTGTTCGCAGGCCAGACGCGACGCGTGTTCCTTCGGCAGGAAGATCATGCCGACGCCATATTCTCCGGCCGGCGGCAAGGTCACCCCCTGCCGGGCCATCTCTTCACGGTAGAACTGGTCGGGAATCTGGAGCAGGATACCGGCGCCGTCACCCATCAGCGGGTCAGCACCGACGGCGCCCCGGTGATCGAGGTTTTCGAGAATCTTCAGGCCCTGCTCGACGATGGCGTGACTTTTCACGCCCTTGATGTGCGCCACGAAGCCGACGCCGCAGGCATCGTGTTCGTTGGCCGGGTCGTACATGCCCTGTGCGTCCGGCGCCAAGTACGCCTCACCCGGCAGCGCTGCTGCCGTCGCAATCGGTTGTTGTTTCTTTTCCACGAGTTACACCGTCTCTTGGCGAGGTCGCCGCGCGCATGCTCGTCGCGGTCGACCGGGTTAAGTGGGGTTGGCCGGGCGGGCCAGGGCTGCGGATTCGCGCTCGTTGAAGATCGTTCTCGGGCGTCGCCACAGGAACCGACTCAGCGCGCACGCTTTTGCGCATCGCACCAATCGGCCGAAGTTGGAATATACGCCATGAAATTCACAATGACAAAATATTTTAATGGGGTCAGATTCTAATTAAAAACCGCACCAAAAGAAGGCTCAGCTTTATTGGGGTCAGATTAATTTCACTCGATCGCAGCGTGGCGAAAGACGTCGTGATTTCAAATACTTGGGGGATGGGAGGCAGGCCGGAACCGGCCTGCCGGATGGGACTTCAGAGGGTCTCGGAAACCGATTTACGTGGTCGGCCACGCGTCAGTGGACTCACTCGACGATTCGCCGCGAGCGACATGCGGGCCTGATATTCCGGGCCGCCGAGCAACCACCCTTTCTGCGTTGCTGTACGCAGTGCGTCGATTTCGTGCGGGGGCAGTGGAATCGAGAACCCCTCCGCGTAAGCCCGCTGACGCTCGAACGGCGTATTGCCGAGCGCCCAATACAGCGCGTGGTCCGTCACCAGACTGTCGACCGTGAGACCGACGTGGTGGTTGTAGCTCGACCAGACGTAATTGCCGGGCGCGTCCACCAACCCGGCACGCACCGGATTGAGTTCGACGTAGCGGCTGGCGAGCAGCAGGTAGTGCTCGGCCTCGATCACCGTAGCGCGATACCGGCCCTCCCACAGAGTGCCGGTGCGCTGATGGCGCCGATTGAAATACAACACGTAATAGCGGCCGACCGCCTGAAGAGTGGCGGGCAAGCTGCGCTCGTCGGACGGCGTCGCTACCAGATGCAGATGGTTCGGCATCATGCACCACGCGTGAATCGCCAGTCCGTGAGCGCGCGCAGCGTCGCGAAGGCGGTCGTGAAATACGCGTCGATCCTCGTCGTCCACGAAGATCGCCTGTCGGTTATTGCCGCGCAAGATGACGTGTTGCGGTTGGCGCGGAATGAAAAGTCTCGGTAATCGGGCCATGCTTATTCAAATGTAATGCTTTAAAGCTCGACATCACGATTTGCGAGAGGGTTTTATCTTGAAAAACCTCTTTAAATACTGATATCTAGCCAAACCCCGTTGATTCGTACAAAAGCTCTAGATCCGGCGATTGCACCGTGAAATCCCAAGCGCATAATGCATCGAAAAATAAATAAATAATCTTGGGAGGATAGACAAATGACAACTCGGACCTATCGGTCCGCGGCGCGTTATTGCGCGCTCGGACTCGGCATTTCCCTGGCGTCCACCAGCGCCTTTGCACAACAAGCCGGCGACAACGTCGTCAACCTCGGGTGGTTTCACATCGCCCCGCAAGACTCCAGCAAGCCGATGACCACCAGCGTCACTCAGGAGGGCCTCACGCCCTCTCTGGTGCCGTCGAACTTCACCTCCCCCGGCAGCGGCGCGAAGGTCAGCAACGCCGACACGCTCGGGCTCGTGATTACTCACTTCTTCACCGACAACATTGCGTTGCAGTCGGTGGCTGGCGTTCCCGCCAAGTTCAAGCTCACGGGTCAGGGCGTGATCGCGCCACCGGGCATCGCCGGCCAGCTCACGAGTATCGACCTCGGCGCGCCGCAAAACAACCCGATCGTGCAAAGCGTGCGTCAATGGAGTCCGGCGCTCGTGCTGCAGTATTACTTCGGACAAGCCAATTCGACGTGGCGCCCTTTTCTCGGTGTCGGCGTGAGCTATACGTTCTTTACCAACGTCAATCTCAATCCGAATTTCGAAGCGGCGTTAAATCAGAATTTCGGCAACGTGCTCGCTTTTACTTCCGGACATAACGGACCGACAAGCGTGGAAGCGAAATCGTCGGCGTCCTGGCAACCGGTATTCAACGCCGGTTTCTCGTATGCCTTCGACAAGCACTGGGTTGCGAGCGCATCGGTCTCCTACCTGCCGCTCAAGACCACCGCGAACATCAAGATCAAGGCGCAGGACGGCACGGTGCTTTCTTCCTCCGACGCCGAAATCAAGCTGAATCCGATTGTGACCTTCGTATCGCTTGGCTACAAGTTCTAAACTCAGTGTGCGGGACGCATAATGCGTCCGGCATATCGGACTCCGCAGTGAATTCCTAAAAGCGTGCCTGACATATAAGGGCACGCTTTTCTTTCGTCCAGCGCTTTTTCCTAAGGGCATTCCATGAGTCGATGCGTGGAAACAACACCTTTAGAGCGCGGCCTCCAGACTCTCGCTATCCGACACTTTGCACGGTCGGCATAATGGCCCTGAATTTCATTTAACGAAATTCTCGACAATAAAGAATCTTGAGCAGGAGACGAATCGATGAAGTTGAAGCATTTGACGATTGCTGCCGCAGCCATGCTGACGGCATCGGGGGCCGCCTTCGCGCAGCAAGCTGGCGATAACGTTATCAATCTTGGTTGGTTCCACCTCTCGCCCCAGGTATCAAGCGATCCGCTGCATGTCACGGGATCGAACGTGCCGGGCCTCGCCAATCTGGTGAACAGCCGTCTCGGTAACACTGGCGCCCAAGTGGACGACGCCGATACGCTGGGCCTGACGTTTGCCCACTTCTTCACCGACAACATCGCCGTGGAAGCCGTGATGGGCATCCCGCCGAAGTTCCGCCTGTACGGTCAAGGCAACCTCGCGTTGCCGGGTGGCGGCTCGCTCGCCTCGGCCAAACAGTGGAGCCCCGCGCTGTTGCTGAAGTACTACTTCGGTCAGGCCAACGACACGTGGCGTCCGTTCGTGGGTATCGGTGCGAGCTACTTCTTCTACTCGAACATCGAACTCACGCCTGGCTTCCAGTCGCTGGCCAGCGCTGCGCTGACCGGCGGCCCCGGCGGCAACACCACGGCAAGCCTGACCAACTCGTGGGCACCGGTCTTCAACGCCGGTATCAACTACAACATGGACAAGCACTGGACGCTGGCTTTCTCCGTGTCGTACATCCCGGTCAGCACGACCGCCAAGCTGACGACGACTCGCGGTCCGATCACGACGACCAGTGAAGCCAAGGTCAAGCTGAACCCGGTCGTGACGTTCTTGTCCCTGGGCTATCGCTTCTAAGCCACGCTTCCGCGCAGCCTCGATGCGTCGAAAGACGCGCCAAGCTGTTCCGAAAACGCCGCCTTGCGCGGCGTTTTCGCGTTTCTGGCCCTGATGTAGGCGCTTTCTCACACGAACTTCAGCGAACGCGCTGCAACTTTCTTTTTTCCCGAACGCTCTGAAGGTGTACGCACACGAACTGCCGCGCCATAATGGCCGTTCGCGTCAGGGTTCCACCGGCGCCGGCCCATCCGGGCTCGTTGGGCGCCGCATTTCAATACCACCTCTTGGTATCACCTCTTGGGAGTCTGAAAATGGGAATTGCCTCGAAAGCGGAAACAGCACTGAATAGCGGTCTGGAAGATGCACGCTATGCCGGCCGACGCACGGCACGCGCGGCGCGCCTGGCCAGTGGCGACGTCTCATCGCGCGTTCGCGATCTGCTCGACGACCTGGACCATGCGCTCTCCAACGCGAAGTCGGCCTCGGACGTTGAGGCCCTGCGTGCCGAAATTGGCGACAAACTGCGCCAGGCCCGCAGCGACTTCGGTGATGCTCGCGCCAACCTGCGACTTCGCGCCAACGAAGTCTGGGAAGAAGCCGATGGCTACGTGCACGAACGGCCGTGGCAAACCGTCGGTACCGTGGCCGCCGTGGCATTGGTCCTCGGGTTTATCGCGGGACGTAGCTAATCCTTCCCGGCGTGCCGTGGCGCACGCACGGGCTTCCGGGATGACGACGGGCACCCCGCCCCTCGCTGTCCCGGCCAAAGTGAAAACAGCCGGCAAATGCCGGCTGTTTCGCTTCATCCCTTGATTCCGTGACTCCTCACTCCCGCGCGTCAGAGCGTCGGCTCGATCGTGAAGAGTCTGCGGTATTCCTTGATGGCGTAGCGATCCGTCATCCCGGCCACGTAATGCGCAATCCAGCGCGGCTGATCCTCGACGTTCTCGGTACGGTAGTTCGGTGGCAGCAACCGAGGATCGGCGAGAAACGTATCGAACAACTCCTGAACAATGCGCTGCGCTTTCGCCGCCATGCGCATGACGAGATAGTGCCGATACAGGTTGTCGAACAGGAATCGCTTGAGTTCTCCCGCCTGCTCTCGCATCTCGGTGCTGAAAGCCACGAGGGGTCCCGCGCCGCGCACATCGTCCATCGAGGACGGCGAAGCATCGGTAATACGCTGGCGGGTGGTCGTAATCAGGTCGACGATGAGCGCATTGATGATCCGACGCGTCGTCTCATGTACCAGTCGTCTGCCGGCGATCTCGGGCCATGCCGAGCGTGCTTCGGTGCAATAGCGCTTCCAGAGCGGCACGGCATCAAGTTGATCGAGTGACAGCAGCCCCGAGCGCACGCCGTCGTCGATATCGTGATTGTTGTAGGCGATCTCATCGGCGAGATTGGCAATCTGCGACTCGATGCCAGGCTGGCGCCCCTTGAGAAAACGCTCGCCCAGCTCCCCCAGACCTCGCGCATTGGCGCGAGAGCAATGCTTGAGAATGCCTTCGCGCGTCTCGAAGCAGAGGTTCAGACCGTTGAACCCGCCGTAATGCTCCTCGAGTTCGTCGACAACGATCAGGCTCTGAAGATTGTGCTCGAACCCGCCATAGTTCTGCATGCACGCGTTGAGCGCGTCCTGCCCTGCGTGGCCGAAGGGGGTATGCCCCAGATCATGCGCCAGCGCAATCGCCTCGACGAGATCTTCGTTCACACGCAAATTTCTTGCGATCGACCGGCCGATCTGCGCCACTTCCAGGCTGTGAGTCAGACGCGTGCGGAACAGGTCGCCTTCGTGGTTGACGAAGACTTGCGTTTTGTATTCGAGCCGGCGAAAAGCAGTTGAATGGATGATGCGGTCACGGTCGCGCTGGAATTCCGTGCGCGTCGTCGGTGCCGATTCGGCGAACCGCCGCCCGCGTGACGCGTTCGAGCGCGCCGCGTAAGGGGCAAGCGACGCTTCGTAATCGATCATCGCCAGCCCTCCGTCTTAGATATTGGCGCGCAATGTGGCGCGAAGTTCGGCGTCGGGAACGCTCGTCATGAACGCTTGACCCAGCCGATTAAGCAGCACGAAGCGGATGTCTCCGCCTTCCGCCTTCTTGTCGACTCGCATCAGATCGATATAGCGATCCTCTCCGAGGTCAGGCGCCTTGACCGGCAGCTTCGCCGCCGCAACCAACGCCTTGATACGCGGCACCAGCGCTTCGTCGATAAAGCCCAAGCGCGCCGACAGGTCGGCAGCCATCACCATACCGCACCCCACCGCCTCGCCGTGCAGCCACTCGCCGTAGCCAAGCCCCGCTTCGATGGCGTGACCGAACGTGTGGCCGAAGTTCAGCGTGGCACGCAACCCCTGTTCGCGTTCGTCACTCGCGACGACTTGCGCTTTGATTTCGCAGGACCGTTGCACGCCGTAGGTGAGCGCCGCCGTATCACGGCCATTCAATGCGTCGATATTCGCTTCGATCCAGTCGAAGTATTTTTCATCGGCAATCGCACCGTGTTTGATGACTTCCGCCATCCCCGCCGCCAACTCACGCTCGGGCAGCGTAGACAAGGTGCCGATGTCGGCGAGAACCGCGCTCGGCTGCCAAAACGCCCCGATCATATTTTTACCGAGCGGGTGATTGATGCCGGTCTTGCCACCGACCGAAGAATCCACCTGCGCGAGCAGCGTCGTCGGTACTTGAACGAAGGGGACGCCGCGCATGTAGCACGCCGCGGCAAACCCGGTCATGTCGCCGACGACACCGCCACCGAGCGCGATTAGCGTGGCCTTGCGGTCTGCCTGTGCGCCGAGCAGTTCGTCGAAAATCAGATTGAGCGTCTGCCAGTTCTTGTGCGCCTCGCCATCGGGCAGCACCGCAGTAACCACACGCTTGCCAAGGCGCTGCATTGTTGCAGCGACACGTTCGGCGTAGAGCGGGGCAACGGTCGTGTTCGTCACGATCACGGCATGCGTGCCACGCACGTGCGGCGCAAACAGCGCTTCCTGCGTGAGCAGCTCCGTGCCGATGTGAATGGGGTAGGCGCGCTCGCCCAGATCAAGTTTGAGGGTAATCATGCCGCTTGTTGTCATGTTCAGCGATATCGGCGGAATCAGCGGGGAAAGGCATCGGGCGATGGCGACACCGGTGTCGTCTGCAGCGCGTCGTCGCGGCCAGTCTGCACCGGGTTACCATCGGCATTCCCCGCCTGCGATGTCACGTTGTGCGCACCGTCGAGCGCAACCACGGACGTCTCGGCCGGCCCACCTTCAGAGGCTTCCGGCCCCTCGTGCGGCACCCCGGCGTTGCTGGGAACGATCCCCGCCATCTCCAGTTGCATCAACACCATGTTGACGAGTGCATTCACACTCGGCCGGCCGGTTTCGATAACGAAGGTTGCGCACTCGCGATACAGCGCGTCGCGCTCCTGAAACAGTTGTTCAAGACGCGCACGCGGGTCGGCGGTTTGCAGCAACGGTCGATTCTTGTCACGACGCGTGCGCAGCCAGAGGTCATGCGGATTGGCGCGAAGATAAACGACGGTGCCTCGCGACTTGATGTTCTCGCGATTCTCCGCGCGCAGCACTGCGCCCCCGCCGGTCGCGAGGACGATGCCACTGCGTTGGGTGAGTTCGTCGATGGTCTGGGCTTCACGCTGACGGAAACCGTCCTCGCCTTCGTGCTCGAAGATGACCGGAATGCGCACGCCCGTGCGCGCCTCGATCTCATGGTCGGAGTCATAGAACTGCCGCCCGAGACGTCGTGCCACTGCGCGCCCAACCGTGGTCTTGCCCGCCCCCATCAGTCCGACAAGTATTACGTTTTCCAGCATAAATCGCTGATATTTGGGTTCCAATCCCTGATGATACCGGGATCTGCGTCGGGCGTGCGGAACGCGTCGCCTCGGGGAACGCCCCGGTCAGCCGGGGATGGCCCGACGGCCAGTCGGTTTGCGGCGGTGCCGGGAGCACTTCAGGGCCACCCCAGGGCGCTTCCGGCGGATCGGAAAGCCCGTCGGTACGCCCTCCCTCAGGCACCACACTGGGCGTGAGAAACACCAGCAGTTCGGTCCGGCGATCGTCGTTGGCGCGATTGCGGAATAACGCCCCCAGCAGAGGCACGTCGCCCAACCACGGCACGCTGGCACGACTGTCGCGCCGTTCTTCCTGATAGATCCCGCCGATAGCCACCGTTCCACCGTTCTCGACCTGCACCTGCGTCTTGACGTGCCGCGTGTCCACCGCGTACCCCTCGGCCACCGCTTGCCCCACGCTGTCCTTACGCACGTCGACGTCCAATATCACCTGACCGTCGGGGGTGATCAGCGGCGTCACTTCGAGCCTCAGCGTCGCCTTGCGAAACTGGACCGACGTCACACTGCGACGCCCGCTCCGGGTCTGGTAGGGCAACTCGGTACCCTGCTCGATGATGGCCTGAATCTTGTCGGCAGTGACCACGCGCGGTCGGGAAACGACACGCCCGCGCCCGGTCGTCTCGAGTGCCGACAACTCCAACTGCAGAAAGCGCGTTGCCGAACGGCCAAATAGGGTGATGGCCAGACTCGGCGGCGTAACGCCCGCAAGCACAGCGGCAGGCAAGCCAATATTGACCGAGTGCCCCGATGATGTTCCGTCGCCCTGAGTCGTATCTCCGCTGCCCGACGATTTGCCTGCTTCGAGTCGATCACCGCCCTTCTGCCCGCCCTTTCCTTGCCCGTCGTACCCCGCCAGCCGGACGCCCAGCGACTCGCTGAACCGATCGTCGGCCTCGACGATGCGCGCTTCGATCAGCACCTGCCGGACCGGCACATCGATCCGTGCAACGAACGACGCCAGCGCATCGAGCTTTTCCGGCAGGTCGGTCACGAAGAGTTGGTTGGTGCGAGGATCGGCGATCAGACTACCGCGTGACGACAGGAGTCGCTGCCCCTTACTGTCTTTCTCGCCCATGATGATGTCCCGCAATGCCAACGCTCGCGGATAGTTCAGCGTGAAGCGACGACTCGCCAGCGGCAACAGCGCCTCGCGCTTCGCCGCAGCCTCCAGTTGCGTCTGCTCGTCGGCCAGCAAATCGGCGCGCGGCGCAATCCAGTCGACACCGTTCAGGGATTGAACGCCAAGCCCGGCACTTCGGATCATGACGTCGAATGCCGTGGCCGCAGAGACGCCCTGCACGTCCATATCAAGACGCCCGGTCACGCGCTCTCCGATCACCACACCTCGCCCGATCAAACGCGCGAATGTCCGCAGCGCATCGACAACTTCGACCCCATGAAGCGTGACATCGACGGACGCCGCCTCAACATCCTTCGCCGTGGTCCGCTGCCGGGGAGGTCCTTCGCTCCACGTCGCCGCCAATCCAGCCGTGGCCGTCCGGTGCAACGTGACACGACGCGATCCCGCCCGCATCGCCCCGACAGGTTTCTCGTCGTCGACCGACGAGGGGGCGCCCGACGTCGACATCGTCACCGCGTCCTGTCCCGAATGACGCGTGAGCAGCGTGCGGAATACATCGACCGTGTCTGCGGGCATCGTCCAGCGAAGCGCCGGCGCGGGCAATGTTGGCAGCGGCCGCGCTGCGGGCGCACTGGAAACATCTGACGGCCGTTGCCAGCGAAACGCCGTTACCGTGGCGGCGAGTCGGGCCTCACCATCGCCCCCGTCCGTCCGATCCGACGATCCCATCCCCGGCCCCTCGAGCGACAGGTGTTCGACGGCCACATGACGTGGCAAATTGTCGATTTCCGCGAGCCAGCCGAGCAATTTCGCGACCGGTCCCCTCACCCGCATTTCCGCACGCTCGATTGCTATCTCGCCGTCCGCCGCCGATGTCCCCGACCGAGCCATCTCCAGCGTCAGGCCTGCGTTAGCCGCGAGCCGCTCGAGATCGGCACGCCACGTCGCGTCCGGGTCATTCACGGAGTCCGGCAACAACGCTTCGGTCGGGTCCAGGTCGGGTGCGTCGCCGTTTTCGCTTCCTTCGGCGAGCGGCAGCAAGCGCCGCCAGGCCATCGACTCGGCCTCTGCGTCCTGAAGCGTCGTCATCATGGCGGGCAATCGACGAGCGGCATCGTTAGCTCGCTCCAGCGCCTGTCGTTCGACATCGAGATCCTTCTGCAAAGTCGCGCGCACAGGCAAGCCCATCAACCACCAGACGGACCATGCCAAGACAAGGCCAGTCAGCCACGCGAGGGTTGTCAGCGCCCACCGAACCGGTTGCGGCCACTCTGCCGGGGATACCGACGTCCATGCCGTCCATCTCTCACGCCAACGCGTCACCACGTCATGAAAAATATCTCGAACGTCGTCCGGCGGGGGGTGCTCACCGTGCATCGGGCACCTCCTCGGTCACTGCGCTGGCATCGGTACCGATCGCGAATGCCATGGGATGGGCGGTGGCCTTCACGTCGATACGTAACGTGAATCGACGGATATTCGGCACCAACGTCTGCGCAGCAGCGCTCACCCACTGACGTCTGGCGCTCTCGGGGACAACACTTGATTCGACTTCCGTCACTTTGCGCACCCACGGCAGGGCTCTCAAGCGCTTCTGGGTTTCCCGCACCCGCGATTGCGTCGTCGCATAGCCTTCGATCCGTAGTTGAGCGTCGCCCGTCTTCACCGAGGTCAGTCGCACGCCATCCGCGCAGGCGCGCACGATGTCGAGCAACCGGTAAGCGACCGGTTGCCGTCGTTCGATCAGTGTGAGGGCCGCCCGGCGATGCGCGTTTATGGTGGCGAGCTTGCGACTCGTGATATCGAAAGCCTTCAGCGTTCCACCCAGCTTGTCGCTTGCCTCACGCAACGCCGTCAACTGCGCCTGCGCCTCGCGACGCTGCTGAATGTCCCGCGCCATCGGCATGAGCGCCGCCAGTGCACCGAGCACCGCCACAGATGCCCACATGCGCCATTGCCGTCGGAAGGCGCGCTGCCGCAGTTGCGCCAACGTAGGAAGGAAATCAAGCGGGGGAATTCGCGTGCTCACTCGCATGCCACCCCCTGCATCGACATGGCGCGCAATGCCAGCCCGCAAGGCACGGCAAGCGATGAGCGTTGCGCGAACGTCTGACGCCTCGGGCCAGCCGACGTCGGCGTCTCGAACCGTCGAAGCGGATCGAACGGCCGTACCGGCATGCGGCATGAGGCACTCACGGCATCGCAGATTGCGACCAATCCACCAGCGCTTGCCCCTTGCGCGGCCACATACGTGACGCTCGGGACGACGGGCAGCTTGGCCATCAACTCTCGCACGACACTGGCCAATGCATCGGGATGACCGCCGACGCCATCAAATCGCTCGCGCGCGTCGGCAACACAGATGTCTGCCTCGAACACCGACAAATCGAGATCGCGGGTGTCCACCTGCAACAGCGCCATCGGCACACCGCTTTGTTCCGTCGCCCCAGCCTCTTTACCCGCCGGCCACGCCCATCGGAATGCCCTGCGCCCAGCCTCGTGCGCTGCGTCGATGGCATGCGCCCGAAGTCCCGACATTTCCAACACGGCCACGCGGTCGTCCACCAATGCTGCCTCGCAGGCATACAGCCGTAGTCGATGGTTGCCCGGGTCGGCCCATGCAACGCCAACGCGATTGCGCAAATCGGGATCGCCATCCCCGGGCAACAGCAGCGCGGCTCGCCGCTCGCACCAGGCACGCAACGCCCGCGCCGGGAGGTCCCTCGGATAATCGACGACCTGCGTTTTGAGCCCATGCGCGGGAAGCGCGAGCACGATGGTGTCGTCGCGCAGGTCCTGAACACCGACGCCGATCCGCTCCAGCAATTCTTCCAGACGACGGGCTGCCGCTTCAGGCTTGGCGATCAAGGCACCTCGCACCATGTCGTCCTCCAGCACTGCCGATCCATACCCAGCCAGACGCAATTGCGCGAGCCCGGCTACACGCGTCAAGCGAACGAAATGCAGGCCGCCCGCGTCAAAATGAATACCGCAACCACCGCCTCCGGCGCGCGGCATGACTGCCGCCAGTCGGCTGCCCATGTGGCGCATGCCGCGCAGGACCGCTTCGATCATGATGTCCTCCCGTCTCTCCTCGTCGATGGGATCGATGCTATCCAGCCCGATTGAGCAACCCAATCGGACCAGTCCGAAACCGGGCGGCAATGGGACAAGCAAAATGCGCTTTAGGAATTCGTGCCGTTTTTTCCTCGTCCGATTCCTAGACTCCATAGGCCGGAACTCCGATTTCGGGCGGCGGCGGAGGGCGGTTGCGGGTCGTTCGTTATAATCGGCCCATCGATTTTTCCGGTTCCCCCATGGCAAGCACACCCCAAACCGAGACACCCCGCGACAAGCGCCCGCCCAAACCGCGCCGCTCCATCTGGCTGCGCATCGCCCTTTGGTTCGCCGGCCTGATCGCCGCGATGGTCGTATGTGGCGCGCTGCTCGCGGGGTACATCCTGGTGGTGATGACGCCGCAGTTGCCGTCGCTCGACACCATCGTCGACTACCGCCCCAAGATTCCCCTGCGCATCTACACTGCCGACGAAATCCAGATTGGCGAATTCGGTGAAGAGCGGCGGAATCTGGTGCGCTTTGCCGATATTCCCGACGTCATGAAGAAAGCCGTGATCGCCATCGAAGACGATCGCTTCTATCAGCACGGCGGGGTCGACTTCATCGGCATTTTCCGCGCGGGCCTCGCGAACTTCACGCGAGGCGGATCGTCGCAGGGCGCCAGTACGATCACGATGCAGGTCGCGCGCAACTTCTTCCTGTCCAGCGAAAAAACCTATACGCGCAAGATTTACGAAGCGCTGCTCGCCTACAAGATCGAGTCGCGTCTCACGAAGGATCAGATTCTTGAGCTGTACATGAATCAGATCTACCTCGGCGAACGCGCCTACGGCTTCGCCAGCGCCGCGCGCGTCTATTTCGGCAAGGATCTGAAGGACATCACGCTTGCTGAAGCGGCCATGCTCGCCGGGCTGCCGAAGGCGCCATCGGCGTATAACCCGATCGTCAACTACAAGCGCGCTCGCGTGCGTCAGGAGTACATCCTCAAACGGATGTACGACCTTGGGTACGTCTCGAAGGCCGAATACGACCAGGCCGTCTCGCAAGAGCTGGTGGTGCGTGGGCTGGGCAGCGAATTCAGTGTTCACGCCGGGTACGTGGCGGAAATGGTTCGGCAGTTGCTCTACGCCCAGTTCAAGGACGAGATCTATACGCGCGGTTTCAACGTCTACACAACGATCAATTCGGCGGATCAGGAAGCCGCATACGAAGCGCTGCGCGCCGGGGTCATGGCCTATGAGTTGCGTCACGGCTATCGCGGCCCTGAAGCCAACATCGATTTGCCGGACGATCAGGACGAGCGCGAGCAATTGATCGACGACACGCTGGTCGAGCATCCGGACAGTGGCGACATGGTCGCCGCCGTGGTGCTCTCCGCATCGCCGCAGCAGGTCAAGGCCGTGCTTCTGAACGGCGACGATGTGACGGTGACCGGCGACGGCCTGCGCTTCGCCGCCGCCGGACTGAACGCGAAAGCTCAGCCGAAGCAGAAGATTCGCCGGGGCTCGGTGATTCGTGTGACGAAAGACGCGAAGGAAAACTGGCGGATCGTGCAAATGCCGGATATCGAAGCGGCGTTCGTGTCGCTCGACCCGCAGAACGGTGCCATTCGCTCGCTGGTCGGGGGCTTCGACTTCAACCGGAACAAGTTCAACCACGTGACGCAGGCGTGGCGTCAGCCGGGCTCGAGCTTCAAGCCATTCATCTACTCAGCCGCGCTCGAGAAGGGCTTCGCCCCCGCGACCATCATCAACGACGGGCCGCTGTACTTCACGGCTGCGCAGACGGGGGGCCAGCCCTGGGAGCCGAAGAACTACGGCGGTGGCTTCGAGGGTCCGATGCCGATGCGCGTCGCGCTGATGCGTTCTCGCAACCTTGTCTCGATCCGTATCCTGCAAAGCATCACACCGGGCTACGCGCAGAAGTTCATCGGGCGATTCGGCTTCGAAGCCGACAAGCATCCGGCCTATCTGCCGATGGCGCTGGGGGCGGGAATGGTCACGCCGCTGCAAATGGCAAGTGCGTATGCCGTCTTTGCGAACGGTGGCTTCCGCGTGAACCCGTTCATCGTGGCGCGCATTACCGACTCGAAGGGCAACGTCATCATGGAGGAAAAGCCTGCCACAGCAGGCGACGAGACGATTCGGGCGATTCCGGCGCGCAACGCATTCATCATGAATTCGATGTTGCACGACGTTGCGACCCGAGGCACGGCCGCCAAGACCAACGCACTCAAGCGCAGCGATCTGGCGGGCAAGACCGGCACGACCAACGATTCGCACGACGCCTGGTTCGCCGGCTATCAGTCACAACTGGTGGGGGTCGCCTGGATTGGCTTCGATCAGCCGCGCAATCTGGGCGATCGCGAGACGGGTGGCGGTCTGGCGCTGCCGATCTGGATCGACTACATGTCGAAGGCGCTGCGCGGTGTGCCCGAGTCGGCCCGAACCATGCCGCAGGGCATCATTCAGGCGAACGGCGATTACTTCTACGATGACTATCCGCCGGGGCGCGCCGTAAGCACGGTCGGCCTGAGCGCGGACCCTGCGTCCGATGGGTCGGCAGCACCGGGGCCATCGATCGGGACGATGCCCGGTCAAATGCCCGCACAACCGAGCCCGGCACCCGCACCGGTGGATCGTCAGGAACGCCAACGCATTCTGGACATGTTCAACAGCAAGCCCTGACGGGCCGTCCGAACGGGCGGCCCCGGAATGCCCGTAGCCGGGCTCGGGGCCATCACACGCGGCGCATTGCCCTTTCACGCAAAGGGGCGGCGCCGCGATTTTTTTGTCAGTCGGCTTGTAACGTGACCGTCTCGCCCGCCTGTTGCGACGCAAAGCGCGACAGCGCTTCGAACAGTTCGGAATCGTCGCGGGTGTCACGCCACTCGTCACCCTTGAGGCGGTAGTGGAAGCCGCCAGAGCGCGCGGCCACCCAGATTTCGCTCATCGGCGTTTGCAGATTGACGATGATCTTGCTGCCGTCCTCGAATTCGAGCGTCAGGACGTTGCCCGTGCGTTCGCAATCGATATCTACGTCGCTGCCCTCGACAGCCGCCTCCACCTGCGCCAAGACTGCCTCGGCGAGCGCCAGGAATTCACTTTCCGTCATGCTAAACTCCACGCTTTGCGTCATCGTTCGCATGCCGCACCACGCGGCGATACCCCCAATGACTGCACCTATTCGAACCTGCGCGATTGTAGCCTCGATTGCCCTTTTGAGCGTGTTAGCGGGCTGCGGTCAGGCCGGGCCGCTGTACCTGCCCGCCCGGCCGGCGAAACCAGCACCGCCGCCGGGGGCGCCTTTGCCGCCGCCGCAGCGCGTGCCCGAGCCGCAGCGCGGGCCTTCGGTCGATGTGCCGCCGGCCGCTTCAGTGCCTGCGGCCAAACCGGAATAAGCAGCGACAGGCCGAAAGCCCTCCGCCTTGCCAGCGTGCTCTAGTTGATTACCGAGTTTTTCCGATGTCCGACGCCATCTTCTCCTACCGCGACGACGTGCTCCACGCCGAGAACGTTGCTCTGCCCGCCCTCGCCGAGCGTTTCGGTACGCCGCTGTATGTCTATTCGAAAGCGGCCCTGACGAACGCTTATCAGGCTTACGCCAAAGCCTGCGAAGGCCGCAACGCCGCCGTGCACTACGCCGCCAAGGCCAACTCGAACCTCGCCGTGCTCGGCGTGTTCGCCAAGCTTGGCGCGGGTTTCGACATCGTGTCGGCCGGTGAACTCGCTCGCGTGATCGCGGCAGGTGGCGATCCGAAGCGCGCCGTGTTCTCGGGCGTCGGCAAGCACGCAGACGAGATGCGCTACGCGCTGGAAAAGGATGTTTTCTGCTTTAACGTGGAATCGCGTCCGGAACTCGACCGGCTCAATGACGTGGCCGGGCAGGCCGGCAAGCGCGCGCGGGTATCGCTACGTGTGAACCCGAACGTCGACGCCAAGACGCACCCGTATATCTCCACAGGTCTGCGCGGCAACAAGTTCGGCGTGGCCTACGAAGAAGCCTTCGACGCCTATCGCGCCGCGGCGGCCATGCCAAACCTCGAAGTCGTCGGCATCGACTGCCATATCGGCTCGCAAATCACGGAAATTTCGCCGTATCTCGACGCCACCGACAAGATTCTCGATCTCGTCGAAAAGCTTGAAACTGCGGGAATCTCACTGCACCACGTCGACGTTGGCGGTGGCCTGGGCATCACCTACACGGACGAAACGCCGCCCGACATCACCGCATTCGCCACCACGCTGCTCGATCACATCGCCAAGCGCGGCCATGGCCATCGTCAGGTGCTGTTCGAACCGGGCCGCTCGCTCGTCGGTAATGCCGGCGTGCTGCTCACGCGCGTGGAATTCCTCAAGCACGGCGAGACGAAGAATTTCGCCATCGTCGATGCGGCCATGAACGATCTCGCACGCCCGGCGATGTACGAGGCCTATCACGGGATCGATCCGGTGGTGCGTCGGGCCGCCGATGCCGTGACCTACGACGTCGTGGGCCCCGTTTGCGAAAGCGGCGACTGGCTCGGCCGCGATCGTGCGCTGGCCATCGGCCCGGACGACCTGCTCGCGATCCGCTCGGCAGGTGCCTACGGCTTCACGATGAGCTCCAACTACAACACGCGTCCGCGTGCCGCCGAAGTCATGGTCGACGGCAACGAGGCTTACCTCGTGCGCGAACGTGAGACGGTCGAATCGTTGTTCGCCGGCGAACGGCTGTTGCCCGACAACGCCTGACCCCGCTGCCTGCGAAGCGCCCAGAACAGACGGGCGCCGAGCAAGGCTGTCATCACGATCGCATAGATCGCCGGCTGGGCAAGATCGTTCTTGCCCGCCTTCATCCACCAGTAGTGCAGAATCGCCAGCACGGCAATCGCGTAAATCAGGCGATGCAGCCGCTGCCAGCGCTTTGCGCCCATGCGTCGCACGATCGCATGCGGCGACGTCAGCGCCAGCGCCACCATCAGCACGAACGCCGCGAATCCCACGGTAATGAACGGACGCTTGCCCGACACGTCGCGCAGGATACTCGTCCAGTCGAACCACTGATCCAGCCAGAAGTACGTTGCGAAATGCAGCGCGCCGTAGAAGCACGCGAACAGCCCGAGCATGCGGCGAAAGCGCAGTAGCCACGCCTGTCCCGACACGCGACGCACCGGCGTGATCGCGAGCGTGATGCAGAGCATCACCAGCGTCCAGGTACCTGTCGAGCGGGTAATGAACTCGACAGGATTCGCACCCAGCCTATCCATCAGTCCATAGGCGACGAGCCGCAGCAACGGCACCATCGCCAACAGGAATACAGCCACTTTCGCCCACGGCATCCAGCGTTGCACGCGTGACGTCGCGCGGCCGGCCGCGCGAGCAGGCTTATCGGCAGCGGTAGCGCCGGGCACGTCGCCCGAATCGCTCAAGTCGCGCGCTTCGCTCGACCCGGATGGCGTGATCGACACGAGATATCGGCTCAGAAGAATTTACGCAGGTCCATGCCCTGATACAGGCCGGCGACCTGCTCACCGTACCCGTTGAACATCAGCGTCTTGCGCTTGGGTGTGAAGATGCCGCCATCGCCGATGCGCCGCTCGGTCGCCTGACTCCACCGCGGATGATCGACGTCGGGATTCACGTTGGAGTAAAAACCATACTCGTCCGGAGCGGCGCGATGCCAACTCGTCAGCGGCATTTTCTCGACGAAACGGATCTTCACGATGGATTTGGCACTCTTGAATCCGTACTTCCACGGCACCACCATGCGCACCGGCGCCCCATTCTGATTCGGCAGCACTTCGCCATACAGGCCGAACGTCAGCAGGGAAAGCGGATGCATTGCTTCGTCCATGCGCAGGCCTTCCACGTAGGGCCAACTCAGTACGGGGTACGAAAGGCCCGGCATCTGTTTCGGATCGGCCAGCGTCACGAACTCCACATACTTCGCATTGCCCGTGGGCTGGACTTGCCTGATGAGTTCAGCGAGCGAGTAGCCGATCCACGGAATCACCATCGACCAACCCTCGACGCAGCGGTGGCGATAGACGCGCTCCTCGAGCGGGGCAAGTTTGAGCAGCGCATCGATGTCGTAGACCTTCGGCTGCTTCACCTCGCCTTCGATAGCGACTTGCCACGGCCGCGGCTTGAGCGTGCTCGCCCGACGTGCCGGATCGGACTTGTCGGTCCCGAATTCGTAGAAGTTGTTGTAGGTGGTGACGTCTTTGATGTCGGTCGGCTTGTCGGTAAGCACATAGCGGGTGTTGCGCGGCGCCGTCAGTTTTGCGAGGCCGGTGCCGGGGCTATCGGCAGCGAACGCCATGCCGTGCGGCAGCACGCCGAGGGCGGCACCGCCCAATCCCGTCAATCCCGCGCCGGACACGCGCAAGAAGCGCCGCCGCGCCGTGACGGCCTCACGCGGCGTGATGCTGCTCGCCGGAATGTCTTCGCCACGCAGACGCGATTTGCTCGTACCCATGATGCTTTCCCCTGACTTGTCCTCTGCCTCACCCGTATCGCCGCCGTTGGCATGCTCATCGACGCGCGAATGCGACTGTCGATGAAGACTGACGGACGGGTGACGCGGTTCCCGCCACGATGCTGCGGGAAATCATACGACACGATGAAAAAAGCCGCCGGCACCTGCGTGCGGCGGCTTGCTAAGCGGGCCCGATGCGGCGATCCGCCTCAGAGCTGTCCGTAGCTGTGCAACCCCGAGAGGAACATGTTCACACCGAGGAACGCGAACGTCGTGATCAGCAGCCCAGTCAGCGACCACCACGCCGCCACGGCACCACGCAGCCCCTTCATCAGACGCATGTGCAGCCACGCGGCGTAGTTCAGCCAGACGATCAGCGCCCACGTTTCCTTCGGGTCCCAGCTCCAGTAGCCACCCCACGCGTCGGCAGCCCACAACGCACCGAGAATCGTGGCGATCGTGAAGAACGCGAAGCCCACCGCGATGGCCTTGTACATCACGTCGTCGAGCAATTCGAGCGACGGCAGGCGCGATGAGAAGAAACCGCTGTCGAGCGGCTTGCCGGCCGCAGCCAGACGCTTGTTTTCGCCAGACTTGAGCAGATATGCCACCGAGACCATCGCCGCAAGGGCGAACGTGCCGTAACCGATGAAGTTCGCCGGCACGTGGATCTTCATCCACCAGCTTTGCAACGCCGGCACCAGCGGCTGAATCTCATAGGCACTGCGCGCTACGCTGTACCAGAGGTTGAAACCGACTGCCGCGCTGATCACGAGCAGCACGAACGGTCCGAGCGAGCGGGTTTCATAACGGCGCTCGTAGTAGAGATAGAACAGCGCCGTGATTAGGCAGAAGAGCACGAAAACTTCGTACAGGTTCGAGATTGGAATGTGGCCAACGTCGGCCCCCACCAGATACGACTCGTACCAGCGCACCATCATGCCGGTGAAGCCGAGCAGCACCGCCGCCCAGCACAACGACGAGCCCACACTCGCGCCGAACGGCGAACGTGCAATCAGGCCACCCCAGTAGAAAATCGTCGCCAGGAAGAACAGCGCGCTCATCCACAGGATGGCCGACTGACTGGAGAGGAAGTACTTGAGGAGGAACGCCTGATCGGCACGCGCCAGATCATGTTGATACAAGCCAATGCCCGAGAGCGCGAGAATGGCGATCCCGGCCATCAGCCAGCGCACGGATCGCCAATGCCAGCCGAGCAGCGCGAAGGTGGGTACCGAGAGCACCAGAATCGTGTGCTCGTAGTAATCCATGTAGTGGCCGTAGCGATTGAGGGCAAAGCCCGCGCCGATCGCCAGGGCCAGTGCAAACAACCAGTCGCCGATGCTGCGGCGGCGCAGCCATGAGGCTTCCGAATAGCTTTGCGTTAACTCCATCTGTCTCACCTTCATCGTTTCGTGACGATCTCGTCGATCTCCGCCTTCGTGCGGGCGAATTCCTTTTCGAAATCCAATGTGCGGCGTGTCGTCGACACGGCCATCAATACCGAACTGCCACCGTCCGGTGTGTCCTTGAGCCACATCCACAGACGCCGCTCTCGTACATAGAACATCGAGAAGATGCCGAGTACCAGCAGCAAGCTGCCAAGATACACGATCTTCTTGCCGGGCGAGCGCGTGAGCTGGAAGACGCTCGCCTGGATCTGTTCGAACGAATCGAGTTGCAGGAAGACCGGTGCGTCGTACAGGAAGTTGTCGGACAGCGCGTTAGTGGCCGTGTGCACGAAGCGCTCGTTCTCCGGCGAGGGCGTCATGGCGGGCTGCCCGGCCTGTTCGCGAGCGACTTGCCACAATTGCCAGACCGTACCGTCGAGAATGCGACGGAACATATCTGCGGCGGCGGATTGCTGCTCCTGCGGCACCTTCTCGTTCACGAACTCGGCAATCGCCTGCAAGCCGCCCTTCGTCTGGCTCGTTTTGCTTGCCGGAATCACACCGGCAAACAGGTCCAGTTCGCGCTTGGCGCTCTCTTGCAACTGATCGCGAAGCGTCGTCGACGTCTGCGCCGGCAGCGATTGTGCGGCGAAACGGCGAGCAGCTTCGGCACGCGCACTATCGTCCTGAAGGGCGGCGCGCAGCAGCATCCATTGCTTGACCGAACCGTCGGCGTCCGCCGGAATGCGCAAGTACTGGAACGGGCCGTCCGGCGTGTCGCGCACGCCCGTCATGAAGACACGCTCGCCGTCGCCCACCAGAATCGGCAGCATGTAGTTGCGGTACTCCTTCGCCTGCCCGCTGCGATCGCGCACCTTGTATTGCACCGACGGTCCTACGTTGCGCAGATCCTTGCTCAGATCCGTGCGGGCGCCCGAGCCGAGCTGTGCGCTCAGGTCGTCACGCAACGACTTGCGGGCCACGCCGCGCACGTCGCGTTCGCCACCGCCGTTGCTGATGTTCTCGACGTTGATTGCGCGAAAGTCGCTGAACTCGACGGTGTATTCATCTTTGCCCGCCACGCCGCCGCGCAGTTGCGTGGAGCCGCCAATGTCGCCCGAGAAGGCGAACGTGCGGTCCGAGGCGCCGTGCATCGGATATCCGGTCAGCTTCAGCTTGCTCCCACCGTCCTCGAAGCTCGACTGATAGATCGCCACACCCTTGAAGATGAACGGCTCGTTGACCTTCACCGTCGCATCCATCGTCTTGCCGGTCTCGGGGTCGGTGACCACGATATCGCTTGCGAACAGCTTGGGCATACCCGTCGAATAGTAGTCGACGTGGAATTTCTTCAGTTCGATGGAGAACGGCAGATCCTGCACGACCGAGCCATCCTGGAAATTCAAGATCGCCGTGGTCGATTTGCCACCTTCGGGCACGAACGAATAACCGCGGAACGCAGGATTATTCGGCGAAAGACGATGCGTTTCCGGAATCTGCGAGATCACCGCATTGCCCTGCAAAGGCGATTTGCCGAACAGCGCCATCTGCACACGAATCAGCAGATCGCTGTCGACCAGCCCCCCCAGACAAATGATGACAATGGCACTGTGAGCGAAGATGTAGCCGATCTTGTTGATCGCGCCCGCCTTGGCCGCGACGAGTGTGGCGCCATCGCGCTCACGCACGACGAAACGGTAACCCCGATGTCCGAGATAGCCCGTGAGGCGCGGCAGCAGGTCGCCCCGCGAGGTCGGCCCGGAGAACTCCGCCTTGTGACCGAAGGCGCGCAAGCTACCCTCGCGCACGTGATCGCGCCAACTACGAATGTCCGCGACCATCTTCGGCGCGTTGCGCACGATACACAGCGTCGTCGACGCCATGAGGAAGAAGAGGATCAGCAGGAACCACCACGAGCTGTACACCGTGTACAGGCCGATTGAGCGAAAGACGCCGGCCCAGAATGGACCGAACTGATTGACGTAGTTGGGATACGGATCGCCCTGCTTGAGCACGGTGCCAACGATGCTGGCAATGGCAAGCACGCTCAGCAGGCTGATGGCAAAGCGCATCGAGCTGACCAGCTCGACACCGTCGCGCACCCATCGTTGCGCGCCTTTGATCTGCATTCCGGAGGTACTGATGCTCATCCTGTTTCCGACAACAAAAAAGGGCGGGGACGCGTATCTCACGCGCCCGCCACCCTGTGTATGCTAAACCAGATCTATCCGGTCGCTCTGCGGCGCCGCTGCTGGTTTCGTTATAAGTCAGCGAATATACCCTGACGTTCACATGATGTCAGGGCGGGGCTGCCGATCAGCGCAAACCGGCGATGTAATCCGCGACTGCCTTGATTTCCTTGTCCGACAACCGCGAGGCCACGGTATGCATCGGCGCGTTGTTCTTGCGGGTTTCGTCGCGGAACGCGACCAGTTGGGCCGCCGTGTAGTCGGCCCATTGCCCCGAGAGACGCGGATACTGCGACGGCATGCCGGCACCGGTCGGCCCGTGGCAGGAAGCGCACGCAGGCACGCCCTTCTCGGCCAGACCGCCACGGTAAATCTTCTCGCCCAGCGGCACCGTGTCCTTGTTGCGTGCTACGCCCGGCTTCGCGGTCTGCGAGGCGAAATAGGCGGACACGTTGCGCATATCCTGTTCGGACAATGCCGCGACCATGCCGGCCATGATGGGATTGTTACGCGCGGGCGTTTTGCCGGGTTGCGCCTTGAAATCGAGGAGCTGTTTGTCCAGATACTCGGCGTGTTGACCGGCGAGCTTCGGATAAGCGGCGCCGGTACTATTGCCGTCTGCCGCGTGGCAAGCGGCGCAGACCTGACTGGCAATCGCCTGTCCCCGGTTCAGGTCTGGTTTTGCAGGCGTCTGAGGCTCGGCGGCTTGTCCTGCACCGCTCAGTAGAAAGCATGCCAGCGCCAACGGTGTTGCAGCGAGAGACTTCCACACTCCTCGGTTCATTCGCACACCTTATATCTGTTTTGTCGGGAAATCGGTCGTTCGAACTCACCGTCCGACGCCGTGTTTCTCCTCCAACCTCACGGCGTGCGAGACGTTCGGGCAAGCCTTGGCAAGGCCAAGGTTAACTTTCATATTGTACAATAAAGTCTTTCCCCGACTTTAGGGGATTTCCATGTAGAAGGCCGCAGAACGGGGCTCCCCGGCTTGTCGCCGGTGGGCATCAAACTCACCGTTTTGCGCCCCTGCACCCGCGTTGCGGCCCGTTCCCTGTGGCTGCGGCGCTCCCCGGTTTCCGTCATGTCCCTACTTCATCAAGCCCGCTTCTTTACGACCGTCAATCATCTGCGCGATTTGCCGCCCACGGCTGTGCCCGAGGTCGCCTTCGCGGGACGCTCGAACGCGGGCAAGTCCAGCGCGCTCAACATCCTCTGCAACCAGAAGCGCCTGGCCTTCTCGAGCAAGACGCCGGGACGCACGCAGCACATTAATTACTTCGAGATCGCCCACCTCGATAAGCTGTACGGCTATCTCGTCGACTTGCCCGGCTACGGTTACGCCGAGGTCGGCGGTGGCGTGAAGGTCCACTGGCAGCAGCTCCTCGGCGATTATCTGGTGCAACGGCCGCAACTGCGCGGCCTCGTGCTTCTGATGGACTCGCGCCGTCCGTTCACCGAACTCGATTGCAAGTTGATCGACTGGTTCAAGACCACGGGCCGCCCGATCCATGTGCTGCTAACCAAGGTGGACAAGCTCACGCGCCAGGAAGCGACAGTCGTACTGCGCGACACGCAAAAGCGCCTGGCTGCGCTGCCCCGCACCGACGGCCTTCCGGCCGACGATCCTGACACGGCACCACAATTCACGGCGCAACTGTTCTCGTCGCTCAAGCGCATCGGCCTCGACGAAGCACAACGCGTACTCGAAGGCTGGCTCGCCATTCCTGCACGCGACACCGCCAAGAAGTGATCCCTGCCCGATCCCTCGTCCACGCAAGGGATCGGCGCATCCTCAGTCCTGCTCATCCGGCTTGGCCCCACCCAAACGCCCCACGCCATTGCCCCGAGGCATCGACCTGTTGATCAACCGCTAAGGTAGACGGCAGACAGCCTTAACGGGCGCGACAAATCGTCGCGGCGAGTCACGCAAGACTTCGTAAGGTCAACGGGAATTGGCGTGCACAAGTGACGGCGTCACCATGCCCTCAGCCGAACGGATGAGGTCTCTCGCATCTGCCTGAAAGCGCGGCCCGTCGGGGCTTCGCCGTGACGATTCGCGCGCACATAAAAAAACCGCCGTGTAGGCACGGCGGGTTTAAATAAGCCTTATCGTAGAACGACAGGCGCCCGCTCAGGGAGGAGAAGCGGGGGACCCTCGCACACAGTGCGAACATCCGGTTGGTATGATATACCATGCGTTCGAAAGTTTCCCGGCAAGTGCCTTTTTTTGCGCGCCTTCCCTCTTAGGGAATCATTGAGCCAGTCGCAACGACACTTCGTTTTCGGGACGCGTCTGCACGACCGATTTCTCGGGAATCTTCGAAGCACCACTCTCCGTCCAAAGGACCGATCGCATGAGTTCCTACCCCCTGCTTCGCCCGCGCCGCATGCGACGCGATGACTTCTCACGCCGTCTGATGCGTGAAAACCACCTGACTTGCGACGACCTCATCTACCCGGTATTCGTGCTCGAAGGCGAAAACCGTCGTGAGGCCGTCGATTCCATGCCCGGCGTTGAGCGTGTCTCCGTCGACGAGTTGCTCCGTGTCGCCGATACGTGCGTCACGCTCGGCGTCCCGGTGATCGCACTGTTCCCGAATATCGAGACGTCGCTGAAGACACCCGATGGCATCGAAGCGACCAACCCCGACGGCCTGATCCCGCGCGCCGTGCGCGAACTCAAGCGCAATTTCCCCGATCTTGGCGTGCTGACCGACGTGGCCCTCGACCCGTACACGAGCCACGGTCAAGATGGCGTGCTCGACGAAAACGGTTACGTCATCAACGATGTCACGACACGTCTCCTCGTGAAGCAAGCCCTCACACAAGCCGAAGCCGGCGTGGACATCGTCGCCCCTTCCGACATGATGGACGGACGCATCGGCGCCATTCGCGAAGCCCTTGAGTCGGCAGGCCACATTCATACGCGAATCATGGCGTACGCCGCGAAATACGCATCGGCGTTTTATGGCCCGTTCCGCGACGCCGTCGGCTCGGCATCGAATCTGGGCAAGGGCAACAAGATGACCTATCAGATGGACCCGGCGAACTCGGATGAAGCGCTGCGCGAAGTCGCGCTCGACATCGAGGAAGGCGCGGACATGGTGATGGTCAAGCCCGGCATGCCGTACCTCGACATCGTGCGCCGCGTGAAGGATGAGTTCCGCTTCCCCACCTACGCGTATCAAGTCAGTGGCGAGTACGCGATGCTCAAGGCTGCCGCACAGAATGGCTGGCTTGATCACGACAAGGTGATGATGGAGTCGCTGCTGGCGTTCAAGCGCGCGGGTGCAGACGGCATCCTGACATACTTCGCACTGGATGCCGCACGCCTGATTCGCGCGCAAGTCTGATGGCGAAGGACAACGCGAGCCGTGAGATTTTGCACGCTGGACCGAGCGAGCCACGGCCGTCAGGCTCACGACAAACCCGCTAATGCAATCCTCCGGACAGAAATGAAAACGGCTAACCCAAGATTGGGTTAGCCGTTTTGCATTGCGTCGCGGAAATCGTATTCCCGGCTTGCAGATTCTCTCGCACCGACGCACGCGTTGGCCGCATGTTACTGCCTTAATGCCTGAGCGTCTTATTGTCTTAGCGTCTTCAGGACTCAGGAGCTCAGACTGCCGGGCCGTATGCCTTGTCGAGGCTGCGCAGGAACTGCTCTGCCGACTGAGCGCCAATGACACGCGCACCTGCCACTTCCTTGCCGCCACCGTCGAAGAAGATGATGCCGGGCGGACCAAACAATCCGAAGCGCTTCAGCAGCGCCTGATCGTCGGCATTGTTCGCCGTGACGTCCGCCTGCACGAGCACCATCTGATCGAGACGTGCTTTCACCTTCGGATCCGTGAAGACGAATCGCTCCATCTCTTTACAACTGATGCACCAGTCTGCATAGAAATCGAACATCACCGGACGCCCGGCCGTCGCTACGACCTGTTCGAGTTCCGCCACACTGCGTACGCGCTGAAACCTGACGCCCTCAACGGCCGCAGCACTCGCTGTCGCGTTCCCGGACGCAGCCGCCGTCAATCCGGCCAACGGCGCCAGCGGATCGCGCGCCCCCGCTGCGGCCCCCACCAGCGCGACAGCCCCGAGAAGTGCGACGGCAACGCCAAGGCCCTTGAGAAGACGTCGCATGCCGCTCACGCCTTCAGGCAAGGTATCGAAGACGCGCATGAACGTGGCCGCCACCAATAGCAGAACACCCGCACCCAACAGTAGTACTGGCGTTGGCAGCAGTGGCCGGATAATCCACAGGGCGACGCCGAGGAGCAGGAAACCGAAGAAACGCTTCACACCGTCCATCCACGCCCCGGCCCGCGGCAGCAACGCACCACCACCACCGGCAAGAATCACGAGCGGCAACCCCATCCCCAGAGACAATGCAAAGAGCGTTGCACCGCCGAAAACGGCGTCCCCCGTTTTTGCGATGAAGGCGAGCGCGGCGGCCAGCGGCGCCGTCACACACGGGCTGACGATCAGCCCCGAGAGCACCCCCATCATGGCAGCCCCGATCCATTGACCGGACTTCTGCTTGCGGGCGGCGTCGTCGATCCTCGCCCGCCATCCTGACGGCAATTGAATCTCGTACATCCCGAACATCGACAACGACAGGATGACCATCAGCAAGGCGAACAGCGCCAACA
This sequence comes from Pandoraea fibrosis, assembly GCF_000807775.2. Classification (NCBI taxonomy): domain Bacteria; kingdom Pseudomonadati; phylum Pseudomonadota; class Betaproteobacteria; order Burkholderiales; family Burkholderiaceae; genus Pandoraea; species Pandoraea fibrosis. The sequence goes on along the minus strand of NZ_CP047385.1, from coordinate 1,164,359 downwards.
CCCACGGTGCTTGCAAGAACGCGATGAGGCCTTGCCCCAGTAACCCCGCGGCAACGCCGATGACAGTGTTCACCACAGCCATGCCGAGCACATACGCAACAGCGAGACGAATCGCCTTACCGCGGCTGGCCTCTTGCCCGGCGACGATCGATAGCAGGATCGGCACCATCGGCAATACGCATGGCGTAAAGGCCAGACCAATACCGAGCACGAAGAAGATGCCCAACGCCAGCGCAAAGCTGCCGCCGGAGAGGATGCGCTCTGCTTCGCTGTAGTCCTCTCGCGCCGACAACCAGCCACTCGCCGTACCCGCAGACGATGCTGTCAGCACCGCTGCGGCAACAGGCGCACTGCTGGACGCCGGCGAGCCCCCGCCAAGCAACGCTTGCGTAGCTGCCCCGGCCGAGGAACCCACACTGGAGCTACCGCCCGCTGCACCGCCGACCGCCGCCGAAATCTTGAGCGGCTTGTCCATTGGCGGATAACACAACCCCTTGTCCGCACAACCCTGCATGGTGACATTCAGTGTGAACGGGCCGTTCACCTGACTGACGGGAATACGAACGTCGATGGGCTCGTGATAGACCTCCATGTCCTTGCCGAAGGTCTCGTCGTGCTTCACCTCCCCCTTTGGAAACACTGGCGTACCGAGCGTGACAGCGGGGTTGTCCGCCGCGAAGGCAAATCGCTCGCGATAGAGGTAATACCCCTTGGCGACCTCGAAATGCAGCAGAACGGCCCCGGGTTGTTCCGTCTTCGACACCTTGAAGGCGACATCTGGATCGAGGAAATCGTCGGCCGCTTGCGCATGTCCCGCGCTCAGAGAAAGCGCAAGGGCCACGGCCAGCCATGCCAGCGCCCAAAGTCGCCCAACGCGTTGTCGTATCGATGTCCTCTGTTCACCGATGGTATTCACGTTCAGCGGCCCAACCATGCTCATTGCCTCAGACATGCAGTTTCCCCCGGGTCTCGTCTTCGACCCAACGAGCATAGGCAGGCAACGCCGCAGTAGCTGGCCATGCAACGATTTCGGGTACGTCGTACGGATGATGTGCTTTGATGTACTGCTCAAGCGCGCCATAACGCGCGGCAGTCGTCTTGATCATGAGTGGCACTTCCACACTCGTCTCGCGCTTTCCTTGCCAGCGATAACTTGAGCGCACCGGCGCCATTTGCTGCACACACGCCGCCAACTGCTCGGCGAGCATGCCGTCGATCGCCGCTTCGGCGCTGGCCTCGTCGGGAAACGTCGTCATGACGATAAGAAGGGCATCCATGGTGTGCGATAGACCGTTCAAACGTGAGGATTGTTCACTGTACACCGAGGCCATGAAACGTGCGTCATCAACCCGTGATTTTCGGACCGATGCCGTCACGGCTTCGGACAACACCTCAAAACAAAAAAGCCAGGTCAGTGACCTGGCTTTTTCTTACGACTGACGATCTTGAAAAGACCGTTGCGCGAATCGCTTACTCAGCGACTTCCGGCGCTTCCGTGTCGACTTCCGGACGGTCCAGCAGTTCGACGAAAGCCATCGGTGCATTGTCGCCCACGCGGAAACCCATCTTCAGGATACGCAGGTAGCCACCCGGGCGGTTCGCAAAGCGCGGGCCCAGTTCGTTGAACAGCTTGGTGACCATTTCGCGATCGCGCAGGCGGTTGAACGCCAGACGACGGTTGGCGACCGAGTCCTTCTTACCAAGCGTGATGAGGGGCTCGACGACCTTACGTAGTTCCTTAGCCTTCGGCAGCGTGGTCTTGATCGCTTCGTGCTGGATCAACGAGTTCGACATGTTACGCAGCATTGCCAGACGGTGGCTGCTGGTACGGTTCAGTTTACGCAGACCATGACGGTGACGCATTTCAACTTTCCTTTAAACAGAGTTTTCGACCTAGCTCTTCTATCGGTGACAAACACCGCGGGCCGGTACCTTCGCTATCGGCCGTATCGGAACATTCCGACGCGCCGCACTTACGTAGCAACATGGCCACCCGAAGGCGGCCATGTCATCACACCTTACTTCTCGAGACCAGCCGGCGGCCAGTTTTCGAGCTTCATGCCCAGCGTGAGACCACGCGAGGCAAGCACTTCCTTGATCTCGTTGAGCGACTTGCGACCCAGATTCGGGGTCTTGAGCAATTCGTTCTCGGTACGCTGGATCAGGTCGCCGATGTAGTAGATGTTTTCGGCCTTCAGGCAGTTGGCCGAACGCACCGTCAACTCGAGATCGTCCACCGGACGCAGCAGGATCGGATCGATCTGCGGCGCACGCGACGGCGCTTCGCTGGCGGCTTCCGTGCCTTCCAGCGCAGCGAACACCGACAGTTGGTCGACGAGGATGCGAGCCGATTGACGGATCGCTTCTTCCGGCGACACCACACCGTTGGTTTCGATGTTCATCACGAGCTTGTCCAGGTCCGTGCGCTGTTCCACGCGGGCCGATTCGACCGCATAGCTCACACGCTTGACCGGCGAGAACGACGCGTCGAGGACGATACGGCCAATCACCTTGGCCGAGTCATCGCCATAACGGCGCACGTTACCCGGGACATAACCACGACCCTTTTCGATCTTGATCTGAACGTCGAGCTTGCCGCCCTTGGCCAGATGCGCGATCACGTGATCGGGGTTGATCAGTTCCACATCATGCGGCACTTCGATATCCGAAGCGCGCACCACACCTTCACCATCCTTGCGCAGCGTAACGGTGACTTCGTCACGGTTATGCAGCTTGAACACGACACCCTTCAGGTTCAGCAGGAAGTTGACGACATCTTCCTGGACACCGTCGATGGTGGAGTATTCATGCACAACGCCGGCGATCGTCACTTCGGTCGGCGCGTAGCCCACCATCGACGACAACAGCACGCGGCGAAGCGCGTTGCCCAAGGTGTGGCCGTAGCCACGTTCGAACGGCTCCATCACGACTTTGGCGTGATGCTCACCGACCGGCTCAACCGCGATAATCTTGGGCTTCAACAAACTGGTTTGCATAGGTTTCCTTTTCAATACCCTCGGCTCGTTACACCGATAAGGCTGATGGGTGACAACCTGCACGGAACGCAAAACGCGCCGTGAGGCGCGTCAGCATACGGATTAACGCGAATACAATTCGACGATCAGGCTTTCGTTGATGTCGCCCGCGATATCGCTACGTTCCGGCAGTGCCTTGAAAGTGCCTTCCATCTTCTTGGCGTCAACCGAAACCCAGATCGGGAAACCGACTTGCTCAGCCAGCGACAGCGATTCTTGAATACGCACTTGCTTCTTGGCCTTTTCGCGCACGGTGATCACGTCACCGGCCTTGACCTTGATCGACGGGATGTTCGAAACAACACCGTTCAGCACGATCGCCTTGTGGCCGACCAGCTGGCGCGCTTCGGCGCGCGTCGAACCAAAGCCCATGCGGTACACGACGTTGTCGAGGCGCGACTCGAGCACTTGCAACAGGTTTTCACCCGTGTTGCCCTTGAGACGGTCGGCTTCCGCGAAATAACGACGGAACTGACGCTCAAGCACGCCGTAAATACGCTTGACCTTCTGCTTTTCGCGCAGTTGGTTGCCGTAGTCGGACGTGCGAGCACCCGAGGTGCGGCCATGCTGACCCGGCTTGCTATCCAGCTTGCACTTGTCGGCGAGCGAGCGGCGTGCGCTCTTCAGGAAGAGGTCGGTACCTTCACGACGGGAGAGTTTGGCCTTCGGGCCGATATAACGTGCCACGGTTGTTCCTTTATCTCAAAATTTGACGCAGCGAACTTTGTCCACTACGCAAGTCCGGTACCAATGTACCGGACGGTGGTCTTAGAAATTGCTACGCGCACGGCCGAGACCGTGCGCGAACCCGCGATTATAGCAGGATTTTGAAGCGTCTTAGATACGACGACGCTTCGGCGGGCGGCAGCCGTTGTGCGGGACCGGCGTCACGTCCGAGATGGCCGTGATCTTGATACCCAGCGCATTCAGCGCACGAACCGCGGATTCGCGACCCGGGCCCGGGCCCTTGATGCGAACTTCCAGGTTCTTCACGCCGTATTCCAGTGCCACGCGGCCAGCCGACTCAGCAGCAACCTGGGCAGCAAACGGGGTCGACTTGCGCGAACCCTTGAAGCCCTGGCCACCCGAGGTCGCCCATGCCAGCGCATTGCCCTGACGATCGGTGATCGTGATGATGGTGTTGTTGAACGAAGCGTGGACGTGCACGACGCCTTCTGCAACGCTCTTCTTGACCTTTTTGCGAACGCGCTGCGAAGCGGCGTTGTTCTGTTGCTTAGCCATGAGTTTCCTATCCTCTGGTTACTTCTTCAGCGAGACGCCGGCCTTACGCGGGCCCTTGCGGGTACGCGCATTGGTACGGGTGCGCTGACCGCGGAGCGGCAAGCCCTTGCGGTGACGCATGCCACGATAGCAGCCCAGATCCATCAGGCGCTTGATGTTCATCGTCACTTCACGGCGCAGGTCACCCTCAACCGTCAATTGACCGACTTGATCACGCAGCTTTTCGAGATCAGCGTCGTCGAGGTCCTTGACCTTCTTCGAGAACGGCACACCGGCGGCTTCGCAAATCTGGCGAGCGCGCGTGCGGCCGACACCGTAAATAGCCGTCAGGCCGATAGCGGTGTGCTGGTGGTTCGGGATGTTAACCCCTGCGATACGAGCCATTCGTAATTCCCCAACTAAATAGCGTTAAAGGCCGATTAGCCCTGACGTTGCTTGTGGCGCGGATCCGAACTGCAGATCACGCGCAGCACGCCTTTGCGCTTCACAAACTTGCAATTGCGGCAGATGCACTTAACAGATGCCAAAACTTTCATGACAATTCCCTCTCTCTAATCACTTCGCCCGGAAGACGATCCGCGCACGCGACAGATCGTAGGGCGTCAACTCTACCGTCACCTTATCTCCGGGAAGAATGCGGATGTAATGCATCCGCATCTTGCCGGAAATATGTCCGAGTACTACATGGCCATTTTCCAGCTTTACCCGGAAGGTGGCATTGGGGAGGTTTTCAAGTACCTCACCCTGCATTTGAATAACGTCGTCTTTCGACATGATCCAGGATCATTAGCGAAGCGTCATGTTATTGCCGCCCTTGAAATTCGCCTTGCGGAGCAGCGACTCATATTGTTGCGACATCACATACGACTGCACTTGCGCCATGAAGTCCATCGTCACCACCACGATAATCAGCAGTGAGGTTCCACCGAAGTAGAACGGGACATTCCAACGCAACACCAGGAACTCAGGCAGCAAACACACCAAGGTGACGTAAGCTGCGCCGGCCAGTGTCAGGCGCGTCAGGATCTTGTCGATATATCGCGCAGTCTGGTCGCCCGGTCGAATCCCCGGAACAAACGCACCACTCTTCTTCAGGTTCTCGGCGGTCTCCTTGCTGTTAAACACCAGTGCGGTGTAGAAGAAGCAGAAGAACACGATCGCCAGTGCGTAGAGCATCACGTAGATCGGCTGACCCGGCGACAACTTCGCCGCGATATCCTTGAGCCAGCGCGCGTTATCACCCGCACCGAACCAATTCGCGATCGTTGCCGGGAACAGGATGATCGACGACGCAAAGATCGGCGGAATCACGCCTGCCATGTTCAGCTTGAGCGGCAGGTGCGAAGCCTGACCGCCGTACACCTTGTTGCCGACCTGACGCTTGGCGTAATTCACAAGGATCTTGCGCTGACCACGTTCGACGAACACGACGAAGAACGTCACGAGCACCACGAGGGCACAGATCACGATGGCCGAGAACGGACCGATCGAACCGGTACCGACGAGCTCGAACAGACCGCCCACAGCATTCGGCAAACCGGCCGCGATACCACCAAAGATGATGATCGAGATACCGTTACCGAGGCCGCGTTCGGTGATCTGCTCACCGAGCCACATCAGGAACATCGTGCCGGTCACGAGCGTGATCACCGTCGTCAGGCGGAACAACATGCCCGGATCGACGACGAGCCCCGGCTCGCTTTCCAACGTCACCGCGATCGCCGCAGCCTGGAAGAGCGCGAGTACCACCGTGAAATACCGGGTGTACTGCGTAATCTTGCGCTGTCCGGCCTGGCCTTCCTTACGCAATGCTTCCAACTGAGGCGAAACCATCGCCAACAGCTGCATGATGATCGATGCCGAAATATACGGCATGATCCCCAGCGCGAAGATCGTGAAACGCGACAACGCACCGCCCGAGAACATGTTGAACATGCCCAGGATCCCGCCCGACTGGCGCTGGAACAACTGCGCCAGCTGATCGGGGTCGATGCCCGGCACCGGGATATGCGCACCAATACGGTAGACAATCAGCGCCAGCAGCAGGAAAACCAGCCGCCGACGCAGATCCGCATACTTCGGGCCCTGCGTACCAGGCTTAGCGAGATTAGGAGACTTGGCCAATGCTGGCTCCGGGGTGACCTAACTTACTCTGCAACCGAACCGCCAGCCGCTTGAATGGCGGTGAGCGCACCCTTGGTGACGCCCAGACCCTTCACAACGACTTTGCGGGTGATCTCGCCCGAGGCGATGATCTTGGCCGACAGCGACAGCTCGCTCACCAGACCAGCCTGCTTCAGAACCAACAGATCGATCTCGTCGACCGGCAGGTTGTTCAGGTCGGCCAGGCGAACTTCGCCCACGAAACGACGCGTCAGCGACTTGAAACCACGCTTCGGCAGACGACGTTGCAGCGGCATTTGACCGCCTTCGAAGCCCACCTTGTGGAAGCCGCCCGAACGCGACTTCTGACCCTTGTGACCACGGCCGGCGGTTTTACCCAGACCCGAACCGATGCCACGGCCAACGCGGCGCTTGGCGTGCTTGGCGCCTTCTGCCGGCTTAATCGAATTCAATTCCATTTTGCCCTCGCTCAGTCGACGATCTTCACAAGGTACGAGACCTTGTTGATCATGCCCCGCACAGCGGGCGTATCCTGCAACTCGCTGACCGAATTGAGGCGACGCAGGCCCAGGCCCTTGACGGTCGCGCGGTGTTCTTCACGCGTACCGATCAGGCTCTTGACCAGCTTAACTTTCACAGTTTGCTGCGACATATTGATCACCCTTAGCCGAGGATCTCTTCCACCGACTTGCCACGCTTGGCGGCGATGTCAGCAGGAGTCGATTGTTTCTTCAGGCCGTCGAGCGTGGCGCGGACCAGGTTGTACGGGTTCGTCGAGCCAAGGCTCTTCGTCACCACGTTGGTCACGCCCATCACCTCGAACACCGCGCGCATCGGGCCACCGGCGATAACACCGGTACCGTCCTTCGCCGGCGACATCAGGACGCGCGAGGCGCCATGCTGGCCGAGAACGTTGTGTTGCAGGGTGCCGTTCTTGAGGGGCACCTTGAACATGTTGCGGCGGGCTTGTTCCATTGCCTTTTGAACGGCAACCGGCACTTCCTTCGCCTTGCCCTTGCCCATGCCGATGCGGCCATCGCCGTCACCAACCACGGTCAACGCGGCAAAACCGAGAATACGACCACCCTTCACAACCTTCGTGACACGGTTGACCGCGATCATCTTCTCGCGAAGGCCGTCGTCGCGTTCGTCAGCCTGAACTTTCGCTTGCATCTTTGCCATGACGGATCCTTACTTAGAACTTGAGGCCGGCTTCACGGGCAGCGTCGGCGAGAGCCTTAACGCGACCGTGATAGCGGAAGCCCGAGCGGTCGAAAGCAACGCTCTCGATGCCGGCAGCCTTCGCCTTTTCGGCGATACGACGGCCGATCAGCGCTGCAGCGGCAGCGTTGCCACCCTTGCCTTCCTTGTCGCCCAGTTCCTTGCGCACTTCGGCTTCCAGCGTCGAAGCGCTGGCCAGCACTTGCGTGCCGTCTTCCGAGAAAACTTGCGCGTAAATGTGCACGTTGGTGCGATGCACGGAAAGGCGATGCACCTTCTGAGCTGCCAGCTTGATACGAGTCTGGCGAGCGCGGCGCACACGTGATTGTTTCTTGTCCATGTTTCGCACCCTTACTTCTTCTTGGTTTCCTTGAGGATCACCACCTCGTCCGCATAGCGGACGCCCTTACCCTTGTAGGGCTCGGGCGGACGGTAACCGCGAACTTCCGCAGCCACTTGTCCGATGCGTTGCTTATCAACGCCTTTGATGATGATCTCCGTCTGCGTCGGGGTCTCTGCTTTCACGCCTTCCGGCATGGCATGCACAACATCGTGCGAGAAACCCAGCTCGAGCTTCAGGTTGTTACCTTCAGCCTTGGCACGGTAACCCACGCCAACGAGTTGCAGTTTCTTTTCGAAACCCTTGCTCACGCCGGTCACCATATTGTTGACCAGCGCCCGTTCCGTACCGTACAGCGCATTCGCTTCGCGGCTTTCATCGGCCGGGGCGAAGGTGACGGTGCCGTCTTCGATCTTGACGATCACAAGGGGATTGATGCCGCGGGTCAACGAACCCAGGGCGCCCTTGACCGTCAGCACATTGCCAGCCAGCGTTGCTTCAACGCCCTTCGGCAGTGCAATGGGACTCTTACCTACTCGAGACATTTCAACTCTCCTCGGTTAGGCGACGTAGCAGATGACTTCGCCGCCCACGCCGGTGGCGCGTGCTTTGCGATCGGTCATCACGCCCTTCGGGGTCGAGACGATAGCAACGCCGAGGCCATTCATAACCTGCGGGATGTCGTTGCGGCTCTTGTACACACGCAGACCCGGACGCGACACGCGCTCGAGGCGCTCAATCACAGGACGGCCAGCGTAGTACTTCAGTGCAATGTTCAGCACCGGCTTCGTTTCTTCTGCTTCAACCGCGAAGTCTTCGATGTAACCTTCGTCCTTGAGGACCTTGGCGATCGAGACCTTCAGCTTGGACGAGGGCATCTTGACCGATGCCTTCTCAACCATCTGAGCGTTGCGGATGCGAGTCAGCATATCGGCGATAGGATCGCTCATGCTCATGGTGCTTCTCCTATTACCAGCTTGCTTTGGTCACGCCCGGGATTTCGCCACGGAAGGCGATTTCACGGATCTTGTTACGGGCCAGGCCGAATTTGCGGAAGGTTCCGCGCGGACGGCCGGTCAGGTCGCAACGATTGCGTTGACGCGTCGGGTTTGCGTTACGCGGCAGCTGTTGCAGCGCCAGGCGTGCTTCATAACGCTCGTCTTCCGACTTGCTGGTGTCTTCGATGGTCGCTTTGAGGGCGGCGCGCTTGGCAGAAAATTTCTGCGCCAGACGGGCGCGTTTCTTTTCGCGTTCGATAAGTGCCAGTTTAGCCACGATTACCTCAGTTACGGAACGGGAATTTGAACGCCGACAGAAGAGCCTTGGCTTCTTCGTCAGTCTTCGCAGTCGTCGTGATGCTGATATTCAGACCACGCAGTGCGTCGATTTTGTCGTACTCGATTTCGGGGAAGATGATCTGTTCCTTCACACCGATGTTGTAGTTGCCACGACCGTCGAACGCACGACCCGAAATACCACGGAAGTCACGCACGCGCGGCAGAGCCACGGTGATGAAACGATCCAGGAATTCGAACATACGTTCACCGCGCAGCGTCACCATCGTACCGATCGGGTAACCTTCGCGGATCTTGAAACCGGCGATAGCCTTGCGAGCCTTCGTCACCACCGGCTTTTGACCGGCAATTTTCGTCAGGTCGCCAACGGCGTGCTCAATGATCTTCTTGTCAGCAACGGCTTGACCAAGGCCCATGTTCAGGGTGATCTTGGTGATGCGCGGCACTTCCATGACAGACTTGTAACCGAACTGCTTAGTCAGCTCGGCGACAACTTTGTCCTTATAGAATTCTTGCAAACGGGCCATTATCTATACTCCCTGCGATTAGGCACCGACGACCGTAGCACCGGTCGTCTTGAGGAAGCGGACCTTCTTGCCGTCTTCGACCTTGATGCCCACACGCGACGGCTTGCCATTGGCATCCACCAGCGCCACGTTCGAAACGTGGATCGGCATCGTCTTGTCGACCACGCCACCTTGCGTGCCCTTCATCGGGTTCGGCTTGACGTGCTTCTTAGCAACGTTCACGCCCTCGACGACCAACTTGTCGCCATCAACGGCCAGGACCGTGCCACGCTTGGCCTTGTCCTTACCCGTCAGCACGATGACCTGGTCACCCTTGCGAATCTTGTTCATGTGTCGGCTCCTTACAGCACTTCCGGGGCCAGCGACACGATCTTCATGAAGCGTTCGGTACGCAGTTCACGCGTAACCGGCCCGAAGATACGGGTGCCGATCGGCTCGAGCTTGGTGTTAAGCAGCACGGCGGCGTTGCCGTCGAATTTGACCAGCGAGCCGTCCTGGCGACGCACGCCCTTGGCGGTGCGCACGACCACTGCGTTATAGATTTCGCCCTTCTTGACGCGACCACGCGGGGCAGCATCTTTCACGCTGACCTTGATGATGTCGCCAATGCCGGCGTAGCGACGCTTGGAGCCGCCCAGCACCTTGATGCACATCACTTCGCGCGCACCGGTGTTGTCGGCTACTTCGAGCCGGGTTTCAGTTTGAATCATGGTGTTATCTTCCCAACTTAATCCGACACATACGCGTCGGTCAGTCTTGGTCCCCGTCAGCACCAAAGGGTGCCGTTTGGGTTGAGTCGTTCAAAAGTGGACAACCTTGCTACCTTCACCTGACCCGTAGAGGATACGAATCCGACTCAGGAAGCCATCCACTCCCTTGCGAAACCAAAGACCGGTTTTAGCGAAAGAAGCGGAAAGTCCGGAATTATACAATGATAATTCCGGACTTGCAAGTCAAGCCTTCGCTTCAGCTCACCTTAGATGATACGGGCGGCTTCCACGAGACGGGAGACCGTCCAGGCCTTGGTCTTCGACAGCGGACGAGTTTCTTGAATCTCGACCGTATCGCCTTCCTTGATCTGGTTGGTCTCATCGTGCGCGTGGTACTTCTTCGAACGCACGATGTACTTGCCGTAGAGCGGGTGCTTCATTTGACGCTCGACCAGCACGGTAACCGTCTTGTCCATCTTGTCGCTGACAACTTTACCCACGAGGGTACGCTTCAGCGAGGTCTTAGCGGTATCGTTCATTTCTGGCTCGCCTTCTCAGTCAACACGGTACGCACACGCGCGATGTCCTTGCGCACCTTCTTCAGCTGGCTGGTGTTGCTCAGCTGTTGGGTGCCCGCTTGCATGCGAAGACCGAATTGGGCCTTCAGCAGATCCGACAGTTCCTTGTTCAGGCCGTCGACATCCTTGGCACGAAGTTCGGATGCTTTCATTTCAAATTCTCCCCTCAGGCGCCAAGGCGACGTACGAAGAACGTCGTCTGAATCGGCAGCTTGGCGGCAGCCAGGCGGAACGCCTCGCGCGCCAGCGCTTCATCCACACCGTCCATTTCGTACAGCATCTTGCCCGGTTGAATCTCGGCGACGTAGTACTCCGGGTTACCCTTACCGTTACCCATACGTACTTCTGCCGGCTTTTGCGAGATCGGCTTGTCCGGGAAGATACGGATCCAGATACGACCACCGCGCTTGATGTGGCGAGTCATGGCACGACGCGCGGCTTCGATTTGACGAGCCGTCAGACGACCACGACCGACCGCCTTCAGGCCGAATTCGCCGAACGACACTTCGTTGCCACGAGTGGCGACGCCAGTGTTACGGCCCTTCTGCTCTTTGCGATACTTTCTGCGTTTCGGTTGCAGCATGATTATTCTCCAGTCTTGGCATCGCCTTCAGGCTTGCCAGCCGGACGGCGTGCACCACCGCGCTTCGCACCGGCCTTATCGCCAGCGTCGTCACGACGGGGGCGACGGTCGCCCGGACGCGCGTTGCGGCGCGGACGCTTTTCTTCGGCCGGCTCTTCAGCCACCGGAGCGTCGTTGCGGCCCAGCGTGTCACCCTTGTACACCCACACCTTGATACCGATGATGCCGTACGTCGTCTTCGCTTCCGAGGTTGCGTAGTCGATGTCAGCGCGCAGCGTGTGCAGGGGCACACGGCCTTCGCGGTACCACTCGGTACGAGCGATTTCGATACCGTTCAGACGGCCGGCGCTCATGATCTTGATGCCTTGGGCACCCAGACGCATCGCGTTCTGCATCGCGCGCTTCATTGCGCGACGGAACATGATACGGCGCTCGAGCTGTTGAGCGATCGAATCAGCGATGAGCTGCGCATCGGTTTCCGGCTTGCGGATTTCCTCGATGTTCACGTGCACGGGCACGCCCATGCGCTTTTGCAGCTCGGCCTTGAGGATTTCGATGTCCTCGCCCTTCTTACCGATCACAACGCCCGGACGCGAGCTGAAAATCGTAATACGAGCGTTCTTTGCCGGACGTTCGATGATGACACGGCCAACCGAAGCGTTCTTCAGCTTCTTCTTCAGATATTCGCGAACGCCGATGTCTTCCTTCAGCATCTGCGCGAAATTCTGGTTGTTGGCGTACCAACGCGAAGCCCAGTTACGACTAACAGCCAAGCGGAAGCCAGTCGGATGAATTTTCTGTCCCATCGTGACCCCTTAGTTGCCCAGCGTCACAGTGATGTGACAGGTTTGCTTCTCGATCTTGTTACCACGGCCTTTTGCACGGGCCGTGAAACGCTTGAGCGAGGTGCCCTTGTCAACGAAGATGCCCTTGACGCGCAGTTCGTCGATGTCAGCACCTTCATTGTGCTCGGCGTTGGCGATAGCCGACTCGAGAACCTTCTTGATAATGACCGCGGCCTTCTTCGGTGAGAAGGTCAGGACATTCAGTGCACGCTCCAGCGGCAGACCGCGAATCTGGTCAGCGACCAGACGCGTCTTCTGCGCCGAGATACGGGCACCGCGATGAATTGCTTTCACTTCCATGATCGGCCCCTTATTTCTTCGCCTTCTTGTCGGCCGCATGGCCCTTGAAGGTACGGGTAAGTGCGAACTCACCCAGCTTGTGGCCGACCATGTTTTCCGTCACGTACACAGGCACGTGCTGACGGCCGTTATGTACAGCGATCGTCAGGCCGATAAAATCGGGCAGGACGGTCGAACGACGCGACCAGGTCTTGATCGGCTTCTTGTCACGCGATGCAGCTGCCGCTTCCACTTTCTTCAGCAGATGAGCGTCGCAAAACGGACCTTTTTTAACAGAACGAGTCATTTGCTAGCTCCAATTAACGCTTCTTGCGACGCTGAACGATCATGCTGTCGGTGCGCTTGGTCGAGCGGGTACGCTTACCCTTGGTATGCTGACCCCACGGGCTGACCGGATGACGACCAGCAGCCGTACGACCTTCACCACCACCATGCGGGTGATCCACCGGGTTCATCGCCACACCGCGAACGGTCGGGCGAATACCGCGCCAACGCTTTGCACCGGCCTTGCCGAGTTGGCGCAGGCTGTGTTCTTCGTTACCGACTTCACCGATAGTTGCGCGGCACTCGATGTGCACGCGACGCACTTCACCCGAACGCAGACGCACTTGAGCGTACGTGCCTTCGCGAGCCAGCAGCATTGCCGAGGTACCAGCAGCACGAGCGATTTGCGCGCCCTTGCCCGGTTGCAGCTCGATGCCGTGAATCGTCGTACCGACCGGAATGTTACGGATCGGCAGCGTGTTACCGGCCTTGATCGGGGCTTCCGAGCCGCTGACCAGTTGCTGGCCGACGGTCAGACCCTTCGGGGCCAGGATGTAACGACGCTCGCCGTCGGCGTAGCACAGCAGAGCGATGTTCGCGCTGCGGTTCGGGTCGTATTCCAGACGCTCAACCTTCGCCGTGATGCCGTCCTTGTTGCGACGGAAATCGACGATACGGTAGTGCTGCTTGTGACCGCCACCCATATGACGGGTGGTGATGTGACCGTTGTTGTTACGGCCAGCGGTCTTGCTCTTGGTATCGAGCAACGGGGCGAACGGCTTGCCCTTATGCAGATCCTTGTTGACGACCTTGACCAGCGAACGGCGGCCCGGCGACGTCGGTTTCGTTTTGACGAGTGCCATGATTACTTGGCCTCCGCTTCAAAATTGATTTCCTGACCCGGCTTCAAGCTCACGTAAGCCTTCTTCTCGTGGTCGCGACGACCCATGAAGCGGCCAAAGCGCTTTTGCTTGCCCTTACGGTTCAGAATTTGCACCGACTCGACTTCCACCTTGAAGAGAAGCTCAACTGCAGCCTTCACTTCTTGCTTGTTCGCGTCGCGTGCAACTTGGAACACCACTTGTTCATTCTTGTCAGCCACCAGCGTCGCCTTTTCGGAGATCACCGGCGCGAGCAGGACCTGGTACAGACGATGGTCGTTTTTACGCACGTCGCTCATGACAGCATCTCCTCAATCTTGGCGATCGCGCCCTTCGTCAGCAGCACCTTCTTGAAGTAGATGAGCGACAGCGGGTCGGCGAAACGCGGCTCGGTGACGGCAACGTGAGCCAGATTGCGCGAGGCCAGGAACAGGTTCTCGTCCACGCTATCCGTGATCAGCAGCACCGAGTCAAGACCCATGGCCTTGACCTTGTCAGCGAGCAGTTTGGTCTTCGGAGCATCCAGCTTGATGTCCTCGACGACCGACAGACGACCTTCACGGGCGAGCTGCGACAGAATCGAGCACACACCTGCGCGGTACATCTTCTTGTTGACCTTGTGGGTGAAGTTCTCTTCCGGCGAATTCGGGAAGATACGGCCACCGCCGCGCCACAGCGGGCTCGACGACATACCGGCACGAGCACGGCTCGTACCCTTCTGACGCCACGGCTTCTTGGTCGTGTGCTTGACCTGTTCACGGTCCTTCTGCGCACGATTGCCGCTGCGGGCGTTGGCTTGATAAGCCACCACAACCTGATGGATCAGCGCTTCGTTGTAGTCACGGCCGAACACGACGTCCGACGCGTTGACCGCAGCGCCTTCCTGACCTTGCTCATTCAGGAGCTTCAGTTCCATTGTTACGCTCCCTTCGCGAGTTTGGCCTTGACTGCCGTGGTCACGAAAACCTTGCCTTCGTTGGCGCCCGGAACGGCACCCTTCACGAAGATCAGGTTACGCTCAGCGTCAATGCGCGCGATTTCGAGATTCTGCACCGTCGTGGTGACGTCGCCCAGGTGACCCGTCATGCGCTTACCCGGGAACACACGACCCGGATCCTGCGCCATACCGATCGAACCCGGCACGTTGTGCGAACGCGAGTTACCGTGCGAAGCGCGGCCCGAAGCGAAGTTGTAGCGCTTGATGGTACCGGCGTAGCCCTTACCGATCGACACGCCTTGCACGTCGACCTTCTGGCCCACCTGGAAGAGATCGACGCCAACAACTGCGCCCGGCTGCAGTTCAGCAGCTTTGGCAGCGTCAACGCGGAATTCCTTGAGGATTTCACCGGCTTCGACACCCGCTTTCGCGAAGTGACCGGCGGCGGCCTTAACCACGCGAGTTGCGCGGCGATTGCCGAAAGTGACTTGAACGGCGGTGTAGCCGTCCGTTTCATCCGTCTTGATTTGCGTCACGCGGTTGTTAGACACGTCGAGCACGGTAACGGGAATCGAATCGCCGTCGTCCGTGAAAATACGCGTCATGCCAACCTTGCGACCGACAAGGCCAAGGCTCATGATTTTCTCCATTCCCGACTGCGATTGGCCGGGGCTAAATGACAAAAGGATGGTCCACGGATGTGGGCCATCTTTTCAAAACTACACTTGAGCCCGCCATTATAGACGAGCTTTTATCGCTTGACAAGTGTTGCTAAATCGCATAACAAAGCCCCGCCGATCCAGCATTGGCGGGGCTTTCAAGGGCAAAGTCGCCCGCAAGCCTTACTGCAGCTTGATCTCGACGTCGACACCAGCCGGCAGGTCCAGCTTCATCAGTGCATCGACGGTCTTGTCCGTCGGATCGACGATGTCCATCAGGCGCTGGTGCGTGCGAATTTCGAGCTGGTCGCGCGACGTCTTGTTGACGTGCGGCGAGCGCAGGATGTCGAAACGCTCGATACGCGTCGGCAGGGGCACCGGGCCCTTGACGATCGCGCCAGTGCGCTTGGCGGTTTCAACGATTTCGGCGGCCGACTGGTCGATCAAGCGGTAGTCGAAAGCCTTCAGGCGAATGCGGATCTTCTGGTTCTGCATGGAAATTCTCCAAAGAGCGTGGCAGCCCTCGTTCGGGTGCCGGGTAAATCACAAAGAGCAAACAGACTTAGAGAAACAGGCACCGGCAGTGCCGGCACCCGCTTCATCGAATCCGCAATTAGTCTTCAATCTTGGCAACCACGCCGGCGCCGACGGTACGGCCACCTTCGCGGATTGCAAAACGCAGACCTTCTTCCATGGCGATCGGCTGAATCAGTTCAACCTTGATCGACACGTTGTCGCCCGGCATGACCATTTCCTTGCCTTCCGGCAGGGCGATCGAGCCCGTCACGTCCGTCGTGCGGAAGTAGAACTGCGGACGGTAGTTGTTGAAGAACGGGGTGTGACGACCACCTTCATCCTTCGACAGAATGTAGACCTCGCCCGAGAACTTGCGGTGCGGCTTGATCGTGCCCGGCTTGGCCAGAACCTGACCACGCTGGACTTCTTCACGCTTCGTGCCGCGCAGCAGAATACCGACGTTGTCGCCTGCCTGACCCTGGTCGAGCAGCTTGCGGAACATTTCAACGCCCGTGCAGGTCGTCTTGTCGATCTTCGGCTTGTCGCCGTCCATGGCGATACCGACGATTTCGATTTCTTCGCCGACCTTGATGATGCCGCGCTCGATACGACCGGTCACCACGGTACCGCGACCCGAGATCGAGAACACGTCTTCCACCGGCATCAGGAATGTGCCGTCGATGGCGCGCTCCGGCGTCGGGATGTACGTGTCGAGAGCGTCAGCCAGCTTCATGATGGCTTCTTCGCCCAGCGCGCCCTTGTCGCCTTCCAGCGCCAGCTTGGCCGAACCCTGGATGATCGGCAGGTCGTCGCCCGGGAACTCGTACTTCGACAGGAGTTCGCGAACTTCCATTTCGACCAGCTCGAGCAGCTCGGCGTCGTCGACCATGTCGCACTTGTTCAGGAACACGATGATGTACGGCACGCCAACCTGACGAGCCAGCAGGATGTGCTCACGCGTTTGCGGCATCGGGCCGTCAGCAGCCGAGCAAACCAGGATAGCGCCGTCCATCTGGGCAGCACCGGTAATCATGTTCTTGACGTAGTCGGCGTGGCCCGGGCAGTCAACGTGTGCGTAGTGGCGAGCCGCCGTTTCGTACTCGATGTGCGCGGTGTTGATGGTAATGCCGCGTGCCTTTTCTTCCGGCGCTGCGTCGATGTCAGCGTAGTTCTTGGCTTCGCCGCCGAACTTCGACGACAGAACCGTTGCGATAGCAGCCGTCAGCGTGGTCTTGCCGTGGTCAACGTGACCGATGGTGCCAACGTTCACGTGCGGCTTATTCCGCGTGAATTTTTCCTTTGCCATTTCCGAATCCTCAGATACTGAATAGACGATTTAACAGTGAGTCGGGCGGCGCATCACTTGATGCGCTCGCCCACCAAATCAATTACTTGTTCTTAGCGCTGATGATGCCTTCGCTCACGTTCTTCGGAGCTTCAGCGTAGTGCTTGAACTCCATCGTGTACGTGGCGCGGCCTTGCGTGGCCGAACGCAGCGACGTCGAGTAGCCGAACATTTCCGACAGCGGAACTTCAGCGCGCACGATCTTGCCGCCGCCGACCATGTCATCCATGCCCTGGATAATGCCGCGACGCGACGACAAGTCGCCCATCACGTTACCCATGTAGTCTTCCGGCGTTTCGACTTCGACAGCCATCATCGGCTCGAGAATCACCGGGCTAGCGCGGCGCATGGCTTCCTTGAAAGCCATCGAACCGGCCATACGGAACGCGTTTTCGTTCGAGTCCACATCGTGGTACGAACCGAACGTCAGGTGAACCTTGACGTCCACGACCGGGAAGCCAGCCAGAACACCGTTCTTGAGGGTGTCTTGAATACCCTTGTCGACCGCCGGGATGTATTCGCGAGGAATGACACCACCCTTGATCTCGTCCAGGAACTCGTAGCCCTTGCCTTGCTCGTTCGGCTCCAGCGTAATGACCGCGTGACCGAATTGGCCGCGACCACCCGACTGCTTGACGAACTTGCCTTCGACGTCCGCTGCCGACTTGCGAATGGTTTCGCGGTAGGCAACTTGCGGGGCGCCGATGTTGGCTTCCACGCCGAATTCGCGCTTCATACGGTCAACCAGAATTTCGAGGTGGAGCTCGCCCATACCCGAAATGATGGTCTGACCCGATTCTTCATCGGTCTGCACGCGGAACGACGGATCTTCCTGCGCCAGGCGGTTCAGGGCGAGGCCCATCTTTTCCTGGTCGACCTTGGTCTTCGGCTCGACAGCCTGCGAAATCACCGG
The DNA here is from genome assembly GCF_000807775.2 of Pandoraea fibrosis. Taxonomy (NCBI): domain Bacteria; kingdom Pseudomonadati; phylum Pseudomonadota; class Betaproteobacteria; order Burkholderiales; family Burkholderiaceae; genus Pandoraea; species Pandoraea fibrosis. The sequence continues at coordinate 1,146,044 of NZ_CP047385.1, read as the reverse complement.
CTCCGGGAACACCATGCGCTCGAGCACGATCGGGGCGGTCGGGTCGCACAGCGTGTCACCCGTGGTCGCGTCCTTCAAACCGACGGCTGCGGCGATGTCGCCTGCACGCACTTCGTCGATTTCTTCGCGCTGGTTCGCGTGCATCTGCACGATACGGCCCAGACGTTCCTTCTTGCCCTTGACCGAGTTCAGCAGCGTGTCGCCCTTGTTCACAACGCCCGAGTAGACGCGGAAGAAGATCAGCTGGCCAACGAACGGGTCGGTCATGATCTTGAACGCCAGCGACGAGAACTTCTCGTCATCCGACGCACGACGCTCGACCGGCTGTTCCTTGTCGTCCGTGCCCTTGACCGGCGGAATGTCGACCGGCGACGGCAGGAAGTCGATCACGGCGTCCAGCATACGCTGCACACCCTTGTTCTTGAACGCGGTGCCGCACAGCATCGGCTGGATTTCGCAAGCGATGGTACGCGTGCGCAGACCGTTGATGATTTCAGCCTCGGAGAGGTCGCCCTCTTCCAGGTACTTGTTCATCAGGTCTTCGCTCGATTCGGCGGCCGCTTCGACCATGCCTTCGCGCCACTTCTGGGCTTCCGCTTGCAGCTCGGCCGGAATGTCGACGTAGTCGAACTTCATGCCTTGCGACGCTTCGTCCCAAATGATCGCCTTCATCTTGATGAGGTCGACGACGCCCTTGAAGCTTTCTTCGGCGCCGATCGGCACCACCACCGGCACCGGGTTGGCCTTCAGGCGGTTCTTCAGTTGGTCGTAGACCTTGAAGAAGTTCGCGCCGGTACGGTCCATCTTGTTGACGAACGCCAGACGCGGCACGCCGTACTTGTTGGCCTGACGCCAAACGGTTTCCGACTGGGGCTGCACGCCACCCACAGCGCAATACACCATGCACGCGCCATCGAGAACACGCATCGAGCGCTCGACTTCAATCGTGAAGTCGACGTGACCCGGGGTGTCGATGATGTTGATGCGGTGCTTTTGGTAATTGTTCGCCATGCCGGACCAGAAGCAGGTCGTGGCAGCCGACGTAATCGTAATGCCACGCTCTTGTTCCTGCTCCATCCAGTCCATCGTCGCCGCGCCATCGTGCACTTCACCGATTTTGTGGTTCACACCGGTGTAGAACAAAATGCGCTCGGTCGTCGTGGTTTTACCTGCGTCGATGTGAGCGCTAATACCGATGTTGCGGTAGCGCTCGATAGGGGTTGTACGAGCCACTTTAAGCCTCTTTCAATGTAGCCGCCATTTTTGAGGGGGCTACTAACACAAACGGGCGAGGCGCAATTTCTCATGCGCACCCGCCCCGGTTTCTGCTCTAGGTACTGCTTGCCAGCGTCAGAAGCGGAAGTGCGAGAAAGCCTTGTTGGCTTCGGCCATGCGGTGAACTTCGTCACGCTTCTTCATGGCGCCGCCACGGCCTTCCGAGGCTTCGATCAGCTCGCCTGCCAGACGCAGGGCCATCGACTTCTCACTACGCTTTTTCGCGGCCTCACGCAACCAACGCATCGCCAATGCCATACGACGCGACGGACGCACTTCGACCGGAACTTGATAGTTTGCACCGCCAACACGGCGGCTCTTGACTTCAACCACCGGCTTCACGTTACCGAGAGCGGTGTTGAAGACTTCCAGCGGATCCTTGCCCGCCTTGGTTTGGATCTGCTCGAAAGCACCATAAACGATGCGCTCTGCCACCGACTTCTTGCCGGCAAGCATGAGCACGTTCATGAATTTAGCGACATCAACGTTGCCGAACTTCGGATCGGGCAACACTTCGCGCTTGGGGACTTCGCGACGACGCGGCATGATTTCTTCCTTAATAAATTCAGTTGGAGCCTGGCTCCAGGTCACCTACTAGCCACTACGGCCGAGTGACCACTTACTCAGTGACGATATCCACCATCACCGAACATATATCCGCTTAGCCGCTTAGGCCTTCGGACGCTTCGCGCCGTACTTCGAACGGGCTTGCTTACGGTCCTTGACGCCTTGCGTGTCGAGGCTACCGCGCACCATGTGGTAACGCACACCCGGCAAGTCCTTCACACGACCGCCGCGAATCAGCACGACCGAGTGTTCCTGCAGGTTGTGGCCTTCACCGCCGATGTACGAGATGACTTCGAAACCGTTCGTCAGGCGCACCTTGGCAACCTTACGCAGTGCGGAGTTCGGCTTCTTCGGCGTCGTCGTGTACACACGGGTGCACACGCCACGACGCTGCGGGCAGTCCTGCAGGGCCGGGCTCTTGCTCTTGATTTGAGCAGAGGTGCGCGGCTTGCGGACCAATTGGTTAATCGTTGGCATTGTGATTTCCTAAACGTGTCAAAAGCATGACAGCCAAGGCGGGCCGGCATGCGACTTTACTGCGTACTCACCGGCTGCTCTTGCGGATTGTCCGCATCTAAACGCTTGATGCATAAGCACTTTGCATTAGGCACGGGCATGCCGCCGGAAAAACCGGAGCCTGCGACTATACCTGCGCTCAATGCAAGTGTCAATGCACTCGCACGCAGATTTGTCCGGTAAGTCGTTGATTGTTAACGCGTTGCCACCGCAATCCGCGCAGGCATACCGGCTCAAGATGCGGCGATACCGCCCGAATTCAAGTATTGCGACGTTTATGTATGCAAACTAAACTGCATACACTCGACGTAACAATCAAAATTCTCCATACATAACACAGACATCGCCATGGACGCTTCCCACGACAGCCTGCGCGCCACCTTCTGGAAGCCCGCCCTGACCACCGGCAAGGGGCCGCGCTATCTGCGGTTGGCCGGATTCATCGAGCAGTCGGTGGCGGACGGCCGTCTGCGGCCCGGCGACCGGCTGCCGGCGCAGCGTGAGCTCGCGGCGTGGCTGGGCATCGATTTCACGACCGTCACGCGCGCCTACAACCGGGCGCGCGAGCGCAACGCCATCGAGGGTCGCGGCCCGCTCGGCACCTTCGTCAGCACGCCGCACGTGGCACTCGATCAGGTGCTCGATCTCGGGATGAACATTCCGCCGGCACCGGCCGGCCTGTTTTTGGGCGAGATGCTGCAAAAGGGCATCGACGAAGTGCTCCGGCACACGGATGCGTCGATGCTCATGGCCTATCAACTGGGAGACGGAGGCGTGGCCGACCGGCAGGCCGGCGCCATGTGGCTCGCGCCGATGCTCGGCGCGGTCTCCCCGTCCGACGTTCTCGTCTGCCCCGGGGCGCAGGCCACGTTGGCTGCGCTATTGCTCATCGGCACTGCGCGCGACGAGACAATACTGTGCGAGCCGATCGTCTACCCTGGGTTGCACAGCGCTGCCCGCACCCTTGGCCGCCAGCTGGCGCATGTCGCCACCGACGGCGACGGCATGCTGCCCGACGCGCTGAGGGCCGCCGCACGCGAGCACGGCGCTCGCCTGGTCTACCTCAACCCCACGCTCCAGAACCCGACCACCCGCACGATGCCCGAGCGCCGCCGCCGCGAATTGCTCGCTATCGCCGAGACGCTCGATCTGACGTTCATCGAGGACGATCCCTACTGGCGCCTGGCACTCGACGCTCCGCCACCGCTGGCACGTCTCGCGCCGCATCGTGTGCACTACGTGGCAACCCTGTCGAAATGCCTCACGCCGGGGTTGCGCACCGCCTATGTCCGGCTTGCCAGCGCACGCCAACGCGACAACTTTCTGAATACGCTGCACTCGTTCGCGCTGATGGCGCCACCGCTAATGACGGGACTGGCCACGCAGTGGATTCACAACGGTATGGCCGATCGCATTCTGGATGGCGTGAAAGATGCCGCCGCACAGCGCCAGGCCATCGCGGCAGAGATTCTTGGCAACGAACACACCTGCGCGGCGCAGGGCATCCATCTCTGGCACGCACTGCCAGCGCCATGGACGGCCCGCGAATTGACGATGGCCGCGCGCGCCGAAGGGTTGGCCGTCACGCCCGCCGATGCCTTCTGCCTGACTCCCGACGCCCCCAACGCCATCCGCATTTCGCTGGGCGGCGTGCGAGATACCGAGCGCCTCGCCAGCGCCCTCAAACGCCTGAAGGCATTACTGCGCGAAGCGCCGCCGAGCCTGCACCCCGCCATCGTGTGAACAGGACGGCACACCGGCAGGTGCCGAACTCCGAACGCAGGCGCCCCGACGCGACAGTCAGAAATGAAGCAACGCCCATACTCCGGCGCATCGCGGGAACGGACCCGTGACCTCAACCGGAGTGACAGCTATGCTAATGCCCCTGCTGAATTTGAACTGGATGGCGAACGCGCTCTCCCTGTCGCCAGGGCTGCCGATGCCCCATCTGGCGGCTCGCAAGAGCGACATCATCACGGAACTCCGGCGAGTCGTGCTATCGCCAGCCTCCACATCACAAAGCCTGGCGTATATTCTCACCCCGACGCCTGCGTCCAACTGGTCCCAGGCGCCCACCACCCGCGCCCAAGTCTTCGCGGAACGGCTGGCGGACGTGCGGCCAGTGTGCGTGAGAGGTAGCCGCGACGACGCGCGGAACTGCCTGCTCGATCTGCCCCCCGACACGGACGTCGAGGTCAGTGCAAGCCGACTGATGCTGGCCGGCTGCGAAGCCTCGCTCCCGACACCTGTACGCACGGTGCTCACCCGACAGCGCCGCGACAGCCACGCACTCGAGAAAGCATTCTCCGAGACCTTCGCGGCCGAGTCCGAAGGCAAGTATTCCGTGGCATCCATCGAAGCCCGCCTCACGCAGCAACTCAGCCGGATGTCACCGGACACGCAGCGCCTGCTGCGCCACGCCGACACCTACATCGAAATCCCTCAATTGAGTTTCCTCCGCGTGGTGAGCAGCGAGCAGGAAGCCCGGCGCCATCACGTCACAGGCCCGTTCCCGGAGCCACGGGTCCGGCGCTCCGTCGGCGCCCCGCAGATGCGTGACGCCATGCTTGGCGCCTATATCCGGACGCCCGTCGGTGGCAGACTCCACTCGTTGTTCATCTCTCTGGCGACACCGTCGACCGTCCAGCAAGTGCTCGAGGACACCCTCGCGCACGCAAGCCAGCATGTGAATCAACTGTTCGGTGAAGTCCCCGAGGCCTACATGACGACCCGTATGCAGATGCGTGCAGTGGGACCGGGCAAGAACATCGTGCGCACATTGGCCGAGCTGCTTCATGAAGGTCATCAACGCTTTGGCGAATTTGCCCGCAGCGAGACACGCGAAGCCCTTGCCCCCGAATCGCACCGGCATGTCCGGCAGCGGCGATGCCAGCCGGACGCTCCCGCGCCAAGCGTCACGACGACGCAAACGCCCGCGCCGGCACGGCCCACTTCCCGGATTGACGCGCAACCGCAGACAAGCGCTCTGCCAGTGCAGGACCCATCGCGCGCCCGCTTGCGGCGCGAGCGCAAGCCGTCGCTCGCCGAGATGCAAGCGGCGCTCAAAGCACTTGAGCGTCAGATGCGCGAAATGTCGTCTCAATCGCGCCCTCGTTACGGCTGATCGGACCGCGCTCCTCTCTGTCCCGCGTATAGGCAGCCCCGGCGCTGTCTATACGCGGGATCGCAAGCCCACTATCCTCGAGCTATTAAATCCTATAGCCCCCCGTGTCGCGTCCGGCGTATCCGATGTCACTCAACGCGTTTTGTTAAACCTCGCGAATTCGTACACTCCCACATTTCGGCGGCAAGACCTCCGCTCTGACACGAGTCCCATTCAGCCATGCAGGCCAGTTTCGAAAAAGACAGCATTCTGGTGCTCGATGTCGACGGCACTCTGACCGATTCGGTCCGCATTCACCAGCGCGCGCTACTTGGCGCGATGGAATCGCTGGCGTTCGAGGACCTGAACACCGACTGGGGCAGTTACCCCCATCACACCGACACCGGCATCCTGATTCACGCGCATGCCGAGCACGGCCGGGCGCTGCCGCAGCCGCACGACCTCGCTCGCTTCGAACATGAAATCGACGAGCGCTTCACCGCCCTGCTCAACGCCCATGGGCTGGCCGAGATTCCCGGCGCGCGGGCCTTCGTCGAGGCCGCGCACCGCTCACGCTGGGGTGTCGTGTTCGCGACAGGCGGCATCCGCCAGGTGAGTCACCGCAAGCTCCGCTCGGTCGCCATCGACTACACGGACGCCATGCTCATCACGGCGTCGGAATACAGCTCGCGCGAACAACTCGTCGCCGAAGCGATCAAGCGGGCGCAGGCGGGTTACGGCATTACGAATCCGCGCGCGATCGTCTCCATGGGCGATGGCATGTGGGATCTGAAAGTGGCGCGTCAGCTCGGGATCGACTTCGTCGGGATCGGCTCGAAACGCCAGCGCTCTCCGCTGCATGCCGAAGGCGTCACGGTCTACGACGATATGTGGGACGCCATGCACTGGCTTACCCCTGGCCGCGGGCGCGCGTCAGGTACTCGCTTGGCGTCACGCCCATAAAGCGGCGAAACATGGTGGAAAACGCGCTCGGCGTGTCGTAACCGACTTCGAGCGCCACCTGTGTGATGGGCCGCCCAGCGCCCAACAGCGGCAGCGCGCCAAGCAGGCGCATATGCTGACGCCACTCCCGAAAAGGCAAGCCGAACTCGGTCATGAACCGACGCTCCAGCGTGCGGCTCGATGCTCCGACCTCGATCGCCCAGTCCTGAAGACTGCGGGTATCGGCCGGCGTGCTCAGATAGGTATCGAAGATCTTGCGCAAACGGGGATCGCGAGGCACCTGCAAGTGCAGCGGCGAGTCGCTCTTCCACTCGACTTCCTCGAGCAGCAACGCCATGACGAGCGCATCGCGTCCATCGGGCGACCAGTCTTCGGGAAGCGTCATCGCGCGCAGAATCAACTCGCGCAGCAGCGCGGACACCCGGATGACGACGGGCATGTCGGGTGCCGATAGACCGCATCGGGCCACGTCGACGTAGATCGTGCGCATCTCGACTCTGCCGCGCATGCGCACTTCATGCGCAACTCCCCCCGGAATCCACAATGCGCGTTGCGGCGGAATCACCCAGAATGACGTATCCGTGCGCACTTCGAGAATGCCAGCGCTGGCGTACATCAATTGCGCGCGCTGGTGCTGGTGCGTCCGCACGACGTGCCCATCCGGATAATCTTTCGCCAACGCGCCGACGGGGCGGTCATGACCCTGAAAATCCAGGGGTACCGCACTAGTGATCGGCATCGGCACCAGGCCTTTCAAAGGCGTAATTTTTGGGACGTTTTTGGCGATGTCGCCAGCGTAACACCGGGCACGTCCGCCCACCAAGCCGAATCCCTTACCGCACCGTTGCGCGGCGCACACGGTTCAGAACGGCTTGACGATCACCAACGCCACGATCCCCGCCATCGAGAGCAGCGTGACCGGCAAAGCCCGTTGAAAAAGCGGCGGCGACGATGTAGCGCCGTCGCGATCCAATCGTCTGAGCGTGGCGGACAAGCGGCCATGCAATCCCGAGATGACCAGCACCAGAACCAGCTTGATCATCAGCCATGGTGCGCTCCACCAATGCCCCATGATCGCGAGTGTGGGGCCGGTCAGCCACACCACGATCAACGCGGGCGACGCCAGCCCGTAGTCCGCCCGTCGCGCGATACGACGCCATTCGGGCTGCGACAAACGCCCGCCCAGCGCCATCGTCACCATCCCCGCAATCAACGCGATCACCGCCATCAGATGTACGGCCTTGATCCACAGATAAAGCATTGAAGGTCTCCTTGGTCGCCCGTCGATTATTTCCGTTTGAACAAGAGTTGCTTGTTCGAAGTCGTCTTTATCACTGCGTCCTGCATTAATAGACTTCAACTGTCGACGATGAAATCAACATCGCCCCTTTCAAAAGACAGGAGAAAACATCATGCAACGCGCCCTTATGACTTCGGCTCTGGTTTCTGCAATGCTGGCCCTATCGGCCGGTTCGGCTTTCGCCAGCGATGCCTTCGACGGTCCCTCGGAATTCTCGTGGGTGCCGCAAACCAGCGTGCTCAGCCGCGCACAGGTCCGTGAAGAACTGATTCAGGCTCAACAGGCCGGCCTCGTGGTGCAACACGACGCCGTGTACCCGAAGGCAGTGCCGAGCGCACAACCGGCATCGGCCAGCGCCCCGGTCACGATGGGTTCGGTCGGCGGCCAACAACGTGCCGGCACGACCTACTTCGGTTCGTAATGTAACTCGCCGCGCCGCGAGCCTCGTACAAGAGGCCGCGGCGCGTCGTTCTGCGCATAACGACGCGCCGGCCCGCACCGGCGCCTGATGTGATCTCCGGTCGTTCCCGACCCAAGACTCCTGTCGCTGTGCGTGGTGGTTCAACGCACAGGACTTTGCCCGTCGCTTCGGCGACGGGCTTTTTTAGCGGACACCCACCGCTTCTAAGGTGTCCGCCAGATAGCGTCTGCAAACGCCAGAAACGACGAAGCCCGCCGAAGCGGGCTTCTTGCCGTTGGCGGCTACGCCGCGCGACTTACTTCGTCAGCGATTTCGCGAGGAATGTCAGTGCGCGGCCGTGCGCCAGCGCTGCCGACGGCTGATGGTACGAGCCACGGGCCCAGCAGTTGAAGCCGTGATCGGCCCCTGGGTACACGAACACTTCCGTGTTCGGACGCGACTTCACCGCGTCGCTCACCGACGTCACGATATCCGGCGTGATGTGGCTATCGAGTGCCCCGTAGTGGAACTGCACCGGCACGTTCAGATTGGCCGCTTCGGCCAGATAGCTGTGAATGCCGCCGCCGTAGTACGGCACGGCGGCATCGACCAGCCCGCGTGCGGCGCTCAGATACGACAACAGGCCGCCGAAACAATAACCGACGGCCGCCACCTTGGCACCGCCATCGATCCTGGTGCGCAGTGCCTTGACCGTGGCTTCGATATCCTTCACGGCCTTCTCGACATCGACCGACTTGCGCAACTCCATGGCACGCGCCATGTCGTCACCCGCGTAGCCCAATTCCACGCGCGGTGCGGCGCGCCAGAAAATGTCCGGCGCGAGCACCACATAGCCGTCCATTGCGTATTGATCGGCCACGCCACGAATGTGCTCGTTCACGCCGAAGATTTCCTGCACCAGCACGATGCCCGGCGCGTTTGCGGTCTTACCCGACGGCGGCAATGCCAGATAGGCATCGAAGGCGCCATCCACGGTTTCGACACGGATCCATTGACTGTTCGACACGGGAGTTACTCCATCAAAGAAGGGGGAAGTGCCTGCGCGCGATGTTGACTGAGCGCCCGCTGAAGTGGGGCGCGACAGACAACGGCAACCGCGTGCAGTCAGGCCGGATCAGTATAGGCACTTTTACGTGACCGCACAGCGCGCGGCGAAGCCCGGCAGACAAGGCCGTGCGGGCTCTGGACATCAGCGCCCCGGCACTGCGTGCCGTCAGCGCGTGTCATGCCGTGCGCATCGCGCCACCTAACGTTTCGCCGGCCGAACCCGAAGTCCTCGCCAGTGCTGGCTCATCCCGCGAGGGCGACCTCGAACAGCTTCGCCACACCACCGAATCCCGCAGCCTGTGAAGCATCGATGCCATACAACGCACTCAACGACGGCCCGGGGTTCAGAAAGTCCACACGAACATCGTCGGCGGCGGCCGCCCACACCATCACCTTGAGCGGCAACTCCAGTCCGGCATGCGGATTGGCGGCCATCACCGGCGTGCCACCCTTCGGGTTGCCGAAAAGCAGCAGGCGTGTCGGACGCAATGCCAACCCGGCAGACGCCGCCGCCGCGCTCTGATCGATGTCGGCGAAGATCGTCATGCCGTGTTGCTTGAGCGCGTCGATCACGCGCGTGAGCGTGGCGTAGAAATCCACCGGGCTGCGCCACGATGTGACGGAGGCGGGGTGCACGAATTCGGTCGTCTTGCCGGTTGCCATAGGGGTCTCCTCGAACGCTGTGCGGGAGTCGACAAAGCCCGCGCAGCGTTTGCGCGGCGAGGGCATCAGTGTAACGCCGCACGACTCGCCTTACATGTCGTTACCGCCCCCCGGCCGGGCATCGGATGCGCGTTACGCTTGCCCCAGGCGCTCGATACTCCTGCGAGCGCTTTTAATACGGAGTCCATATGATGAAGATCACGATACGCCACACGGCCGGTGCACTTGCGTTTGTGCTGGCCATGACGGCCACCGGCGTTGCCACGGCCGACGCGTTACCTCCCGCCGCTCGCGTGCAGAGTGCGCAACCCGCCGCGGAAGTCCGCGAAATGCCACCGCCGCCGGGCACGGGCCCGCACTTCGGGGGGCCGGGTCCTCGCGGCCCCGCCGCCCCCGGCGGGCCCGGCGGGCCCGGCTTTGCCGCCGTTCGCACGATAGAGGAGATCGCGCACCTCTACCGCGTGGGTGGTCATCCCGAGAATGTCTTGCCGTTCTATCGCGAAACGCTCTCGCAAACCCGTGATCCGATACTGCGTCACCATCTGCGCGAAGCCATCGCGCGTGAGGAATTGAAACCGGCCGACACCTCGGCCGCCATCTCGACTTTGCGCGCGCAGTTGAGCGAGGATCTCGCAGCGTTGCCGCCACCGCCGTCCGACGGCAAGCGTCGCTGACGGCGCGTGATCCGGCAACGTCGAAGACCGCGTGGATCATACGACCCATGCGGGCGCTCAGAAAACGTACTTCGCACCGACGTTGACGAGCACGCCACGCATCCCGGCCGTGCCGAAACTCTGTTGATACGACACGCGGCCGTACATCGACAGATTGGCTGACTGCGTGCCGTTCACACCCAGCGAGAACACCATCGCGTCGCCGTACTTCCCGGTCTGGAACATCGCCTCGCCGACTTGCACGCTGGTCCCGGCGACGAAAGCGTGCACAAGGTCGAATCCGACATAAGGCGTGACACGCCCTGTGCTCACCGCTATCGGCCGGGTCAGCCGCACACCGAGCCGACCTGTGACCTGGTTCTGGGAGCCGATATTCACAGACAGTCCATCGGCGTCGGTCATATTGCGAAACGCCAGATGCTGCCCCACGAACTGCAATTGCGGCTCGAGATTGAGACCATACGCAAGCGCTAACGGATAGCCCGCCTCCACCGACGCCGCATAGCTGTTGCCACGCATCGAAGCGACGTCGGTGCGAACATCGGTGTTCACTTGCCCGTTGAACCAGCCAACCGAGACAATGCCATCCACATACCAGCCTTGCTGGCTCTGATAGGTGCCATATCCGTACAGCCGGTAGGTACTCGAGCGCGTAGAGCTGGCGCCATCGACGGCGTCGGGTTCGTAGTGTAGCCAGCCCATCGAACCGGCCGCGCCGAAGCGCCATGTGCCATCCTCGGTGACATGTTTGAACAGATTGCCACCGATTTGAATCGCGCCATAATCTCCGCGCATATCGTAACCAAACGCCTGGAAGCTCTGGTTGGAGAAGTACCGGAAATTGCCGCCGTAGCCGCGCACGAACATCTCGCCCGGCCCGCGATCCCGGCCCAGTTCGCGGTCATCGCGCACTTCCCCCAGACGCCGATGCAGCGAATCGAGATCCATCAGCCCGGCATGCAAGAAGGCCTGCGGCGCGCTCAGGTAGGCAGGAACTTGAGGGGCGACCTCAGGGCGCGCATCGGGCGGCACCGGGTCGACGATTTCGCCGCCGGGTCCTCCAGGACCTTCCGGGTCCACTTCGCCGCCCGGATCCACGTAGGCACTTTGCAAGCGGTAGTCCCAAAAACCACCCCCGGTGCCAACGAGGTTTTGCGACGCCTCCGCCGTGCCATGTACCGAACCGGGACCATAGGCATAGAGCCGGTACTCATAAGGCGAATTGGGCGCCACGACGTAGCCCCCAGCCAGACGGAACGCATTGAACGTAGAGGTGCCCCCGACCTGGACAACCGAAATCCCCTCGTCGTTGGTGATCACACCGGTGGGCGACGTGAGCTTGCCCGGACTCCCGGCAACCGGCTTGATCTGCAATAGCGTCGTGCCGCTTGCCGAGCCTGCGATGAGCAGCCGGTCAGTGTACTGATTCGTCAACGCTCCACCCTCGTTCAGGTAGGTGTTCAGCGCTACCGTGCCACCGTTTCCGACATAGCTGTTACCGACGTTCACGGTGCGATACGAACTCTGACTGGTGGGCGCCGACGCCAGCAGTGCCGTGACAGGAAAGTCGATCAGGCTGTTGGCGTTGCTCAGTTCCGTCACATTCGAACTCGCCGTCACATGCCATGTGCTGCTGTTGCTCAGATTGACGACCGACGTACTGGTCGTGTCGGTCAGGATCCGGCCATTGAGCACCGAGTGGTTGGCGTCGAGGTTGAGCGTGGCGCCCAACTCCCCCCCTCCCGAGACGGCGCGCGTCGTCGCGTACACCGCTCCCGCACTGCCGGTCAGCGTCGAATCGACCAGATTGACGTTGGCAACGCCGCCATAGATCCATAGCGCCGCACTTTGGTCCGAGGTGACCGTCGTGCCTTGCAACGTCATGTTGTAACCGCCGGCGCGCGGCGGTGCCGCCACGCCTCCCACACCGCCCGTCGCTACGCCGACAATGTCGCTGCCGACCTCGGTCGGCGCGCTCGGATACGGTGTCGTGATCGCCAGCGCAGGCGGCGGGTCGAGCGACGTCAGCCCGGCAGTGGTCGTGGGCAGCGTGGGCAACCCGGGAGTGGCGACGGATGTCGGCATCGCCGCCACCGTTTGCGGCGCATCGAACACAATGCCCGCGCCGCCCGCACCAGTGGCGTGCAACGTCGCGCCGGTCGCGTTGAAGAGGCCGCCATTCTGAATACGCACGACGTAGGCGTTGGCGCCCGAGGTCGTGATCGCCGTGCCTGCACCGCTTGCGCTGGTCAGCAAATTGACCGTGCCCGCGTTCGCGTAAATGCCATAAGTACTGGCCTGATTCGTCGTGATGCTGCCGCCGGCGAAGTGGGTCGTACTGCCCGTCCAGCCGTAGATGCCGTAGGCCTGAACGCCTTGCGTCGTGATCGCGAAGTCGGACAGATTCACCGTGGCCGCCCCTGAGCCGGACAGCAGGCCGTAAGCGGTCTGTCCCTGCGTACTGATGGACCCGCCATTGAGCGTGGCCGTCGTGCTGCCCGAGATCCACATGCCGTATGCAGAGGTGCCCAGCGTGCTCACGGCGACCTGCGAGCCCGTTACGGTCGATGTGCCGTTGACGAGCAACCCATACGTGCTGTTCTGCGTGGTGGACAGACGCAATCGATTGAGGTTGCCGTTGGCGGTACCGATCCGCACGGCGTGACTGCCCGCGCCCGTCGTGCTTACGACGACAGTGCCCGGCGTGTTCGCGTCGGTGTTGGTGTTGAGCGTGCCACCGGCTTCGGCGTTCAGACCGAGGTTGCCATCCACAGCGGTGGTGATGGTCGAATTCCCGTTGATCGTGCCCGAGCTGCCGTTGAACACCTGAAGGCCACCTCCCCCCGTGCCCACGGACGTCACGGTCGAGTTGCTGAGCGTGATGTTGCTCCCGCCCCAGGAACGCACACCCCAGCTGTCCGCACCGCTCACCGTAATCGACGCCTGATCGAGATTGATGGTCGATGTCGAGCCATAGGCGCGAATGCCGTCGGCGGTGCTCCCGTCGGTGGTAATCGTGACGTTACCGCCTTGCAGCAGCGATGTTCCGCTAGACGTCTCCGGCATGTAGACGCCGTGGACTGATGTTCCCCTGCCCCTGAGCAGAACCCCGCCGGCGCTTGGCGTGATCTTCACGGTACCATTGGCGATGTAGAGCGCGTCGTTCGGTGCGCCGGCCTGGTAGTCGGAGGTAATGGAGACCTGTCCCGCCACACCCTGGTTCGGGTCGATCGTCACGACCGCGCCGTTGAATACCGACACACCGGCGCCGCCCAGTTGGGCGGGATAAGGAGGCACCGGGTGAATCGTCACGGTCCCTTGAATGACGCCCACGGGCACAACATTTCCGTCGTAATACTGTTCGTAGGTCAGGATGCTGCCGGACGGGATCACCGATAGCGGATAGGTTTGTGCCTGTGCGGCGCCGGCAGACAGAAAGACAAGAGAAACCGCCACCGACAGCGGACGACGACGAGGCAGATGTTGGCGCATTGCGTGAGTCACTTTACCTCCTTGGGGATGGGAGACAATCTGACACATCGAAAGCACTACGAATCAACTGACCTGTTTTTGCTCGCAGGCAGGATGGGTAAACACTAAACGAATCGCTTCGAAAATTACAGCTTGTTTCAGGCGATCAAAACCACTTTCTCCGCACACGCCGCAACGCTGTAATTTTTATTATTCATTTCGGCATGCTTATCGTAATTTTAATTATTGAAGTGTGGCTTTCCTACGCCATCTGCCGGCTCGCAGCGAGACGTTGAAGACATTGAAAGTGATGCTGAGACCCTCACGCGCGACGCCGCGCCGCGCCGCGCTCACGTCTGAGGCGTGGCCATGATCCGTTCGTTCCACTGCGGCAGCCATTCCAGCAAGAACTGCGCAAAGCCTTCCGCCGCAGGTGACGCCGCACGAGACAGCGGACGATAGACACATACCTGACGAATCGTCTCGGGCGACACGACACGTCGCATCACGAGACCGAACGGATGCGCGAGCGCCGCCACGTAGCCGGGCGTGAGCGTCGCCGCCAGCCCTTGCGCCGCCACCCCAAGCGCGGTTGTCACGTTATCGACGACATCGATGGGCGTGATGCGTGCGTCGTCCGGGGCGGATAACCGCATCTGCGCGACGCTGCGTTCATGATCGCGACCGGCGGCGACGAGCGGCGTGTCGCGCAAATCCGACCAGCGCACGCGGCGACGCCGCGCGAGCGGATGTTCGGGCGTGCACCACAACACCCACGGACTGTCGAACGCCGGCTCGCCCGCCACGTGAGCCCCTGTCGCACGGTTCGGGCCAATGGCCAGATCGAGGTCGCCATTGGCGACATGATCGATGAGTGCATCGACGGGCGTGTCGACCACGCGCACCACCACCTTGGGCCGCGTTTCGGCATAGACGCGAATCGCCGCAGGCAACGCCATGCTCGCGAGCACGAGCGGCGCGCCCACACGCACGATGCCGGCCGCCCGGTTGCGCAGATCGTCGGCGGTCTTCTCCGCAGCCTGTACATGGCGTAGCACCGATTCGGCCGAGGCGAGGAAGTCGCGTCCAGCGCTGGACAGCGCCACACGCCGGGTGGTGCGATCGAAGATGCGAAAGCCGAGCACCGACTCCAGCTCGGCAACGAGTTGGCTCACGGCAGACGACGTGAGCCCCAGCCGGTTGCCGGCCTCGGCAAAGCTATGCAGTTCGGCAATGGCCACCAGCGCTTCGAACTGGCGGAGCGTGACGCGGGTCAGGGGCATGGCATTTCGATTATCAAGTTTCGCTTACGAATCGACCAAAATCGATTGATTGTTCCGTAAAGGGGCGTCGCCCACAATCGATTTTCAAAATTCACCGTCGAACCCGATCGAATCGGTAAGGAGCGAGCCCCCTCATGTTTTCCCATGTCGACGCCTACCCCGGCGACCCCATCCTTGGCCTGAACGAAGCCTTCGGACACGATCCTCGTCCGAACAAGGTCAATCTGTCGATCGGCATCTACTTCGACGACAACGGGCGTCTGCCGGTCATGCAAGCCGTGCGCGATGCCGAATCGGCCGTGCTCGCCGACATCGGGCCCCGTCCCTATCTTCCGATGGCCGGCACACCCACGTATCGCGACGCCGTGCAAGCCCTCGTCTTCGGGGAGGGCAATGCCGCGCGCCGCGAGCAGCGCATCGCCACCTTGCAGACGTTGGGCGGTGGCGGCGCGCTACGCGTGGGGGCGGACTTCCTCAAACGCTATTTCCCCGAGAGCACCCTCTGGATCAGCGACCCAAGCTGGGACAACCATCGCGTGGTGTTCGAGAGCGCAGGCTTTCCCGTGCGGTCCTATCCGTATTACGACGACGCCACCGGCGGACTGCGCTTCGACGCCATGCTCGACACCCTCGCGTCGCTCCCGCCGCGCAGCATCGTGCTCCTGCACGCCTGCTGTCACAACCCGACCGGCGTGGATCTGACTCAGACGCAATGGCAAACGCTCGTGCCGGTGCTGCGCGAGCGCGGCCTCATCGCGTTCGTCGACATGGCCTATCAGGGCTTCGGCGATGGCCTCGACGCCGACGCGTTCGCCGTGCGCGCGTTGACCGACGCCGGCGTGCCGACCGTGGTGGCCAATTCGTTCTCGAAGAACTTCTCGCTATATGGCGAGCGATGCGGCGCGCTGTCGGTGGTATGCGCGTCGGCAGACGAAGCGTCACGCGTGTTCGGACAACTCACCGGTACGGTGCGCGCGAACTATAGCAATCCGCCAACGCACGGGGCCCGGCTCGTCGCGCAAGTGTTGACGACACCCGCCTTGCGGCGCGCGTGGGAAGACGAGCTGGACAGCATGCGCACGCGCATCGCCACGATGCGCGCGCAGATTCATGCACGGCTGGCGGCACACGTCAGTGGAGAGAAGCTTTCTCGCTACATCGCGCAGCGCGGCATGTTCACGTACACGGGGCTGTCCGCCGCGCAAGCCGACGCCCTGCGCGAAACGCACGGCGTCTATCTGCTGCGCTCCGGACGCATGTGTGTGGCCGGCCTGAATACGCGCAACGTCGACACCGTGGCGCAGGCCATCGCCCAGGTGCTGGCGCAGGGCTGAGGCCGCGGCGACAGGCCACAAGAACACGGGGTGCATGCCTCCGACGAACGCATGCTCGACACATAACAACGACTGGAGACAACATGACCACAGCCACTGCCGCCGGTGAGCGCATCGGCCGCGACGCAACCTCACACACCTGGCGCGCGGTGATATCCGCGTCCATCGGTAACGCGCTCGAATGGTTCGATCTCGTTGTGTACGGCTTTTTCGCCGTCACTATCGCGAAACTGTTCTTCCCCGCGCACGACGACACGACATCGCTGCTGCTCACGCTCGGTACGTTCGGTGTGTCGTTCTTCATGCGGCCGTTGGGCGCAATCGTCATTGGCGTGTATGCCGATCGCCGGGGACGGCGCGAGGCACTGACGATGACCATTCTGTTGATGATGGCAGGCACGGCGATCATCGCCTTCATGCCGACTTACGAGACGATTGGTGTGCTCGCGCCGATGGGCATCGTGCTCGCACGCATGATTCAGGGGTTCTCGGCCGGCGGCGAATTCGGTAGTGCAACGGCCTTTCTCGCCGAGCATGCGCCGCAACGGCGCGGCTTCTTTGCGAGCTTTCAGGTGGCGAGTCAGGGGCTGACGACGCTGCTGGCCGCCGGCTTCGGCGCGGTGCTGACGAGCACGCTCTCGCCCGAGCAGATGCAGAGCTGGGGCTGGCGCGTGCCGTTCCTGTTCGGCTTGCTGATCGGGCCGGTTGCGTATTACATCCGTCGCCATGTCAGCGAGACGCCCGAGTTCCTGGAAGCCGAGCCGACGCAGACGCCGCTGCGCGACACGTTCGAGCATCAGAAGATGCGCTTGTTGCTGGCGGTGGGTGCCGTGGTCGTTGCCACGGTCTCGACCTATCTCGTGCTGTACATGCCGACGTATGCGATCAAACAACTCGGGTTGCCCGCATCGGTCGCGTTTGCGGCGACCGTGGCGACCGGGATCGTGCAGATGTTCCTCTCGCCGGTCGTGGGCGCGTGGTCGGATCGTGTCGGCCGTGCCAAGCCGATGATGATCGCGGCGGCCGCGTTGCTGGTCTTGATCTGGCCGATGTTCTGGCTGCTTTCGACGTACCCGAGCTTTGGCATGATGCTCGCGTTGCAGACGCTGCTCGGCGTGCTGATGACGGTGTACTTTGCTCCGTTGCCCGCTCTCGCCTCGGAGATCTTTCCGGTGAAGACGCGCACCACGGGCCTGTCGCTCTCGTACAACCTGTCGGTGACGTTCTTCGGGGGCTTCGCGCCGTTCATCCTGACGTGGCTGATCAACGCAACCGGCAGCAAACTCGCGCCGAGTTTCTACATGATGGCCGCCGCCGCTGTGGGTCTCGCCGCACTGAGTCAGGTGTATCGGCACACCGGGGTACGATAAGTACGCGCTAAAGGCCGAGCAAGATGAGGCGGCGCGCAACGCCTCTTAAAGGCCTTTGAGGTGGCCCAGAAGATCGGGCAGTGCGATCTGGATGGTGTCCCAGACGACATCGAGGTTGATATCGAAATAACCATGGGCGATGCGATTGCGCATACCGCGCATCGCACGCCACGGAACCTCGGGATTTGACTGAGCGAAGTCGGCGTGACGATCCATGATTTTCGTCGCCGCTTCTCCGATGATAATCAGACTCATCACCACAGCCTGTTGCGTGCGCTTGTCGTGCAGGAAGTCGTCTTTTGAGAGACCGTCGACAAAATCGCACGCGTCAGTCGCGGCCTGACGCATGTGATCCAGGTAATCGGGCAGACGTGTCTCGCTCATACCGGACGCGCCTCAGCCAGTACCTGCTCCCTGAATTTGACCGGCAAATCCGCCGGCGTCAGAACATCGACGTGAATGCCTAGCATCGATTCCAACTCGTCCTGCAACCCGCCAAGGTCGAATAGGGTCGTCCCGGGCAGTGCATCGACGAGAATATCGAGATCGCTACCGTCGCGGTCAGTGCCGTGCAGCACTGACCCGAATACGCGCGGATTCGATGCACGATGCCGCCGTGCCGCCTCGCGCACGGCGACACAGTGGCGTTTCAACAAGACTGACGGTCGCATCGCTCACCTCGCTTCCTTTCGATAGCCGTCAATATAACCCATGCACTCGCCCGAAGAGCCTTGTCAGGCCGAGCAAGGCATCGATGTTTGGCGTGGGTACGGAGACGCGCTGACCGATCTCTCTCACCACGCTCACGAGCGCGTCGAGTTCGATGGGGCGGTGCGCTTCCACGTCCTGCAGCATCGACGTCTTGAACGCCCCCAGCTTTGCCGTCACCTCATGCCGATCTTCGGGCGACTGCTCGATGGTGCAGCCGATCTTCGCACCGATCGTAGCCGCCTCGCGCATCGCGGCCGAGCAGAACGCGCGCACGAGCGGATCGTCGAGCAACCGGTCGATGGTGGCGCCGGTAATGGCCGACACGGGGTTCATCGTCAGATTGCCCCACAGCTTGTACCAGATGTCGAGACGCACGTTGTCCGATGCCTTCACCTCGAATCCCGCACGCTCGAGCAGCGCGGCAAGGCGTTGCACGCGCTCGCTCGCGCCCCCGCCCGGCTCGCCGATGATGAGGCCTCGCCCCATCTTGTGATCGACCAGACCCGGCTCCGGTGTCGCCGCACTCGCATGCACGACACACCCGATCACGTTCGCCTGCGGAATGGCAGCGCCAATCGCGCCATCCGGATCGATGCTTGTCAACGTGTCGTCGCAAAAAGGCGCCACGCCCTTGCAGAACCACCAGGGCACACCATTCATTGCGGGCAGCACCAGCGTCTGCGGACCGATCAACGGGGCAACGCACGCAGCGACCTGCGTGAGCGCCGGCCCCTTCACCGCGATCACCACCAGATCCTGAACGCCCAACTTCGCCGAATCTTCCAGGGGATGTGCCGCGGCGACCGGCGCCGCTGTGAGCGTCTCGCCCTGCTTCACCCGCCAGCCGCGCTCGCGCAGCGCCGCCAGCGTCGCGCCGCGCGCCAGCGCACTGACCTGCGCCTCACCCGTTGCCGCGAGCTTCAACCCGAGCAAGCCACCGATGGCGCCCGCGCCAATGATCGTTACCTTCATCCCATTACTCCTGTCGATGTGCCGCGAGGCGATAGTTTTCCTTGAATCGCTCCGGCACACGTTCGTCAAAACCCAGCGCCACCCGACGCACTTCGGGACTGTCGCCCGGCGCATGCCCCACGCCGAGCGCCGCCGCACGCGGGGCTTCGATACGCACGACCCTGCCCGAAAGACGTCCGAGGCCGGTGATCTCACATTCCACGACATCGCCCGCGTCCACGGAGCGCGAATGGCAAGGCGTGCCCATCAGGATCACGTCGCCCGGCACCAATGTGATGTGCCGCGCAATATCCGCGATCACGTAGTGCGGCCCCCAGATCGTCTCGTCGCCAATGTGCGCCTCCTGCACGACGCGCCCGTTGCGATAAGTGCGCAACGTCTGCTCGAACAAATTCACGCCGCGCACGATGCCAGGGCCGACGGGCAACAGCGTATCCGCCCCTTTCACGCGCAGCATCGAGCCCTGATCCGTGTCGCGAAAGTCCTGCAACCCCATGTCCAGCGCCGGACAGAATCCCTCGATGTAATCCCACGCCTCATCCGGCAACACGTTGCGGCACGTGCGTCCGATCACCACGGCGTACTCGCCTTCGTAATTCAGATAGCGACAGTCCGCCGGCTTGAGGATCTGCCCCCCGTGGCCGTTCAGCGAGGTGGGGGGCTTCGTGAAGTATGTCGGGGTGTCCGTCGGCTTCGGCTTGTTGCGTGTCTCCATGCTACGCGAGCGATAAGAGATATGCACGGCGATGATTTTCGACGGATCGACCGGCGGCAGATGCGCCACGGTCTGCGGATCCACCGTCCGGCCATCGTCGAGACGCAGCATGCCGCGCTCGTTGCCTTCTTCGACGATCGTGCCCCAGAATGCGCTGCCGCCCAGCAGAATGCGACGGCGCTCGACGCGCGGGCCGCACATCACGGCAGGCAATTCGCGCAGCGGAAATTCGAAGTCCATGGTCTCGCCTCGTCAGATGGTGTCGAACCAGATATGCACGTTGCCGGTGCCGCGCGCGTTCTCGTACTCCGACAACACGGCGCCCTTGTCGCGACACGCGGCGCCCCCCAGCGCACCGACCATCTGCAGATAGTGTGCCCCGTGCGCCTCCCACGGACGCTTGCGGTAATCGGTGTCCCAATCGGCCAGAATCTGGTCGTGACGTCCCTCTCGAAATGCCTCGATCGCGCGCTTGTCGCTCTCGATATTTTCCGGACGCGACACATTGCTCTCGTGGAAGATGCGCGGGTGATTCGGCGTCCAGTCGATGCCGTTGAACTTGTGGCTCAACGCGCCCGACGCCAGCAGCGCCACACGCAAGTCACTGCGACGAATCGCCTCGCCAATCACTTCGCCGGATTGCAGAAAGTGCTGCGTCTCGCAGTTCTGACACGAACTCACCGTCACGATCGGCCATGCGTCGAGCCGCATCTGTTTGATGACGTTGATCGTCGGGTAATGGCGCGGCAGATCGGGATGCTGGACCGCGCGTGCCCGCACACCGCGCTCGCGCGCAACCGCTTCCACGCCCAGCGCCAGCTCCGGATGCCCCCGGTAATCGTAAGGCACGCCGTGCAGATACCACGGCATTTCGTCGGAGATGTACATGCCCGAGTACCGTGCCCCGCCATCGATCAGGTGATAGCCCGTGGTGAACCAGTGCGAATCGAAAATCATGATGACGTCCGGCCGTGCCGCCACGAGGCGCTCACGCACGCGCGCATAGCCGGGGATCAGGTCCGAATCCGCCCCCGCTCCCTGCAGCACGCGAAACTCCTCACACTGCATCAGGCCGGGGTGATGCGACACCAGTGCCGCGCCGACGATCTGTCCCATGTTGCTCTCCTCTCATCTCATTGTCATGTCGCTGCGCTCGCGCATCAGCGATGGCTGAAGCTCGCCTTGAACGGCTGTTTGGGTACGACGACATCCTTCACGTCGCAGAAGAATTCGAAACTCCAGTCACCGCCTTCGCGCCCGACGCCCGAGCGCTTGATGCCGCCAAACGGCGCGGCCAGATCGCGAATGCCGAAACTGTTGATCCAGATGAAGCCCGTGCGCACGCGCTCGGCCACCGCGATGGCATGCGCCTCATTGCCGTAGCAAACGCCGCCCAGCCCATAGTCCGTGCCGTTGGCCATGTCGACGACCTCGTCGTCGCTGCCGAAGGTTTGCAGCGTGAGCACTGGCCCGAAGACTTCCTCCTGCACGATCTCGTCGCGCTGGCGCAAATCGGTCAGCAACGTGGGCGCGAAGTACTGCGCGCCGAACGGATGCCGCGTCCCGCCCCACAACACGCGTGCGCCGCCGGCGACGGCACGCTCGACGAAGCCCTGCACGCGCTCGAGCTGACGCATATGAATGATCGGACCGACCTCGGTGGCGCCGTCGCGTGGATCGCCCACCACCAGATGCTCGACCTGCGCACGCAGCCTCTCGGTGAACGCAGCGGCAACGTCGGCATGCACGAGCAGACGGGTACCCGCCAGACACACCTGCCCGGCGTTGCGGTACATCAGTGCTGCGGTCGCGGCCGCAGCGTCGAGATCGGCGTCGGCCAGCACGATGAACGCCGATTTGCCGCCCAGTTCGAGGCTGCAAGGCACGAGGTTGGCCGCCGCTGTCTTTGCGATCCACTTGGCCGTGGCCACCGATCCGGTGAAGGAGATGCGTGCAAGCCGTGCGTCGCTCACGAGCGCCGCCCCCGTCACGGCGCCCGAGCCTTGCAGCAGGTTGAACACGCCCGGCGGCAAGCCCGCCTCGTGCGCGCAGTCGGCGAGCAGCGAGGACGTGAGCGGCGCCCACTCCGGCGCCTTCAGCACGACCGTATTGCCGGACGCGAGCGCCGGGCCGATCTTCCATGTCGCGAGCATCAACGGCGAATTCCACGGCGTGATCACGGCGACCACACCCGCCGGGTCGTGACGCACGAGGTGGCGCGCCTGCGGTGTCTCGATCACGCGGTCCTGCAATGTCAATGCATGCTCTGCAAACCAGGTGATGTTCTGCATGGCGCGCGGCACCACACCGTGCGCCATACGCGAGCGCAGGACACCGGCGTCGGAACTCTCCAGCGTGGCGAAGGCATCGGCACGGCGCCCGATCGCCTCGGCGAATCGCTGGAGATACGGCGCACGCCCGGCCGCCCCCAGCGCAGCCCACGCGGGAAAGGCCAGCGCCGCCGCTGTCACCGCCGCATCGACGTGCGCCAGACTGCCGCTGGCGATGTCGCCAAGCCGGGTCTGATCGATGGGGGAAACACACTCGAAGGTGTCGACGCACGCCACACGGCGGCCGTCGATATAGTGGTCCGGCGAGACGGATACGCCGGCAACGTCAAAACGGGTAGCACTCATGCCATGTCTCTTGGGGGGAATGTTGGGAAAGGTGGGCGGGAGGGGTGACGCGTGCGGCGGACGTCCTGTCGCCCAACCTGCACGCGGGTGCGATCAGCGCGCCGGCGCCGCCGAATCGTCAGCAACAGCGAATTTCGCGGCCAGCGAACGGCTCGCACTGGCGAGCAACGTGGTGTCGATCCCCACGGCGATAAAGGTCACGCCCAGATCGAGGTAATGACGGGCCAGCGTTTCGTCGACACACAGAATGCCCGCTGCCTTGCCCGCACGACGGATGCGCACGATACCGTCTTCGATGGCGTTGCGCACTTCGGGGTGCGATGCCTGTCCGAGGTAGCCCATCGATGCCGCGAGATCGGCCGGACCGATGAACACACCGTCCACGCCATCGACGGCGGCGATCTCGTCGACTTGCGCCAGCGCGTCGGCCGTCTCCACTTGCACAAGCAGACTGATCGTCTCGTTCGCGACGTGCAGATAGTCCTCGTAGCGATTCCAGCGCGAGGAACGCGCCAACCCGCTGCCGACCCCGCGAATGCCGCGCGGCGGATAGCGCGTCGCGCTGACGAGCGCCTGCGCCATGGCCGCAGACTCAACCATCGGCACAAGCAGTGTCATGGCACCGATTTCCAACACCTGCTTGATGAGCGTGGCGTCGCCATGCGGCAGCCGCACCACCGGGTGCGTCGGATACGGCGCTACCGCCTGCAACGTCGCCAGCATCGTGCGCAGGTCGTTCGGGGCGTGCTCGCCGTCGATCACCAACCAGTCGAAGCCGCTGCCCGCGCACAACTCGGCGGCATACGGCGTCGCCAGTCCCAGCCACAAACCGATCTGACGCTCACCGCGTGCGAGGGCCTGCTTGAAGAGATTCGGGGGTGTTTTCATGACATCGGCTCCAGTGAGGGGCGAACGAATGGGGCGATGCCCCTCAGACGAAGCGAACGCCGATGGCGCCGAGCGGACCGTAGTCAGCGTGGAAGACATCGCCCGCCGCACAGGCCACGGGCCGCGTGAACGACCCGGCCAGCACGATTTCGCCCGCCTGCAACCCTTCGTCGAACGCGCCAAGCTTGTTGGCCAGCCACGCAATACCGTTGCCCGGATGATTCAGGACCGCCGCACTCAGGCCCGATTCTTCGATCACACCATTGCGATAGAGCAGCGCACCGGTCCAGCGCAAATCGACGGCGTCCGGCTTGACGGGACGCCCGCCGAGAATCACGGCGGCGTTCGCCGCGTTGTCGGCAATCGTGTCGAAGACCTTGCGCGGGGCCTTCGTGTCGCGGTCGAACAACTCGATGCGACCGTCGATCAGTTCGAGCGCCGGCGTCACCCACGCGGTGGCGTCGAGCACGTCGAACAGCGTGACACCGGGCCCCTTGAGCGGCTTCGCAAGAATGAACGCCAACTCCACTTCGAGACGCGGCACGATGAAGCGCGAGGCCTCGAGCGTCGCACCGTCGGCGACGAGCATGTCGTCGAGCAGCGTGCCGTGGTCGGGTTCGGTGATCTGCGCCGCCACTTGCATGGCGCGCGAGGTCAGCCCGATCTTATGGCCGATCATGCGACGACCTTCCGCGTATTTCAGCGCCAGCCACGCCTGCGAAATCGCATAGCTGTCGGCGATGGTCATGTCGGGATAACGGCGGGAAAACTGCATGACCGGCGTGCGGTTGCGCTCCGCCTCGTGCAGCTCGCGGGCAAGGGCCTGATGAGTCGAGGCATCGAGCTTCGGCATCGCGTTGTCTCCATGGCGCCGCCCGGCGCAGGCGACGTGTTTTTGTCAGTCGATAGCCGCTATTCTTGCGGCCGCACGCGCCAGGAACAATCAATCGATTTTGGGCGATTGATAAGCAAAACTGGATAATCCGACGTCGCCCGCCAACGCCCTGTCGACGGGCCAATCCCGCCCATTCCCCGACTGTCGCGCGATCGCCACACCTTCAACCGTCCGTTGAATCGCGTTCGGCAAAACCGATCCCCTGCCTTTCTTCCGGCTTTGCAGTGCCATCAATCGACTTTCATCGATAACGTCGGCCTTTCTCCGCAAGATCGTCCCCCCGTCCCGCGCTGCCGAGCCTTCCCGACTTGCGCTCGGCGACACACATTAAAAATGAGAGTGATTTGCATTTATAATCCGCGTCACTTTATTACAACGCCTTACGATCCGAACGCCGCGGCATCCATGTCTGCCAGCGGCCACGCTCGTCACACGCTCGCAGTCACGAAGGTCAATCAAGATGAAGATGTCCGTCAGTCGCCGTGCCCACGCGGCAGCCCATGCCGTCGGCACCGTTAGCACCGCCCGCCTCAACCGTGCCCATCGCTTCGCCGCCCATCTCGGTCTGCCACGCGCCACGGCCTGCGCCGCCGCGTTGCTCGTGGCAACGCTCGGTAGCGCGCATGCCCAGCAGGCAGGTTCGTCCACCTCGGCCGCAGACGCCAAGGCGGACGTCGAACTCGGCGCGGTCAACGTGTCGGGCGACTGGCTCGGCACGGGGCTGGACAACAGTGCAAAGACATTCCCGGGCGCACGCACGGTGGTGAAGAAGGATCAGATCGACGCGTCGGGCGCGGCAAGCATCGGCGACGTGCTGCGCCGTGTGCCGGGCGTACAGGCCACCGACAACTCCAGCAGCGCGGGTAGCGCCATCTCCCTGAACATCGGTGTGCGCGGGCTTGCGGGCCGTTTCAGCCCGCGCTCGACGGTGCTGCTCGATGGCATTCCGCTCGCCGTGGCGCCGTATGGTCAGCCGCAGTTGTCGTTCGCGCCGGTCAGCCTCTTCAACATCGAGAGCATCGACGTGGTGCGCAGCGGCGGTGCGGTTCGCTACGGCCCGCAGAACGTTGGCGGCGTGATCAACTTCAAGACACGTTCGATTCCGAATACACCGGGCCTGACCGGCGACGCCACCGTGCGTCAGAACATCTACACCACCGGTGGAGGCACGAACACGCAATATGGCCTGTTCCTCGGCACGCAGATGGATAACGGTCTGGGTTTCGCGCTGCTGTACTCGGGCATGGTCGGTCGCGACTGGCGCAAGGGCAGCGACGAAAACGTCAACGATCTGGCGTTGAAGTGGCGCTACGACATCACGCCGAGCCAGCAGGTCTACGGCAAGGTCTCGTACTACGACGCCAAGTCGAAGACACCCGGCGGTCTGACCACGGCGCAATACAACGCCGATCCATTCCAGAACACCCGCCCGAACGACTACTGGAGCGGTAACCGCACGGGCCTCGACTTCGGCTACCTGAACACGATCTCGGAGACGCAGGAATTCGAGATCCGCACGTTCTACAACGAGAGCTACCGTCAGA
The DNA here is from genome assembly GCF_000807775.2 of Pandoraea fibrosis. Taxonomy (NCBI): domain Bacteria; kingdom Pseudomonadati; phylum Pseudomonadota; class Betaproteobacteria; order Burkholderiales; family Burkholderiaceae; genus Pandoraea; species Pandoraea fibrosis. The sequence continues at coordinate 1,119,696 of NZ_CP047385.1, read as the reverse complement.
GCACGCTGACCAATCTGTCGGTATTGCCGCTCGTGAGCGTTCACCAGCCCCGCAACTATCAGACGTTCGGCATTGAGCCGCGCTACACGCAGCGTCTGCTTTTCGGACCGACGGCGCATGATGTGACGGTTGGATATCGCTTTATCCGCGAGCGTGGCGACGACAACAACTTCAACGTGAACGTTGCCAACGGCGCCACGTCCGCCACGACCACGTTCTACAACTACACCTCGGCGAACGCGTTCTATATCGACGACCGCATGGCATGGGGCAACTGGCGCCTCACGCCGGGCGTGCGTTACGAAATGATCGCCTCGCAGCGCGTCGACAAGGCGTCGGGCAACACGTATCGCACCGACAACAACAAGCCGCTGCCGTCGGTGAACCTGTCGTATCTGGTGAACAGCGCGTGGACGATTTTCGCGGACTACAGCACGTCGTTCGGCCCGGTGCAGAACACGCAGTTGAACTCGATGTCCGCGTCGAATCCGCTGCAGCCGGAAGTGGCGCGCACGTATGAAATCGGTACACGTTGGACGGACAATCGCTGGAAGGCCGAGCTGACGGCATTCAAGATGAAGTTCGACAATCAGATTCTGCAAGTGCCGAACGTCAGCCCGGCGACGTTCCAGAATATTGGCGCGACGAACCACGACGGCATCGAGACCGCGCTCGACTACACCTTCGATCGCGACAGCGTATTGCGCGGTCTGAACCTGTACGCGAACTTCACTTACGTGCGCGCGATCCAGAAGTCGGGCACGACGGCCGGCCTCGACGTGCCGTTCTACTCACGCTTTACCGACACGCTCGGCGCGCGTTACACGATCAGTCAATGGACGTTCAACGTATCGACGACGCACCAGAGTTCGCAGTACTCGGATCTGGCGAACACTGAAGCGGCGTCGGCTGACGGGACGAACGGCAGGGTGCCGGGCTACCGTGTGTGGAATCTGCAGGCGATGTACAAACTGCCGTTCTACAAGAACGCCGATGTCACCGTAGGCGTGAACAACGTGTTCGACAAGCGCTTCTACACGCGCAATACCGACCAGAACGGCGGCATCATGGTCGGTGCACCGCGCATGGTCTATGTTCAGGGTCACTTCGGATTCTGAGCGACACCTGACAAGTCACCGGCGCCCGTCGCCGCCCCCAGCCCCGCCCTCGATTCGACGGCGGGGCTTTTCGTTTCCCGCCGTTTCCCGCGAGGCATTTGCACGTCGGCAACCTCTCGCACGGTTGGGACAAAAAAAAACGGCACCCCGCAAAGGGTGCCGTTTCTATTACGACGTTGTTTTCAGATCGGCAGCGCCCGCATTCGCCAGCGCCGCCAGTCCGATTACTCAGCCGTAGGCTCTTCCACCGAGTTCGGCATCGGAGCAAACGCCTCTTCCAGAGCGATCTGGTCGTGACGCTCGCGATCCGACATCTCACGGGCCTTGCGGGCCTTGTGATATGCCAGACCCGTACCTGCCGGGATCAGACGGCCGACGATGACGTTTTCCTTCAGGCCACGCAGGTCGTCCTTCTTGCCCATGATGGCGGCTTCGGTCAACACGCGCGTCGTTTCCTGGAACGATGCGGCCGAGATGAACGAATCCGTCGACAGCGACGCCTTCGTAATACCCAGCAACACGTTTTCGTACTGCGCCGGACGCTTGTCCGCGGCGTTCATGGCGTCGTTCTCGTCAAGCATGTCCGAACGTTCGACCTGTTCACCGATGATGAAGCGCGAATCGCCGTTGTCGGTGATCTGCACACGACGCAGCATCTGGCGAACGATCACCTCGATGTGCTTGTCGTTGATCTTCACACCCTGCAAGCGATACACGTCCTGAACTTCGTCGACGATGTAACGTGCCAGCGCTTCGATACCCTGCAAACGCAGGATGTCATGCGGGTCGGCCGGGCCGTCCACGATCATTTCACCCTTGTTCACCACCTGACCGTCGTGCACCAGCACCTGCTTTTCCTTCGGAATCAGGAATTCGTGCTGGTTGCCGTCCAGATCGGTAATGACCAGACGCTGCTTGCCCTTCGTGTCCTTACCGAACGACGTGGTACCCGTGACTTCGGCCAGAATGCCGGCGTCCTTCGGTGCACGCGCTTCGAACAGCTCGGCCACACGCGGCAGACCCCCGGTAATATCGCGGGTCTTCTGCGCTTCGGTCGGGATACGTGCAAGCACTTCGCCCACCGGAACGTGCTGACCGTCCTTGATGGTGATCAGTGCGCCCACCTGGAAGCCGATCGTCACAGCGTGATCGGTCCCCGGGATCTTCACTTCCACACCATTCTCGTCGAGCAGCTTGACCTGCGGACGCACATTCTTCGACGCCGGACCACGACGCTTCGGATCGATCACGACCAGCGTGGACAGACCCGTCACATCGTCGATCTGCTTGGCAACCGTGACACCTTCCTCGACATTCTCGAACTTGGCGAAACCGCCGTGTTCGGTAATGATCGGGCGCGTCAGCGGGTCCCACGTACCCAGTTGGGCGCCGGCCTTGACCTGCGCGCCGTCCAGATGCAGCAGCGTGGCGCCATACGGCACCTTGTGACGCTCGCGCTCACGGCCATGATCGTCCGTGATCAGGATTTCGCCCGAACGCGAGATCGCGATCTGCTCGCCACGGCCATTCGTCACGTAACGCATGGTCGCCGAGAAGCGAACCGTACCGTTCGACTTGGCTTCGATCGACGAGGCCACTGCCGCACGCGACGCTGCACCACCGATGTGGAACGTACGCATCGTGAGCTGCGTGCCCGGTTCGCCGATCGACTGTGCGGCGATCACGCCGACGGCTTCGCCGACGTTCACGCGCGTGCCACGACCCAGATCGCGGCCATAGCAGGCTGCGCACAGACCATAGCGCGTATCGCAGGTCAACGGCGTGCGCACGCGCACTTCGTCGATACCCAGCGTTTCGATCATTTCGACGACGTCTTCGTCCAGCAGCGTGCCGGCCTCGTACACCGTTTCCTGCGTTTCCGGATTCACAACGTCGGCGACTGCCACGCGACCCAGGATACGGTCACGCAGGGCTTCGACCACTTCACCGCCCTCGACCAGCGCCTTCATCGCCACGCCGTTGCTCGTGCCGCAATCGTCTTCGACCACGACCAAATCCTGCGTCACGTCGACCAGACGACGCGTCAGGTAACCCGAGTTTGCCGTCTTCAGTGCCGTATCGGCCAGACCCTTACGTGCACCGTGGGTCGAGATGAAGTACTGCAACACGTTCAGGCCTTCGCGGAAGTTCGCGGTAATCGGCGTCTCGATAATCGAGCCGTCCGGCTTGGCCATCAGGCCACGCATACCGGCGAGCTGGCGAATCTGGGCGCTCGAACCGCGAGCACCGGAGTCGGCCATCATGTAAATCGAGTTGAACGACTCCTGATCCACGGAGTTACCGTCGCGATCGATCGTCTTTTCCTTCGAGAGCTGCTCCATCATCGCCTTACCCACGGCGTCACCGGTAGCACCCCAAATGTCCACGACGTTGTTGTAACGCTCTTGCGCCGTGACCAGACCCGACATGTACTGACGGTCGTATTCCTTGACCTTCTTCGACGCTTCGCCGATCAGCTCTTCCTTCTTCGTCGGCACGAGCATGTCGTCGACGCAGATCGAGATACCGGCACGCGTTGCCAGGCGGAAGCCCGACTGCATCAGCTTGTCGACGAAGATCACCGTCTCGCGCAGACCGCAGCGGCGGAACGCCGTGTTGATCAGCTTCGAGATTTCCTTCTTCTTGAGCGACTTGTTCAGCACCGAGAACGGCAGGCCCGGCGGCAGAATTTCCGACAGAATCGCGCGGCCGACAGTCGTCGGGTACAGCGTGATCTTCGGCGTCTTTTCGCCCGTTTCCGGATCGACCGTGTACTCCGTGATACGCACGTTCACACGCGAAGCCAGTTCGACTTCCTTGTTGTCGTACGCACGCAGCACTTCCGAGACGTCGATGAACGACAGGCCTTCGCCGCGGCCGTTGATCTTGTCGCGCGTCGCGTAATACAGACCCAGCACGATATCCTGCGACGGCACGATCGACGGATCGCCGTTAGCCGGGAACAACACGTTGTTCGAGGCCAGCATCAGGGTACGCGCTTCCATCTGCGCTTCGAGCGACAGCGGCACGTGAACGGCCATCTGGTCACCGTCGAAGTCGGCGTTGAATGCCGCGCAAACCAGCGGGTGAAGCTGAATTGCCTTGCCTTCGATCAGCACCGGCTCAAACGCCTGGATACCCAGACGGTGCAGCGTCGGTGCGCGGTTCAGCATGATCGGATGCTCGCGGATCACCTCTTCGAGGATGTCCCACACCACCGCCGTCTGGTTCTCGACTTCCTTCTTCGCGGCCTTGATGGTCGTGGCCACGCCCATCACTTCCAGCTTGTGGAAGATGAACGGCTTGAAGAGTTCGAGCGCCATCAGCTTGGGCAGACCGCACTGATGCAGCTTGAGCGTCGGGCCCACGGTAATCACCGAACGGCCCGAGTAGTCAACGCGCTTACCCAGCAAGTTCTGACGGAAACGACCGCTCTTGCCCTTGATCATGTCGGCCAGCGACTTGAGCGGACGCTTGTTCGCACCGGTCATCGCCTTACCGCGACGGCCGTTGTCGAGCAGCGAGTCCACGGACTCTTGCAGCATGCGCTTTTCGTTGCGCACGATGATGTCCGGGGCCTTGAGCTCGAGCAGACGCTTCAGACGGTTGTTACGGTTGATGACGCGGCGATACAGATCGTTCAGATCCGAGGTCGCGAAGCGGCCACCGTCGAGCGGCACCAGCGGGCGCAGCTCAGGCGGGAGCACCGGCAGCACTTCGAGCACCATCCACTCGGGCTTGATGCCCGAGCGTTGGAAAGCCTCGAGCACCTTCAGGCGCTTGGCGTACTTCTTGATCTTGGCTTCCGAGCCCGTGGCTTGCAGCTCGGCGCGCAGATGCTCGACCTGCTGGTCGATGTCGATCGAGCGCAGCAGCTCGCGCACGCCTTCCGCGCCCATCTCGGCACGGAATTCGTCGCCGTATTCCTCGACCTTGTTGTAGTAATCCTCTTCCGTCATGATCTGGCAACGCTTGAGCGGCGTCATGCCAGGTTCGAGGACCACGTAGGCTTCGAAGTACAGCACGCGTTCGATGTCGCGCAGCGTCATGTCGAGCACCATGCCCAGACGCGACGGGAGCGACTTCAGGAACCAGATGTGCGCAACCGGCGAGGCCAGCTCAATGTGGCCCATGCGTTCGCGACGCACCTTCGCCAGCGTGACTTCCACGCCGCACTTCTCGCAGATCACGCCACGGTGCTTCAGGCGCTTGTACTTGCCGCAAAGGCATTCGTAGTCCTTGATCGGACCGAAGATCTTTGCGCAGAACAGACCGTCACGCTCGGGCTTGAAAGTCCGGTAGTTGATCGTCTCCGGCTTTTTCACTTCGCCGAACGACCACGAGCGGATCTTGTCCGGCGAAGCCAGACCGATCTTGATCGCGTCGAACTGTTCGTCCTGCTGGACTTGCTTGAATAGATCGAGCAAAGCTTTCATTGCTTTCTCCTGTTGCCTGAACGCGATTAACCGCGCTCCAGGTCGATATCGATACCGAGCGAACGGATTTCCTTGACCAGCACGTTGAACGATTCCGGCATGCCGGCATCGATCACGTGATCGCCCTTGACGAGGTTCTCGTACACCTTCGTACGACCCGTCACGTCATCCGACTTCACGGTCAGCATTTCCTGCAGCACATACGATGCGCCATAGGCTTCCAGTGCCCACACTTCCATTTCACCGAAGCGCTGACCACCGAACTGAGCCTTACCGCCCAACGGCTGTTGCGTCACCAGCGAGTACGGACCGGTCGAACGCGCGTGCATCTTGTCGTCGACCAAGTGGTGCAGCTTGAGCATGTGCATGAAGCCGCACGTGACCGGACGCTCAAAGGCTTCGCCGGTACGACCGTCGAACAGCGTGACCTGGTTCTTCGACTTGGTCATGCCGAGTTCCTTCGCGATGTGATCCGGGAATGCCAGATCCAGCATGCGACGAATTTCCTCTTCATGCGCGCCGTCGAACACCGGCGTTGCGAACGGCACGCCGTTCTGCAGGTTGCGCGCCAGCGACATGATTTCGTCGTCCGACAGGCTGTCGATATCTTCTTGCTGACCGCTCTCGTTGTAGATCTTCGTCAGGAACTTGCGAACTTCCTGGACCTTGGTGTGCGCTTGCAGCATTTCGCCGATACGCCAGCCCAGACCCTTCGCTGCCCAGCCGAGGTGCGACTCGAGAATCTGACCCACGTTCATCCGCGACGGCACGCCGAGCGGGTTGAGCACGATGTCAGCCGGACGGCCATCGGCCATGTACGGCATATCCTCGATCGGCACGATCTTCGAGACCACGCCCTTGTTACCGTGACGGCCGGCCATCTTGTCGCCCGGCTGCAGACGACGCTTGACCGCCAGGTACACCTTGACCATCTTCAGCACGCCCGGCGGCAGTTCGTCGCCTTGCGTGAGCTTCTTGCGCTTCTCTTCGAAGGCCAGATCGAACGAGTGACGCTTCTGCTCGATCGATTCCTTGATCTGCTCGAGTTGTTGCGCACCTTCGTCGTCTGCCAGACGAATGTCGAACCAGTGGTAACGGTCCAGATCGGCCAGGTATTCCTTGGTGATCTTGGTGCCCTTGGCGAGCTTCTTCGGACCGCCGTTGGCCGTCTTGCCCACCAGGAAGCGCTCCAGACGCTGGAACGCATCGCCTTCCACGATACGCAGCTGGTCGTTCAGGTCCAGGCGATAGCCCTTCAGTTCATCGTCGATGATCTGTTGAGCACGCTTGTCGCGCTGAATGCCTTCACGCGTGAACACTTGCACGTCGATCACCGTACCGCTCATGCCCGAGGGCACGCGCAGCGAGGTGTCCTTCACGTCCGACGCCTTCTCACCGAAGATCGCGCGCAGCAGCTTTTCTTCCGGCGTGAGCTGGGTTTCGCCCTTCGGCGTGACCTTGCCCACCATCACGTCACCGGCTTCGACTTCCGCGCCGATGTACACGATGCCCGACTCGTCCAGGCGACTCAGTTGCACTTCCGCCAGGTTCGAGATGTCGCGCGTGATTTCCTCAGGTCCGAGCTTCGTGTCGCGAGCGACCACATTCAGCTCTTCGATGTGGATCGACGTGTAACGGTCTTCCGCAACGACACGCTCCGAGATCAGGATCGAATCCTCGAAGTTGTAGCCGTTCCACGGCATGAACGCGATCAGCATGTTCTGACCCAGCGCCAGCTCACCCAGATCGGTCGACGCGCCGTCGGCGATCACATCGCCGCGCGCCACCTTGTCGCCCACTTCCACGATCGGGCGCTGGTTGATGTTGGTGTTCTGGTTCGAACGCGTGTACTTGATCAGGTTGTAGATGTCCACGCCGACTTCACCGGCAACGGCTTCATCGTCGTTCACGCGAATCACCACACGGCCGGCATCGACGTAGTCGACCACACCGCCACGGAACGCCTGCACGGTCGTACCCGAGTCAACCGCCACGGTACGTTCGATACCCGTACCGACGACCGCTTTTTCCGGACGCAGGCAAGGCACGGCCTGGCGCTGCATGTTCGAACCCATCAACGCGCGGTTCGCGTCATCGTGCTCGAGGAACGGAATCAGCGAGGCTGCCACCGACACGATCTGCGACGGTGCCACGTCCATGTACTGGATGCGGTCCGGCGTGACCATCAGCGTTTCGCCAGCTTCACGCGACGAGACCAGTTCATCGGTCAGTTCGCCGTTTTCGCCGATCGACGCGTTCGCCTGAGCGATCACGTAACGACCTTCTTCAATCGCCGACAAGTAGTCGATCTGGTCGGTAACCTTGCCGTCCACCACCTTGCGATACGGCGTCTCGAGGAAGCCGTATTCGTTCAGGCGGGCGTACAGCGCCAGCGAGTTGATCAGACCAATGTTCGGACCTTCCGGCGTTTCAATCGGGCACACGCGACCGTAGTGAGTCGGGTGCACGTCGCGAACTTCAAAGCCGGCGCGCTCACGCGTCAGACCGCCCGGGCCCAGTGCGGAAACACGACGCTTGTGCGTGATTTCCGACAGCGGGTTGGTCTGGTCCATAAACTGCGACAGCTGCGACGAACCGAAGAACTCGCGAATGGCCGACGAGATCGGCTTGCTGTTGATCAGGTCGTGCGGCATCAGGTTTTCCGACTCGGCCTGACCCAGACGTTCCTTCACAGCGCGCTCGACACGCACGAGACCGGCGCGGAACTGGTTTTCGGCCAGTTCGCCGACACAACGCACGCGACGGTTACCCAGGTGGTCGATGTCGTCGACTTCGCCACGGCCGTTACGCAGATCCACGAGGATCTTGATGGTCGCGAGAATGTCGTCGTCTTCCAGCGTCATCGGTCCGAGCACTTCGTCACGGCCAACACGACGGTTGAACTTCATACGACCCACCTTCGACAGGTCGTAAGCTTCTTCGCTGTAGAACAGACGGTTGAACAGTGCCTCGACCGCATCTTCGGTCGGCGGCTCGCCCGGGCGCATCATGCGGTAGATCGCGATACGCGCGGCCGTTTGGTCGGCGGTTTCGTCGATACGCAGCGTGGCCGAGATGTACGAACCCTGGTCCAGATCGTTCGTGTACAACGTCTGGATGTCCGACACGCCCGACTCGCGCAGCTTGACCAGCACGCTTTCGGTGATTTCGTCGTTGGCGTTGGCGATCACTTCGCCGGTATCGCCATCGATCACGTTCTTCGCGAGCACGCGGCCGAGCAGGTAGTCTTCCGGCACCGAGATGAACTTGGTGTTGGCGTTCTCCAGATCACGGATGTGCTTGGCGTTGACGCGCTTGTCCTTCTGAACGATGACCTTGCCTTCGCGATCCGTAATGTCGAAACGCGCAACTTCACCGCGCAGACGCTCCGGCACGAACTCCATCTGTGCGCCTTCCGGCATCAGCTTGAAGTTGTCGAACACGAAGAAGTTCGCGAGGATCTGTTCCGGCGTCAGGCCGATGGCCTTGAGCAGGATCGTGACCGGCATCTTGCGACGGCGGTCAACGCGGAAGTACAGGATGTCCTTCGGATCGAATTCGAAGTCCAGCCACGAGCCGCGGTAGGGGATGATACGCGCGGAGAAAAGCAGTTTGCCCGAGCTGTGCGTCTTGCCCTTGTCGTGTTCGAAGAACACGCCCGGCGAACGGTGCAGCTGCGAGACGATGACACGTTCCGTGCCATTGATGACGAAGGAACCCGTCGAGGTCATGAGCGGAATTTCGCCCATGTACACTTCCTGTTCCTTCACTTCCTTGACGACCGGCTTGTTCGGCGATTCCTTGTCGAGAATCACCAGACGAACCTTGGCGCGCAGGGCCGAGCAAAAGGTCAGGCCGCGCTGTTGACATTCCTTGACATCGAACGCAGGGGTACCGAGCAGATAGCTGACGAACTCCAGGCGTGCGAACCCGTTGTGAGAAACGATCGGGAAAATGGAGGAGAAGGCTGCTTGCAGACCCTCCGGCTTCCGCTCCGATGCAAGCGCATCGGCTTGCAAGAACGATGTGTACGAGGCGAGCTGGGTGGCCAGCAAAAACGGCACCTTGTGCACGGTCGGACGCTTCGCAAAACTCTTGCGAATGCGTTTCTTCTCGGTGAAGGAATAGTGCATTACGATCTCCGAATCACTACGCTGACGACGACGGCAGGCATCGCCAACGGGTGTTCATCGACTGAGACCAGACGTCCTCCACGGCGGGCTTGCCGTAGAGCAACGAGCTTGGTGGTTGGCCGCTACCAACCGCTGGCTGACGGCGACGGATGCCTGTGTTGCCCGTCGCCCGACCAAACTTGCCTTCTGCAGTCGCTTCAGAAGACAAAGAGAAAACCGCCGCCGGCTCATTCCCGCGCGATTTTTTCTTTGGCCTCTTCGATACGCCTTCGCTACTTCTCTGATACCGCCTTTCGCTCAACTTGCCGGTGATACACGCGTTTGAAACAGCGTGGCTGGCACAGGCTTCGGCGAAATCATTTTGCTTTCAACCACTTGGCGCCGCTTCGCGCCGACTTTCGATTTCCGCACGCCCCTTGTGGGATTTGCATCTCCTGAAAGCACAAAAAGGCTGACGACTTTTCGTCGCCAGCCTTCCCTACGCGCAGAGCCGAATTACTTGACTTCGACCTTGGCGCCGGCTTCTTCCAGCTTCTTCTTGGCTTCTTCAGCAGCAGCCTTGTCGACGCCTTCCTTAACAGCCTTCGGAGCGCCATCAACCAGATCCTTGGCTTCCTTCAGGCCCAGGCCGGTGATTTCGCGGACGGCCTTAATAACGCCGACCTTGTTCGCGCCGACTTCTGCCAGAACGACGTTGAATTCGGTTTGCTCTTCAGCAGCAGCAGCACCGCCGCCAGCACCTGCCGGGCCAGCAACTGCCAGGGCAGCAGCCGACACGCCGAACTTCTCTTCGAACGCCTTGACCAGGTCGTTCAGTTCCATAACCGACATCGCGCCTACGGCTTCGATGATTTCGTCTTTCGTGATTGCCATTTGTAAAACTCCTAGATTGTGTTCGGACCGAAGTCAGCGATCGTGTAACCGGGTCGAGAATTAAGCAGCTTCCGCTTGCTTCTTCTCGGCCACGGCAGCCAGGACGCGAGCAAAGCCGGAAACCGGCGCTTGCATGACACCCAGCAACTTCGCGAGCAGTTCGTCGCGGCTCGGGATCGAGGCCAGCGCTTGCACGCCTGCCTTGTCCATCACCTTGCCGTCGTACGAGCCGGCCTTCAAGATCAACTTGTCGTTGCCCTTCGAAAAGTCGTTCAAGACTTTCGCAGCGGCTACGGGATCCGTCGAGATACCGTAGATCAGAGGACCGGTCATCTGCTCAGCCAGGTCAGCAAACGGGGTGTTTTCCACCGCGCGGCGTGCCAGCGTGTTCTTCAGAACGCGCAGGTAGACGCCTTGCTGACGCGCATTGGCGCGAAGCTTCGTCAGATCGCCAACCGTGATTCCGCGATATTCAGCCACAACGATGGTCGAAGCGCCGGCGACTTGCGCCGATACTTCTGCCACGACGGCCTTCTTATCATCAAGATTAAGTGCCACGGTTAACCTCCAAAATTGACATCACCTCATGGTGACGCCGTTCCACTAACGGCTTACCGACATGTCTGGAGTTTCAACCCTCGCGCCCGGTTGCCCGCGTGCGACGGTGTGACTGCAAAACTTGTTCGGGTTCGCCATCTGCGTTGGCTGGCGTATTAAGGGAGCGTCAGTGAGTGCCCATTCCCGCCAACGGTCTTTGATAACCGGAAGCGCTTTCCGAAGAACTCGCTTCCGCCCAAAGTCTTTTGCTACTGGCTTTCGATCTCGAGGATCTCGGCCATCGCAGGGGACGCCATCACCCTGCGATTGCGATACTGTCTCACTTAGGCAGCCAGGCTAGCCTAGTCCACACGCACGCCAACGCCCATCGTGCTCGACAGGGCGATCTTGCGCAGGTAGACACCCTTGCTCGAAGCCGGCTTGGCCTTCGTCAGGGCTTCCAACAGGGCCGACAGGTTCTTCTGCAGCGCTGCCGGTTCGAACGATGCGCGACCGATCGTGGCGTGAATGATGCCGCCCTTGTCAACGCGGAACTGCACCTGACCTGCCTTGGCGTTCTTCACAGCCGTGGCAACGTCCGGGGTCACCGTGCCAACCTTCGGGTTCGGCATCAGGCCGCGCGGGCCGAGGATCTGGCCCAGCGTACCGACGATACGCATCGTGTCCGGCGAAGCGATCACGATATCGAAGTCCATGTTGCCGGCCTTGATCTGCTCGGCCAGGTCTTCCATGCCAACGATTTCAGCGCCGGCAGCCTTGGCTTGCTCAGCCTTTTCGCCTTGGGCGAAAACGGCCACGCGAACCGACTTGCCGGTACCTGCCGGCAGAACGACCGAACCACGAACCACTTGGTCCGACTTCTTCGCATCCACGCCCAGTTGCACGGCGACGTCGATCGACTCGTCGAACTTGGCGCTTGCGCATTCCTTGACCAGGGCCAGAGCATCGCCGACCGGGTACAGCTTGTTGCGGTCGACCTTGGCGGCCAGTGCTTGTTGACGCTTAGAGATCTTAGCCATTACAGACCCTCCACCGTGATGCCCATCGAACGTGCGCTGCCAGCGATGGTGCGAACCGCAGCGTCCAGATCGGAGGCGGTAAGGTCAGGCATCTTGGTCTTCGCGATTTCTTCCGCTTGTGCGCGGGTGATCTTGCCCACCTTGTCGGTGTGCGGCTTGCTCGAACCCTTTTGCAGGTTGGCAGCCTTCTTGATCAGCACCGTTGCCGGCGGGGTCTTCAGGACGAACGTGAAGCTCTTGTCTGCAAATGCGGTGATCACCACCGGAATCGGCAGACCCGGCTCGAGGCTCTGCGTTTGCGCGTTGAACGCCTTGCAGAACTCCATGATGTTCAGGCCGCGTTGACCCAGTGCCGGGCCCACGGGGGGCGACGGATTGGCTTTACCTGCAGGAATCTGCAGCTTGATAAAGCCGATGATTTTCTTTGCCATGGTTTACTCCGGAACGAATATGTGGCGCATATTCGGGGTTGAGTCATAGCGCGTTTTCACCGGAAATCCGGCTACTGGCGCTCCTCGGCGACGGCTGTCACCAACGCAAAAACGCGCCGGACGTCGCGCCGGCGCATTTTATTCTTAGATCTTTTCGACTTGTCCGAACTCCAGTTCTACCGGAGTCGCCCGTCCGAAAATGGTGACGGAAACACGGAGGCGAGATTTTTCGTAGTTCACTTCTTCCACCGAGCCGTTGAAGTCCGTGAAAGGACCATCCTTGACTCGAACCAACTCGCCCACCTCGAACAACGTCTTGGGACGCGGCTTTTCCACCCCGTCCTTGATTTGCGACATGATCTTGTCGACCTCGGCCTGTCGGATCGGAATCGGACGATTGCCCGTACCGCCGACGAAGCCGGTGACCTTGGCGGTATTCTTCACCAAGTGCCACGTGTCGTCCGTCATTTCCATCTCACACAGCACATAGCCGGGGAAGAAACGACGCTCGGTGACCGACTTGTGGCCACCTTTTGTTTCAACAACTTCTTCGGTCGGAACGAGAATTTCGCCGAAGTAGTCTTCCATGCCAGCGCGCGCAATGCGCTCGCGAAGCGCTTTGGCTACGCTCTTTTCCATGCCGGAATAAGCATGAACGACGTACCAGCGCTTCTTACTCGGTGCAGCCCCGGTATCAGACATATCACTTCCAGCCAAGAATCAAAGAGAACACTGCCCATTCAATCGTCTTATCGCTGATCCACAGATACAACGCCATGACGATGACGAACGCGAAGACAATCGCGGTCGTTTGAGCGGCCTCTTTACGGGTCGGCCAAACGACCTTACCCACTTCCCGATACGCATCCTTGGCAAAAGCCAGGAAGCCTTTGCCGGTTTGCGATGCCAATGCAACACCTGCTGCGATGGCCAGAACGACGACGATGGCAGCGACACGCACGTACAGTGCCTGTTGCTCCAACGCGTAGAACGCCACGACGCCAGCAATCACCAGCACTGCGGCCAGTGCCAGCAGCAGCTTGTCGCCAGTCGTACGCACAGTTTCTACGGGAGAATTCGCCATTTCCAGCTTGCAGACAGTTGTTTGGCAGGGGCAGAGGGAATCGAACCCCCAACCTTCGGTTTTGGAGACCGACGCTCTGCCAGTTGAGCTATACCCCTAAAACAGCAGAGGGGCCAGCCGCCAAAAGCTGACCCCGTAAGCGCGGACCGTTAAGGTACCGGCTTAAGCTAAGATCTTTGCAACCACGCCGGCGCCGACAGTACGGCCACCTTCGCGGATTGCGAAACGCAGACCTTCCGTCATGGCGATCGGAGCGATCAGCTTGACGGTGATCGAAACGTTATCGCCCGGCATGACCATTTCCTTGCCTTCCGGCAGGGTGATCGAGCCCGTCACGTCCGTCGTGCGGAAGTAGAACTGCGGACGGTAGTTGTTGAAGAACGGGGTGTGACGACCACCTTCATCCTTCGACAGAACGTACACTTCGCCCGTGAAGTCCGTGTGCGGCGTGATCGAACCCGGCTTGGCCAGAACCTGACCACGCTGGACTTCTTCACGCTTCGTGCCGCGCAGCAGAATACCGACGTTATCGCCTGCCTGACCTTGGTCGAGCAGCTTGCGGAACATTTCAACGCCCGTGCAAATCGTCTTGACCGTCGGCGTGATGCCAACGATTTCGATTTCTTCGCCGACCTTGATCACGCCCGACTCAACGCGACCCGTCACAACCGTACCGCGACCCGAGATCGAGAACACGTCTTCCACCGGCATCAGGAATGCCTTGTCGACTGCACGCTCCGGCGTCGGGATGTACGTGTCGAGGGCTTCAGCCAATTGCATGATGGCGGCTTCGCCGAGTTCGCCCTTGTCGCCTTCCAGCGCCAGCTTGGCCGAACCCTTGATGATCGGCAGATCGTCGCCCGGGAAGTCGTACTTCGACAGGAGTTCGCGAACTTCCATTTCGACCAGCTCGAGCAGCTCGGCGTCGTCGACCATGTCGCACTTGTTCAGGAACACGATGATGTACGGCACGCCAACCTGACGAGCCAGCAGGATGTGCTCACGCGTCTGCGGCATCGGGCCGTCAGCAGCCGAGCAAACCAGGATAGCGCCGTCCATCTGGGCAGCACCGGTAATCATGTTCTTGACGTAGTCGGCGTGGCCCGGGCAGTCAACGTGTGCGTAGTGGCGGTTAGCCGTTTCGTACTCGATGTGTGCGGTGTTGATGGTAATACCGCGTGCCTTTTCTTCCGGCGCTGCGTCGATGTCAGCGTAGTTCTTGGCTTCGCCGCCGAACTTCGACGACAGAACCGTTGCGATAGCGGCCGTCAGGGTCGTCTTGCCATGGTCAACGTGACCGATGGTGCCAACGTTTACGTGCGGCTTGGTCCGCTGAAACTTTTCCTTTGCCATTTTCGACTCCTAACGGGGTTATCTATTGCCGAGGTTGCTCGGCATGTTGATTGCCGCGCTTCACACTATCTTTTGGTGCCCATGGGCAGGATCGAACTGCCGACCTCTCCCTTACCAAGGGAGTGCTCTACCACTGAGCCACATGGGCGAATCCTGTTACTTCTACTGCTTCTGCGCGTCACCTGGAGCGGGTGAAGGGAATCGAACCCTCGTCATAAGCTTGGAAGGCTTCTGCTCTACCATTGAGCTACACCCGCTTGGATTCCGACTCTCGCTTCTTCGTAACAAGCGCCGGAGACCGAGGTTTCCGACGCTCATTACTTCCGCATTCTGGTGGAGGAGGTTGGATTCGAACCAACGTAGGCGTAAGCCAACAGATTTACAGTCTGCCCCCTTTAGCCACTCGGGCACCCCTCCGCAGAGAATTTGCAATTATGGAGATGTCCCCCGGCCTTGTCAACACCTTCCATGCATTAAATACGCAGTTTTTGTGCCTGATGCTCTGCGGATTTTCACTATATGCGGCAAGTCTTTGATTTGCTTGAATATGTGAATCAGGGCCGGATCTCGATCATTCCCAACGGCACGTTGACATCAATATCCGGCGGCATCAGGCGTCGACGTACCGGCTCAGGCTGTCTCGTGCGTTATGGAATTCCCGCCCGAGCTTTTGCGAGATGCTTCGCGTGGCTTTCGGGCGACTGGCAATGGTCGCTCCCAGGTCATCGCAGCAATCAACCACAATATCCGCTGCCATGGAGATCATCCGGATGCCGCGCTCCCAGTTGCAGTTAAGCACGCCATCAACCGGTTGAATCATGCGTTTGCCGTAAGCCAAAGGCGTCAACGCCGCATCACGACGGATGAGATAAGCCTGCGCGTCTCCGGGCTGTTTGCGGCGATCATTCAGCACTCCACCGTCCAGCAGCTCGGTGACCTGGTAACGCCCTGCGGAGCCGGCGTCTTTCATGCACATACCCCCCAAAGCGTTGAGACGTTCGGTGCCGCCGTCAGCCTCCGGGAGAAATCGAACGTCAGTCCCATATCGTCTCCAAGACAGGCCAGATGCGGTCATTGGAGCGCACTAGGGTCTTGCCAGATCCGGTAATGACAGGCGTAGCACTCAACCCCTCCGAGCGTCAGATGATTGGCGTACATCCTCAGGCGTGTGGAGGCATCACACCGGGTAGGCAGGCCTTCTCATGCGCCGCACCGAAGCCGCGGAAACGAACGCCGACGCCCGCCTGTTGTGCGGAAATGTGAGCCCGACGGAAATGACGATTACAGGCGGAAGCTTTCGCTCTGCAACGAACAACTGCTACCAGCATCGCAGGGCATTCCAAAGCACCAAGACCAGCCCGCTTGCCCGGCGCTTGAACCACCCCGCAAGTCACAGGATAAAGCGATCACACAAAGCAAAAACCCCTTGCTACGCGTTGTAGCAAGGGGTCTTTAGGGGAGCCTGACGATTACCTACTTTCACACGGGTATCCGCACTATCATCGGCGTGGAGTCGTTTCACGGTCCTGTTCGGGATGGGAAGGGGTGGTTCCAACTCGCTATGGTCATCAGGCATAACTTGTATGTCTTGCTGCACTAGGCGTGCAACAAAACCAATTCAGAAGAAGCGTAGTACTACATGTAATTGGGTTGTGAGCGTATCAGCGCCATTGGGGCACACACGTCACTCAAACCAGGGAAAACACACTGGTTATAGGATCAAGCCTTACGGGCAATTAGTATCAGTTAGCTTAACGCATTACTGCGCTTCCACACCTGACCTATCAACGTCCTGGTCTTGAACGACCCTTCAAAGGAATCGAGTTCCTAGGGAAGTCTCATCTTAAGGCGAGTTTCCCGCTTAGATGCTTTCAGCGGTTATCTCTTCCGAACATAGCTACCCGGCGATGCCACTGGCGTGACAACCGGTACACCAGAGGTTCGTCCACTCCGGTCCTCTCGTACTAGGAGCAGCCCCCTTCAAACTTCCAACGCCCACGGCAGATAGGGACCAAACTGTCTCACGACGTTTTAAACCCAGCTCACGTACCTCTTTAAATGGCGAACAGCCATACCCTTGGGACCGGCTACAGCCCCAGGATGAGATGAGCCGACATCGAGGTGCCAAACACCGCCGTCGATATGAACTCTTGGGCGGTATCAGCCTGTTATCCCCAGAGTACCTTTTATCCGTTGAGCGATGGCCCTTCCATACAGAACCACCGGATCACTATGACCTGCTTTCGCACCTGCTCGACTTGTCAGTCTCGCAGTTAAGCACGCTTTTGCCATTGCACTATCAGCACGATTTCCGACCGTACCTAGCGTACCTTCGTACTCCTCCGTTACACTTTGGGAGGAGACCGCCCCAGTCAAACTGCCTACCATGCACTGTCCCCGATCCGGATTACGGACCTAGGTTAGAACCTCAAACAAGCCAGGGTGGTATTTCAAGGACGGCTCCACAGAAACTAGCGTTCCTGCTTCAAAGCCTCCCACCTATCCTACACAGACCGGTTCAAAGTCCAATGCAAAGCTACAGTAAAGGTTCATGGGGTCTTTCCGTCTAGCCGCGGGTAGATTGCATCATCACAAACACTTCAACTTCGCTGAGTCTCGGGAGGAGACAGTGTGGCCATCGTTACGCCATTCGTGCAGGTCGGAACTTACCCGACAAGGAATTTCGCTACCTTAGGACCGTTATAGTTACGGCCGCCGTTTACCGGGACTTCAATCAAGAGCTTGCACCCCATCATTTAATCTTCCGGCACCGGGCAGGCGTCACACCCTATACGTCCACTTTCGTGTTTGCAGAGTGCTGTGTTTTTATTAAACAGTCGCAGCCACCAGTTTATTGCAACCCCTTCACCCTCCTGGCGCAGGCCAGTCAAGCTACAAGGGCGTACCTTATCCCGAAGTTACGGTACCAATTTGCCGAGTTCCTTCTCCCGAGTTCTCTCAAGCGCCTTAGAATACTCATCTCGCCCACCTGTGTCGGTTTGCGGTACGGTCTCGTATGACTGAAGCTTAGAGGCTTTTCTTGGAACCACTTCCAATTGCTTCGCGAACAAGTTCGCTCGCCCCACAGCCTTGAATTACGCGCCCGGATTTGCCTAAGCGCCTTCTCCACTGCAGGGACCGGGACTTCCAACACCCGGACAACCTTCCGCGATCCGTCCCCCCATCGCATCATACGACGGTGCAGGAATATTAACCTGCTTCCCATCAGCTACGCATCTCTGCCTCGCCTTAGGGGCCGACTCACCCTACGCCGATGAACGTTGCGTAGGAAACCTTGGGCTTACGGCGAGGGGGCCTTTCACCCCCTTTATCGCTACTCATGTCAGCATTCGCACTTCTGATACCTCCAGCATCCTTTACAAGACACCTTCACAGGCTTACAGAACGCTCTCCTACCATGCGAGCAAGCTCGCATCCGCAGCTTCGGTATATTGCTTAGCCCCGTTACATCTTCCGCGCAGGACGACTCGATCAGTGAGCTATTACGCTTTCTTTAAAGGGTGGCTGCTTCTAAGCCAACCTCCTGACTGTTTTAGCCTTCCCACTTCGTTTCCCACTTAGCAATATTTAGGGACCTTAGCTGGCGGTCTGGGTTGTTTCCCTCTTGACACCGGACGTTAGCACCCGATGTCTGTCTCCCGTGATTGCACTCTTCGGTATTCGGAGTTTGCTATGGCGAAGTAATCCGCAATGGACCCTTCAACCATGACAGTGCTCTACCCCCGAAGGTGATACACGAGGCACTACCTAAATAGTTTTCGGAGAGAACCAGCTATTTCCAAGTTTGTTTAGCCTTTCACCCCTATCCACAGCTCATCCCCTAATTTTTCAACATTAGTGGGTTCGGACCTCCAGTACGTGTTACCGCACCTTCATCCTGGCCATGGATAGATCACTTGGTTTCGGGTCTACACCCAGCGACTGAACGCCCTATTCGGACTCGCTTTCGCTACGCCTTCCCTATTCGGTTAAGCTCGCCACTGAATGTAAGTCGCTGACCCATTATACAAAAGGTACGCCGTCACCCCTTACGAGGCTCCGACTGTTTGTATGCATGCGGTTTCAGGATCTATTTCACTCCCCTCCCGGGGTTCTTTTCGCCTTTCCCTCACGGTACTGGTTCACTATCGGTCGATTACGAGTATTTAGCCTTGGAGGATGGTCCCCCCATCTTCAGACAGGATTTCACGTGTCCCGCCCTACTTGTCTCAAGCTTAGTTCCACACCAGGGTTTTCTCATACGGGGCTATCACCCACTATGGCCGGACTTTCCATTCCGTTTTGATAACACCGGTGCTAAATCTTGAAGGCTGGTCCCATTTCGCTCGCCACTACTTTGGGAATCTCGGTTGATTTCTTTTCCTGCAGCTACTTAGATGTTTCAGTTCGCCGCGTTCGCTTCGCTAGACCTATGTATTCAGTCTAGGATGACCTAAAAGGCCGGGTTTCCCCATTCGGACATTTGTGGATCAATGCTTATTTGCCAGCTCCCCACAACTTTTCGCAGGCTATCGCGTCCTTCATCGCCTGTAATCGCCAAGGCATCCACCACATGCACTTATTCGCTTGACCCTATAACCAGAATGTCTTCCAGCTATAGGTTGAGTTATCGCGTTGTGCCGTATTCCAAGTCATCTTTCGATCACTTAAATACTGGTTGATACAATCACAACCCGTACAATTTCCACGCGCCATCTCTAACGCGCTTCCGTTGTACTACTACTTCTTCTAAATTGTTAAAGAACAAATACTGCATGACATTGCTGTCATTCAAAAACGTTCACGCTAAATCACTATTGGGATTTACTACAGACGTAAAAGCTTTTGACTGACATCGATGTGTGATCTAAGGAATTGGTGGAGGCAGACGGGATCGAACCGACGACCCCCTGCTTGCAAAGCAGGTGCTCTCCCAGCTGAGCTATGCCCCCCAAATCAGTCTGATGCGGCGTTACAAAAAACCTTGCATACCAATGTATGCCGCGGCTTTTTGTGCCTTGCCTCAGCCAGATTTCTTTCTACCAGGCGTCGGTGGAAAGAGATTGGTGGGTCTGGAAGGACTTGAACCTTCGACCCCCGCCTTATCAAGACGGTGCTCTAACCACCTGAGCTACAGACCCGACTTAGATCTACGCAGTCAAACAACCGATAAGCGTGAACACTCAACTTCCAGTGCATGCTCTAGAAAGGAGGTGATCCAGCCGCAGGTTCCCCTACGGCTACCTTGTTACGACTTCACCCCAGTCATGAATCCTGCCGTGGTAAGCGCCCTCCTTACGGTTAGGCTACCTACTTCTGGCAAAACCCACTCCCATGGTGTGACGGGCGGTGTGTACAAGACCCGGGAACGTATTCACCGCGACATGCTGATCCGCGATTACTAGCGATTCCAGCTTCACGCAGTCGAGTTGCAGACTGCGATCCGGACTACGATCGGTTTTCTGGGGTTAGCTCCACCTCGCGGTTTGGCAGCCCTCTGTACCGACCATTGTATGACGTGTGAAGCCCTACCCATAAGGGCCATGAGGACTTGACGTCATCCCCACCTTCCTCCGGTTTGTCACCGGCAGTCTCCTTAGAGTGCTCTTGCGTAGCAACTAAGGACAAGGGTTGCGCTCGTTGCGGGACTTAACCCAACATCTCACGACACGAGCTGACGACAGCCATGCAGCACCTGTGTTACGGTTCTCTTTCGAGCACTCCCACCTCTCAGCAGGATTCCGTACATGTCAAGGGTAGGTAAGGTTTTTCGCGTTGCATCGAATTAATCCACATCATCCACCGCTTGTGCGGGTCCCCGTCAATTCCTTTGAGTTTTAATCTTGCGACCGTACTCCCCAGGCGGTCAACTTCACGCGTTAGCTTCGTTACTAAGGAAATGAATCCCCAACAACTAGTTGACATCGTTTAGGGCGTGGACTACCAGGGTATCTAATCCTGTTTGCTCCCCACGCTTTCGTGCATGAGCGTCAGTATTGGCCCAGGGGGCTGCCTTCGCCATCGGTATTCCTCCACATCTCTACGCATTTCACTGCTACACGTGGAATTCTACCCCCCTCTGCCATACTCTAGCCTTGCAGTCACGAATGCAGTTCCCAGGTTAAGCCCGGGGATTTCACATCCGTCTTACAAAACCGCCTGCGCACGCTTTACGCCCAGTAATTCCGATTAACGCTTGCACCCTACGTATTACCGCGGCTGCTGGCACGTAGTTAGCCGGTGCTTATTCTTCCGGTACCGTCATCCCCCCGAGGTATTAACCCAGAGGATTTCTTTCCGGACAAAAGTGCTTTACAACCCGAAGGCCTTCTTCACACACGCGGCATTGCTGGATCAGGCTTTCGCCCATTGTCCAAAATTCCCCACTGCTGCCTCCCGTAGGAGTCTGGGCCGTGTCTCAGTCCCAGTGTGGCTGGTCGTCCTCTCAGACCAGCTACAGATCGTCGCCTTGGTGAGCTTTTACCCCACCAACTAGCTAATCTGACATCGGCTGCTCTTGTAGCACGAGGCCCGAAGGTCCCCCGCTTTCCTCCTCAGAGCGTATGCGGTATTAATCCGGCTTTCGCCGAGCTATCCCCCACTACAAGGTACATTCCGATGTATTACTCACCCGTTCGCCACTCGCCACCAGGTGCAAGCACCCGTGCTGCCGTTCGACTTGCATGTGTAAGGCATGCCGCCAGCGTTCAATCTGAGCCAGGATCAAACTCTTCAGTTTAAACCTGTTACTGTTTTCGGTTTTTCGTGATAAATCACTCGAACCGGTCGCTCTCAAAGTATGCTGACAAGTTAATTACTTAACTTACCTATTACTATGTGAGCCTCAATAAATTTAAAGCTAATCTGCCGAAGCAGACGCACTATTCATCGAGTGCCCACACTTATCGGTTGTTCAATTTTTAAAGATCAATCGCATCTGACTTCGCTTCGTCGCACACTTACCGCGCCGTCGCTTCGTTTTCTGCGTCGCTGCATCAGCAGCAGAGAAGTGAGATTATGTCGCAGCTTCTCGTCGTCGTCAACAGTTTTTTTCGCTTCTCTTCGCTCATCGCCGTAGCGACTCACAAGCTCCAAAACCCCTAACCACCGGGCTTTCCAGCCCGTCGCTTCCACGTCGTCGCCGCTTTCGCTGCGCCGCTGTCGTTGCGAGAGACGAGATATTAGTCACCTTCGACGAACTGCGCAAGCCCTTTGTGAAACTATTTTGAAAGGCCGGCAAATTCCTTCCGTTGGCCCGCTATATATAGTGGTCACCCTGATCATCAGGCTGCCGTCGAACGACTCTCCCCATCAAGGAGAGTCGTTCCAGCCTCAGCGCATCAGATTCTTCCGCTCCGTGGGCGTGAGCGCCTGCAACTGCGCCTCACTCAGGTTCATCTGGCCGAGCACCTGTACGGGCGACGCAGGATCGTAGCGGAACATCCGAGTGCTATCGGCACGCGGCTTGCCGGTCGCATCGTTCGACGTCCCCGTATCGAGCATGCGAACAGAGAAAATCGACGGCTGGCCCTGCCGCGCCGACGCCCGATCGCGAGCCACCGCGTCCTGTGCCGCCGCGGCCGCCTGCGCCGCCGTCGCACTGGCATTCGTGAGCGCGCCCACATTTACGGCCGCAATCGTCGGAATACCAACGGACTTGCCCTGCACTTGAATGTTTTCGGCGTTCATCACCCGCAGCGCCGCGATGTTCACGTTACCGGACACCCGAATCCCCGCCTCCCCCGCGTCGATCGTGCCAAGCGGCGCAATCAGATCGATGTCGCCCGGCGGAATCTCAGGGATCGGGTTCAACGTGGCAATGCCAGCGCCCGTATTTGGAGTTGTCGGCGAGAGCGCTACAAGTCCGAGGTCGTCATAGACACGACGCTGCGGTGTGTAGACCACCGTCGATTTCGATCCACGGCCCGCGTTGATGTCGCCCTGCGCCGACCACGCGAGAATATTGCCGCCGAACGTGGTGAATACACGACTCTGACCGAGCAGAATGCTATCTCGCGCATACATGTCGATGTTGCCGCGCCCCTGCGTGAGCACACCGGAGCCTTCAGCCGGCACAAAACCACCGTCCACGCCAACGAGCGTCCGTCCGCCCGGCGTCATGATGCTCACCCCGCCGCCGAAGTCGGTATGGATGCCCGCGTCTTGAACTTCATAGTGAGGAACATCATACGCAGGACTGCCACGCGCGACCCATTGCGCCTGCGTCAAATACTTCACACCAGGCACCGGACGTGTCGTCGATTGGCGATCCAGGTTTTGCAGATAGTAGAGCGCACTGCTGTACATCGTGAGACTGCCGTCATACTGACGCGACGCACCGCTCTCGTCCTGCTCGGGGAAGAGCGTGGCGATGGCCTCGCGCCCCCGCAGATAACTACCCGCGCGCGGGCCGCTCGCATCGTTGTACTCACGCCCCGAAGCGCGCAGTTCCGCGAAGTACACATCGCGCAGATACGCGCGCTGGTGCTCGGGCGGCAAGGCGTCGAAGAACTGACGGGCATCCATCGACGCCGCATCGAAATGTCGCCCGAGCGCGTTGCGGCCGCCGAAGCGTGTCGCGAGCCAATTCACGAGATACAACTGGCTTTGCTGCGCGAACTCATTGCGCAGATCCCGTTTGGCGATGCCGCCTGCGCCACCGGCAGCCTGACTCGCCGCGTCGAGTTCTGCCTGCTTAGTGACGAGGAACGCATCGGCGCCTGCCGCATTTCCGCGATAGCCGAACTCCTGACCTAACCATCCGGAAAGCGTGAGTTCTCCGCCGTACACAACGACTGCCTTGCCCGGCTGATCGGCGAGCGGCCGTCCACCGTCTGCCAGATTCGCTGCATCGAGATACCGGGCGGCGAACGCCTTGAAGTCGATGCCGTCGAGCCCTCGGGGTCCGACACCCGCCGCTACCGCAATCGCAGCCCCGTTGCTCCGGTCGCCGGGTTTGACGTTGGCGAGCGCGCCGAGACTGCGCAACTCGGCCTTGTCGCCCATGAAGACGTTGCGCCCCGCCGTGATTTCCAGCAAACCCGGGCCCGCCACGTAGAACGTGCTGTAAAGAATGTCCCGACCCGCCGACACCACGGAGACATCGTCCGCCGAGTTCTGCACGATCAGGTTGCCGCGCATCGTCGTCGACGCGACCCTCATCGGGCGTCCCGGATTGTTGACCGGATCAGTGAAATCGGGCGTGGTGGTCCAGCCGGCGAAGTCAGCGTTGGTGCTCAAATAGGTGCCGAGCGGCGTTCCCGAGTTGACGATGTCTCGCCCGGCCCGAATCGCCACGGCGCCATTGCCTTCGTACCAGGTCGGCTGCGTGCCTGCGACGGGCGTTATGCTGCCGCGGTAGTCAATGCCGCCCGTTTGCAGTCCGACGATATCGCCCGTGAGTGCATAGAAACGGGCCGGCGCGATGCCGGTGAAGTCATAGCCGGAGACGGTCGCCGGGGTCAGGCTGAACATCGGGAACCGTGTCGCGGAATCCGGGCTGTAATAGAACAGCAGTTGCGGTGCGATGGCATCCTGTCGCACGTTCGTGAGGTAAGCACGGCCGAACCATGCATTGCGCACGCCCCCCATGAAGGCAGGGTTTTGCGGCGTAGGTAACGCCGTGGGATCGGCCGCGGAACGGCTGATGGGGAACCCGGATCCGAACAGGGATTGGCCGGCCATCATCTCGAGCGCACCACCGTCGGGCGCCACTCTGAACAACGAACTGACGGGCTCCGGTGCCAGCAACGCCGGCGTGTCGCCGATCGTCACCTTCGACTCCGCATCGAGAATACGAGTTGCCGAAAAGCCGTTGTAAATATTGCCGCTAGCAGCGACCGCGCGCAGTGTCGCAGGCAGCACGAAACGGCCGTCGGTCGACGCGTAGTTCGCCCCTGCCCGCGGGTCGGCCATCGCGGTGAGTGGTGCGAGATTTCCGCCCGCACTGAACAAGTCGATGGCAGTGGAAGGCGTCCACAGCGTGAACCAACTGAATCCTTCGCCACTATAGTTGACGCCCGACGCGGTGAACGGCGTGCCGTTGGTGCGCTGTTGTGCGCGCGTTGCATCGCCATAGCCGCCTATCACCAGGTCGCCACGTGTGTCGATGCGAATCGTCGAGTCGCCGAGTACCAGCGTGGGTCCCCCGGTCGCCATGCCGATCTGGGGGGTGAACACATCGCGTGCCCGGGTCTCGCGCAAATCGGTGGCGCCGAACAGCGCGTCGACACCGCCCAGCGCCCCCGCTTCGATGCGCGTGGCACCGCGCAGGTTCGTGAACGTGCCGTTCAGCCCAAGGTTGCCATTGCGCCACTCTGCCGAGTCCTTGATCAAGCTACCAGGCTGCGTGATGGCACGAACTTCTCGTACAGGATTCAGACCGCCGCCGATCCGCACGTCGAGATCGCCGCCGCCCGTCAATTGAATCTGCGAACCGTCCGCCGACACCCGACCGGTGCTGCCTACCGCGACATTCAAGCCCTCGCTGCGAGCGAGCGCGCTTGGGCCGTAACTATTGCCTGCCCCCATGCGGGACTCCAGCATGCCAGCGTTCGCGCCGGCTTCGAGCACCACATTGCCGCCGCCGAGCGTGCCAAGTCCGGCAAAGCCCACCAGGAACGGTACCTTCTCGAATGCCGCGTAGCCGTCTTCCTTGCCGACCACATACGTCCCGAAATTGACCCACCACGCGCTCGGCACGCCCCCTTGCGCAATCACGGAGCCCGATCCCTGGCGCCACAGCCAATTGCCCAGATTGCCGGCATCCGGAACCGCTCGCGGAACACCAAAACTTGTCGAGCGTTGATAGCCGTCACGTGTGCCAACGGTGTCGCCACGAATATCGCCCTGAGCGCGCACGAACAGATTGCCGCCATGCTCCGGATACCACGCGCTGTAGAGACTCTGCGCACCGCTGACGTATGACTCGAAGGCCGCCCCCTCCGCCCCCAGCACGGACGTATTCTTGATCGTGGCCCGTGCGAGGTTATAGGCGCTCGTCACATCACGCGCCTGCGTACCCGCCGTATAAACCCCAAACGGCGAACTCATCGTGAAGTTACCCGCCGCGAGCATGTCGAGATCGCCCGTGCCGGTACGCACCACGCTGAAGACAGGTTCGCGAGCGGGTTGCGTCTTCAACTCGTACTCGGCGGGAATGCCGGGCGTCACGAGTCGGAACGCATCGTAGTACCCGTTCCACATGTCGATGTCCGCGGGCGTGGAAATGCCCCAGTTGATCAGGTCTTCCTCCGTCACAATCTCGCCCTCGACGGCGCCCAACTCCGCAGCATCCGGCCCCCAGCGATAAACGCCAAGCGTGCCGGTCCCCGGCTTGAGCACATTGAGCACGCCCATGCCGTAGTGCGTGTCTGCAAGCGTCAGATGTCCATCGGCCTTCAACGGCTGCAACGCACGCGGATCGGCAGCCGACGTATCGGCGCCAGCGACCAGCCGCAGCGACCACGACGCCGAACCCGCCTGAAGCATCGGCGCAAGCGCATGAATCTGCCCCTGATTACCGTCGGCATCCGCCGGGCGCACGTTGACGAACAGCACGCCTCCCGGCAGCTTGACGTCGGTCTCGGCCGGAATGATCGCGCCCTTGCGCAGCAACACATCGGCGGCGAGCTTGAGGTTCACCGGCATCACAGCGCCCGCAGGCCAGCGCATCGCTGCCACAGACGCGTCCAAAGGCAACACCATGCCGGCATCGATCTGCATGCCGGAGCGCAAGGTAAGGGCCGACGTCAGCGCCGTACCCGCCGGGTACACCACGTTGCCCGCCGCATCGCGCACGGCCGCCCCAAGCACAGTGCCCGACGGCAGCGTCAGATCGGCGCTCAGTGTGATGCTGGCGGGCAGACGCGTGCCGGCAGGCAACTTCGTCGCCGCCACCTGAACGTCGTAGTTAAGCTTGCGATCGGCCGGGAATTCCGTGCCGGCGGCGAGCGTCACCAACCCGCCCACCGGGATCACGGCATCGCCGCCCCACCCTGCAGTTCCGCTGGTAAGCACCCACCCCTTGTTGTCCGCACCCGGCGTGAGCTTGCTGGTATCGAACCCGTCGGTCAGACTGCCGAAGACGTTCAGATTTCCCCCGGCGCGAATCGTCAGCGCGCCCGCTTCGCCGCTGCCCCACACACCGGTCTTCTGCGTGTTCGGGTTCAGGCTCGCGTAGCGATAGCGCGACATGTCGATATCGCCGTCCAGGTGAATGTCGCCGTCAGGCGTCGCGCTGACGATCTCGACACCCGGGCGCAGATGGAAGGCATCGGTATAGCGGCGCAATCCGGCCAGCCGCGCGAGCAACGCGCCATTGGCCAGCGCGTTCGACATGAACGTTTCGTTCTGCGCGTGAAGCGCGTCCAGATAAGCTTGATTGACGAGCTGATATGGACGGCCGTCGATGGAAACATCGGTGCCGGCCGGTGCCTGGGTGTCGCGGTACATCCCGTTGACGGTGATCGAGCGCGCACCGTCGATCACGACGTTACCGCCCGCATCGATCGCGATGTCGTTGCCCAGGGCTTCGTTCGCACCGCCCAGACGCTTTGCGCTGATCTCGACCGTCCCGACCGACAGGGGTGCGCCTTTCACGTCGTTCGTCCCGGCACGCACATCGAGCCGTGCACCGTCGGCCAGCACCACACGTCCCTGATTGCCGTTGATCTCGATGACCGCACGGTTGGAAGCTTCGATGGGCTGCCCATAACTGTCCAGACGCAGCGTGGTGCTGTGCGCGTCGAGCACCGCGTTGCCACCGACCGTCACGCCGTCGCGGGCCGAGAGGCGAATGGTGCCCGCTTGTGCCCCGCTCGCGTCGACACGCCCGAGCACGTCAAGTCGTCCCCCGTCGATCGAGAGCGTGATCTCACGCGCCTTGAGTTCGTCGCCAACGACAAGACTGCCCTGCTTGATCTGGAAGCTGCGGCTGCCAAAGACGCCGCCGTCGGTCAGACGAGCATTGAGCCCGCCGAAATCGTCGACGTGCTGAGCGCGGATGTCGACGCCTCCCGCAGCGAACGGCACCCACGTGCCGCCCGCATCGTAGCGACCGCTGGCACTGCCGAGCACCTTGCCCGCCAGCGATACGACGCCGCTGACCGGTGACAGCGCCGTCACGGTGAGCTTGCCGGCCCGGTTTTCCAGCGCCGACAGATCGATGCGCGACCCGGCGGTCTGGCGAACGTTGCCGTTGGCGCTCGACAGGACCATATCGCCGCCCCAGCTGTATTTGCTGGTGTCGAAGAAATCGAGCTTGCGTCCGGCCAGATCGAGTTGGGCGCCATCACCAAGTGTCACATCCGCCTGTGCGGCCACGGTCAAGCGGCCGCTCGGCAGCACGACGCTCGTGTCGACGCTCGCTGCCCCGCCAGCGCTCAGCGCGACTTCGGCCCCCAGCGCGGCCACAAGCTTGCCGTTGTCGATCACGGGTCTCGTGCGAGCACTCGCGTTCGTCACCGACACGTTGCCGCCCGCGACGAAACGGTTCACCGACCCTGCCGCCCCCGTGAGCAGTGGCGTATCGATGACGATGTCACCGCCGCTGTAATCGAAATCCTGCTTCTGGTCGTTCCACCCGTTCTGTGAGCGATAGACGGACAGGCTGCCCTTCTGGTTAGCCGTTACCCGCTCGCTGGCGTTGAGTTCGACTGTCGAGAAACCGACGGTCATGCGGTTCATATCGTGATTGACGTCGCGCTGCGTGGCCGGTCCGAAGCCGAATTCGATCTCCCGTGCGTCGAGCGACAAGCGACCGCTGCCGGTGCCTGCCCCGCCCTCGACGATGGCGCCCGCAGGTGACTTCGAGCCGGTCCACACGAGCCGATCGGTGCGAATACGCGCGAGTGCATCGCTCGCGCCGTATCCGAAGATGGCCGGCGTGCCCAGCACGAGCACATCGATGCTCGATTTTCCGGTTGCAGCATCGATGGTCGATAGCTCGACGGAATCGTAGAAATTGATCGAATCGCGAGCGATGAGAGACAGGCTTTCGAGCGCAGGCGCGCCATAGGCCCGGTCGCCGCGTAACAGTCGCGACAGCACCGTCTGGTTGAGCGTCAGTCCTTCCGCCAGACGCCCGGAAGCGGCAAGCGAATCCAGCGATGCCTGATCGCCAACATTGACCCGACCGACCGCGAGCGACAGTTGGCGCGTGCCGTAGCGCACGGCATCGGTGATCGTGAATCGCTTGTCAGTCGCCACCGCAATCGAGCCTTCGGACAGCAGCAGCGTTTCACCTGCACATGCGGCGGGCGACGCGCAAACGCCAAGGTCGATGTACCCGGCGCCAAAGGAATCCTGTGCGCCGGTCGGCAACGGCGATAGCATCGCGAGCCGGCCATTGGACACCGCCAGCACCCCCGCCGCCCCCGGCGTGTAGGTATACCCCATTGTGGAATCCCACATCGGCATGCCGAAGCCGAGTGTGTTGATGCCGCTCCCCTGCTCGACGGTAATGCCCTTGGCGGTGGAGATCGTGACGATGAACACTTCGCTTGCGCGCAGCATTGCGCCACCGCGCAGCACAACGTTGTAGGCGTTGCCTGTGAACCCGGCTGTGGTGGCGCTGAGGATCGACCCGGTGGCGTCGGCGGCGACCACGGGTAGTCCGCCAATCCCCATGCGCGCCGCGCCGATCGCGTTCAGATCGTCCGCTCTGAGCGAAATAAGCGACTTGTCGTCTTGCCGGGGTGTCGCACCTGCACCGAGGATCTCAAAGTTACCGGTGGACGGTGCGGTGACCAGCAGGCTGGCGCCGTAACCGCCCTTGGCCGGGGCGACGTTCGCCGAGCCCTGAAAGCGCAACGCTGATGTATCGGCGATTTTGCCCCGGTAGACATCCGACAGGAAATAGAGATCGAGACGCTTGGCGTCCGCCTCGATCAGCGCACGAGGTGCTCCGACACGTTCGCTCGTGGCACGGGCGAAGTCCGCGTAACTCATCTCGTTGTACTGCGAGTAGGTGCGCAGGACATCCGCCGAAGTCAGAACGGCCTGCGTCGGCGTGGCGTTACGAAGGCTCGTGTTGCTCACGCTCAATTGCGCCGGAAGTGTGAGCGACCCATTGCGCATTGCGACCGGTGCGAGGCCCGCCTGCGCGGGGGACTGCGTCTGCAACTCCACGCGATACGCGCCGGGCAGCAACGCGAACGTCGACGGCAGCAGCGTATAGGTGCCGGCGGGCAATCCCGGCACCCCGGCGCCGATGGTGATCTGCTGCCCCATGAGGGGGGCGCCCGCGCCGTTCTCGCTTACCACCGGCGCATAGGCTGGCTGTACCCCAGGCACGATGGCGTAGACCGGATTGGACGAGAGGGAGGGCAGACGGAAACTTCCCTTTGTGCCGGTCTGCACCACTTGCATCAGCGGCGCGAGACGGGCATCCGTAGAGCCGCCACGGCCGGTGAGGAATGCGGCGCCCCGGATTTCGCCGCCCCCCGAGAGGTCGATGACGGCCCCCGGATCCACAGCCAACGCATGGCTATACACCACGACCGACGGTCCTCCGCCGGCGAGCGAGTATCGCGCGTCGACGGCAGCATTGAGATAACTCAGTCCGTCGAGCGAGCCGCCATAAGGCATCACGAGTCCATTCGCGCTCACGGACGTCACGCTACCCGGCAACAAGGTCAGGATGCCGTTGGCTTCCGTCTCCATCGGCGCCCCGAACGTGATGGTCCCCATCGGAGCGCGCAGCACGCCGCCCTGACGGATCTGCCCGGCCTTAAGGGTGAGACTGCCGAACAGCGAATACGGCTGCACCGCCAGCGTATCGCCCACACGCTCGATGGTCAGAACATGCGTCGGGTCCAACTGGTTCAGGCGCACACAGCAATCGCTCGGATAGCTACGCTGCCCCACGACGATCATTGCGCTCGCGTTCTGTGTCGGATAAATCTGCACGGCGGCCAACGTCATGTCGCCTGGCGAATAGACTTCGGTCTTGTCGAGCAGACGCAGGTCACCGGTACTGCGCAAGGCGACATTGCCGAACGCATTACGCAAGACACTGACGGGAGTTCCGGCGTTGGTCTCGATGGTCCCTGCGGTGCCGAATTGCATCCGGCCCGATACGTCGATGAGCGAGCCGTTGATTTCGAATTTCGCCTGATCGTCGAGCAGCGGCACCCCCAGCGCCCCGGCACCCTGTCCGTTGTTCCTCGAACCACTCACCGGGTTGGGCATGAGGAAGTTATCGGATTGCTGGCGTGTCGTGCCGGCAAGCTGCACGTAGGGCGCGGCAAACCTGACCTGCGCGCCCGGTGCAGCGTTCGCTGCCAAGCCAAACGAACTTGCGGTGAGGCGCAAGCTCTGACCGAGCGACAGATTGACGTTGCCGTCGAAATCCATCATCCCGTTGGCGAGCAAAGAGAGATTGTCGAAGCCGCCGGCCGTCACGCGATCGACGCCGATGCGTGCGTTGCCCAACGCCAGTCCGCCGCCGAGCGCGCCCGGACGCAGCGTATCCGAGAGCGCGCTGCCGCCCTGCGTCTGGGCGACGATCATCTCGTGCGCCACGCGCACGGAATCGTCCACATTGCTGCCGCGCAGCGTGGTCCGATCCACCATGCCGTAAGCCAGCGTCTCGAGCACCACGTTGAGCGTACCGCCCGCAGCGCCTGCGCCGCCCGACGCCGCCTTCATATCGCCGTCGAGATAGAGACCGCGTGCCGACGCCAGTGAGATGACCCCGCCGTTGCTTGCCACGTGCGTGCGCCCCTGCCCCGGCACATCGACGTCGGCGGCTGTGCCCGACGCATCGAGCCGTGCGCCGGGGCGCACGATAACGAACGCGTCGGCTGCCTCGACCTGGGTAGCGCCCGCGACATACTTCGCGCCGATCTGGATGGTGCCGCCTGCGGCCACCTTGCCGGAAATTGCGCCGGAGGCGTCCTTTGCCACCATCGGGCGCGCGGCGACATCGATGACGGCATTGCCGCCCAGCCAGATCGATGTCGGTGTGAACGTGCCCTCGGGTCGGCCTTGCGCATCGCCGGTACCGAACAGGCCAGGCAACAGACTGACCGTGCCCGATGCAGAGCGCAGCGTGCCGAGCACCGTCATCTGCCCGTTGCTCGTGAGCGTGATGTTGCGTCCCGGATCGACTTCGATCTGTGCCCCGTCGCCCACGCTCAGTTGCCCACGCTTGAGTTGCGAGCCGGCGGACAACGCCAGATCGGCCCCGCTGCGCTGCGTGATCGTGCCCCTGGCGGCATCGCTTTGCCAGACGGGTGCAAGGAGGACGGACAACACGCCTGACGGATCGCTGCCGCTGAGCGTGTCGCGCGCGGCTTGCCCGTCGACGTTCAGCACGGGCATGACAACGTCGAGGTGCGCGCCATCCGCTATCGTCAACCCCAGTTGCCCTGTGACGTCATAGCGGGAAAAGCCAGTCGAGAAAAGCGACACACCGAGCGATGTATCGGGCGACGAGCCAGGCGATGTCGGCGCGCCGATCACCACGCCATTGCCGGTGTCCAGCTTCAACGTGCCGCCACCGCTCACGCCATAACCGCGCAGCTCGCCGTCGACATGCAGCTCGCCAGCGCTCTTGCCAGTCGTGTCGTACTGGCTGGCCAGCAGCGACACATTGCCGCCCTTGCCGCCACGCACCGTGCCGCCCGCGAGCCGCACGGCCCCCGACGAGACGTCGATGGTGCTGCCCTGCGCCACTCGCACGTCGCCGGTCGTCGAGAAGATGACATTGCCGCCATTGAGGTACGGCATACCGTGGATGCCCGCCTCATCATCGTCCGCACGGCTCCACAGGCCACGCGTGTCGAGCGTCACGCCACGCGCCACCTTGACGTACTGGCCGCCGGCGATCAGCGCGGGGTCCGTGATAGGGACATCGCCCCACGCGCCGTTCGTCGCCTGGAGCACGCGCTGCACAATGTTGCCCGCCGCAATCGAGCCACCACGCGCCGTCACGTTCGCGTCGATGTCGACTCGCGTCGCATGCAAACCAACGTCGCCGCCGTCCGCTACACGAATGTCGCGCGTGAGCGTCAGCGCATCTGTCGCCAGCAGCTTCACGCCGCCAAACTGCTGACGGTTGAGCCAGCCTGCGTCGAGCGATATCTTTCCTGCGCGCTGGGTGTCGAGCGCACTCCCCTGCGCAATGTCCGCCGCCAGCGCCTGAACGTCGCCGACATTGATCGTGCGCGCGATGGCCGACGGGCTATCGCGCAACGTGAGCGTGGTGTCGTCGTAGTAAGGCGTGAGCTTGCCGACGATCAACTGACCGGCACGCGGTGCTGCAAGCGGTGATTGCAGATACCCGTCGTAAAGCCCCCGGTCGGCAGCCTGTGTCTGACGCGGGCCTTGGTAAGCGGCGGTATCGACATCGCCTTCGAGCACCGCAGAGGGTGCCGAGATAATCAACCGCCCGGCGTCGCGCCCCACGGTGTATCCATTCTCCAGACGCTGCCCCGGTGCGATGAACAGCGTGGCGAACGTCTCGGTCGTGCTCTTTCCCCAGCGGGCGTGTTCGGCCTCGAACCCGCGATACGTCCCGAGGTACCGCAAATCGCCCGGCGCGTTATCGACGCGATACAACTGCCCGTCGACGCCGCGCAGCCAGCTTTGCCGGATCATGCCGGTCTGCACGTCGAGCGTGCCGCCCGCCAGATTGATGAGCGAACCGGCGCGCGTGACCACCTCGGCTCCGCCCAATTGCACCGTCCCGCCTTGTGCCGCCCACTCGCCGATGCTGTGCGACGCCGTGTTCAGATAGCCGCTGACTTCCAGCAGGCCGCCCGGCGTGTACCAGCGATCGGTGGTGTACCCCTGTGTGCCGGCAGGCACACGCACGAGATAGCGCCGGTCGATGTAGACGGTCAGGTTATTGAGCAAATGCGTGTCCCGATTACTCGGTGCGTCACGCTGCTCGTTACCCTGGACGTTCACCTCGACATTGTTTGCCGACATGGCCACCTTCACCCCCACGGCGCCGGAGACGTCGAGCTTCGCGCGCTCCATCGCCATCGCGCGACGGGTGGCCAGCACATTGATCTGCCCGCCCGTGGCGAGGGTGAGCGAGTCGCTGTCGAACAATACGTCGCCAGACGACGTGATTTGCACGAGCGACTGATCCCGGCGGTTGTACAACCCGGATTCCGCCGCCTTCGCAGCATCGGCCAGCAACGTCGTGCGTTGCGCATCGAGTGCCGCATCGCCCGACGGGTCGAGCACGATGGCGTTGAGCGCGCCGGGTGCCACGCGCACCAGGGCGTTGCTGTCGCCACTCGCCGTCAGGTGAATCGTGCCGCGCGCATTGACCGAGGTGGTAGAGACCAGCACACCGCTTTGCTCGATCTGACGCCCCGCAAGCGTGATGTCGCCAAGCGCCGCCTGAATCAGACCGCTGTTGCTCACGCGCCCGGCCGTCGACCCCGGCAACAGCTTCGGCTCGACTTCGTTGCCGCGCGTGCTCGAATTCACATTGCCGTCGGTGCCGACGCCGCGCCGGATCACAAACGCATCGCCACCGGCGATGACCGTCTGCCCCGAGGGGGTGACGATCGTGCCGCGATTGTGCGCTTCGCGCCCGAGCAACAACACGTAGCCGCCGCCTTCCGTCACCGATTGCGGACGCCGCGTGTTCAGGCGTGCGCCCGCGTCCACCGTCACGTCGGCGCTCGCCCCCGTGTGCGACACGCTCGATCCGCTCACCTGAAGATCGTTGGCAAACGTCGGCACCGTCGCGCCGGACACGGCGGCACCGTAGATGCCGCGATTGAACTGATCGTTCGTCATGCCAACCGCAGCCGCGACGAGATTGCGCGTATCGACCTGCGCCGTTCCCGAGAACTGAATGCCGTTGCGGTTGACGATCATCACCGTGCCGTCGGCCTTGATCTGCCCCTGAATCTGGCTCGGACGCGCCTGCGGATCGTTCACGCGGTTGAGCACCGCCCAACCCGGTTGCTGCACGAACTCGACCGTCGTGCGACGGCCCACGTTGAACGTCTCCCAGTTCAGAATCGCCTTCTCGCCGGTTTGCTCGATGGCCACCTTGGTGTTGCCGGCGGCATCGCGATCCTGTGCGATCTTCTTGTTCGCATTGATCCAGCCGGCGGTGAGGCTATTCGTGTCGACCTTCAGGCCTCCTTCGGCCAGACCGTCGGGGATAGTCTCGGGTGTTGCGGCAGCAGCCTGACGCGCAGCGTTCTGCGCAGCCTGCATCGCGGCAATGCCTTGCGCGGCCGTGGCGAGATTGGCGATGGAATTCTGCACGGCCTGCGTAGCGCGTTGCTGTTGCTCCCCCGGATTCTGCAACGACGATACCGGCATACCGTTCGGCAGGCGGCCCGTCTGCGCCGCGGTGGATTGCGCCGCACCGCGAGCGGCAAACCACGCGTTACTGAAAGCCTGCTGCGCATGCGCCGCGCTAATCATGGCGCTACTGGCGGCGAATACGGCCACGGCCTGGGCAAGCGGTCGAATGCGTAGCAGACGTGTGCTGGCCCGCGTGCGAGTTGATAGGGAAACTACGCGCTTGTGCATGGTCATCTCAATCCCGTCTGGCGTCTCGTGCGGCCGTGGGACGTTGTCTCGCGACAACGCCGGCGACGGCCCTGGCAGGTTTTCGTTCAAGCGCTGCGAACGCTTGACGCTCTCGGGACTAAGACCGTTCGGCACGAGCCAATCGGCAAGGATTTATTTGAATCTTTCGTGACAGGGTCAAGCCGTCACGAAGCCCAACACGCCGGGTCATCCGAGCAGAACGATGCCCCCCGGCAAGGTGTGCGCAGAGAGTTGCAGCGAATGCTCGATCTGACCGAGGGCGACGTCGAGCGAGCGGATCGCAAAGCGTCCTGTCACCGGACGCGTCGCCAGCCTGTCGTTCATCAGCACGACCTTGCCGGGACGATAGCGATTGATCTCGTCGATGACGTCGCCCAGCGGGACTTCGGTGAATCGCAGATAGCCGTCGCGCCATGCCGGCATTTCACCGTCGCCGACATTCACCAGCGATTGCAGCGCGCGCTCGTCGTAGACCAGTTGTTGACGCGCGCTCAGTTGCACGCGCCCCGCCGTGTGCACAACTTCGGCCACACCATCGATACAGGTGACGCACACCTTCTGCGCCACGTTGCGAACTTCCACTCGGGCGCGATGCGCAATCGTGCGCCCCGCCCCGGCAACGATCTCGAACGGCGCTGCCGCGCGTGTGGTATCGACCGCGGCTTCACCGCCGAGCAGATCAATGCCCGCGGTACTACCGGCGCGCACCGCCACGCTCGTGCGTGTATTCATTTCGACGGACACATTGCCGGCAAGCGCCACCGTGCGCTGTTCGCCAGTGCCGGTTCGGTAATCCGCGTGCAGGGCGGCCGTCCCCGGCAACCAGCCAAGCGGACCACCGATCGCAGCGACGCCGGCCGCGGTCGCAAATGCCCCGGCGGTGCCCGCCAACCACCAGCGACGGCGCGGATCGAAGCCGCGTTCGGTCTTTCGATGCTGTGCGGGCGACCGCGCGGGGGCCGGGGCCGCGCATACCGCAGCCGCCGCGGCATGCCGATGGGCCGCCTGAGTCAGGTGCTGCCACTGACGACGCGCGTTCGCCAGCGCTTGCGCATGGCTCGGGTCACGACGCGCCCACTCGCGCAGCGTGTCGCCGTCGGCGTGGGTCATCTCCCCCGACGCCATTCGCCGCACCCATGCCATGGCCTGACGCTCGAGCGCGTCGAGACGCCGCTTCGGCGGCAAGGGGGTATCGGGTCGGGCACTCATGGCGTCACCTCTCGCACGAGACGGAAGGTCTCACTCCATGAGACGGTTTTCCCGCACGCCATCGGCAATCCTTCGCTCATTCGGACCTCGGCATATGGGCCATGCAGTACTCGTGAGCACGCTTGAGCTCAAGACCGACCAGACGCGCGGACACGCCGAAGCGACGCGCCACATCCTCGTTGGACATCTCGTGCACCCGCACCGCGATGAAGATCGCGCGGCGGCGCGGCGGCATGGTGGCGAGCAAACGCTCCAGCAGCGCAATCTCGTCGCGCGCTTCCACCGTCTGCGCGGGGCCGGGCGCCGGGTCCACGAACTCCGTCATCAGCGCATCGATCTCGTCGTCGCTCATGTACCGGCGCTCGCGCTGTACGCGATCGAACGCCATGTTCATGGCGATGCGCATGAGATACGCACCGGGACTCTTCACGTCGCTCTGGCGATCGGCGCGATCATCGAGATGCACCCATGTGTCGTGCAGCGCGTCGCTGGCGAGTTCGGCAGACCCGAGACGCCAGGTCAGTTTGCGTTTGAGATCCTCGTAACGCTGCGTGAGCAAATCGCGCAGGAATGCCCGGGGCGTATCGACCATCTATCGCTCCGTCGTCGCCGGACACGGCGAGGGTGCACACGCGGACGAAGTCGCCCGGCATTCGGCTGGCACCAGCAACAGCACGAACGGATGCGACGTGTCGGCAGGTGCGATGCCAACGTCAAGTCCCTGAAGGCGACGCAGGATCGCCCCATCGCGACGCGCATCCCCCGTTGTATCGAGCAGACGCACGCGCCCCACCCTGGCGTTCTCGCCGACCTGCACCGTCATTGCCAATCGATACTCCCCCGGCGAAAGCGATGGCATGGCGCACAGCGCCTGCAACACCTTGCCCTGCAATCGTGCGTGGTAGTCGTCGGCCACCCGCGCCGAGTTGTGCGTTGTGGCGTCCCGCACGTCCGTCATGCCCAGTGGCGCGAGAACAAAAGCGTTCTGCGCCGTTGCCTCGGCCATCACGCCCGTGCCTTCGAGAAGTACGTCGAGCGCTTCGCGCGGCGAATAAATACCTGAGACGGCATGCGAGCGGCGCCCTTCCACCAGCGAAGACGGGTAGAAGACGGACATACGCGTGAGCGCATCGAAGCGGGCGAGCGCGTCCTTCAAGGGCATCTCCGGGAAATCAAACGATTGCGCCTGCGGCGCCGCCGACGCGCTTTCGAGCGAAACGCCCGGCATGCAGCACAGCAGCCAGCCCACCAGCACGCCCGCAGCAGCGAATCGCAAACGTGCAGAGCGAGCAATGGCAATCATGTCGGGCGGCGGGCCTTTGCATGGCAGGCGGTCGGAAATATCGGGAATCCCGGGACCTCTGCGGCAGGCAAAGCGCACGGTGGCGCGCCAAGGCGTCAGCCGTTTCCCCGGTCCGAAAATAATTTGTAAGAATTCCTGAGAATTCTGGTGGGCGATTGTGACGGTACTTTGACAGTGCCGCCGATCGTGCTGCATTTCACGGCATCGGGTGTCCCCGAGCGCCCACGAAAAACGCCCGTAACGCGCCCACGGGGTGTAGGCGGGTTACGGGCCAACCAGTCGTCTACCTGGACGTGAAACAACCGCGCGCGGGAGGTTCCCGAGGCTCAGGCGAGAAACGCGCAAAAGATGCGCCGCGCGGTAACGCTTTAGTTAAGCGTCATCGGTACCTGCGAATCGCCGCTCCCGAGCGTATCGCCCGGCGTAACAGCAAGGGCTTCGCCCGATGCCCCGGCCCCCGGGATCTGGCCCGCGCCTTGCTGTGTGAAGTTGCGAAGATGCAGGAAGAACTGTCCCATCATCTCGACCCAGAGTCGCATCGAGAAATTCAGGAAATCGGGGGAAACGCCGCCCGCCACAATGACGTCCATCTCCAGCACGAGAAACTCGCCGTGCGCCGCCACACGGGCGAAGCGGCGCGAACGATGCCACTCGTTGATCAGGCCGTCGGGCAAATCGCCGCCCTGCACGCGCAGCGGACAGCTCAGCGTGAAATTGAGATACTGGTCGGCACCGGCCTGATTGCCCCAATGCACCTGATAGCCGATACCGTGGCTCGCGCTGTGCAGGCGCGTGACCAGATCGTCTTGTTG
This sequence comes from Pandoraea fibrosis, assembly GCF_000807775.2. Taxonomy (NCBI): domain Bacteria; kingdom Pseudomonadati; phylum Pseudomonadota; class Betaproteobacteria; order Burkholderiales; family Burkholderiaceae; genus Pandoraea; species Pandoraea fibrosis. The sequence goes on along the minus strand of NZ_CP047385.1, from coordinate 1,080,832 downwards.
CACCGACACCGCGCATCCGGCGGCGCGAATGGCATCTGCCACCTGAGCGGACGTGACGAACGTGACGATGTCGGCGGGCGACGCCGCGCCCGAAGACGTCGGCGCACCGGCTCGCTCGGCGTCGTGATTGTCGTGTTGTGTCGTGTTCTCTTCGTTCATGCCAGTGATCCTCGAACTATCGTTATGCGAATTCAGGACGAGGTGCGCCGTGCACGCCCCCTCGTCACGCGCGGTATTACTGCGATGCTGCCGGTGCTGCAACCGATGCCGGTGCCGACGACGCTGCCGTTTCGGCAGGCTTTGCAGCGATGGCGGCAGCGGCCTGTTGCTCGTCGAACTTGCCCTCGTACAGCTTGTCGCCGTACTGCTGGGCGATTTGCTCGTACTTCACGCGGGTCTGCGTAGCGAACGGCTGACGCGCGGCGACCACGGTCGCCACATCCATCGTCTCGTAGGCCGTCAGGATTTCCTGTCCCACGGCGTAGAGGCGATCGTTTTTCTCCTTGCACATCGCGAGCGCGACTCGCTGCGCCGCCGTCTCGTCGGCGAGATGCTTGCGCTGCGCATCGGCCTGACGCGCGAGCCTGAGCAGTTCGTCGTAGGCATTGCGGTACTGCGCAATCTGCACGTTGGCCTTGTCGGCCACCGCCTTCACTTCCGATTGCGAAGCCCGGGCGTCCTGCGACAGACGCTCGCGCGCCTGACGCTCCGCGGCAAGTTGCCGCTGGGCTTCGTCCAGCGCCTTCTTCAGCGCCTCGGGCGAGTCCTTGCCAGGTGCGCCGGCGGTGGCGCCGCCGGCCTTGAGTGCGGCGAGTTCGTTCTTCGCCTGCTGGAGTTGCTCGGTCGTGCTGCGCAATTGCGTGCGCAGACGCTCTTCCATACTCGGCGCGCCCTGCGGCGTCTGTGCCGTGGCGACGGAGCACACGGCGAGCAGCACCGCGGCGGCCACACCTGAGGCCAGACGCTTCATCGCGCGCGAGGGCTGTTGACTCATGACCACCTCCTTAGAATCGCGCGTTGACTTCGATCTGCAACGTGTCGATCGACAGCGGCGCACCATAGACTTCCTTCGTCGAAAGCCAGCGGCCCGAGAGCCATGCGTTCTTGTCGAAGGCATACGAAGCCCCGATGTAGTAACCCTTCGCGTTCGTGCCACCGCCGTGGAACGTCGAGTCGTTGTAGGCATCGGGCACGGCATCCGGCTCGATACGCTTGTAACCGAACAACACGTTCCAGTCGCCGCGCGACGCCATGACCGGCTTGCCAAAGGTCGCCTGGAACAGGTAGGCGTTCGGACCGCTCTTGAAGTTGGCGCGCGTTGCATCGCCCGCGCCGAAGTTGTTCACGATGCCACCGTTCGCACGTGCCCACATCTCGCCTTCGTTGTAGGCCAGGTTGCGGATGTAGTTCACGTCGAAGCGCAGCGGATAGCGCCCGGCCAGCATCGTGTCCCAACGGGCCGACAAGTCGAGCAGTTGGAACTTCGAGGCGTAGCCGACGTACTGCGGCTGTGCCGTATTGGCCGGATCGAGCGGGTTGAGCGCGATGTTACGCAGCAGCATGAGCGTGTTGCCCTTCTGCATGAACGCCGGACGCGACCAGTCCGAATCGCAGCTCGTCTGGCCTGCATACAGCGCGCAAGGCGACGACAGTTGACCCGTGATGTTGCGGAAGTCGAAGTACCCCAGCGTGCCGCGCAAGCTGTTCTTCGAGTCGAGCTTCCAGTTCGCACCGAACTGCGTGCCGAGCATCCACTTGGTCTGGCTCGACATCTTGCTCTGGCTGTTCGACGGCGAGTTGTCGCCCGAGTACTCCAGCGGGATGAAGCCGAGCGAGCCGAACAGTTCGACGTTCGGGTTCTGCGGCAGCACCTTGTTGAACTGCGCGGCAATGCCGTCGATGTTCAGGTCGTTCGAGAACAGCATGTCGGAGGTGACATAGGGCGGCGTGAAGCGCCCGCCCGTGATCTTCATCCAGTCGAACGGCTGATACGACATCCACATCTGGTCAAGCCACACGCTCTTCTTGTTCAGACCGCCACCGAGCGTGGAGTTGGTCGACACCGGGCTGTCGTCGTTGCTGCTGGCCAGTCTCACCCCCGCCTTCACCTGCTCGGACACGTCAGCGAAGATGCCGAAGCGTGCACGGGCACGGAACTGGTTGGTGCGGTTCTGCGTGGTATTGAGCAGCGGCGGGAGCGTCAGATTGGTGTTCGAATTGACGTCGAAACCATTGCCCTTGTTGATCTGCGCCCAGTCGATCTGCGTGTTCGTGTTGCTGCTCGAATAGAAGCGCGATTCGTTGCGCAGGCGGAAGTCGCCTTCGATGTGAATGCGCTTGGTCCACTCCGGCGTTTCGTTCGGCGCAGCCCAGCCCTCCGTCTTCGCTTGCGCCATCACTTCGTTCTTCACCTCGTCGCGAATCTGATCGCGCGTGGTCTGCGAGATGTACGGGACGCGCACGTCGCCCGGCTCGCCTCCGGGCACGGCCGCCGCCGCCACGGCAGGTGCGGCGGCCGCCTTCTGCGCTGCCGCCGATGCCGCGTAGGCTTCCGTCTCCGCTTGTGCCAGAAGGGCTTCGCCGGTGGTCTTGTCGATCGCGCCGCTCTTGATGAGACCACGGATCAGCTTGACCATGGCGGTATCTTTCGGGGCGGGCTGCGCCTGTGCATGGGCCAGGCTCGTGGCGCCCAGCAGCGCGAGCGCCAGTGCCACCGCGCCTGCGGTGCCCGCTGCGCGAGGCGCACGTCGGTGCGCGAGAGCGTCGGTCATACGTTCCAGTGCTTTCATTTTGTGTGTGACTTTTGCGTAAAAAGGAAGTCCTGATTGCGGCATGTGTGGCGTGTCGGACGCCGTAGTGCGCGTCATGGCCTGCGCCCCCGAATGCTCATCGACAGCGGGTAGCGCAACGATGCAGGCGGCTTCTCTTCTGCATGGAAGTCGCGCAACATCGCGAGCACCGCATCGTCAATCGCCGCGTTACCGGTGCCCCGTACCAACTGGGCGCGTGTGGCGCGTCCGTCGGCGTCGAGCCAGAGATCGATGCGCACGTCGTCGAAGGCCAGCGTGCGAGTGCGTTGATCGCGCCCGAACGCCTGTTGCAGCGAACTCGCCAGCCACGCGCTATACGAGCGGCTACCCAATCCCCCCCCGCCACCGGTCATGCCGCCGCCGCTGCCCGCGCCGATGCCGAACGCATCGGTACCGGCCTGCGCGTCGCCATTGATCGTCACGGCATCGCCCAGATCCTTGGTCGGGCTCGGCGGCGTGTCGTCCTTCGGAGGCTCTACAGGGTCGGCCGGCTTCGGCTCGACGACTTCCGGCTTGATCTTCTCCGGCTGCGGCTCGGGCGGTTTCTCCTGCGGCGGCGGGGGCGGCGGAGGCGGCGGCAGCATGAGCATCGGCGGGGTGTTGACCTCGCGACGCATGCTGGCCTTGTCCGTGAGCAAGTGCCAGAAAAGGGCGATCAGTCCGAGCACGACGAGGCCGCCAACGATCAGTGCGCCACGCCGGCGCAACAGCGCGAGCGCCGGACTGGGCGGCCTGGCGGCGGGCCGCACGGGGCTAGACGCGAAATCGCGAGGTTTCACGCTGCGCTCCTTACTGCGGCTTGCCGGTCACGAGGCCGACCTGGTTGAGATCGATCCGGCGCAGCAGGTCGAGCACTTCGACAACCTTGGCGTACTGCACCTGCGCGTCGCCGCGCACGATCACCGGGAAGTCGGGTGTGACCGCCTTTTCCGTGCGCAAGCGATCCTCAAGCTCGGTCAGCGTCACCGGATAGGCATCGAGAAACACCTGCCCGGTGTTATCGACCGTGATCGCCTTCGTCTTCGGTTTTTCGAGCGCCACCGACGAGCTGGCCTTCGGGAGATCGACCTTGATGCCGGGAATACTGGCGTTACTCGTGAGAATGAAGATCACCAGCACCACCAGCAGCACGTCGACGAACGGCGTGATGTTGATGCCACCTGCGCGCTTCTTCGCCGCGAATCGCATTGCGTTTGCCATGATTCGTCCTCGTCAGGCGCGTTGCAGCACGGGCTGACGGCGGCCTTCGCCCTGCTCTTCGGCAAGGCGGGTCGTGAACTCGTCGACGAACACGGCCATGTCGGCGGAGAGCGCATCCGAGCGCGACACCAGCCAGTTGTAGCCGAACAGTGCGGGAATCGCCACGCCGAGACCGGCAGCCGTACACAGCAGTGCAGCGGCCATGCCCGGTGCTACCGAGTTGATGTCCACCGCGCCCGCCATGGCCGCCACGACGAACACCAGCATGATCCCGATCACGGTGCCGAACAGACCGACATACGGCGCCCCTTCAATCGACGTCGACAGCCAGTTCATGCGTTTGCTCATGTCTTCGACTTCGCGCACCATCGCACCGTCCATCGACGCGCGAATGGCGCTGATGGTCGCGTCCGAGACCGCGCTCGTGTCGTAGCCCAGTTCGTGACGGCGATGCAATTCGCCGAGCGCAACCTCGTACAGTCGCCACAGCGGCGATTGGTCGCGCACGTCCTCCGGCACGCGATTCGTGCGCGCAATCTGGTCGAGCGGTGCGCCCGAGGCTTCGCGAAATTGCGTCATGAAGGCACTGTTGGCGCGCGCCTTTGCAGCGTAGCTACGGCCTTTCGTGATCATGATGATCCACGAGACCAACGCCATCAGGCCCAGCACACAGACCACTACCCAGGCGTCGACCGGCATGGCCGCGAGGATGAAACCGAAGTGGCTCTTGCCGGCTTGCTGCTCGTCTGGACCGAAGGCGATCAGACGCGATTCGGCACCTTGCGAGACGGCGTCCGTTTGCAGCAGTGCGGCGCTGCGCGCGACCTTCGAGAGATGCACTTCGTCCACAGCCCCCGAGAAGCGGGCGAGGCCACCGGTGGCGCCATCGGCGTCGCCGCCGATGATCGTCGGCGAGTTCAGGGCGGGCAGTGCGAGCGCGAGCGTCGTGGCCGCGTGACCGCCGACGTAAAGCGTGACCGACTTGCCATCTGCCGTGACTGCCAGATGCGACCACTGACCGGCCTGAATCGGTTGACCCGGCTGGCTGCGCTGAGCGCCCACCTGCACGAACGGCACCCCCTGATCGACGCCGATCACGAGATCGTTGGCGCCGTCGCGGCGCACGTAAATCGCTTCGTTCGCGCCCAGCTTCTCCGGGCGCACCCAGGCCGAGAACGTGAACGGGCTGCCTGCGGCGAGCGCGAGCGACGGCGAGGCCGGCAACACGATCGGCGAAGCGCCCACTTGCGCCCCCTTGCCGATGATCGCGCCGTCAAGCGTGACGACCGGGTTCTGACTGTTGTTGCCGTAAGCGGTCGTGTCGCGTGCCGGCACATTCGATTCGCCAAAGTGATACACGGCGGTGTAATCCGGGTCGAACACGCGCTGGCCGTTGCCGGCCGCAGGTGCCTTACGGTTGCCGTAGTACATCCAGACCTGTTGCTTGGCGCCTGCGCTCACGGCGGGCACATCGACCCACACGAGCGCAATGCCCAGCACCGGATCGAATTGCTCGATCTGGTGATTGAGAACGGTCTTGTCGTCGGCGGCCACGAAGCGCAGATCGGCCCCGGTCTCGTTCACGCCTTCGAAGCTGAAGTTACCCGTATGCAAGCGCAGCAGCATCGGCACACGGCCGGCGTCGCCCGCGATGTTGCCGCCTTGCGGGCCGACATCGATGGTGATCGGCTTGCGGTACGCCCAATCCGGTTGCCACCAGGCGTGCGCGAGCACCGGCATCAGCGTGCCGATCAGCGCAAGCAGGAATGGAAGAATGCGTCGCATGGCTGTATTTCTCCGTTTATGCCGCCCGATGCGTTGAATTGGCGCATCGGGCATCAGGTCGTGAATGTTGTGTCGTGAAATTCGGAAGGATCGTTTTCGGGTCGCCGGCAGGTCGCGCCATCCGCTCAATAAGTTGCCGTGACGCTGAAGTTCAGTCGCGGCTTGTAGCGCTCCGTGCGCGGCCCGTTGGTCAGCGGATACGCGGCATCGACGCGGCCCGTCACGTGCGAGGTCAGCCGCAGCGACGAGCCCACGCCGACCGACGCCAGCGAGTACCGCGACGTCTGCTCGGGCAACGCGTCGCGCAGCCCCAGTCGCGCGCCATCGAAGAACGCGTAGGCGCGCCAGTTCGAGACGACCGGTCCCAGCAGCGGGATCGGTGGCGTGCGCCATTCGATGGAACCCACCACGCCGTAGTCGCCCGTCGCCTCGGCCGAGAGGTAGCCGCGCACCGAGTTCATGCCGCCACCTGCCAGTTGTTCGTTCGAGATCAGGGGCGAATCGGTCATCTGCGTGGCCACGCGCGCCGAAAGTTGCCAGCCGCCGCTGAACGTGTAAGTCCCGTTCGCATCGGCGCGCAGCACCATGAAGCTCGGCGAGGCCTTGTAGCGCTTCGCATCGAACTGGGCAGGACTGCTGCCATAACCAAGGAAACTCGACATGCCCGAGACGATCGACGTATTCAGCCCGGCGCTCAGGTCTTCGTCCTGATAGAAGCCGCTGTAACCGAGCGTGATCGGTGCGTACTTGAGCGGCACCACATCGCCGGCGGTGCCGAAGCGCGTGGTTTCCGTGTTGTCCTTGAAGTCCACGCCCACACTGAAGGCGTGGTACCAGGCACCGGTATCCGGCAGCGTGTACGTCGTCTTCAGGCCGATCGCGTGGCCCTTGCCGAGCACCGTGGTACCGCCGGTGGTGGCGACGTTGCTGTCCGATTGATAGCCATTGAGTTCGAGGGTCCACGGCGAAGCGCCCAACGGCGCCACATACGATCCCGACCAGACCTTGCTCTGGCTGAAGTCTTGCGGCGCGCCGAAGAAGCTCATCGACACGCGATGGCCGAGTTGCCACAGGTTGTCGTAGCCCACCGAGGCGAGCATGCGCAGCGGCTTCGTATCGGCGCTGCGGTCGTTGTTCAGGCTGAGGCTGGCCCGCCACGGGTTGGTGTCCTCGACCTTGAGATCGACGTCCATCGTGCCGGGCACGGCGCCTTGCTTGACGAGCGGCACTACCTGTTGCTCGCCGGTACGGTTCAGGGCCGTGAGTTCCGCCTGGGCGGCGTTGAAGTCCGGCACCTTGCCCTCGGCCAGCGACGGCACGCGATCGCGCACCTCGCGCGGCGAGTGGTATTCCGAGCCGACCACACGCAGACGTCCCAGCTTGGTCTCGCTCACCTTCAGATACACGATGCCGCCGGTGACCTGTTGCTCCGGCAGATCCACGTACACCGACTGGTAGCCCTTGGCCTGATAGGCCGCGAGCAAGGCATCGCGTGCCGCTTCGATGTCGGCGAGCGTGCGGTTCGGCCCGAGATACGGTGTGACCGCCTTTTCGATTGTGCGCACGTCGAGCACGGTATTGCCGCGCACAACGTACTCGTTGATATTGACTGGCTTCTGCGCTTCGGCAGACTTTTCCTTCGCTGGCGCCAATTCTGCTGCGCCTGCCTGCGGCTTGACCGCAGGCGCGTTGTCCGACCGAGCGGCGTTGGCTTCCTGAGCCATCGCAACGCCATGAACGGTTCCCCCCAACGTGACTGCGCACACTGCCGCCCAGCGCAGCCACGGCCGGTTCGATTTCATCAAACGCATATAGAAGACTCTGCTTTGTTAGGTCGACGCGGCTCTGCCCGATGCAGTGCCCCCGGTGGCCTGGCGCTTATCAGCGATTTCCTGTGCTTACCCAAACACCGCTGGAATCGCCCGGCCGCACGCAATCCGTGTCGACATTCCTCACGAATACGGATACCTAGACGTCCGGGAACGCGGCCGACTAACGTTTGTCACGAGAAATTCATCTTTCTCGAAAAACGGCAGGACTGACGTATGCTTGTTGGGTCGGAGTCCTGATGGACGGCCTGACATTTTTGACGGGGAGACATGCCATGAAGGCAGAGAACACTTGGGGATTTCGTGCACCCGCGATGGTGTCAGGTGCATCGATAGCAAGCGTCCTTGCATTGACGCTCGGCGCAATTGGGCACGTGAGCGCCGCCGACGAGGCTTCGCGCACGCGAGCCGGCTGTGTCGATGTGGAAGTGAATGGACAGCGCTCGCCGTCGTATGACTGTCTGACGAATCAGTTACAGCCGGCGTCGAGCCCGCTCGCGGGCGGACGGGCGCCCGGCCTGGAATCGGAAGACATCGCCAACAAGCCGAGCAATCAGATCGGCGGCCAGTTCAACTGGAGCGCGACGTCTCAGCGCATGGGAAACGCGTTCGGGAATTCGGCGACGCCGCAACGGCCTGCCACCCCGCCGCCGGCACCGATCATCCCCGGGCGGTGATCCCCGTCGCTACGCACGACCTCGCCCTTTGCGGGGCGCAGGCGCGCGCTCGGCGTCGGCACGTTCGCGGATCACATCGATCAACGCGCGCAGGGCGGCGGGAACGTGGCGGCGGCCCGGATAGTAGAGTGCCAATCCGTCGAGCGGCGGTGTCCACGCTTCGAGCACTCTCACGAGAGTGCCGGCCGCCAGATCGTCGCGCACGTTCCACTCCGTCAGGTAGGCCAGACCGACACCCGCACGGGCGGCCCGGAGCATCAGACTCGCATCGTCGAGCGTGATCGAGCCCCTGCCATCGACGCGCAACATCTCGCCGTGCCGCTCGAACTCCCATTGGTAGATGGCGCCGCTCGGCATGCGGCTTCGAATGCATTGGTGTTCGCGCAGATCCGCCGGTGTGCGCGGCGGCGGATGACGGGCGAAGTACGCCGGGCTGCCGACCACCGCGAACCGCTGCCGGTCGCCGAACGGCACCGCGATCATGTCCTGCGGCACGATTTCCATGAGACGAATGCCTGCGTCGAAGCCGTCGACAACGATATCGATCAGACGCCCCTCCGTTACGAGGTCGAGCTTCACGTCGGGATAGCGTGCGGAGAATTCGAAGAGCAACGGCATCACCTGATGAGCTGCGCCCACCGACGTATTGATGCGCAGCGTGCCGGACGGGGTATCGCGAAAAGTACCGGCGTCGTCTAGCGCTGTCTGGATGGTCGACAGCGCTGGCGCGATGCTGGCCACGAACTGCGTGCCCGCCTCGGAGAGCGAGACGCTGCGGGTCGTTCGGTTGAAGAGTCGCACGCCGATACGGGCTTCAAGCGCTGCCACCTGATGACTGAGTGCCGACGTCGATACCCCCAACTCGGTCGCTGCCGCACGGAAACTCCGATGACGCGCAACCGCCATGACCGCTTCCAGTTCCGCAAGGCCTGACGTTCTCATTATCCTGAATTCCTCAACAAGTCATCCACGATTGTACGGCTAGTCAGCGCAATATCGCTGGTCTATCTTGAGTCATCGACCCAGTTTTCTCAGGACAGATCATGAAGATCATCGACAAGATTTATATCGACGGCGCTTTCGTCACCCCGCACGGCGACGAACGCTTCGATCTTTTCAACCCAGCCACCGAACAGGTCATCGGTCAGGTCCGACTGGCGGACGCCGACGATGCGCGCGCCGCCATCGCCGCCGCCAAGCGCGCCTTTCCTGCCTTTTCACGCACGAGCAAGCATGAGCGCGTGGCAATGCTCAAACGTCTGCATGGCGCCGTTCTCGCACGCGAAGATGCGCTGTGCGACGCCATCGTCGAAGAATATGGCGCACCGATCGAGCGTGCTCGCTGGATGGCCCTGCACGCCAGCGATGTGCTGTTGCAAGCCGCGAATACGCTGGAAGACTATGCGCTCGTGCGCCATATCGGTACCGCAGAAGTCGTCATGCAACCGTTGGGCGTTGCGGGTCTGATCACGCCGTGGAACAGCAACGCCGGGTTTATCTGCGGCAAGCTGGCTGCGGCGCTTGCTGCGGGCTGCACGGCAGTCGTGAAGCCGAGCGAAATGAGCGCCATCCAGACGCGCGTCGTGACCGAGGCGCTGCACGACGCTCAGCTTCCGCCTGGCGTATTCAACATCGTGACGGGACGCGGCGACACCGTTGGCGCCGAGATCAGTTCGCATCCGGACGTTGCGAAACTCTCGTTCACCGGCTCGACGGCGGTCGGCCGCTCGATTCTTCGCACCGCTGCGGAAACGTTCAAGCGCGTGACGCTGGAGTTGGGCGGCAAGTCGCCGATGGTGATCCTCGACGACGCGAACTTCGAAGACGCCATCCCCCTCGCGCTTCAGGCCGGGTTCATGAACAGCGGGCAGGCTTGCATCGCCGGCACCCGTATTCTTGTGCCGCAGGCGCGGTTGCGCGAGTTCGAGGAAGGCATGGTTGCCGCCGTGGCGGGAATTCATGCGGGCGATCCGCGTGACCCCGCAACCCACATCGGGCCGATGGTGAGCCAGAAGCAATGGGAGCGGGTGCAGCGTTATATCGGTATCGGCATCGACGAGGGCGCGCGTCTGCTGGCGGGCGGTCCCGGGCGTCCGGACGGTATCGATGCAGGCTGGTTTGTGCGCCCGACGCTGTTCAGCGGTGTGCGCAACGATATGACGATTGCTCGCGAAGAAATCTTCGGCCCCGTGTTGTCGATCATTGCCTATCGCGACGAATCGGAAGCCGTCTCGATTGCCAATGACACGCCCTACGGGCTTCAGGCTTACGTCTGCTCCCCGGATCTCGAGCGCGCGGGCGCCGTGGCGTCGCAGATCGTGGCGGGGCGCGTGCTCGTCAACACGCTCGCCCACGAACCGGCCGCGCCATTCGGCGGGTTCAAACAGTCCGGTATTGGCCGCGAGTACGGCACCTTCGGGTTGGAAGCCTTCATGGAACCGAAGTCGGTATTGGGCGTCGTTTGAGTCGCCAGGTCGGTGACACTTTTCCCGGGTGAGTCTGTGCCGTTTGATTCGACGGGGCGCACTCAACCGAATGTCACCGACCCCTTTGCCGTGTTACGCCCCGATGCCGTACTGCCGGATCAAACCGCGCACCCGCTCCTTGTCCGTCTCGGGGATTCGATCCAGCCCGATGTATTCCCAGAACTCTTCGGCCGCCGCCATCCCCTCCTCGCCATCGGCAAGCAGACAGGCCAGCGCATCCGCACGATGGCTCGCGGGCAGCACGTCGATGGACAGGATCAACGCGTCCATGACACGCTGCCGCCGGCTCCCCTTGAAGTAGTACGCCGAGATGTCGTTGACGAACTGTGACCACGCGTCGGACTGACTACCGGCCTTGGCAGCGGCGGCCCATTGGCCCAACAGCGCCATGTTCTGCTTCAGCGGCTCCCGGAAAAACGCGAAGTCCACCGCCGGACCAGGATCCTGCTCCGGGTCGGTGACGTCCAGCAAATTCCTGAGCGACACCACCGGCAAGGGACTTGCGGACTCGACAGGACGAATTCGCTGCGCGGTGGCTGCGAATGGCGACTCGAGCCTGCCAGCCGTTCTGAGTTTTACTGTCTGAATATCCGCGACGAAACTCTCGTGCCGATGAGGTTGTTGCTGATGCGTCAAGGGGAAGCTCGTCGGGGCAGTGCCCGGCGTTGCGATGCCTATGGGATTCATCGTCGGTCTCCTTCGGTGGTGGGAGATGGCATCCTGCCAGCGCGCCGACGCCGTGTTTTATGATACCGGCGGCTGGCTTGCACTTTCGATGAATCCCCGACGCGCACGGCGAGGTGCAATACGAGAGGTGACGCCCACTTGGGAAGTTGACAGCGTCGTTGCGACTCACCCATCCAAGCGGTTTTGAGGCCACTGACCGGCCTGAAGCGCGCCGAAAGCGGCGAAATGCGTCGCTAACTGGCCAGCTCCGCTAATTGACGGCGCAACGAAGCGACCCTGTGCGCGGGCGTCGTCCGGGGTCACGCCAAAGCTCGCGGTAAATGCCTTGCGAAATTTGCCCACGTCGGAGAAGCCTGAGTCGGTGGCGATTTTCGCCGTCGTCCAGGTGGCCTTGCTCGGATCGATGAGAGCCCGGTAGCTGGCATTAAGGCGTCGGCTGCGGATCACGCTGACGATGCCGCCATCCTCCGCAAACGCACGATACAAGTGGGCGCGCGAGATGCGAAAGCGCCGCGCCAGAAGCTCCGGCCCGAGTTCCGGGTGCGCGAGGTGGTTTTCAATGTACGTCAGCAGGCGTTCACGCAACGCCCGGCCGAGCACGGACTTCGGTTCGGCTTGCGCGGGCGGCGCGCTGGTCAGCCCCGCGGTCAGCAAGGTCACGAGAGCGTCTTGCACGGCAATGTCTTCGCTGGCGGACAAGTCGGCAGACACGGCATGCAGACCGCGCAGATAATCCACCAGCAAACGGGTAATCGGCAGCCCTGGCTTGAGCACGAATCCGTGCAGATCGCGGCTGCCCAGCGACGTCTCGATACCCGCTCGCGGCACGGTCGTCGCCAGTCGCACACCGGCATCGACGTCGCACTCATAGGTTCGCGCGAGATCGATGACGCAGATGCTGCCTGGCGCTGCCACGACATCCCGGCCGGCGAAGTTGCCGTGAATCGAACCCGCGACCAGCACATGAATGAGATAGTGGTCGAGTCCGCCCTGCGCAATGGTGCGTTTGTTTCGCACATACCGCTGGGCGTTGAACGTCGTCGAGCCCAGCGTTAATCCGGCTACATTGCGAATCAGCATGGTCCCCTCGAGAGGGGGAGCGTCCGCGCGCTCGGAACGCAGCGTCTCGCAGAACGGCCGTGTGACTTCGCGCCAGTAGTCGTCACGTAGCGACGGCTCGATCGAGTCGGTCGAAATGCGGATGTCCGTGTGCGCCATGATCCCCCCCTTCTTCGTGCCCCGAGCTACCGGACAGGTCAATTCGTATTGACAGGGAGCTTACCAAATTCACATCGATTCCGAAGGATAACCAACGATATCTCGCTCGACTCTGCGTTGCGCGAGGGCTGGACTGTCGGGCCTTTGCAACGCCTTGCGCCGAGTGCAGCGCAGGCGCCCGAAGTTCCTGACAGCGATTCGACGGGCGAGACGGTACACGAGCGCGATGAACGAAAGGAGGGGGTGGCCGAACGTCGCGTTCTCCCATACCCCCCCTTACCCCCCAAGGGGCGTTATCGCACCAGGAACCCTGCGCCGACCGGGTCCTTGCGATCGATGATCCAGCGCGCGGTACCCAGAACACTGGCCGTGCCCTTGACCGTCGGACGCACGGCACGCGTGCCGTTCAAATCCACCTCACCCAACAGGCAACCTTCGAACGTACCGCTGCCCAGCAGGCCCTCGGTCAGGATGGGCTGATTCATCTTCAGTTGTCCGCGTGCTTCGAACATCGCCATCATCGCGCTGGTGCCGGTGCCCCCCGGCGAGCGATCCAGTTGTCCGGCGCTGAACACGTGAACATTCTTGTAGAACGCGCCTTCAATCGTCGGCGAATGCCAGAAAGTCACGTAGTTCAGGTTATTCACGTGCGCTTGCGTCGGATGCTGGATGCGCATCTTCGCGTTGATCTGATCGCGTACCAACAGACCGAGGCGCGACAGTTCGCTGCCGTTCTCCGGCGAGATGCGCAGATTGCAGCCGCTCAGATCGACAATCCCGAAGTAGTTACCGCCCCAGACGATGTCGGCCTTCAGATCGCCATAGCCGGGCAGATGTACCGGAACGTCCTGCGCCGCGACATACGCCGGCACATTCTCGAAACGCGTCCACAGCACTTCATCGCCTTCGGTCGCCACTTCCGCGACCACAAGACCGGCCGTCGTTTCGAAGCGAATGCGCGTAATGCCGTTCGGACCACGCGGTACGAAGCCGTGCGCCACCATCGCCATGGCGACCGCAATCGTGCCGTGGCCGCACATATGCGAGTACTCGGTGCCGTCGATATAGATCAGACCGGCATCGAACTCCTGACTCGACGGCGGCGTGAGGAACACACCGAACATATCGCGGTGGCCGCGCGGCTCACGCATGAGCGCCATGCGCAGCCAGTCGTAGTTGGCTTCGAGGAAAGCCCGCTTTTCCAGGATCGTGGACCCGGCCGGATACGGAATGCCGCTGTGGATGATGCAAAGCGGTTCACCTTCGGTATGGGTGTAGATGACGTCGAACGCGTCTTGCTTGCGCATAACAATTGCTCCAGAAGAGTCAGTTGAGGATTAGCTGCGGTCGGACAACATGTCGAGACCGATGGTGAGATCCAGGATCACGATCGCCACAACGGCTACCAGAATCGTCGCACCGGACACCGCGGCGATCGTCGGGTCGATCGTGTACTGCACGTAGTTGAACAACTTGACCGGAATAGTGTTGAGATCCGCCGTCGTGTTGAATATCGAAAGCTCGACGTTGATCCACGACGAAATGAACGCAAAGATCGAGCCGGTCACGATGCCCGGCCGGATGCGCGGCAGGATGACAAGGAAGAACGTCGTCCACGGATTTGCCCCCAGATCGCTCGAGGCTTCTTCCAGCGCGCGTTGCTCCGGCGTCATCATCGAGAGCACCGAGCGCAGCACGAATGGCGCCACGATGATGGTGTGGCCGATCAGAAGCGACAGGAAGCTGCGTGTCAGACCGAAGTACCCACCGAACTGCAGCAGCGCGGCGCCGAGCACAATGTGCGGCAGGGTCAGCGGCGCCATCAGAATCGCCGTCAGCGTGCCCTTGCCACGAAACTCGTATCGCGCCAGCACCAGCGACGCGGGCACCGTCAGCAGGAGCGACAACACCGTCGCCGTGAACGCCAGCGTCGTGCTCGTCGAGAAGGCCGCCAGATAACTCTGGTCGTGCAGCATCTGCTGGTACCAGCGCAACGTGATGCCCTGCGGCGGAAACGCCAGGAACTCGGTGCGGGTCAGCGAACTGCCGAGAATCACGATGAGCGGCAACATCAGGTAGGCGAGCACAGCCCATGCCACCAGACGAACGGAAAATCGCGCAATCATCGGACACCTCCCCGCACCGCGCCGATCCGTCCCGCCAACGCCACCATCGCCAGGGTGAACACGAGCAACACGATGCTGAGTGCGCCGCCGTAATGGACGTCGAACGTCGAGCTGTATTGTTGGAAGATCAGCATCGAGAGCACCGTGACGCGTCCGCCGGAGAGCAATGCCGGCGTGACATAGGCAGAGACCGCAAGCGTAAAGACCATGATCGCGCCCGCCACGATGCCGGGCATCGTCAATGGCAACGTCACATGAAAGAACGTCTCGTAAGGCTTGGCGCCGAGATCGGCGGAGGCCTGTTCAAGCGATGTGTCCACGCGGGCCAGCGAGTTGCCCACCGCCAGCACGACGAACGGCAGCAACACGTACACCATGCCGATGAGGATGCCGGTCTCCGTGCCGAGGAAACGAAGCGGGCGTTCGATCTGTCCGGTCGCCAGCAGCGCCTCATTGATTAGCCCATTGCGGCCAAGCAATACCATCCAGCCAAACGATCGGACGATATTGCTCGTGAGCATGGGCACGACAAGCAGAATCACGCAGGCCCGACGCCACGCCTGCCAACGCACGATGCGCACGAGATACCAGGCAAGCGGGTAGCCGAGCAGCACGCAGAACACCGTCGTGAGGCAAGCGATACGAAACGTGACGAGCGTGACGTCCCAGTGATAGTGATCGGCGAGCACCCGCGCATAGTTGACGAACGTCAGCACCGACAGCCCGGAGGCATTGACGGAAGTGAGGCTCGCGACCAGCACCACGACCAGCGGTGCGAGGAAGAACGCGGCGAAGAACAGCAAAGGCACGCCAATCATCCACACGGGCGCCAGTCGCAGCCTGTGCGTTCCCTCGTCGTGCGCGGGAAGCGACAATGCCGGGTTCATGCCGCATCCCCGATCAGATGCACGTTCGCAGGGTCGAAGCCCAGATGCACGTCGGCACCGGGGCGCAGCGTTGCCGCGATGCCGCTGGTCGTGCGGGCGACGACGCGATGTGCGCCAATGTCGGCGTAGAGCAGCGCGTGACTCCCAATATCGACGATGTCGGCCAGCACACCTCGCATGCGGCACGCCGACGCATCGGGTGAGCGATTGGCAGCCACGGCGAGCACATGCAATTGCTCCGGACGCAGCACCGCAACGCCGCGCGTCGGCGTATTCGACGGCACAGGCCATTGCGCGGGCGATGCCATGTCGAGGCGCAGCGCACCGTCGCGCACGTCGAACGCAATCATGTTGGCGTCGCCGATGAATTCCGTGACGAAGCGCGTCGCAGGGCAGCGATAGATGTCGATCCCCGTGCCCACCTGTTCGATGCTTCCGGCGTTCATCACCACGATCCGGTCCGCCATCGTCATCGCCTCTTCCTGATCGTGCGTCACGAACACGAAGGCAATGCCAAGCCGCTCCTGCAAATGCTTGAGTTCCAGTTGCATGCGCTTGCGCAGCTTCATGTCGAGCGCGGAGAGCGGTTCGTCGAGCAGCAGCAGCTTCGGACGATTGACGATTGCGCGGGCCAGCGCCACGCGCTGCTGTTGCCCGCCGGAAAGCTCCCGTGGATAGCGCTCGCCGAAGTTCTCCAGCCCGACCATGGCCAATGCGTCACGTGCGCGCTTCGCCGCCTCGTTGCGCGCGACACCCTGCCGGCGCGGGCCATAGGCAACGTTCTCAAGCACGCGCATGTGAGGAAACAGCGCGTACTGCTGGAATACCGTGTTGAGCGGGCGACGATACGGCGGCAATTGCGTGACGTCCTCGCCGTCGATGGCGATGCGACCGCTGTCGGGCGTCTGGAAACCGGCGATGGCGCGCAGGAGCGTCGTCTTGCCACAGCCACTCGGGCCGAGCAGTGCGATGAACTCGCCCTGCCGGACATCGAGGCTGATGCGGTCAAGCGCCTGATAACTGCCGAAGCGCTTGGATACCGCGTCGAGAGAGAGCAATGCTGTCATGGTGCGACCTTCCTTACTTCTTTGCAGACACCTGACGGTTCCAGGCCGACGTGATCTCGGCGCGACGCGCGTTGATCATGCTCCAGTCGAACAGCTTCAGGCTGTCGACCGATCCATTTGCGCCCCACGGCAACTTGCGCGCGACATCCGGCGACACCTTCACGCCGGCAACGGCCGGGCCAAGATACAGTTTCGAGGCCAGGCACGACGACGCTTCGGGAGTGAGCGCCGTATTGATGAACTTCTCGGCGGCCCCCTTGTTGCGCGATCCCTTGACCAGATGCAGACGAGCGTCCGTCGCCCAGACGCCCTCCTTCGGCACGACGAATCCGATGGGCACGCCCTTGTCGATCAGATCCCATGCGCCAACGTTGAAGTGCGCGCCGATGACGGCTTCGCCGCTCTGGAAAGCATTGGTAGCCGCGCCCGAACTGTCGTAGAACAGCGAGGCGTCGAGCGAAGCCAGCTTGCTGTACACCGGGCCGAGATTGGCCGGATCGACACCCCAGACATGGGCGAGAAACACCACGAACGGAACGCCTGCGGAATTCGACGGCGACGGCACCGTCACAGCGCCCGCATACTCCGGCTTCCAGAGGTCTTTCCAACTGGTGGGCGGCGTCTTGACCGACTTCGTGCTGTATGTCAGGCCCAGCGAGTAGTAGCCGGAACTCACCGCATAGGTGGTGTTGCCGTTGCGATAGACGCCCTTCGCATTGACGTTCTTCAGATTGGGAATGCCCGTGGCATCGAGGTTGTCGAGAACCCCCGCATCGAAAGCCAGTTCGCTGATGCCGCCGTCGAGCCAGGCGACGTCGATGGTCGGCGAATTCTTTTGCTGTTGCAGCTTCGCGAGCGTTGTGGTGGACGTGCCGATTTCAGGCGTGACAGCAATGCCAGTGGCCTTGGTGAAGGGCTCGGCGACGCAGGCTTTGAAGGCGTCGCCCCAGTTGCCGCCGTACATGGCGACCGTAATGCGCGAAGACTGCGCAGCCGCCTGGAAAGCAGACATAGACGCGGTTGTCGCAATCGCCATCGCGATTACCGACTTCCGTAAGGTGTTGCGGCTGCAGAAGTTCATGTCATCCCCCGAAGGAAGGTGTGGCCAGTCATTCCGAGTCTTGCAAGCATTACGAGCATCTTGTGCGTTCCGCAGGCGTCGCGCTCAGGTCCATCTGGCGTGCGACACAGCGGATATCGCTGAGTTGCATCGTAGCGAGCAAGGGTTGTCGCCAGCTTGCAAGCATCGGTCAAAAACTTGTATAACCGCGACATGCAAAGCCGTCATATCTACGGCAAGACGACTGGACAGGAAACGTCGAAAAAAAAGAAGCGCGCGTCGGGGGCGCCCCATCTGCTGGTGCCGGACGTATCGCCGATTGGCGGCGCCAGCCACGACACGGCGCATGACGCCATCGAGCCGATCGCCAAGGCCAAGTTGTCCATCGGGCTCGTCTTGCTACACCAGTTCACGCTGGCCGCGTTCGCGGGCCTCGTCGATGTTCTGCGCCTGGCCGCCGATCACGGTGGACGCAGCCGTCAGATCGACGTGCATTGGCGCGTCATGAGCATGGACGGATTGCCGCGTCAGTCGAGCGCGGGGGTGGAGGTGAATGTCGATGGCGCACTGTCGGAAGACCCCTCGTGCTTTGATTACATTGCCATGTGCGGCGGGAACGACTACCCGAATACTTTTCTTCCGCCACAGTTACGCGATTGGCTTCAGCTTGCCAGCGCGAAGCATGTGCGCATGCTGGGCATCTGCACCGGCACGTTCACGCTTGCACAGGCGGGACTGGTAGGGTCACGCACCGTCTGCGTGCATTGGAACGTGCTGGATGCCTTTCGGTCGCGCTTCGCACAGACGAAGGCGGTGGTCGATCATCTGTTCGTCGACGAAGGGGATCTGATCACGTGCGCCGGATCGACGGCGGCCATCGATCTGGGCTTGTATCTCGTGACCCGGCACTGCGGTCAGGCGAAAGCGCAGCAAGTCGTGCGGCACATGATGCTGCAAGGTATCCGTCCGGCGAAGCTGCCGCAGGCGCATTTTTATGCGGATCTCTCCCACATTACCGACATTCGCGTGCGGCAGGCTGCCCACTTCATCGAGCAGCGCATCGACAATCCGCCAACGCTCGACGCCATCGCCCGGTATGTGAACGTCGGACGACGGCAACTGGAACGGGCCTTCCACGAGGCGCTTGCCGTTTCGCCGATGTCATTTCTTCGCAGCATGCGACTGGATTACGGGCGGTGGCAGTTGCGTCACGATACGCGCAGCATCACCGATATCGCGCTGGAATGCGGATTCTCCGATGGCGCACATTTCTCGCGGGACTTCCGTGCGCGCTACGGCGTGTCACCACGGGAGTTTCGGCGACAGGCGAAAACCGAGGGGGCGGGGGCAAACGCTGGCAGTCCGGCCACCGCGCGGCAACGACAGCGAGCCTATGTCGAACACACTGAGCCACTGAGCGCGTAAGCGCTAAGCGTGACCATCTCCCCACCAGGCGTGCGCCCGGAACCATCCATTGACCGAATCATGCGATGGCTGATTCCGGGATGCATGCGTTAGCGCGTAGCGCACAAGATGCTCGCCCTCAATCACTTTCGAACTAGCTCACCGTGACGAGCCGATTGTGTACCGACCGAGCCGGGAGCTCTCCGACTAGCCAGAGCAAGTGTTGTCAGCCCTCTTGAGAGGAAGAGGGAAAAAGGTCGGTTCGATGCATTTATCCCACCCAAACCTACCCCTCCCCATCCGATCGTGCCCTGACGTCAAGCATGTAGCCCTCGCCACGGATCGTCCGCAGTAACCGTGGCTCCTTGATGTCTTCTCGCAGCTTATGTCGCAGCCTCGATATCTGGACGTCGATGCTGCGATCGAACGCATCGATGGACTTCCCTCGGGCCGCATCCATCAGGTACTCACGACTCAGCACACGGCCCGGCGCAGAAAGAAATGCATTCAGCAGTCGAAATTCAGCGTTCGAGAGAGGAATGACGGTGTTGTCGGGCGCAATCAGATGACGGCCGATCAGACTGAGACGCCATCCCGCGAATCGCCGCTCGTCCTTCGGCTCGGGTACCGCCCTCGCCTGCGCCTTGGTGCGGCGAAGGATCGTCTGAATTCTCGCGACCAGCTCACGCGGCTCGAAGGGCTTCACGACGTAATCGTCCGCACCGAGTTCGAGGCCGACAATTCTGTCGGTCATCTCGCCACGCGCAGTCAACATCACGATGGGAATCTCCGACGATGTGCGCAATTCCCGGCATAGCGTCAGCCCGTCGCTGTCGGGAAGCATCAGATCGAGCACGACAATATCGATGTCGTTGCGCTCAAGCGCATCATGCATCTCCTCACCGCTGGCAGCCTGCGTACAGGTCATGCCAAAGCCGGCGAGGCAATCGCAAAGCAGACTCCGTATCTGCGCATCGTCGTCGACGACAAGTACGTGCGTTGCCATGGTCATTTTCCTCTTTTAGTCCCCCGCCACGTCGATTCGACGCGCCCGATTTCCGGATTATCGGCGACAAACGTGCCAGCAATCTTGCGGCTTTGTTGCGGTCTTGAAACATTCGGCGTCAGTGCCTCGCATCGTCTATGTATCAATCCCGATACAAAGTCGAGATGAAACAGAAATACCTGCGCCGTAACGTGACTCCACACCTATGCAGGTAGGAGACACGTAGTCCATGAATTACGCTCAACCCAAACCGCCCGCCCGGAGACTGCTTGGCATCGGCGTTGCCCTGCTTGTGCACGCACTGATTCTGTATGCCTTGCTGAGTGGGCTCGCCACGCGTGTCGCGACGATCATTCAGGCGCCCATCGAGACACGAATCATCGAGGAAATCAAACCTCCGCCTCCGCCGCCGCCCCCTCCGGTCAAGAAGATCGCGCCGGCCCCACGCCCCGTCGTGCCACCCAAGGCCTACGTGCCACCGCCTGAAGTGCAGGTACAGGCCACCCCGCAGCCCAACGCGATTGCCGCACAAAGCGACAAGCCTGTCGCCACGACACCGGTTGCGCCGCCGGCACCCGTCGAAAGCAAGCCGGTGGCAGCCAACGTCGGTGTCGTCTGTCCGAATTCCGCACAAGTCCGGGCTGCGATCCGCTATCCACGCGAAGCGCTGCGCGACAACATCACCGGCAACGTCCTCATCGAATTCATTGTCGGCACCGACGGGCAAGTGAAACAACTTCGTGTCGCCCGCTCGGCAGCCCCGGCGCTGGACCGGGCGGCCGAGAGCGCGGTGCGGCAGTTCCAGTGCGTCGCACAAGGTCAGGATGTGCGCGTTCAAGTGCCGTTCGATTTCCAACTCAATTGAGGCGGTCCGCAACCGCCCTTCTTCCCCCTCTGAACTCACGTCAAGGAGACGACCATGTTTCAGTTCCCATATCGTGCCACACCGCGTAAGCGCCGCCCCCTGGTCTCAACCGCCGTTATCTGCGCGCTCACCACGCTCGTGGCGCTCGCTTCACCGGGCGCACACGCTGCCTCGGCGGAGATCAACCCCTACGGGCTGCAAGCGCTTTGGGAAGGCGGCGACATGATCGCTCGCGGGACCCTGCTCATTCTCGTCATCATGTCGATGGGAAGTTGGTACATCATCGTCGCCAAGCTGCTCGAACAGGCCAAGATCCTGCGACGCGCACGTGCCGCGGAAAAGACGTTCTGGAACGCCGCCTCGCTCTCCGAAGGGATCCGCTCACTCGATGCAGGAAGTCCGTTTCGTTAC
The DNA here is from genome assembly GCF_000807775.2 of Pandoraea fibrosis. Lineage (NCBI taxonomy): Bacteria > Pseudomonadati > Pseudomonadota > Betaproteobacteria > Burkholderiales > Burkholderiaceae > Pandoraea > Pandoraea fibrosis. Next base: position 1,059,314 of record NZ_CP047385.1, on the reverse strand, counting down.
ATTGCCGAAACGGCGCTGTCGGCACGCGATCATCACACCGGTGCGTTGCTCGATCAGGTCGACCTGAATACCTGGATCGCCAGCGCCATCGAACGTGCCATGACCGGCGTATCGAATCGTCTCCAGGATGGACTGTCGTTCCTGGGCACCGTCGGTTCCACCGCCCCGTTCGTTGGCCTTTTCGGCACCGTCTGGGGCATCTACCACGCGCTCACCGCCATCGGCATTGCCGGGCAAGCCTCCATCGACAAGGTCGCCGGGCCTGTGGGGGAAGCGTTGATCATGACGGCAATCGGCCTGGCCGTCGCCGTTCCCGCCGTGCTCGGATACAACTGGCTTGTCCGTCGCAACAAGGCCGTCATGGAGCGCGTGCGCGAGTTCGGCAGCGAACTGCATAACGTGCTGCTGACAGGAAAAACGACAGCCGCCGCTGCATTGGCGACCCGAGCCGCTCAAGTCGCTCGCGTGGGGTGATGTCATGGCGATGACCCTATCCGGCGGGAGCGGTGGTGCAGAGCACGACGAGGTCATGGCGACAATCAACACGACGCCGCTGGTCGACGTCATGCTGGTGTTGCTCATCATCTTCCTGATCACCATTCCCGTGGTCTCGCATACCGTTCCCGTCACCCTGCCAAAGGAATCGGTCCAACCCCTGCAAACCACACCTCAGAACATCGTCCTCGCCGTCACCCACGACGGTGAGGTCTATTGGGACGAGCGACGGATTCCCGATGCCACAACGTTGCTGGAAAAACTCAAGGCGGTCGCCGTACTGACACCCCAGCCCGAAGTGCATATTCGCGGCGACCTCGATGCCCGCTACGCCGCCATCGGACGGGTTGTGCTGGCATGCCAGCGCGCCGGCATCGCCAAGGTCGACTTCATTACCGAAGCGCCGCCGCGCCAATAGTGCCGACGGCGCGCTACCCCAGGAGACTGTCATGGCCATGACCATGCCATCGGGCGCTGGCGAGAGCAGCGACATCATGGTGGAGATCAACACGACGCCACTCATCGACGTTATGTTGGTGCTTCTGATCATGCTGATTCTCACCATTCCGATTCAGACGCATGCCGTAAAACTCGACATGCCCACGCCTTCCAATGCGTCACCCGCGATCCCACCGCTCGTCGTGCAAGTCGATGTCGATGAGCAAGGCGTTGTGGCATGGAACGGATTGCCGCTCAACGACCGCACACAGTTGGAGACTCACCTCACCGAAGCGGCAACGTCCACGCCCCCCACCGAGCTGCACCTGCGCGCCGACGCGAAAGCCCCTTATCGATCGGTCGCGATGGTCATGGCGTCGGCGCAACGGCTCGGCGTGACGCGCATCGGACTGGTGGGCAACGAGCGTTTCGCGCAATGACATCTCGTCTGTCCGCCGATGTCCGCGCGCGCTGACGCACTACTACTGGACTTCAAATGTTCGATTCGAATACCGAAACGCCACAGTATGAAACGGCGGCTCGCCGCGGGAGGTATGCGGGGATCGGGGCGTGGCTCGGGCTTTTTGCTCTCGTCATCGTGACGTTCTTCGCCAATGTCGATCGCCAGATGCTGGTGCTATTGGCCGAGCTCATTCGCGCAGAATTCGGCCTTGCCGACATTCAGGTGGGACTGCTGCAAGGCGCCGGTATCGCGCTGTTTGCAGGCGCGGCGGCCATTCCGATCGGGTGGCTCGCGGACCGGCTGGATCGCCGGATCGTTCTGGCACTCTGCATCCTTCTCTGGAGTGCCGCGACTGCCGCCTGCGGTTTGGCGACCGGATTCTGGACGCTCTTCATCGCCTCCATCGGGCTGGGCATCGGCGAAGCGGGACTCATGCCGATCATCTACGGCTTGCTCCCCGATCTATTTCCTGCGCGGCAACGCATCCTCGCCAACTCCGTCTTTGCACTGGTCAATCTATTGAGCGCCGGCGCGGGCATGGCGCTTGGCGGCTTACTGATCCAGGGGATCGACACCCTGCACGGCGTCTTGCCCTTCGGTCTGGGCAATGCGTCCACGTGGCGTATCGCGTTCTTCGCCGTAGCCGTCCCCGCGCCGCTGCTGGTACTGATCGTCGCGATGATCCGGCCGCGCTATGCGCATTCGAACCTCCAACGCGCGACCGGCAACGTATCGCCCGCCGGGCCCGCTGCCGGGGAGTACTTCCGCAGCGAGATGCCGATGATGATCCGATTTTTCGGTGCGATCGCACTGATCAACATGGCCTTTGCCGGCACTACCACCTGGATACCCGTCGTCGCCGTGCGCTTCTTCGGCGCGACGCCGGCAACCGCCGGCGCCGGACTAGGCAGTGCAGCGATGGTGGGGAGCGTCGTCGGATGCGTTCTCGGCTGGCTCCTCGCTCGCCGCCTGAGCACACGCCTCGGCGTACTCGCCCCGCTACGGGTATGCGAGTGGGGGGCCCTTGGGGCCTGCATCGTCAGTCTCGGCTATTTGATCGCGCCATCCGTGTCCTGCCTCTACGTCCTGTTCGGTGCTCAATTCATGTGCGTCGTCGCCGGGATGATCATGTTTCCGGGCCTGATGCAGAGCATTTGTCCGCCCTATCTGAGATCGAGAGTGGCGGCCATCGGGGTCCTGACAACCGTGCTGATGCAATCCGGCAGCCCTGTCGCCATTGGCCTGATGTCGGATCACCTGCACGGCACTGCCTCGGGTCTCATCTGGGCCATCGTTGCCGTGGCCCTGTCCGGATTCATCGTGGCGTGCCTCCTAATGCGCAGTGCGGCCAACGCGGTACGTCTCGCTATCGAACGCTACGCCTAAGATCAAATGACAACTCCCTGCACGCTCTCCACGCTCGTCGAACGATGGCCGCTGGCCACCCCCTTCCACGTCTCGGGTCACACCGTCGAAGCCGCCAGTGTTCTGGTCGTATCTTTGCGGTCCGGTCAGCATGAAGGTCGGGGCGAGGCCGCCGGCGTCTACTACCGGGGGGAAACGCCGGACGGCATGGCCGATCAGATTGCGGCGGTGCGTCCCGACATCGAGCGCGGTATCTCCCGGGAAGACCTCATCGCGCTGATGCCTGCGGGTGGCGCCAGAAATGCCGTCGATGCAGCGCTGTGGTCTCTGACCGCTCAGCGTCGTGGCACGACGGTCGCACAACTTGCCGGACGCCCGCGCCTGCGCCCGCTGCGAACGTCGTTCACTGTCGGCGTGGATACCGTGGAAGCCATGGCCGAAGCGGCTCGCGGCTATGAAGACGCCTTGGCACTGAAGATCAAACTGGACGGAAGCCCACTCGACGCGGATCGATTACTCGCGATCCGAGCGGCTCGCCCGGGCGTCGAACTGTCTGTCGACGCCAATCAGGGGTGGACGCAAGACCACATGATCCGGATGCTGCCGGTGATGCAGCACGTTGGCGTCGAGCTGCTGGAGCAACCGCTGCCCGTGGGTGAAGACGTATGTCTTGAATCGATGTCGTATCCGATCCGTCTGGCCGCAGACGAATCGTTTCAGGATCTGGACGATCTCGCCACCGTCGCCCGCAGGTACCACGTCGTCAACGTCAAGCTGGACAAGTGCGGCGGCCTCACGCGAGCGCTTTCGCTGATCACGCCGATTCGGGATCTCGGGCTTTCGGTCATGGTCGGATGCATGCCCTGCACGTCGCTCGGCGTCGCCCCGGCCTACGTGCTGGGACAGTTGAGTGATCGGGTCGACCTCGATGGCCCCTGCTTTCTGGCCGAGGATCGCACGCCTTCGTTCCAATACCGCAATGGCTACCTGCTGGGCCCCGCTAGCCCTTGGGGCAGCGATGAGACTCACCATGAGGCGAATTGATACGGGAGGAAATGCCGTGTCGGCACAGGAGCGATTTGACAGCGAGGCGCTGACAGCACTGTTTGCTCCGTTCAACCGAAGCGATGCACCCGGCGTCGTCGTGAGCGCCGCCATTGGCGCAGACGTGGTGTTACGCCGCGCCTACGGCATGGCGAATACGGGACTGGGTCTTGGCCTGGATGTTCGAACCCGGCTGCGTATCGGGTCGACGACCAAACACATGACATGCCTCGCGGCCCTGCTGCTCCGGGAAGCAAAAGCGCTGGATATCGATGTGCCGATCCGCCGCTATTTGCCGGAACTGACGGGTATTGCCGGTGACGCGCCCCTCCGCTCGCTCATGACGCACACCAGCGGCCAGCGCTGCGCGCTCGATATATCGCTCCTCACCAACGGATTGATCGCGCCCCAGCCCGGCTACCTGCTCGACATTCAGCGCCGGCAAACAGGCGTCAACTTTCCGGCGGGCGAGCGGATGATGTACTGCAACGGCGGATATCACCTGATTTCGCTAGCAATCGAACGTGTCAGCCAACAATCGTTCGCGGCATTTCTCGCCTCTGAAATCTTCGAACCGCTGGGCATGAACGATACGTTCTGTCTGTCCGGCGATGATCAGATCCAGCCCCACATGGCCGCGAGTCATGTCGGGAGCGGCACAGGATCTTACGACCGGGGGATATTTCCTTCGCGTGAGATTCTCGGTGAAGGCGGCGTCGTCTCGTGCGTGGACGACATGCTCAAATGGTGCGCCCATTTGCGCGGAATCAAGCGCGTGGGTAGCCCTGCCACATGGGAATTGATGTTCTCGTCCCCCGTGTTCTCCAGCGGCCTGCGCAGCGATTACATGATGGGGTTGAAGCGCACGCAATATCGTGGGTGTGAACTGATCCACCATGCCGGTGGTGTCGTCGGCGGATCGTGTCAAATGCTATGCGTTCCCGAGCACGGCATCGACGTTGTGCTGCTTAGCAACGGGGCTGTTTCGGCGCCAGCGGCGCTCTCGCTTCGCATGCTGGATGTCTTGCTGGCCGACGAGATGAAGGAAGCCCCTGCCCCGACACCGGCCAGAATGGTCTCCGCCTCCGAACGAGCCGGGACCTATCGCGAAGCGAACGGAGATATCGTGTACGACATCGTCGAGCGCGGGGGATACATGATGCTAAGCGGACCGCTGGAACCGAGCACTCCAACGCTATATCAAGAGCATTCCCTCGAAACCGATACGAGCGAATTTGCCTTGGAGTCGAGCGGCGATGGCACATTCCGACTCTGCTGGGCGCCCGCCACCGAGCCGGGCGATGTCGAGCACTTGCACATTTTGCATTGCGGTCATGCGACCACCTATCGCCGCATCGAGATGCCGCCCTCCGTGGGCATCGAAGACATCGACGCCCTGAGCGGCGCCTATGCGAGCGAAGAAGCCGATGCTCGTGCGATGCTACGACCTGCCGGATCGGTACAGGATGTGCACGGCGGCGATCGCCCCATCCTGTCGCTCGAGATCGTGGGCAGAGCGGGCGAATGCCACTACGACGTCTTCCCGGTCGACATCGATCTTTTTCGCTTCTCGCCGAGAGGGCCAAACGCCACCACAGCGGGAACAATTACCATCGTCAGGCTGCCGGGCACCCGGGACGTCGCGGGACTTTCCATCAACACCCCCCGCACGCGAAACCTTCGATTCGCAAAGTCCCTAACGTGAATGTCGAATCCCGCTCCCTATCGTCGGGGCGGGAACTCGCGTTTTGGAGTGCCCGCCCCACGTCAACGTTAGCCGATACGAGAGAACGCCAGCGCCCGCGTGCGTGACGTGTACAGGGAGAAGCCAGTGGCCTGGTCTGCGCGACGCTCCACAAGTGCAGTGCCCGTGGAGAGTGCAGAGGCATCCGCTGGCTCGAAGGTCCAGACATCGCGGGTAAGCGCACTCAGGCGATAGCGCACACCTCCCGTCGCGCCACGAATGGACAGCGTCGGAAGCCCGTCTTCAATCGAGATGACGGCGTGTGCGTCGGCATCGTGACTGGAGTATTGACCACAGAGCCCTTCCACTCCCTGCGCCTCAACCGGCGGGGCACCTTCATATCGATTCAGTGTGACGGCATGTCCGCTCTCGATGAAATCGATGGACGGAACGTCTCCCGCTGCCGTGCGCGCATGAGGTACGACCCGGGTCTGGGCACCGGCGCCATCTTCGATACGATATCCACGCTCAAGCGCGATAAGCGGCTGCGCAAGGTGTGGCTGATGATGGAGTACGGCGTGCAGACGTTCGTCCCGCTCGACGATCTCCACAAACTGAAGGGGCGCAACGGACAGATATTGGCCGACCAGACCGGGGTTTGCCGAAGTGCTTGCTGCGGCTTGTCGCGGCGGGCCGAGCACCTCGTCTCCAAGAACAATATCCACAATCTCGGTCGCCAGCGAGACCGGGTCGACCGGTGCGCCATTGCTCATCAGAACGATGTCCAGCGCATGCGAAGGCACCGTCAACATCTGACACGTTCCGCCGAACACGCCACCGGCGTGATGGATGGTCTCGACATTGCGGTACCGAGTGCGCATCAGCCCCAAGGCGTAGACGCCGGTTTCCCCGCTCGAATACCGAGGCATCGTCAGCATTTCACGCCACGTATCGGGACTCCCCAGTCTGTCGGGATGACGGAGATGGCCGGCCCACGTCAACATATCGTCGATCGTGGAAACGATACCGCCTTCACCCAATACGTCGACGCAGGGAAACAATCCGCGCAGATACCCACCGGCCCCGTCGGGAACATGCTGTGTCGCCATGCGCGGTCTGATTCGCAAGTCGTCGCTGACGGACTCGGTGTCGTTCATGCCCATGACGCGGAAGATCCGCTGCTCAAGAAACTGCTCAAACGACATACCGCTGACGCGCCCGATGATCTGCGACAGCAGGTGGTACCCACCGTTGCAATAGATCATGCGCTCCCCCGGAGGGAAATTGACGTCTCGCTGACGTAGCTCGATCGCCAACGGCGCCCCCGGCAAAATCGTGGACACACCTTGCGTCATCACGGACAAATCCAGATAGCAGCGATAGCCACTGGTGTGCGTCATCAACTGGCGCAGCGTCGGTTCGCCCGCCAACTCGGGTAATTCGGGCATATACGTGCGAACGCCCGCATCGATATCCAGCTTGCCGTCTTCCGCAAGCAGCAGCGCCGCCAGGCAAGCAAAGTGCTTGCTGGTCGAGCCGATTCGCATGCGGGTCGCCGGCGTGTTGGCGACCCCATGTTCGAGGCTCGTCATGCCGAACCCCTTGCGGTACAGTGCCCGCCCGTCACGCGCGATCCCGATCACGAGCCCCGGGGCATCGCTCCGATTGAATGTCGCCAGATGGGCATCGAGGCGAGCGTGCAGGTCTTTTTGCTGCAAAGTCATGTGAGATTCTCCGGTATTGCGGAATTCGGATCGACGTCGATCAGAACGGAACGGTGAGCACGGCGCCGATGGTGCGCGGCTGTTCCACACTGACCAGCGCCGGCCCGCCAAGCGGCATCAATGCGGTGCCCGCAGCGAGCAGCGCGCGCCGATCAAACAGGTTGCGCACGTAAAGGCTCAGACTCGCCTTGCCGAAGTCGATCCCTGCCTGAAGGTCTGTCACCGCATAGCCCGGCAGCGGGTAATCCGGGCGGCCGTTGCTGCTGCCGAATCCCGCATGACGACGGCCAACGAATCGTTCCGCAATGCCGACGTATGAGACGTATGAACCGAGCGAGAAGCGATACGTCCCCGTCAAGGTTGCCGAGAACTTCGCAGAGTTCGGCAGCGGGTCCCCCGATTGCGTCCCGGTGGAGGCGTTTCCTTGTGTCAGCCTGGCGTCGATGTAGGAGAAGCCCATGCCGAAACTCCAATGCCGATCGGGGCGGAAGCTGCTCGCCAACTCGAACCCCTTGATGCGGGCGTTACCGGCGTTGAGCACCTGATTGACACCCTCCAGTGCACCAAGCTGCTGGATGTTCTTCCACTCGATGTCGTAGACGGTCGCTGACAACGAGACACGCTTGTCGAACAAGTCGGCCTTATAGCCAGCCTCATATGTCCAGAGCGTATCGGGCTGGAACGTGGCGCTACCGTTACCGGGCTGCCCCGTGATCGGGCTGACGAGCAGCGCGTTCGGTCCCCCCGGGCGATAGCCGCTGGCTGCGCGGGCATACACATTGCTGTTCTCGGTCAACGCATAGCTGGCAGTCAGCATGTACGTCTTGCTCGTGTCAGACGACGGCGCAGAAATCGACTGCGGCGGCCCACCCAGAAGCCCCGATGTGGTCTGGTCGTAGGTCTGACGATTGTGGGCGATTCGCACGCCCCCGGTGAGCGCGAGACGCGGTGTCAGGTGATACGTCAGATCGCCATACGCCGCATATTCGGTGTAGGTACTCGGCGCCGTCAGCCCGGAGAGCGAGGCCGACGAACCGTCGGGAAACGCCGCGACAATGCCCTGATCCGACTCGCTGCGCTCCCGGGTAAAGAAAAGTCCCCCGAGCCATTCGAGACGTTGATTCGCGGGCGACGTCAAACGAAATTCCTGAGTCACCTTGTTCGTTGTCGCCAGATTCGCCGCGACGACCGAGTTCAGATTGAACCCTTGCGCGGCCAGCGCCGGCACGTAGACCACCGACAGGTCCTGAGGTTGATCCGTTCTCACCGATTGATACGACGTGATCGAATTGAAGCGAGACCATCCGAAGTCGTACTCCACGCCCAGCGAGTAGAGCTGGACGTTTTGATGGAACGGCTCCGGGGCGTAAATCCGCGTTGTCAGATCGCCATCGACAGGTTGGCCGCTCTTGTCGTAGGCAACGTAATTCGGCGCGTTTCGATTGATGTTCTGCGTGATCGCGCTCAGACGCACTGTGAACTGGCTGGTTGGCGTCAAGAGCAACGACGCGCGCGCACCGTAGGTGTCGCCCCTGTCGATTCGACTGCCCGCCTGGGGACCGACGGCATCGACGTAGCCAGCATCGTGTTGGCTGAATGCCGAAACGCGCACGGCGGCCACATCGTTCTTGATTGGAATATTCAGCACCGCGCTGGCGGTATTGCCAATGCCGCCGTGCTTGGTCGACGACATGCCCGCGCTGGCCTGGCCGGAGAACGCATTGGTATCCGGCTCGTTGGTGACGTACTTCAACAGCCCGCCCATCGCGCCCGCGCCGTAGAGCGTGCCTTGCGGCCCGCGCAGCACCTCGATGTGGTTCAGATCGAGCAGGCTCATGTCCAGCGCGAACGTGGCGCCTTGCGAGAAGACCGTGCTCCCCCCGAAGGCGACATCGTCGACGTAGACACCGACGGTCGGACCGGTTTGTTCCCCGGTCGTCACGCCGCGCATGCTGATCTGTCCGGCACCGCTTCCGCCTTGCGTATTGAGATCGACCCCAGGTTCCGACGACAGAAAATCGGACATCGTTTTCGCACCGCTCTTCTGCAACTCATCTGCCGAAATGACATTGATCTGCATCGGCACTTCGCGCGCCGGTTCACGACGACGCGTTGCCGTCACAACGACGGTGTTGAGCGTCGCGCCGTCTTTCGCCGATACCACGGTCGCGGTTTGCGCCGCATCGCCCGATCTTGCGTTTGTGTCAATCGACGGGTCGACATTCTCAGCGTCTGCACTCACAGCAGACGCCGCACCGGGCAATGCCGCCGTTTGGGCATATCCGTAAGCTGACGCCAGTCCCAGCAGCGAACCGACCAACCAGGTTCCTCCGCGCGGGCGAAACCTGAATCGATGCAAGTTGACTGCGGTATGCCTGCGATGTTGTTCGATTGCCACTGTCGTCTCCTCCGGGATTTCCGCACGTCGGTCATCACAGATGCCTTCGCGCTAGGGATCGTTTCGCGTTATCTGTCCACGTTCTTTCGAGTCTCGGCTCTGGCATGAACGTTATTTGTGCGATATTTCTGGTTCATGTGGACTTTGTATCGCGCGTGAAACATAGCCCTCACGGCAGTGGCTTTTCGCACCTGCGGGAGTTCGGTGCGAGGTGACGGCTCCCGGATATTTCCGTCCTGAAACAATCTGTTGATGAAGACGCTACACGGCGGCGGGATAATGGCGGGCATGTTCGAGTCTTCTTCCACCGCGCCCGCCGCCACCATCATGCAAAAGCCATCGTTCGATTCCGCGTTCTATCGGCTGCTGTTTGTCATGCTCGTCATGGTGGCCCTCACGCAAGCCGGCACCGGCATCCTTGTGTATACGCTGTACTCCTCCGAGGCCTTCAAGCCGCCTCCCGGCATGTCGACCGGGCTGCAGTGGGGTCTCGCCACCGCCGTGCAGATCGTTCCGCTGCTCGTCTCGTCCTGGGTCGGCGCGCGGATGCTGTCGGTGCCGTTCAAGTCGCTGGCCGCAGGTGCCGCAGAGTTGTCCCGCAATATGGACGCGCCACCGATTCCCGAAGCGGGCCCGATCGAAGCCCGGCAGGCCGCACGTGTTTTCAACTCGATGCAGGCGGCCATACGGCGTCAGGTCAACGACCGCAATCGCTTTCTCGCGGCCGTCTCGCACGACTTGCGCACGCCGCTCACGCGCATGCGTCTTCGTCTACGGACGCTCGAGACCTCGGAGTTCAGCGATCGAATGGTGGCCGATATCGACGAAATGACGCAGTTGCTCGACGCAACACTCTCGTTTCTGCGCAACGAGGCCGTGACGGAAGAACTCAGCCCCATCGATATGGATGCGCTCGTAGACGCCATCGCGGAAGACGCGTTGGAACGTGGCCAAAAGGTCTCCGTGCATGGCGCCATCGCCCCGCTGCTCGCGCAGCCGCTGGCGTTGAAGCGTTGTCTCAGCAATCTGGTGGCGAATGCCATCCGCTACGGGGGCGAGGCTCGAATTCAACTGATCGACGGCGATGAGGAAGTTCAGATCGATATCGTCGATCAGGGCCCCGGCATTCCGGAGCGCGATCTTGAGCGGGTACTAGAGCCATTTTTCCGGCTTGAGCAATCCCGTAGCCGAGACACCGGCGGTACCGGGCTCGGGTTGGCCATTGCACACGACGTGGTCAAGCGGCACGCCGGTTCGCTGACGCTGCTCAATGGCAGGGACGGTGGCCTGATTGCACGCGTCGTGCTGCCAAGGCGATAGGTGTCTGCAGCACCGACGCCAACGTTCGGACGAACGTCTTCCCACGTGTGTGTCAATGTGGATACACATTGCTCACAATCCGGCAACGCGGTCTCAATAGAGTGTGTGCAACGGTTTTCTTCACACCTCTGGACTCGCAATGAAGATCTTCGCGGCACATCTCTCGACAGAAACCAATACCTTCGCGCCATGCCCCACCGGGTGGGGAGGATTTCAGGAATACGGGATCTTCCGGGGCGATGCAAGCATCCGCTCGCCTGAAGGTGTGGGCTATCTGCTAGCAGAGCTTCGGCGACTCGCTCAGTCGGAGGAGCACGAGATCGCCGAAGGCCTGGGCGCAGAGGCGCAGCCTTCGGGGCCCGTGATCCGGGAAGTCTATGAAACGCTGCGCGATGAAATCGTCGCCGGTGTACGCGCAGCACTGCCGCTTGACGCCGTCGTCCTCATGCTTCACGGCGCGATGGTGGCGCAGCATTACGACGACTGCGAAGGCGATCTCCTTGCGTGCATTCGCGAAGTTGTCGGCCCCGATGTGCCGATCGCGGCAACGCTCGACCCCCACTGTCATTTCACCGAGCGGATGCAGTGTGCGGCCGACATTCTCATCGCCTACAAGGAATATCCGCATACCGATGCAATCGACCGGTTGCGCGAGGTCTATCGACTGGTGACGCAGGCCGTGGAGGGAAAAGTAAAACCAGTCACGGCCGTATTCGATTGCCGTATGGTCGGGGCATGGCACACCACATCGGAACCGATGGCCGGCTTTGTGCGGCGAATGAAGTCCTTCGAGGGACGCGATGGAATTCTCTCCGTGTCTCTTGGCCATGGCTTTCCCTGGGGCGATGTCCCCGAAGCCGGTGCGAAGCTCTGGGTGATTGCAGACCGCGACCCTGCGCTCGCCAGTGCACTGGCACACCAACTCGGACAGGAATTCTGGGCGATACGACGTGAGGTCCAGCCCCAATGGCACGATCTGGATCACGGGCTCGACATCGCCCTGGCCGTAGGTGCCGGCCCGGTGGTCGTAGCCGATGTTGCCGACAACCCCGGCGGTGGCGCCCCCGGAGACAGCACCTTCATCCTCCGGCGGGTCGTCGAGCGCGGTATTCCCGATGTCGCATTGGGTTGCTTCTGGGATTTGGGCGCCATTCAGATCTGTGCGGATGCCGGCGTCGGCGCCACACTCGACCTTCGCATTGGCGGTAAGTGCGGTGCCGCGTCAGGCGACCCGATTGACCTGCGCGTTACCGTTCGGGCCGTGCACGATACGCATTCGCAGAGCATCTCCGGGATGTCGATCCCGCTGGGTCGCTCGATCTGGGTGGAAGGGCCCAACGGATTGGACATCGTGCTGGTGTCCGTGCGAACACAAGTCATCGGCGTGGACGCATTCACGGGCATCGGTGTGCCAATGGACGCCAAGCGACTCGTGGTCGTGAAATCGACTCAGCACTTCCAGGCGGAGTTTGCCCCCCGGGCGAAGGCGATCGTTCACGTCGCGGCGCCCGGTGCACTGACGCCAGATTTCGCAGCCATTCCCTATCGCCACCGCGACCTTAACTACTGGCCTCGCGTTGAAAATCCGTTCGCGTGATCCGGGGCGCATCGACGCCACGGATCGTGCAGATTCGCGACAAGTCGGCTGATCCGATAGTTTGCCGGGAATCGCCAAAACTCCGGCAAATTTTGCCCTTCACATCGGAGGGCTTTTTTTCGTCTGAAGCGCCGCCGGACGGCGACACACGCAGGCGATGGAATGGCACCGCGCCGCGTCAGAATCGGTCGGCACGAAATGGCGAGGGGTCGACGAGCGTTGGCGCGCCGGTCAGCATCTCGGCAATCAGACGCCCTGTCACAGGACCTAGCGTCAGGCCATGATGCGCGTGACCGAATGCGAACCAAAGGTCGCGATGCTTGGGCGCCGGGCCGATGATCGGCAGCATATCGGGCGTGCAGGGTCGGCACCCCATCCAGGGCTCGGGTTCGACCGGTGCGCCTAACGGGAACAGGCGTCTCGCCAGAGGTTCGACGGCTGCCAGTTGAACGGGTGTCCGAGGGGCATCGCGCAGTGCAAGCTCGACGCCGGTGGTCAGACGGATACCTTGGTTCATCGGGGCTATCAGGAAGCCGCTTTCGGCATCCAGCACCGGTTGATTCAGTCTGGCGCCAGGCTCCGGCCGGAAGTGGCGGTGATAGCCACGCTTGACTGCCAGCGGGAGCCGGTAACCCAGAGCATTCGTGATCGTATCGGACCAGGGGCCCATTGCCACGACCGCCTGACGGCCTTCGATGTCCCCCTCAGTCGTCTGTACGTGCCAGTGGGGAGTCAGCGTGGTCGCATCGCCGCGAAGGATGCGTCCGCCTATCGATGTGAAGTGCTGGGCATAGCGGGCAACCAGCTCGCCCGGATCGCGTATCGAATTCGAGGCGGTATATCGAATGGCGCCGACGAGCGCTGTCGAGAGCGACGGCTCATCCCTCTGAAGTCTCGCTGCATCAAGTCGCTCGAATGGCACGCCATACTCACGTTGCCAACGCTCGGCTTCCTGGTGCGCAGCATCGAGCGCACCACGGGTGTGGAAGACTTTGAGCCAGCCGCCTTCCCGTAGAAGGTCGTCCGCGCCCGCAAGGCCGATGAGTGCCTTGTGCTCGGTCACACAATGCTCGATCAGGGTGCTGTATTGACGGGCAATGCGGGCATGGCGCTGCGGTGCGGAGTGATGCCAGTACCGTGCAAGAAATGGGGCGATGCCCGGCAGCGCCGACGGGTGATAGTGCACGTCGGTTGATTGATTGCGCGCGTAGCGAAGCAGTGTGCCGACATCGCGAGGAAACGCGTAAGGATAGACGCCTTCGCGCTGTATCAATCCGGCGTTACCAAACGACGTTTCCCTGCCGGGCGCTCCACGGTCAATGAGCGCGGTTGTCAGGCCGCGACTCTGAAGATGGATGGCTGTCGAAGTGCCTACGATCCCGGCGCCGAGTACGAGGACATCGAATTTCATGGCAGAGATATTGTCGTTAGCCCATTGTGACGGTTCGCTGCGCAATCGCGCGGCAACGCTACGGTGGGGTGATTGAATGGCAAATGCCGTGGGGGACCTACGCCAACGCCGTCACGGCAACTTCTACGTCGAAACCGGCTCGCATCAACAACGATTGAACGCACGCTCGCGTGGGCGCATTTCCTTCCGGGATCCAGACATCCCAGATACGGTTGAATTCGTCGAAATGACGCGCATCGGAAAGCCAGATGTTGGCCGTCAGAAGATGGGTTTTGTCTACACCTGCTGACGCGAGTAGCGTGTCGATTTGCTTCAGAACTTCGATCGTCTGCTCGGTAATGGTGGCGCCTTGCGTGGCAGGCACCTGACCTGCCAGATATACGACACCGCCGGCAACGACCACTTGACTCATGCGGGCATTGGTTTGCAAACGCGTGATTTCTTTCTTCATTGTGGGACTCGGAGAGAATGACGATGCGGCTGTCGAGGTGGACGCCAGGCGTCTGTGGGCAGTCCGGTTATCATATATGAGAATTTCATTTCTCGTATACGAGAAAACACCGATATGTCGATCCCCTTGGCGAGCGATGTTCAGGTCCCAGGGGCGGGGGCAACAGGCTCAATTACAGTGCTATGACGTCAACTACACGAAAGAAGTCCGTCTCGCCAGGCAAGCTGAAGCGCGATAGCCAGGTGAGTCACGAAACGGTAGGCGCGCGACTGCGAAACGCAAGAACGGCGAACGGACTGACGCTCAAAGCGTTGAGCGAGCGCTCAGGTGTCGCGGTATCGACGATCTCGAAGGCGGAGCGCGGCGATATTGCGCTGACCTACGACAAATTTGGCGCACTTGCGCGGGCACTCGGGCTGGACTATTCGGCGATCTTCGGACACGACAACGTCGAATTGAGCGCTGGCATCAGCCCATCGTTCACCGAGGCGGGCAAGCAGGCGATATACGAGACCCCCAACTATCGCTACGGCATGATCGCTTCCGATCTTGCCAATAAGCGCATGGTGCCGATGCGGGCACATATTCGCGCGCGCAAGCTGGAAGATTTTCCCGACTATATCCGCCACGCAGGCGAAGAGTTTGTATTCGTCTTATCGGGCAACCTGTTGTTGCAGTTTGAAAACGGCAGCAAATTCCGGCTGGCACCTGGGGATAGCCTTTATTTCGATAGTGGCGTGGGACATGTGTATCTGAGCGAGCACGACGATGGCGTCGACGCCATCGTTTGCTGCGTGGACGTGAATACGCCGGGCCCGATTCTGCGATAGCGACGGGCTTGCGCATGCGGCCTCAAGCGCGAACCTGGGGTTCTTCCGGGTGGACCAGCATGAACTGACTATCATGGACTTCCAATCAAATCGAGCTTCAGAGATTCCCATCGGTATAAGACGGGATGTCATTGATGCCACAGGGTTCACACAAATACTTTAGAAATACTTATGATCTTATCCAAATAGATCGAGCTCGATCGACCATTGGAGGAGAACCGTGTCTGGCAAGACGAAACCCGCGTTAAAGAGCCCTCCCAGAACCAAACGCCATGTCTTGGCCACTGTCGTGGCGGCGATGCTGCCTTCGGCGCAAGCGCTGGCGCAATGCGCACCGGCTCCAGCGACACTCAGCCTATCCACTGATAGTTGCGCCGATTCGGCCCTCACCGTGCGAGAAAGCACTGGCGTGGACCCCGTCGTGCAAGTCTCCGGCACCGGGATAACGTATAGCGGCACGTCTGTCAGTCTTACCGCAACTGGCACCGGCCTGGGCGTACAGGCGACAAACAAAGGGACGGTGACGCTGGACGGCACAACGCAGGATGTTTCCACGGTCGAAACCTTGGGCGCGGGCGGGCATGGCTTGTATGCCAACGGTGGGGGCCAGATCACCGGCACCAACACCACCATCACGACCTCAGGTGCGGGCGCGTCGGCCGCATTTGCGGATGCTGGGGGCTTGATCACCCTGAACAACGTGAACACGTACAGCTTTGGTGACAATGCCCCAGGCGCGGTTGCGTCAGGCGCAGGCAGCCGTCTCAGCCTGATCGGCACATACGTAAATGTCTACGGCAACGGCAGCGCGGGGTTGTTCGCCACCGCAGGCGGAAACATCACCATCAACGGCGGCGCCATTGCGTCCGGGGATTATTACGGAGGCACAGTCAACGCCAACTCCCCTGGCATGCTCGCTCGGGGCCCGGGTAGCAGCATCGTCGTGAGCAATGGTGCGAGTTCGGCCACCTATGGCGCAAACAGCCCCGGCGTGTGGGCCGACGCCGGGGGCAAGATCGACTTCGCGGGCTATGGCATCTTCACCTACCAACCCGATTCGCCGGGCGCGCAGGCCACTGGCGCCAGCACGATCACGCTGACCAGCACCATCGTCCGCACGTCAGGCCCGTCGAGTGCGGGCTTGCTTGTCAGCGATGGCAGCACAGTGCTTGCAAAAGGCACCGAGATCACCACCGGATATCGGGTCAGCGGCAGTTCTCCGCCCGTCCTCCAGTTCCCGGATGCCCAGATCGGCCTCGAAGCTCATGGCGTGGATGTGGTGGGCGCGGGCAGTCAGTTACAGGCCGAAAACAATGCCGTGACAACAAACGGCGACGGTGCCGTCGGCATCTGGGCCCAACAGGGGGGAACGGCTTCCGTCACCGGCGGCACCATCACGACTCATGGTGCCGATACTGCCTCGGTCGGTGGCGCCGATGCCGTCCGAGCGACCGATAGCGGCAGTCTCATCAGTCTGACCGGCACACGGATCAGCACCACGAACGCCAAAGCCGTTGGCGTGCACGCGTCGGCCGGCGGTACGATCGGTGCCACCGACATCACCGTGAACACGCAGGGCCAGAGCGCCTTCGGCGCCCTGGCGCAAGACGCCGGCAGCGCCGTCACACTGAACCGCGCCGCCATTACCACCGCAGGCGTTGCGGCCAACGGTATCGAGGCCAGCAATTCGGGACAGGTGCAAGCGAGCGGCGGTTCGGTTACAACCGCAGGCAGCGCGGCGCATGGCATTGCGGCCATCAACGGCGGCACCGTGTCGGCCACGGGAACTGCCATTGAGGTCAGCGGCAACGGATCGGCGGCGATCTATCTCTCGGGCAGCGCGCCGAGTATTGTCTCGGTAAATGGCGGCAGCCTGAGCGCGGCAAACGGTGCCATCGTGATGGCCGACGGCGGCACTGGCGCCGTCACGCTCAGTGGCGTCAATACGATCGCCCCGGCGACCGTCAATGGCCGAAAGTTGCTCGCGCAGGCGACGGAAGACGCTGCGGGCACCGCGTCCAATCTGACGCTCAATATCGTCGACATGCCCACCGTCTCCGGCGACATCGTCGTCGATCCCTCCACCCTCACCTACCATCTCGGCAACAGTCGCTGGGTCGGCGATCTGGTGTTGAGCGGCGCGGGCAATACCGTCAATGCGAGCTTCGACGCATCGCAATGGACGGGGGACTTGCTGGCCGATGCCGGCAACACCGCAAACGTCTCGCTGCAAGGCAGCCTCTGGACCGGCCTGGCTCGCAATGCCACCAATGTCGCAATCGATGGCAGCAGCGTCTGGAATGTGACGGGGAACTCCAACGTTGTAGGCGCTGTGAGTAACGCGGGCCTGATCCAGTTCCTGGCCCTGCCGGGATCGTACAGTGCGCTAACGGTCGGCAGCTACGCCGGCGGCGCCGGCGGCCGCATCGGGTTCAACACTTATCTCGGCACCGACAACTCGCCGACCAATCTTCTGGTGGTCAATGGCGGCCAGGCCAGCGGCACCACCGCGCTGCTGGTCAATAATGCCGGCGGCCCCGGCGCGCAAACGACGGCCGATGGCATTCGACTGGTTCAGGTGACCGGGGGCGGCACCTCCGCGACGAATGCCTTTGCGCTGGGCCAACGTGTTGCCGCCGGTGCCTACGAGTACCAGCTCTTTCGCGGTGGCAGTACCGGCGCCGACGACTGGTTCCTGCGCTCGAATTTGAGCGTGGCACCGAGCAGTCCATCGGCGCCGACCACGGAAATTCCGCTCTATCGCCCCGAGGTGGCGCTCTACATGCCGGTGCCGGCACTGGCGCGACAAATGGGGCTGGCCACGCTCGGCACTCTGCATCAACGGGTTGGCGAAGAGGAGAATCTTCGTGGCATTCCGGAAGGCCGTACCTATGGCAACCTGGGATGGGCACGCGTGTTCGGCGCACACGTGAACAATCGCTGGACGGGCGATGTCGATACCAAGGCGACCGGCAATCAGACCGGGGTGCAGGCAGGCTTCGACCTCTTGCGACGCACGACAGACAGCGGGCATCGCGACCATGTCGGCGTCTATGCCGCTTATACGGACTACAACACGTCGTCGGTGAGCGGCTTCGCGCTTGGCACACAAGATCTGGAAGTCGGAAAACTCTCGATGAGCGGGCCCTCGGTCGGCGCGTATTGGACCCATTTCGGCCCGAGCGGGTGGTATACCGATGCCGTCTTTCAGACAAGCTGGTACGACATCAACGCAAAGTCGAACTACGGCGCCGAAATATCGCCCCATGCAACGGGCTACACCGCCTCGCTTGAGACCGGATACCCGATCCGGTTCGGCGACGAGAGCGACTGGCAGTGGGAGCCGCAGGCGCAGATCATCTGGCAACACCTGTCGGTGAATCACGCGCAAGACGCGTACTCGAGTGTGGATTGGGATTCGGCGAACGCCGTGACAGGCCGGCTGGGTATACGGCTCCAACGCACGGGGCGCGATGCGCGGGGCACGCTCTGGCAACCGTATGCGCTGTTGAATCTCTGGCACGCCTTTTCGGGCAGCGACCAGGCGACGTTCGGCACGAACGCGCCCATCGCGAGCCGTTTCGGCGAGACGGCGGTGGAGATCGGCGGCGGTGTGACGGCGCGAGTGAACGCTTATACGAGCTTCTATGGCCAGGCGAGCTACCGCGTGTCGCTCGATGACAGCCGCTCACGGCAATCCGTCGCCCAGGGCATCGTCGGTGTTCGATTTAACTGGTGAGGCGCCCCTCCGGGGCCTTGCATAGACTGCGGCGATGAAGAGAGGTCAGGCCGCCGGAAACAATGAGGCCCTTGGGTAATCAAGGGCCTCATTGTTTGCTTGGCGAAGAGAGAATTCGCCTTCCCCCCCGAAACGCTAAGCACCTATATTCGCTAACGGCCGAGAGCGCCGGGAAGCGATACGACTTTCACGCAGAAGATGCGCGACGGCACAGAAGGCGCGCTATCCCGCAACGACGAGACGACCGTGAAGATGCTGAAATCGGCTATATCGATCATGTTGGGTCGGCAAGGCCAACCCATCGGCGTCAATATCCACGTTTAGAAATACAAAAGGCCGGTTTCCCGGCCTCAACAACATCAGGCGACGATCAGCAGGTTAAAGAACGCTGATCTGCACCGACATGGTGCTCCACAGCGAATTGATGGAAGGGTTCTGGTACTTGAACAGGCCATTCTGATAGCCATCGAGGTTGTATTCGTTCAGAAATCCAACCACGTTTGCCCGGCAGTGCAGTGTCACGTGTAGTCACCACCAGTGACGCATGTGTTTTGCGGGAAGCCAGCCGGGCAACGCGGCAGAAATGCTATCGAAGTTACAGCCTTGTCCGAACCGGAAGACTCCTATTCCGGTTCCTTTTCGCAGGACTTCGGTTCGCCGCAAGTGACGCTTTTGACCTTGCGGCCTTCCGTCACGTCGCGGAACCAGTCCACTACGCGAACGCCTTCCTCTTTATTGGTATAGAAGCGGTCGAAAAGGAGCTGCGTGTGCTCCTTGCCACGGCTCGTAAAGCCTGCGAAGCCGGGAATCCCCTTGGCCTGTTCCGCCCGGTTCTGCAACAGCAGCGGGTAGAGCCTGGAGGGAGTGCCGAAGGCCTTCTGGAACCTTTCCTGCGCCTGGTCATAGGCGGTGTCGAGTTCGACGACTCGCAAACGCGGCGCGTGTCTCACCGCCGCGCGGCCGAGATCTTCGAACGTCGCGCTCTTGCGATCGACGCCGCCCATCCATTTGGGCGCGCCATCCCAGAAGCCCCAGTGCCGGATCAATTCCGCAATCTTCGGGGACCGATAGCCGCCCGCGCCGTCCGAGACGGCGGTAATCTCAACGTCCGGATAATGATCCGCGACTTCCGCCGCATAGATCGGCGCGCCGATGGCGCCCGCGCTCGACCCGGCAACGACGATGCGCTCGGGCTTCTTCACGTTCTGATAGACCCAACTGAGCACCGATTCCACATTTGCACGCCCCCGGTGGCGCACCGCTATCTCCCGACCATCCGCTGTCTTGTAGGTCACATCGCGATTGCCGAGGTATACGTCGCCTGTGCAATAGGAGGCATAGACCTGCGTCCATTTGGCAACCGGGTTTTCCGGGTTGCCGAGGTCGAAGACTCCCCGCCAGTTGCGCGGGTCGCTTGGATCAACCCGTTCAGAGAGTCCAAGGCGCCCCATGTATTCGCTCCGCCACTGCGGTTCGTTTGGCTGAGGACGCGCGAAGGGAATGTAAACCGCCGAGCTGGGGTCGCATTGCTCGCCCGTCCAGCAGGCGCCGCCGCCACTGAGAAAGATCATGAGCTTCGCGGCGTCCGCGCCTTCACCCGGCTTCACATGGAAGGCATAGGGTGTTCCTGTCGCGCAGGAGGTTTCACCACCCGGCTCAATGGTCCTCCAGGGGCTCTTCTCTGCCTGGCCTTGGTTCTGCGCCATGACCCCGACCGGGGCAAGCAAGAAGGCAAGAGTGACGGCGTGGCGGATCTGCATAGGGTTCCTCTCTCCCAGAGTAGTTCTTTGATTGGCGGCGAGTTTTTCCCCCTCGATGATGCAAAAGACTTTGCGGAACCGATTCTTATTCATGAGTGCCCGACCCTATGAATTGAGAGAAATATATGAGCAGTCTCTCGTGCCCCGGCGCATCGCCGCCCAGCATACGCCAGCCCCAAAAATATGAGAAAGGCGAACAACGATCCTTTGAAGAATTGGGGATTTCGTTTGAATTTCCGCCGAGAATTCGACATCTGTCTGCATCTTCCACACTCCGGCAAAGGCCGACGAGCGAAAAATTGGAGTCTTCTTGATACCGAAGCCTTTGCAGGCCGACAGGCTTCGCGGCGGAAGCGAGCGCGTTGGCGATGGCCCGCATCCCGATGCTTAACGCCCTGGGTATGTCCGTCGCAGATCGTTGGGATACCCACCGCGTCAAGATACGCTTCGCGCCGCACGCCCTCGAAGTTCGCCGCAAGCGCAATCGCAATGATCGGCGCCCCGCCGCCGAGCGCGTGAATGAGCTTTTCTCGAATCGTCACGTACCCGCCTTCTCCGGCGGCTGACGCCACGATGCAAGACGAAATTCGGCAGATGACTGGCTGCGCGCGATATGAGTCGCAGTCTCACGTTCTCTCGACTCTCGACTCTCGGCATCGAACACAAGGTGTGGCCGGACGACAGCATGCTCGTGCTGCGAGCGCACGTTATATCTCCGGAACGACGATCTACGCACGGCCGTTGCGGCTGTGCAGGCTGCTCACCCTGTCGCGAAATCGCGCTGGCTATCCTGCATTCGCTAGGGCGAGTGCTACGTGAAGGGACACGGACGTGCGGTCGGATGGGAATCACTCTGGGCGGAGTTCATTGCCAGAGCCATGGAAGAAACAAAGGTGACGGTGCCGTTCGGTGAGCATGACATTCGCGCCAAGGCGGCGAGTGACGCGGGGTCGCTTGACGGTTCGAGCAAGCGCGCGCCCTGCTCTCTCATGCTGATAGCAGAACAACACGACATATCTACCGAGGGAAAGCCGAGCGGGTGAATCCGCTCAAGAAACCGGGTCGAATGACATAACACCCGATCTATGACACAAACCGGTTTCCTGAACTGCCCGGAAACCCGCATGGAATCTAGTGGCGGAGAGAGGGGGATTCGAACCCCCGATAGGCTATTAACCGCTTCCCCCATTCCATGAATCTCTTTTAAAATCAATGGAGTGACAGAGCTTTGATGTGCCATTGCCGCCCCCTACTTCGCCCCAAAACCACTGGCGATCCTAGGAGCGCGACAAACTATGGCACCGATGTCCCCCTCATTTCAGAGCGCGGAGCTTTATTGTCGCGGCCAGCACTGTGGCGCTGTCCACACTAGCTTCTGGACGTAGGACTTGGGCGTTCCAACAATCTCTCGCACGATACTCGGTGCACTTTCGTCACCGTGCCTCACAGCCTTAGCACACATCAGCGATGAAAAAGGTCATCTTCTTGCATGTGGGGTGGCACGGGAGTAACATGGCCGAGTGATATAACGCGGCCAAGTGATTTCACATGGCCATCTTAAATAACTCGGCCAAGTGAATTATGAGTAACCACCATTTCAGAACTAGAGCTGCCGAGCGCCTAGCGCGGGACTCCGTGCGTACGCTGTTTGAGAACGGGGGCTGGGAGATCGAGGAGGGCCGAGCGGATGACAAGGGCGCAGATTTTGTCCTGACCAGTCCTCATGGTGAAAAGTACCACGCCGTACTCAAAGCGCTGACAGAGGGACGAACAGATCGTGTGATACCGCTGTTCTCGCAGGCACTGCTTGAATCGCGCGCTCACGCAAACGCAAGTGAAGAAAAGTTTCGGCCAGCCGTCCTCCTATGGGTGGGCGTTGCATCACCGACCCTCGTCAACAAGGTTCGGGATTTTCAGCATACATATGGTGAAGGCGAACCGATCGCCCTCCTGTCGGACACGCCGCTGTATGTTGATTTTCCTGGTCTGGAAGCCAACGAGCCGAGCGCAGCTATGCGGCGAATGAGCCATTCGGCACCACCAACACTCGTTCTTTCCGATCTGGCCCAATGGATGCTCAAGCTGTTGCTGGCGTCGGACATCAAACGCGACAACCTAATTAACGCTCCAGAAAGGACATATCGGACAGCGACCGAGCTTGCGCGCGAAGCTGACGTATCGGTCATGACCGCTACACGTCTCGTCAATGCCCTGAAGGAAGAGAATTTGGTTGAGTTCGCGCCGCACCTGAGAATCATCCAAAGACGCAAGCTTGCGCAACGATGGAAGGCCGCATACGCGAAGCCGGCCGTCAGTGTGCCAATGAAGTTTCTCGCGAGTGGCGTGCCTGAGGAGCAGCTACGTAAGACGCTCAAACGGGAAGAGGGGGCAACACTGGGGCAGTTTTCTGCCGCGCACGCACTCGGCGTAGGGCACGTAAATGGCGCAACAGCGACGTTGTGGGTGCCTGATCTCATAACCAGTGAAAACTGGCGGGGCCTCCGTCGGGCGCGCGAAGGCGAGCGGCCTGATTTCATTCTGAAACAGCACCCATACCCCAATTCGTTGCTTCGTGGGCGAGTGATGCGAGATGGGATATGGGTGTCAGACGTCATCCAGACATGGCTGGACGTTTCAGCAGACCCGAGGCGCGGTGCGGAGCAAGCGGCCGAACTCGAGCACGGTGTGCTGGCAAAGATCGCGGGAGAAAAAGTGTGAGCGAACTAGCCGAATTTAGCCTACTTGCGGTGACCCTTGAACCATGGCGCAAGCAGATCGTCTTCATTGGTGGCTGGGCATTCCGACTCTATCGCTATGAGCCGCGCGCTTACACGGCAGATCACATTCCGATCTTCACCCGAGACGCAGATGTAGCATACGACAAGCGCGAACCTCTCGAAGGTGATATCAAGAAGGCCTTGGCAGGAGCAGGATTCGCGGAGGAGCCGAACCTTGCTGGTGAGTTCAGGCCACCAGCCATGCGTTATAACTTAAGCGACGGCACGAATGGATTTTACGCGGAGTTCCTCACGCCACTCACGGGCAGCGGAAAAAAACGCGATGAGCATGGGGTATTGCAAGACGATGCCACCGAACAACACGCAGGTGTTGTCGCACAAAAGCTCCGCTACCTAGAAGTACTGCTCTACGACCCTTGGTTTGTGACCATCCCGAAGGATGAGTCTGGATTGGGCGAGGCAGTAGCGGATCTGAGAGTGCCGAATCCTGTGAGCTTTATGATCCAGAAGCTTCTGATCAGGGACAAGCGGGTCGGGAAAAAACGCGCACAGGATGTGCTCTATATCCACGATACACTTCAGATTTTCAATGGGGCCATCGAGACCGACCTCGCCCCCATCTGGAAGAAACTTGAGAACACGCAGCATCCCAACCAGCAAAAGTCCGTTCGTGACGGCGTCAAAGAACTATTTTCTGAGATGAACGACGTCATCCGCGAGGCGGCGGAGATTTCCCCTGATAAAAAGGAACCCGAAGCAATGCTCAAGCTTTGCAAGGAAGGATTCGAGGAGTTGTTCGGCGAGGCATAGAGCATCCGTCTCCCCACAGATGTTCATGCGGCCGGTTTCAGTCAAGACTGTGCGAAACGCACGCCGAAGGCTCAAGTCCAAGCCGTCGACCATCAGATCGCCTTGCATTAGCTTCGCAGCAGCCCCCAACCAAATCAAGCGACATCTCATAACCAAGTACTTCCGCATTTACACACAGCTCCGGCCAATAGAGGTCTATTGGTCGAACACCCCATAGACATTCAGTCGACAGTTCCACCCCGAAGGGCAACACTCAACTATCCGATTATGGCCGACATCGGTGGCGGCATACTCTAGCCCTCTTGCCGCCACACGCCCCCCTATTCTTCGCCATCCCCGTCTCATCGAAGATGATGCAGCGCTATAAGCGTACGGCCCCCCCATACATTCTGGTTAGCGGACATCCATGACAGGATTTGGGTGTTCTGATTACACATAGAGAAATTCGAGCATTACAATAGGGCAAATAGTTTCGCCCAGCCCACGCAAACAATGCTGGCATCGGAAAAACCTAGGATAACGAAGAGCCCTCTATGGCAAAGCTGAGACCGCGCGCGCGAATTATAAGAACGATCGGGGATCAACTTATTAGCGGCCCCGAAGCAGCACTTATTGAGCTAGTGAAGAACGCTTACGATGCGGATTCAGCGTTTGTCGTAATCAAGATCACGCCACCGAACGACGCGGTCCCTAGAGGTGCCATCAGTGTCCAGGACTCAGGACACGGTATGACACTTCAAACGGTCGTGAATGGTTGGTTCGAACCGGCAACCGACGAAAAATTACGTAGATGCGTAAGTCCGCGCGGGCGACGACTACTTGGAGCGAAGGGCATTGGACGCTTCGCAGCATCACGGCTCGGAAGATTTACCGCACTGAAGTCAGTCGCCGTCGATGCTTCGGGAAGAAAAGAAGAAGTTAAATTGTCAGTCGATTGGGATATTTTCACCGCCGAAAACTATCTCGATGACATAGACATTCCGGTCAGTCAGCGATATCTGCCGCAGGGAAGTTCACATCCAACCGGAGTGAGTCTAGAAATCACTTCGACTCGCGATACCTGGACAAAAAAACGCTTGGAATCGTTGATTCGTGAGTTGAGAAGAGTTGCATCACCGAACATAGCAGGTGATCAATTTGATATTCACCTCGATATCTCTGATTTTACACAATCCACTACCGGTTTCGACGGCAAAGATTTATTCGAAAAGCTTAACTTCACTCACCTGCAGAATACCGATGATGTCGAAAATCCGAATTTAATACGGCCCTTCGAAATATCCAACATCGCCGATTATATCCTGGAAGGTAGATTCGATGAGGATGGGCAATTTTTCGGAACGTTCACCATTTGCAAGGGCGACAATCACCCGTTACCTCTGGAGATGAACTCTTCGAAACCTCGAGAAGACGAAGAGCCCTGCGGAGCTTTTGACGTCCGCATCAACATTTATGATCGAGAAGCAGAGTCAGTATCCGCTCTTTTTTCCAGAATGGGATTAAACTTCGAACAAATTGGAATTCGCGATGCCAGAAAGATCTTGAGCGACTACGCCGGCATCGCAATCTTTCGAAGCGGATTCAGAATCAGACCTTACGGCGAACCAGAAAATGATTGGCTCGAACTTGAGAGACAGCGAGTACAAAATCCGTCTAAAAAATTGGGTATATCTCAGGTATCCGGCAGCATTTACATTGGCTCTGAGGGCACCAATAGGCTGGTGGAACGCAGTAGTCGCGAGGGGTTAGAGCATAACGGGGCCTTCGAACGGCTAAAGCGCCTGGTTGGCGACGTACTGATTTATGCCGAAGATCGTCGATTGGAGTATCGCGAGCGGGCGGGACTAAGTCGTCGCCCACGGGCAGATGTCTCCCATGCAAAAACGCTTGCAGCTCTCCATGCAGTCTCGCAAGCCGTGGCCAAGCTCCCGGTGGAATTCAGGGGCTCAATAGAGAAGGCTATTGCCAAGGACTCAACAGCACTAACCAGCTCGTTAGATCAGATTGAAGAGTACCAGAAACTTCTTCAATCACGAGCCGCATTGGGCTTGGTTGTCGCACAGGTCATTCACGAAGGACGACGTCTTCTGAATCCGATGGCTACCGCGGGAAAAGCTCTCGCCGAAAACATTGAATTTGTGACAGATGGCGCGAGCAAGAAGGGAGAGATTGCGAGAAAGCAATTTCCCAGCCAGATAGAGGTTGTGAATAACGGAACCAAAGGGCTTAGTCGTCTATTTAAGAAGCTCGACCCAGTTTCCGGTCGGCGCAGAGGTCGCCCCGTGGAATTCTCGGTAATTCATCCGATTGGTGCATCAGTCGACCTCTTCGAAGCGTCCTTGGCCGACCACGGCATTCGCATTGAACTCGACGTCCCCTCAGATATTAAGGCCTATGGCTATATCGAGGATTTTCAGGCAGCCCTAATGAATATCGTCGAAAATGCCATTTACTGGATTTCGACAAAGAACAACCCAGACGGGGAAATCATAATTACAAGCAAGAAGAACGAAAAAAATGTTCTTGTTTCAATTTCAAACAATGGTCCGCTTATCGATGAAAATTACATTCCACGTCTCTTTCAGGCCGGGGCTAGCCTAAAATCAGATGGCACGGGACTTGGCCTCGCCATCGCACGCGAGGCATGCCGCGCAAGCATGGGGGATCTAAGATTTGATGAAAACTCCCCTGATGTAACTTTTATTATCGAGTTTCCAGTTAGCAATTAGAATAATCGGGGATTTTTAATGACTTTTCAAATGAGAGTACTCATCGTCGAAGATGACATTGACGAACAAAACTCATGGAAGCGTCAATTTGATATGCACAATGCCGACACCCAAGACACGGGGCACGGCTTTTTTATTGAAGCTCAGTTCGCATCTACGTTAACTAATGTCCGAAAGTGTATTGCAACTAGCAACTTCGATGCAGCCATTGTCGACATTCGTTTGCAGTTGGAGAATGGCAACGCCGCACCAAACACTGACGGCAATGACGCTCTAAAAGAGATACTGGAAGCAGAGATGGCCGCAGTCGCAGCCTTCACGGGTGAAACGAAGTTGGTCGACAGTCCAGAATACGCGAGGGGGTCTGTCCGTATTTTTGTGAAGGGGGGCGACGATGGCGATGGCACTAATGCCGTGATGCGTTGGTTGACGGAGCAAGCGCCCATGCTTGAGCACATTCAAGCCGCGCAAGAGGCGATTCGCCGTGAAATGGCGAAAATCTTCGCCAAATCCATTTGGCCTCGCTGGGCTAATTGGATCGTCGACCAACCGAGCCAAAATCAGGTTCAAAGCGCAATTACTCGTCATATCACCTCGCACGTCTACGCCACACTCCAAGAGCGAGGAAATCAGGTCGCGCACCCCGAGGAGTGGTACTTTGTACCGCCAATACGGGACGGTCTTCGCACCGGCGACCTTCTGCAATTCGCTGCCGGCCTCGAAATCGTAATCACACCCCGATGCGACCTCGCTCGCCCTGCGACCCGCGGAGATACCATTCAGCTCGCTGTATGCGAGGACGTATCAGCGGAGTGGCAAGCGCTAGTTGACGCAGTCAACGCCGCCAAGGGAGCGTATGAGGCAGCTGCCGCAGCTGAAGGCACAGATACTAAAAAGCCGTTGGAGAAACTAGGAGCCGCGGAGGAGAAACTAAGAAAATTCACGCAGCACCGAAGCAAGACAAACTTACACTTCCTGCCCCAAATGAAGCTTGCAGACAGATCCTTGGGGCCATTTATGGTGCGCTTTGACAAGGTGCGCTTCGTTGAACGCCCTGTGAATGAAAACATCCAATTTCCTGGCGTGCGAGTGGCCGCGTTGACCGGCGAATTCTTGCCCTCACTAGTCGAGCGACTTGGAACATTCTTTAGTCGAATCGGAACCCCTGACTACTCACACCCAAACTAGTCGTCCGCATCGCCATCTATCTCATGAGCTTGCGCCGCCCCGTAGTGACACGGGGCGAATTCCGTCCCCCATGGGCGCAAATCGACTTTCGCTGCTCAGAGTGAGCCTAATAGGGTTTCGCGCAATTTGAGCAACGTTGTAGCGGATCTATTTGCCCCAAGCTCACACTCCCATACCACGATGATGGACCATCCTGCTATTGCAAGCATTTCCGAACACCTTGCGTCGCGGGCTCGATTCAGCTCAAACTTCCTCATCCACTGATCCGTGTTTGACGCAGGCACGTACGCCTTGGGACATCCGGCATGATGGTGCCAGAAGCAACCGTGCACGAATATTACGGTTCGGTACTTTCTCAACACCAAATCCGGTGTACCTGGCAACCGTCTATCGTGCAACCGAAAGCGGAAGCCATGCGCATGCAAATACCGCCGAACGATCATCTCCGGCTTGGTATCCTTCGCCCTGATATTCGACATCATCCGGGAGCGAGTGTTTTCGTCGACGATATCTACCATTCCTGGTATCCTGGATTTTCCACGGCCAAGTGGTTCCCGCTCTCCGAAGTCTCTATGAAGTATGTCAAGAAAACAGTCCATACCGATCGTTGATTTGTTTGCAGGCCCAGGTGGACTCGGGGAGGGTTTTTCCTCGCTTGAAGGAGAACCATTTCAAATCGTAGTTTCGGCCGAGATGGACCCACATGCGCACAAGACGCTCCAGTTGCGATCGGTCTTTCGTGAACTTAAACGAGCGGGAGGTTCTGCACTTCAGGCCTACTATGACTTCTGCAACGAGGGGCGAGACATCATTAGCGACCCGCTGGCACAGCAAGCGCTCAAGACGGCGAGGTCGGAAGCCCTGCAACTTACGCTTGGCACCCCCGAGGGCAACGCTACACTGGATGCTCAAATCAGGAAGCACCGTCTGTCTTCGCGCGCACCGTGGGTTCTAATTGGAGGCCCTCCATGCCAAGCCTATTCGTTAGTCGGTCGGGCCAGAAATAAGGGTAAAAGTGATTATCGTCCGGAAAACGACCATCGGCACTTCCTGTACAAGGAATACCTACGAATCATCCATAAATATAGACCTGCCGTATTTGTCATGGAGAATGTCAAGGGGATTCTCTCATCAACGGTTGGTGGCGAGCTTGTGTTCCATTCGATTCTTAGAGACCTTTCGGATCCAGATCTAGCTGTAGCAGGCAAGCGAACACGTAGGGGTGGCTATACGATCTATTCGCTTTCCGAAGAAGCAATGTTCGACAGGAAAATGGCTCTCGAGGACATTGATGTTCGGAAGTTCGTGGTTCGTACGGAAAACTATGGCATTCCACAAGCTCGCCACCGCGTGATTCTCTTGGGCGTGCGAGAGGACATGGATCAACCGATCAGTCATTTTTTAGAAAAATTCCAATCCAAATGTCCCACGCTTAATGACGCGATTGGATCCTTGCCGCCACTCAGAAGCAAACTTAGCAAACGGAAAGACAGTCCCGACGAGTGGGCACGCGTTGTCCGAACGCACTTTAGCAGTCTGTCTCAAGCAGCGACATTTAGCGGACAAAACGGGATCCTTGCAGAACTACAACGTGGGCTCATCGGCGTAGCAGATAGCTTGAGTTCTGGTGGACTACGGGTGCCAAAGGACCCGACATGCACCTTGGACTCTCCGCTTGCGGAATGGCTAGAGGACGAGCATCTCCAAGTTTGGATGAATCATGAGGCGCGAGGCCACATGGACTCGGACCTCATGCGATATGCATTTGCGAGTACATTCGCGAAGGCCAATGGGCAATCCCCCAAAGGGCATGAAGATTTCAACCTGAGTGAATTGTTGCACCCGAATCATGCGAACTGGAAAAGTGGAAAGTTTTCGGACAGATTCCGGGTTCAGCTTTTGGAAAAACCATCGACAACAATAACAAGCCATATTTCCAAGGATGGCCACTATTTTATTCATCCCGATCCCAGTCAATGCCGAAGTCTGACCGTGAGGGAAGCTGCTCGACTGCAAACGTTCCCCGATAATTACATATTCCAAGGCAATCGAACCCAGCAGTACCACCAAGTCGGCAACGCTGTGCCTCCCTTGCTCGCAAAAAAAATCGCGCAAATCGTACGCCAGCTTTTCTAGAAAATCGATGCCTTGAGGTTCCGTCTAGACCAAGAGATGAGTCTCTCGTCGCTACCGTTACTTCGTGTCTCGATGGTGTCCCTCGGGTTTGTTCTCTAGAAGCACGGAAATGAGCTTCTCAGAAGGATGTTTCCTTACATTCCTCTAAGACGAATCCGAAATCGCACTTATCTCGCATAATTCACCGCTTGCGTTCTTGTTGCCTGCGTGCGGTCTCTGTAAGCTTGTCCTCGTCACGCCCCAAACGTGACCGGGCGTAGCGGCCCGATTGATCTGTCCGGGCACACAGCCGCAATGCATCGCGGCTTCGTGTGCGGTCTCATGCATGCCTACGAAATCAACGGGCAGGCCTGGGCTGGGACACCTTCGGGTGTGCCGCCCAATCCGACTGATCAGCGGTCCGCTAACCCAGTCCAGTGCCTGCCCACCCCCTCTCGTCGCACGAGGGGCAGGATTGAAACGGTTAGCATGAGGACACACAGCATGACCTCTCTCGTATCTACTCCTGTCGCTGTTCGCGATTCTCTCGACAAACTGCACTGTCTTTCCGAACGCCTCGTCGCACTTTGCATGGTGGCGGCCAATCAAGAAAGTGCGGAAGCCATTCCCTCCGAATTCGCAAACGCATACTTCGAGCAACTGGGAGACCTCGCGGACGAAGTTCTCGACGTGACCCAACGGTTGGACGACGATCTGAGTTTTGCAGGAAACCCCACACTCCTGCTGTCCTGACGTTGCCTCGAGCCCTCAGCAATTTGGTGCCTCTCATTGCGAGAGGCACTTCTGCTTTTCTATGAGGAAACCCGCGACGAGTTGCCTGCCAACGTCACGACGAGCGCCCGAATGGTGGTCGCGAAGGCTTACGAAACTGCTTACCGGCACTTTGCCGGGAGCCGATGAACGATCTTGCTGTTTTCCTTAGCGGCTCAACCGCGTGGAACGCTGAGGGGTTTGCGGCACCGCACAGCGTTCGCCGTACACCTTCCAACGTAAAGCGACGACATCAAGTAAAACAACTGCCGGTCGCCCCCAGTACCTGATTGGCGCTCTCCACCTCAGCGAGGCAACGGGGACACTTCCATGAAACGTTCTCGCGGCTTAACGCCGCTGCAGCCATCGGTTTAGCACCTTCGCTGCGACTACCCAGCCTTCCGGATTTTGTTTAAGTCCCGAGCCACTTGCTCCAGGGCGGGTGAGATATGCCCGCTCGCCTCGTCCGTGCGCCCCGTTACCAACCAGAAAGCAAACTGCGGCCAGACTTCACCAATGGCTTCAATCATCTCGGACGTCGGGCGTTGCAGACCTCGCGAGACGTTCTGCCACCGCTTCGACGGGATACCCGTGAAGTCCTCCATCTCCCGCCAACATCGGTCGGCGTCGGCGACGTGCTCAATGAGTTCGCAGATACGCTCGCGCATCTCGGAATTTCCCCAAATACGTTCCAGACATGGAAACCTATACTTTAGGCATGTCTAATTCCTAGGCATCGGTAGCTCGGATTCCCCTGCTGCCGCTCACATGCAACCGGTGACCTTATGACCAGCAAACAAAAGCTCATCATCATCGACGTCACGCGACTCGAAGGCATCTCAAGTAAGACGGGGCGTCCCTACGACATGCGCACCGCACAGTGCGTGCTCTACCAATCGACAAGCGAAGGCGATCAAGCCGTCGTCGGCCGAGTCATGCTGCCGGACGGTCTTAAGGAAACGACCAAAGGCGAATACCTCGCGGAATTCGCCTTTTCTCAATCGATGGATGGTCATCTAGTTCCGCGCATTGTAGCCCTGCATCCCTGTGCGAGCGGCGCGCGCCCCGCAACTTCCGGCAAATCCACAACCTGATTTTCCCGCCTTGCGTCGCGTCTTCATGTAGACGCCGATAACTCATCTTCTATATCCGGCCCCCCGCCAGATTCTTAACACCGTCGCAGCTCATTAGCCGTGATGGAGATTGGGGGTTGCGATGTTCCGACAGTTCTTACTCAGCCTACGCGACCGCTTCGGCCCGGCACGCGCCAAACAAACGCTTTCGCTCGCCGCCCAAACCTCGGACTACGACGGCCATCCGCTTCCTAAGTGCATTCGCGCGGCGAAAGGCCAGCAATGTGCACACGGAGGCTGCGCGTGACAGACCAAACCATCCGTCTGCTGGCCTGCCAACCCATTCGCCCACCGATGGCGATTACCGCCCTTGACCGCGAGCTCTGCCCGCCAGAGAACGGCCAGCAATTCAGTTTTGTCTCCGTCGACCCCGAAATCGCGCAAGCACATGCACCCGC
Source organism: Pandoraea fibrosis (assembly GCF_000807775.2). NCBI lineage: Bacteria > Pseudomonadati > Pseudomonadota > Betaproteobacteria > Burkholderiales > Burkholderiaceae > Pandoraea > Pandoraea fibrosis. The sequence goes on along the minus strand of NZ_CP047385.1, from coordinate 1,026,713 downwards.
CACCTCACTCGACACCGTACAGATGGCGGGCTTCTGGACATTGGCATTCACAACCGTCGTCGGCCTTTGGTTCGTGAGTGCCCATGTGGGCGCAGTCCTCGGCTTCATCCGTCGAGGTTGAGCCAGCGCGCCGGGCGCATCCCGGCATCTCAATTGGAGTCAGTAACTATGAAAGAAGCACTTCAACACCTTCGCTCGATTGTCACGCGAACCGCTCTCGGCATTACGTTGGGTACGGCGTCCTGCTTGGCTAAGGCAGATGGCGGTGGCGGCGGAGGTGGCGGCCCTGACCTGTCCTCACTGACCAACGGCATCAACATGGGCTCCACCACCGCCGCAATCCTTGCTGTCGCCCTGTCGCTGGTCACCGTGTATGCCACGCTACGCGGCGCAAAGATCGTGCTCGGCGTTATCAAAGGCTAATCGTTGAGCATGGCCGAGCGCTCCATCGCGCGTGTCGAGCGCTCGGCCACCGGAGACCATCATGCCGACGCAAGAACTGTGGGATCTGACTTTCTTCGCCTGGGGAGTCGTATGCGGATGGGCGGTTGTTCAAGGCTTGAGAGGATAACGATGAAACAAGCAATGGTGGCCTTAGCGCTACTCGCCCTCCTCGCACCACAGCCGGCAATACCGCAAGCGCTCCCCGTCGCGAACTTCGCCATGAATCGCGCCATCGCTGGCGTCATTACGCGGATAGCAGCCTCCCGCGGTTTCGCTGCGAACGACGCTCGCGTTATTGCGACGTTAGAAGCAATCTCGTCATCGAGCACAGCGCTAAACGTTGTCTCAACCGGCGCGGGCATCGGCCTGTCCCTTGCTGGCGCGCCCGTCTGGCTGACAATCCTCGCGGGGCTCGGCATCGTCGGTGCGGGTAGCCAATTGATCGCATCATTGGGCGACGCTGAGGTCGCTATCGGACAGACCTATGACGGTTCCGTTGCGCTCGCGAGCAAGCTCCCGCGCACGGAACCCGTGAAGTTACCGCCCTACCCGGACTTCAAGACGTCTCCCTCCCACGAACCGCTTTTCGAAACTCTCAGACGCCTCGGGGCACATGTGTATAGAACGCATGGATGCTCCCCCACAAACACCCGAGTCGCATGTCACGAATTTCCGCTACTGCCGCCAGAGTCCGCCGGCATCGCCTTGTCCTATCCAGAACACGGAATTCGCATCCCCTTCACGTCGATATCTGAGCTAGAGGCACTGCGCACACGTTGGTTGTTCCAGCCCGGCGATACAGATCCGCAACTGAAAATCATCGAATTGCTCGATGACTACGGCGAGTTCGCAGGCTTTGCTGAACGCATGTGGACAAACAAACACCGGCCCTGCTACGACGACGCCCCGCCCTTTTGCCCCGCGCCCCATGAATGGGTGACGCTCGAACTGAACCCAGCCGTATTCGACATCAGCCGCGACGCCTTTTACGGGTTCAACCGGATGACAACGGAATCGATTTACCCCGATCTGGACGCAGCGCGCGCCAGCATGAACCGGGAACTCATGAAGATGCCGATCAGCCCCAAGACGCTCGCCGACATCGTCGATGAATCGTGGCAGCAGGCGGCGGAAGCACCTGACTATGCGGGACTCCCCTATCGCGACTCGGAGCCCGTCACGGAAGAGGACGTGGTGATATGGGTCAAAGAGAATCCCAAGCTGGTTCCGCATATCGGCGACGTATTCGAGCCCGCCAATCCGCCAGACATCAAGACGGTACCGATATCTCCTCGCATCCGTCCACGCGAAGACCCAAACCAGCAGGTCGATCCCGAAACAGATCCGCGCGTCGATCCTAGACCCGATCCCGAGATAGACCCGAACACCGCGCGCGATCCCCATGAAGAGGGCGAGCCCGGCACCGACCGCAACAAGAACACCGAAGGCGTTCAGGACGTGAATGTCGTCAACCGCCCGACTGTCGATATCGGCAACCGGGTCAAGGTCGATATGGAGCTAGGTGGCGCCCCCGAAGTGGGTAAGCCGGCACTGGAAGAAACGCCCACCGCAAAGATGATCATCGATCCGATCCTGGGGCTGACGGCCGACTTCAAAGCCTGGACGATGCCTTCGCACGGTGCTGAGTGTCCGCGCGCAACGTTCCAGGTATTCGATCGCACCATTCCAATCGATGTCCACTGCGAAATTGCCGAACGCATTGGGCCACAACTTCGCCAGGTGATGATCGCGGCCTTCGCGGTCATGGCGCTTTTGATTGTTCTCTCCGCCTGAGGTCCTCATGCCACTGTTTGCCATTATCGCGAGCGTTCTTAACACCGCGTTGGGCTTTATGTTCCGCGCGTCGGTGGTCAAGTGGGCGACATTCTTTGCGCTCTGGTATGTCGTCAGCGAATTTGTCGTCGCCCTCAAATCGAGCAACCTCTTCCCGCAGGTGTCCAAGCTTAACGAGGTGTTTTCGGGCATCCCTACCGGGGTTTGGTATTGGCTCGACCTGTTTGCCGTCTCACAAGGTGCACCGATGATCGTCAGCGCCATGGCAGCACGCTTTCTCATCCGGCGTTTGCCGATCATTGGGTAAGTGCCATGGCAATCAACGCTTACACAGGCTTGATGGGATCGGGCAAGAGCTATGAGGTCGTTAGCAGCGTCATCGTGCCAGCGGTTTTGTCTGGCAGACGTGTGGTGACCAATGTCGACGGCATCAACGCGGACGCTATTCACGCTTACTGCACGGACGTGAAGAAAGCAGACCCGACAACGCTTGGCGCGCTGATTCCTATTTCAAACGCAGACGTTCTCAAGGCAGGCTTCTTTCCCGACGAAACGAGGCCGGACCTCGACTCAATCGTCAAAGCAGGCGATCTAGTGGCGATCGATGAGGCGTGGGAGTTCTGGTCCGTCTCGCACAAAATCAGCCCCGAGCACATGCGCTTCTTCCGGATGCATCGACACTATGTGCATCCGGAAACTGGCGTTTCGTGCGATGTCGCGTTGATGATCCAGTCGATCACGGATCTCCACCGGCAGTTACGCTCGGTGATCGAAGTCACGTTCGTCACGAAGAAGCTCAAGGAATTGGGGCTAGGCAATCGCTATCGCGTCGAGATGTTCGGCGGCGGGCGGATCACCAAGGCAGCACGACTGGGGACCACGACCACAACATACGACAAAGCCATTTTTCCGCTGTATCAGTCGTATGCGGGCGGCAAAGGGAAAGAGCGCGCCATCGATTCCCGGCAAAACATGCTGCGCAATCCCAAGCTGTGGATGACCGCCGTACTTTTCGTGGGCTGCTGGACCGGCGTTGGGGTTCTCCTCTGGCGATTCTTTCATCCCGAACTGGCCACGGAGTCGTCGCCTACTAAGGTGGAATCGGACGGAAGTCTGCCCGCTCCCACCAATGTGCGATCCGATCTTGTGCCCCGCGCTCCGACGCTTAGCGATAGATGGCGCGTCGTGGGGCAATACTCGGTCACAGGAAAGCGCTATGTCGTGCTGAGCGATAACGCTGGGCGCTTACGCATCGAGCCCTCATCAGCATTTCGCAATCGTGGCCTCGCGATCATCGGTGAGGTCGACGGTCAACAGGTCACTGCATGGTCGGGGCAAAAGCCCGCTTCTCGGTTCTTCGGAGAATCGCGATGAAGTCCCTGTTCGCCGGCGCGATGTTGATCGCTGCAGCCCAATCATTTGCGGACGAGCCTCGCATCGTGCCCGCCCCCATCGATTACCGAGGGCCAGCCCTTCACGATGACGGCCCGGCGATTCGGGACAGCGTCGAGCGCCCCCACTCGCCCGACTGGACCAACGCAAGTGGCCCGCCCCCTCGATTAAGGCCGAGCCCCTCATCCGGAAAATTCGACTTCCAGTTCGTCAATGTGGCGCAGCTCGTCTCCTTGCTCTACGGCGAAGCCATCAAGACGCCTTATGTCATTTCCCCCGAAGTGCTCGATGACCCGCGAATGGTCTCGATGCGGTTCGATACGAGGCGCGGCGACCTACGTGCATTCCTGATCACGTTTCTGGATTCTCTCGGATTCGGCATCGAAAGGCGCCAAGGTGTCGACTTCGTATTCAAGCGGTCAAGTATCAGCGTAGACGCGGAACCGCAATCCACCTACGTCTATCGCCCCCAATATCGAGACACGGCCTATCTCGCCAATCTCGTCAGGCCAGTGTTTCGAGGGCAGTTCACCGTGAACCGCGAAGTCGCTGCCCCACCCGAGGGACGAGCGGGCGGCAATATCCTCGACGGTTCTGCGGCGATGCTCATCGACCAGAAAGGCGACACGCTCGTTTTCCGTGGAACGAAAGCCGAAATTCTGATGCTCCAGGAGTTACTACCGCTCGTCGATACGCCGGTCGGTGAAGTCGCTGTGCGAGCAACGGCCTACGAGGTCACCCAAAGCAGCGAACATGGTTCCGCGTTTCAGCTTGCACTGGATCTGCTATCCAAAGGTTTAGGGCTATCCATACAGGTGACAGGAGAGAAGCTGAGCAACGCTGTGCGCATCACAGCGGGAGATCTCGACACGGTGTTTTCGGCACTATCGAAAGACACACGATTTCAGGTCATCAATAGCCCGAACCTGCGTATCCGATCCGGCTCGCGGGGAAAGCTCACCGTGGGGCAGAAAGTCCCGGTGCTCAAGTCCGTCTCCTACCCTCGCGGTGGCGGTGAACCGGTTCAATCGGTCGAATACCACTCGTCCGGCGTCATCTTCGAGTTGCGCCCGACCGTGAAGGATTGCGTTATCGATCTGCACGTCTCGCAGCAAATCAGCGACTTCGTGAAAACGACGACTGGCGTCAACAAGTCACCAACGCTGAACACCCGGGAAGTGAGCACCGAAATCAGTTCGCAGGATGGCGACATCATCCTCATTGGCGGACTGACAACCAACAAGGCATCCGACAACACCACGGGACTGTCTTTCCTGCCCCGATTCCTCGATAGCCAGGCCGATGCGACCTCGAACACCGAGATCCTTCTCGTCCTCCAGGTAGAGCGTGTCAGGACGTCTAGCGTCGGGAGTGTCGGCGCCGATGCCGAAGCCATGGATGCCCGCGGACGCACCTGCAACGTCCGGGCCGTTGACGCGCGACTCAGCGCGACCCGCGCGACCGAGCAGCGGGTAGCACCCCAGACGCCCGCCGAAGCGCCACCACCGGCTACACCTCCTCTCATTGAAAACCGCCTTTCCGCTCCCGCCAACAAAGTGGCGCGGATCGAAGAAAGAACGACGCTTCGCGCGACCGCCGCCGCCCGCAGGGTCGAGGACGGCGGGGGCGCGCGAAGCGCGCCCTAAATTTATATCCGTAACACTTAACGAGAAAGGGGGTGGCAAAGGGCATCCAGCCGGGACAGAAACACTTCGACTTCGATCCGGATGAAAAAAGGCCCCGATGCAGAACACCGGGGCCAACGCCTTCTCCGCGATGACACATGACAAAGGAGCTGCCATGCAAGAACCGAGTTTAGTGAACGATTCCGCCTTCCGACGAGAGTGGATCGTCAGGGGACGAAATTTTGGACAGGGTCAGGTGGAGGTCACCGTCACCCGATTCGACCGCTACATGGGCGCCCAGCGGCTTCACACCTTGCCGAAAGCCAAGCGCGGCGAATCCGAAAACTCGGAAGATAACCAAATGGCGGCGGCCAAACGGGCCAAGCAACAAGTCAGATTGCGTTGTAAGGCCATTGGCGCGGATCGCATGATTACGTTGACCTACCGGGAGAATATGCAGGACAAGGAGCGCCTGAAGCGTCATTTCGACGCTCTACGCCGCCGCTTGAACAAGATTCAGGACTTCCAGTACATCGCAGTTCCGGAACGTCAGAAACGGGGCGCGTGGCATCTACACATCGCGGTAAAGGGACGGCAGAACTACAGGGTGCTCCGCGCGATCTGGATATCCATCGTTGGCGAGGACAACGGCAACGTCAATGTGCGCAATCCGTTTCGTCAGAAAGGTCAACATCACAAGCTGGCGGCTTACCTCGGCAAATATCTGACCAAGGACTTTGCCGAGCACAAGATGAACGAGAAGCGCTATTGGTCGAGTCGTGGCATTACGATCCCCGAGCGAGATGCCATCGACCACATCTTGAGCGACGACCCGGTGAAGGCCATCGTGACTGCATTTGAAGCGGCTCAAGAGGCTGGCGCGAAGTTGGACAACTGCCAAGCATTTTGGAATCAGGGGCTCGGAAGCTTCTGGTTAGCAACGAAGGAGAACTGAATTGACTGCATCGCTTTTTCTCAGCGTCGAGGAACTGTCTGAATTGACGGGGCGACGGCGGCGAAACAACCAAGTCTTCGCACTTCGCTCTATGGGCATCGAACATCGGGTGAGGCCCGACGGCCATGTACTCGTGTTGCGAGCGCATGTGGAATCACTTCTTGGGGGACGCATGCCGGAAAAGTCATCGTCTGACTGGAACCCTGTTTGGAGCGTCGCCTGATGCCAGTTCCGCGCAAACCAGAAAATCGAGGTCTTCCGTCTCGATGGCGACACTATCACGGGGCTTATTACTACGAAGTCCCCCCTGGCATGGAGCTTCATTGGGATGGGAAAAAGAAGTTTCGTCTCGGCAAAACACTCCCGGAATCGTATCGGGTCTGGGCCGAACGTCTCGGAACCCTGGACAAGGCGAAGACCGTTGGCCAACTACTTGACCGTTATGCACTCGAAGTCGTCCCGACCAAAGCTCCCACTACGCAGACGCAAAACCAACTCGCAGTGAAGCAGCTACGCGAAAAATTTCACGATGCGCCGTTGGGTGGCATAAAACCGAGACACATTTACGCCTACGTAAATCTCCGTCGAAAGAAAGTGAAGCAACCCGACGGGAGCTTTAAGGAAGTTCCGGCAGTCACCGCAGCCCATAGAGAAATCGAAGTGCTGTCACATGCCTTTACCAAAGCAGTCGAATGGGGATACCTTGATCGCCACCCATTCAAATTCGAGGTCCGCCTAAAGGGCGAAGACGCACGGACACGCTATGTAGAGGACTGGGAGGTTGATGCGTGTATGTCTATCAAGCCCAAGCGGCCTCGTGGCGGCATTCGAATGGTCCAGGCCTACATTCGACTTAAGGGCATGACCGGCATGGCGCGCGGCGACTTGCTACGCCTTCAACCGGAGAGGCACTTTACCGACGATGGGATTCTGATCGAGCGAAACAAGACGGCCAAGAAGACGGGGAAACGAACGCTCTATCAATGGACCGAAGAACTGCGTCGTTGCGTGAGGGAGGCTATCGATGCCAGGTCGGCGCAGAACGCCACTCATCTATTCTGTAATCGCCGGGCAGAACCGTACATCAACGAACTGACTGGACGCGCAGGCGGATGGGACTCGCTTTGGCGCGATTTCATGGACAGAGTTCTTGAGGAAACGGACGTCTCCGAGCGATTTTCAGAGCACGACTTGCGTGCCAAAGCAGCAAGTGACGCAGAGACGCTGGAGCATGCTCAGGCGCTGCTATCGCACACGGATAGCCGGACCACGCGTCGCGTGTATCGCCGTAAAGCCGAGAAGGTGATGCCTTTGAAGTGAACTTTGCAGCCCGCTCTATTGCACACTCGCGCATCTATTGCACAAGCTGAGCGGGCACTTCGCTGCAAAGCCTTATGTATCCGTGGCGGAGAGAGGGGGATTCGAACCCCCGATAGGCTATTAACCTATACACGCTTTCCAGGCGTGCGACTTAAACCGCTCATCCATCTCTCCTGAAGAGTCGCGCATTATAGCAGGTCGGCGGCAACATCCCATACCCTTTCGCGTCGCCCACGTAAAATTTCTTCTCCGCACCCTCATCACGGACGCCTCAAGTGGTCCACCAGATGCCGGTCCCGCGCGCTCGGGCGTCCGCCCAGCAAGCTAAACGCGATCGCCACCGCAAACCCCACCGGCACCCCGAACGCCCCCGCCGAAATCGGGTCAACGCCCCACCAGCGGGACCCCACAAACCCCGTCAGCCTCGTGAAGAACGGATACGTCGTCACGATGTAGTACACGCATACCAACAACCCGCTCACCATCCCCGCCGTCGCACCCAGCCGTGTCGTGCGTTTCCAAAACACCCCCAGCACCAACGCCGGGAACAAACACGATGCTGCCAACGAAAATGCCGCCCCCACCAAAAATAAAATATTTCCCAGCTTCAGCGACGTCACATACGACGCAAACATCGCCACACACAACAACAAAATCTTCGATGTCGTCACCCGCTTCTGGCTCGACGCATTTCTATCCACCATGTGGAAATAGACGTCGTGCGACAACGCATTCGCAATCGTCAGCAACAATCCGTCCGCCGTCGACAACACCGCCGCCAACGCGCCCGCCGCCACCAATCCCGATATGACATACGGCAACCCAGCGATTTCCGGGCCCGCCAGCACCAACATGTCCGGCTGCATCCAGATTTCGCCCCATTGCACCACCCCATCACGATAAACGTCCGAGATGTCCAATTGCACCGGTGTCGCATGCCGCCATTGCGTCACCCATCCCGGTAGATTCTCGTAACGCGCCCCCGCCAGATGCAACAACACGTCGTACTTGAGCATCACCGCCAACGCTGGCGCACTCACATACAGCAGCGCCACAAAAAATAGCGTCCACCCCACCGAACTGCGCGCGCCCTGCACCGTCGCCGTCGTGCCATAGCGCGTCAAAATATGCGGCAAGCTCGCCGTGCCGATCATCAGACACAACATCAACAACAGGAAATTCAACCGCTGCGAGCTTCGTGTCGTATCGTCTCGCGCCGGGAACGGCTCCGTCATCGCATGCGGAGGCTCACTGCGCTCCACATACTGATTGCGCAATTCCAGCCACTGATTCTGCGCCTCACCAACATCGCGCGGAAACGCATCCAATTTCGTTTCCAACACCTTCACATCGCGCAACGGCCCATTCCGACGCTTCGTGTCCAGCAACTGCCGCTCCAGCTCCGCACGCTCGCTATAAAAGCTATCCGGCAATCCGTCCAGACGCCGCTGCATCTGCTCCGCCTGCTCACGGTAGTAGTCGCGCACCTCCCGCTCCGGCACCGACTGCTGAATCTCCCGCTCCAGCGCTTCAACCTTCGCCAACGCCTGGCCGTAGCTGAATTGCGGAAACCACCCGTTGCCCGTCTGATGACCAATCATCGCCGTCGGCACCAGAAACGCCGTGATCATGATGATGTACTGCGCCACTTGCGTCCAAGTCACGGCACGCATCCCGCCAAGGAACGAGCACACAAGAATGCCCGCCAACCCGAAGAAGATGCCAATGGTGAACTCAACCCCAATGAACCGCGACGCAATCAGCCCCACGCCCTGAATCTGCGCAACAAGGTAGACGAACGAACACAGAATCGTCGAGAAGACACCCAGCGCGCGCACCAGATTGCTGTCGTATCGCGTGCCAAGAAAGTCCGGCACCGTGTAACGACCCATCTTGCGCAAATACGGCGCGAGCAGGAACGCCACCAGACAATAGCCCCCCGTCCACCCCATGACGTAAGCCAGGCCGTCGTAACCGGACACGTACAGCGACCCCGCCAACCCCATGAACGACGCCGCACTCATCCAGTCCGCCGCACATGCCATACCGTTGAACATCGGCGGCACGCGTCGTCCCGCAACGTAGTACTCGGCCGCGTCCGATGTCCGCGAGATCAGGCCGATCACGGCATAGACGGCAATCGTCACGAAAAGGAAGGCGTAACCGATCCACACCCCCGGACCATTGACCCGCTCGAGCAGACCAATCATCAACACGAACGCAAGGAAACCCGCCGTGTAGTACAGGTAGTAGCGCATCAATCTGCGCGTGAAACTCATCGGTAGGTCGGCGCCGAAACGGCGCGAGAGGAAGCACTTCGTGAGGTCGCTGCCACCGCCGCGCGGCTCGGCCCGGCCCCATCAACGCCAAGGCCAAGGCTGTCGCGATGTGCATCGCGTAACGCATGCAGCTCACGGTGATAGCGCGCGTCGTTGCGACGCTGCAGCCACGCATAAATGACGATCAGACCGATATCGATCAGGATCGCCCCCTGCGCACCCATGTAAAACGGTAGCGGCCACCCGGCAAATCGCAGCGACGCCCATTCGCGCGCCCAGAATTGCGGCACGAACGTCACCCCGAAGCCGATCACCATCAGGACCGCCACCAGCCGCAACGTGCGCCGCCAATGGCGCGACGCGACAGCTGCCGCCGCCCCATGCCAGTCGACATCGGACGGCGACCCGCCGGACGCCAGGTCCGGCGGCGTCCCGCTGTTATCCACGCCGACACTCATGCTGTCAGTCGTGCCGGCCGCGCCGGTCTGCGAGCGATGCGCCATAGCAGGCCGGCGACCGTGCGCTTACTGCGCCTGCTTGAGCTGCTCCAGAATGGCCGGATTCTCAAGCGTGGACGTGTCCTGCGTGATCTCCTCGCCCTTCGCGATCACACGCAACAAACGACGCATGATCTTGCCCGAGCGTGTCTTCGGCAGGTTGTCCCCGAAACGGATGTCCTTCGGCTTGGCGATCGGCCCGATCTCCTTGCCCACCCAGTTACGCAGCTCGAGCGCCAGTTGCTTGGCCTCGTCCCCCGTCGGACGCGAACGCTTGAGCACCACGAATGCGACAATCGCCTCGCCCGTCGTGTCGTCCGGACGCCCCACCACCGCAGCCTCCGCCACGATGGGATTCGCCACCAGCGCCGACTCGATTTCCATCGTGCCCATGCGGTGACCCGAAACGTTCAGCACGTCGTCGATTCGCCCCATGATCGTGAAGTAACCGGTCTTGGCATCGCGAATCGAACCGTCACCCGCGAGGTAAATCTTGCCGCCCAGCTCCGACGGGAAGTAGCTCGTCTTGTAACGCTCCGGGTCGCCCCAGATCGTGCGAATCATCGCCGGCCACGCACGCTTGATCACCAGCATGCCGCCCTGACCGTTCGGCACGTCCTGCCCGGTCTCGTCAACGATCGCCACGGCAATGCCCGGCAGACCCAACGTGCACGATCCCGGCACCAACGGCGTGGCGCCCGGCAGCGGCGTGATGATATGACCGCCCGTCTCCGTCTGCCACCACGTATCGACGATCGGACAACGGGCGCCGCCAACGTTCTCGTAGTACCACATCCACGCTTCCGGATTGATCGGCTCACCGACCGACCCGAGAATGCGCAACGACGACAGGTCGTACTTCTTCGGATGCACGTCGGGCGTCTGCTCAGCCGCCTTGATCAGCGAACGGATCGCCGTCGGCGCGGTGTAGAACACCGTCACCTTGTGACGGCCGATCATGTCCCAGAAACGCCCCGCGTTCGGATACGTCGGCACGCCCTCGAACACCACCTGCGTCGCGCCCACGGCCAACGGGCCATAAGCAATGTACGTGTGGCCGGTGATCCAGCCGATGTCGGCCGTGCACCAGAAAACGTCGTCCGGCTTGATGTCGAACGTCCACTGCATGGTGAGCGACGCCCACAACAGGTAGCCACCGGTGCTGTGCTGCACCCCCTTCGGCTTGCCCGTCGAGCCCGACGTGTAGAGAATGAAAAGCGGATGCTCCGCGCCCACCCACTCGGGTTCGCACTGGTCCGACTGGCTGGCAACGAGGTCCTGCAACACTTCGTCGCGGCCCGCTTGCATGGTGACGTTGCCGCCGGTGCGACGGTAGACGATCACGGACTTCACATGGTCGCAACCGCCCATCGCGAGCGCTTCGTCGACGATGGACTTCAACGGCAGCGCCTTGCCGCCGCGCATCTGCTCGTCGGCGGTGACGATGGCGACGGCGCCGGCATCAATCACACGCTCGTTGAGCGACTTGGCCGAGAAACCGCCGAACACGACCGAGTGCGTTGCACCGATGCGGGCGCACGCCTGCATGGCGACCACGCCTTCGACCGACATCGGCATGTAGATGACCACGCGGTCACCCTTCTTCACACCCTTGGCCTTGAGCGCATTGGCGAAGCGATTCACGCGCGCGAGCAGGTCGCGATAGGTCACGGGCGTGACCGTACCGTCGTCAGCTTCGAAAAGAATGGCGTTCTTGTCGCCCAGACCCGCCTCGATCTGACGATCCAGACAGTTGTACGACGCGTTGATCTGACCGTCTTCGAACCACGTATAGAAGGGGGCGTTGGTCTCGTCGAGGACTTTGGTGAACGGCTTGTGCCAGGCCAGATTCTCGCGCGCCTGACGCGCCCAGAATCCCTCGTAATCCTTCTCGGCCTCAGCGCACAGCGCCTCATAGGCGGGCATGCCGGAGATGTTCGCTTTGGCGACCAGCGCCTGCGGCGGCGCGAAAACGCGCTGCTCCTGCAATACCGATTCAATTGCTGCCATGAGTTGTCCCCTCTTATGAATATGCAAACCGATTGCAATCAAGCCAAATCAAATCGCTAACGTCACATTAAGACGAGCGACTTACTAACGCCTTACACTGGTGCACGCAAGCTTCGTGTCCCACGTGCGGGACTCACGCGGACGCGTCACCGCATTGCAGCAGACTGTGGCGTATTCGCTACAATCCTACCCGCATCAACCCTATCTCGCCACCCCGGACTCGCCCGGAGCGCCCGTGAATTCGACATCTTCGCCTCAACCGCCCGCCGATATTCCCAGCGCGCCCTCGGCCACCGACCGCGTGTTCGCCCGCTTCCCAAGCTTCGCGCTGGCGCTGGCGATGACCTTTGTCGGGATCAACGTCGGCATCGGCAAGACCATGGTCGCCGTCATGCCCGTGGCCGCCTTCGCCCTGTGGCGCTTCGTGATCGCCGTCATCGCGCTCGCCCCGCGCTACCGGCCCTCGGCCATGCGGCGCGTCACGCGCGGCCAATGGTGGCACCTGTTCGTGCAGACGTTCTTCGGCACGTTCCTCTTCACCCTGCTCATGCTCTCGGGCGTTCGGATGACGACGGCCACGGCCGCCGGCGTTATCACCGCAACCCTGCCCGCCTGTGTGGCGCTGCTGTCGTGGGCCGTGCTGCGCGAGCATCCGTCGCGGCGCACACTGGTGAGCGTCGGGCTGGCGATTGCCGGCGTGGCCCTGCTGAACCTCTCTCGCGGCGACGCCCACGGCGCCGGCACCACCGAAGCGGGCAATGCGTGGCTTGGCAACGCGCTCGTGCTGGGCGCCGTCGTCTGCGAAGCGATCTACGTGATCGTCTCGAAACGACTCGCCGCCGAACTCTCCGCCATCGATATCTGCGCCTATACACACCTGATCGGCGGCGTACTGATGCTGCCGCTTGGCGTGGTGGGTCTGATGGCCGTGGACTACGCGTCGCTCACGCCCGGCCATTGGGCGCTCATCGTCTGGTACGGCCTCGCTGCGAGCGTGTTCTCGTTCTTCCTGTGGATGCGCGGCATTCGGCACGTCAGCGCTCAACTCGCCGGGGTATTCACCGCCATGGTGCCCGTGGCCGCCACGGCTTACGGCGTGATCTTCCTGGGTGAGCGACTGACGCTCGCTCAGGGCGCCGCGCTGGCCCTGACGGTGGCCGGGATCGTGCTCGCGGCGCTGCCGTCCGCCGGTACGCGCAAGACGCTATTGCCGGCCCGGGACTGAATCGGACGCGGCATGCCGGACAAGACGTTGTAAAATGCCCGCCATGCCGATTTTGCGACGCGCAATCCGTGACATACCTGCGGTAAGCCCGTTGCCCGGTGGTTTCGCAGTTGCTTTGCGTATTTGATAACTACAGCCTGTGGTCGATACCGCAGGCCAATGTCTCCACTCCGTCAAAATAGCCATGTCGACTCCCGGCCGCTCATCCGACGCGCCGCGGCGCCCCCTGCGCCCCCTGCCCCGCGTCATTTTCTTCAGCCGCTGGCTCCAACTGCCGCTGTATCTGGGCCTGATTGCCGCACAAGGCGTCTACGTCTACAAGTTTCTGGTCGAACTCTGGCACCTGATCTCGCACGCCACGACGTTCGACGAAACGCAGATCATGCTCGTCGTGCTCGGTCTGATCGACGTGGTGATGATCTCGAACCTGCTCATCATGGTGATCATCGGCGGCTATGAGACGTTCGTCTCCCGCCTCGGTGTCGAAGGCCATCCGGACGAACCGGAATGGCTCGATCACGTGAACGCCGGCGTGCTCAAGGTGAAGCTGTCGATGGCGCTCATCAGCATCTCGTCGATTCATCTGCTCAAGACGTTCATCGATGCGTCTCAGCAAACGCCGCACACCATCATGTGGCAAGTGATCATTCACTGCGCCTTTCTGCTTTCTGCCGTTGTCATGGCCGTCGTCAACAAGATGACGAACGATAGCCACGCCCCGGCATACGCTACCCCGCAGCACGTCATTACCCCTACCAGTCCCCACTAAGTCGAGAGCCGTTTCATGTCTACCGTCATTAAAGAAGACGACGTCATTCAGAGCGTCGCCGGTGCCCTGCAGTACATCAGCTACTACCATCCGGACGATTACATTCAGGCCCTGGGCCGTGCCTATGAGGCCGAGCAAAGCCCCGCGGCCAAGGACGCCATCGCGCAAATTCTGACCAACAGCCGCATGTGCGCCGAAGGCCGCCGTCCGCTGTGTCAGGACACCGGTATCGTGACCGTGTTCGTGAAGGTCGGCATGAACGTGCGCTGGGACGCCAAGCGCAGCCTCACCGACATGATCAACGAAGGTGTGCGTCAGGCTTACATGCACCCGGACAACGTGCTGCGCGCCTCGATCGTGGCGCCGCCCGAAGCCGGCCGCAAGAACACGAAGGACAACACGCCCGCCGTCATCCACTACGAAATCGTGGAAGGCGATAAGGTCGATATCACGGTCGCAGCCAAGGGCGGCGGTTCGGAAAACAAGTCGAAGTTCGTCATGCTCAACCCGTCCGACTCGATCGTCGACTGGGTGGTGAAGACGGTGCCGACGATGGGCGCCGGCTGGTGCCCGCCGGGCATGCTCGGCATCGGTATCGGCGGCACGGCGGAAAAGGCCATGGTGCTCGCCAAGGAATCGCTCATGGACCCGATCGACATCCATGACGTGATCAAGCGCGGCCCGCAAAACTGGAACGAAGAGCTGCGTATCGAGCTGTTCGAGAAGGTCAATGCGCTGGGTATCGGCGCACAAGGTCTCGGCGGTCTGGCTACGGTGCTCGACGTGAAGATCCTCGACTACCCGACGCACGCAGCATCGAAGCCGGTCGCCATGATCCCGAACTGTGCGGCAACGCGTCATGCGCACTTCACGCTGGACGGCTCGGGCCCGTCGTTCCTCGCCGCACCGTCGCTCGACGCATGGCCGAACGTGCACTGGGCGCCGAACACCGAGACGAGCAAGCGCGTCGATCTCGACACGCTCACGCCGGAAGAAATCACGAGCTGGAAGCCGGGCCAGACTCTGCTGCTCTCGGGCAAGATGCTCACCGGTCGCGACGCCGCCCACAAGCGCATCGCCGACATGATCGCCAAGGGCGAACCGCTGCCGGTCGACTTCAAGGGACGTGCGATTTACTACGTCGGCCCGGTCGATCCTGTACGCGACGAAGTCGTCGGCCCGGCCGGTCCGACCACGTCCACCCGCATGGACAAGTTCACCGACATGATGCTGTCGAAGACGGGCCTCGCCGTCATGATCGGCAAGTCGGAACGTGGCCCGGCCGCCATCGAAGCCATCAAGCAGCACAAGGCTGCGTACCTGATGGCCGTCGGCGGCGCCGCGTATCTCGTCTCCAAGGCGATTCGCGCCGCCCGCGTGTTGGCGTTCGACGACCTCGGCATGGAAGCGATCTACGAATTCGACGTCAAGGACATGCCCGTGACCGTGGCCGTCGATTCGACCGGCGTGTCGGTGCACCAGACCGGCCCGAAGGAATGGCAAGCCAAGATCGGCAAGATTCCGGTCGCTGCCGAGTAATTCGACGGTTCCCGTCGACACAGGAGGTCAGGCTGCACGAGCCCCGTCAACGGTCTCGTCAGCCCGAAGGACAAAGCCCGGCATCGTCCGGGCTTTTTTTTCGCCCTCGCGATGTCGCCTCGTGCGACGTCGATGTCATATTGCGCGGCGAGAATGGATCGTATTTCCATTCGCACCTCGGTTCACGAAAAGCCTTGTGGAGCTTGGCTTTCCGGGCTTTTCGAGCTACTCTTCAACCGCTTGCAAATTGCATGAAAAAACAGGGATCCGAAATGAAAGGCGACAAGAAAGTCCTCGAACTCCTCAACAAGCAGCTCACGAACGAGCTGACGGCGATCAACCAGTACTTTCTGCACGCCCGGATGTACAAGCATTGGGGGCTCGACAAACTCGGCAAGCACGAATACGACGAGTCCATCGGCGAGATGAAGCACGCCGACAAGCTGATCGAACGCATCTTCATGCTCGACGGCCTGCCCAACCTGCAAGATCTGCACAAGTTGCTCATCGGTGAGGACACCCTCGAAATCCTGAAGTGCGACCTGAAGCTTGAGAACATCTCGCAGCAGACCTGCAAGGAAGGTATCGCGCATTGCGAAAGCGCGAAGGATTTCGTCTCGCGTGAAATCTTCAACGAGATCCTGCACGACACCGAAGAGCACATCGACTGGCTCGAAACGCAGATCGACCTGATCGACAAGGTCGGTCTCCAGAACTACCAGCAGTCGGGCATGGCGTCGTTCGAATAATAAGCTCGTCACACCCCACAAGACACATAACGGGCGCTACGCCGGGCCAGTATCGGCCGGCAAGGTTTGCGCTAAAATTTCGGGGCCGGCATTTGCCGGCCCTTTTTCATTTGCCATGCCCTCCAACGCGCCGATTGGCGTCTTCGATTCCGGCCTCGGTGGCCTGTCGGTCCTTCAGGCCATACGCGCTCTGCTCCCTCACGAGTCGCTGCTCTACGTGGCCGACTCACGCTTCGCACCGTATGGCGAGCGCCCCGATACGTTCATCGAACAGCGCAGCCTCGCGATTGGCCGGTGGTTGCGCGCGAATGACGCCAAGGCGCTCGTCGTGGCCTGCAATACCGCTACGGCGCATGGCGTTGCCGCGCTGCGCGCCGACGCGCCGTGGCCGGTCATCGGTGTCGAGCCCGGCATCAAGCCCGCCGCCGCCGTATCGCGCAGTGGCGTGATCGGCGTGCTCGCCACGGCCGCAACGTTACGAAGCGCCCGATTCGCGGATCTGCTGGCGCGTCACACGGCGCAAGGGCAGCGTTTCCTTTGCCAACCGGGCCACGGGCTCGTGGAACGCATCGAAGCCGGCGACGTCGATTCCCCTGCGGTCATGGCGCTCCTGGACAAGTTCATCGAGCCGATGATGGCGCAAGGGGCCGATACGCTCGTGCTCGGCTGTACCCATTACCCCTTCCTGATTCCCGCCATTGAACGGCGCTTCGGCACAACCCTGACGCTCATCGACACCGGGGCCGCCATCGCCCGCCAGCTTCAACGGCGTCTTGAAACCGATGGGCTGCATGCCACCTCCCCGATCGGCGCGCACGGCGACCTCCAGTTGATGACGACCGCCAACGCCGATGCCCTCCAAACGATGGCCGATCGACTCCTGCCCAACGCCCCGCGCGTACAAACGGTCGAGATTGCCGGCATCGCGCCGCATGGCCCGGCCTGTCTGGATTTGCCGCCGGACCTTCCCATCATTCCCGCCTAAGACCACCGACGTATATCCCTGTGCGGACTATGGGATAGGTCGATGGGGCTTGCAAAACGCCATGACTTAAATAATAATTATTCTCATTAGTGTTACATTTTGACGTTTTCACCATGATCGTCTGTGTCTGCAAATCCGTCTCCGAGCGCCAGATCAAGGCCTGTCTCGACGCCGGCGCCTCCACGATGGAAGATCTTCAGATCGACCTCGGCGTCGCGCTTTGCTGCGGCAAGTGCGGGCCGTACGTTCAGGAGATGGTCTCGGGTGCCACGCCATGCTGCGGCCGCTCATGCGGTGGCTGCTGCCAGTCGGCCCAGGCAGATCACGTCGAGACCTCGACCGAAGTCGTGGTCATGACGCGCGAACTTGCCCTGGCGGCATAATCGACGTCAACGCAATGGCGAAGACCATATTCGCCTCGTCGCATCTGTTTCGATTTCACTGTCGTGACCGGCGTCCTTTCGGTTCACGATGGTTACGGAGCCAGCCAGGCGTCTAGCGGCGTCATGCGCCAGCCAGCGATTCGTCACCCTGGAGGTGTCAGATGGAACTCCTGATTGGCTTTGTTTCGACGTTATGTTTGTCGTTTTTCCTGTTTCGAAGGTGAGTTCAGGCAGGGTTTTCAACTCACTGCGTTCGCCGACCGCGCCCCTTGGCGCGGTTTTCCTTTGATCGCACGTCCGGCCATCCCGAACTCCGAGGTTTCGCACACTGCGCTTCACTCACCGTTCATCGCCGCAATTTAGCGTACCCTAGCCGTTATCATGTCGACCGCCGTGCCCCCATCTGGCCTTGCGCTCACGCAGATCCGAGATCCGCTGACGTCGCCGCGCGCCATCGCGATCGCGGCCGCGATCGTCGTCCTCCACATTGCCGCTCTGGTCGGTCTGTCGCACCTGCGCAACGACCCCGAGAAGGCAACGATCGAACCGACGACGTTTACCGCCACGATCATTCCGCTCACACCGGCGCCGACCCCGCCCCAACCCGCGCCGCCCAAACCGCAGCCGGAACCGCCAAAGCCGAAGGTCACGCCACCGCCGCCCAAGCCGCGCGAGCAACCGAAGAACGCCATTACTCAAAAGGCCGAACCGGTCGCGCCGCCGCAGCAGCAAGTCGAACCGGTGCAAAACGCCGCGCCGACGCCCCCGGCGCCGCCTGCACCGGCGCCCGCCCCCGCACCGTCGGGACCGATCGAAGGGCTTGCCGTCAAATGCGACGAACCCCGCGTGGTCTACCCTACGCAGTCACGTCGCGTTGGCGAGGAAGGCACCGTCACGTTGCGTCTCGTGATCGACACCCGCGGGGTGGTCTCGAGCGCCAATGTCACCAAGTCGAGCGGCTTCCCCCGCCTCGATCAGGCCGCCCGCACCGCCGCATTGGCGATGCGCTGCGCGCCCCCGATGCAAAACGGCCGTGCGGTGGAAGCCGCGGCGACCAAACCGTTTAATTTCAATCTGAACGATTAACGTAACGATTTACGAACTGGATCTCCCGAGGAACGCAAAATGCAAGAGTATGGTTTGAGCCACGTCTGGGCGCAGGGCGATTTCGTCACCCGTGCGATCGCGATCGTGCTGTTGGTGATGTCGGTGCTGTCCTGGACGGTCATCATCATCAAGGGCACGCAAGTCTTCCGCCTGAGCCGCCTGACGCGCTCCGCCGAGCCGGATTTCTGGCACTCGGAGAACTTTTCCGCCGGTTTGCAGAAACTGGGCGAATCGGGTCAGAACAACCCGTTCCTCGCACTGGCACTGGCCGGTCAGGACGCCGCCGAACATCACCGCCAAAGCCAGCCGCATCTGCATGACAAGATGGACGTGAGCGACTGGATCACGCGCGCCCTGAAGAACTCGGTGGACGACACAGTTTCACGTCTGCAAAGCGGCCTGGCCATGCTCGCCTCGATCGGTTCGACCTCGCCGTTCGTCGGCCTGTTCGGCACGGTGTGGGGGATCTATCACGCCCTGCTCGCCATCGGTGCCTCGGGTCAGACGACCATCGACAAGGTGGCCGGCCCCGTGGGCGAGGCGCTCATCATGACCGCCTTCGGTCTGTTCGTCGCCATCCCGGCCGTGCTCGGCTTCAACGCCCTGACGCGTGCCAACAAGGGCATCGTCTCGAAGCTCAATCGTTTCGCACACAGCCTGCACGGTTACTTCCTGACCGGCGCCAGCCTGCACTCGACGCAGTTCGCGACCAACGTTACGCCGGTGCGCAAGTCCACCCCGGCCAGCGCCAGCTAAGCGGCCACGCAAGAGAAGGAGTTCGCTATGGCTATGGGTTCATACAGCAGCGACGACGGTGCCGATGACGCCATGATGAGCGAGATCAACATGACGCCGCTCGTCGACGTCATGCTGGTGCTGCTGATCATCTTCATCGTGACGCTGCCGGTGCTCAATCACTCGGTCAAGCTCGACTTGCCGCAGGCGAGCAGCCAGCCCGAAGACACCAAACCGGCCAAGATCGATCTGTCGATTCAGGCCGACGGCACTGTTTTCTGGGACAAGCAGGCCATCGACGACGCCACGCTCAAGGCGCGTCTGGCACAAGCGGCCGAAGCGCAGCCGCAACCGGAACTGCATCTGTTCGCCGACAAGAACGTGCGTTACGAGAGCGTCGCCAAGGTGCTCTCGGAGGCGCAGACGGCCGGCGTGACCAAACTCGGTTTCGTGACCGAGCCGGTCACCAAGTAAGCCAGTCCGGTCGATTCACGTTTCGCAGAAGGGAAGCGCGGTGCTCGTCACCGCGCTTTTTTTGTCCCGACGATTCGCAAACTGCGTCGCCACCCCGCGCTTGCCCGATATTGTTCCAATCGGGTAACAATCCTTCCTGTGTTACGGGCTACTCCCGGTGCCATCTGCCCCGATATAGTTGGGGCATGACATTGGACGCAAGACGTCATCTCGACGCCCGTCCCTACAGGAGATTTCCCCATGAGCACCCCCTACGCCCGCCCGGTCGCCCGCATCTTTACGGCAGCGCAAACGCAGGAAGGCGCCGGCTTTTACGTGAATCGTCCGTTCCCGACCCGTATGCTGGCGGACTTCGATCCGTTTCTGCTGCTCGACGAGATGGGGCCCATGCAGGTGGCCCCCGGCGACGCCAAGGGCGCGCCCGATCACCCGCACCGTGGCTTCGAGACCGTGACCTACCTGCTTGCCGGTGAGATGGAGCATCGCGACTCGCAAGGCCACGCAGGCAAGCTCACGCCTGGCGACGTGCAGTGGATGACGGCGGGCGCCGGCGTGATTCACTCCGAAATGCCTTCGGCAGCCTTCCAGCAGCGTGGCGGCGAAATGCACGGCTTCCAGTTGTGGGTGAACTTGCCGCGCACGGACAAGATGATGACGCCGCGCTATCAGGAACTGCCTGCCGCAGGCATCCCGAGCGCGACGAGCGACGACGGCAAAGTCTCGGTGCGTGTCATCGCCGGCGAGGCGCTTGGCACACGCGCGGCCATCGAGACACGCACGCCGATTCTTTACCAGCATTTCACGTTGCAACCGCAAGCCCTGCTCGAGCATCCGGTGCCTGCGGACTTCAATGTGTTCGCCTACGTGATCGACGGCGAAGGGCATTTCGGTGCCGACGCCTCGCCCGCCAAGACGCATCAGATGGTCGTCTTCGGCAACGAAGGCGAAGGCATCACGGTGCGCAACGATAGCGACAAACCGCTCTCGTTCCTGTTGATCGGTGGCAAGCCGCTGGGTGAGCCGGTGGCCCGTTACGGCCCGTTCGTCATGAACACGGAAGGCGAGATCCGTCAGGCGATTCTCGACTTCCAGGCGGGCCGCATGGGACGCATTCCCGCCTCGGGTTCCGCCGCCTGAGCATGCGCTGGCGGGTCGACGCCCGCCGTTCGCACCGGCCCGGCGAAATTGGGTCACAATGGCACGCAGAGTGCGTTGTGGCCCGATCTCATCGCCGGGCCGTTCTTGTCATCTCTCGACATGTTCCACTTCGTGCATTGAGCCCTTACAGGAGCTGCCATGGCCGCAGACGCGATTGTCACCGCCCATCTGGGCGCCGCAGGTTTCACCACCCATCTCTCTGACGGCAAGCACGAATGGAGCGCCGACGAGCCTGCAACGCTCGGCGGCGCCGACCTGGGCCCCGCCCCGGCGGCATTGTTGCTCTCCAGTCTCGGTGCGTGCACGTCAATCACGTTGCAGATGTATGCACGCCGTAAAGAGTGGCCGCTCAAGGACGTGAAGGTGACACTGGCGATGAACCCGGACGGCAAACCGCCTGCCGGGACGACGCAGATCACGCGCAAGATCGAACTGGCGGGCGATTTGTCGGAGGAACAGCGTCAGCGCCTCTTGGAAATTGCCAATGCGTGCCCAATTCACAAGGTATTGTCGGGCACCATTGCCATCGAGAGTGCATTGGTCGAGTAATATCCGGCGCGTTGCTGGCGTGCTATTGCTGCTCACTGGCAGTCATCGATTGAAGGGGAGATTTTCTTGCAGTACGAACACCTGATCGAGGTCAACGACCTCCTGAATCCGCTGGCCTTCGCGCTGACGCGCGATCAACTCTGGCGTGGCCTCGTGCTGCGCGCCGAACAGCCGGAATCTTTCGTGCTGGGACTCGACAAGTGCATCGTGCACGAGCGCACAGACGACACGCTCACCCGTGAGCTGCGTTTTGGCGAAGCCATCGTGCATGACCGGGTCGTGTTCGATCCCCTCCAGTCCGTTCGTTATGAAACGGCGGCGACCGAGCAGCACGCGGGGGGCACCCTTACGATGCGTATCGAAGAGCCGACGCCGACGCACTACTTCGTTCGCTTCACCTACAGCACTACGCTGCAGGAAGATGCCGCCACGGCCGACACACGTTACAGCGAGTTTGTGAAATCCGCGTACCGCGAGGCGGACATCGATACGATCGGGCAGATCCGGGCGCTCGCCGAGCAAGGCGCACTGGGCTGAACCACCTCAGGCAAGCCCCAGCCAGTCGTTTGCCGGACCATGAGGCTTAGCGTCCGGCAAATCACCGCTTAGCGGAAAACTATTCAATCAAAGACAACAATAGCCAAATTCAAATATAAATGGGAATGATTCTCATTTAAGATTCATCTCACAGTCAGCCACACGGATGAGCGAGATGACCGCAAGCCACACCACTGCCCGCCAGACCCAGCCTGCTACCGCGCCGCGCCGCACCCTGTCGGTGTCGCGCACGCAAGTGGCCAGCCCGGCGGCAGACAAGCCGGCCAGCCACGCCACAGGCCGTGTGTTGACCAGCGATCACCTGCTGCAAGGCACGCAGTGCGTGAACATCCTGCACAACGGACAGACGTATCAGCTACGCGCCACCCGTTACGGCAAGTTGATTCTGACGAAGTAAGGCACCCAAGCCATCACGAATTTTGGCGGCGGCATGACCACGACCGTGCCGTCACCTTCACCGAGTTTTGTGGGGACCACCTCGCCTAAGAGGTGTTTGGCAGTAGCCAGCGAACGCAACGCGATCCCATATAGTTACGGCAAGCCCCTCTCTACCTGCGTTGCGCGCCAGCCAAGCCACTTTTTTTGTCCATCCCCTCGGGTTTCATTGATGTTCTCCTCGTGGCCCGGCCTGCCAAGCCTCAGGTAGGGCCATCCGGCCTGACAAGCCTTTGACCCGTCCTCGCGGACGGGTTTTTCTTTTGGCGCGCCCGAAAAAAAACATCGCCGAATGTCATCGGCGATGTTTTTGTCTTTCCGGCGCAGGGCAAAGATCCGGAGCCCCGGACGCCCTGGCGCATCGATCGTTCGATCAGCCGCCGGTCACGGTCGCAATGCCGGCGCGTGCGATCTGTGCGTCTTGCGCCGACTTCACACCGGACACGCCCACCGCACCAATGACGTTGCCGTCGACGACGATGGGCACGCCGCCCTCGAGCATCGCCGTGTTCGGCGCGCTCAGAAATGCGAAGCGCCCGCCGTTGATCATCTCTTCGAACGCACCGCTTTCGCGACGGCCGACGGCCGACGTCTGCGCTTTGCCCAGCGACATCATGGCGGTGCTGGGGGCAGCGCCGTCCATGCGATACAGCGACAGGGCATGGCCACCGTCGTCGACGATCGTGATGCACACGTTCCAGCCGTTGGCGGTCGCTTCGGCCACAGCGGCGGCGTTGATCTTCTGCACGTCTTCAACGCTCAGGACTGCTTTCGTCTTCATACGTCTCTCTCGTTTTAGGGTTGGCAAATCAGGAAGCCTCGCGAACGCGGGACTCCGGAGCATCAATCTTCTGCCTACGATGCCGGGGCTTCGTGACATTTTGCGGATGCCGCGCGGGTCAGTGCCCCACCGCCAGGCCCATCCACTCACGCAAGGCCTGATGCGTGGTGCGCAGGCCGCCGACGGTCGGCCACCAGCCCGGCACGATATCCGGCTCGAACGCGTTCGCGTTGCAGCACGGTGCGGGTACCACCGTGAGTCCGGCACGTTCGAACTGATCGCGGGCACGGCGCATATGCCATGTGCTCGTGACCAGATAGATGCGCGATACGCCGGAGTTCGTCAGCATATGCGCGCTAAAAGCGGCGTTTTGCGCCGTGTTCAATGATTGAGCCTCGACCCAGCGCACTGGCACCCCCAGCTCGTCCGTCGCAATTTCCGCCATCACACGGGCTTCGACGGCCTCGCCTGTCGGGCTGCCTCCGGAGACGAGTACCGGCAACTGCGCTCGACGTGCAAGGAACGCGCCGTAGCGCAAGCGGGCAAGTGTGGCATCGCTGATGTCTGCGCCATTGGCACGGCCATATTCCGGCCCGTGAAGGTTCGCCCCACCGCCGAGAATCACCACGGCCTGCGGCAGCTTCGCAGCAGCCCCCGGCGCCTGACGGGCGGCGTCGACCGCCTTGAGGTCGACAAGGGTTCCGACCTCCAGCGGATGGGCCAATTGCCGGCCGAACCAGGGCATCGCCTGCACCCAGAGCGCCAGCATGGCGACCGCCGCCAGCGTCTTGCCAACACGCGGCCAGCGACGCCAGACCACGAACGCAAGCCCTGCGAGCACCAGCACATTGACCGGTGGCAGAAACAGGCTGACGAGAAGGTTGCGGGCGAGCCAATCGAAGGGCATCCGGCGAGTGTACTGGACTGCACCAAGGAGTGCACCCCTTTCTCTATGACCATTCCCGCGCGATAGGGGAAACGATGCGCCTGTGTGAGAAAAACACGTGACGCCGTGCCGACGGAGGCTGGCGCATCACGAGCAAAAACGCCCGTGCGAGCGCACGGGCGTGAAGGGAAACCAGAGACAGGCCAAGTTCAGGCCAGCAAGCTGCGCAGCATCCACGCGTTTTTCTCATGCAACTGCATGCGTTGCGTGAGCAGGTCGGCGGTCGGCTCGTCCGATGCCGCATCGACGATCGGGAAGATGCCGCGCGCAGTGCGCGTGACCGCTTC
This sequence comes from Pandoraea fibrosis, assembly GCF_000807775.2. Taxonomy (NCBI): domain Bacteria; kingdom Pseudomonadati; phylum Pseudomonadota; class Betaproteobacteria; order Burkholderiales; family Burkholderiaceae; genus Pandoraea; species Pandoraea fibrosis. The sequence continues at coordinate 1,001,717 of NZ_CP047385.1, read as the reverse complement.
CTGCCCTTCGACCAGTTGACGGATCATCTCCTCAGCGGCCGGCACGCCGTCCGCCTCGGGAATCGACGAAAGCTTCGCGAACTCCTTGTAGGTTCCCGGTGCCGGGTAGCCCAGTGCGCGAATCCGCTCGGCAATCTGATCGACGGCCAGCGCCAGTTCGTTGTACTGCCCTTCGAACATCAGATGCAGCGTGTTGAACATCGGACCGGTGACGTTCCAATGAAAGTTGTGCGTCTTCAGGTAGAGCGTGTAGGTGTCGGCCAGCAGATGGCTCAGACCCTCCACAATATGCTTGCGATCCTTGTCGCTGATGCCGATGTTCACGCTGGCCACGTTGCTTTTCTTTGCCATGATGTTGACTCCGTTTGCTATGGTGCCCCCTTCATACATGGGGGGAACCCTGTCATGAAAATGTCGGCGGAGGCCGACGCGTGCCCCGCACCTCCGTACTTTCCTCGAGACGTTCAATCCGCCATTCCGGGTACACTGCGCGCATACCCGCCGCGACTGCGGCGCAGCAGAGTCCGCCAACCGCCTGCCGATGCCCACCCATCCCGCCGGAACATCCCGCGTGAGCGCCCTCGTCAACGACACCTCGAACCCCGCTCAACTCGCCCTGCCCCGCCAGCTTCTGGTCACGCCCGACGTCGCATCGCGTGCGCAGATCGCCACGTTTTCGTCGCAGCTCGCACAAGCGCTCGCGCGCGGCACGCGCCTCGTACAGCTTCGCAATCGATCCCTCGATGCCGACGGCTATCGTGCGCTGGCAGAGAGTGCGCTGGCGTTGACGCATGCCGCCGGGGCACAACTCATCCTCAACCCGCCGCACGACGTTGCTGACCTCTGGCTCGACGCCGCGAACGGTGTTCACGCCGGCACCGTGCCGCAGGCCGATGGCTGGCACCTGACCAGCGATCGGCTGATGGCCAGTCACGCACGCCCCGCGGGCTGGAAGCTAATAAGCGCCGCCTGTCACAACGCCGCGCAACTCGCCCATGCCACGGCGTTGGGACTCGACTTCGTCACGCTCTCCCCCGTACTTGCCACCGCCACGCACCCCGACGCGACACCGCTCGGCTGGCCCGCATTCACCGCACTTGCTGCGCAAACCTCGCTGCCGGTCTTCGCCCTCGGCGGCATGCGCGCCGACACGCTCATGAGCGCTCGTCATGCTGGCGCCTACGGTATTGCGGCGATCCGTGCCTTCTGGCCAGCGGCCTGACGTATTCCGTATCCGATCTCGCGTTCGCCACGATTCGCGAGCGCCAGCCGCAACGCCTGCACGGGGACGGTGTTACCCGTCCCCGCCAACTTCGCCAAGCGTCGTGTTACGACATCCGTGCGTTACTTCAGCAACGCCTGACGTGCTGCGATCACCCCTTGCGCATACGCCGGATCGATCTTGGCGAAGTGACCGATCTGACGCTCGGCGACGTCGTCGGGCACGCCCTGCATTGCGGCGGCGATATTGCCGAACAACCGCGACTTCTGCGCATCGTCGAACAGATGGAACAAGGCACGCGGCTGCGAGTAGTAGTCGTCATCCTCGCGGTGATCGAAGCGATCGGCCACGGCACCCACGGCTTGCGGCGGCTCACGGAATTCCGGCTGCTCGGCAAACGCGCCGTAGCGATTCGGTTCGTAGTTCGGCGTGCTGCCCAGATTGCCGTCCACGCGCATCGCGCCATCCCGATGGAAGCTGTTGTGGAACGGGCATTTCGGCGCATTGACCGGAATCGCGCTGTGGTTCACGCCCAGTCGATAGCGCTGCGTGTCGCCGTAAGAGAACAGGCGTCCCTGCAACATGCGATCCGGCGAGAAGCCGATGCCCGGCACCACGTTGGCCGGATTGAAGGCCGCTTGCTCGACGTCGGCAAAGTAGTTCTCCGGGTTGCGGTTCAGCTCCAGCACGCCTACGTCGATCAACGGGTAGTCCGCATGCGGCCACACTTTCGTCAGATCGAACGGGTTGATGCGATAGGTCTCGGCCTCTGCCTCGGGCATCACCTGCACCTGCATGCGCCAGCGCGGGAAGTCGCCCGCCTCGATCGACGCGAACAGATCACGCTGCGCACTCTCCCGATCCCCCGCCACGACCTCTGCCGCCTGCGCGTTCGTGAGGTTCTCGACACCCTGCATCGACTTGAAGTGAAACTTCACCCAGAAGCGTTCGTTCGCGGCGTTGATGAAGCTGAACGTATGCGAACCGAAGCCGTGCTGCTGACGATAGTTCGCCGGCAAGCCGCGATCGCTCATCAGAATCGTTACCTGATGGAGCGACTCGGGGTGACGCGACCAAAAGTCCCATGCGGCCGTCGGATTGCGCAGGTTCGTCTTCGGATCGCGCTTTTGCGTGTGGATGAAGTCGGGGAACTTGAGCGGATCGCGCACGAAGAACACCGGCGTGTTGTTGCCTACGAGATCCCAGTTCCCCTCGTCGGTGTAGAACTTCAGGGCGAAACCGCGCACATCGCGTTCGGCATCGGCCGCGCCGCGCTCACCGGCGACCGTGGAGAAACGGAGGAAGACCGGCGTTTCCTTGCCGACCGCCTCGAACACGCGAGCCCGACTGAACTTCGTAATGTCGTGTGTGATGGTGAGCTTGCCGAAGGCGCCCGACCCCTTCGCATGCACACGACGCTCCGGAATGACCTCGCGGTCGAAATGGGCGAGTTTCTCGAGAAACCACACGTCTTGCAGCAGCGCCGGGCCCCGGGGGCCGGCCGTCATCGTGTTCTGGTTATCGGGCACCGGTGCACCGGCGGCAGTAGTGAGTTTTTTCGTTTCTGACATGTGACGCTCTCCTGTTTCCTGATCGGGCAATCTCGCGAGACTCAGGCGCTCATGAGCGCGAAGTCGGCGAGTATGGGTTTCAGCGTGGTTTCGATGTCGTGCAAATAGGCCTTCAGTTGGGTCATCGTCGGCACCTCGAATGCGTCGTGCTGCGGGGGCAGCGATCATCGTCTGAAGGACCCTCATCGCTTGGGCGGGGCGGTTTCAAACGAGTGACTCAAGATTAATTATTTTTATTAAAACGGTCGAATTAATCGTTTTTATATATTTAATAGGCAAAAGCAATACGCCGCGGCACAAGGCAGCGGCGTATGGCGAATTCAGGGATCTCGGGACGGGGTCGCCCCGATGGGTCAGCGCTCTATCAGCGCCCCCTCAACGCGGCGTCAGTTCGACGTCGCCGGCAGATCGAGCGGGATGATGCCCGGCAGATGGCAGCGGGCAATGGCCTGAGCCACCGCTTCGATGGCCGGCAGACGCGTGAAGCTCTTGCGCCACGCCAGCACGACGCGACGGTCCGGCACCGGGGCCGAGAACGGCACATAGCGTAACAAGCTGTCGGGGGCCTGCGTGTCCGGCACCGACGTCTTCGGCAGGACAGTAATTCCGACACCGCTTGCGACCATATGGCGAATCGTTTCGAGCGACGAGCCCTCGAACGTCTTCTGGATGCCATCGGCGTTCTGCGAGAAGCGCATCAGCTCCGGACACACGCCGAGCACATGATCGCGGAAGCAGTGGCCGCTGCCGAGGAGAAGCATCGTCTCTTGCTTGAGGTCGCCGGCATCGATCTGCGTGCGATCGGCCCATGGATGCGAGCGCGGCAGCGCCACCACGAACGGCTCGTCGTATAGCGGACGCACCATCAGGCCGCTCTCGGGGAACGGCAGCGCCATGATCGCGGCATCGATCTCGCCCTGCTTGAGCAACTCGATGAGCTTGAGCGTGTAGTTCTCTTGCAGCATGAGCGGCATCTGCGCCGTAGTCTCGATCATCTCTTTGACGAGCGCGGGCAGCAGATACGGCCCGATCGTGTAGATCACGCCCAGACGCAGCGGCCCGGCCAGCGGATCGCGCCCCTGCTTGGCAATTTCCTTGATGGCGATGGTCTGCTCGAGCACGCGTTGCGCCTGGGCGACGATCTGCTCGCCGAGGGGCGTCACGCTCACTTCCGCCGCGCCACGCTCAAAAATCTGTACGTTCAGCTCGTCTTCGAGCTTCTTGATGGCCACCGAGAGCGTCGGCTGGCTGACGAAACAGGCTTCCGCCGCGCGACCGAAATGGCGTTCACGCGCCACCGCCACGATGTACTTGAGTTCCGTGAGGGTCATGTCGTCCTAACCTGTGTAAATTAATCGAAGTACCGCAATCGATAGATTTTGTTTTTTATAGCACAATCGAGCGGCAATTGCCCGTTTTCGGGCGACGCGCTCATCGTCATCCCCCCGATCCGGCCCCATCCCTCGCCGCCGCACAGACGCCCAGCCAGAGCCAACCAAGGCCAGCGTTCACGCCTTCAGATAGTCTTCCCGCGCCCCAAGCCAGCGCTCCAGATGCGCAGCCACCGCGCCGGGATGGGACTTCAGCAGCACATCGGCCGCTTCCTGCGCCCCAGGAATCAACCACGCGTCCTCATTCAGATCGACGAAGCGCAGCATGGCCGCGCCCGACTGCCGCGCCCCGAGAAACTCACCCGGCCCGCGGATTTCCAGATCGCGCCGCGCGATGACGAAACCGTCGGTCGTCTCGCGCATCGTTTGCAGGCGAGCCTTCGCGCCCATCGACAATGGCGACGCGTACATCAGCAGGCAAACGGATTCTGCGGAGCCCCGCCCGACGCGTCCTCTTAACTGGTGCAATTGCGCAAGTCCGAAGCGCTCCGCATGTTCGATCACCATGAGCGACGCGTTGGGCACGTCCACGCCCACTTCGATGACAGTGGTCGCCACCAGCAGATGGGTGTCGCCGCGCGTGAAGTCATCCATCACGGCGGCTTTTTCTGCCGGGGAGAGACGTCCGTGCACGAGTCCCACGCGCAGTTCGGGCAGCGCCGCGACCAATTGGGTGTGGGTGTCGACGGCCGTCTGCAATTGCAGCGCCTCGCTTTCCTCGATCAACGGACACACCCAGTACACCTGACGTCCGGCCAGCGCCGCCGCCCGAACGCGATCGATCACTTCGGGGCGGCGCGTGTCGCTGATCAGCTTCGTGACGACCGGGCTGCGGCCCGGCGGCAACTCGTCGATCACGGAGACATCGAGATCGGCGTAGTAGGTCATCGCGAGCGTGCGCGGAATGGGCGTCGCACTCATCATCAATTGATGCGGCATGGCGTTTGCCCCCATGCCCGCCGTTTGCATCTTGCTGCGCAGGGCGAGACGTTGCGCCACCCCGAACCGGTGCTGTTCGTCGACGACCGCCATGCCCAGACGCGCGAACGTGACCGTGTCCTGAATGATCGCGTGCGTGCCGATGACGAGTTGCGCCTCGCCGCTCGCCACGCGCGCGAGCGCTTCGCGCTTCTCTTTGGCCTTCATGCTGCCGGCCAGCCATGCGACCTCCACGCCCAACGGCGTGAGCCACGCCGAGAGCTTGCGCAGATGCTGTTCCGCGAGGATTTCGGTCGGCGCCATGATCGCCGCCTGAAAGCCGGCGTCGATCGCCTGCGCCGCGGCCAGCGCCGCGATGATCGTCTTGCCACTGCCCACGTCGCCCTGCAACAGACGCTGCATCGGATGCGGTTCGGCCAGATCGGTCTGAATTTCTGCCCACACGCGTTGCTGCGCGCCCGTCAGACGAAACGGCAACGCAGCTTCGAAACGCTGGAGCAAACCGCCCGGCACGGGCTTGCCGAAGGACGGCGCCGCGAGACGCCGGCGCGCCGCCTGCGCCCGCTTGAGCGACAGTTGCTGCGCGAGCAGTTCCTCGCACTTGATGCGCAACCATGCCGGATGCGAACGCTCGATGAGCGCCGTCTCCGACACGTTAGGGGGCGGCGCGTGCAACAGCCGCACGGCATCGGCCAGCGCCGGGAGGGGATGGTCAGGGCCGATGGCGCGCTGAAGCAGCCCCGTCGGCAACAACTCCGGCAACGGGGTGCGCTCCATGGCGTTGTGAATCGCCTTGCGCAGATAGGCCTGCGACAAGCCAGCCGCGCTCGGATACACCGGCGTGAGGGATTCGGGAAGCGGCGCCGCAGCGTCCTGCACTACGCGGTACGCGGGGTGCACCATCTCCAGTCCGAAAAAACCGCCGCGCACTTCGCCGCGCACCCGCACGCGCGTGCCAATGGCGAGTTGCTTCTGCTGGCTGCCGTAGAAATTCAGAAAACGCAGCACGAGCTCGTGGCCGTCGTCCGCGATGCGTACTACCCACTGACGGCGCGGCCGGTACGCCACTTCGCTCGCCGTGACCACGCCTTCGACCTGCGCCAGTTCGCTGGGCAGCACGTCGCCGATCTTGCGCAGCGTGGTTTCATCCTCGTAGCGCATCGGCAGATGCAGGATCAGGTCGATGTCGCGCTTCAGACCCAGTTTGGCGAGCTTGTCGACCGTGGCGGAGCCAGCCGTCTTGCGTGCGGCGGGCTTGGCGTCTTTTGCGGATTTGGCGGATTGGGAAGACTTCGCCGTCTTTCCCGACTTGGCGGACTTGGGCTCGGGCTCGGAAGCGTGCGCGCCGGTTGGCGTGTCAGTCTCGGCGGACGTGCGCCGCGCGCGTTTCGCAGCGGGGCGGGACGCGGCATCTGCCTGTGCGCCTGCGGCATCGGCAAGATCCACGAGGTCGGCAGGGGCGTCGTCAGGCGCGGTGGCGGGCATTCTGCGTTCGGTCATGCAGTCGCGAGTCGGGGGCGTTCGCCCGTGCGGCACACACCGTGCCGGCAAGCCTTCGGACGAACCAAGTAAAATGTCGGTTGCTACGCATTGTAAACGCTGATGTATACCCTTTCCGATTTCGATTTCGACCTGCCGCCCGAACTGATCGCGCAGACCGCTCTCGCCGAGCGCACGGCCAGCCGCTTGCTGGAGGTCGATGGCAGTGTCACGCCACCCCATCTGTACGACCGGCACTTCGCCGATCTGCCCGGCCTGCTCGCCCCCGGCGACCTGCTCGTGTTCAACGACACCCGTGTCATCAAGGCCCGTCTGTTCGGCCAGAAGGCGAGTGGAGGCAAGATCGAAGTGCTTGTCGAGCGCGTGATCGACAACCGCACCGCCCTCGCCCAGATCCGGGCGAGCAAGAGCCCGGCGCCCGGCACCGTGCTGCGTCTGGCCGATGCCTTCGAGGTGACGGTCGGCGAGCGCGTCGAGCCGTTCTATACGCTGCACTTCCCCGAAGACTGCTACACGCTGCTCGAAACCTACGGCCGCCTGCCGCTGCCGCCGTACATCGAGCACGACGCCGACGCCGCGGACGAAACGCGTTACCAGACCGTCTACGCCCGCAATCCGGGCGCCGTGGCCGCGCCGACGGCGGGCCTTCACTTCGACGACGCCCTCTTCGCCCGCCTCGACGCGCTGGGCGTGCAGCGCGCCGCGCTCACGCTGCATGTTGGCGCAGGCACGTTCCAGCCGGTGCGGGTCGAGAACATCGGCGAGCACAAGATGCATTCGGAGTGGTACGAGATCACGCCGTCACTGGTCGACGCCGTTGCCGCCACCCGCGCGCGCGGCGGACGTGTGATCGCGGTCGGCACGACATCGATGCGTGCGCTGGAGTCTGCGGCGCAGGCCACGCTGGCCGCCGGCGGCGCCCCGGGCACCTTGCGCGCCGGGAGCGCCGAGACGGACATCTTCATCACGCCGGGCTACCGTTTCCAGTTGGTCGAGCGTCTCGTCACCAACTTCCATTTGCCCAAATCGACGTTGCTCATGCTCGTCTCCGCATTCTCGGGTGTCGAGACGATCCGCGCGGCCTACCGCCACGCTATCGAGCAGCGCTATCGCTTCTTCAGCTACGGCGACGCCATGATTCTCTCGCGCGAGACGTTGCGCGACGCGCCGCAAGCCGCCGCCTGAATCCGCACGGCCGTCAGATCCGCGATCGACGGCCGTTCGACCCGGTACAATAGCGCCTTGGCCGCGCATGGGGCGCTGGCCGCTTTTTTTGACGTCCCGCGCGGGCGCCGGCTTGTGTTGCCGGTGGTGCCGGGGCGCACGACACATGCTCAAGTTCGAACTCATCACCACCGACGGGCAAGCCCGCCGGGGGCGCGTCACGCTCAACCACGGCGTGGTCGAGACGCCCATCTTCATGCCGGTCGGCACCTACGGCTCGGTCAAGGCGATGTCGCCGGCCGAACTCGTTGAAAACAACGCCCAGATCATCCTCGGCAATACCTTCCACCTCTGGCTGCGTCCGGGGCTGGAGACGATTGCCGCGCACGGCGGCCTGCACCGCTTCATGGGCTGGGATCGTCCCATCCTCACGGATTCGGGTGGCTTTCAGGTGTTCAGCCTGGGTGAGTTGCGCAAGATCAGCGAGGAAGGGGTGAAATTCGCCTCGCCGGTGAATGGCGACCGTCTCTTCCTCTCGCCGGAAATCTCGATGCAGATCCAGCACGTGCTCAATTCGGACATCGTCATGCAATTCGACGAATGCACGCCGTATGAGATCGACGGCCGTCCGGCCACCGAGGTCGAAGCGGGCCAGTCGATGCGCATGTCGCTGCGTTGGGCCAAGCGCTCGATCGACGAATTCAACCGGCTCGAGAACCCGAACGCGCTGTTCGGGATCGTTCAGGGCGGCATGTACGAACATTTGCGCGACGAATCGCTAGCCGGGCTGTCCGAGCTCGATTTCCATGGGTATGCGATTGGCGGGCTGTCGGTCGGCGAGCCCAAGGAAGACATGATGCGCGTGCTCGAGCACGTGGCGCCGCGTCTGCCTGCGAACAAGCCGCACTACCTGATGGGCGTGGGCACGCCGGAAGACCTGGTCGCCGGTGTGGCGGCGGGCGTGGACATGTTCGACTGCGTGATGCCCACGCGTAACGCCCGCAACGGCTGGCTCTTCACGCGGTTTGGCGATCTGAAGATCCGCAACGCCTCGCACAAGACCGACACACGTCCGCTGGACGAAACTTGCGGCTGTTACACCTGTCGAAACTTCTCGCGCGCCTATCTGCACCACTTGCAGCGAGCCGGGGAGATTCTGGGCGCGCGGCTCAATACCATTCACAACCTGCATTACTATCTCACGCTGATGCAGGAAATCCGGGATGCCATTGAAGCTCACCGTTTCGACGCGTTCGTTGCCCAGTTCCGGGCCGATCGCGCGCGCGGCGTGCAGTAATGGCCGGGGCCCGACAACGATTGAAATGGGCACCGAATCCCCGGGGGAACGGGGTCGGGCAGTGGTAAAATGCCGGGCTTGGATCCTGCATCCTCGCACCGAAACACACGCCGCGCGTGTCCGCAAGACCGGCCACACGCGGCTTTTACACGTCTTACATAAGGAGAACCGAACGTGCTGATTTCCGAAGCCTTCGCTCAGACGGCAGGCGCTGCCAGTCCGACCAGCAACCTGATGAGCTTCCTGCCGCTCGTGCTGATGTTCGTGGTGTTGTACTTCATCATGATTCGTCCGCAAATGAAGCGCCAGAAAGAGACCCGCAACATGCTGGCTGCGCTCGCCAAGGGCGACGAAGTGGTGACGTCGGGCGGCCTGGCCGGTCGTATCTCGAAGGTCGGCGAGACCTTCGTGACCGTTGAGATCGCAGAGAACGTCGAGATCAACGTGCAGAAGGGCGCCATCACGACCCTGCTGCCGAAGGGCACCATCAAGGCGCTCTGATCCTTCGCGCAACCGCTCGCGGCCGCCCTCCCGGCGGCCGCAGTGCATGGCGACGCCGGTCGTGGCGACCCGCGTTGCCGTGCCGGCCGGTCCGAAGCACGGTTTGCCACGAGGCATCACCCTAGCCCGCTGCTATGAATCGCTATCCTCTCTGGAAATACATCGTCATTCTGGTGGCACTTGCCATCGGGGTGCTCTACACGCTGCCGAACCTGTTCGGTGAGACACCGGCAGTACAGATTTCCAGCGTCAAGGCGACCGTCAAGGTCGATCCCTCGACGCTTTCGCGCGCCGAAGACGCGCTCAAGGCACAGAACATTGCCTATAACGGCGCCGTGTTCGACAGCACGGGCAACAACCCGAGCGTGCGTATTCGCTTCTCCGATACCGACACGCAGCTTCGCGCCAAGGATCTTCTTCAGGCGTCGCTCAACACCGACGCAACCGATCCGACCTACGTGGTTGCGCTCAACCTGCTCTCGGCCTCGCCGGAATGGCTTTCCCGAATCCACGCGCTGCCGATGTATCTCGGCCTCGACCTGCGCGGCGGGGTCCACTTCCTGCTGCAAGTCGATATGGCCGGCGCCATCACCAAGCGTCTGGATGCCGCCGCCGCCGACGCCCGCACGCTGCTGCGCGACAAGAACATCCGCCACAACGGGTTGACGCGCACGGATACCGGCATCGAAGCCGTCTTCAGCAGCCAGGACGATGCAGACCGTGCCCGCACCGCCCTCACTGATGGCCTGCCCGACCTTTCGTACACCACGCAACCCGGCCCGAACGGCACGTTCAAGGTCGTGGGCGCGTTCACGGAGGCCGCACGCCGCGCGGTGCAGGACAACGCCGTCAAGCAGAACATCGTCACGCTGCATAACCGGGTGAACGAACTCGGCGTGGCCGAACCGGTGATTCAGCAGGAAGGCCCGGACCGCATCGTGGTGCAGTTGCCCGGCGTGCAAGACACCGCCAAGGCGAAGGACATCATCGGTCGCACGGCAACGCTCGAAGCACGTCTGGCGGATCCCGATGCACCGCGCCTCGTGTCGGCCGATACGCCGGTGCCGCCGCAGGACGAACTGTTCCTGCACGGCAATGGCGCACCGGTGATGCTCAAGCGTCAGGTGATTTTCAGCGGCGATCGCATCACGAGCGCGTCGGCAGGCTTCGACGATCACCAGCAGCCGTCCGTGAACATCAAGCTCGACGCCGCAGGTGGCCGTGTGTTGCGCGATGTCTCGCGCGACAACATCGGCAAGCCGATGGCCATCGTGCTGTTCGAGAAGGGCAAGGGCGAAGTGCTGACGGTGGCCAACATCCGCAGCGAACTGGGTCAGAGCTTCCAGATCACCGGGATGGGCTCGGCACAAGGCGCCAACGATCTGGCGCTGCTGCTGCGCGCCGGTTCGCTGGCCGCGCCGATGGAAATCATCGAAGAACGCACGATCGGCCCGAGCCTCGGTGCCGATAACGTGCAGAAGGGTGTCAACTCGGTGCTGTACGGCCTGGTCGCCATCGCCCTGTTCATGATGATGTACTACATGCTGTTCGGCGTGTTCTCGGTCATCGCCCTGCTGTTCAACCTGCTGCTGCTCGTGGCCGTGCTCTCGATGATGCAGGCCACGCTCACGCTGCCGGGCATTGCCGCTATCGCGCTCACGCTCGGTATGGCCATCGACGCCAACGTGCTGATCAACGAACGTATCCGCGAAGAGTTGCGTGCGGGGGCATCGGCCCAGAAAGCGATTTCGCTGGGCTTCGAGCATGCGTGGGCGACGATCGTGGACTCGAACGTGACCACGCTCATCGCCGGTCTGGCGCTGCTGGCGTTCGGTTCGGGCCCGGTGCGCGCGTTTGCAGTGGTGCACTGCCTGGGTATCCTGACTTCGATGTTCTCGGCCGTGTTCTTCTCGCGCGGTCTGGTCAACCTGTGGTACGGCGGCCGTCGCAAGCTCAAGACGCTGGCGATCGGTCAGGTCTGGCGCCCGGACGGTGCGACAAACGCACCCGACGCAGGCGAGCAATAACCGCAGGCGCGAGAGGAAACAGTCATGGAATTTTTCCGCATCAAGAAAGACGTGCCGTTCATGCGGCATGCCCTGATCTTCAACGTTGTCTCGGCGCTCACGTTTGTGGCGGCGGTGTTCTTCCTGCTCACGCGGGGCCTGCACCTGTCGATCGAGTTCACCGGCGGCACGGTCATGGAAGTGGCCTACACGCAGGCGGCCGATCTCGAGAAGATCCGGGGCGAAGTCGGCAAGCTCGGCTATCGCGACGTGCAGGTGCAGAGCTTCGGCACCTCGCGCGACGTGATGATCCGTCTGCCGATTCAGACCGGCTCCGACGGCAAGCAGATCACCAGCGCGCAGCAGAGCGACGCCGTGATGACCGCGCTCAAGGCCGACGCCCCCGACGTGCAACTGCGTCGCGTGGAATTCGTCGGCCCGCAGATTGGTCACGAGCTGTTCACGGACGGTCTGCTGGCGCTGACCTTCGTGGTCGTCGGCATCATCATCTACCTGTCGTTCCGCTTCGAATGGAAATTCGCGGTGGCCGGCGTGATCGCCAACTTGCACGACGTGGTGATCATTCTTGGCTTCTTCGCGTACTTCCAGTGGGAGTTCTCGCTGGCGGTACTGGCGGGGGTGCTGGCGGTGCTGGGGTACTCGGTGAACGAATCGGTCGTGATCTTCGACCGGATTCGCGAGACCTTCCGCAAGATGCGCAAGGCGACGGTGCAGGAAGTCATCGATCACGCGATCACGACGACCATGTCGCGTACCATCATCACGCACGCGAGTACGGAAATGATGGTGCTGTCGATGTTCTTCTTCGGTGGCCAGACGCTGCACTACTTCGCGCTCGCCCTGACCGTGGGTATTCTGTTCGGTATCTACTCGTCGGTGTTCGTGGCGGCAGCGCTTGCCATGTGGTTCGGCGTGAAGCGTGAAGACCTCATCAAGCACAGCAACAAGGACGAGGAAGACGGCATCGATCGCAACGACCCGAACTTCGGCGCACGAGTCTGACCGGCTCGCAACGCTTCGTCAGAAAAACCGCCGGCGCGTCCTGCGGTTTTTTTTCGTCCGACTGCCCCCCGTGTTCCGGCACGAAGTCGCCCCCCCGAACGTGCAGCCGCGCCGGGCTTGCGGTAATCTCGCGGGATTCGCCATTTACGAAACGTCACGCCAATGAAGCCGATCCGCATCTGGGACCTGCCCACCCGCCTGTTCCACTGGTCATTCGTCGTGTTCGCCGTCGCCGCCTATGTCACCGCCAAAACCGGCGGCAACGCGATGGTCTATCACTTCTGGTGCGGCTATGCGGTGCTCGCGTTGTTGCTCTTCCGCCTGGTGTGGGGCATCGCCGGGCCACGCTATGCGCGCTTCAGTGCTTTCATCGCCGGGCCGCGCGCGTTCTTCCGGTCGCTGCGCAACGCGCCGGACACCGACGCTCGCTTCGCGGGCCACACGCCGCTGGGTGGCCTGTCGGTCATCGCCATGCTGCTGTTCTTCGGCATTCAGGTCGTGCTCGGCCTGTTCTCGAACGACGACATCTTCAACGACGGCCCGCTCGTCAAATTCATCGACAAGGACACGAGCGACATGCTCACTGGCTGGCATCTGCGCAATCAATGGGTGTTGGTGGCGCTGGTGGCATTGCATGTGCTTGCGATCCTGTACTACCGCATTGCGCGCAAGAAGGATCTGATCAAGCCGATGATCGTGGGCGACAAGCCGCTCGCCGCACCGGTGCATCCGGCGCGTGACGACTGGCGGGTGCGGGCAGGGGCGCTGGTGCTGATCGTGCTGGCCTCGGCGCTGGTGTACCGGATCGTACACCTGACCCCGGCGGTGGCGTCGTTACCGTCTTACTGACGGCGCACCACGATGCGCGGGCGGCGCACGCATCGCCTCGTCGCCCATGAAAAAAGCCGGTCGCTGAGCACGACCGGCTTTTTTCATGCAGACAGATGACGCTTACTTCGCGCGGAAATTGTCGTGGCAGCTCTTGCAGGTTTGCGCGGCTTCGCCGAACGCCGTCTTGATCGAGGCGAGGTCGCCGCCCTTGGCCACGGTATTGAGCTTCGCCACGGCCGTTTCCATCTTCTCGGCGGCCTGCTGGAACTTCGCCTTGTCGGCGAAGACTTCCGGCTTGGCCTTGCTCTTGGCGGTGGTCTGACCGCCTTCAAACGCCGGCCACGGCAGCTTCGACAGGGTCGCGACGAGTTCGGCGTTCTTCGCTACGTCGTCCTTGTTGAACGGGGCGTCGCCCTTGACGACGGCACCGATGCGGCCGAAATGATTGCCAAGCAGGAAGAGCGCCGACTGACGATACTCTACGGCGTCGTCGGGCTTGGCGAACTGGGCTTGAGCGAGGGCCGGCACAACGGCGGCGGCAAGCGCTGCAACTGCGAAAGTGAGCTTCATCTGTGGGGTTCTCCTTATGGGTTATGCGGCTATGATACACAGCAACCCAGCGTCGTGTATGACATCCCCGACTCACTGAGTCTTCGCCGCCGGGCCGCCGCTTTCCCGTGTCGTTTTTCATTTTGGAAACCGAACATGACGATAGAATCGCCCCCGCATTCAGCCACGGCACCCGGTACCGGCAGCCCATGCACTACCCAAGAATCGCCTGCATCGGCAAGGGAAGCTACGCTCATCTGCCTGATGTTCTTCGGTTCGGGCATTCCCGCGCTGATCTACCAACTCGTCTGGCAACGCGTGCTGGCGGAAATCTTCGGGGTGCAGATCGAGGCGGTCACGGTGATCGTCACCGCGTTCATGATCGGACTGGGATGCGGCAGCCTCGCGGGTGGCTGGTTGTCGACCCGCACGGGGCTGGCGACCCTGCGCGTGTTCGCGTTGATCGAGCTGTCGATTGCCGCGCTTGGTGCAATATCGCTCCCGGTGCTCGCATGGGTGAGCGATAGGGTGTTGGGGACATCGTTGCCGAGCATGGCGCTGATCACGCTTGCCCTTGTCATTGCCCCAACGATGCTGATGGGGGCGACACTGCCGCTGTTGGTACGTCACTGGGTCATCCACTCCGGCAGCACCGGCGAGAGCGTGGGGCGTCTCTATTGCATGAACACATTGGGCGCGGCCTCTGCCTGTGTGATTGCCTCCTTTCTGATCTTTCCTTTCTCAGGGATGCGAGCGGCAACCTATCTCGCGGCCGCCATCAATGCGACCATCGCCGCTTCAGCACTCGCGACCTACCTGCGTTCGCGTGCGTCGACAAACGGCGGGGTGATGGCATCGCCAAGACTTACTGAAACACCGGCGGCTTGGACCTCGACGGGCGCACCGCTCGCTGTGAAATTTGGCGCATGCCTCTGGCTCGCGGCATTGGGCGGCGGCGTGTCCATGTCGTTCGAGGTCTTCCTGTTTCGCACAATCTCGTTTGCCAGCGGCGGCAACGCGAGCGCGTTCGCGACAACACTGGCAATGTTTCTGGCAGGACTCGCCATGGGCGCACAGGCCGCCGGGCGCTGGTGTGGCGATGCGGCAGGCAACCTGCCCAGGCTTGCTCATCGCATCCTCAATACGCAGCTAGCCGCCATTGTCGTCAGCGCTGCGCTTCTTCCGATCGCCGGGGCGTTGGCGGTGCGTAGTCCGGTGGCCCTCTTCCCGTTCCTGTACCTCGCGGTGTTCAGCATTGGCACCGCATGGGGAACGCTGCTGCCGCTGCTCTCCCAATTGTCCATCGCCCCCGATCATCGCGCGGGATTGAGGACATCCCAGCTTTACCTGGCGAACATCGCCGGCAGCGCATGCGGCAGCCTCTTCACCGGCTTCGTCGCAATGCAGTGCTTTGGGCTCGTACAAATCTCCATCGGCCTGACACTGGCGGGTGCCGTAACGCTGGGACGCTTCGCCTCGGTGCTGCCGGGCACTCCTCGCAACATGCGGCGTCGATACACGGTGGCTGCGCTGGTATTTGCGTTGTGCGCGGCATGGCTCGTGCCGCCGATGACCCGCGACCTGTTCGGTGCGCTCGAATACAAGAGCGCGACGGACACCTCGGCCGTCGTTGACGTGCTCGAAAATCGCCACGGCATCGTCACCGTTGCGGCCGACGGCACGGTCTACGGCGGGGGCATGTACGACGGCAAGTTCAACGTTGATCCGATCAACGACACCAACATGGTGTTCCGTCCATATGGACTCGCGGCCGCCGCGCCTCCCGCCCCCCGTCGGGTATTGATGGTCGGACTGTCTTCCGGCTCGTGGGCACAGGTACTGGTGAACATGCCGGGCGTGGAGTCACTCACTGTCGTCGAACTCAACGACGGCTACGCAACGCTGATCGACCAGCATCCGAACGTCGCCTCGCTGTTGCGCAATCCCAAGGTCACGCTGATCACCGACGACGGCCGCCGATGGCTGCGGCAATATCGCGCTCAGCCGTTCGACATGATCGTCATGAACACAACGTTCTTCATGCGGGCACATGCGTCGCTGCTGCTGTCGCGCGAGATGTTGACGCTGACACGCGACCGGCTGGCTCCTGATGGGGTACTGATGTACAACACCACCAGTTCGCAACGGGTACAACGCACGGGATGCGAGGTGTTTGGCAACGGGGTCATGCTGGGCAACAACCTCGTGCTGTCGACGTCTCCCATCCGTTGGGATCTGTCTCGCTGGCGCGAGGCAATGCTCGCATGGCGCATCGACGGCAAGCCGGTCATCGATCCCGACAATCCGGCCCACCGGGACTATCTGCGCGGGTTCGCACAGCGCTTCCCTGGCCCGGATATCGCCACTGCTGACACTGGCACAACGCCCCCCATGCCCTCCTGCCGGACGATCCTCGCGCAAACGCAGGATGTCACCGCCATCACGGACGACAACATGGGTTCGGAATGGCGCTTTCGCTACGGGATTGAATGACTTGAGCAACGGCGATCGGGATGCAACCCACCACGCAAAACGGGCCGCAGAAGCGGCCCGTTTCGTTGAAGCAACGGCGCGGGTTAGACGCGCTTCGCGAGCGACTCTGCGATGCCGATGTAGTTCGCCGGCGTCATTTCCAGCAGACGGGCCTTCGCGTCGGCCGGAATATCCAGCTTCCCGATGAACGCTTGCAGCGCTTCGCGCGTGATGCCCTTGCCGCGCGTGAGCTCCTTGAGTTGCTCATACGGGTTGGGAATGCCGAAGCGGCGCATCACGGTCTGCACCGGCTCGGCCAGGACTTCCCACGTGTTGTCTAGGTCTTCGTCCAGACGCGCCGGATTGACTTCGAGCTTACCCAAACCACGCAGGCACGAGTCGTAGGCGAGCAGGCTGTAACCGAACGCCACGCCGATGTTGCGCAGCACGGTCGAGTCCGTCAGGTCGCGCTGCCAGCGCGAGACCGGCAGCTTGTCGGCCAGATGGCGCAGCACGGCGTTGGCCAAGCCAAGGTTGCCTTCCGAATTTTCGAAGTCGATCGGGTTGACCTTGTGCGGCATGGTCGACGAACCGATCTCGCCGGCCTTCGTCTTCTGCTTGAAGTAGCCGACCGAGATGTAACCCCAGATGTCGCGGTTCAGATCGAGCAGGATGGTGTTCGCACGGGCCACGGCGTCGAACAGCTCGGCCATGTAGTCGTGCGGTTCGATCTGGATCGTGTATGGGTTGAACGTCAGGCCCAGACGCTGCTCGATGACAGCCTTCGAGAAAGCCTCCCAGTCGTACTCCGGGTAGGCCGAGAGGTGGGCGTTGTAGTTGCCGACCGCACCGTTCATCTTGGCGAGCAGCTCAACGCGGCGAACACGCTCGAGCGCACGGGCCAGACGCACGGCCACGTTGGCCAGTTCCTTGCCGAGCGTGGTCGGCGACGCCGGCTGACCGTGCGTGCGCGAGAGCATCGGCTGCGATGCGTGTTCGCGCGCCAGTTCGCCGAGCTTGGTGACCAGCGATTCGAGTGCTGGCACGATCACCGTGTCGCGAGCCCCCTTGATCATCAGGCCGTGCGAGGTGTTGTTGATGTCTTCCGAGGTGCAGGCGAAATGGATGAATTCGCTGGCCTTTTCGAGTTCGGCCTGACCCTGGACCTTTTCCTTGAGCCAGTACTCGACAGCCTTCACATCGTGATTGGTGACTTTCTCGATGTCCTTGATGCGCTGTGCATCGGCGTTCGAGAAGTTCGTTGCCAGATTCAGCAGGAACGTCTCCGCATCGGCCGAGAACGGGGCGATTTCAGCGAAACCGGCCTTGGACAAGGCGATCAGCCAGTGGATTTCGACCGTCACGCGGTGACGCATGAATGCCGCTTCGGACAGCCACGGACGCAGAGCGTCGGTCTTGCTGGCATAACGGCCGTCGAGCGGGGAAAGCGCGGTCAATGGGGAGAATTCGTCGGACATGGCACTGGGCACCGAAAAAGAAAACCGGGGAGCCGGCGAGGCGCCAACTCGGAAAGGCCAGTATTTTACCATTCCCGGCCCCAACCCTCCCGAGGCCGGCGGCGACCGGTCCGGACCACACGTTATACTCTCCCCCGCGCTCAAGCGATTTATCAAGGATTCACATGAAGTTGATCGGTGCCCTCGCCAGTCCCTACGTTCGCAAAGTCCGCATTGTGCTGGCTGAAAAGAAGCTCGATTACAAGCTCGAGCTAGAGAATGTGTGGGCCGACGACACCCGTATCCAGCAGTCCAATCCCCTGGGCAAAGTGCCCTGTCTGGTGATGGAGGACGGCGAAGCCGTGTTCGATTCGCGGGTGATCTGCGAGTACATCGATACGCTCTCGCCGGTCGGCAAGCTCATTCCCCCGTCGGGGCGCGAGCGCACCGAAGTGCGCTGCTGGGAAGCGCTCGCCGACGGCCTGACGGACGCCGCCGTGCAGATCCGCGTCGAGACGCTGTTCCACGACGAAGCGTCGCGCTCACCCGCGCTCATCGCGCGGCAGCTCAGCAAGATCGAGGAAGGACTGCGCGCCATGGAACAAGGGCTGAACGAACGCCAGTGGTGCGCAAGCAATCGCCTCACACTGGCCGACGTGGCCGTTACCTGCGCCCTCGGCTATCTGGACTTCCGTTACCCGGAAATCCACTGGCGCGAGGCGAATCCGAATCTCGCCAAGCACTTCGAGCGCATGTCTGCCCGCGCCTCGGTCGCCGACACCGTCCCGTCGCTGTAAGCCCCCCCGCCCGAACTGCGCTGGCAGCCGGGCTCCATGCGCACGGCGTCACCGCGTCATTGCCTCATTGCGTCAAGGCATAAGCACCGCAGGCTGGTCGCGTGTGCGCCCGCCCGCCGCTTCGACCGATGGGCTGCGGGTCAGCAACGTTCCCAAGCCTCGCAACAGACGTAACGCGCGATCCGCCGCGACGTCGTCGGTCTGCGCAGCCTTCGCCGGCTGTGTCACATGGGGAGCCTTCGGCGAGGGCGTCGGGGCCGGACGCGTTGTCGCGATATCCCCGATGGCCGGACGCCGCGACGCGCTGCCCCGCGGCACCCGATGTCGCTGCGGCTCAACCGTCTCCGGCCCATTCGTGGTGCGCAGACGCGAATACCCCGCCATCACCTTGCGAACGTAGTTCTGCGTCTCGGGAAACGGCGGTATCTGACGCCCATAGCGCAGTACAGCCCCCTCCCCCGCGTTGTAGGCCGCCAGCACCAGCGGCAGGTCGCCATCGAAGCGCGTGAGCAGCCAGCGGAGGTAGGACGCCCCCGCACGCACGTTTTCGGCCGGGTCCTCAAGACGCCGCACGCCGAAACGCTCCCCTGTGCGGGGCAACACCTGCATCAACCCGATCGCCCCTTTTCCGGACACCGCCTGCGGATCGTATCCCGACTCGACGTCGATAATCGCGTGTAGCAGTGCCGCATCGACCGACGCCACTTCGGCAGCGCGTTGTACCAGCATGTCGAAGGGCCGTGCTTGCGAAGACGCCATCGGCGTCGGTGCGAGGGCCAACGGCGCTTCCGTTGCCGCGGGCTCTGCTGACGCCAGCGCTTCTGTGGAAGGGATCGGTGCCGACTTTGGCGTGTCGGGTTCGTCGACCACGGGAACGTCCGCGGTAACGCGGGCGTCTACGAGCGGCGACGGCGGGTTCACGATGGCACGTGGCTCGGGCACCAGAAGCCGTGCATCGGCCACGCGCGGATGAAGCGGCAACAATCCACGATTGCCGGCCGTCGCGGGTGTCGACAGACTCAGCACCCCCATCACGAACACGACCCACCGCAACGACCGGCAGCCGAGCGCCCCCATACGTGAAACCAGGCACAGAGGAGCACTCATACCCGCCGCCTCCCGTCGATACGCGTCGACTTGGCCGAAGTGTCGCCATCTCCGGAACGCTCCGCCGACATCGGATCGCCGCTCTGGCCTGCCGGCTCGTCCTGCACTGCCCGCACTTCGTATGGCAAATCGAGCGCGAGCCGCAGAATCGCCGCGACCGCGTCGAACAAATCGGTAGGAATGGGGGCATCGATCTCGACATCGCTCATCAGGCGACGCGCCACGGACACATGCTCGACCACCGGTACGCCTTCGCGCTCGGCGAGCCGCACGATCGTCCGTGCGCGGGCGTTGCGGCCCTTCTCGATTACGAGCGGCACGGGCGTCTCACCGGGCACATAGCGCAGGCAGATCGCAATGTGCGTCGGGTTTCGCACCACAGCTGTCGAGCGCTTCACATTGTTCGACAGACTGCCGCTTTCGATCGTCTCCCGGTGAATGTCGCGGCGCTTGTTCTTGAGGTCCCGATTGCCCTCGACCTCTTTCGATTCGCGCTTGATCTCGTCATGAGACATCCTCAATTGCTTGTGCAACTGATACTTCTGATACGCAAGGTCGAGTCCGCCAAACACCACGTAGGCAACGACAAGCACGGCCATCAGCCAGAACAACAACCGGGTCGTCAGCGCGATGCCGCACGCGGGGCCGCATTGCGGCAGCGCCGCCAGCGAAGGCGTGTATTGCCGGATGAGATAGAAGAACACCATCCCCAGCACGCCGACCTTGACGAGCGACTTGCCGAACTCGAAGAGCGACTGCATCGAGAACAGTTGCTTGGCCTTCGCGATCGGATCGATGCGTTCGTACTTGGGACGAATCACCTCTGGCGCCACGAGCGCCCCGACCTGCATCACCATGGCCAGCCAGGTCGTGACGATCAACAGCAGCGCGAGTCCGCCGCCGAAACGCACCAGAAGCAGCAGCGACGGCCCCAGCATGCCGCGCACGGCGTCGTCGACCGGATCGTTCAGCACCGCCAGCATGCGCGACACGAGTGCCTCCATCGCTTGATAAAGCGCGGGGCCTTCGAACGTCAGCCAAGCAAGCACCACGCCGAGCTGCATGCACACCGCGAGGTCGGCGCTCTTCGCGACACGGCCTTTGGCGCGTTCGTCCTTGATCTTCTTGGGGGTAGGCGGCTGACTCTTTTCGCTCATGGGCGTCTCACGATGCGGGCAGCGTCAGCGTGGTCCAGGCGCGGAACACATCGGGCAAGCGATACCAACCCGCGAGCGGCACGGCGATGGCAAACGGCAGGCTCGCCACCGTGACCAGCAGCGCCATGGCGCTTTTCACCGGCATGGCGAGGAAGAACACATTGAGCTGCTGCGCGGCGCGATTGACGAAACCCATCGACATGTCGACGAGCACCATCACGACCATCGCCGGCAGGGCAACCGCCACGCACATGACTTGCATCGCCTGCCAGAGCGTGAGCAACCACGCCACGCTGCCGTCATGCCATTGCCACGGCTTGCCGACCGGCAACGCGACGTAGGACTCATACAGCGCGGTGAGCATGGCATGCGCCGCCGGGGTGATGAAGAACAGCACACAAAGCATCTGCGTGAGCGCGACACCGAAGACGGACGACTGCGCCCCCATCAACGGATTGAGCACGCTCGCCATGGACGCGCCGCGCATCGTGTCAATCACATACCCCGTCATATCGACGGCCCAGAACGGCAACGCGGCGGCAAACCCAAGCAGCCCCCCGATGCATAGCTCTTGCAGAATCAGCAGGGCCCACGCCCCCCAATGCGTGGGCATGTCGGGCGTGGCATGCACCAGGGCGACGACCGGCAACGCGAGTGCGAGCACCAGCGCGTTGCGCAGCATGCCCGCGCCGAGCATGCCGACCGAGAGCACCGGCAGCAGCATCGCGATGCCCAGCGGGCGCAGCATGGCCACGCCCCACGCGACCAGCCAGCCGTAGAGGTCGCCCCACAACGGCGAGAGCACCGTGTCGAGTGCGGGGTCCATGCCCGGCACGAGAGAGGTCGCCATGCCGTTCACCGCATCCGGCTGATCTGCTCGAACGCGTTGCCCGCGTAGTGGAGCAGCACATGGCCCATCCACGCATAGGTCGCAGCGAGCGTGACCGACACGGCGATGAGCTTGATGAGGAATTGCACAGTCTGGTCCTGCACCTGCGTGAGCGCCTGCACCAGCGAGACGAGTACACCGACTACCGACGCCACCACGACCGTCGGCAGCGACAGGAGCAGCGTCAGCCACAACATCTCGCTCGTCAGATTGACAACGACGGCTTCGCTCATGAGTGCGCTCCGGGGGCCGTCATGCGTAAGAGAGCATCAACTGACGCACCAACTGCTCCCATCCGTTCATCATCACGAAGATCAGCAGCTTGAACGGCAGCGCAATGGTCATGGGCGAGACCATCATCATGCCCATCGCGAGCAGAATGTTCGAGATCACCAGATCGATCACGACGAACGGCAGATACAGCAACAGGCCGATCTTGAACGCCTCGGCCAGCTGGCTCAGCGCGAAGGCCGGCATCAGCACGAGCAGGGAGTCCGGCGCGAGGCGAGCACGATGCGCCTGCGGCCACGTCTCGCTCGCGATGTTCGCGAAGAAGTCGCGTTGCCTCGCATCGGTATGGCGGGTGAGAAACGCTCGGTACGGCGACAGGATGCTCGCGTCGACATCGGCCACAACACTCGTGGACGACAGCGACACGGGACGTGTCTCGAGATTGGCCTCGATGTCGAACGCCACCGGGGCCATGATGAAACAGGTGAGCACGAGCGATAGCCCGTAGATGGCGATGTTGGGGGGAATCTGCTGCGTGCCCAGCGCATTGCGCAGTAGCGCGAACACCACGGCCAGCTTCAGAAATGCAGTCCCCAGCACCACCAGCAGCGGCATGATCGATAGCAGCGACAGCAACACGATGAGCTGCACCGGGTGGTCGAGCAAGGACATGCAAACTCCAATATGCGTTGTTGACGGCGGCCAGATGCGCATGCCACGCGGTGTCGACGCCGCGTGGCAACGCGAGACGAGGTGGAACGCGGCAGGACAAAGCAGAACGGGGCAGGACGAAGGCCGGAAGCGGCCACGGTGGATCACCGTGCGCAGACAGACCACCGCGCGTCGCGGCAAGCGCACGAGCGATGTTAGGTCGGCGCCGGATGCACGCCCATCGGGTCACCACCCGAAATATCGCCCGGCGGATCGTCGCAGGTCGGGGTGTCATGCACGAACGGCGCGTCACTTTTCTCGTCGATATGGACCGCGAGACGTCCGTCCTCGAAACGCATCAAACGCCCGCTGGCCCCCACTGCGCGGCGGCTCCGGAGCACAATGCGTCCGGCGTGCAACGCACTCGGCGCCATCGGTCGGTGAGCAGCCCCGGGCACGCCCGCGCGCCACGCCATCAACAACGGAATGGGAAATGGCTTTTCGGTAACGACGGCATCCCATCGCGCGCTGTCCGTGCGATCCATGCCGCTCATGTCGTCGAACTGCACGACATGGCAATCGGACGGCCGGCCATCACACATGGCGATCGCGTAGTCGCCATCTATCAGCCAGTATTCGCCTCGCGCGATATCCGCCGCCACATCGAGCAGGACGGCGTCGCCCGCGTGCAGCGCTTTGTATTGCGTTGCGGGTAAGGTCACCCATCCCGCCACGAGTGCGCAGCAGCGTTCAGGCCAGCCCGCCGGGTCCAGCGGCACGTCGTCTGGCGTCGCCCGACGGCAGCGCTCGCGCAGCCACGCGCTCGCCCCGTCGAGATAGATCAATGCCAACTGACGCCCCTCTCGCTGCAACACCATGCCGACGCGCCACGACGTCTCCACACGTTCGCGCGACAGGGACGTCGCGATTGGCCACAGCGTCTTGTCGTCGGTGTCTCTCCACGCGTCGCGAAAGGTATGGGCCGACGCGTCCCCCGTTGGCCCGCCTCCGTCGTCCAGATCGCTAAGATCGCCCGCGCCCTGCGTCGCCAGCGTGAGCGATGCAGCGCTGGCGTGCCAGGCCACCGGCAAGTCGTCCCAGGACGGCACGGGCAAATGCGCCGCAAGCCAGTCGCACCACTGCTGCGCGTCACACCAGAAACGCGTCTGACCGGTCACGCCCTCGTCAACGCGCGCGGTCACGACAAGGCCATCGCCGCCCGCCCGCAGCCACCCGACACGCACCTGCGTATCGCCTTCGACGAAGCTCAGACTGCCCTCGCCCACCAGCAGATCGTCCAGGGGACCCGGACCGGCCACCGGGTCGGTGCCCGACTCATGGCGCATAGCGCGCCTCGACTTCGACGGTGACCGAGCGCTTCAAGCGCAGCGTCAGCGCGCGAGACAATCGACCGCGATGCGCCAACAAGCGCCGATACATCGCGAGCCGCACACAGAGCAGACTCACCGTCACGCCCTGCCGCCCCCGACGCGCTTCGACGACCAGCGTATCGAGCGCGCCCCCGTGCACGATGACGCGCAGCGAACTGCCGCCATCCCAGTTCGCATCCTGACGAGCATGCCAGACACGCAACCAGCGCAGCACGTCGGCGGGGCCAGTCACCCGCGCTGCCGTTTCCGGTGCCAGCGAAAACGCCGGCTCGCCGCTGTCTTCGAATCGCCTGTCGTGGCGGGTCGTGGTGTCACGCTGATGCGATGCCGATTTATCCGAAAGACCGATAAAGGCATCGGCCGACAGGGCACTTCGGTGAATGGTGGTCATCGTGAAGTCCTCGTGATGGCGAAGGGTATGACCGCATGTCGTTTGACGTGCGGGGTTCAGCATCTCGACGTTGCGACCGACGGGTGCACACCCCACGGTCTCGCTGCCGATTCAACTGCGGTAAAGCGCCAGCAATGCGTTCAGCTTTTCCTGCTTGCGGGCGTTGGCTTGCAGACGTTCGCGCTGCTGCTGCAACGCGACTTCAGCCTGTTTCACCTGTTCGAGCGCTTCGCTGAGCCGGCGCTTCGCTTCGCCCAGCGCCACGCGCTCCGCCTCCACTGAGCGCGTCACGCCGGCCGCCTCGCGTTGTGCGTAGACGCCGCCGCGCGACAATGCGTCTTGCCACACGCGGCGCTGCGTGTCGCATCCACGCTCGCGCTCGACGACCGCGTCTTCGGCATCGCGCGCTGCGGCGCTCATGCGGGTGAATGCCGCGCGCAACGCGGCTTCACGGCGTTTTGCCAGCGTGGCCAGCGCGGCAATGCCTTCGCAGTCCTTCAGGTCACCAGATGATCGAGCCATGCGCGGGTATCGTCGAAGGGCGCAACATCGTGCTGCGACTGACAGAGGAATGCGCGAATATCCGGGGCCCGCGCGAGGGCATCGTCCGTCTCCGGATCGTTGCCCATCTGATACTCACCCACGCGCACCAGCAATTCGACGTCAGCCGCCAGCGCCATCGCACGTCTTACGCGCGCGGCGGCTTCGACATGCTTGAGGTCGGTCACCTGCGACATCACCCGCGAGAGGCTCTTCGCCACATCGATGGCCGGATAGTGGTTTTCCTGCGCGAGGCGTCGCGACAGCACGATATGACCATCGACGATCGAGCGCACTTCGTCGGCGAGCGGCTCGTCGAGGTTGTCGCCTTCGACAAGCACGGTGTAGAAGGCGGTGATGCTGCCACGCGCCGCCGTTCCCGCACGCTCCAGCAACCGGGGCAGACGCGCATAGAAACTCGGCGGCAAACCGCTCGTCGCACCCAGCGGCTCGCCGGCGGCCATGCCGATGTCTCGCGCCGCCCGCCCGAAGCGCGTCAGAGAATCCATGAGCAGCAGCACGTCCTTGCCCTCGTCACGGAATGCTTCGGCAATCGCCGTCGCGGTGTACGCGGCCTTCATGCGCTCGAGCGCAGGACGATCCGACGTCGCCACCACACACACCGTGCGCGCGCGCGCTTCCGGCGTGAGCGCCAGCTCGAGAAACTCCCTCACCTCCCGGCCACGCTCGCCGATCAGCGCAAGCACAATGACGTCGGCCTCGGCGCCCTGGCACATCATCGAGAGCAACGTGCTCTTGCCACCGCCCGCCGCAGCGAAAATGCCAAGCCGCTGGCCTCGGCCGCAGGTGAGCATGCCGTCGATGGCACGAACGCCGATGGGCAGGCAGCGCGACACGAGCGCACGTGTCATGGCAGGCGGTGGCTCCGCGTCCAGCGCTCGCCATGCCATGTCGGATGACGGCGCACCCTTCGATGACGCCGACGGCACCAGCGGCCGCCCCAACCCGTCCAGCACCTCACCGATCAGGGAATCTCCAACGGCAACGCGCGACGACGTTCCCAACGCCTGCACCAGCGCGCCGTTCGCCACGCCGGTCGGCTCGGCGTAAGGCGCCAGCCAGACATGACGCCCCTCGACGGCAATTACCTCGGCGTCGAGTTCCGGCGACACCACACGACACTGCTCGCCCAGCGCGGCGCCGGGCAAACGGGCACGCAATGCATTCGGCGTGATCTTGTCGATCTGTCCGTAGCGAACCTCACGGCCCGAGCCCCGGCGCCAGTCGTCACAGGCTTTGCGCTGGGCGTCGAGCGTGCGGCGCAGGCCATTGGCAATGCGAGCGGCGTCGGGGCGTCGCATCTCAGAAGGCTCCCTGGACGTCGATGGTGCCCAACACCCGGACGTGCGGCTCGTCGGCCACTTCCTGGAAAGACAACACGGGCAGATCCGCGCGGTCGCGTTCGATCAGTTTGCGCAGAAAGCGACGCACATCCATGGCTGTGAAGAGCACGACGGGCGTGCCGTCGTGGCCCTTGAGCACATCGTCGATTGCCCCCATGATCGCGTCGGTCTGCGTGGGATTCAGATCGGCATAGGACCCTGACGATGTCTGCCGCACGGCAGCGCGCACTGCGTCTTCGATGCCGCGTCCGACGTTCCATCCGGTGATGTGCTCGGTACCGCGGCGAAAGCGTCGCGTAATGTGACGCCGCAGACTCAGCCGCACATACTCGGTCAGCATGATCTGGTCACGCTCGCGCGGCGCCCATTCGATCAGCGCCTCGAAGACTCGCCGGAGGTCGCGAATCGAAACGCCCTCCGCCACCAGCCGCTGCAAGACTTCCGCCGTCCGGCTGATCGGCAGTTGACGTTGCAGTTCCTTGACGAGTTCGCCGTAGCGATCTTCCATCGCATCCATCAGGAAGCGCGCTTCCTGCACGCCGAGGAAATCTGCGGCATGCGCGTCGATGACCAGCGACACGCAATGCGCCACGCGATCGGCCCCTTCCATGACCGTGCCGCCCTGCGCCAGCCACGCTTCGCGCTGCGTACCGTCGAGCCAGAACAGCACCTGCCCGCCGAACGACAGCGGTGTTTCGCGTGGCGCCCCGGCGTCGAGGTTCCGCAATTTTTGTATCGGATGGGTGGCGTCATGACAGGCCAGTGCAACGTCGGGGGCCACGTCGATGGTCATCACGCTTTCGTGATACAGCTGAATGTCCAACGTGCCAGCCGGCAGGGTCTTGTCGACATCGACCTTCACTTCGGGCATCGGCACGCCGAACTGCTCGAACTTCTTCACGCGCAGGGCATCGATGCACGCGGCGAGCGTGGTCGTACTGCCGTCGGCATCGGTCAGCGTCGAACTCACGCGTACCAGCAGCGGCTGGGCTCCCGGTTTTCCACCCTTCGTCTTTTTGGCGTCGTCACCGTCTGCGCCTGCCGCGTCCTTCGCGCCTTTGCTGTCGCGGGCGAGACGACCCGCCCACCACGAAGCACCGCCCGCCAACGCGGCGAGCAGCAGGAAGTAGTGCATCGGAAACCCCGGAATCAGTCCGAACAATACGAGCACTACGGCCGCCAGCGTCAGCGAACGAGGTTGTGCCGCGAGCTGATCGGTCAGCTCGCGAGCCAGATTGCGCCGCTGCTCGCCGGGAACCCGCGTCACGATGATCCCCGCCGTCACGGAAATGAGCAGCGCCGGAATCTGCGAGACGAGCCCGTCGCCAATGGAGAGAATCGCGTAAATCGCCGCGGCGTCGCCCGCACTCATGCCGCGCATGAAAACACCGACGCCAATGCCGCCCAGCAGATTCACGACGATGATGACGAGCCCCGCGATGGCGTCGCCCTTGACGAACTTCATGGCCCCGTCCATCGCGCCATAGAACTGGCTTTCGCGCTGCACCGTGCGCCGTAGACGTTTGGCCTCGGCGGCATCGATAGTGCCCGCCCGCAGGTCGCCGTCGATACTCATCTGCTTGCCCGGCATGCCGTCGAGCGAGAAACGTGCGCCGACTTCCGCCACGCGCTCGGAGCCTTTGGTAATCACGATGAAGTTCACGACGGTGATGATCAGAAAAACGATCATGCCAACGACGATGTTCCCGCCGGCCGCGAAATCGCCGAACGTGTAGACGATGTCGCCCGCGTCGGCGTGCAGCAGAATCAGACGGCTCGTGCTGATCGTCAGTCCCAGCCGGAACAGCGTGGTCATCAGCAGAACGGAAGGAAACGCCGAGAAATCGAGCGGCTCGTTGATGTAAAGCGCCACCATCAGAAGCAGCAGCGACAGGCCGAGATTGAGCGCGATGAGCAAGTCCATCGCCCACGGCGGCATCGGGATGATGATCATCAACACCGTGACCAGCAACAACCCGGCCAGGACAATGTCCTGCCGCCCGGCGGCGAGCCGCAGCCACGTCAGCATCCGCGTCATGAACCGGTCTCCCTTTGCTGCTGGGCGTCGATGCGCTCGAGCAGCCGGCGCATTCGGGTGATGCACGACAGCCACTCGACGGCCTGAAAGTTTGCGCTGGCCGGCGGCGTGGCGATCAGCATCGGACGCCCCTGCGCCACACAGGCACGCACAGGAATGCCGAAACTCCATTCCGGGGCACAGGCTTGCAGCAGCGACGGCAACAGGCGTTCGGCACGCGCGGCGCGATGAGCAAGCGCCAATACCAACGTCACGCCATACGCATCGACCTCCGTCATCAACACACAGGGGGCCAACGCAATTCGCATGCGCGGCACGACGCGTTGCGGCGGCAGCGCCAGCAATTCGAAGAGCAGTTCGAGCTTGCGTTGGGTCTGGGTGTCCATCGGCGGTCTGGCGTTGGAATCTTGCCGGCAGGAATTGCCGGGCTGGGAGAGCGCTCGGAAAGCGGCAGCGGGCATGGTCGCCCATTCACGATGGCGACGGCTATCCGGCGCAGACCTGAATTTCTCGGCGCAGCCGCCGAGCGATCATGCGAGGCGCCGGGTGAGGCGGCAGGCCTCACAGCATCATTCGCAGCCGGTGCGCCCAGTTCACGATGTCGGCCACGTTGTGCGCGTCGAGCTTGCGCATCATGTTCAGCCGGTGCGTTTCGACGGTCTTCACGCTGATCGACAACAGTTGCGCGATGTCGCGGTTGCGCTGGCCTTCGGCCACAAGCTTGAGCACCTGGCGCTCGCGCAGCGTCAGCGACCGTTCGGGCATCTCGGCCGTGCTCGGGCGCAGCGTATATGGCATGCCCGTCGAATCGTGCGTGCCGCCGAACACGGCGGGATCGACGTAACGCTCGCCGCGTATGACCTGACAGGCTGCGTGGATCAACGTCTCGCGAGTGCTGCTTTTGAGCACGAACGCCACGGCACCGGCTTCCAACGCCTGGCGCGCGCGCTCGCTATCGTCGCTCGCCGAGTTGACCAAAATGCGCAGGTCCGGCCAGCGCTGAGCACACTGACGGATCACATCCACGCCGTCCATGCCGGGCAGCCCCAGATCCAGCATCATCAGGGCAGGCCGATGCATCACGCAGGCCCGATACACGTCCAGTCCGTTGACGACCCTCGCCAGCACGCACCATCCGAGATCGTGCTCGATCAGATGGCAAAGACCGTCGGCCAGCAGTTCGTGATCCTCCACAACGATGACACCGATACACCCCGTCATTCGCAGCTCCTCGATTGTTAGTCATTAGCGTTCATGCAGATTTTTGTTCACTTCCTTTCGGTTCCGGACAAGTCGCTCGAAACTTGTGCCATCGCCCCAGATGTCGCATGGGAAAACGTCGCACGTTGCGTTCTTCGACGTCGACTTCAGGTCTGCGCCGGATGGCGGCATCAACGCAACGCTTGATAATGACGATCCTTGAACGGCGCCAAATCGACCGGCGACGACAAGCGATGACGTGCGCTTTCGATCCCCGCTTTGGATCCCGTATCGATGCCGCCCGTGCCTCGTTCTCCGTCCCTTGCCTTGCCTCCTTCAGATACCTATGCGTTTGCCATTTGCGCTTGCTGCGCTCGACTGGATTGCCCCGCGCGACGTACAAGGTGCGCGCATCGCGCTCGATCTCGACGGTCAACGCGGCTGGACCTGTCCCGCGAGCGGCGGCTACTGTGTGGCAACAGCGGTGGCATTGCCTCACGATCCTCAGGCACCGCGCACGCAGTCGCTCGCGACGACGCTCGAAGGCGACACCGCGCGCTCACGCTGGCTCATGCGTCTCTCGCTGGTGATCGCCGGTCAACCGGCGCTGCGCGACGACAGTCTGTGCATCGCAAACGACACCCTCTGGTGGGTTCACCGTTTCGACGGCGGCGATCCGGCGGCACGCGTGGAAGCACAACTTCGCCGCCAGCTTCTGGCATGCACGATGGTGGCTTCGCAAGGCATGCGGACACAGGCTACGTCTCCCGCCTCGTTCACTGCGTCCGCCTCGCCGGTGTCTCACGCCGCTGGCGCCGCAGACGCCAGCCGGCGTCTGCACACGCTGCGCCGTTGCTGATCATGCGGTCTCACCTCAAGCGCCTCGCGCTCTTCGCTGCCGCTCTCCTCGCAGGTTTTGTACCGGTCACGTCTGCCGTCGCGTCGTCGCCCGCGCCGTTCGCGGCGCGCACCGCCCCGATGTCGCCTGTCACGCCCGAGTGGCGCGGCGGCCCGTTCGTTTTTCAGAGCGCCGGCACGCCGCTTGCGGAACTGTTGCGCGATTTCGGCGCCCATCACGGCATTCCGACCACGGTGAGCGCGCAAGTCGACGACCGCTTCATCGGCACGCTGCCTGCGGGTGCGGCCCAGGCAACGCTCGACGCGCTATCGGAACGTTATCGGCTTTCGTGGTACTTCAACGGCCAGACGCTGAACATCTATAAGTCCAGCGAGGCCACACGACGCGTCATGTCATTGCGTCACGCGTCGCCCGGCGACTTGCTCGAGCACCTTCGCGACGCTGGGGTATTGCACCCTCGACACTGCGTCGCACGGGCGATTCCGGCGACACACGCGCTCGAAATCGCCGGCGTTCCGGCCTGCATCGAAACCGTATCGATGCTCGCGGAATACGTGGAACGGGACGCCCGAGATCAGCAGGAAAGCGAAGAGACCATCAAGATATTTCCCCTGAAATTCGCCACGGCGGACGACACGAGGTACTTTTATCGCGGGCAGGAAGTCGTCGTGCCGGGCGTCGTCAGCGTACTGAAAGATCTGATTCTCGGCGCCGGTCCGCTCGTCGTCACCGCCGCCACGCCGGCGACACCCGGCGCTCCTGTCGCCGCAGCCCCCGCCGCTCGTCCCGGTACGCCACGGTTCTCCGCCGACCCGCGCCGCAATGCGGTCATCGTGCGAGAGCGCCGGCAGAATCTGCCCATCTACGGCGACCTGATCGCCCAGCTCGACATCCGCCCACGACTGGTCGACATCTCCGTGGCGATCATCGACGTCAACGCCAGCGATATTGCCGAGCTTGGCGTCGACTTCTCGGGCAACGCACGTATTGGCGGTTTCGGCGCCGTGTCGCTCAACGGACAGTTGCAGGACGGCGACAGCGGCACGTTCACGACCGTGGTGGGGGACACCAACAAGTTCATGGTGAATCTGAGCGCACTGGAGCGAAACTCCAAGGCGCGCGTGCTCTCCCGACCGTCCATCGTCACGCTTGACAACATGCAGGCCGTGCTCGATCGAAGCGTGACGTTCTATACCAAGGTGTCCGGTGAAAAGGTTGCCAAACTGGAAAGCGTGACGTCGGGCTCGCTGCTGCGCGTGACACCGCGACTCGTTCCCAACGACGGTGACGATGCCGGTCGCGAGCAAGTGATGCTCACGCTCAATATCGAAGACGGTGGCGAGGTCCGTAGCGAACGCAATTCGCGCAACGAAGTCCCGACCATCCGCAACTCGTCGATTTCAACGCATGCCACGCTACAGGCCGGACAAAGCCTGTTACTGGGCGGATTCGTGCAGGACACGCAACAGGAGCACGAGCGCAAGATTCCGCTGCTGGGAGATCTGCCGCTTATCGGACGCCTGTTCAGCTCGACAAGCAACCGGAACGACAGCGTGATGCGTCTGTTTCTGATCAAGGCCGAACCGGCGGCCGACGTGCCAAGCGCATGACCATGCTGACGCTGACGCTGCTCGACGGCCCGCTCGCGGGACGTCCCATGCCGCTGCCGCCGGGCTCGCTCACCATCGGCCACGGCGATTCCGACATCGCGATGGCGCTCGAACACGACGCACGCATCGAGCTTCACGTCGACGACAACGGTGCACGACTCGTGTCCGCCGCGCCCGTCTGGGTAGACGGCGCACCGTTCATGCTCCCCAACGACGACACCCTCGACACGCCAGCGCTTCCTCTGCACACGGTGATCGACCTCGCCGGGCTGGGCATCTGGCTCGCAGACGGTACGCAGGACATGCCGATCCATACACCGAAGCGTCCCGAGCGGCGTGCACCGTGTACGGCATCGCCGCCGACAGCGCAGGATGTCGCGTCGCGCGGGCGAGCGCCGGCAGCATGGATCGCCGTCACGGGCATGTCGTTGCTGATCGCCGCGGCGGGTGTGGCGATCTGGCGCACAGGAACGGCCAATGTCATCTCCCCGCCGCCGCAGTCCGACGCCCTGAAGACCCTTGCCGCACGCATTGCGCCTCAGGTCGCACTGAATACCACCGGCGACACGGTACGCCTGACCGGTGGCTGCCTCGACGACGGTACGCGTGCGCGCCTGCGCGCCGAAGCACGTTGGCAGGGAAAGGCCATGAGCGACGAAACATGGTGTCCGGAAGACGCGATGCAGACAGTGAACACGCTGCTGCGCCTGCACGGCTTCGGTAGCGCGTTGGTGAATGTGGCGGCCGACGGCGAGGTCGTCATCAGCGGGCCCCTTGTGGCCGACGCACGCTGGCGTGCGGCATCCGACGCCCTTGACGCGCTGTCGTTACCGCATGGCTGGCGTATCGCACAAGGCGCCACGCAGAGCTTCGAACAGTTGGTGAAGACGCTGAGAGAGGCCGGCCAGTTGCGCGGCATCGACATCTCGCGCGATCGCAGCGGATGGCGGCTCACGGGGGCACTGACGGCGGGGCGGCATGCGTCGTTGAAGGGGATCGTCGACACCTGGAATGCCACGGCGAATGCGATGCCCGTGCGCATCGAACCGTTGCCTGCGCCGATACCGACGTTGGGCGACACGGGTTTTTCCGCACCGCTCGTGAGCATTGGCGGATCGCCCGACGCACCTCAATTGACGCTCGCCGACGGCACACGGCTTGCGCAGGGCGTGCGCCTGCCCGGCGGTGCACGCGTGCTCGCCATCCACCCCGACGGCGTGTCGGTCAGCACGCACGACCGGCTCTTCTACCTTCCTCTGACTGCGGAGAACTTGCATGGTGATTCGTCTGACCCAGCTTGAAGATCAACTTGCAGCGTCTCCCGGGCCGGTCGCTCGCGAGGTCGGCGCACAACTCGATACTGCCCGGCAGTCGTTGCAACAAGCGCTGCGCGAACCACTCCCTCCCGCAGAACACGCGCTGGCGCAGACGCAGATGCAAGCCGTTCAGGCAGCCCACGCGATTCTGGAACGCATGGCGCAGCGGTACGACACGTCATATGGACGCTCGTCATGACGGCGATCGCTGCCGTCGCCCGAATAGCGAGTCACGTGTTGGGATCAAGCGTGCGCAGAAGCCAAAAACGGGCTCGCTCGACCAAAGTCCTCGCGAGCGCGTCATGAGAGCCTTCGGCATCGCGCGCGCCCGCGCGAGTGGGTCGCATTCCGGTCATGCCGGATAACACTCGCCCGGGGCACGTGTCGATTTTTTCCACTCTCCACGCAAATCATGCCAAGTTACGACCTAGCGCAAACTCTCGTCGAAGCTCTGAAGTTGATCGGCTGCGACCCCGGCAAGATCGATGCCGTCGACAATCACTCGCCTATCGAGCTAACGTTCAACGCCTCACCCAACATCATTGTGGAAACGCTGGAAGATAAGGTGTGCAGTATTCATGCCGTGGTGGCCACTGACGAAGCCGCGCGGCTGCATCGCGCGAACAGCGAACGCCTTCTGCAGTTCCTCATCGAACCTGCGGAATGGGCCGTCACGGGTCATGTGCAGTTGAGCGAGCGCGACAACCGCCTCATTCTTCACGCGCAAGTCAAAGAGAAAACCGCTGCCGAGCCAGAGCCGTTTGCGCAGGCACTCACCGATTTTTACGACCGCATCAAACTCTGCCGGGAACATCTGCGCGCCTGAGCGCCCTCTCCGGCACCTCTTGGCGCATTTGATGTGCGCCAATCCCCCCGCCTCTGCCCCCTTTCCCTTTCACCCTTCCGCCTTCCTGCGGCCTTAGCCGCCCGACGCGTCGCCTTCCTGAGCGATCTCCGTGCGCCAGACGTCGAGCGCTTCACCGAGCGTCTCGCGTTGCGTCTCGTCGCGGAAGCAGCCGTCGTGCGCCGCCTTGACCAGTTGCGTCAACTCGCGCGAGAGCGCGTAGCGGGCCTGCACCGTGACCATGCCCAGATATGCCGCACGCTGCGCCAGCCACTCCGCACCTGCCCAGGGTTGGTCCAGCAATGTCAGGACTTCCGCAATCATGGTGTCCGTTTCGAACGCGCGGCAACCGGCCGCCCGTATGGCTTGCGCGGATTGCTCGCACGCCGACTCCATCGTGAGGAACAGCACCACACGGCGAAGATCGTCGACGACAGCCGCGAGGCGCTGCGTGTCCGCGTCGGCTTGCTCGGCCCCCAGTTCCAGACCCAGCGCCTGCATGAGCGCACGCAAACGCGCGCGCCGCTGCGGAAACCGCCGACATTCTTCGAACCATTGGGTAAGCGAACGCTGTGGCCCCTGCGATTGACGGAATAGCGATTTGAGTTGTTGCAGCAACGCCATGCCGGGACGTTGACCGTCCCCGCACTCCAGCGCCGCGAAGGCCTCGATCGCCCATGTCTCGGAGGATGTCAGTTCCTCCAGCGTGCGGCGCAAGCGCGTGCGCGTTCCGGCATCCAGCCCGCTGTCGGCGAGCCAGGCCGCGACAACAAGGGCGGCGTGTCCCGCCGACATTTGCGTCTGCCGAATCAGCAAATGCGGATCGGGGACGAACGGAAGATCGCGCAATTGCCCGCGCAACGTCTCGAACTGCGCACCGTTCACACGCGAGAAGCGGTGCATCTGCTGCTCGAACAAGGCGCGTGCACGTTGTTTGTCGTCGCGCACGTCGCGCTCGCCCGTGCGACGGAATCGCACGCCCAGCGCGAAACTGAGGTTTTCCTGCGACTCGGCGAAGGCCGCCTCCTCGTTCTGCGCAATCGCCGCTTCGATCAGCGCAATATGGCCCGGCGCGTCGGTCGCGCCTCCTCGCGACGACCGCCCTTCACCTTCGAGCCCTTGCCACTCGTCCGCAAGTATCCGCTCGAGTGACTTGTTCTCCTGCCCTGACGGGATGACGGTGTGGCCGGAAGACGGCAGACGTTCAACCATAAGCGACCTCGAGACTGGGACTGACATGCAGACGCTCGATCACCGCCGCCAGATCCGCATCGAGATCGAGACATACGGTCACCCATTCGCTCTCGAGACGGGCCTGTCGATCGCCGAGCGTGGCGTCCGGCGTGCACGCGAGCACGATGTCGGCATTGCGCAGTGCGAGGGCCACAGCGTCGAGATGCGCGGGCGACACGCGCAGTACGAGCGCCCCCTCGCGGACCAACCCCGGCAATGCCCGCCCGACACGTTGCGCGAAACGCTCGCCGACGTCGAGCGTATCCACGAAATTCGACAGCGCACCGGTCAGGGCCTCTGCCACACGGCGCTCCAGCGAGTGAATGATCTGACGCTCAAGCGCCGCCTCGTCGATGAGCCACTCGACGGTTTGCGCGACGGCCTCGCGATGTGCTGCGTCCGCCAGCGCTGCCGCCTCCTGCTGCGCCTGCTTGCGCGCGTCGTCTTGCCACGCGTCGCGCAAGACCTGCGCGTCGGCTCTCGCCTGCTCGCGCTCCGCCAGCGCGGCGTCGCGCTCGGCCTGCGCCTGCGCCATCCACCGGGCCCGCACGCCCGCCTGCTCGCGCAGCCGCGAGAGCGTCTCGGCGGATATCACGGGGCCCGCTGGCGCAGGCCCCTCGAAGGTTTCGATAGTCGTCAATGCAAAGTCGATGACATACATAGCATCTTCTCCAACGCGACGAGCCGTGGCCAGATGTCGTCCATTGCCGGCACACCGGCTGACGTCGGGCTGGCCTCGGCCGGAGGCGGCAACAGGATTCGCGCGGCTTTGCCCACGGTCGCCATGTCCGTCGCCGGCGGCATCGGGGCACTGTCCAGACACGCACCGGTCGTCGCCAGCGCCGCTTCGACAATCTCGTCTGGCGAAAACGCAGAGCGCGCCGGCCACTCTCGTCGCGTGAGCAGCAACCGGTCGCACTGCCAGGCGTCGAGCCATGACGACAGTGCGCGGCGATAGGTGCCGAGCAGGAGATAGTCCGGACACCCCAACATGCGTAAGCCGTAGGCCAGCGAGACCCGCCGTAGGCGAGGGACCAGCCGCAGCACGGCATGCGCCGTGTCGCTCTCGGGCGGGGCGCAATCGCGCGTCGCCGCGTCGGGCCATCCCCGGCGAGTGATCAACAGACGATCGATATGGGCCCGGCAAACGGCGTGTTGCCGATAGGTGTCCCGCCACGCCAACATGTCGAACTCTCGCCACCAGCCGTCATCCATATGCAAGCCCGGTTGCCAGATCAGGCGGGCAAGCTGACTGACATTGCCGTTGTGCAGACGGCTCACGTCGTCCTCACCACCCGGGCCCGCAAGCGCTCGATCCACGTGGCTCGGCGTCGCCACGCCATGACACCTGCGGCGATCAGGCCAACGCTCGCCGCGGCGACCATGCCCCATCCCAATGCGGTGCGCCACCGTCCAGCCTTCGCAGCGACCTCGGCCTGCGCTCCCGACGAAGCATTGATGGCCGCGCGCGGCAAACGATAGTCAGATGGCTGCAAGACGATGCTGATACGCTCCGGTGTCACACCCGGCACGCTGTCATGCACCAGACTGCGGATATCGGTCATGCGCTGTGTCATGTTGACCTCCGGGCTGTACTTCACGAAGACAGCCACGCCGGGCGGCAAGGTCGAGCGCCCCGCCGAGTCCACCGGCACCTGTGCGATGGAGACCTCGGCCACCATCACGCCGTCGAGCGCCGTCAGCATGCGCTCGAGCCGTTGCTCCTTGAGATACGTGAGCTTCGCCTGCTCCTGTACGGGAGAACTGACGAGCTGTCCGGGCGGGAATACATCCTCCACCGAGGCTCGCTTCTGACGTGGCAACCCGTGCTGACGCAGTACTTCGACGCCGCGCACGAAATCACCGCGTTCGATGCGGACCGTCATGCCATTGGTGTCGGCGCGCTTGTCGGCATGCAATCCGGAGACGAGCAGCAACGCCAGCATCTGGTTCGCCTCGGTCTCGCTCAGCGAGCGATGCAATTCGACCTTACATCCCGCGAGCATCAACACAAGCGCGCCACCAAGCCACCATCGGCCAAGCCGGCGTTTGCTCGTCGCGAACGTCGCGAGTGACCCCGCCATTTTTACGACACCCGCGATGCGAACGCCGTGCGTCATTGCATGTGAACCAGCTTGTTCACGCCCTGCGTCGCGGCGCCTGCCGTCTTCGCGACGAAATCGAGCGCCAGCACGCGCTCGGTCAACACGCGTTGTGCGTCGAGCATGCGCCCCGGCTCGTCCAGCGTGCGCTCGTCCAACGTCACACGCTCGGCGAGCCGCTCCGTGCGCCCCGCAAGCTTTCCGGCCGCGCTGAGCAGATGATGTTCCGGCAGCGATGGGGCACTGGCCAGTGCCCGACCGAAGAGAACCGCATCGTTCTCGCCCGCGGTGGGACTCGGGAAGGTCTTTGCCGGCGGCGTCGCAGCCGCGACATGCGCCGCGATTTCGGAGATCGAGGGAGTGGTCATGACAAGAGAATCGGTGAGGGGGAGAGAGAAGCAGAGGACGGCGTAACGCAAGACGCGTGCGTCGACGCGGCCAGATCGCGCGCATCCATCGCATCGAGCCAGCGGGCGAGTACGTCGGTCGCCGCGTCGTGCTCGCGTGCGGCGACTGCGGCGCCCGCCAGATGCGCGCGCGCCGCGCCGGTATCGCCGAGGGCAATGAGCAGCGCCACGTGCAGCCACTGACGCGTCTCCCGATCCGTCACGAGCGATGGCAGCGCGCGCAGAATCATTCGGGGCTCCGCGCACATGCCGTGATGCGCGCCCGCGATGGCCAACTCGACGATGCGCTGGCGGGTCGGGGCATCCAGCCATCGGCCCACGGCATGGCTGGACGTGGATTCCATCGGCGTCATGCGATCTTGGCGATGATGCCCATCATCGTGTCCTTGAGCAGCTTGATCGTCGCACTGTGCAAACCGATCATCGTCGAAAACTGTTGCAACTTGAATTGCACATCGAGCATGTGTCCCGGGTCATTAATCTCCCGGCTGCGCACGGCTTGTGTCGCCTCATTCGACATACCTCGCACGCCCTCGGACATGCTGCGATGGATCTCTTCGATGTTCATTGCACGCCTCCCCCTTCAGGCAAGGCGCCGTGACCGGCGACCAGATCGGCACGCATGGCCGCATAGGCGTCGGCCCGTGGCATGGCGACGCGACGTCCCCCACGCTGTGGCGGCGTGCCGAGACGAATCTCCGTCGGGGCACAGTCGAATCGTTTGCGGAAGGTATCGGTGAAATGCGCGTGGTTCGTGAAACCGCACTCGAGCGCGATATCGAGCACCTTGTGACGCGTGGAGAGCAGCAGATCGCGGGCCAGTCGCAGGCGACGTTCAAGCAGCCACTGCTTCGCGGGCATGCCATACGTCTGCTGGAACAGATAGCGGAACTTGCGCAACGGCATGCCGAACTCTTCCGCGAGGCGTCCGACCGGCCACGGCCGGTGAAAATTCGCCTCGACGAAATCGAACAGCGAGTGGCTGCCCGCAATCGTCTGACGCAACATCGCCGAGAAGTAACGCTGATCGCGACAGAGGCAGTACACGTAGAAGAAACGCAGCATCGCCATGCGGTCGATGTTCTGCAACGTCATTGCCACGTCCACCATGGTGGGTTCGAGGACCAGCGTGCGGGCCGCTTGCCGGTGAAAGACGCCTAGCGGGCGACGATCGAGCAGATCGACGACGTCCGGGTACAGCGCTTGCAGATCGCAGGCATGAAAGTCGTGTGACACCACCGGCCCTGGGGCATCCAGCGTCGCATCCGAACTGGTGGCGGTCATGCTGCCGGCCGGCAGCGTGTGCACGAGACCGCTCACATTCAGTTTGACGTCGTGGCGGCTGATCAGAAATCGCACCGTACTCATAGGCTCCTCCTCTGACGATAACTCGTCGGCGGGATGACAAAGTCGAAGGTCACACCATAGGCGAGTACGCGCGCGAGCATCATCCGGTGGACACCTTAAAGTGAGCCGTCACGCACCGGAGTTTTCGCTTTTAGGAAGAGTGCTGCCGGGAAGCATAAAAAAACCCGACGCAACATCGCGTCGGGTTCGGGGGAGCGATGCGGCCTCTCGCCGTTCGCTCAGGCCGCGGGGGCCGCAGCGAAACTGTCGGCGCGCGCCATCGGCCAGTACTTTTCGTAAAGCTGATAGCGGAACTGCCCGCGCAGCAGATCGCCGGGCTCGAGATACTTCAGCGACTCCGACATCAGGCGAATCTCATTGGACGACACACGCCTGACGATGTGATGCGCACGCAAGTCCGACGGATGCGACAGTCCCGCTGCCTGAATCAGTTCCTGCAACGCGTGCAACGTATGCGAATGGAACTGCTGCACGCGTTGCGCCTTGTCCGGTACCACGAGTGCGCGTTGACGCAACGTATCCTGCGTCGCCACGCCCGTCGGACAGCGATCGGTGTGGCACTTCTGCGATTGAATGCAACCGATGGCGAACATGAAGCCGCGGGCCGAATTGCACCAGTCCGCGCCGATGGCGAGCGTGCGGGCGATATCGAACGCGGTGACGATCTTGCCCGACGCACCAATGCGGATCTTGTCGCGCAGCCCCGCGCCCACGAGTGTGTTGTGCACGAGCAGCAGCCCTTCCTGCAACGGCGCGCCCACATGATCGGTGAACTCCAGCGGCGCAGCGCCAGTGCCGCCTTCCGAGCCGTCCACGACGATGAAGTCGGGCAGGATGCCACTTTCGAGCATGGCCTTCACAATGCCGAAGAATTCCCACGGATGGCCGATGCACAGCTTGAATCCGGTCGGCTTGCCACCCGAGAGCGTGCGCAGACGGTCGACGAATTGCAGCAGGCCGAGCGGCGTGGAGAACTCGCTGTGACGCGACGGCGAAATGCAGTCCTGCCCCATCGGCACGCCGCGCGTGGCCGAAATTTCCGGCGTGATCTTCGCAGCAGGCAGCACGCCGCCATGTCCCGGCTTCGCGCCTTGCGAGAGCTTCACCTCGATCATCTTCACCTGCGGCGTGGTCGCCTGCGCGGCAAACTTTTCGGCATTGAACGTGCCGTCGTCGTTGCGGCAACCGAAGTAGCCCGACGCCACTTCCCAGATCAGATCGCCCCCCTGCTCGCGATGATGCGGCGAGATCGACCCTTCGCCCGTATCGTGAATGAAGTTACCGAGCTTCGCCCCACGATTGAGCGCGCGAATCGCGTTGGCCGAGAGCGCGCCGAAACTCATGGCGGAGATGTTGAAGATCGACGCCGAATACGGTTGTGCCCGATCCGCACCGATGGTGATGCGAAAGTCGTGATCTTTGAGAACGGTCGGGGCGAGCGAATGTGCAATCCATTCGTAGCCGGTCGCCTTGACGTCGACCTCGGTGCCGAACGGCCGGCTGTCGACGTCCCCCTTGGCACGCTGGTAGACAATGCTGCGCTGAGCACGCGAGAACGGCGTCTCGGACGTGTCGTCTTCCACGAAGTACTGGCGAATCTCCGGCCGGATGAATTCGAACAGAAACCGGAAATGCCCCCACAGCGGGTAATTGCGCAGCACGGCGTGACGCTGCTGGAGGACGTCCCACACCCCGAGAACGACCAACGCCGCAAAGGGTAGCGGCCAGAGCGGATGCCAGCCGTCGAACAGCACCAACGCGAGTGCTGTGACGAGCAACGCGACAACGAGCCAGAGAGCCAGGAATCGGCGCGAAAACATGAAACCTCCTTGCTTTGGGGGGACACTCACCGGTCACGCTGCCGGGTGTGTCCCCGGCAAGCGCCGGTGGCTTCAATGCGTATTGAGGATGGTGTGCTTGGCCGCCACGGCGGCTGGCGTATCGACGTTGCCCGGCCCCGACGTCGCTGCCGGCGTCGTTGAGGCGATGATGCCGCCGCCCAGACAGATCTCGCCGTCGTACAGTACAGCCGACTGGCCCGGCGTGACGGCCCACTGCGACTCGGAGAACGAGAGAGTGAGTGCACCTGCATCTGCGCGCACGACTTCGCAGGCGGCGTCCGCCTGGCGATAGCGTGTTTTCGCACCGCAATGCGTGCCCTCGGCCGGCGGCTCGCCGGCGACCCACGACAGGTCTTCCGCGTCTAGCGTGCTCGAGAGCAGCCACGGGTGATCGTGGCCTTGCACCACATATAGCGTATTGCTCGCCATATCCTTGCGCGCCACGAACCACGGCTCGCCGGAGCCGTCGCGGCTGCCCCCCAGACCGATGCCCTTGCGTTGCCCCAGCGTGTAGAACGCCAGACCAACGTGTTCGCCCACGATGGCGCCATCGGGCGTCTTCATCGGCCCCGGCTTGGTCGGCAGGTACCGGTTGAGGAAGTCGCGGAACGGACGCTCGCCGATGAAGCAGATCCCCGTCGAATCCTTTTTCTTCGCGTTGGGCAGACCGATCTGTGCGGCAATCTCGCGAACCTTCGTCTTCGGCATGTCGCCGAGCGGGAACATCGTGCGCGAGAGTTGCTTCTGGTTCAACCGGTGCAGGAAGTAGCTCTGGTCCTTGGTATGGTCGAACGCCTTGAGCAGTTCGAAACGCCCTTCACGCTCACGCACGCGGGCGTAATGGCCGGTGGCGATGGTTTCACCGCCCAGCGCCACGGCGTGGTCCAGAAATGCCTTGAACTTGATTTCGGCATTGCAAAGCACGTCCGGGTTGGGCGTTCGCCCGGCCGAATACTCGCGCAGGAACTCCGCGAATACGCGGTCCTTGTACTCGGCGGCAAAATTCACCGCTTCGACATCGATGCCGATCAGATCGGCGACCGACACCACGTCGATCCAGTCCTGCCGGGTCGAACAGTATTCGCTGTCGTCATCGTCTTCCCAGTTCTTCATGAACAGACCGACGACGTCGTAGCCTTGTTGTTTGAGCAGCCATGCCGTGACCGACGAATCCACGCCGCCCGACATGCCCACCACTACGCGTTTTTGACTCATGTATTGCCTTGCCCACCGGCAACGGCCGGATGGGTCTGAAGTATCGCGAGGTCGTAACGTACCCCCCGCAGGTAATCGTCCATGCATCGCTCGAGAATGGGCGAGCGGTGCCGCGCACGTTGCGCCCGCACTTCGTCCGGCGTGAGCCAGAGCGTGCCGACGATACCCTCGTCGAGCGTGCGCGATGCATCGAATGCGCCCAGCGTGCCGGTGAAGGCGAAGCGCAGATAGGCGATG
Organism: Pandoraea fibrosis; assembly: GCF_000807775.2. Taxonomy (NCBI): domain Bacteria; kingdom Pseudomonadati; phylum Pseudomonadota; class Betaproteobacteria; order Burkholderiales; family Burkholderiaceae; genus Pandoraea; species Pandoraea fibrosis. Next base: position 959,006 of record NZ_CP047385.1, on the reverse strand, counting down.
TCGTCCGGGCCGGGGGCCAGATAGATGCCCAGCAAATGCTGCGGCTCGAACGGATGCGCGGTCTCTTCGAGAACCTCGCGACGCACGGCATCGAGGATCGACTCGCCCGGCTCAAGATGGCCGGCCGGTTGATTGATCAACAGGCCCGCACGCTTTTGCTCTTCGACAAACAGAAAACGGCCGTCGCGCTCGACGACCGCCGCGACCGTCACGTTGGGCTTCCAGCGTGCATTCATGGCACATCCTTGCGGGACGCGGGACCTGGCGGACCCTGATACGCCAGGACGTTACCCCGATAAAACCGACATTTTACCGTCTGGCGGTGTTTGGCGCAGGAGACCGGCGATTCGCACAACCGACCGGTCGGTCGGCTCAGAGGCCCGCCATCCGTGCACATTCGCATATCCATATGTCGTTTCGTGCAATAGGCGGGTTTGTAATCTTCGGGTAAGCTTCGACGAGCACCAGTAATGTGCAACACGCAATGACAGCAATCGCAGTAGCAGTACCGCATCACCGGTTTGTGCAGTAGTTCGTATGCAGTGGTTTGTGCAGGACTAATGTCATCAGCGGCGAAACAGGTAGTGCGCCTGCCCCGGCAGCGCGTGTTGCGGCTCCTTGGCCCACGGTTCATGGCCTCTGATGAGATCAGTTCACAAACCCAAGGAGAGTCGCAATGAGAATCGGCATCCCCGCCGAGACGCTTGCCGGTGAATCCCGTGTCGCGGCAACGCCCGAAACGGTGAAAAAGCTGGTCGCGTCGGGACATCAGGTCGTTATCGGACGCGGTGCAGGAGACGCCGCCAGTGTTCCCGACACCGCATTCGAGGCCGCCGGCGCTACGCTGGGCAGCGCCACCGACGCGCTGGGCGCGGAACTCGTCCTCAAGGTACGGGCACCGTCGCCGGAAGAACTCGCGCAAATCCCGCGCGGCAGTGTGGTTGTCGGCATGCTCAATCCGTTCGACGCGGAGAACAACGGCCGCATGGCCGCCGCCGGCATCACGGCCTTCGCTTTGGAAGCTGCGCCGCGGACCACGCGGGCGCAAAGCATGGATGTGCTGTCCTCGCAGGCCAACATCGCCGGCTACAAGGCCGTGATGCTCGCCGCCAATCTCTATCAACGCTTCATGCCGATGCTCATGACGGCGGCCGGCACGGTCAAGGCCGCACGTCTGGTCGTGCTGGGCGCGGGCGTGGCAGGCCTTCAGGCCATTGCCACGGCCAAGCGGCTGGGGGCGGTGATCGAAGCGTCGGACGTGCGTCCGGCCGTGCGCGAGCAGATCGAATCGCTCGGCGCCAAGTTCATCGACGTTCCCTTCGAGACCGACGAAGAACGCGAGATCGCCAAGGGTGTGGGCGGCTATGCGCGTCCGATGCCCGCCGCGTGGCTCGCCCGTCAGGCACAACTGGTGCACACCCGCCTCACGCAGGCGGACATCGTGATCTCTACCGCGCTGATTCCGGGCCGTGCCGCGCCTACGTTGATCGCTGAGGACACCGTCAAGGCGATGAAGCCCGGCTCGGTCATCATCGATCTGGCCGCCGGACGCGGCGCGAACGGCGGCGGCAACTGCCCGCTGTCGGTGGCCGATGAGGTCGTGAAAGTCCACGGCGTGACGATTGCGGGATACACCAACCTCGCCGGCATGGTCGCCGCCGATGCGTCCGCGCTGTATGCACGCAACGTGCTCGACTTCCTGAAGCTGGTGATCGACAAGGAAGGCAAGCTCGTGATCGATACCAACGACGACATCGTTGCCGCGTGCCTGATGTGCCGCGACGGTGAAGTGCTGCGTGCGGCATAAGGGAGGGGGACGCAAATGGAAATGATCAATCACACGGTGATCAATCTGATCATCTTCGTGCTGGCGGTGTACGTCGGCTATCACGTGGTGTGGAACGTCACGCCGGCATTGCACACGCCGCTCATGGCGGTGACCAATGCGATCTCGGCCATCGTGATCGTGGGCGCCATGCTCGCGGCCGGGCTGACCGAAGGCAACCTCGGCAAGACGATGGGCGTGGTCGCCGTGGCGCTCGCCGCCGTGAACGTGTTCGGGGGCTTCCTCGTGACACAGCGAATGCTCGAGATGTTCAAGAAAAAAGACAAGCCGGCAAAGGCTGAAGGGGACAAGCAATGAGCATGAATCTTGTGACGCTGTTGTATCTGGTCGCGTCGATCTGTTTCATTCAGGCACTCAAGGGCTTGTCGAACCCGAAAATGGCACGGCGCGGCAACGCGTTCGGCATGATCGGGATGGCCATTGCGGCGCTGACCACGCTGGCGCTGATCTACGAACTGCGTCGTCTGATGGGCGGCGGCTATTCGGGCCTCGGTCTGATTCTCGCGGGCCTCGTGGTCGGTGGCGGCATCGGGGCGTTCGTCGCCCGCAAGGTCGAGATGACCAAGATGCCGGAACTGGTCGCGGCCATGCACTCGCTGATCGGTCTGGCGGCGGTGTGTATCGCGGTGGCCGCAGTGGCCGAGCCGGCCGCGTTCGGCATCGTGCCTGCCGGGGAAACGGTATTGCCGCCGGGCAACCGTATCGAGCTGTTCATCGGTACGTTCGTTGGCGCCATCACGTTCTCGGGTTCGGTCATCGCCTTCGGCAAGCTCTCGGGCAAGTACAAGTTCCGTCTGTTCCAGGGCGCGCCGGTTCAGTTCACGGGCCAGCACACGATCAACCTGCTGCTCGCCATCGCGATGCTCGGCTTCGGCGTGATTTTCTTCCTGTCGCAAAGCTGGCTGCCGTTCATTCTGATGACGGCCATCGCCTTCGTGCTCGGCGTGCTCATCATCATCCCGATCGGCGGGGCGGACATGCCGGTCGTGGTGTCGATGCTGAACTCGTACTCCGGCTGGGCCGCCGCAGGGATCGGCTTCTCGCTGAACAACCCGATGCTCATCATCGCGGGCTCGCTGGTCGGCTCGTCGGGCGCGATTCTGTCTTACATCATGTGCAAGGCCATGAATCGCTCGTTCTTCAACGTGATTCTCGGTGGCTTCGGTGCAACGCCCGGCGCAAGTGCCGCCGGCGGCGAACAACAGCAACGTCCGGTCAAGTCGGGCTCGCCGGATGACGCGGCGTTCCTGATGAGCAACGCCGAATCGCTGGTGATCGTGCCGGGTTACGGTCTGGCCGTGGCGCGCGCACAGCACGCGCTCAAGGAGTTGACCGACAAACTCTCGGAGAAAGGCGTGAATGTCCGTTACGCCATTCACCCGGTGGCAGGTCGCATGCCGGGGCACATGAACGTGCTGCTCGCCGAAGCCGAAGTGCCCTACGACCAGGTGCTGGAGATGGACGAGATCAACGGCGAATTCGGCCAGACGGACGTGGTGCTGGTGCTCGGCGCGAACGACGTGGTGAACCCCGCTGCGAAGAACGATCCGCAATCGCCGATTGCCGGCATGCCGATTCTCGAGGCCTACAAGGCCAAGACGATCATCGTCAACAAACGTTCGATGGCGGCGGGCTATGCCGGGCTGGATAACGAACTGTTCTATCTCGACAAGACCATGATGGTGTTCGGCGACGCGAAGAAGGTCGTCGAAGAAATGGTCAAGGCCGTCGAGTAAGTCCACGCGCCGGTCAACGGCATGGCGCGGCAAAGCGGGGCTGCCCGGGACGGCGCAGCCCCGCGCTACAATGCGCGCTTCTCATTGCCTGCTGGAATCGCGTCATGACGCTCGGTATTGTCGCTGCTCTGCATGAAGAAGTCGCCGATCTGCTCGCCGAAATGGCCCCCGGGGCGCACGTCGAGCACATTGGCATGCGCGACTACCACGTGGGCAAACTGCATGGGCACCCCTGCGTCATCGTGCTCGCACGCATCGGCAAGGTGGCGGCGGCAGCGACCACGACCGCACTGATTCACCGGTTCAACGTTGACGAGATCGTTTTTACCGGATTGGCGGGTGGCCTCGCCCACGGACTGTCGGTGGGCGACGTGGTGATCGCCGACACCCTCGTGCAGCACGACATGGACGCCAGCCCCCTCTTCCCCCGCTACGAAATTCCGCTGCTCGGACGCGCGACCTTCGACACCACGCCCGTCCTGCGCGACGCCCTCGCACAAGCCGCCCGCGACTGGCTCGCCAGCGAGATGACGACACAGGTGTCGGCCACCTTGCGCGCCAAATTTCAGATGACCGCGCCGCGCGTGCACGTTGGCCAGATCGCGAGTGGCGACCGCTTCGTCTCCAGCGTGCAGGAAGTCGATCGCCTGCGCGATGCGTTGCCCGCAGCCCTCGCCGTGGAGATGGAGGGCGCGGCTGTGGCGCAGGTGTGTCACGAGTACGACATCCCGTTCGCGGTCATGCGCACGCTCTCCGATGCTGCCGACGACGACGCCTACGTCGACTTCGCGCGCTTTCTTCGCGAGGTCGCGAGCCACTACTCGCACGGCGTGCTTCGCCGCTTCCTGATGGCAAAACCCGCCTGAGCCGGCGAGCACGTCATCGGCGGCACCTCGGTATCTCCGCATCTCCGCACCGTTTCGACAATTCCGGCGAGCGATCTCGACATCGTTCGCGGGCGTCTTTCCCGACAATGCCTCCTCTCACTTTGTCGGAAGGAAAATTGTCGATGAACGTTGGCAACTGTCATGTCGCGCCAGGCACAGCCGCGCATCTGAATACTGTGGCCCTGGAGCCTATTTACCGGTCCCTCAGTTGGAGCGACGTCGTGCAGATCCGGGCGCTCAACCCCAAATGCAATCCGACGAAAGAGGCCATCGCGCTTGCCGCCGTGCACGCGGACAGCGTGTTCGGACACGAAATCGAGCGATACATCGGCAAGACCCCCATCGGCGAGCCGGCTCGCGATGCACGACAGCGACTGGCGCTGCGTCAGCTCGCCGTGCTGGAAGACCACGAGGTGACGGTAGACCTGCTCAGAGATGCCGGTCTGCCGGATGCGATTGCCGTCGACCTCCTGCAACGACTGCTCGCGCGCCCGACGCAATGGACGATCTTCGAGCGGCTGGTGTTGACGCCGACGCTCAACGCGTGGGCACGATCGGTGCAGGAGCGCGACGAGGCAGTGCATGTGGCCGACGATGTCCTGACGCTACGCATCTTGCAAGCCTTCGGTCACGACGTCGCCGTACCGTGGTCGTTCGACGTCACCAACAAGTGGGTATATTTCTACAGCGCGTCGACGAGTGAGACGGGAAGTCTCAGAGAACTGCTTGAAATCGCGACCATGGATCGGACGGACGACGACTGCGTGCGCGACGCCTGCCGCCGCGCGTATCAGGCTTTGGCGCACACGCATCACGGCACTACCGGGCAGGTCTGGCCGCATTGGGAAGTGCGTAACGGTCTCTGGGAGATATCTCCGGACCCGCGCGGTGCGACCTTCCGCGACGACATCGTGTCTCACAATCCGGTGACCTGCGAAACGGAGCGTTGGCTCAGGAACGTGACGCTGATCGGTTGCCTCGACCTTGCGGGCCATCCTGCCCGCACCGGCCCTGACTACGACAGCGATCTCTCCGACCCCGACAACCTGACATTCGATCCGGCCCAAGCGCCCATCCGGCCGAGCGAGTTGCGGGACCGCCACGAGGCGTCGACGTCCCGGCGACGGGCAGTGCGCGTCGCGCCGCCGCCGACCTTATCGCCAAACGCATCACCGCCCCCCGGTGATCGGCTCACGGTTTCCTCCGAAGGTAGCCGGTAACCTCGCCCGATTCACGTCGCCCGGAAAGCAAAAAGACCGGCAATCGCCGGTCTTTTTTACCCTCGAGCAACGATGCGCTTACGCTTGCGGTGCGCTGTCTTCGCCCTTGCTTTCGCTATCGCCACGCTTGCGCACCGAACCGGCGATCAGGTCGAAGCGGAACAAGCGGCATTCGAGCGCACCGTTGTACAGCGGCGTGCGGCGCGATTCGCGCAGACGCATCTGCCCCGGCAGGCTCATGTCGGCCGTCAGCAAATACGCGCTCCAGCCGGTGAAACGTTGTTTGAGGGCGTCGCCAAAGGCACGGAAGAACTCGGCATCCACGCCGTCCGGCTGATTCCGTTGGAAACCGCCACGGTTGCCTTGCACGTCGGGCGAATAACGCTCGTCGTCGTCACGACCGTCGCGACTATCGCGTCCATCACGTCCATCACGCGGCGCACGACGACCGCGCACCTCGATACGCTCGCCATACGGCGGATTCGCGATGATGATCCCCGGCCGATCCACCGGCGGCGACATATCGCGGGCATCCACCTGCTTCAGGCCGATGTCACCCACGCCGGCGCGCTCCAGATTGGCGCGCGACTTGACCAGCATGTCCCCCGAAATATCGCTGCCGAAAATGGTCGACGGCACACCACGCACGCGCGCGTCGCGCTGCGCCTCTGTCGCCTGCACTTTCAGTGCCTGCCATGCCGTGATGTCGTAGCCCTTGAGTTTCTCGAAACCGAAGCGACGGCCCGCGCCCGCAGGGACGCCTTGCGCAATCTGTGCGGCTTCGGCGAGGAAGGTGCCGCTGCCGCACATCGGGTCGTACAGCACCATGTCGGCGGCCGTATCGGTGCGCCAGCCGGCCAGTCGCAGAATGCCGGCGGCCAGGTTCTCGCGCAACGGCGCGGCGCCCTTGTCCAGACGCCAACCGCGTTTGAACAGCGCTTCGCCGGAGGTGTCGAGATACAGCGTGGCGTCAGTCGCCGTCAGGAAGGCGAACACGCGAACGTCGGGTTCCGACGTATCGATGTTCGGCCGCGAGCCAGTCTTCTCGCGCAGACGATCGCACACGGCGTCCTTGATGCGCAACGTCACGAACTCGAGGCTGCGCACCGGCGCCTTGATACCGGTGACATCCACACGCAGGGTCTGCTGATAGCCGAACCACTCTTCCCAGCGCTGACGCAGGGCGAATTCGTAGATGTCCTGTTCCGTGCGATAACCCTGCTGGGCCACACGCAGCAGGACACGGCTCGCGATGCGCGAATGCAGGTTGGCCGCCATGCCGGCCGCCCACGGGCCGGCGAAATGCACGCCACCCGGCACCTGTTTGCCAACCGATACCGGCGCCAGACGTCCCAGCTCGGCCAGTTCGGCGGCAAGCGCCTCTTCCAGTCCACGAGGACAGGGTGCGAAGAATTCGAAGGAAGCCATGTCGATGCTTACGACCGGCACGCGAAGTGCCGGCGGAGGGAATAAACCGCTATTGTACGCGCGCCGGCCCGGCCGACGTCAGCGGTGCGCCGCCGGGGCACGCGGCGAGCTTGTGCAGCAGCGTCTCCACGATGGCGTCGGGCGACTCGCGGATGTCGATCACCAGCGCATCGCGCGGTTCTTCGAGCGTGTCGAACTGGCTTTTGAGCAGCGCCGGGTCGAAAAAATGCCCCGAACGCGACGCCAGCCGCTCGCCGATCACCTCGGGAGCCCCCTTCAGGTAGACGAACACGACATCGCCGTCGTGCTCGCCCAACACATCGCGATACCGCGCGCGCAACGCCGAACAGGCGAACACATGATGACGTCCCGCCAGCCGACGCGCCACGATGGCTTCACGAATCGCCGCAAGCCACGGTGCGCGGTCATTGTCGTTCAGCGCCTCACCGCGACGCATCTTTTCGATGTTCGCCGCACTGTGAAACGAATCCGCGTCGGAAAACCCGCAGCCCAGACGGTCGGCAAGCTGCTGCCCGACCGTGCTCTTGCCGCTGCCCGATACGCCCATTACCACGACGATCATGGCTCGCCTCCTTATTCCCTTACCCACCGGCCGACTTGCGTCGGCGTATTTCTGGCATTGCGCCTCGCGCATCGTGACCTCAGACCACCGTCGCGAGGCCAAGCGTGAGCAACAACGCCACGACCGAAATGATCGTTTCGCAAACCGTCCAGGTCTTGAAGGTCTGCGGCACGGTCATGTTGAAGTACTCCTTGACCAGCCAGAAGCCACCGTCGTTCACGTGCGACAGGATCAGCGACCCCGCCCCCGTGGCCAGCACCATCAGCTCAGGCTTGACCGTGGCGCCAGCCGCAGCCGCGATCGGTGCGACGATGCCGCACGCCGTCGTCATGGCCACCGTGGCCGAGCCCGTCGCAATACGGATCAGCACCGCGACCAGCCAGCCCAGCAGCAGCGGCGAGAGGTTCGCATGCGTGGCCACATCCACGATCGCCTTCGACACGCCGCTGTCCATGAGAATACGCCCGAAACCGCCGCCTGCGCCCACCACCAGCGTGATCGTGGCAATCGGCGCCAGACACTCGTTGGTGAACTTCAGAATCTGGTCGCGATTGAAACCACGCTGCTTGCCGAACGTGAAGAAGCTCACGAGCGTGGCAATGAGCAGCGCCATCACCGAGTTACCGATGAGACGCAGGAAATCGTTGGCAAACGTCTTCGGTGCGAAGAACACATCTGCCCAGCTACCGATGAGCATCAGGATCACCGGCAGCAGAATCGTGAACAGCGTGATGCCGAAGCCCGGCAGTTGGCTCATCTCGCGATCTTCGTCAACGAACTGGGCCAGCAGCGGATTGTCCGGATTCGGCACCACGTAACGCGACATCAGCTTCGCGAAGAGCGGGCCGGCAATCGCGGCCGTCGGAATGCCGACGATCAGCGCGTACATGATGGTGTGGCCAATGTCCGCGTTGTAGGCCGTCACGGCCAGCAAGGCAGCCGGGTGCGGCGGAATCAGGCCATGCACGACCGACAGGCCGGCGACCATCGGGATGCCGACGAGCACCATCGACGTGCCGGTACGCTTGGCCACGTTGAAGGCAATCGGGATCAGCAGCACGAAACCGACTTCGAAGAACACCGGCAGACCGACGATGAACGCGATCACGACCATCGCCCAGTGCACGTTCTTCTCACCGAAGAACCCGATGAGCGTGCGCGCGATACGCTCTGCGCCCCCCGACTCGGCCATCATCTTGCCGAGCATCGTGCCAAGCCCCACCACGAGCGCAATGTGCCCCAGCGTGTTGCCCACGCCCGTCTCGAAAGCCTTGACGATACCGCCCATGGGCATGCCCACCGCCAGCCCGAGCACGAGCGAGACGACGATCAGCGTGATGAACGGATTCAGTTTGAAACGCGCGATCAGCACGATCAACGCGATTACCGCGACAAGCGCGTACACCAGCAGCAAGTTGCCTTGCACCGCGACCATGGGGGGTCTCCTCGTTTGGCTAGTTGGGCGGATGCCCGATGGGCTTGCGCCCGATTATTGAAATCCTGTTATGGGTCCTGCCGGCCGTGCTCCTTCTACGGCCGTCCTGCCACCTCGCAGTCAGCCGCGCGGCAATGCTGTCGCGGCGCGTGCCAGGCGCGTGATGCCGTCCCAGTCGCGGGCGTCGACGAGCGCCTTGGGCGTCAGCCACGAGCCGCCCACGCACACCACGTTCGGTTGTGCGAGGTACGACGGCGCCGACTCCGCGCTGATGCCACCCGTCGGGCAGAAACGCACCTGGCGGAACGGGCCGTACAGCGCTTTGAGCATCGGCACGCCCCCCGACGGTTCGGCCGGGAAGAACTTCACTGTCTCGTAGCCGTCGGCAAGCGCCGCGAGAATGTCTGACGGCGTGACCACGCCCGGCAGCAGCGGCAGACCGGCCGCCTTGGCAGCCGCACCCAGCGCAGGCGTATAGCCCGGCGAGACGCCGAAACGCGCGCCGGCCGCCACGGCCTGCGCCATTTCCTCGGGACGCGTGAGCGTGCCCACTCCCACGATCAGTTCGTCGGACAGCCCTGCCACATGGCGAATGACGTCCATTGCCGCCGGTGTGCGAAGCGTGATTTCGAGGACCCGCACGCCGCCCGCGAGCAATGCGCGCGAGACTTGCTCACCCTGCTCGACGTTGTCGAACTGGAGCACCGGAACCACGGGACCGGCACGAACGATGTCATTGATGTCCATTACGTTTTCCTTGAATGCCGTGACGTGGACTGCACGTCACTCAGTACCGAAGAACACGGAAGCGCCGGTTTCCGCCGCGCCCACGGCGGCGCGCATATGGCCGAAGAGCACGCGCCCGGTGTCGTCGCCCGAGACCGGTACCTGCGCGATCTCGCGGGCCGCCCACACCTGCGGCGCCACCTCGGCGTGCAACATGCCGGCGTTCGCGTCGAGCACGATCAGATCGCCATCGCACACACGAGCGATCGGGCCACCGCCAGCCGCTTCGGGCGACACATGAATCACGGCAGGCACTTTGCCCGAGGCGCCGGACATCCGGCCATCGGTCACGAGTGCCACGGCAAACCCTTCGTCCTGCAAGACACCGAGCAGCGGGGTGAGGCGATGCAACTCGGGCATGCCATTGGCGCGCGGCCCCTGGCCGCGCAGCACCACAACCACGTCGCGATGCAGCTCGCCTGCATCGAACGCGGCCTGAACCGCTTCCTGCGAAGTAAATACGCGTGCCGTTGCAGCCACGCGCCGATGTTCCGGCTTGACCGCCGACACCTTGATGACGCCACGCCCCAGGTTGCCGTGCATGAGCCGCAGTCCGCCATCGGGGGCGAACGGCTCGGCATGGCCGCGCAAGACGTCACGATCACCACTGTAGGCGCTCCCGGTGCGCCACGCCAGCCCTTCGGGCGAGAGCCACGGCTCTTCGCGGTAGCGGGCAAGGCCCGGGCCGGCCACAGTCTTCACGTCGCCATGCAGCAGGCCTGCGTCGAGCAATTCGCCGATCAGGAAGCCCATGCCGCCGGCCGCGTGGAAGTGATTCACGTCGGCCTTGCCGTTCGGGTACACGCGCGCCATGAGCGGCACCACGGCGGACAAGGCATCGAAGTCGTCCCAATCGATGACGACACCCGCCGCGCGGGCCATCGCCACGAGGTGCAACGTGTGATTCGTCGAGCCCCCCGTCGCCAGCAGGCCAACGATGCCGTTGACCACGGCGCGCTCGTCGACCACATGGCCGATGGGGGTGTATTCGGAGGTGTCAGCACCGATGGCCAGCACGCGTGCGAGGGCAGCGTCGGTCAGTGCGTCGCGCAGCGGCTGTTGCGGATGCACGAACGCCGCGCCCGGCAGATGCAGGCCCATGATTTCCATCAGGAGCTGATTGCTGTTGGCCGTACCGTAGAAGGTGCAAGTGCCCGCGCTGTGATAGGCCTGCGATTCGGATTCGAGAAGCGCGTCGCGCCCGACTTTGCCGGTGGCGTACAACTGACGGATCTTGGCCTTCTCGTCGTTCGACAGACCGCTCGCCATCGGGCCGGCCGGCACGAAAATCGTCGGCAGGTGGCCGAACTGCAACGCACCGATCACGAGGCCCGGCACGATTTTGTCGCAAACGCCGAGCATCAGGGCGGCGTCGAACATATTGTGCGAAAGCGCCACGGCCGTGCTCATCGCGATGATCTCGCGCGAGAACAACGACAGCTCCATGCCCGCGTTGCCTTGCGTTACGCCGTCGCACATGGCCGGCACGCCGCCGGCGACCTGCGCCGTCGCGCCGAGCTTGCGAGCCGCCTCGCGCAGACGCGCCGGATACTGCTCGTAGGGCTGATGTGCCGAGAGCATGTCGTTGTAGGCTGTGACGATGCCCACATTCGGACGGCGCTGCTCGCGCAGGATGAGTTTGTCGTTGACCGGCATGGCCGCGAAGCCGTGCGCCAGATTGGCGCAGGACAACGCACCGCGCTGCGGGAAGCGGCCAGCGCTCGCGTCGATGCGGGCCAGATACGCCTCGCGCGTGGCGCGGCTGCGCGCAGCAATGCGCGCGGTGACTGCCATTACGGTCGGGTGGAGGGGCTTCGTTTGCTCTGACGTCATGCCGGGGAACGGGATTGCGACGCACCCAGGGCAGGTGCGATTGGGAGCGGAGTTTAGTAGAAATTCTACATCCCATCAATCAAAAGCCAACGGCACTCGGGGTTTTACCTAGAATTTTCCGTGAGTTACGCAAGGTATTGCCGCATTGAGAAACACCCATCCATAATATGAAATATCGATTTTTTGTAGTTTTTGTACATTTCCACGGCAGTCAACGTTCACTCCAGCATTCCTATCAGCGTGCCGAAACGCCCGTCTCGACGCTGCGGTGCCCGGGCGTGCGGGTGCTATAGTGGGCGCCAGACCCACCCGGACCCCGCGCCGGCCCGCATCGCTGGGCGCGCGATCCCGGCGAGATGGGAAATCGAGGATTAGGGGAACGGCGCGTGGCGATGTCCGCTGCGCGTCTCTGCTTTTGTTGGTGCCTGCCTGCCATGCTTAACCGAATCGAAGCCACACTGACTCAACTGCGTCCGTCCGAGCGCAAGCTCGCGACCTATGTGCTGGAGGCCCCGCGCGAAGTCGTCGACTTATCGATGAACGAGTTGGCCGAGCGCGCCAGCGTCAGCCAACCCACCATCGCCCGGTTCTGTCAGGCCGTCGGATGCAGCGGCTATCGCGAATTCAAGATCCGGTTGGCGCAGGGCATTGCACAAGGGGTACCGTTCGTACACCGGGACGTGCGGCCCGACGAACCGGTGCCCGGCATCGCCAGCAAAGTGCTCGATCGCACCATCGGCAGTCTCATGCAGGTTCGCAACAATCTGTCGCCCGACAGCATCGGGCAGGCCATCGACCTGCTCGCAGGCGCACGGCGCATCGAGTTCTATGGGGCTGGGGCGTCGGGGATTGCGGCACAGGACATGCAGCACAAGTTCTTCCGGCTCGGCGTGCCGGCCGTGGCCTACAACGACCCGCACGTCTATGGCATGTCGGCCGCGTTGCTACGCGCGGGCGATGTGGTGGTGGCGATCTCCAACACCGGGCGGACACAGGATCTGCTCGAAGCCGTGCAACTGGCACGCACGGCGGGTGCTAGCGTGATCGCCATCACGCACAGCAATTCGCCGTTGTCGCGACTGGCCAGTGTGGCGCTTTTTGCCGACGTCGACGAAGACACCGACGTCTACTCGCCGCTGACCTCACGCATTACGCATCTGGCCATTGGCGACGTGCTAGCCGTGGGCATGGCGCTGCGACTCGGCGATCGACTGCCCACCCAACTTGCGCGCGCCAAGGAAGTCATCAATCGTCGCAGAACGACGAGCGAAGGGCGTTAGAGACAGCGAGGATCAGCGCGGCTGCGCTTGCGGATTCACTGCATTCTGCAACGGCTTGCCGGTCAGCGCGGCGATCAGGTTGTCCGCCGCACATGACGCCATCGCGTGACGCGTCTCGTGCGTTGCCGAGCCGATGTGCGGCAACGCCACCACGTTCTTCATCTTCAGCAACGGCGAATCGACCGACACCGGCTCGCGCTCGAACACGTCGAGACCGGCCGCACGCAGATGGCCCGACGCCAATGCGTCGATCAGCGCCGCCTCATCAATCACCCTGCCACGCGCCGCGTTGATGAAGATTGCGCCTGGCTTCATCTGCGCAAATTCACGGGCCCCGATCAATCGCTCGGTCTCCGGCGAGAGCGGCACCAGCGTGACGACGAAATCGGCTTGCGCGAGCAACTCGGGCAACGACCGATGCTCAGCACCATACGCCTGCTCTGCCGCTTCGTTACGGGACCGGTTGCTGTACAGCACTTTCATGCCGAAGCCCAGCGCCGCACGACGCGCAACGGCCCCGCCAATACGCCCCATGCCGACGATGCCCAGCGTCTTGCCCTGCACATCGGTACCGAAGTATTCCTCGCCGAGGCTCGACTTCCAGCCCCCCGCCTTCACCAGTTCGGCAAGCTCGACCACACGACGCGCGCTTGCCAGAATCAGCGAGAAGACGGTATCCGCCGTGGTCTGCGTCAGCACGTCCGGCGTGTTCATCAGCACCACGCCGCGACGCGTGAGATCGGGCACATCGAACTGGTCGTAGCCCACAGAGATCGTGGCCCACGCCTTGAGCTTGGGCGCCGCGTCGAGCAGCGCGGGCGTGACGTTCACGCCAACGCCGATGGCGCCGTCGGCACGACTGAGCGCCGCCGCGAATTCCGCCCGATTGCCGTCGTTCACGCCGTTGAATTCCGTGAGCGTGAACGCCTCGGCCAACCGTGCCCGCACGTCTGGCGGCACGCTCTTGTACAACACCACTTCCGGACGACTCATCCTCTTGACTCCTGGGGGGCCACCGCCGTCACCCGACGCCGATGGACATAACGAGGGAAACCTTCGGCTTGCCGGATCAGCGCTTTGCGCCGCGCGCTTCGGCAAATGCCCGTTCGAGAAAGTCGAGACGATCCTGCCCCCAAAAGGGCTGGCCCTCGAAGACAAACCACGGCGCGCCGAACACGCCTGCGTTCGCGGCTTCGTCGGTATTCGCGTCGTAGGCCGCCTGCACGCCCGCGCCATTCGAGGCAGCGAGCAGCACCTTGCCGTCGAGCGAAAGTCCATCGGCAATGGCTTGCAACGTGGCGTCATCGGCAATGTTGCGCTCCTCGGTCCAGAGCGCCTTCGAGATCGCAGCCGACAGATCGAGCGCCTTGTCCGTGCCATGGGCGAGTTGCGTAGCGACGATCAGGCGAGCCGCCGGATCACCCGCCACCGGGAAAAACTTCGGCTGCAGGGTGAGCGGCACGTCGAGATACTTCGACCAGCGCGCCAGCTCGACCAGACGATACGCCTGACGTTGCGGCGTGCGCTTGGCCAGCGGCAGCCCGCCCGAGCCCGCGAAGATGCGGCCGAGATCCATCGGCTTCAATTGGATCTGCACGTCGTAGCGACGTGCCAGTTCGACAAAGCGTGCATGGCCCATGTACACAAACGGCGACGGCGGCGCCACAAAATAATCGCAGGTCAGACTCACGGCAGACTCCTCTCGGCTTTCGATGGTGGGCGCTGATGCGTTGCGCCCGTATTGCGTGACGGCTTCGGTTCAGAACGGCTTGACGACCACGAGGATCACCGCCGCGAGCAGACCGAGCACCGGGAATTCGTTGAAATAGCGATACCAGCGATGCGAATGCGTGTTGCGACCGGTCTCGAACTTGCGCAGCAGACGGCCGCACGCATGGTGATAGCCCAACAGCAACACCACGATCAGCAGCTTGGCGTGCAGCCAGCCACCATAGCGGCCAATGCCGTAGTACAGCCAGAGGATCAGTCCGAAAGCGAGCGCCGGCACGGCCAGAATCGTCATGAACCGATACAGCTTGCGTGCCATGAGCAGCAGGCGCTGCGTGGCGGCCGCGTCGCTCTCCATCGCGAGGTTGACGAAGATGCGCGGCAGATAGAACAGACCGGCAAACCACGAAGCGACGAAAACGATGTGCAGCGCTTTGATCCAGAGCATCGGGGACAGCGGCCCGCAAACGGGCCGTCGAATATTGAGAACAGCAAGCAATGTACAACAATCCACCGTGTCGCGATGCCCATCACAAAGGCCCGCCGGACGCGAAGCCTGCGACATATCGACGCGACCGGGCGAGCGCGGCTGTCGCGCATGGCGACAAGGTACCCTCCCTCACGATGTCGAGTGCGTCGTGCGCGTCTCATGCGCTGAAACGCAGCGCCGGCGACGCGACCGCCCGGGTGTGCCAGAATACGGGCCATATTGGCTTCCTCGCCCGCATCGGTCTGGCCGCCGATCATTTTTGGCCCCCGCATGAGAATTCTTGGCATCGACCCAGGGCTGCGCGTCACCGGCTTTGGCGTGCTCGAAAAGCACGGCAACCGCCTGCAGTATGTGACCAGCGGCGTCATCCGCACCGGCGACGGCACACTGCCCGCCCGGTTGCGCATCATCTTCGAAGGTGTGGCGGAACTGGTCGACACCTACCGGCCCGATCAGGCCGCCATCGAAAAAGTGTTCGTCAACGTCAACCCGCAATCCACGCTGCTGCTCGGACAGGCGCGCGGTGCGGCGATTACCGCCCTGTCGGTCGGCGGACTCGAAGTCTTCGAATACACGCCGATGCAGCTCAAGCAAGCGGTCGTGGGCTACGGACGCGCCCGCAAGGAACAGGTGCAGGAGATGGTCACACGCCTGCTCACGCTGACCGGCACGCCGGGCAAGGACGCGTCCGATGCCCTGGGCGTGGCCATCTGCCACGCGCACAGCGGCGAAACCTACGCGGCTCTGGCCGACGTCGCGCCTGCCCTTGCGGCCAAGGGCCTGCGCGTTCGGCGCGGACGCCTGATCGGCTGAACGCTCCCCCCGCCGTGCATCGCGTGAAATCCCGTCGCCCAGCCCCGGCAAGCGACGTCCGAAGCGCTACAATGCAGCCATGATCGAAACCGACAAACTCGCCGCCGAGCGCATCATCGCGCCCACCCCGGCCTCGCCCAACGAAGAAGCCTTCGAGCGCGCGTTGCGCCCCAAGCTGCTCGACGAATACGTCGGACAGCGCAAGGTGCGCGAGCAGTTGGAAATCTTCATCGAGGCGGCCCGCAAGCGCTCGGAGCCGCTCGACCACGTGCTCCTGTTCGGCCCGCCCGGTCTGGGCAAAACGACGCTCGCCCACATCATTGCCCGTGAAATGGGCGTGCATCTGCGCCAGACGTCGGGCCCCGTGCTGGAACGTCCCGGCGACCTCGCGGCGCTGCTGACCAATCTCGAAGCCAACGACGTCCTGTTCATCGACGAAATCCACCGGCTCTCGCCGGTCGTCGAAGAAATTCTGTATCCGGCGCTCGAGGACTATCAGATCGACATCATGATCGGCGAAGGTCCGGCCGCGCGCAGCGTCAAGCTCGATCTGCAACCGTTCACACTGGTCGGCGCCACCACGCGCGCCGGCATGCTGACGAATCCGCTGCGCGACCGCTTCGGGATCGTGGCGCGTCTGGAGTTCTATTCGGCCGAGGAGCTGGCGGGTATCGTGCGTCGTTCCGCCGGCCTGCTCGGTGCCGTCATCGCCGACGACGGCGCCTTTGAGATCGCCCGCCGTGCGCGCGGCACGCCGCGTATCGCCAACCGCCTGCTGCGGCGTGTGCGCGATTTCGCCGAAGTGAAGGCCGACGGGCGCATCACCGCCGCGGTCGCCGACGCGGCCCTGCGGATGCTCGACGTCGACCCCGAAGGCTTCGACGTGATGGACCGCAAACTGCTCGAAGCCGTGCTGTACAAGTTCGACGGCGGCCCCGTCGGCGTGGACAACCTCGCCGCCGCCATTGGCGAAGAGCGCGACACCATCGAAGACGTGATCGAGCCGTATCTGATCCAGCAGGGCTTCCTTCAACGCACACCACGCGGACGCGTCGCAACCCTCGCGGCGTTCCGTCACTTCGGCCTGGCCGCCCCCGGCAACGCACCGGACAGCGGCACGCTCTGGTCGCCCGACGCCACCGGCAAGTGACGCCTGCCGCCACGTCACGCTGAACGACGTATGTCCTCGCACGACGATCTCCCCACGCCACCTCCGGCAACGCCTCTGCGGCCTGCCGGACCGGTGACGGGTGTGTCGGGACACCTGCGACATGCCATTGCCATGCGGCTGGTGAGCCTGACCTCAGGCCCGGGCGCACCGCGTCTGAACTACGACACCCCGGCCGGCGATCCCGGCCTGTTCGGCCCCCATGCCGCTTGCTGGCATGTGCACGGGGACTTCACGTCCATGATGATCGGCGGGATCAGCGCGTTGCTGATGCAATCGCTGCACCCGCTCGCGATGGCCGGCGTCTGGGATCACTCGACCTTCCGGCAGGACGTGATCGGCCGACTGCGCCGCACGGCAACGTTCATTGGCGGCACGACCTTCGGCAACACCGCCGACGCCGAAGCGCTGCTCGAACGTGTGCGCCGCATCCATTTGCAGGTCAAGGGCACGGCCCCCGATGGCCGTCCCTATGCGGCTTACGATCCCGACCTGCTGACATGGGTGCATGTGGCGGAGACGTCGAGCTTTCTGCGCAGCTATCTCGTCTACAAGAATCCGGCGTTCGCGCGCAGCGAGCAGGACCGCTACTACGCGGAAGTCTCACGGATTGCCGTGGCCCTCGGCGCGCGCGATGTGCCGACGAGTGTGTCGCAAATCGACGAGTATCTCGCTGCGATGCGCCCGGCGTTATGCGCCAGCGAACGCACCGAGGAAGTCGTGCGCGTATTGCGCAACCTGCCGGCCCCGTTCGCGGGCGCGCGAGTGTTCAGTGGATTGTTGTTTCGGGCGGGCATCGATCTGTTGCCGGACTGGTCTCAGGCGATGCTCGGATTTGAAGCGCAGTCGATGGTGCGACGCCTCACGTTGCGCCCTGCCGTGCGTCACATGGCGCAGGTCGCCCGCTGGTCGATGCGTAACAGCGTGGCCCACCGGGCGCGGCGTCGCGCACTGGCCGCTCCCGATGTCGTGGCGGCGCAACCGTCGCTGGAGCGCTGACCTTACACCACGCGAGGATCGACGCGATCCGAGGCCGAGGCAGAAACACTCCCCGGCGTGTCGTTGCTTTCATCGCGCGCCTCATCGTCCAGATGCGTGACATCTCCCCAGCTCAGTACCTGCCAACGCTCGCCGTCATAGGCCAGACGGTTCACGCTCGCATTGAGCAACGGATAGGCGCGCGGCTCGGATAACGCAAGTCCCGTCGCCAGCCGATAGCAGCAGTCGAGCACACCGCCATGCGCCACGAGCGCCAGATGCTGGCCCTCGTGTTCTCGCACAAGCTGTGCGACGAAATCCGTGATGCGGGTGTAGAAGCCGCGCGTCGACTCGCCACCGGGAATCACGAAATCCGGATCGCGACTCTGCCAGCGTGAATAGTCCTGCGGATACGCCGCCTGAATCTCATCGGGCACGTGAGTCTCGAAGATTCCGTAATGACGCTCCCGCAAATTCGCGGTGCGTACGAGCGGCAAGCCGCAGGCTTGCGCAACGGGCGCCGCCGTCTGCACCGCACGCTGCAAATCACTCGTGAGCACATGATCGAACACACGGCCATGCGCTGCGACCTCACGCGCGACACGCTCGCCCAGCAAGACTGCCTGACGCTCGCCTTGCGTCGACAGCGCAATATCCGTATGCCCCTGAATCCGTTTGACGCGGTTCCAGTCGGTCTCGCCGTGGCGAATCAAAGTGAGGGTCGTCGTCGTGCCAGTCATCGATGCGAGTGCGTATTGCGTGAGTCCAGAGGAAATGAGAAGGCGACGGGCGCCGTCAGGCTGCCTTCGGATTGAGCGTGTAGGTACCGGTCACACTGGCGCTACCCAGCACATGCGGCTTGATTGCGGCGAGCACATCGTCGCCACCGAAGCGGCCCTCGAGCGGCACACGCTCGATGTCGAGCGCATACACGGTGAAGTGATAATGGTGCACGATCGTGTCGTTCCACGGCGGGCACGGGCCGTCGTAGCCGTAGTAATCGCCCTTCATGGTGTCGTCGCCCGCGAACCAGGCGGTGTAGTCGTTCACGCCGTGGCGCATGCCGTCGAGCGCATCGGGACCGAACTTGCCGCGCGGCGTCACGTGATTGCTGTGGCTTGCCGCCGGAATCTCGGAGACCGAGGCCGGCACATCGACGAGCACCCAGTGGTAAAAGTCGACACGCGGCAGGTCGGCCGGCACTTCACGACCTTCCTTGTTGACGTCGTCGCCCTGGCTCGGCACGTCGCTGTCGGTACAGATCACGACGAACGAACGCGTACCGGCGGGCACATCGGACCATGCCAGATGGGGATTCTTGTTCTGCGACAACGCGACATGCGATTGCGCATCCGGTTTGCCGAAGGCGAACTGTGCATCCATCGCCGCATTCCCGGCAAACGAGTCACTCCAGACTTTCATCAGATTCTCCCAAGCATTGTCATTTCGGAACCCGACGACGGTATCACACCGATGCGAATCGCGTGCAATAGGGCACGCACATCAGGACGATTCCGAGCGATTTTCGGGATAAGACGGATCAGACGAATAGGACATGCGGCACGGGCAGCGCCATGCCGCAGCAGATACCTCAGGCCGCGTCGGGGCGCGTCTGAAGCCAGAACGTGACAGGCCCGTCGTTCACCAGCGAGACGCGCATATGCGCGCCGAACTCGCCGGTTTCCACGATGGGATGGCGCGCGCGCGCCTGCGTCACGAAATGATCGAAGAGCCGTTGGCCGTCGGCCGGACTCGCAGCCGGCGTGAAACTCGGACGTGTGCCGCTGTTGGTGTCGGCCGCGAGCGTGAACTGGGAGACGAGCAGCAAGCCGCCCGCCGCGCCGTTGCCGTCGAGGCTCGACACGCTGCGATTCATCTTGCCGGCCTCGTCCGAGAACACACGATAGCCAAGCAGCTTCGCGAGCAACTTGTCGGCGCTCGCCTCGGTGTCGCCGCGCTCGGCGCACACCAGCGCAAGCAGGCCCGGGCCGATGGCGCCGACGGTGCGGCCATCGACCGTCACCGCAGCTTCAAGTACCCGCTGGATGAGCGCGATCATCGCGAGAAATTCCGCATCGAGGACGACACCGGCCGGCGACGCTCAGGCGAGCGTCACGCGGGCGAAGCGGCGCTTGCCCACTTGCACGACGTAAGTTCCGGCGTCGATCTTCGCGCCCTTGTCGGACACGGTCTCGCCGTCGATACGCACGCCGCCCTGCTCGATGTTGCGGTTGGCCTCGGACGTCGACGGCACCAGACCGGCCTGCTTGAGCAGTTGTGCAATACCCAGCGGTGCGCCATCGAGCGAGACTTCCGGGATGTCGTCCGGCACGCCGCCCCTGGCACGCGCATTGAAGTCTTCGAGCGCGCGCTCGGCGTCGGCCTGCGAGTGAAACCGCGCCACGATTTCCTGTGCAAGCAGCACCTTCACGTCGCGCGGATTGCGACCGCCTTCAATGTCCTTGCGCAGTTGGGCGATCTCTTCGAGCGAACGGAACGAAAGCAGCTCGTAGTAGCGCCACATCAGTTCGTCCGAAATGCTCATGAGCTTGCCGAACATTTCGCTCGGCTTCTCGCTGATCCCCACGTAGTTGCCCTTGGACTTCGACATCTTTTCGACGCCGTCCAGCCCTTCGAGCAGCGGCATCGTCAGAATGCACTGCGGCTCCTGACCGTACTGCTTCTGCAGTTCGCGGCCCACCAGCAGGTTGAACTTCTGGTCCGTGCCACCCAGTTCCAGATCCGACTCCAGCGCCACCGAGTCGTAGCCCTGCATGAGCGGGTACAGGAATTCGTGAATAGCGATGGGCACACCGCCCTGGAAGCGCTTCGTGAAGTCTTCACGCTCGAGCATGCGTGCCATGGTGTAGCGCGACGCGAGCTTGATCATGCCGTCGGCGCCCAGCTTCATCGACCATTCGCTGTTGTAGCGGATTTCGGTCTTGTTGCGATCGAGCACAAGAGCGGCCTGCTCGAAGTAGGTCTTGGCGTTCGACTCGATCTGTTCGCGGGTCAGCGGCGGGCGCGTGCTGTTACGGCCCGACGGGTCGCCGATCAGCGACGTGAAATCGCCGATCAGGAAAATGACCGTATGCCCCAGATCCTGCAACTGGCGCATCTTGTTGAGCACCACGGTGTGACCGATGTGGATGTCGGGCGCCGTCGGATCCAGACCCAGCTTGATGCGCAGCGGCTTGCCGGTCGCTTCGCTGCGCGCGAGCTTCTGCAGGAACTCCTCTTCCACGAGAAGCTCGTCGCAACCGCGCTTGGCGATCGCCAGAGCGGCCCGCGTGGCATCGGTCACGGGGTACTTCTTTTCCGGGGTGAGTGCGTGTTCACTTGTCATAACATCGTTGTCCAGACTGGCTCAGGGTTTCCCTTAAACCGTCAGTAAAGGCGGAGGCAGCGGCGGGTCTGCTATAATCGCCGCTCAATTCTCGGCTCGGGCCGAAGCGACGCCGGGTTGCCCCGGAATTCCGGCAGGCAATCTCGAAGCGTCGCGCTCCGCCCGGGCTTTTTTCGTAAGTTGCGCAGAATTTTACGTGATGTGGCCAAAACTCCGTGATTTTTTTGCGCGTGAACTGCTGACCCTGATCGATCCCACGCAGCCGAAGCACCGTCGCAGAAAGGTGCAAATCGTGGCAACGGTCGGTTCGGCCCTGACGTTGGGAATGGTGACCGCCTTCGGCGTGGCGCCCATGGTGCCCGAAGCGGCACGCAACGGTGCGAGCGTGACGTTGCCGCTCACCTTCCCCGACCTGGCCAAACAAATCCAGCAGCTCGACGCGCATTCCCAGACCTTCATTCACCAGGTAGCGATGCGACGTGGCGAAACCCTTGGCGACATGCTCTCGCGGCTGTCGATCCAGGACCCCGCCGCCGAACGCTTCATTCGTGAAAACGCCATCGCCCGGCGTCTGATCGGCGTGCCCGCAGGGCAAGTCGTACAGGCGGAAACGGACGACGACGGCAAGCTCGTCTCGCTCTCCACCGTGCTGTCGACCAGCAACGCTGCGGCTCAGCAACTGGTGATCGAGCGCAATGACGACGGCCGTCTGCGCGCACGCATGGATCAGCTCGCGAACGACACCGAATGGGCCATGCGCTCGGGGGCCATTGCGGGCAACTTCTTCACCGCAATGGACGATGCGGGCGTGCCCGATGCCGTCGTCGCGCAGATGGTGAACATCTTCTCCGGGGTGATCAACTTCCAGCGCGACGTGCGCCGGGGCGATCGCTTCCGCATGGTGTACGAAGTGGTCAAGCAGCAAGACCGCACCGTTCGCACCGGCCGTGTCCTCGCCATCGAATTCATCAATCAGGGCAAGACGCATCAGGCGATCTGGTACGCCGATCCGCAGGGCGCCCCCGAGGGGGCGTACTACGGCTTCGATGGTCGCAACCTGAAGCAGGCATTCCTGCGCACACCGGTCGAGTTTTCGCGGATTTCGTCGGCCTTCGGCGGACGCGAGCATCCGTTCCAGCACAAGTGGAAGAAGCACGAAGGCGTGGATCTGGCAGCGCCTGTCGGCACACGCGTGTTTGCTGCGGGTGACGGTGTCGTCAAGTTCGTCGGCACGCAGAACGGTTACGGCAATCTGGTCGAAATCGATCACGCCGGCAACTATCAGACGCGGTACGCCCACCTGTCCGGCTTCGGCCAGGGCATGAAGCCCGGCACACGTGTCACGCAAGGGCAGGTCATCGGTTTCGTCGGGCAGACGGGCTGGGCGACAGGCCCGCACCTGCACTACGAGTTGCGTTACAACGGTGTTCCGCGCAATCCGTTCTCGACGGATGTGGCAGCCGTCGCACCGCTCACAGGCTCTCGCCTGAAGGTGTTCGACATGTACGCCGAGAACCTGCTCAAGCGCATCGATCTGATGCGCACCGTGCAAGTCGCCGAGCGCGATTGAGGTATGCTGGAAGCCGCGCTGCGCGGGGTGGCCTGTGATGCACAGGCCACCCCCGCCAGCGTGGATCTGATTTCTTCGGCTCTCCGCGCGCTCGCGCTCCGCTCATGACCGACATCGCTCGTCATCCCACCGCTTCGAATTCCCTTTCTTATTTCATCGGCCTGATGTCCGGCACCAGTCTCGACGGTGTCGACGGTGTGCTCGTTGCGTCGGCGGACGGCCGGGTGCTCGCGGAAGCCTATCTCCCGTTCCCGAGCGATTTGCGCGAAACGCTGATGGTGCTCCAAGCGCCTTCTGAAAACGAGCTGCATCGCGAGGCACTGGCGGCCAACGCGCTGGTGCGCGTCTATGCCGAATGCGTGCGCGAGTTGCTGGCGGCGAGCGGATTGCCCGCATCGGCCATTGCGGCCATCGGCGCGCACGGACAGACGATCCGCCACCGCCCGGGCGAATTCGACGGTATTGGCTACACACGCCAGCTCAATGCGCCTGCGCTGCTTGCCGAATTGACCGGCATCGATGTCGTTGCCGATATTCGCAGCCGCGATGTGGCGGCTGGCGGCCAGGGGGCGCCGCTCGTGCCGGCCTATCATCAGGCGATGTTCGCCGAGGCGCGGCAAACGCGCGTCATCTGCAATCTCGGCGGCATCAGCAACGTGACGATCCTGCCCTCAGTGGCGTCGGGGCAGCCGGTTTCCGGCTTCGATTGCGGCCCCGGCAACGCCCTGCTCGACGGCTGGGCGGCGCGTCATCTCGGAAAGGCCTATGACGACGGCGGTGCCTGGGGAGCCACGGGACGTGTCAACGACGCCCTGCTCGCTGCGCTGCTGAGCGAACCCTACTTCCGCCAGACGCCCCCGAAAAGCACCGGGCGCGATCTGTTTCACGCCAAATGGCTGGATGCCCATCTGGCAGCGTTCCCCGGCCTGTCGCCTGTGGATGTTCAGGCCACGCTTGTCGCGCTGACGGCGCAATGTGTTGCCGACGACGTGTTGCGTTACGCCCCCGACTGCCGGGGCTTCTACGCCTGCGGCGGGGGTACGCGCAACCACGCACTCATGCAGGCGATCGCCACGCGTCTGCCCGGCGTGACCGTCGCGACGACCGAGGCGCTGGGCGTGCCGCCGCATCAGGTCGAAGCCCGCGCCTTCGCATGGCTCGCTCAGCGATGCCTTGCCCGGCAGCCGGGCAATCTACCGTCCGTCACCGGGGCCAAAGGGCCGCGCATTCTCGGCGCGATCTACCCGCACTAGGCAAGACGACAGAACCGCAGAGACGACCGGCGCGACGTGCTTTCACAGGCACGTTAACGAGAAAAGGGCCCTTCCGGGCCCTTTCTCTTACAGCGGTATGGCTTTCGTGCCGTTCAGACCGAGAACGAAGAACCGCAGCCACACGTGGTGGTTGCGTTCGGGTTCTTGATCACGAACTGCGCGCCGTTGATGTCTTCTTTGTAGTCAATCTCGGCGCCGACGAGGTATTGATAGCTCATCGAGTCGATCAGCAGCGACACGCCGTTCTTGTCGAGCACGGTATCGTCTTCGTTGACGTCTTCATCGAAGGTGAAACCATACTGAAAGCCGGAGCAACCGCCACCCTGCACAAAAACGCGCAGTTTCAGCTCGGCGTTGCCTTCTTCGTCGATCAGTTGCTTAACTTTGTCCGCAGCGCTGTCGGTAAAGACCAGGAATGCGGGCATTTCCGTGACGGCAGCCTCAAGCGGTGCGTTCATCGCAAATCTCCATAAATCGGTTCGGTACCATTCTAGTCCCTATTCCAAAATTGTGCCGATGGTCGGTAAATCAAGGGCTTAGGAACGATAAATACCGTTACGGCAGTACGGGAATATGGGTCAGCCCCATGTTCTCCGGCAGGCCGAACATCAGGTTCATACACTGCACGCCCTGACCGGACGCGCCCTTGACCAGATTGTCCTCGACGACGAGGATCACCAGCGTGTCTTCGTTGCCCGGGCGATGCACCGCCATACGGACATAATTCGATGCGCGCACCCAGCGCGTTTCCGGCATCGAGCCGGCCGGCAGCACGTCCACGAACGGCTCGCCCGCGTAATACGTCTCGAACAGCGCCTGGAAGTCGGTGTCGCGGGCTTCAGGCAGAATCGTCGCGTACAGCGTCGAGTGAATGCCACGGATCGTCGGCAGCAGGTGCGGCACGAACGTCAGCCCCACGTCGTAGCCGGCAATCGCCTCGAGACCCTGCTTGATTTCCGGGTGATGGCGATGGCCCTTCACGCCGTAAGCCTTGAAGTTGTCGGCCGTCTCCGCAAGGATCAGCGACGTCTCGCCCTTACGCCCGGCACCGCTCGCGCCCGACTTGGCGTCGGCGATCAGGTGCTTCGGATCAACCAGCTTGCGTCCACCGGCGAACAGCGGCGCGTAGCCCAGTTGCACGGACGTCGGGTAGCAGCCCGGCAGCCCGATCACGCGGGCGCGCTTGATCTGCTCACGATTGATCTCGGGCAGGCCGTACACGGCTTCCTCGAGAATGTCCGGGCAGGCATGCGGCATGCCGTACCACTTTTCGAACGTGGCGATGTCCTTCAGGCGGAAGTCCGCCGCCAGGTCGATCACACGCACACCGGCAGCGAGCAACTCGCGCGCCTGCGCCATCGCAACACCATGCGGCGTGGCGAAGAACACGACGTCGCAATCGGTCAGACGGGCATCGTCGGGGGTGCAAAACGCCAGGTCGACACGGCCGCGCAGGTTCGGATACATATCGGCGACCGGCGTGCCCGCTTCCTTGCGCGAGGTAATCGCCGTCAACTTCACTTCCGGATGCTGCGCCAGCAAACGGAGCAGCTCCACACCGGTATAGCCGGTGCCGCCTACGATACCTACCTTGACCATGTCCTACCCCTTTCAATCGGAACCGCGATTCTATCAAGCTTCCACGACACGCGTGAGACGGCAACGCACCTGTCGCAGCGCCTTTCCACGCAGGCAAAACGCGGCAAGAAAAGAAAAAAGGCCGCGCGAGGCGGCCTTTCTCCGCACCTGCCAGAGGCAGATGCCAACAAGCACTCGGGCGATTAACGCTTCGAGAATTGCTTGCGACGGCGGGCCTTGTGCAGACCAACCTTCTTACGTTCGACTTCACGGGCATCGCGAGTCACGAAGCCTGCGGTCGACAGCGTCGGCTTGAGCGTCGCGTCGTAGTCGATCAGTGCGCGGGTGATACCGTGACGAACCGCACCGGCCTGACCCGTTTCACCGCCGCCCGACACGTTGACTTTGATGTCGAACGTTTCAGCGTGGTTGGTCAGCTCGAGCGGCTGACGAACGATCATCAGCGACGTTTCACGAGCGAAGTACTCTTTGATCGGCTTGCCATTGACGACGATGTCGCCCTTGCCAGCCTTGATGAACACACGAGCAACAGCGCTCTTGCGACGGCCGGTGCCGTAATTCCAATCGTTTTTGAACATGGCTGGCCCTTAGATCTCGAGCGACTTCGGTTGCTGCGCTTCGTGCGGATGATTACCGTCGGCGTAAACCTTCAGCTTCTTGATCATCGCATAGCCCAGCGGACCCTTCGGCAGCATGCCCTTCACGGCTTTCTCGAGCGCACGGCCCGGGAAACGCTCTTGCATCTTGCCAAACGTGGTTTCGTAGATACCGCCCGGGTAACCCGTGTGACGGTAGTACTTCTTGTCGGTTTGCTTTGCGCCCGTAACTTTCAGCTTGGCAGCATTGACGATGATGATGTAATCACCCGTGTCAACGTGCGGCGTGAATTCCGGTTTGTGTTTGCCGCGCAGACGGCGTGCCACTTCGCTGGCGACACGGCCGAGGACTTTGTCCGTCGCGTCAATCACAAACCATTCGCGCGTCACCTCTGCCGGCTTAGCGGAAAACGTCTTCATGATCGATCCAAATAAAATGCATTTGCCCCATTAACACCAACTTCCTGCTTGTCTGCCGGCCGCGTCCTTACGATTTGCGTCGCATGGCGCAGTCCTGTGCTTGCAGGCTCTCCCTGATGCTTTTTCCGTGGGCATTTCCGGAAAAGCCGTTGATTATACAGAAAAAAGCACCTACCGGTAAACCGCCCCAAGTAAACCGCGATTCCGGCGGGACAAAAAAAAACCCGAACCTCATGGGTCCGGGTTAAATCCACCAAAGGAGGAGGGTGGAGGAGACACTTGCAGGATTGCTGTGAAGCACAACAACCAATGACTGAAGTCTAGCAAATCAGATTGTGCGACGCAAGAAAATTTATAGTGCGAAATACAACACCACAATATGAAATGCACACACAATAAGCAATGCTTCACTATTTTCAATAAAATCAACGAATTACAAGAAAAAAGACGCACTCCCCGTTCATCGATCTAGAGCCCCCGCCCCAAATTTAGGGTTTATCCCTCTGAAAACCCGATCAAAAAAGCGCCAATATTGCGACGCAGCAACCAGAGCCATTCGGGATGGCTTCCGAGGTTCGCGGGCGGCATCGTACGCAGGTTTGCGGAAGCCGCTACAATTTTTGCTTGAACGGGATATCGGGGTTTCGAAATATGGAATGCAAGGTGAGTTGGATGGGCCAGGATGGCATGGCCTTCGTCGCGCAAACGGGTAGCGGCCACATCGTCGCGATGGACGGCGCGCCGGAAGGCGGCGGCCACAATCAGGCACCGCGCCCGATGGAAATGCTGCTGGTCGGCACCGGCGGTTGCACCGCCTACGACGTGGTGCTCATTCTCAAGAAGAGTCGCGCCGAAGTGAAGGATTGCAGCGTTACGCTCAAGGCCGAGCGCGCGAGCGAAGACCCCAAGGTCTTCACCAAGATTCACTTCCACTTCACGGTCACGGGCCGCAATCTGAACCCGGCCACCGTGGAGCGCGCCGTCACGCTCTCGCACGACAAGTACTGCTCCGCGTCGATCATGCTCGCCAAGACGGCAGAACTCACGCACAGCGTCGAGATTGTCGAAGGCTGAGACCGGTCGGTCGGCGGTAGTGCCGGAAACGCAAAAGGCTCCCACCGGGAGCCTTTTGTGTCTTATTGGGATGCAGAGCCAGCCGATAAGCCGGATTCTGTGAACGCGACTCGCGCCGCGCCTGACAATCATTCCTCTAGGCGACGCATCACTACGCCGCTCAAGCTTCCTACCCGCAGGCTCCCGGGGGCCCCGTTGCCGGCACCCGCACAAGGCGAATGCCGCTCACCTGCCTATTTGGAATTGCTCCGGGTGGAGGTTACCGTGCCGTGTGCGTTGCCGCACGCCGCGGTGCGCTCTTACCGCACCGTTTCACCCTTACCTGATCCGCCTGGCTTGCGCCAGGGGCCATCGGCGGTCTGTTCTCTGTTGCCCTGTTCCGCGTCTCACGACGGATGGCCGTTAGCCATCACCCTGCCCTATGGAGTCCGGACTTTCCTCCCCCTCCCAATGGGAGGCGGCGATTGTCTGGCCGACTCTGCGGGCCGAAGTGTATCACGCGAGGCGCCATCGTCGCCCGTCCGAACGGCATGCCGGCATCGTGCCGCCTCACCACTTCACCCCCGACTTCGGCTCGGCGCCTCACCCTTTTGCCGACGTCCCGGCCGGAATACCGACCGGTCCAGATAGTAAGACGGGTCGTCGTTCGCCGGACACCAGCCCGGAATGCCGAGCACGGGCAACGGCGCGAAGTCACGGGTGGTCCACGCGGCATCGACGAGCGTCGGTGCAATCCGGACGTCAAGCCAGGCCCGGCGCTCGGGCGGCGTCCAGCGGAAATAGGCGGGGGGAACGTCCACGATCCAGGCGTGTGCCGTCACCGATTTGTACGGTGCGACAAGCTTTTCCAGCAACGCATGCCCGAAAGGCTGGACCTCGCAGACACGGCCCCAGTCGGCGCGCCGCGCCACGAACAGCGTATGCCAGTCGAAAGCCCGCAATGCGTGTCCGAGCGCGGCATCACTGCACGCGAAAAGGATGGCATTCTCATCGAACACCGTCGCGGCGTCGCGGGTGGCGCCGCGTGTCGCCTGCACACCTTCGGCCGCAATCGCCACCGCCTGACGCGCGTTGAGCGCCGCCTTGCCGCGCGGATAGGTCAACCAGATCAGCGCGTTGAAGAAGTCATGCAGGTTCTGGCGCGTCGGCACGCCGCCCGTGGCCGCGATAAACGCCTCGTAGGCCGTGGCGTCGGGCAGATCCTCCTGTGCAACGAAGCGAAGCGCCCGCCCCTGTCCGCTCACCAGCCCCATCGCCGCCGCCTGCGCCGAGAGCGCCTCGCGCCAGTCGCTCCCCGCCAATGCGGCCTGGCCTCGCGCCGATACGGCGTCGAACCACGGCGCCCGCCAGTCGATCTCCGGCAGACCGGAAGGCGCGGACACCCAAGGTGCCTTGGCGCCCGCCACCCTCACCCCTTGAGCTTCCAGCCGATGACTTCACCGGCGCGCAGCGGCACAACGGTCTCGTCGCCCATCGGCAGTTCTGCCGGCAGTTCCCAGTCTTCGCGCACAAGCGTGATCTTGTCGGCGTTGCGCGGCAGTTCATAGAAGTCCGGACCGTGGAAGCTGGCGAACCCTTCGAACTTGTCGAGCGCGTCGGCCTTGTCGAACGCCTCGGCGTACAGCTCGACCGCATGCAGCGCCGTATAGCAGCCGGCGCAGCCACAGGCCGCTTCCTTCACGCCGCGCGCGTGCGGGGCGCTGTCGGTACCCAGGAAGAAACGAGGGCTGCCCGAGGTTGCCGCCTTGACGAGCGCCTCGCGATGCGTCTCGCGCTTGAGCACGGGCAGGCAGTAGTAGTGCGGGCGAATGCCCCCGGTGAAGATGGCGTTGCGGTTATACAGCAGGTGATGCGCGGTAATCGTCGCGGCGATGGGGCCGTCGGCTTGCGCGACATATTCGGCGGCATCCTTCGTCGTGATGTGCTCGAACACGACCTTCAGACCCGGGAAATCGCGGCGCAGCGGCGACATCACGCGGTCGATGAAGATCTTTTCACGATCGAAGATATCGATGTCGGAACTCGTCACCTCGCCGTGCACGAGCAGCGGCATGCCGACCTCCTGCATCGCTTCGAGCGCGCCGCGGCACTTGGCCAGATCGGTCACGCCCGCGTCGGAATTCGTCGTCGCGCCCGCCGGATACAGCTTCACGCCGTGCACGAAGCCCGACGCCTTGGCGCGACGGATCTCGTCGGCCGGCGTGTTGTCGGTCAGGTACAGGGTCATGAGCGGCTCGAACGTATTACCGACCGGACGCGCCGCAAGAATGCGCTCGCGATACGCGGCGGCGTGTTCGGTCGTGGTGACCGGCGGCTTGAGGTTGGGCATGATGATCGCGCGGCCGAACTGGCGCGCGGTGTCGGGAAGCACGCTCTTGAGCACGGCGCCATCGCGCACGTGCAAGTGCCAGTCGTCGGGACGAGTGATTGTGAGTTCTGTGGTCATGGGCGTTTTCCGGGGGCTCGGGAGGCTGCTGGCCCGTGAAACCGTGCCTGCGCGGCGGCGTGGTGACGCGTGGGCGCGACGGACTTCGTGGGCGGGAATGTACGTGCACAGGGGCCGGTGCTATGCTTGTGCAACCCCATATTGTAACGGCAGCGGCGCTCAGACACGACGTGCGCGGCCAATCTTCGATTTACCCGTCCATGTGCCAACTGCTCGCAATGAATTGCGCGGAACCGACCGATATTACGTTCTCATTTACCGGTTTCGCGGCGCGTGGGGGCGGCACGGATCACCATGCTGACGGCTGGGGTATTGCGTTCTTCGAGGACAAGGCCTGCCGCCTGTTCATCGACCATCAGGCGGCGGCAAACTCGCCCATCGCCGAATTGGTGAAGAAATACCCCATCAAATCGAAAAACGTCATCGCCCATATCCGCAAAGCGACCCAAGGCATCGTTGAACTGGAGAACTGCCACCCGTTCCAGCGCGAGCTGTGGGGGCGTCACTGGATCTTTGCGCACAACGGCGATCTGCACGATTACGACCCGTTTCTCTCGGGCGTCTATCAACCAGTAGGGACGACGGACAGCGAGCGCGCCTTCTGCGACATCATGCAGGGCCTGCGCAAGCGCTTCCCCGGTTCGCAGCCGCCACTCGACGAGCTATTCCATGCCGTTGAAGACATTACGCGCACGATCACGCGTCATGGCGTGTTCAACTTCGTGCTCTCGAATGGCCAGGCCCTGATCGCCCACTGCTCGACGCGACTGCATTTCATCGCCCGCCAATGGCCGTTCACGAAGGCGCATCTGATCGATGCCGACTGGGAAATCGATTTCGCGAAGTTCACCACGCCGGCCGATCGCGTTGCGGTGATCGCTACCGCGCCGCTCACGGATAACGAAGTCTGGACGACCTTCGAGCCAGGCGAATTGATCCTCTTCGAGAAGGGCGCACCGTCACTGCGCACCGTGGTGCCCATCCCCGAAGCCGTGCGCCTGCGTAACGCGCAGAACACCGCCTGCCAGTAAGCGCTGCGGCGCACAAACGCCTTGCAGACGGTCTGCGTTTGCGGCGGCCATAAAAAAAGCGTGCCCGAAGGCACGCTTTTTTCGTTCCTGCGACCGACCGGAATCAGTGCAGGATCTTGGCCAGGAAGTCCTTGGCGCGGTCCGACTTCGGATTCGCGAAGAACTCGTCCTTCTTGTCGTCTTCGACGATGATGCCCTGATCCATGAAGATCACGCGGTTCGCGACCTTCTTGGCGAAGCCCATTTCGTGCGTGACCACCATCATGGTCATGCCTTCGTGAGCCAGTTCGACCATCACGTCGAGCACTTCATTGATCATTTCCGGATCGAGCGCCGAGGTCGGCTCGTCGAACAACATGGCGATCGGGTCCATGCACAGCGCACGGGCGATGGCGACACGTTGTTGCTGACCGCCCGAGAGCTGGCCAGGGAACTTGTGCGCATGCGCCTTCAGGCCCACGCGTTCGAGCAACTTCAGGCCCTTGTCACGCGCGGCTTCCTTGCTGCGGCCAAGCACCTTGATCTGGGCGAGCGTCAGGTTTTCGGTGATCGACAGGTGCGGGAACAGTTCGAAGTGCTGGAACACCATGCCGACGCGCGAGCGCAGCTTGGCGAGGTTCGTCTTCGGGTCTGCAACCGAGGTGCCGTCGACAATGATCTCGCCTTGCTGGATCGGCTCCAGACCATTGACGGTCTTGATGAGCGTGGACTTGCCCGAACCCGACGGGCCGCACACCACCACGACTTCACCCTTCTTGACTTCAGTGGAGCAGTCCGTGAGCACCTGGAACTGGCCGTACCACTTGGAGACGTTTTTAAGGGTAATCATTTCGCCAACCTCTTTTGAAGACGTTTAACCAACATCGAAACCGAGAAGCAGATCACGAAGTAGACCGTTCCGGCAAACACAATCATCGCGGGTAGCGTACCGTCCCGCTGGCCCACCTGATACGCCATGCCGAAGAAGTCGGACAAGGCGATCGCGTACACGAGCGACGTATCCTGGAACAGAATGATGCCTTGCGTGAGCAGCAGCGGCACCATGTTGCGGAACGCCTGCGGCAGCACCACAAGACCCATCGCCTGCCAGTACGACATGCCCAGTGCGGAGGCGGCGGACAACTGCCCGCGCGACACGCTCTGGATACCCGCACGAATAATTTCCGAATAATACGCCGCTTCAAACAGCGAGAAGGCCACGAGTGCCGAGACCATCCGGATGTCCCATGTCGGCGGCACGTCGAGCAACGAACGCAGCACCTGCGGCACGATCAAGAAGAACCACAGCAGCACCATCAGCAGCGGGATCGAGCGAAACACGTTCACGTACAGATCCGCGAACCACTTCAGCACCGTCACACCGGACAGGCGCATCATCGCGAGCAATGTGCCCCAGACGATGCCCACGACCACGGCGAGCGCCGTGACCTGCAGCGTGGTGATCATGCCCTTGATGAGCAGCGGCATCGCGTCGATGGCACCGCCCCAAGCGAAGATTTCACCCATTATTTGCCCCCGATGTAGCCCGGCAGGCGGGTCTTCGATTCGAGCCAACGCATGAACGTGAGCACGACGATGTTGATGATCATGTACGCGATCGTCACAGCGATGAACGACTCGTAGCTATGCGCCGTGTAATCGATGAGCTGCTTGCCTTGCCCCGTGAGTTCGAGCAGGTTCACGGTCGAGATCACGGCCGAGTTCTTGAAGATGTTGACGAATTCCGAGGTGATTGGCGGAATCACCACGCGGAAGGCCACCGGCAGCAGCACGAAACGATACGTCTGCGGCAGCGTGAGTCCCATGGCCAAGCCGGCATTCTTCTGTCCCTTGGGCAGCGAATTGATACCGGAGCGCACCTGCTCGCATACCCGGGCTGCCGTAAAGAGCCCCAGGCCGACCACGCCGGTCAGCAGCGAAACATTGGCCGGATTGAGCGCAAACAACCACTGACGCACCCCTTCGGGCAAAAAGTCGGGCGCCACGTAGTACCAGAAGAACAACTGCACGAGCAGTGGGATGTTCCGGAATAGCTCCACGTACCCTGCCGCGAAGCCGGAAATCCATTTGTTGGGAACGGTACGCATCACGCCGAGCATGGAGCCCACGATTAGCGCAATGATCCAGCCGCCGAGGCCGACCGCAAGCGTGAGCTTGAAGCCTGAGAGCAACCACCCGAAGTAGGTCGTGCCCTCACCGGTGGCAACCGGCTGGAAGAAAAAACTGAAATCGAGACCGAGAGCCATGATCTCCCCTTTTCTACTTGTCTTGCTTAAAAAGAAGCGGAAGGATTGACTCCTTCCGCTTCGGCATTACGCACTGACGGTGCTCAGCGATCCAGCAAGCCGTGAGGCTTACTTGGCGCCCTGAACGTCAGCATTGTCGTTCGGCGACTTCCACAGGGAGGCCATTTCGGCCGACGGCGGGAAGTCCATGTTCACGCCACCGAGTGCCGGAATCGGCTGTTGGAACCACTTGGCGTAGTCCTTTTGTGCCTGACCCGACTTCTGGTAGTCCGCAACGGCCTTGTCGACCAGCTTCTTGAAGGCCGGATCGTCCTTGCGCATCATGCAGCCGTAGGCTTCGTACGATTGCGGCTTGCCGACAATGCTGTAGTCCTTGGCGTCCTTGAACTTGGCACGCTCACCGGCGAGCAGGGCGTCATCCATCATGAACGCAACGGCACGGCCCGAGTGCAGCGTAATCGCGGCTTCGCCATGGTCCTTGGCGCTGATGATGTTCATGCCCAGGTTTTCTTTCTGGTTCATCTCGCGCAGCAGACGCTCGGAGGTCGTACCCGCCGTGGTCACGACGTTCTTGCCCTTCAGGTCAGCAAAATCCTTGATGCCCGAGCTGTTCTTCGCCAGCAGACGCGTGCCGATGATGAAGAACGTGTTCGAGAACGCAGCCTGCTTCTGACGATCGGCGTTGTTCGTGGTCGAACCGCACTCGATATCGATCGTGCCGTTCTGAACCAGCGGAATGCGGTTCTGCGACGTGATCGGGGTCTGCTTGGCATCCAGCTTCGGCAGCTTCAGTTCCTTCTTGACTTCGGCAACGATCGCCATGGCCACATCGTTGGCATAGCCGACGACATTGTGGTTGTTGTCATAGAAAGAGAACGGGATCGACGACTCGCGGTTTCCCAGCGAGATAATGCCTGTGTCCTTGATTTTTTTGAGGGTACCGCTTTCTTGCGCCTGAGCAGCACCTGCCATCAGGCCCACACAGCACATCGCCAACGCAATTTTCGAGAGGGTCATTCCTTGGTCTCCTTGGCACAAAACGAATGCATTTTAGCACTGCATTTGCCCATTTTTTTATTCTCGAATGTCCGGAACGTACGTCTTTTTTGACGTAAATCGCCCCGAACATTCTGTTTATACGCATTAATGCGTATTACTACTTAGCTCGACAGCACCGCCGATCAGGGGTACAGGCCGCGCATCTCACGGGCTTGCAGGATACGGGTACACGCCACGATGAATGCAGCGGTACGCAGCGAAACCTTGTGTTCCTGCGCCACATTCCACACACCATCGAACGCCTCGCGCATGATGCGCTCCAGGCGGTGATTGATCTCTTCCTCGGTCCAGAAGAAGCTCGAGAAGTCCTGAACCCACTCGAAATACGAGACGGTCACGCCACCGGCGTTGGCCACCACGTCCGGCACGACAAGAATGTTCTTGCTGCGCAGAATGTCGTCGGCGGCCGTCGTCGTCGGGCCATTGGCGCCCTCGACCACGACTTTCGCACGGATCTTGTCGGCGTTTTTCTCGGTAATCTGGTTTTCCAGTGCCGCCGGGATCAGGAATTCGCAGTCGAGCGACCAGAATTCATCGTCCTTGATGGTCTCGGCTGCCGGGAAACCGCCCACACCGCCAGTCTCGGCAACGTGCTTGAGCAGATTCGCCACATCGAGGCCGTCCGACTTGTAGATCGTGCCGGTGTGATCTTGCACGCCGATGACATGGGCGCCGGCCTCATGGAACAGGCGGGCAGCGATACCGCCCACGTTGCCGAAGCCCTGCACGATCACCCGCGCGCCGCGCACGTCCATGCCCAGACGGCGGGCCGCTTCGCAGCTCACCACGAACACACCGCGGCCGGTCGCTTCACGGCGGCCCAGCGAACCACCCAGCGAGATCGGCTTGCCGGTGACGACGCCCGTGGCCGTGGAACCCTCGTTCATCGAGTAGGTATCCATCATCCACGCCATGATCTGCTCATTGGTGTTGACGTCCGGTGCCGGAATGTCCTTCGTCGGCCCGATGATGATGTTGATTTCGCTGGTGTAACGACGCGTCAGGCGCTCGAGTTCGCCGCGCGAGAGCTTGCGCGGGTCGACACGGATACCGCCCTTGGCGCCGCCATACGGCACGTTCACGGCGGCGTTCTTGACCGACATCCAGGCCGACAGGGCCATGACTTCGGAGAGCGTAACGTCCTGGTGGAAGCGCACGCCGCCCTTGCCGGGGCCGCGCGAGGTGTTGTGCTGGACACGATAGCCCTCGAAATGGGCGATGGTGCCGTTATCGAGTTCGATCGGGCAGTCGACGATCAGAATGCGCTTCGGGCGCTTGAGCGTTTCGACCCAGCGCGAGAGCGTGCCCAGATAGGGGGTGACACGGTCAACCTGCTGGAGGTAGTTACCCCACGGGCCGAGGTGCTCGGCGTCGAGGTAGGAGGGCAAGGCATGTGACGTTTGCGACATTGTTGGATTCTCCGGCTTCAATCGGCGCCGCACGCACATACCGTGCTTGCGACACGAATGGCTGGCACTTTACAAAGAACCGCAAAGAACAATCCAATGCCGAATAAACATGCATCTATGCATTTCATGCATAGTTTTGACCTGACGGCTATTTCGCCCTTATGCCACGCGAATGCCTGCGAACCCCTGCGAATTCCCAGGGCCTTGCGAGACCCTACTTTGGGACAGGTCTTTCCCCGGCAATGGTGGGAAATGCCCCGTTGCCGGGCTGTTGCGCCGAAACAGCGTCAGCCTTTGACCTGATCGCGCACGGCCTGCCAGAACGCTTCGACGACGTCGCGCTTGGTGCGCTCGCGACGGTTGCTGGCGTCGGTATAGGCCAGGCGGTCCCGGTACAGCCGGATTTCCATGTCCAGATGCCACGGCGCGGCCGCCTTGCCCGGCGGGGCGAGATCGATCAGTTCGCCGCGTGCGACCGAATCGACCACGGCGCTTTCCGGCAGAAACGCCACGCCATGCCCGGCCAGCACCATGGCCTTGAGGGCTTCGGCCATATCCGTCTCGTACACCTTGTCGAGGTAGGGCGAACTCGAGGCATCCCCGGCGAGCAGATCGGCCATCCGCCCCAGGTAGGCATTCGAGGTGTAGGCGAGATAAGGCACCGGCGCCTCGGGTGTGCCGGGCAGCTTGAACCGGGCGCGCTTTTGCGCCGTCGGGGCGCTGTAGGGGCTGAAGCGCTCGCTGCCGAGCACGATCATCTCGTAGCGTGACGCGTCGAGTTGCAGTGGCTGGCTCGGGTGGTAATAGCACATCAGCAGGTCACAGCCGCCATCGGTGAGCGACATGGCAGCGTCGTGCACATTGAGCGCACGCAGACGGCTGCGCAACAGGCCCATGCGTTTTTCCAGCGTCTTGAGCCAACGCGGGAAGAACGTCATCGACAGCGTGTGCGGCACTGCAAAATCGAGTACCGAATGATCGGCTGAGCGCTGCTCGCGCAACAGCGCGCGGGCTTCCTGCGCCTGAGAGAGCAAGGCGAGCGCCTGCTCGTAGAACACCTCACCGGCCGGGGTCAGGCGCGTTGGGTAGCTAGAGCGGTCGATGAGTTCGCTGCCAAGCCACGCCTCGAGCGACTGGATGCGGCGCGAGAACGCCGGCTGCGTCACATGGCGCAACTCGGCCGAACGGCTGAAACTGTTCGTCTTGGCGAGCGACACGAAGTCCTCGAGCCATTTGATTTCCATGCGGCGCTCCGGCGTCGGCGATCTCAGCGCGCTAGTCTACTCAATCGCCCGCCCGGATGACAGGCCCGCGCCCATCGTCCGTGGCCACCCGGCGCCCTGCCCGTCCCTCTACCCGCCGCCGGCCCGCCGCTGCTCAGGACACGACCGTCGCGAAATGCGATGCCTCGGCATCCCCCTCTCCGCCACGCCGTTGCTGCTGCAACGCCCACATCTGCGCGTAAAGCCCTTCGGCACGCAGCAACTCGTCGTGCGTGCCACGCTCCACAATGCGGCCCTTGTCGAGCACGATGATCTGCGCCGCGTGCACGACCGTCGAGAGGCGGTGCGCGATGACGAGCGTGGTGCGCTCGCGGGCGATGCTGCGCAACTCGGACTGGATCGCCTGTTCCGAGCGCGAGTCCAGCGCCGAGGTCGCCTCGTCGAAAATCAGAATGTGCGGATTCTTGAGGATGGTGCGGGCAATCGCCACGCGCTGCTTCTCGCCCCCGGAGAGCTTGAGGCCACGCTCGCCGACCATCGACTCGTAACCGGCCGGCAGGCTTTCGATGAAGTCGTGGATATGCGCCGCACGCGCTGCCGCAATGACCTGCTCGCGCGATGCCGACGGATTGCCGTAGGCAATGTTGTAGTAGATGGTGTCGTTGAACAGCACGGTGTCCTGCGGCACGATGCCGATGGCCGCACGCAGCGAATCCTGCGTCACGTCGCGAATGTCCTGGGCGTCGATGGTGATGCGCCCGGCGGGCACTCCGGGGAAGCCAACGTCATAGAAGCGGAACAGCAGGCGCGAGAGCGTCGATTTCCCCGAGCCGCTGTGACCGACGACTGCCGTGGTCGTGCCCGCAGCCACCGTGAAATCAACGTCGTGCAGAATCTGGCGCGACGTCTCGTAGCCAAAATTCACATGCTCGAAGCGCACCGTGCTGCCGCGACAGACGAGCGGTGGTGCGCCCGGCGGATCGGCCACTTCGCGGTTCACGTCGAGCAGTGTGAACATGCGGTCCATGTCCGTCATCGCCTGCTTGAGTTCGCGATAGATCACCCCGAGAAAGTTCAGCGGAATGTAGAGCTGCAGCATGAACGTGTTGACGAGCACCAGATCGCCGAGCGTCATGCGCCCGCTCATCACACCTTGCGTGGCATGCCAGAGAATCGCGATCAGCC
Source organism: Pandoraea fibrosis (assembly GCF_000807775.2). Taxonomy (NCBI): domain Bacteria; kingdom Pseudomonadati; phylum Pseudomonadota; class Betaproteobacteria; order Burkholderiales; family Burkholderiaceae; genus Pandoraea; species Pandoraea fibrosis. The sequence goes on along the minus strand of NZ_CP047385.1, from coordinate 920,317 downwards.
CGGTCGCGATGATGACCTGCTGCCCGAAGTTCAACACCGAGAGCGAGTTCTGCGAGCGAATCGCCGCCGCACGATAGCGCTTGAGGTTCTCGTCGTAACGCTGGGTCTCGAACGCTTCGTTTCCGAAATACTTCACCGTCTCGTAGTTGATGAGCGAATCGATGGCGCGGGCATTGGCCTTCGAGTCGAGTTCGTTCATCGTGCGCCGGAAGTGCGTGCGCCACTCCGTGACCTTCACCGTGAACACGATGTAGAACGCGAGCGCGATGAGCGTGACGATGGCGTAGAAGGCGTCGTAACGCACGACAAAGAAACCGAGCACGAGCGCCACTTCGATGAGCGTCGGCAGAATGCTGTAGAGCGAATACGAGATCATCGACTGGATGCCTCGCGTGCCACGCTCGATATCGCGGCTCATCCCGCCTGTCTGGCGCTCCAGATGAAAGCGCAACGACAACGCGTGCAGGTGACGAAACACCTTGAGCGCGATTTGCCGCACCGCACTCTCCGTCACCTTCGAGAACAGAATTTCCCGCAGCTCGGTGAAAAGCGACGTGGACAGGCGCACGATCCCGTAGGCGATGACCAGCAGGCCGAGACTGCCGACGACGATCAGACTCGCATCGCCCGTGGCGCGGGCCGTGGCCGAGAGCGCCGCCACCGGGCCGAGCGCGTCGACGATGTGCTTCATGATGATGGGCACGCCCAGGTTGGCCACCTTGGCGAGCACGAGGCACGACAGGGCCAGCGCCACGCGTCCACGGAATTCGAGCAAATAGGGAAACAGCGACTTGATGACTTGCCAGTCGCCGCGAGAAGGCTTGCGGGCGCCGGGGGCCACCGGCGCAGGCTCGGCCGGAGTGAAACGTCTCATGATGGGGTTGGGGCGGCGTCCGGCTCGCGAGAGGGCTTTCCGCTAAAATCGTCGATGGCGTATTTTCGCAGAACCCGGCGTCTCATGCTGAGCCGACGCCGGGCGGCCCTCCCGCCTGAGGCGGGCCTCGGAATGACGGGTGTCGCCTGCGATTCCCATCTTCCCCGCTGTTTCCGGCTTTTCCGGCTCACGCAAGGAATCTCATGAGTATCCCGACCCCTGCCCTCACGGCGCTGCCCGAAAAAGAAGAACTGGCGTTGCGTGTCATGCCAATGCCTGCCGATGCCAATGCCCATGGCGACGTGTTCGGCGGCTGGATCATGGCGCAGGTCGACATTGCCGGTTCGATCCCCGCTGCGCAGCGCGCCAACGGCCGCGTGGCCACCATCGCCGTCAACTCGTTCCTGTTCAAGCAGCCCGTGTTCGTCGGCGATCTGCTGAGCTTCTACGCCAAGATCACGAAGACGGGCAACACGTCGATCACCGTCTACGTCGAGGCATACGCACAGCGCATGCGCCTGTCGCATGAGATCGTCAAAGTCACCGAAGCGACGGTGACCTATGTGGCGACCGACGAAAACCGCCGTCCGCGCGCGCTGCCCAAGCTCGAAACGCCAAGCTGAGCCCCCGTCAACGGCAAACGCCGCACGCCTCGCGGGACGAGGCGTGCGGCGTTCGTGTTTTGACCCGCCCGTGCGTCGATGACGCCAGCAGCGGCAGTCCCTCTGATGCGCGTTACGAGAACTGGCTGAAGTCCGGCTTGCGCTTCTCGAAGAAGGCCGTGAAGGCTTCGCGCGCTTCGGGCGACACCAGCCGTTTGCCGAACTCGAGCGCTTCGTCGCGAATGCGCTCCTGAATGTCGCGCGCGCTATCGCCCTTCATCAACTGCTTGGTTACGCGCAGCGATCCCGCCGGCATGGCCGCCAATTGTGCGGCGCGCTTCGCCGCATACTCCGCCAGTTCGGCCGCCGGCACGATGCGATTGACGAAACCCATCGCTACCGCCTCGTTCACGTCGAACGGCTCACCGAAGAGCAACTTCTCGGCAGCACGCTGGTAGCCCGCCACGCGCGGCAGCAGCCAGCTCGACGCCGCCTCCGGACACAGCGCCAGTTGCGAGAATGGCAACGAGAAACGCGCCGTGTCCGCGGCATACACCACGTCGCAATGCAGCAGCATCGTCGTGCCGACGCCGACCGCATTGCCCGCCACGGCCGCCACAATCGGCTTGGTCGCCTGACTGATTGCCCGCAGGAACTGGAACACAGGCGCGTCGTCGTCCTTCGGCGGGTGCTTCAGGAAATCCTCGAGGTCGTTGCCCGCCGAGAAGGCCTCTGGCTGCCCCTGAATCAGGATCACGCGCAACGACGGATCGGCCTCCGCTTCGGCAATGCCCTCGGCGACGGCCTGATACATGGCCGCAGTAATCGCGTTTTTCTTGTGCGCCCGGTTGAACGTCAGCACCTGCACGGCGCCCTGACGCTGCACCAATACGTCTTCCATCGCTTCTGTCTCCTCGGAGTTGCCGGGAATCGGTGAGTCCGTCGATCCCTCAATTCGACCATCCGGTCAGGCCGGATCATCGTCCGCTATCGATGAAAACGCCGGGGGCGGCCACGCATTCGCGAAACCGCACCCCGGCGCTCCGAGCCGTCGTCTGCCAATCTGCCGGAAGTCTGCCCAATATCCGCCAACGGCCGACGACGTCTGCCCTTACATGCGCTCCAGAATCCCCGCAGCGCCCATGCCGGTACCCACGCACATCGTCACCATGCCGTACTTCAGGTTGTGACGGCGCAGCGCGTGCACCACGGTCGCTGCCCGAACCGCACCTGTCGCGCCCAGCGGGTGACCCAGAGCAATCGCGCCGCCCATCGGGTTGACCTTGCTGGTATCGAGGTCCAGATCCTTGATGACGGCCAGTGCCTGCGCCGCGAAGGCTTCGTTCAGTTCGATCCAGTCCATCTGGTCCTGCGTGAGGCCCGCGGCGCGCAGCGCGGCCGGAATGGCTTCCTTCGGACCAATGCCCATGATCTCGGGCGGCACGCCTCGCACGGCGAACGACACGAAACGGGCCAGCGGCGTGAGATTGAATTGCTTGAGGATCTTCTCGCTGACGACGAGCAGCGCACCCGCGCCATCCGACGTCTGCGAGCTATTGCCTGCCGTGACCGAGCCCTTGTTCGCAAACACCGGGCGCAGCTTGGCCAACCCTTCGAGCGACGTATCGGGGCGCGGGCCTTCGTCAAGCGAGAGCGTGCGCGTCTTGATCGACACTTCACCGGTGGCCAGATTCGGGAATCGCTCGACGATCTCGATCGGCGTGATCTCGTTGGTGAACTCGCCGCTTTGCTGAGCCTTGATGGCCTTCTGGTGCGACGCCAGCGCGAAAGCGTCCTGCGCTTCGCGCGTCACGCCCCACTGCTGCGCCACCTTCTCGGCGGTCAGCCCCATGCCGTAGGCGATACCCACGTTCTCGTCGCGCTCGAAGATCGACGGCGAGAGCGACGGCGTGTTGCCCATCATCGGCACCATGCTCATGCTCTCAATCCCGCCTGCGAACATCGCGTCGGCTTCGCCCACACGAATGCGGTCGGCGGCCATGGCGAGCGCCGTCAGACCCGAGGCGCAGAAACGGTTGACGGTCACGCCGCCCACCGTATTCGGCAGACCGGAGAGCAGCGCACCGATACGCGCCACGTTCAGGCCTTGCTGGGCTTCGGGAATCGCGCAACCGATGATCGCGTCTTCGATTACCTTCGGATCGAGATCCGGCACCTGCGCGAGCGTGCTCTTGAGGATGGTCGCGAGCAGATCGTCCGGACGGGTGTTCTTGTAGCTGCCCTTGGGTGCCTTGCCGATCGGTGCACGCGTGGCGGCAACGATATAGGCGTCTTGCAGTTGTTTGCTCATGTCAGTCTCCGATCGGCTTAGTTGCGCACCGGCTTGCCGGTTTGCAGCATGCCCATGATGCGTTCCTGGGTCTTCGACGTGCCCAGCAATTCGATGAAGGCACGACGCTCGAGCGCCAGCAGCCATTCTTCGTTCACGAGGCTGCCGGCCTCCACGTCGCCACCGCACACCGCTTCGGCAATGCGAGACGCAATGAGGAAGTCGTGCGCCGAAATGAAGTTGCCGTCGCGCATGTTCACCAGCGACGCCTTGATCGTCGAGACGCCCGACCGACCGGCGACCGGAATGCCTGCCGGCTTGAGCGGCGGACGATAGCCGGAGACGGCCAACGCACGGGCTTCGTTGCGGGCCACGGACAGCAGTTCGTGCACGTTGTAGACGATCGTGTCGGTCGGCTTCAGATATCCCATCTCGCGGGCATCGAGTGCCGAAGCCGAGACCTTCGCCATCGCGGCGTTGGTAAACGACTTGGTCACGAACTGGAGGTACTGCACGCTGCCCGCCGCGCTGGCCGCTTCCGCTGCACGAATCGCCGCTTCCTTCAGACCACCGCCGCCCGGCACGAGGCCGACGCCGACTTCCACGAGACCGATGTAGCTCTCGAGCGCCGCCACGCGCTTGGCGCTATGCAGCAGCAGTTCGCAGCCACCGCCCAGCGCAATGCCGGAGACCGCCGAGACGACCGGCACCTGCGCATACTTCACGCGCATCATGCCGTCCTGGAATTTCTTGATGAACGGCTCGATCCCCTTGGCCCCGCCCATCATGAACGCAGGCATGGCGGCTTCCAGATCGGCGCCGGCGGAGAACGGGCCGCCCGGCGCGCCGAGCTTGAGCGAGGTCGGCTGCCACACGACCACGCCGCGATACTGCTGCTCGGCCAGATCGATGGCGCGGGTCAGACCGTCGATGACGGCCGGCCCGATGGTGTTCATCTTCGACTTGAACGAGACGATGAGCACGTCGTCCTGACCCGGGGTTTCGTCGACCCACAGACGCACGGCGTCGTTCTCTTCGATGGTCTTGCCGAACTTGCGCGGATCGGCGCTGGCGTCGCCCACGAGCGATGCCGGGAACACCTGACGCTGATACACCGGCAGCGTGCTGCGCGGCACGAAGGCGTCCCTGGCCGGCGCATACGAGCCTTCAGCGGTGTGCACACCGCCCGCCTCGGCCACCTTGCCGCTCGTCACCCACTTGGGCAACGGTGCCTTCGACAGTGCGTGTCCGGCATCGATGTCTTCCTGCACCCACTGCGCGATCTCCTTCCAGCCGGCGGCCTGCCAGTCTTCGAACGGTCCGGTACTCCAGCCGAAGCCCCAGCGAATGGCGAAGTCCACGTCGCGCGCGTTGTCGGCGATCTGCTCGAGATACACGCCGATGTAGTGGAACACGTCGCGGAACACGGCCCACAGGAACTGGGCCTGCGGGTGGGTCGACTCGCGCAGCAAACGGAGTCGCTCGGCCGGCGCCTTCTTCAGAATGCGCACGACCATCTCGTCGGCCTTCTTGCCCGACTCGACATACTCGCCCGATTGCGGGTCGAGCACCTTGATGACCTTGCCTTCCTTCTTGTAGAAGCCGGCGCCGGTCTTCTGGCCCAGCGCGCCCTTCTCTACCAGCGCCTTGAGCACGGGCGGCGTCGCATATGTCGGTGCGAACGGATCGTCCTTGAGGCCGTCCTGCATCGTCTTGATGACGTGCGCCATCGTGTCCAGACCGACCACATCGGCCGTGCGGAACGTGGCCGACTTCGCGCGGCCGAGCTTGCTGCCGGTCAGGTCGTCGACGACATCGAACGGGATGCCGTACTTCTGCGCTTCGGCGAACACCGCCAGAATCGAGAAGACACCGACACGGTTGGCGATGAAGTTCGGCGTGTCCTTCGCGCGCACCACGCCCTTGCCGAGCGTGGACGTCAGGAACGTTTCGAGTTGATCGAGAATCGCCGGCGCCGTCGTGGCGGTCGGAATCAGCTCGACCAGATGCATGTAGCGCGGCGGGTTGAAGAAGTGCACGCCGCAAAAGCGCGACTTCAGGTCGGCATCGAAGCCTTCCGAGAGTTCGGTGATCGACAGACCCGACGTGTTCGATGCGAAGATGGCATGCTTGGCCAGATGCGGCGAGACCTTCTTGTACAGGTCATGCTTCCAGTCCATGCGCTCGGCGATCGCCTCGATCACCACGTCGCAGCCGGCGAGCTTCTCGAGGTCGTCTTCGTAGTTCGCCGTTTCGATGTATTGCGCGTCGGCCTTGTCGGCGAACGGCGCGGGGCTCAGCTTTTTCAGGCCGTCGATGGCGCGCGTGACGATGCCGTTCTTCGGGCCTTCCTTGGCCGGCAGATCGAACAGGACAACGGGCACTTTCGCGTTGACGAGGTGAGCGGCAATCTGCGCGCCCATCACGCCGGCGCCCAGCACGGCAACCTTGCGCACGACCAGGGGTTTATTGGTTTGACTCACGGTGATCTCCTCCGCTCTCAGAACAGGTCGACGTCGACTTCCATCAGCGTCTTCGCACCGGCACGGGCCATGCGAATTTGCGACGCGGTCTCCGGCAGCAACTTGGCGAAATAGAAACGCGCCGTGGCGAGCTTCGATTCGTAGAACTTGTCGCCGCTGCCTTGCTTGTCGAGCGCAATGCGTGCCATACGTGCCCAGAAGTAGGCGAACACGAGGTGACCGACCACGCGCTGATACGGCACGGAGGCGGCTCCCACTTCGTCCGGATTGGCCATCGCTTTCATGCCGATTTCCATCGTCAGCTTCTGAACCTTGTCGCCGATATCCGCGAGCGGATTGACGAATTCCTGCATCTCTTCCTTCGTGCCTTGCTCCTCGACGAAGTCCTGCACGAGCTTGCCGAACTTCTTGAGCTTCGCGCCCATGTCGCCAAGCACCTTGCGGCCCAGCAAGTCGAGTGCCTGAATCGAATTGGTGCCTTCGTAGATCATGTTGATGCGCGCGTCACGCACATACTGTTCCATGCCCCACTCGGAGATGAAGCCATGGCCACCGTAGATCTGCATCGCGTGGTTGGTGCACTCGAACGCGTTGTCGGTCAGGAAGGCCTTGATGATCGGCGTGAGCAGCGCGACCAGATCGGCGGCCTCCTTACGCTCGGCTTCGTCGCCGTGCGACAGTTCCTTGTCGATGTGCAGCGCGGTCCAGTACGAGAACGCACGCCCCCCTTCCACATAGGCCTTCTGCGTGAGCAGCATGCGGCGCACGTCCGGGTGCACGATGATCGGATCGGCCGGCTTGTCCGGTGCCTTCGGGCCGGTGAGCGAGCGCATCTGAATGCGCTCCTTCGCATACACCAGCGAGTTCTGATACGCGACTTCCGTCAGCCCCAGACCCTGCATGCCCACGCCCTGACGTGCGGCGTTCATCATCACGAACATGGCGTTCAGGCCCTTGTTCGGTTCGCCGACGAGCCAACCCTTGGCGCCATCGAGGTTCATCACGCAGGTGGCATTGCCGTGAATGCCCATCTTGTGTTCGATGGAGCCGCACTTGATACCGTTGCGCTCACCCGGTGCGCCGTTCGCGTCGGGAATGAACTTCGGCACGACGAACAGCGAGATGCCCTTCGTTCCCGGCGGGGCGTCGGGCAAACGGGCCAGCACAAGGTGAACGATGTTGGCGGCCATGTCGTGCTCGCCAGCGGAGATGAAGATCTTGGTGCCGGAGATGGCGTAGGAATTGTCGCCATTCGGCTCGGCCTTCGTGCGCAGCATGCCCAGATCGGTGCCGCAGTGCGGCTCGGTCAGGCACATCGTACCGGTCCACTCGCCGGACACGATCTTCGGCAGATAGGTCGCTTGTTGCTCGGGGGTGCCGTGCGCATGCAGGCACTCGTAGGCGCCGTGCGACAGGCCGGGATACATCGTCCATGCCTGATTGGCCGAGTTGAGCATTTCGTACAGGGCATTGTTGATGACCTGCGGCAGGCCTTGCCCGCCAAACTCGGGATCGCACGCCAGCGCGGGCCAGCCCGCCTCGACGTATTGCTGGTAGGCTTGCTTGAAACCGGTCGGCGTCGTGACGACACCGTCGCCCTCGTACTTGCAGCCTTCGCGATCGCCCACCTGATTCAGCGGGAAGACCACCTCGCTACAGAATTTGCCGGCTTCTTCCAGCACCTGATTGATGGTATCGGCATCGATGTCCGCATGCTTCGGCAATGCCTTCAATTCGTTTTCCACGCCCAGCAGCTCGTGCATGACGAATTGCATGTCGCGCAGTGGCGCGTTGTACTGTCCCATGACCTACTCCTCCGAACACTTCGAATTGAATCGCGGACGGCTCGCGCCTCACCCGCGCTGATAAGACGAAATCAGTTTTTCCAGTGCCACCCGGGTCATGTCGACGGCGCCGGGTTCCCGAAGGAAGCGCGCGTCGTGATGCAGGCCGAGTGTCAGGCTGTACATTTCAAAAAGCATCAGACGCGGATCGGTGTCCGCACGCAGATGCCCCTCCTCCTTCGCTTGCGTGATAGCGCGCAGCAGGGCCGATCGCCACAACCGCACACTCTTCACCAAGGCTTCGCGCACCGGGCTGGCCGCGCGATCGTCATACTCGACCGCACCGCTGATGTAGATGCAACCCGTCGTCACTTCGCGAATGCGCTTGTCCATCCAGCGGTCCACCAGCGCTCTGAGTCGCGGCAGACCGCGTGGCGCGTCCATGCTGGGAGCGAACACCTCTTCCTCGAAGCGCCGGTGGTATTCCATCAGCACTTCGATCTGCAAGTCTTCGCGCGATCCGAAGTGCGCGAAGACACCGCTTTTGCTCATTTGCATACGGTCGGCCAGCAAGCCGATCGTCAGCCCCTCGAGTCCATCCCGCCCCGCCAGTTCCAGCGCGGCATTCAGGATCGCGGCACGTGTCTGTTCACCCTTTCGCATGTGTATGGCATCGCTATCGTTATCCGTTCCCCGATGCTAACCAAAAAATCGAACGGCCGTCCTATTATTGGGTGACGCCCATGGGCGAACAAGGAATTTATTAGATCGGAATACCTAATCGGTATTGATGGCAGGAACGGCGTCGACCCCGGCGGCACAAGGGCCGGCCGGGTGTTCGGGTCTGTGGGAGGTGTCCGGCCGCCGGTCGGGAATCAGTCGTATTTGCCGCGCGTGAGCACTTTCATCACGAGGCGGTAGAGGCGGTAGGCCGTCCACTGACGAAAGCGCCGCCAGCGCGAACGTTCTCCGTAGCGCTCCGGGTCGATCAGACGCGCCTCTGCAAAGGCCTTGCGGATGTGATCGCGCAACTGGATCACCATCGGGTCGTCGAGCACGACGACGTTCGCTTCGTGGTTCAGGAACAAGGACAACGCGTCGAGATTGGACGAGCCGACCGTTGCCCACACATCGTCGACCACGGCCACCTTGCCATGCAATTGCCGCATGTCGTACTCGCCAATGCGCACGCCCGCGTCGAGCAGCTTGGCATAGAGCCAGGGCACCGCGGTGTCGAGCAGACGGAATTCCTTGCGGCCGATCAGCAGATGCACCGACACACCGCGTCTGGCTGCCTGCGTCAACGCGCGTCGCAGCCGCCGGCCCGGCACGAAGTAGGGATTCGCGAGCCAGACCTCGTGACGTGCGCGGCCCAACGCCATCAGATAGGCCTTTTCGACCGCGCGGCGATTGTGCAGATTGTCGCGCGCCACGAAGGCGGCCTGACCGGCGTATGGGGCGTGCAATCGTCCTCGCAGCCCGCGACGCCGATGACGAAACGGCGTGCCCAGATATCCCGGCGCGAGACGCAGCCACTGTATGTGAAACGCGACGGCGATCTCAGCAACGATGGGGCCGCGACATTGCACGGCAAAGTCCCAGCGCGGATCGCTCATGCGGGTGCCGCCCCCGCCGTTGAAGTCGTCGATGATGTTGATACCACCGACGAAGGCCACGTCGTGATCGACGATCGCCAGCTTGCGATGCGTGCGCGAGAAACCGAACTTGCCGAACAGACGCGGATTGTAGATGCGATGCTGAACCCCGCTCTCGCGCCAATCGGCGAACCATGGCAGACGACGGCTCGTGCCGATACCGTCGGTAATCACGCGCACCGCAACGCCGCGCTGTGCGGCGCGTTGCAGCGCGGCGGAAACATTCGCCCCAACGTCGTCGGCCTCGAAGATGTACGTTTCGAGCACGACGTCGCGTTTCGCGTTGTCGATCGCCGCGACGAGCGCAGTGAAGTAGTTCTGACCGAGATAGAGCAGCGTCAGATCGTTATCGTGGGAGAACGGAAGATACTTGCTCATCGGCGCGCGATGCAGCGATTAGCGCACGCGCAACGGTAACTGCCGGATGGCGTCACCGTTCGAAGGTGAAAAACAGCGCGCGGCAGCCGCTTCCCACGGCAGCCATGCGTAGGCGACGTGCTCGCGCGGCGCAAGTGTCACGGCCGTATTCTCCGGCACGCACAAGCCGAACCAATGCTCCGTATTGCGGGTGACGCCTGGCGCGTAGCGATGCGCCCATTGCGGGTAGATGTTGTACTGAATCTCATGCTGCCAGTCGGTCAGGGCTGTCGTGGGCACCGCCGTGCCGTCTGCAACACGGATGCCGGTCTCTTCGAAGACCTCGCGCGCTGCCGTCTCGACCAGCGGCTCGTCGAGCCGATCCTTGCTGCCGGTGACCGACTGCCAGAAATTCTCGGCATCGGCACGCTCGATGAGCAGAACGTCGAGCGCTGGCGTATAGATCACGACGAGCACGGATTCGGGAATCTTGAAGGGTTTCATGCAGGCGGCAGTAGCTTGAAATCGACTCGTGAACAACGGCAAACCCATGACGGCAAACCGGCTTGAGCGCCTCATTGTAATGGGCAATGAGTCCGTTTCGTTGCGGTAATGCCACGCATCGGTCCAAACGGCCGGACAACACTGTGTCGCCGCGTTGCCCGATCGCCGGGTCGCCTGATCGTTTGGGTCCCGACAAAGATCGTCACGTCCCAAAAACAAAAACCCCCTCGCCTTTCGACAGAGGGGGTTCGAAGCCAGCACATCGGCGCTCGCCGATGCCGTCACACTACCGTCAGGCCTTCGGCGCTTCCGGTTGACGCAGACGGATGTGCAGGTCGCGCAGTTGACGCTCGTCCACCGGCGACGGCGCTTGCGTGAGCAGATCCTGCGCACGTTGCGTCTTCGGGAACGCGATCACGTCGCGAATCGAATCGGCGCCGGCCATCATCGTGACGACGCGATCCAGACCGAACGCGATACCGCCATGCGGGGGCGCACCGTATTGCAGTGCGTCGAGCAGGAAGCCGAACTTCGCACGGGCTTCTTCCTCACCCAGCTTGAGTGCGCGGAACACCTTGCTCTGCACTTCTTCCTGGAAGATACGGACCGAACCGCCACCGATTTCCCAGCCGTTGAGCACCATGTCGTAGGCCTTTGCCAGGCACTTGCCCGGATCGGTCTCGAGGTAGTCGATGTGCTCGTCCTTCGGGCTCGTGAACGGATGGTGGCAGGCGACCCAGCGGGCATCTTCCTCGTCGTATTCGAACATCGGGAAGTCGACGACCCACAGCGCACGCCAGCCGGCTTCGAACAGGCCGTGGCTCTTGCCGAATTCCGAGTGACCGATCTTCAGACGCAAGGCGCCGATACCGTCGTTGACGACCTTTTCCTTGTCGGCGCCGAAGAAGATGATGTCGCCATCTTGCGCGCCGGTGCGCTCAAGGATCGAAGCAATGGCGGCATCGTGCAGGTTCTTGACGATCGGGCTTTGCAGACCATCGCGCCCCTTGGCCACTTCGTTGACCTTGATCCAGGCCAGACCCTTCGCGCCGTAGATCTTCACGAAGTCGGTGTAGGCGTCGATTTCGCTACGCGAGATCTCGGCACCGCCCGGCACGCGCAGCGCAACCACACGGCCGCCTTCGGTCGTGGCCGGCACCGAGAACACCTTGAAGTCGACGTCGCCCATCACGTCGGTCAGCTCGGTGAACTCGAGCTTCACGCGCAGATCGGGCTTGTCCGAGCCGAAGCGACGCATCGCCTCCGCGTACTCCATGACCGGCACCTTGGCGTCCAGATCCACGTTGATCGCTTCCTTGAAGACGTGGCGGATCATGTTCTCGAACAGATCGCGGATTTCCTGCTCCGAGAGGAACGAGGTTTCGCAGTCGATCTGCGTGAATTCCGGCTGACGGTCAGCGCGCAGGTCTTCGTCGCGGAAGCACTTGGTGATCTGGTAGTAGCGATCGAAGCCGGCCACCATCAGCAATTGCTTGAAGAGCTGCGGCGACTGCGGCAACGCGAAGAACATGCCGGCGTTCACACGCGAGGGCACCAGATAATCGCGCGCACCTTCCGGCGTGCTCTTCGTGAGCATCGGCGTTTCGATGTCGATGAAGCCTTGCGCGTCCAGATACTTGCGCACTTCCATCGCCACCTTGTAGCGCAGGCGCAGGTTGTATTGCATCTGCGGACGACGCAGATCGAGCACGCGATGCGTGAGGCGCGTGGTTTCCGACAGGTTTTCGTCGTCGAGCTGGAACGGGGGCGTGACCGACGGGTTGAGCACTTCCAGCTCGTGGCACAGCACTTCGATCTTGCCGCTCGTCAGGTTGGCGTTCTCGGTGCCGGCCGGACGGCTGCGCACGAGGCCCGTGATCTGCACGCAGAACTCATTGCGCAGGCCTTCGGCGGCCTTGAACATCTCCGCGCGGTCCGGATCGCACACGACCTGCACCAGACCCTCGCGATCGCGCAGGTCGATGAAGATGACCCCGCCGTGATCACGGCGGCGATTGACCCAGCCACAAAGCTTGACCGTTTGGCCCAGTTGTTGCTCGGTCACCAGACCGCAGTAGGAGGTACGCATGGACATTTTGCTGTTCCGATTTTCAAAAAATGGCGCCGGCGATTCCCGATGGCTCAAAGGAGCGGACCGGGACGTTGCTGGCGCGGGTTGTGGGCGGGCGCCACCACGCCCATCGATACGATGTACTTGAGGGCCGCGTCGACCGACATGTCGAGTTCGACAACGTCGCTCGCCCGCATCATCAGGAAGAAGCCTGACGTCGGGTTCGGCGTCGTCGGGACATAGACGCTCACATACTCGCCCTGCAAGTGATTGACTACATCGCCGCCCGGCGCGCCGGTCAGGAAAGCGATGGTCCAGGAGTCCGCGTGCGGGTAACGCACCAGCAACGCCTTGCGAAACGCATTGCCGCTGCTCGAGAGCAGCGTGTCGGACACCTGCTTGACGCTACCGTACAATGGTCCAACGATGGGAATGCGCGTCAGCACGGCTTCCCACCAGCCGACCAGCTTCTGGCCAATGAAATTATGCGCCAGAAGACCGACGACGAAAACGAACGCCAGCGTGACCACCACGCCAAAGCCCGGCACGCGCATGCCGATGAGATGCGACGGCTGCCAATCGTCCGGCAGCAACAGCAAGGTCTGATCCATCGTACCGATGATCAGGCCCAGCACCCACAGCGTGATGGCGAGCGGCACCAGCACCAGCAGGCCGGTGAGGAAAATCGTCTTCAGCGCGGGTTTCTTAACGCTCATGGCAGGACTCGCGAATATTGGCGGCTACGGGGTGTGTCAGCAGGGGAACGACAGCGCCAGGCGCTCGGTGCTGATTCGGTACTATCGCACGCCAGACCGCCAGGCTTGACGTGCGCTGTCTTGTATTGCTCAGTGGCAGGCGCAACCGCCGCCACAGCTTGCCGCCGGGGTGCCCGACGATTCACCGCCGGACGATGCCGACGAGGCGCTCTCGCCCGACGACGCGGCTGGCGCCGGCGCCGAACCTGCGGCACCACCGGCACCGGCTGCCGGCGCACTTGCGCCCCCCGATCCGCCGCGGAAGTCGGTCACATACCATCCCGATCCCTTGAGCTGGAACCCGGCAGCAGTCACCTGCTTGCGAAACGAGTCCTTGCCGCATTCCGGGCATTGGGAGAGCGGTTCATCGCTCATTTTTTGCAGCACATCCTTGGCGAAACCGCATGTTTCGCAACGATAGGCGTAGATAGGCATGATTCTTCCGACGGAAAAAGGCGCGCAAAGCCTTGAATTATAACCGCTTCACAAGGCTTTCGGGATTTGTCGGAGATATATGGGGCTGTGGCCGTGCAAGATCAAGACGGGAAGTGCCCGCGCTTGGCGTGGCGGGCGTGCTTCCCGTTGCCTGAGGTCGTCAGATCGTCGAAATTCGCTGCTCGGGGGGCTGGCCACGTTCCGACGCGGGTTGCAGAAGCGAGCCGACCACCATGCCGGAGATCGACGCCAGCAGACCGGCCAGTTGCGGCGGCACCAGCGCTTCGGGCGCCAGGGCCTCGCAGCCGATCCAGACGACCAGCCCGCAGAACACGGCAAGCGTGCCACCCAGCGAACTCGACCGCTTCCAGTACAGGCCGAAGGCGAGCGGCACGAAGCAGCACACTAGCGTGACCTTGTAGGCGCTTTCGACCATCTGGAAGATCGAAGCCTTCGAGTTCAGCGCGTACACCAGCACCAGCGCGGTGAAGCACAGCACGACGATACGCATGAGGCGCAGCAGATGCTTGTCATCGATCTGCCCCTTGAGCATCGGACGAATGATGTTCTCGGCAAATGTCACCGACGGCGCCAGCAGCGTGGCCGAGGCACAGCTCTTGATCGCCGAGAGGAGCGCGCCGAAGAACATCACCTGCGCGACGATCGGCACGCTGGTCAGCACCAACTGCGGCAGGATCTGCTGCGGATCGGTGCCTATGTACTTCTGTACCATCGACGGCGCGATCAGCAGAGCCGAGTACGCGAGGAAAATCGGGATGAACGTGAAGAAGAAGTACAGCACGCCACCGGTCACCGACCCCGAGACCGCGATGTTCTCCGACTTGGACGACATGACGCGCTGGAACACGTCCTGCTGGGGAATCGACCCGAACATCATGGTGACGCCCGCCGCGATAAACGCTAATACGTCCGCCGGGTTCATCTCCGGCAGGAATACGAACTTGCCGGCCTCCGACGCGTGGGCAATTACGGCGCTCGCCCCGCCCGGCACCATGCCCGAGACGACCACGGCGATGTACACCAGCCCCACGACGATGATGATCATCTGGATGAAGTCGGTGACCGCCACCGAGATCATGCCGCCGAGCAGCGTGTAGGCCAGCACCGAAATCGCGCCGATGATCATGCCCGTCGGCTCCGACATCGCACCGCCCGACACCGTGTGAAACACGAGGCCCAGCGCCTTGATCTGCGCTCCGACCCAGCCGAGGTACGAAATCACGATGGCGATACTCGTCACCACTTCGACCGTGCGGTTGTACTTGAGCTTGTAGAAGTCGCCGATCGTCATGAGGTTCATGCGATACAGCTTGCGGGCGAAGAACATGCCCACGAGGACCAGGCACATCGACGAGCCGAACGGGTCGGCGACCACGCCGCGCAGCCCTTCGCCGATGAAGGTCGCGGGAATGCCGAGCACCGCTTCCGAGCCGAACCAGGTGGCGAACACAACGGCCACGACCATGCCGTAGGGCAGACGACGGCCAGCGACAGTGAAATCTTTGGTATTGCGGACCTTGAGGGCGGCCAACAGCCCGATGGCCACCGAAATGACCCAATACAGAATGACAAACCAGATCAGCATAACGCGGCCCCAGCCAAGCCCCAGGGCGACGGTCATGACAGGGCGGCGTCAGCAGCGGGCGTGATCCGGCCGCATGAAGCCGCCGCGCGAGCTAACGATACCGAGCCGTGGGCCGCAGCCTTCCGGGCAACAGAAAATCAGGTCGTGCATGACGGGGCTGATGCGATTCAGCGCTCGGGGGCGCCCGTTTTTGCCACCTGGCGAAAAAATTTTCGGCCGATTATAGCGGCGTGAGAGACGCCCGGGGAAAAAATCACAATTCTCTGCGTGGATCGTGGCAAATATCGGGAAATGCCCAGTGTCTGAGACGACTTACCGGCAGTTGGCGTCAGCGTCTCGCGCCAGCTGACGCGCCGTGACGACAGATTGCGGATCAGCGACGACGCCAGACCATCCAGTGTTCGGCGCCGGCAAAGACCGGCACGGAGTCGTCCACCAGACGATTGGCCTCGCAGACGAAGTCTTGAGCCAGCAACCCGTCGAGGGCCTCAGGCGTGATCCCGAACGGTGGGCCTTTCGGTGTGTCCTTGAGGAAGAAGAACCCGGCCAGACGCGCCCCTTGCGGCAGCAGTTGCGCCATGCGGCGCGCGTAGTCCTGCCACAACGTGCGGGGCAAGGCGCAAAGAAACGCCCGCTCGTAGACCACGTCGAGCGCAAACGGCGGAGTGTAAGTGAAGAAATCGGCCTGTTCGACGAGCGACGCCCGCGAGCCCAGTTGGACCTGCGCCGATTCCACCGCCACCGGCGAGAAGTCGATGGCGCGCACCGGCCAGCCTTGCGCGTCGAGCCACGCCGCTTCGTATGCCGCGCCGCAGCCCGGAATCAGCGTGGCACGCGGTGCGCCCTCGGCAGTCACGAAGTCGCGCAACGCCTGAGGCACGCCAGCGGCATCCCAGGGCATGAAGGCGTTCGCGAACCGCTCGTCCCAGAATTCGGCCCGAGACGAATCTCGATGGGCAAAGGACGGCGCCGATGCAGGCGCTGGCGCACCGCCCGCCTCCGGGCGGTCATCGCCGCGAGGTGCGGCGGGTGTGACATGAATCATCCGGGCGACGGTCACAGTCGGCTCCTGTCCAAGAATCAGCGATAGAGCCAGACAAACGCCGTCAGCACGCCGATGGCGATCCCGCCCACCAGACAAAACGCGCCCGTCAGCAGCCGGTTCGTGCGGCGTTGCTCCTGCAACAAGGCGAGCAGGAGCGTGTCGTCCTGCGGACGAGCATGGGCGGCCAGCGCCTGATGGATGAGACGCGGCAGTTGCGGCATCGTCTTGCTCCACTGCGGCACCTCGGCCTTCAGTCGCTCAAGCCAGCCGCGCGGGCCGATCTGCTCGGCCATCCAGCGCTCGAGGAACGGCTTGGCCGTCTTCCACAAATCCAGATCCGGATCGAGCTGACGCCCAAGTCCTTCGATATTGAGCAGCGTCTTTTGCAGCAGCACGAGTTGCGGCTGAATCTCGACGTTGAAGCGGCGCGACGTCTGGAACAAGCGCATGAGCACCAGTCCCAGCGAGATTTCCTTGAGCGGCCGGTCGAAGTACGGCTCGCACACGGCGCGAATCGCCCCTTCCAGCTCTTCCACGCGCGTGTCCGGCGGCACCCAGCCCGACTCCAGATGCAACGACGCCACCCGGTGGTAATCGCGACGGAAGAAGGCGAGGAAGTTCTGTGCCAGATAATTCTTGTCGAATTCGGACAGCGCGCCGACGATGCCGCAATCCAGCGCGATGTAACGGCCGAACGTTGCGGGGTCGAGACTCACGAGAATATTGCCCGGGTGCATGTCGGCGTGGAAAAAGCCGTCGCGCAGGAACTGCGTGAAGAATATTTCGACACCCTCGCGGGCGAGCTTCTTCAGATCGACGCCCGCCTCGCGCAGCACTTCGATCTGACTGATCGGCACGCCGTGCATGCGCTCCATCACGAGAACGAAGCTGGAGCTGAACTCCCAGTAGATCTCCGGCACCATCAGCATGCCGGAGTCGATGAAGTTGCGACGAAGCTGCGCCGCGTTGGCGGCTTCGCGCATGAGGTCGAGTTCGTCGTGCAGATATTTGTCGAATTCGGCGACCACCTCACGCGGCTTCAGGCGCTTGCCATCCGGCCACAGACGCTCCACCCACCCCGCCAGATCCCGCATCAGGGCGAGATCGCTGTCGATCACGCCAAGCATGTTCGGACGCAACACCTTGACCGCGACTTGCTTGCCTGCGTGTTCGCCATCGCGAATGCGCGCGAAGTGCACCTGGGCAATCGACGCGCTCGCGACCGGCGAGCGTTCGAATTCCACGAACACGTCTTCAAGCGGATGCCCCAGCGAACGCTCGATGGCAGCGCGCGCCACCTCGGGGTCGAACGGCGGCACCTGATCCTGCAAGCGCGCCAGTTCCTGCGCGATGTCGGGCGGCATCAGATCGCGGCGCGTCGAGAGCACCTGCCCGAACTTCACGAAGATCGGCCCCAGCGATTCGAGGGCGAGGCGCAAGCGCTCGCCTCGTGGCGCCTTCAGCCCGCTGCGGCCGAACGACAGCACGCGCAACACCCCACGCGCGAAGGGATGGGGAATGCTCGAGAGCACCAGCTCGTCGAGCCCGTATCGATAGCAGACGAAAAATATCTTGATCAGGCGCAGAAGACGCATCGGTCAGCGGCCTCCCTGAGTGCGGGATGCCGGGACGGCGGTGCCGTCGCGCGGGCCCTTCTGGCGTTCGAGCTTTTCGATGCGTTTCTCCAGACGCGCGAGGTCGTCGCGCAACGTGCTGATGTCGGTGCGCATCGCATCGAGGCGCACACGCGCCACGAGCAGCGGATTCTCTTCCACGAGGTAATCGGCGAGCGAGCGGGCCAGCGTGTCGCCCGTGCGGCGTGCGCTGGCGACGACGGCCTTGCCGGTTTGCGTCACCCGATGCGCGGCAGCGTCGCCGATCACCTTGCTCAGGTCTTCGGCGGCCTCCCAGCGCAAATGCTGGGCAAGATACGACACGGTATTGGCGAACTCGGCATCGCCTTCGATCTTGACGTGACGCATGACAGCGGCCTGACCGCCGCCCGCGAAATCGGCGAGCGCCGCCGGGGGCACCGAGATGCTGACGTCGCAAGGCAGGTCCGATTCGGCGGCGGCGAGGTAACCGTCATCGCCCACGCGCAGGCGCAGGTCGATGGCTGACATCGCAAGCCGGGCAGACGCACCGATATGATGGCGCAAACGCTCGCGCGCCCACGGTTCGCGGGCGAGCAGATGATTCACGGTGGCGGCAAAGGCTTTGGCGGCTACGGTCATGAGCTTGGCGGCCGGCCGGCGCTGAGCACCGGTCGCACCGAAAGACGCCGCCCAACGATGCATTGCGGACGGCAAAAACAAAAGAGCCCGCGCTTCAAACGCGGGCTCTCATTGTAAGGCAGGTTACGGCAAAAACGGCGCGAGGCTTAGAGCTGCTGAATTCCCGCGAGGACCCAACCACCGCTACCGGCGACCGGCTTGGTCAGGTTCCACACTTCATTGAACGGCTCGGCCGGGGCACCTTCGGCTTCGCGGATCAAGCCCGAGAAGCGAACGCTTGCCATGTACTCGGTCGCCGTTTGCTCGATACCGAGCAGTTCGGCGTCGAGTTGCACGACGTCAGTACGGTTGGTCGACTTGCCGCGCTCTTCGAGGTCCATCTTGATTTCCGCGAACATCTGCGGCGTGGTGAACTCGTTGATATCGGCTTGATCGCCCTTGTCCCATGCGGCTTGCAGACGGTTGAAGTACACCTTGGCGCTGCGCAGGAAGCCTTCGGCGTCGAAGCCCGCCGGCACACCGAACGGCTCGGCAACAGCGGCGGCGCCCGCCGCGGCTGCCGGCACGGCCGACAGCGACGGTTGGGCCGACGATGCCGGTTGCGACGACGGCTGCTGCTGGCTATCCCACGACTGACGCAGGGAGTTGTTCGACGCGTCGTTGCCTGCGCCTGCATAGGCCGGCGTCTGCGACTGCGACTTATTGCCGCGGAAACGGCGGATCAGCCACATGGCAGCGAACGCGATCAGCGCAATGATGATGACGTTGGCCATCATGCTTGCGAAGGCGCCGCCCATACCGAAGTGCGACAGCAGCGCGGCGATGCCGAGACCCGCGGCCAGACCGGCGATCGGGCCGAGCCAGCGATTGGCCGGCTTGGCGGCGGCGGCCCCTGCCGCTCCCGCACCTGCGGCTGCCGGCGCGGCTTGCTGCGGTGCAGCACCCGGTGCGGCCTGGTTCGGTTGTTGCGGCGTTTGCTGGCGTTGCGTCACGGTGTTGGACTGCTTGCCGATGCTCCGGCCGCCGCCAACGCGTTTGGCATCGGCGTCCGCGATCGTCATGCCGACCGCCAATACGCCGGCCACCACGCCCAACAACAGCTTGTTTTTCAGGAACTGGAACATCGTTCTGGTCTCTCCGTGGAGTTTATAGGTTGCTGTCTACTGACATGCGTCAACTCGAATGGTTCAGCACTTTTTTACGTGTTGAAACCGGATGAGGTGACGGCCGATTCTGCCATAGCAGAATTAGCTTGTACTTAGAGAAACGCCCCGGTGCAGATTTTTTCTGCCAACCGGGGCGCTGGGCCGAATCAGGTAAGTGAGTACTTAGTTTTCCGACGCGTCAGAATTTGCGTCCGATATGCAGCGCGACCACGCCGGCTGTCAGGTTGTGATATTCCACACGCTCCAGACCGACCTCTTCCATCATTGTCTTGAGCGTTTCCTGGTCCGGGTGCATGCGGATCGACTCGGCCAGATAGCGGTAGCTTTCGGCGTCGCCCGCAATGCGCGAACCGAGCCACGGCAGCACCTTGAACGAATAGGCGTCGTATGCCTTTTCCAGCGGCTGCCAGACCTTCGAGAATTCCAGCACCATCACCTTGCCGCCCGGCTTGATGACCCGGCGCATCTCCGCGAGGGCGGCGTCCTTGTGCGTCATATTGCGCAGGCCGAAGGCCACGGTCACTACATCGAAATAGTTCGACGGGAACGGCAGCTTCTCGGCGTCGCACAGCAGGGCCGGGGTGACGATGCCGGCATCGAGCAGACGATCGCGGCCCACGCGCAGCATCGATTCGTTGATGTCCGTGAGCCAGACTTCGCCGGTCGGGCCGGCCGCGCGGGCAAACGCCTTGGAAAGGTCGCCGGTGCCACCGGCAATGTCGAGCACCTTGAAGCCGGGACGCACGGCGGCGCGGCCGATCGTGAAGGCCTTCCAGATCCGGTGCAGGCCGCCCGACATCAGGTCGTTCATGATGTCGTACTTGCTGGCGACCGAGTGGAACACCTCGGCCACCTTGCCGGCCTTTTCCTTCTCGTCGACGGTTTCATAACCGAAGTGGGTCTGTTGGCCCATTGCAATCTCCAAATCATGTAAGCGGGCGCACACTCAGGCGTGCGCACCGCCGGGGCCTCAATGGTGGTGGCAGCCACCGGCAGCGGGCGACGGCATCGGCGTGTCGCGATCGACACCCGCCGCCGCGAGCTTGTCCAGGTATTCCTGCCACAGTGCGTCCTGACGCACGCACAGCTCGTAGAGGTAATCCCACGAATAGATGCCGGTGTCGTGACCGTCCGAAAAGACCGGGCGCACCGCGTAGTTGCCGATCGGCTCGAGGCCGTTCAGCGTGACGTCACGCTTGCCGGTTTGCAGCGTTTCCTGCCCTGGTCCGTGACCACGCACTTCCGCCGACGGCGAGAGTACGCGCAGCAATTCGAACGGCAGGCGGTAGTGTTTGCCGTCTTCGTAACCAAGTTCCAGCACCTTTGATGCACGATGCAGCGTCAGGGAAACGGGAATCGGCGTGTCTTTCTCCAGCCCAGCCATGGTCTTGCTCCAGAAAAATCGGTCGGTATACCGACATGCGGCACATCGGCCGGCAGTATAGCTGCTCAGGTCTCAACGGTCATGCCGGCCACGCCGGAATGCGGTCCAATTCTGCCACGATAGCCTCGCGCAACGCGGGCATCCAGGCCGCGCGCTCGGCGAGGAGCGCCTGCGGCACCTCGCGTTGCGGTGCGCTCCAGACCGATCCGGGGAAATGGACGTCGTCCCGATAGCGCGGAATCACATGCCAATGCACGTGCGGCACCATATTGCCCAGGCTGGCCACATTGACCTTGTCCGGCGACATGACCGTGCGCTGCGCGGTCTCGACGCCAAACACCACACGCATGACATGCTCGCGCGCCGCTTCGGGCAGATCGCTCATCTCGGCGACGTGGGCATGCCAGATGACCCGCGCGAAGCCCGGATAGCCGTTCTCGTTCGCGAGCACCACGCGCAGCACCGGGTCGCGCCACACGACGTCGCCGCCATCCCCCGTGCAAAACGGACATTCCATGATCCTTCTCCCTTGGTTTGCCTGCCGTGCGCCAGCGCCGATGCATTGCCCGGCAACGGTGCGCGTCAGTGCTTCCTGCTTTTCTTTCGTTTGCCGGTGGCCGGGTCGACCGATCCGAGCGCGAGTTCGGCGAAATCGATCTCGCTGAGCAACTCGCGCAGCGTTTCGTCGTTGATGCGATGGGTAATACGCAGACGAGACAGTTCCACCCGCTCGGCCTGCAGCGCTGCCGCGCGCAGGCGTCGCTCGACTTCGACCTCGCGTACCGCCCGCTCGCGCATCTCGTCAGTGGCCGTCGCCGCGTTCAGCGTTCGGCGATAGCGCCCCATCACGCGCGCGGCCGCTTCGGCGCACACCGCGGTATCGAGTTCGTCACCCGACTTCGCAATCACCTTCTGCAACGACTCGACGGCGCGAATCGCCGCTTCCGAGGCGGCCAATCGCGCCTCGCCCATTTCACGATTGCGCGCCTCTTCGACCGGCCAGCGCACACCGCGCAACAGCACCGGCAAACCGAGGCTGCCGCCGATCAGCGACAGCAGAATCACCCCGGCAGCCAGAAAGATCAACAGATCGCGCCCCGGGAACGGTGCCCCGCCCGGCAATGCCAGCGGCACCGAGAGCGCGCCGGCCAGCGTCACCGCACCGCGCACGCCCGAGAGCGCCGTCACGCCGGTAAAGCGCATGCCGGGCTTCATCGTGATTTCACCGCGTCGCATGCCCAGGAAGTACATCACCCGCCACGCCACCCACACCCAGCAAAAGCGCAGCACGATGAGCACCGCGGAAATTGCGCCGACATAGAACATCAGTTCGCCGAGATTCGCGAGCGTTCCCCACAGATGTTCGCTCGGTCGCAGCGCGGCGCGCACGATGTCCGGCAATTGCAGCCCCAGCAGAACGAACACGGCGCCGTTGAACACGAATTCGAGCATCGACCACACGCCGTTGCCGAGAATACGCGTGGCGGTGCGGGAGTTGAGCAGATCGGTCGAGCTGACCGTCATGCCGGCGGCCACGGCCGCGAGAATGCCCGAAAAACCGAAGTGTTCGGCCAGCAGATAGGCGGCGAACGGCATGAGCAGCAGGAGCAGCACGACCGTCGCGGGTTCTTCCGTGGTCGCGTCCATCACGCGGCGATGGAATTGCGTGAAGAGCCACGTCACGGCCCAGCCGGCCAGCAGTCCGCCCAGCGCGATCACGAAGAACGAGAAGGTCGCGCTGCCGATGGAAAACAGCCCCGTGGTGGCCGCGACGAGCGCGAACTTGAAGACGACGAGCCCCGACGCGTCGTTCATCATCGCCTCGCCCTCGAGCACATGCATGAGCCGTGTGGGCATGCGCATGCGTCCGGTGAGGGCCGAGACGGCCACCGCGTCGGTCGGCGAGAGCACGCCGCCAAGCGCGAACGCCACGGCGAGCGGAATCGACGGAATCATCCAGTGGATGAAATAGCCCACGCCGAGCACGGTGAAAATCACGAGACCGAGCGCCATTGCGATGATCGGCACGCGCAGATGCCAGAACTCACGTTTCGGCATGCGCCAGCCGTCGGCGAAGAGCAGCGGCGGGATGAACAGCAGGAAGAATATCTCGGGGTCGAGATCGATGTGCAGCCCCGCGCCCGGATAAGCGAGCGCGGCGCCCACGGCAATCTGAATGAGCGGTACCGGCAAAAAGCGGATGAAGCTGACCAGCACGCCGGTCAGCGCCACCACGAACAGCAGGATGAGTGCTGTGTAGACTACCTCCATGCCACCTCCGTGGTCCGTCGGTCAGGCATCGGCCGCGTCCCTGAGAGGTGCATCAGACCAGCACGCGTTCGATGCCGCCGTTGTTCGCATCCTTGACATAATCCACCAGCCACTCGTCGCCCAGCACATGCTTGGCGATCTCGACGACGATGTAGTCGGCCGTGACGTTAGCGTCTTCGTTGTAGCGCGACAGCCCTTGCAGGCACGACGGGCAGCTCGTGAGGATCTTCACATCGTCGACCTTGCCGTCGGCGCGCAACTTCGCAGCGCCCTTGCGCATTTCCTCTTCCTTGCGGAAGCGGATCTGCGTCGAGATGTCGGGGCGCGTGACCGCCAGCGTACCCGATTCGCCACAGCAGCGATCGTTCTTCTCGATCTTGTAGCCGTCGTTCTCGCTGCCCATCAACTGGTTGACGAGCTTGACCGGGTCCATCATCTTGATCGGCGTGTGGCACGGATCGTGATACATGTAGCGCGTACCGTTCACGCCTTCGAGCTTCACGTTCTTCTCGAGCAGATATTCGTGAATGTCGACAATGCGGCAGCCGGGGAAGATCTTCTCGAATTCATAGCCCGCGAGCTGATCGTAGCAAGTGCCGCACGACACGACCACGGTCTTGATATCGAGATAGTTCAGCGTGTTCGCCATGCGATGGAACAACACGCGGTTGTCCGTCACGATCTTCTCGGCCTTCTCGCCCTGCCCCGAGCCGCGCTGCGGATAGCCGCAACAGAGATAACCCGGTGGCAGCACCGTTTGCACGCCCACATGCCAGAGCATGGCTTGTGTGGCCAGCCCGACCTGCGAGAACAGACGCTCCGAGCCGCAGCCCGGGAAGTAGAACACCGCTTCCGAATCCACCGTGGTGGCCTTCGGATTACGGATGATCGGCACGACCTTGTTGTCTTCGATGTCGAGCAGCGCGCGCGCCGTCTTCTTCGGCAGGTTGCCCGGCATCTTCTTGTTGACGAAGTGAATCACTTCCTCGCGCAGCGGCGGTTTGCCCACCGTCGCAGGCGGACGCGCCGTCTGCTTCTTCGCGATCTTCTTGAAGATGTCAGCGCCAAAGCGCTGCGCCTTGTAACCCCAGTCGATCATCACCTTGCGGGTGATGTTGATCGTCTCCGGATTGGTGGCGTTCAGGAAGAACATGCCGGCGGCCGCGCCCGGGTTGAATTTCTTCTTCCCCATCTTGCGCAGCAAATTGCGCATGTTCATCGTCACGTCGCCGAAGTCGATCTTCACCGGGCACGGCGTCACGCACTTGTGGCAGACCGTGCAGTGATCGGCCACGTCGTTGAACTCGTCCCAGTGCTTGATCGACACACCGCGGCGCGTCTGCTCCTCATACAGGAACGCCTCGATGAGCAGCGAGGTCGCGAGAATCTTGTTACGCGGGCTGTACAGCAGGTTCGCGCGCGGCACGTGCGTCGCGCACACCGGCTTGCACTTGCCGCAGCGCAGGCAGTCCTTCACGCTGTCGGCGATCGCACCGATGTCCGACTGCTGCATGATGAGCGACTCGTAGCCCATCAGCCCGAAGCTGGGCGTATAGGCGTTGCGCAAATCGGCGGGCAGATCGGGCATGTCGAGCAGCTTGCCCTTGTTGAAGCGGCCTTCCGGGTCCACGCGTTGCTTGTAGGCGCGGAATTCACCGATCTCGGCTTCCGTCAGGAACTCCAGCTTCGTGATGCCGATGCCGTGTTCGCCCGAGATCACACCGTCGAGCGAGCGCGCGATGTTCATGATGCGAGCCACGGCCTTGTGCGCATCCTGGAGCATCTCGTAGTTATCCGAGTTCACCGGAATGTTCGTATGCACATTGCCGTCGCCGGCGTGCATGTGCAGCGCGACGAACACGCGGCCGTGCAGCACGCGCTTGTGAATGGCTTGCGCTTCGTCGAGGATCGGCTTGAATTCGCCGCCCATGAAGATCTGGCGCAGTTCGGCACGAATCTCCTGCTTCCACGACACGCGAACGGTACGATCCTGAAGCAGATCGATGAGACGCGTTTCCGGATGCTTGTTCATACGGTCGTTCAGCGCCACATTCATGTCGCGAATGCCGTGACGATTGAGCAGCGGAATCGCCTCGGCCAGCGGCAGCTCGAAGTGATCGCGCAGGAACACCCAGCGTGCGCGCACGTCGCGCAGCAGCGTGAGGGCCGTTTGCACGCGGTCTTCGAGCAGTTCGGCCGACGGAATCTCGTTTGCGTCGTCGGTCTTGCCCAGCGGCAGGTTGCCCGCTTCGAAGAACGTTTCGAGCGCGTCGACCAATTGCAGCTTGTTCTTGAGCGACAACTCGATATTGATGCGTTCGATGTGATCCGTGTACTCGCCCATGCGCGGCAGCGGGATCACCACGTCTTCATTGATCTTGAAGGCGTTGGTATGGCGTGCGATGGCGGCGGTACGCGACCGGTCGAGCCAGAATTTCTTGCGGGCTTCGGCTGACACGGCGACGAAGCCTTCGCCGCTCTTGCCGTTCGCCATGCGAATGACTTCCGAGGTCGCCTGTGCAACAGCGTTGTCGTCGTCACCGACGATATCGCCGATCAGCACCATCTTCGGGAAAGCGTTGCGCTTCGACTTCGTGGCATAGCCCACGGCGCGCAGATAGCGTTCGTCCAGATGCTCCAGGCCGGCCAGAATCGCCCCGCCTGCGGCCGTCTGCGCGAACATGTAGTCCTTGATCTCGACGATGCTCGGAATCGCTTCCTTCGCCTGACCGAAGAACTCGAGACAGACCGTGCGCGTATGCGCGGGCATCTTGTGCAGAATCCAGCGCGCACTCGTGATCAGACCGTCACAGCCTTCCTTCTGGATGCCGGGCAGCCCCGCCAGGAACTTGTCCGTGACGTCCTTGCCGAGACCTTCCTTGCGGAAGCGCTTGCCCTCGATCTCCAGCATTTCCGTCTTGAGCAGCACGGCGCCGGGCGCCTGATTGCCGTCGTACCACTTCAGTTCGAAGCGGGCGACCGGAATGTCGTGAATCTTGCCGAGGTTGTGATCGTGGCGCGTGACTTCGAGCCAGTTACCTTGCGGGTCGACCATGCGCCACCACGCAAGGTTATCGAGCGCGGTCCCCCACAGCACGGCCTTCTTGCCGCCGGCGTTCATGGCCACGTTGCCGCCAATGCACGACGCATCGATCGAGGTCGGGTCAACGGCGAAGACCAGCCCGGCGCGCTCGGCCGCTTCGGCGACACGACGGGTCACCACACCGGCGCCCGAGAAAATCGTCGGCACCGGCTTGTCGACACCCGGCAATGCCGAGTACTCGACCTCGTCGAGCTGCTCGAGCTTTTCCGTATTGATGACGGCCGAGAACGGCGTGAGCGGAATCGCGCCGCCGGTGTAGCCGGTGCCACCTCCGCGCGGGATCACCGTCAGCCCCAGTTCGAAGCAGCCCTTCACCAGCGCCGCCATTTCGGCTTCGGTATCCGGCGTCAGCACAACGAACGGGTACTCCACGCGCCAGTCGGTGGCGTCCGTCACGTGCGAGACACGCGACAGGCCGTCGAACTTGATGTTGTCGTGAGCGGTCGTGCGGCCGAGCACCTTCTTCGCGCGACGGCGCAGTTCGGCCATCTTGTCGAACTCGGCGGCGAAGTCCGCCACGGCGCGGCGCGCAGCCGCTTCCAGTTGCTCGACGCGGGCGGCGCGTTCGCGGCCCGTCGCATCGGCGTGTTCGGCCACATCGGCACGACGACGCTTATCGATCTCGTTCAGGCGGTGATCGAGTGCATCGATCAGCAGCTTGCGACGTTTCGGATTGTCGAGCAGGTCGTCTTGCAGATAGGGATTGCGGCGAACCACCCAGATGTCGCCGAGCACTTCATACAGCATGCGGGCCGAACGGCCCGTGCGGCGCTCAGCGCGGAGTTCATCGAGGATGGCCCAGGCGTCGGCGCCGAGCAGGCGCATGACGATTTCGCGGTCCGAAAACGACGTGTAGTTGTAGGGAATCTCGCGCAGTCGCGGGGGATTTGCGGCTACGGCATGCTTTGCGTCGTGCGGCTCGAAGGCAGGCAAGGGTGCGTTCATCTTGTCGGGCTCGTCAGTGCGGCGGTGCATCCGCCGTCGGCGTTCGTCTCGCGGGACGCGCCGAAAGTCAAAATCGGGTATGCGCTGGGGATGCCGACGGCTCACGCGACAGGTGCGCGCGCGTCGGCAACAGACGATCTGCGGTCAACGAGATCGACGACTGCCGTGCGAAGACGTCGATGACGAATCGTGTCCAGTCATCGAGCAGAAGCACAGAGGGGTGAGGCAGTTGGTGCGCATGCCCAGATCTTTCTTCCGGCTTGGAAAGTGTTGGTAGGGGAATGTAGGCCGAATTGTACTTCATTGCACCGCAACACGTCGGCGCCGCGCCGAATTCCCCCTCGCCGCGCATGCTTCCCCTCTTTTGCGGCGCCCCGGCAGGTTCATCGCCACGTTGACATCACCTCCACGACGGCCCCGCCCTTGAATATTTCAAGACAAACCCGCCGCGTGCGAATAGCGCTATATCCTTTTATATACAACGATTTATGAAGCATTTCTGGGCTGAAATTTCCAACGAATGGGAGTATGTTGGGCCGGTTCCCCCGATCCATCCACCCGTCAAGAGGTGTCTCTATGGTTTCGTTTCAACTGAACGGCCGCCCCGTGCAGGTCGACGTCGACCCTGCCACTCCCCTGCTCTGGACCCTGCGCGATGCGCTCAACATGACCGGCACCAAGTTCGGTTGCGGCATGGCGCTGTGCGGCGCTTGCACCGTGCATCTGGACGGCGCGCCCATCCGGAGCTGCATTACCCCGATCTCTGCGGTTGCGGGCAAAAAAGTCACCACCATTGAAAACGTCGGCGCGGACCCCGTCGGGCGCGCCGTGCAGGACGCCTGGGTCAAGCACGACGTGCCCCAGTGCGGCTACTGTCAGAGCGGCCAGATCATGTCTGCCGCGGCCTTGCTGCGCGAGAACAAACAGCCCAACGACGAGCAGATCGACGCGGCCATGGCGGGCAATATCTGCCGCTGCGGCACCTATGCCCGCATTCGGGCGGCGATCAAAGACGCTGCGGCGTCGCTGGCCTGAGGCGAGGAGACAACACCATGCGTGGACTTCGTTTTTCCCAGCGTCCCGGCGTTGCCGTGGGCGACTTTGCCGGCGTGTCACGCCGAGCGTTTCTCAAAACGTCGGCGATGGCGGCGGGCGGCCTGATGCTCGAAATGTCGCTCCCGGGCGCCATGCGCTCCGCCAGCGCGCAGGGCGCGGCGGCCACCCCCGTCGTGCCGTCGGCGTTCGTGCGCATTGCGCCGGACGACACCGTCACCATTCAGGTCAACCGACTCGACTTCGGACAGGGCGTGCAGACCGCACTGCCCATGCTCGTCGCCGAAGAACTCGATTGCGACTGGTCCAAAGTACGAAGCGAATTGGCGCCTGCGGCCGACGTCTACAAAGACCCGTTATTCGGCATTCAGATGACGGGGGGCTCCGGGTCCGTTGCGCACTCGTGGCTTCAGTACCGGCGCATCGGGGCATCGGCCCGCGCCATGCTCATCGCCGCTGCCGCACAGCAGTGGAAAGTCCCTGCGTCGCAACTGCGCACCGAAAACGGCGTCGTCCTGGGCCCCAATGGCCAGCGCGCCACCTACGGCAGCCTCGCTGCGCGGGCGCAAGCGCTGCCGGTGCCGGCCGACGTCGCCCTGAAAGATCCGTCCGCGTTCCGTCTGCTCGGCAAGCCGACCGGCCGGCTCGACGCGCGCGCCAAGTCGACCGGCGTGCCCATGTACGGCATGGACTTCAAGCTGCCGAACCTCAAAGTGGCGGTCGTGGCACGTCCGCCGGTATTCGGTGCAAAGGTAAAGAGCTTTGACGCCAAAGCGGCGCGCGCGATCAAGGGTGTGCGCGACGTGCTGGAGATTCCCGACGACCGGGGCGGCACCGCCGTGGCCGTGATTGCCGATGGCTACTGGCAGGCCAAGACCGGGCGCGACGCGTTGAATGCCACGTGGGACACCAGCGGTGTCGAGCACGTCGACACCACCGCGCAACTGGCCAAATTCAAGGAAATGGCCAAGACACCGGGGACTGTCGCTATCGATGCCGACATCTCCAAACTCAAGGGCGCGCCGAAAACGCTCGTCGCCGAATACAGCTTCCCGTATCTGGCCCATGCCCCGATGGAGCCGTTGAATTGCACCGTACAGCTCACAGACAAAGGGGCGGAAGTGTGGACGGGCACACAGTTCCAGACCGTCGACCAGGCGGCCATGGCGCGCACGCTCGATCTGAAGCCGGAGCAAGTCAAGCTGCACACGTTAATGGCCGGGGGTGGTTTCGGCCGTCGCGCGGTGCCGACGTCCGACTATGGTGTCGAGGCCGCACAGGTGGCGAAAGCGTGGCGTCGGGCGGGGCACCGGGAGCCGGTCAAAGTCATCTGGAGCCGAGAAGACGACATTCATGGCGGCTACTACCGCCCGATGTATGTGCATCGTGCCGAGATCGGTCTGGATGCCAAGGGCAACGTTCTGGCGTGGAACCACACCATCGTGGGCCAATCGATTTTGCAGGGCACGCCGTTCGAAAAAATGATGGTCAAGAACGGCATCGACGCGACGAGTGTGGAAGGCGTATCGGGCACCCCGTACGCGGTGCCGTTGCGTCTGACCTTGCATAGTCCGCAGGTCAACGTACCGGTCCTGTGGTGGCGTTCCGTGGGCAACACGCACACGGCGTTCGTCATGGAGACACTGGTTGACGAATTGGCAAAGAATGCGGGACAGGACCCGGTGGCGTATCGATATGCGTTGATGGGGGACAAGCATCCGCGGCATCGTGAGGCCTTGGCGTTGGCGGTCGAGCGTTCTGGATATGGCAAGACCAAATTACCGCAGGGACAAGCGTGGGGCGTAGCGGTGCATGAGTCCTTCGATTCCGTGGTGGCGTATGTGGTGGTTGCGGAAATGCGAAATGGGTCTCCGCGATTGGTGAGTGCGACGGCGGGGGTGCATTGCAATTTCGCGGTCAATCCGTTGACGGTAGCGGCACAGGTGGAGGGTGCGGCGTTAATGGGATTGGGTACGACGTTAGCCGGCGCGGCCATCACGTTGAAGGATGGTGCGGTGGAGCAGAGCAACTTCCATCAGTACACGGTGGCGCGGTTGACGGACATGCCGGCGATTAGCGTCCATGTGGTGAGTTCCGGCGATGCACCGACGGGCATGGGTGAACCGGGTTTGCCGCCGTTGGCGCCGGCGTATGCCAATGCGCTATTCGCGTTGACTGGCAAGCGCCAGCGGGCGTTGCCGTTCGAAGTCACGCAGGCGTAAGAGAACTCAGCAAAAAAGAAAGAAGGAAGGGGGTTCCTGAGAAAACCTGATGGTAGGCGGGACCGGGGCCCCTTTCTGCAGCGAGTTGGGTTTATGTCTGAGAGGCGGAAAGGGGCCCCGGTCCCGCCTCTGGGGCTTTGGGCAGAACCGTGGGGTTAAGAAAAGGAAGGAAGCGGCAGTCGAACGATAAGCCCTACCCGACGAGCAGATGCTTGAAGGGGGCAAAAATCCCCTGCCAGAACGACTCAGGCACGCGCAGCATGAGATAGGTGATGGCGATATACCGAAGCGTCTTCCCGATGGCGATATAGAAGAGGCAGGCACGCCAGGAGAGGCGAAGCCATCCGGCGAGGGTGCAGAGGGGGTCGCCGACGACGGGAAGCCATGAGAGGAGCAGAAGGGGCGGACCGAAGCGGCGCATCCATCGGTGATAGCGTTCGCTCATCGGCGCCTTGCCTTGGGCGCGCTGACTCTCGTCCCCATCAGAAACCGTCGGCACAACGCCCCCACCGCCGTTCAGTGCGGCAGCGCGGGCATGGGCTCGCCGGCGGGCCTTGAGGCGCACGAAAGCGCGTCGTGCGGCGAAGCCCATCCACCAGTCGAGCATGCCGCCGGCGGTATTACCCACGCTGGCCACGACGATGGCGGGCCAGAACATATGCGGATTGAGCGACACGTAGCCGAACAGCGCGGGCTCCGAGCCCATGGGCAGCAGCGTGGCGGACAGAAACGACACCAGAAAAATGGCTGGCAGTCCGATGCCGGGCAGTGCGAGCACGCCGAGCAGCCAGGTGATGAACGACTCCATGCAACTCCGGAAAAAATCAGAACGAATCGAAAAGCGGGGCGAATCCCGCCGTCCATGACCGACCGGACGGTCGGCACAACGTCGACACTCGCGAGCACGCGTTGTTTGGCAGAAACAAAAAGTCTGGCGCATAATGCGAGACCATGACCCGACCCCTGACGCCGCCCGTGGCCATTCTACTGGCAGGCGGACTCGGTACCCGCTTCGATGCGGCTGGGCGCCGGAACAAGCTGCTCGCGCCGCTGCCCGGAGATCCCCTGAACCGACCCGTTGCCCTCGCCAGCGCCCACTCGCTGCTGGCGGTGTTGCCGCGCGTCATTGCCGTGGTGCGTCCGGATTCGGCGGAATTGGAAAACGTGCTGTTGCAGGCCGGTTGTGAAGTCGTCATGAGCCACGCCACCAAGCGCGGCATGGGTGCGACGCTCGCCGCCGGCATCCAGTCCGGCATCAACGAAGCCCCGCCCGCCGGGCTCGAACATCTCGACGGCTGGCTCGTTGCGCTGGCCGATATGCCCTACATCCACCCGAACACCCTGCGCGCGATCACCAACGGGCTCACCTCGCCCGAAGCCATCGTTGCGCCGAGCTATCAGGGACAACGCGGCCATCCCGTCGCGTTTGGTTCTGCCTTTACCTCGCGTCTGGCCGCCCTCGATGGCGACATTGGCGCGCGCGACCTGTTGATTAGCGAGCACATTACGATCGTCGATGTCGACGACGCCGGAATCGTGCGCG
Source organism: Pandoraea fibrosis (assembly GCF_000807775.2). Classification (NCBI taxonomy): domain Bacteria; kingdom Pseudomonadati; phylum Pseudomonadota; class Betaproteobacteria; order Burkholderiales; family Burkholderiaceae; genus Pandoraea; species Pandoraea fibrosis. The sequence goes on along the minus strand of NZ_CP047385.1, from coordinate 887,935 downwards.
ACATCGACACCCCAGACGACCTTCGCTAGGGCGCGCACTCCCCTTTCCCGTATTTTCCCGAGAGACAAGCGCGACCGCCCTGGCGGACGTGCTGGTCTATCATTGTCCTTTTGTTCCTTGATGTGCCTAACCTGAAGAAGCCTTAAATCATGTCCGACGCAGCTCCCGACTATCTGAAGAAGATCCTGACCGCAAAAGTCTACGACGTCGCCAAAGAAAGCGAACTCGAATTGGCGCGCACGCTCTCCATGCGGCTGCACAATCGAATTTATCTGAAGCGCGAAGACAACCAGACGGTGTTCTCCTTCAAGATTCGGGGCGCGTACAACAAGATGGCCAATCTGAGCGACGCCGAGCGCGAGCGCGGCGTGCTCACCGCGTCGGCTGGCAACCATGCCCAGGGCGTGGCGTACTCGGCGGCGCGTCTGGGCTGCAAGGCCGTCATCGTCATGCCGGTCACCACCCCGCAGGTCAAGATCGACGCCGTCAGAACCCATGGCGGCCGCGCCGTCGAAGTCGTGCTCGCCGGCGACTCGTACAGCGACGCCTACGCCCACGCCATGACCTTGCAGGAAGAACGCGGCCTCACCTTCGTGCCGCCGTTCGACGATCCCGATGTCATTGCCGGTCAGGGCACCATCGCCATGGAAGTGCTGCGCCAGCATCAGGGTCCGCTGCATGCCATCTTCGTGCCCATCGGCGGTGGCGGTCTCGCCGCCGGTGTCGCCGCCTACGTCAAAGCCGTGCGCCCCGAGATCAAAGTCATCGGCGTGCAATCGGTCGACTCCGACGCCATGGCGCAATCCATCCACGCCGGCGAGCGCGTGCTGCTGAGCGACGTAGGCCTCTTCGCCGACGGCACTGCCGTGAAATACGTCGGTGCGGAAACCTTCCGCCTGTGCGAAGCGTATCTCGACGAAGTCGTGCGCGTGGACACCGATCAACTCTGCGCCGCCATCAAAGACGTCTTCCAGGACACCCGCAGCGTGCTCGAGCCGTCGGGCGCGCTGTCCGTCGCGGGCGCCAAGCTCTACAGCGAACGTGAAAAGCTCAAGGGCGAAACGCTCGTGGCGATCACCTCCGGCGCGAACATGAACTTCGACCGCCTGCGCTTCGTGGCCGAGCGCGCCGAAGTCGGCGAGGCGCGCGAAGCTGTGTTTGCCGTGACCATTCCCGAGGCGCGCGGCAGCTTCAAGCGCTTTACCGAAGTGGTGGGCAGCCGCAATGTGACCGAGTTCAACTACCGAATTAGCGAAGCGTCCAACGCCCACATCTTCGTGGGTATCCAGATGCATAACCGCGACGAAGGCGAACGCATCAAGGCCGGCTTCGAGCGCCACGGCTTCCCCACGCTCGATCTGTCCAACGACGAACTGTCCAAGCAGCACATCCGCTACATGGTCGGTGGCCGCTCGGCGCTCGCCAGCAACGAAGTGCTGTTCCGTTTCGAATTCCCCGAGCGTCCGGGCGCGTTGATGAAATTCCTCTCGGCCATGAGCCCGAACTGGAATATCAGCCTGTTCCATTACCGGAATCAGGGGGCCGACTACAGCAACATCCTGGTCGGCATGCAGGTACCGGACAACGAGAAAGCCGCGTTCCGCGACTTCCTCGCCACGCTCGGCTATCCTTACTGGGACGAAAGCGACAACCCCGTCTACAAGCTGTTCCTCGCGTAAGCGGGAACCGCGCAGACACCGCCCTCCACCCGCTCACGACAGGACGCCATCGCCACCATGCCGATCTCGCTCGAGAACAAACTCGTTGTCGCGATATCCTCGCGCGCGCTGTTCGACTTCGAAGAAGAGAACCGCGTGTACGAGACCGGCGTGGCGCATGGCGACGACAAGTCGTACATGCGCTACCAGCTCGAACGCCTCGACGTACCTGCGCGTGTCGGTGTGGCGTTCCCGCTCGTGAAGAAGTTGCTCGCCTTCAACGAAGGTAGCGAAGACAAGCATCGCGTCGAGGTCGTCGTGCTCTCGCGCAACGATCCCGTGAGCGGCATGCGCGTGTTTCGCTCGGCGCGTCAGGTCGACCTCAAGATCGAGCGCGGCGTGTTCACGCGCGGGCGCGATCCGTTCGGCTATCTCAACGCCCTGGGCGCCCACCTGTTTCTGTCGGCCAACGAGCGCGATGTACGCGGCGCCCTTGCCGCCGGCTTTCCGGCAGCACGCGTGTATCCCGATTCGGCCAAAAAGGCGGAGCTTCATCCCGACGAAATCCGCATCGCCTTCGACGGCGACGCGGTGCTCTTCTCCGATGAAGCCGAACGGATCTTCCAAAGCAACGGCCTCGACGCGTTCCAGCAACATGAAATCGAACGCGCCGCAACGCCGCTGCCGCCGGGTCCGTTCAAACCGCTGCTGCTGGCGCTGCATCGATTGCAGACGCTCGCGGGCCACGAAGTGCCGGTCAAGATCCGCACGGCGCTCGTGACCGCACGCTCCGCCCCGGCACATGAGCGCGCCATTCGCACACTGATGGACTGGAAAATCGACATCGACGAGGCGATGTTTCTGGGCGGGCTGGACAAAGGCACCTTCCTGCGCGAGTTCGAGCCCGATTTCTTCTTCGACGACCAAACACGCCACTGCGAGTCCGCCGCGCGGGTCAGCCCGACCGGACACGTCATCAGTGGCATAGCCAATCATGACAACGCCTGACCAATCTCCGCTGGGCAAAGAAGTTGCCTACACCGAGCAATACACACCGTCGTTGCTCTTCCCGATCGCACGCGCCCCGGCGCGCGCGGCCATCGGCGTGCCCGATGCCCTGCCGTTCTTCGGCGCAGACATCTGGAACGGCTACGAACTCTCGTGGCTGGGCGAAAAGGGCAAGCCGCAGATCGCACTGCTCACCGCCATCGTGCCGGCCGACTCGCCGAACATCATCGAATCGAAGTCGTTCAAGCTGTACCTCGGGTCGTTCGCCCAGACCAAGCTGGCCAACGTCGACGCCGCACGTGCGCTGATCCAACAAGACCTGTCGGAAGCGGCCGGGGCCCCCGTGCAGGTGCGCCTCGTCGAACCGGGCGCCTTCGACAAGCTCGAACTCGACGAACTCGACGGCCTGCTCGTCGACCGACTCGACATCGAAACGGATGTCTATACCCCCGACGCCACGTTGCTCAAGGCCGCCGAGGGCGAACCTCATGTGGACGAGACACTGGTGTCGAACCTGCTCAAGTCCAACTGCCCGGTGACGGGGCAACCCGACTGGGGCAGTCTGCAGATTCGCTACGTCGGACCGCCGATCGATCAGGAAGGCCTGCTCAAATACGTGATTTCGTACCGGCGTCATACCGGTTTTCACGAGCAGTGCGTGGAAGGCATTTTCATGGACATCCTTCGCCAGTGCAAACCGAGCCAGTTGGCCGTGTATGCCCGCTACACGCGACGCGGTGGGCTGGACATCAACCCGTTTCGCACCAACTTCACGCTGCCGATGCCGGACAACGCGCGCACCGCGCGTCAGTGATGTGCGGGGATCGCGACGTCAATCGCGCCCCATAAAAAAGGCGACGGGTGAGCCCCGTCGCCAAATCCACCCACATAACGTGTGTCTACCGACTAGCTCAGGTAACTGACCTTGAGCAGCAACTTACGCGCGGCGTTGCCTACGTTCGCATATTTCGGCTGACCGGCGCATCGATTCAGCGTCTCCGTCATTGCGCGGTGCGCCGCCTCGAAGTGCTGTAGCTCGATCAGACATTCCCCAACGCGATACATCGGCCCGGGCGCCTCCTCGTCCATCAATGCCGCCGCCATGAACAGCGGCAGCGCGGCCTTCGGTTCGCCATGCCGTAACACCGAGAGCGCCAGCGCCACCGCATAGTCGGCTTCGAGCGGACACGCCGAGAGCAGCGGGGCGAAGCATTCGATGGCCTGTGCATAGTCACCGCGCTCGAACGCCCCATAGCCGCAGCGATACGCCGCGTCGCATTGCATCGCGTCCCACGCGCCGGGACGTGGCATCCCCATGGCCTCGCGCTGTTTGTTGGCGTCGCGCACGGCAGCCAAGGCCACATCGATCTCGTTGGCGATGTCCTGCGAGGACGGCATCATGTCTTGGGATATCTCAGACAGGCTCACGCCGCAGGTCCTCCGAAGTCACCGGTTTCGAATCGTGCTCGCACGCTCAGCGTCCCTATTTCCTGGGCGGCCTCGCGACGCTTTCGCAACGCCAGACACACCTGAGTGAGACCGAACGTCACCGCCACCGACGACACGAATCCCATGCCCCCGCCGAAGCCATAGCCCAGCCATCGGCGATTGTGCGCTGCGACCGAAGTATCCGCCTGCGCGTCTGCCTCCAGACAGATGTATGCGGCGCTCACGAGCCCTGCCAGCCCCAACACCACACTCGTCATCCCTATCAGCCCAGCGCCGCATCCTGCGTCGACAAGCCGGCTCATCCTCCGGGAACGCAAACGCACATCGTCGGGTGTTAGCGGAAAATCGATGTTGACTTGCATGTCCTCGGCAGCCTCGACTGCCGGGCGATGCGACGGCACTTGCACAGTCGCACCTGATATTGGCGCTGGTCTCACGGTCCATCTCCTTTCTGATCGGGAGATTGAAGACTGCGCGCACCCGATATCGACAGCCATCGAAGTCAAACCGCAGACTTTGCGAAACGGTTACCAAAGTGTCCGTCAATGTGAATGCGTGAGGCGAAAACACGCAAAAAAAAGGCCGACGAAATCGTCGGCCGCTTCCTCGAAGTCCCGCTCTCGCCCGACCGGACATTCCTCAACGGGATATCGGACCGGGCGCCGCCTCATCGGCAGATCATGCGTATTCTCGCGTCCCCGCCTTCATTTCAAACTGCTCGCCCACACGCGAATCCTGTGGTTCGGAGGCCATCGCGCTACGCTTCTCCCACCCGATGCCAAGGCGGTAGAGGCCCAGCGTGGCCGCCAACACCCCGAGTCCGAGGAGTGCTCCGCCCGCACTGTATTTCGCCCTCGTCTGGCTTTGCGCCAGCGACGAATCGTCAACCGTCGTCGCGGCATCGACAACGAAATATGCGCCCCCGGCGACGCCCGCGATGCCCAGAATCGTCACTGCCAACCCCGTCAACATCGTCGAACATCCCGCCGGACACACCGGGCGCTCCGTTTGCCGGTGAAGGCGGACATCGTCAGGCGCAAGCGGGAAGTCGATGACCCGGGTCAGTTCGTCCAGATGGGCATCCATCGAGGACTGCGGCGTCGTGGCAGGTACTGCGGTCGTTGTCGAGTTTGAGTCCAGTCTCACGGTTCGTCTCCTGACAAGTTAGGAAACGCAAGCCTGCACGCCTCTCCCATCCTGTGCCATCGAAGCCCAACCGCGGGCTTTGTGAAACCAGTACCGGGGACTTGCCAATGAGGCAATCAATAAGCCTAGGCCGCAGGCTTCTTGTACGCCACGCAGTCTACTTCCACCTTACAGTCGATCACCATACTCGACACCACGCAGGCGCGCGCGGGCGGGTGCTCACCGAAGTACTCCTTGAACACCTTGTTGAACGATGCGAAGTCGCGCGGATCGTCCAGCCATACACCGCAACGCAGCACGTGCTCGGTGCCGTAACCGGCCTCCGTGAGAATCGCGAGCATATTCTGGATGGCCTGATGCGTCTGCGCGACGATGCCGCCATCGATCACTTCGCCATCTTTCATCGGGGTCTGCCCCGACACGAACAGGAAGCCATCGGCTTCGGTTGCGCGGGCAAAGGGCATGCGCTGGCCACCCGTGCCCTGCCCGCCTTCCACGCCATAACGTTTGATGCTCATCATCGCTCCTTTCGACAAAACGGCTTCAACCACATGAATTCAAAGTACCGGCTGCGGCGTACCGCGACGCACGAAACGTCCCGCGCGCGCATTCTGCGTGGGCGCGCGATCCTGCCACGACAACACGCCGTTGACCCATACGGCAGCAATGCCGTAGGCCGGCTGCATCGGGTCGGTGAACGTGGCGGCGTCGGCCACGGTGGCCGGATCGAACAGCACCAGATCGGCCCAGTAACCTTCGCGCACGAAGCCGCGCTGCGTCAGACCGAAGCGCTCGGCCGACAAGCCCGTCATCTTGTGGATGGCTTCGGCTAGCGGGAACAATTGCTGCTCTCGGCTATAGCGACCGAGGACGCGTGGGAATGCGCCCCACAGACGCGGATGCGGCAACGGATCGTTCGGCAGCCCGTCGGAGCCGACCACGGTCGCCGGATGCCGCAGAATGCGTCGCACATCGTCCTCTTCCATGCAGTGGTACACGGCGCCTGCCGGTTGCAGACGCTTCGCGGCCTCCATCAGATCGACGCCCCACTCGCCGGCAATCGTCGCGAGTAGCTTGCCGCCTTGCTCGGGATGCGGTTGCGACCACGTCACGAGAATGTCGAAGTCGTCAGTGACCTGTTTGAGATCGAGCGTCGACGAACTGGCCGTGTACGGATAGCAGTCGCAGCCAACGGGCTGGAAGCGCTGCGCCTTGTCGAGCGCCTCGAGAATCTCCGTGCTGCGTCCCCAGTTATCGACGCCGGCACACTTCAGATGCGAGACGACCACTGGCACGCGGGCATGACGACCGATGCGGAAGGCTTCGTCGAGCGCTTCAAGAATCTCGGCAAATTCGGTTCGCAAATGGGTGGCATACAGCCCACCGGCTTCGGCAAGCGGCTCGGCCAGCGCGAGCACTTCCTCCGTCGGCGCGGCATTGGCGTTCGCATAGGCAAGACCGGTCGACAGGCCTAACGCGCCATGGTCGAGCGCCTCGCGCAATTGCGCGCGCATGCCCTCGATCTCCGCTTCGGTCGCGGGACGATCAAGCCGGTCCATATGATTGTTGCGCAGGGCAGTGTGACCGATTAACGCGGCCACATTGATTGCCGGCTGCGCCTTCTCAAGCGCGTCGACATACGCGGCGAAGGTCGGATACCGGAAGGCATCGGCCTCGCCCAGCAGGTTCATCGGGTCGGGCGGATCGCCCTTGAGCGTCACCGGCGACGCACTGATGCCACAGTTGCCGACCACCACGGTCGTCACGCCCTGCGAGAGCTTTGGCGTCATGTCCGGTGCGCGCACGACGTTCGTGTCGTCGTGGGTGTGAACGTCGATGAAGCCAGGGCTCAGCACGAGTCCGTCGCCCTGAATCTGCTGCGCCGCCTGCCAGCCCGACAAGGCGCCGGCCGGCGCAATCGTATGGATACGGCCGTCGCGCAAGGCGACGTCGAAACGCTCGTCGGTCATCGGCGCGCCGGAGCCGTCCGCCAGACGAACGCTCGTAATGAGGGTGTCGACCGTCCGGTTCGCAAGGCAGTCAGTCATATCAGTCTCCCAGAGGCTGGCGATCGCCGCCGCCCCGATGCGTGTCGAGCACATACTTGATACGCCGCAACAGCGCCTGGCTCTGCGGCTTGGCGAGCAACGCCAGTTCCGTGGCCAGCACGTCCATCGCCAGCAGCATCGCGTAACGCGACGACGACGGTTTGAAAATAAAATCCGTTTCCAGCGCACGGATCGGCAACACCTCGTCGGCCAGCGCCGCAAGCGGCGAACCCGTCGCCGTGATCGCCACCACTTGTGCGCCGTACTCCCGCGCGATCTCGCACGCCGAAACCAGCTCGGGCGTGTGGCCACTCACAGAGAACGCGAGCACGACGTCGTCGCGCCCGAGCGTGCCGGCGACCATACGAGCCATCACAGCGTCCTGATAACTCGCCACCGGCCGCCCCAGACGCACCAGCCGGTAACGCGCCTCGTCAGCCATCAGCGACGAACCACCGCCCATGCCGAAGGCATACACCATGCGGGCCGACAGCAGACGCCCTGCCGCACGCCGCACAACATCCGGCTTGATGAGGCCGCGATGCACCTGCAACGTGGTCTGAATATCGTCGGCAATCCGGTCTATGGTCTGCCCCGAACCGTCTTGCCCATTGGTCGCGTTCGCGCCGAAAAAACGCTGACCGACCACGGCCGCCTGTGCCAGACGAAGCTTGAGATCGCGCACGTCGCGACAGCCCATCGCCTTGGCGAAGCGCGTCACACTCGCCTCGCTCACCCCTGCGCGCTCCGCCAGCACATTGATCGATGCGGCCGCCGCGCCCGCCACATCTTCCAGCACCACCTGCGCGACCTTGCGCTCCGCCTGGCTCAAGGCGTCGCTGCGTTCGGCAACGCGCGTCACGATATCGAAGGTTTCGGCCATGTCCCGGGTCTGTGTGGCTCCCGCGACGATTCGCCGGGACGCCTTTTTGAAAGATTCACCAATTTTTGGTACTTTATAACAAAATTGTCAAACGCTGGTAATTCAAAGCTATTATAGGAGCCATCCGGCGGCTATTGGCGCATCGTCACGTGGAGGATTCTCAATGAATGATACAAACTATCAACATGGCATGATCGATACCCTCAACAAGGGTCTCGGTGCGTTGAATGCCCCGCTTGCGCCGTCGGCCACGGCAGGACTGGGCTGGAATCTGCTCAACGAAGATCTGAGTCTGCCCACGGCGGTGCTCTACGAAGACAAGATCCGTCACAACCTCGCGTGGATGCAGCGCTTCGTGCATGAGTACGGCGTAAAGCTCGCGCCGCACGGTAAAACGACGATGGCGCCGAAGCTGTTCCGCCGTCAGCTCGACGGTGGGGCGTGGGGCATCACACTCGCCACCGCGCACCAGACCAACGCGGCATATCACCATGGGGTGCGACGCATCCTCATGGCGAACCAGCTAGTCGGCAAGCGCAACATGGCGCTGATCGCCGATCTGCTGAAAGACCCCGATTTCGAGTTCTTCTGTCTGGTGGACTCGGCCGCTGCGGTGGCTCACCTTGGCGAGTTCTTCCGTGCGCGCGGCCAGTCGATTCAAGTGTTGATCGAACTCGGCGTGACGGGCGGACGCACCGGCGTTCGCGACGCCGCGCAACAACAAGCCGTGCTCGACGCGCTGACGCAGTACCGCGACGCCGTCAAGCTCGCGGGTGTGGAAGTCTACGAAGGCGTGCTCAGCACCGAAGCGGACATTCGCGCGTTCCTGCAACGGGCGGTGAACATCACGCGCGAGTTGATCGCGTCGGGTCGCATCGAGCGTAGCCCGGCGGTGCTCTCCGGCGCGGGTTCGGCGTGGTACGACGTGGTTGCCGACGAGTTTGCGCACAAGGACGTTGGGGCTCCGCTCGACGTGGTGTTGCGCCCCGGCTGCTATCTCACGCACGACGTTGGCATCTACAAGGCAGCGCAAGCACAGATCGCCACGCGCAACCCGATCGCGAAGCAGATGCGCTCGCAACTGCAACCGGCGCTGCAACTCTGGGCCTATGTGCAGTCGATTCCCGAACCGGAGCGCGCCATCATCGCCCTGGGCAAGCGAGATGCGGCGTTCGATGCCGGCATGCCGGAACCCGCGCAGCAGTTCCGCCCGGGCGAGAGCCATGCCCCGAGGGCCGCGCCCTCGCATTGGGAGATCACCGGCATGATGGATCAGCATGCCTATCTGCGCATCGCACCGGGTGACGATGTTCGCGTCGGCGACATGATCGCGTTCGACATCTCGCACCCGTGCCTCACGTTCGACAAATGGCGTCATGTGCCGATCGTCGACGGTGACTACAACGTCGTCGACATCGTGCAAACGTTCTTCTGAACGTCCGGTGAAAGCGAGACAACGAGACATCTCGCCGGCGCCGCCACCATGAAAAAGCCGCCCTTGGGGCGGATTTTTCATCACATCGCAATCATGGCGAACCAGAGCTTACGACTGACCTCGCGGCGCGCGCTTGCGGGGTGCCGCGCCGGGCGGTGCCGTCTGATCGGCTGAAGCGGCCGCATTTCTGCGCTTCGGCTCCCCGCCCGGCTTCGCCGCCGGATCGGATGCCTTTGCCCGGGTCGCCACCGACTTGAACTGGGCCTCGAGATGTCCCAAAGCGCTTTCCAGCGTGGCGATGTCGGCCGCCGTCATCCCTTCGAGCGCGTCGTCGAAAAAGGCCTGGCGGCGCGGTGTCGCCTCTTCATACACGGTCATGCCTGCGGCGGTGAGCGTGACGTTCGTGAGGCGATTGTCGTCGGGATCGGTTGCACGCGAGAGCCAGCCGAGGGCCTCCATCGACTGTAACTGACGCGTGAGCGACGCGGGATCGAGTCGGCAGTGTTCCGCCAGAAATTTTTGGGAACACGTACCACGTTCGGCCAGCGCGAGAATGATTCGCCAGCGCGGCAACGGGTGGCCGACCTGCGCGTCGAACGCGAGCATCATCGCCCGATACGTCAGGCTGAGCTGCTGGATGACGTTACGTTTGAGAGCCGTAGGCATCGCGTCACTCCCCGACTGGCGCCTTCGGCTTTGCGCCGCGCGTCAGACGAATGAGCGGCACGCGCCGCACGAACCAAAGACCGGCAAGCGCCGCCGCGAGCGACACCATCTGCCCGTTATGAATGGCGGCGACGAGCGAGATGCGTGCCGACTCGATGAACAGCGCACCGTTCTGCCCCATGTGCGCAAGCGTCATCATGAAGTCGTTCTGTGCCTGAGTGTTCACGAGAATCTGGGGATCGGAGAGTTGGGCTGTCCACTGTGTGCCCTCGCTGGCGACGAGCGCGTCTTTCACGCGTGCGGTGTAGCTGTGATTCACGAGTGTGCCGACGATAGCGGTGCCGAGCATCCCGCCGATCATGCGCAGCGATTGCATGAGGGCGGTCGCAATGCCGAGATGCGCGCGTCCGGCGACTTCCTGCGCGAAGACGGTGAGGTTCGGCATCACGAAGCCAAGGCCGAGACCGGCAAGCAGCATATAGCCGGCGATCAGTCCGTGAGGCGTGCCGCGATGCGTGGTGATGACGCCTGCGCAGGCCAGCGCGAGCAAAAAGAAGCCACCGTAAAGCATGACGTTCGGGTTCGGCAAACGGGTGATGAGTCGGCCGTTGACGATACTGCCCACGGTGATGCACACCACCATTGGCGTGATGAGCAGACCGGTTTCACGCGGCGAAAGCCCGAAGCCCCCCTGAAGCATCAACGGTGCGTAGAACAGCACGCCGAACATGGCAAAGCCTGCGAAGACCGACAGCACGAAGAGCGACGCCAGACTCTTATCGCGGAACATTTCGAACGGCAGGATCGGATGCGAGGTGCGCTTCTCCCACCAATAGAGGGCGTATGACGAGACGATCAGCACAACGAACAACGTCACCACGCCGCGCGAGAGGCCATCGGCGGGGAGCCATTCGACAAGCATCTGCAGGCTGCCGAGTGCGGCGGTAATGAGGAGTGCGCCGAGCCAGTCGAGACTCGCCTTGCCGTGGCCTTCGGCGCGCATGTGCGGCAAATGGCGGCCGACGAACCAGAGCCCGAGCAAACCGACCGGCAGGTTGACGTAGAACACCGAGCGCCAGCCATAACCTTCCGTGAGGAAGCCACCGAGCGAGGGGCCGATGGCATTGGCAATGCCGAATGCGGAACTGAGCATCACCTGCCAGCGCAGGCGCACATGGGCATCGGGAAACAATTCCGGGATGCAGGCAAACGCGGTGCCGACGAGCATGCCGCCGCCGATGCCCTGCAAGGCGCGCGCGATGACGAGGAACGGCATGCTGTTCGCGGCGCCGCACAGGACGGACGCCGCGGTGAAAACCACGATGGCGGCAACGACAAACGGCTTACGACCGTAAAAGTCGCCAAGCCGGCCGAAGATCGGCACAGTGATGACGGAGGTAAGGAGATACGACGTCGCGACCCACGCGTAATACTCGAACCCCTTGAGTTCCGCCACGATGGTTGGCAATGCCGTACCGACGACCGTCTGGTCGAGCGCCACCATCATCGTGCAGAAACAAAGGCCGAGCATCGCCACGAGCGACTGCCGGAACGGCAATACCTGCCCCGCTGAATGCGGGGTACTGGGACTGGGAGCCATTTTTTGGACGGATCAATGTTTGATCAGTCAAAGATTCTAACACGTTGATTGCGGAGGGCTGATTTTGCGACTTGCTAATAGCAATAGATCCGATAACGGCTCAGCGAGATCGGGCATCCCGTAAGCTACGCCGTCGTGCGCTGCCCGTGGAGATTGGAATGAGTGTCTACAGTCTCAGGAGCGACGACCGTTTTCGGCCAGAAGTGGGCATTGCCGAGATGATTGCACTTTACCGTTGTCGGCCAAGTGCGTACCGTAATGATCGAGTGTTCGAACACTGATTCTCCCAAGCAAAGAAATCGAACTGAATTGTGAATATATGGCAACGCTTATCAGGCCTTTTGGCGAAAAACGAGTTCGCATAAATTTTGACGGTGCTCTGGAGCAGACAGCGGAGGCCGTTGTCAATGAACTACACCGGCAATACGCAAATGGAATGGTACTTGCAGATGGTCTGCGAATTCGGTTCGGTTGGTCATTCCTGATCTTGCTCGAACGACACGGCGAGGTAGTTATCTGCGAGCCGGACTATGGCCACAATCCTTTTGCGCAGACACGCGACGACGTCAGCATTTTTCTGCGTGTTCTTGCCGCCCAGAGCGCGCTTACCAAGATGCTAGGCGTAGCTCCCACGGATATCTCGTTCCAAGACAAGATCATATTTGCCGACGGTGTTTTCGACGCGAGCCAGATGTACGCAGAGCGAATCGAACCCCAACAGGATGACTCGGGCTGGTTCTTCGGCTATACCGAAGGGGACAACAGCCCGGAGAACTTGAGGGGGGGCTATGTTTTCCAGCTACTAACGTTCAAGCCAATATTGATGCAAACCCTTCTGCTTCCGGCGGGTAGTATGGTTATGCTCGAAAACGATCAGATTCGGGATATCTTGGGACAAGACAATACGTCTTTGCTGGAACGTCGATGATCCGTCTCGAGGCATTTCGGGCTCGATGTTCGCGACGCCCGCAGTTCCGAAACGTCCCTTTCGGGTCGAAAGCCGCCATAAAAACGCTTACCGCGAGCGAGGACCACGCAGTTGATGTTGCAATGCGAAGCGCATGCCGATCGCAAGATCGTACAAGCCACTCGAATTCGGCTCGATTACCCTGTGAACCTTTTCGGGAAAGAACAGGATCGGTCGAATCGTGACGCAAAAAATATTCTGGGACGAACCTTACCAAACAACGCTAGATACCGCCGTCAGTCAGGTTGACGGTGAGCACGTCCAGGTCGAGTCGACGATATTTTTTGCATTCTCCGGCGGCCAGGAAAGCGACGAAGGTTCCCTTGGCGGATACCCGGTGATCAAAGCCGAAAGGCTTGGTCTGGGAATCGTTTATACGTTGCCGCACGACCATTCGTTACGTGTAGGGGACCGCGCCACATGGCAAATTGACTGGGAACGGCGCTATCGCCTCATGCGCCTGCACTTCGCCGCAGAAATGGTCTTGCAGTTGGTCTATCAGCTGCGTCCGGGCATCGAGCGCATCGGTGCCCACATCGCACAAGACAAGGCGCGCATCGACTTCGCGAGCGATGTCAGCCTGGCGCCGCTGTTTCCCGAGATCGAATGGGAGGCGGGCAATTTGACGACGCGCGACCTCCCTATTCTCACCGGCTTCAGCGATATCCAAACGCAGCGCAGATACTGGAAAGTCGACGGCTTTGCGATGATGGCATGTGGCGGCACGCATCCAAAATCGACTCGCGAGGTTGGTGCGGTGAAACTCAAGCGCAAGAACACAGGGCGGGGAAAGGAGCGTATTGAGATCATGCTGGTGGACGCCCAGCCTACCGCCTAAACGTTTCACACAAACTTGAGCGTTGCCGTCGAAGCGTTTCCATTGGGCTCGGATTCTGGTTAATGCATCCAGATTTGGAGGCTTTATTGCGTCCAAGCTGAACTATATGATTTACGACAGCGGTGGCTGCATTGGGCGGTCCATCGGACTGGAGAAAGGCAATGGCGAACCATGACATCAAGGGTAAGACCGTCCTGATTGCAGGCGGCGCAAAGAATCTTGGCGGCCTTATCGCGCGAGACCTGGCAGCACACGGTGCGAAAGCGGTCGTAATTCACTACAACAGCCCCAGCACGAAAGCGGCGGCGGACGAGACCGTCGCAGCGATCCGGCAGGCGGGCGCAGAGGCCGTCGCCATCCAGGCAGATCTGACGAGTGCGGGCGCTGTCGAGAAACTGTTCACTGACGCGATCGCGGCAGTCGGGCGGCCAGACATTGCCATCAACACGGTCGGCAAAGTCTTGAAGAAGGCATTCACGGAGATCACCGAGGCAGAGTACGACGAGATGACTGCCGTGAATTCGAAGTCGGCATTTTTCTTTCTGCGAGAAGCCGGTCGTCATGTGAACGACAACGGCAAAGTCGTCACGCTGGTGACGTCGCTCCTCGGCGCGTTCACCCCATTCTATGCGGCTTACGCGGGCACGAAGGCGCCGGTGGAGCACTACACGCGGGCCGCCGCGAAAGAGTTCGGCGAGCGCGGAATTTCGGTGACAGCCGTCGGCCCCGGTCCGATGGACACACCGTTCTTCTATCCCGCTGAAGGCACGGACGCGGTCGCGTATCACAAGACGGCTGCCGCACTGTCGAAGTTCTCGAAGACAGGATTGACCGACATCGAGGACGTCGTGCCCTTCATTCGGCATCTCGTCAGCGATGGCTGGTGGATCACGGGTCAGACGATCTTGATCAACGGCGGGTACACGACAAAGTAAGCCCCGTCATCATGCCGGGACGATCGCGATCCCGGCATATCCACAGGTAATACGCGGATATGTCACAAGTCTCCCCAGCGGCTGACATATCCGCCGATGGCAAGCTGAGCCCACCGCTTGTCCGCCTCATCCCTCGACATCCCTCTTCTTTTGCTGGGCTTAATCGATTTGATTAAGCCCAGCAAATATCCTGCGAAAATTGCCTCGTATTACCAAGTGATTGGTAAACGCTTCATCGACAGCACGTTGTGAATCTCGAATGAGTATGCTATTTGTGCGCCCAAAATCAAAGGAAAAATGGACGCGAATTATTGGATAATTAGTGAAAATTAGGTTCGGGTCATAGATTGCTCGGTATTGTTCGAGTGTATGGTTTTTTGAAGCGCGGCCGATCCACGGCATTCAACGTGACATGTGTCATGAGGATTGGATGAGAGCAACGTCTCACGTAACCAGAAAATAAACAGATCGATGATGGAATTCATTGCGGTGATCTACCCGGGGCCAATGATCTGCGGACTACTGGCGGCGACGGTTTGGGCCGTATTTCGTACTCGGCGCGAGCGTGCCCGGTCAGTTCGACTCACAACGACGGTATCGGAGCATGAAGTCGAACTCGAGAAACTCGCAGTTGCCCTGGCCGACGCCCGGAGGCAGGCGAGCGCAGCGCTCGATGATGCGGCCTCGTTGAGAGGGGAACTCGAACAAGCGCTTCTCGAGCAAACGGCGGTACTGGATCACACGCCGGTCAGCGTCTGCTTTGTCAAAGACCGGGTCATCGTGCGATGCAATCGCGGCTTCGAGAAGTTGTTTGGTTACGAAGCGGGCGAACCGGTCGGCAAGTCGACGCGTATTCTTTATGCCACCGACGAGGAGTGGGAGGAAGCCGGGCGCGACTACGAGGTGATTGGCGGGCGCGTCCACGTGGGCGATGCAAAGTTCGTGCGCAAGGACGGGACGCCCATCTGGTGTGCAGACCACGGCGCAGTGCTGGACCCGAACGACTTGAGCAAAGGATCGGTCTGGACGGCGCTCGATGTGACGCAACGAAAGCATGCCGAACAGGCGACGCGTGAGGCGAAGGAAGCGGCAGAAGAGGCGTCGCGGATGAAGTCCGAGTTTCTCGCCAACATGAGTCACGAGATACGAACACCCATGAATGGCGTCATTGGCATGACCCGGTTGGTGTTGAAGACCGATCTTTCGCCGCAGCAACGCAACTACGTCGAGAAAATCGCCGCGTCGGCGGAAAGCCTGCTTCGTATCATCAATGACATTCTCGATTTCTCGAAGGCCGAGGCGGGCAAGATTGTCCTTGAGCACGCGCCATTCCGACTTCAGGATATTCTCGACAACCTGTCGAGCTTGATCGTGCTCAAGACCGAGCCGACCGGTGTCGAAGTGGTGTTTCGCGTCGACAAGGATATTCCGCCACTCTTGATGGGCGATTCGCTGCGGCTCGGTCAGATTCTCGTCAACCTCGGGACGAACGCTGCCAAGTTTACGCGCCAGGGGGAAATCGTCGTCAGCGTCGATCTGCTGGCACTGCACGCGCAGCGCGCCAGGCTGCAATTCTCGGTTGCGGATACCGGTATCGGTATGACCGAGGCTCAACTGGCAAAGCTTTTTCAGATGTTCTCGCAAGCGGACGGCTCGATCACCCGCCAGTACGGTGGCACCGGGCTGGGACTTGCGATCAGCAAGCAACTGGTCGAACTGATGGGCGGGGACATCGAGGTGCAGAGCACGCCCGGCGCCGGCAGCCGTTTTACCTTCACCGTGGACCTGGAAATCGGGCGCGAGGAAAATGCTCAGGAGCGTCACAAGGTGCCGTCATTGCAGGGGCGCCGGGTGTTGGTCGTCGACGACAACGCAGTGGCGTGCGAAGTCCTTGCCGAGATGGTGATGGCATTCGGTGCGCAGGTCAGCATGGCTTCGTCCGGCGTCGCTGCACTCGATGCGTTGGTGGTGGCGTCCAGCGAAGGCAAGCCGATCGACCTGGTACTGATGGACTGGCGCATGCCGGGGTGGGATGGCGTGGAGACGACACGCTACATTCGTAGCGACGCGCGTATTGCTGCCACTCCGGCGGTGCTGATGGTGACGGCGTACTCGCGCGAAGATGTCATCGAGGAATCGACCGGCGTTCATCTCGATGGCGTCTTGTCCAAGCCGGTCAGTCCATCAACGTTGCACGACACATTGTTGAGTGCTTTGTATCCGGCAGCGGCGTCTCGAACGGAAACGGCTCAGGTGCGTGAAATGTCTCCGTCAGGGATGGCGGACGAATTTTCGCATCTCGCCGGTGCCAGGGTGTTGCTTGTTGAGGACAACGAAATCAATCGGGAAGTCGCGCTTGAGTTTCTCGCGCAGACGCCAGTTCATGTCGATGTCGCCGTGGACGGCAGTGAAGCTGTCGCACGGGTGCAGACTACGCAATACGATCTGGTCCTGATGGATATCCAGATGCCGGTCATGGACGGGTTGAGCGCGACGCGCACGATTCGCGCAATGGCCGGTTTCGAGTCGTTGCCGATCGTGGCGATGACCGCACACGCGATGGAGCGCGATCGCGAGGCGAGCCTCGACGCGGGAATGAATGACCACATTGCGAAACCGATCGACCCCGAGGCGTTGCTGCGTGTGCTGGTGACATGGGTTCGTCCATCGGCAATCCGGAACGCATCCTCCGCGGCAGATGTCCCGTCTTCCCCGGCAAGTTTGCCGCGGCAGACGCCATTGAAGCCGCTGCCGCAGCTCGCGGGTGTGAGTTGGCAGGCAGCGCTGCAACGGGTCAATCATAATCCCGCCCTGTTGTACAAGCTTATTCACAGTTTCCGCGAGGACCACGCCCGGTCTGCGCAGGCGCTGCTCGATGCGGCCGAGCGCCGTGACCTGGGCGAAATCGAATCTATCTCACATGGCCTGAAGTCGGCCTGCGCCTACCTTGGTGCGGGAAATCTGTCATGGCTTGCCGGTGAGGTCGAACGGGCATTGCGGCGGGGCGCCGAGGAAGAGGCACTGGCCCTGACGCCGGATTTGGCCGGCACGCTGACGGCGTTCGTCGATGGTCTCAGACAGATGGACATGACGACTGCCGTGGCCGCCGGGGCGTCCGATCTCACCGAGCTTATCCCGCTTGTGAAGCGACTCGCCGGGCTGCTGCGCGCGGACGATGCCCGTGCGCTCGACGCGTTATCGGATTTGAAAGCGGCAAAGGGAAACGTGTGGTCTGATGACGCACTTGCCGAGATTGCCGGTGCGGTGATCGATGTCGAATATGCGAGCGCGCTGGCGCAGTTGGAAGCGCTAGCTGTCGCGGCAGGAATTCAATGGGGGGTGTCTGTTGAGCAAGACTGAAATGCAAAAAGTGCTGGTGGTGGACGATGCGGCGATCAACCGTCAGGTACTGACGGATTTGCTGAAGTCCGATTGCACCGTCATTCTCGCCAAAAACGGCGAACAGGCGCTGACGCTTGCCGCACAACATCGTCCGGACCTGATTCTGCTCGACGTCGTGATGCCCGAGGTAACGGGGTATGACGTATTGCGCCGGCTCAAGAGCGATCCACACACGGCGGCGATTGCCGTTGTCTTCATTACCGGCCTCGATACGCCGGAAGACGAAGAGAACGGACTGACCCTAGGTGCCTCCGACTACATCACAAAGCCGTTCAATCTCGCTGTGGTGCGCGCACGCGTGCGCCTGCACCTGCAACTCGCCCGGCAGCGTCGGATGCTCGAGACGATGGCCAACGTCGACGGGCTGACCGAGATTGCGAACCGGCGCTATTTCGACGACCGTTACGCGACCGAATGGGCACACGCCGCGCGAGAAGGACGCCCGCTTTCGGTGGCGATTCTCGACATCGATTTTTTCAAGGAATTCAATGATCGCGCAGGCCATGCAATGGGGGATCGGGTGCTGCAGGGCGTCGCCTCGATACTGACCCGCGAAATGGTGCGCTCGACGGACCTGGTAGCCCGCTATGGCGGAGAGGAGTTCGTGGTGCTGATGCCGGGCACCGAGGCCGAAGGTGCTGCGCGGTTCGCCGAACGTCTGCGCGAGGCAACCTCTCGGCTGCCGCTGCTATGGTCCGATGCTGCGCACGCCGGTCAGGTCACGGTGAGCCTGGGTGGGGCGACGCTGCAACCCGGCACGGACGAATCCGCTGCCGCCCTGTTGAAGGCGGCAGACGATCATTTGTATCGTGCGAAGAAGGAAGGACGCAATCGCGTGGTATGGCGGGAATCGAGCCGCGATTTGGGCGATACGGGTCCGCAATGAATGGAGCGGGCGTCATCGCGTGTGGAGCCGGCTATTCAAGGTGCTGCTTCATCAGCGATTCGAACCATTCGATAAACGCGATTAATCGATTCGACCGCTGTCTCCGATGCGGATAGACCAGAGAAATGGGCATGGACGCCGCCGGGAACTGTGGCATGACTTCGATGAGGCTGCCAGCATCGATCAGGTGCTGAACGTCGAAACGAGGAATCTGGATTAAGCCGAGACCTGCGACGCAGCATGCAATGTAGCCCTCGACGTTGTTGGCGATAACCTGGCTAGGGAGTTGTAGCGCCAGCGATTGTCCCGCAACCTCCCACGGGGCTTCAGTCCCTGCCGCCGCTGGCGAGTAGCCCACGCACCAATGTCCCTGTCGAAGATCTTCAGGACTGAGCGGCATGCCGTATTCTCGCAAGTAGTCAGGACTGCCACAGTTGATCATGGCGATATGGCCCAACGGCCTGACTACCAGGCTGCTGTCGCGCGATGCTCCCACCCGTACCGCACAATCGACGCCTTCCTGTATCAAATCGATGGTTCGGTCGCTTGAACCGAGTCCGACCTGTAAACGGGGATAGGTGCGTAGAAGGCTTGGGAGAGCAGGGGCAATCAGACGTCTGGCGATGCGGCTTGGCGCATCGATGTTCAGGCGCCCGGACACCTGTAGCGAACGAGAGTGGAAGAGTTGCTCGATATCGTCGGCATCCGCCAACAGTTTGCGCACGCGCTCCAACACTTGAGCGCCGTCCGGCGTCACCGAAACGCTTCGCGTGGTCCGATGCAGTAGCCTTGCCCCCAGCGCAGTTTCCAATTGCTGCACACCGGCCGAGATTGAAGCGCGCGGAATCTCCAGAAGTTGGGCTGTCTTTATGAAGCTGCCCAGCTCGGCTACCTTGACGAAGATTCGGTATTGCTCAAGTCGGTCCATCTTTCTTTCCAGCTCCTCTCCCCGCTTTCATGGGGATGCGTCAAGACGTCTTGGTTGTCTTCGCGCAGCACACGCGATGGAGTCACCTTTATCCAAGACCTTTCGATCCAACCGATGGGCCGGGCTGCGAGGACATCGTCATGTTCTATTAGTGCGACATTCGCGGCCCCGTTCGATGAACGGCATCACGGATTTCGAGTGTAAATATTAATCTCTTTCCAATCAGCCATCGGGTCTCGTCAGACCTTCCGCGTCCGTGCTTCATGACCAAACTTCTCGCGATATGCGGCCGGACTTGTATGAGCGATGCGCCGGAAGTGCCGGCGCATCGACTCTTCCGACCCGAAGCCTGCCAGCTCGGCGATACGCAACATCGGCATGGAAGGCTGCGCTTCGAGCAACTCTCGCGCCACGGCCACACGCTCGTGCATCAGCCATTCATAAGGCGCCATTCCGGTTGCATCCTGAAAATGCCGTTGCAAGGTACGCGGACTCATAGCCACCTTGTCGGCAAGCGAGCGCAAGGTGTGCGGTAAGGCGGGGTGCTGGCGTACCCAGTCGATCAGCTTCGCCAGACGTCCGCTTTCGTCACGCGGCATCGGTCGCGGCACAAACTGTGCCTGACCACCCTCGCGATGCGGCGGCACCACCAGCCGCTGGGCAACCCGATTGGCCACCGCGCTTCCGTAATCCTGCCTCACCAGATGAAGCAGCATGTCGAGCCCCGCCGCCGATCCCGCCGACGTAATGATCTGACCTTCGTCGACGTACAGCGCGTCTGGCTGCACGCGCACCGTCGGGTAGCGCTGCTGCAGCTTCTCAGCGTAACGCCAGTGGGTCGTCACAGTCTTGCCGTCCAGCACGCCAGCCGCCGCCAGCACAAATACGCCGGAGCAAATCGAGCAGAGACGTGCGCCGCGCCGATGCGCTGCGCGAATCTTCTTGAGCAGCGCCTCAGGCGGCACTTCATCCGGATCGCGCCAACCTGGGACCACGATCGTATTCGCGCTATCGAGTCGCTTGAGCGTGTAGGGTGCGGCGACCGTAATGCCGCCAGCCGCACGCAGCGGTCCGGGTTCGATGGCGCAAACGCCGAATCGATACCAGTTGACGTCAAGCTCGGGGCGCTCCAGTGCGAACAATTCGGTGACGCAACCGAATTCGAAAGTGCAGAGCCGGTCATAAGCCAATGCGACAACGAGATGATTTTCCATGGCGTAATGTTACCGGAGATTGTCATTTACGACACTTATCGGCCTGACGTCGCAACGGCAAAATGAGGGTTCCCGAATCGCGCTCGCCGTACATCACGCGTACCGCATTTTTCCGGACTCAACCAATGTCTACCATCACTGAAAGCAACGCCGTTATCGCCATTCCCGCAGCCGACAGCACCACGGCACTTGCCCACTTTCGCGCGTCGCTGCAATTTGAAACCGATTGCTCCGATGTTGCCAGTGCGCTTGCCCTCGGATCGCCCGGCTTCGTGTTGCTCGACGTCCGAAGTCCGGCGTTATTTGCTCGGGGCCACATTCCGGGTGCCGTGAATTTGATGCACGGCAAGATCATCGCGTCGAAGCTCGCCGATTATTCGCACGACACGCTCTTCGTGACCTACTGCGCAGGACCGCATTGCAACGGCGCAACACGAGGCGCCATCCGACTGGCGCAGTTGGGACGACCAGTGAAGGTAATGATCGGCGGTGTTACCGGATGGCTCGATGAAGGTTTCGACCTCGCTACGGGCACACTTGAATGATCGAGCCGATGTGCCCGGACGTACAGGTGCAGTTGACGCTCTCGAATCGCTTTGTCGACCTGGCCGAGGAGCGCCTGGACCAGGTCATCCGCGAACTCGCGCGGCGCGGCGCCGGCATGGCACAGTTGCCGGCCTATCTTTGCCAGAACGCCATCGATGACGGCACCCTGGTGCCCGTGCTGCAAGCCGTGCGCTCGCACCCGGCCACGCTGTACGCCATGTACCCGAGTCGGCGCGGTATGACTTCCGCCGTGCGTGTGTTCCTCGATCTGGTGCGCGCAAGGTGGCCATCCGGTCCGGCCTCCGCCTGATCCCTTGTGTCCGGCGGAACCGTTCCAGTTCCGCAACGCCTCGTTGCAAACCGCCGGCTTCCCGTCACCGGCGCACGCCGATAAGGTTCTCCGCATCGCCGGGGTCCGTGCCGCAGTGACGTGCAATGGAAGTACGACGCGCTGAGCTGGTCGCTGCGGAGGCACAGGTATTACTGTGTCTGTCGGCAGGCGGACGGGAAGAGGTGTCGGAACTCGTGCAGAAGGCCACCGACGCAGGCGGCAAGGCGGACCCCACGCCTGTCCAGGATTTCGGCTTCATGTACGGACGCAGCTTTGAGGATCCGGACGGCCATATCCGGGAGGTGATGTGGATGGACCCGGACGCCATTCCGCCTCACGGCTAACGGCGAACGGGCTGGGCGATATGACCTAAACTGATCGATAAACGCGTTACACGACGTGTGCCCTGAGACGGTGCCAAAATCCGTGTGCACATGTCCGACTTTCTGCTCCGAGGAGTCCTCGATGACTGGTTTGACTGCTGTTTTCGCCGTTCTCGTCGCGCTGTGGTTAGGCGCCATGATTCCGGGACCGAGCTTCGTGCTCGTCGCCCGTAATGCCATCGGCGTGTCTCGTCGTGCCGGGCTAGCCACGGCGCTGGGAATGGGTGTGGGGGGCATTTTCTTTGGCGGCGTTGCGCTCGCCGGGCTCTACACGCTTTTGCAGTCCGTCGAGTGGCTCTACATCGGTCTGAAAGTCGCCGGCGGTGCGTATCTGCTCTTCGTCGCGTCGAAAATATGGCGCGGTGCCGGCAGTCCCATCACCGTCGATGACGCTGGCGTCACCCTATCGGGCAGCGTACGCAGGTCGTTCTGGATCGGCCTTAGCACTCAGCTAAGCAACCCCAAGACGGCCATCTGGTACGGCAGTATTTTTGCTGCCTTGCTCCCTCAGCATCCCCCACTCTGGTGTTATTTCGCGCTGCCGCCGCTTGTGTTTATCGTCGAATGCGGATGGTACACAATCGTTGCGCTATGTTTCTCGAGCAGGGGCCCGCGTGAGGTTTATCTGCACGCGAAGCAATGGGTCGATCGGATTGCCGCCGTCGCCATCGCAGCACTCGGCCTGCGATTGATGCTTAACGCCTCCAAGGCCGGCATTTGACGTTCGCAAGCCACCTTTCGTCCGCCGGGGCCAGACGATAGTCCCCGACGGTGAAGGTGGCGAATGCTCGTTCTCACGAACTGGTCATTGCATCGCGCGACGACAAGTAGCGGAACACCGCACCGCCCGATACCAGTGCAATGGCTGCCAGTGCAACGGAAAACAACGTCGTACCGGCCGGCAGCCCTACGAAATCGATCGCATAACCGGTCATCACCGGCAACAGTCCTGCCGGCAGGTAGCCGCCGATATTCATCACCGCGTTGGCCTCAGCCCGGTGCGTGTCAGGCACATGCAGACCGATCAGCGTCAGCCCGCCCAATTGCCCCAGCCCCTGACCGACACCCGCGAGCAAAGCTGCGACAACGAGCAGCAGCGCCGACGACGCATGGACTGCGAAACTCAGCGCGCCCATCGAGAGCATCGTTGCCATCGTGCCGCCGGCCAATATCCCCCGCACGGACCAGCGACGCACGGCGAACTGCACGCCAGTGGCCGCGGCGAACATCGCACAGGCCATTCCACCTGCGATCAGAGGGCTATGCACGTCGAGTAGTCGCGAAAGTAACGACGGCCCCAGCGCCAACACAAACGACGTGGCGGTAATCCCGGGCCCGAACACGCCGATGCCGCTCGCCACATGACGCCGGTTTTGCGCCGGAACAGACGGCAAATGCAACTGCGCGTCGGCGTCGCCCACTCGTGCCGGACGCTTCAGCGGCAACCGGGCAGCGATGACGAACGCGCTCAATAGCACGACAAACTCAATGCCGAAGACATACGGGATGGGATGCACAAGCACGCGTGCAATTGCGCCCGCGAGCAGCGGTCCTAAACCCGCACCAAGCACCATCGCCACCGAAGCGAGCAATGCGGCCTGCCTGCGCCGATGCGCGCCCCCCAGATCGCCCACCGAAGCCATCCCCGCAGACACAATGACGCCGACCGAAATGCCGGCCAACAGCCGCGCTACACCTAGCATTGCAACGGACGACGCGCTCGCGAACAGCGCACACGCGATCAGTGCCGCGAGAAGTCCCGGCAGCAGGACGGGCTTGCGCCCATAGCGATCGGACAATTGGCCGGCAAGCAAGAGCGTGCCGAGCAAGCCGGCGATGTAAAGCGCGAAGATGACCGTGAGGGTGCCCGACGAAAAGCCGAGTGCGCGTTGCCAGTACACGTATAGCGGCGTCGGAGAGTTGGACAGCATGAACACTGCGGTAACCGTCCATGCGGCACGCCACATGTCGGGACTGGTGCGCGACGCGGCGCGGGCGCCTGAGACGGCGAGGGTGTCGGACACAACGATTCTCCTGTACGAGTTTTTTCGAACTATAGCCTAGTTCGAAAAAACTCGTACAGATGATATAGTCGCGTCATGAAATCGAAGACACTTAACGAGGCAGGCATTCCGGTGCCTCCCGAGCTGCCCGCCCCTTTGCCCGAACCAGCCGTGGCCAATTTGCGTCTTGAGACAATTCTTGGCGCGTTGGCTGATCCGCTGCGTCTCACTATCGTTCGCAAGTTGATGCTGGAATCAGAGGCCTATGACCATCCGTGCGGTTGGTTCGGCTTTGACCGTCCCAAATCGTCACTGACCCATCACTTCAAGGCGTTGCGAGAGGCGGGTGTCCTCCGACAACGGCAATATGGGCTCGAGCGGCGAAGCCGTGTGCGCACGGAAGATCTGGAATCGCGATTTCCGGGGCTGCTGCAACTGGTCGCGTCCTGGACGCCTGTGAAGGAATAAGGCGCGGGACCCAGGGTACCTTTCGCCTTGTGCCTAGGCGACGGAAAGCAACCTTCTTGCACCATGAATCTTTGGCTGCTTCGGGGCCAGTGGAAACGTGGCCCCCGCCACATCAATCACACCGAGATACCCCCCAAAAGAGTCCGGCGCTCTTTGGACATCCCAGCTTGCCCCGCTCATGTGCCGGCATGTCGGACCGAACATTCCGCTCGATTTCCTGATTCAAGAACATCTCTGCCCGCCTGAGCCGACAACGCTCATATTCCGAATCTCCGGGCGTTATTGCGTCATCAAAGCCGCCAAACCCAAATAGAAACTTGATTCCGAGAATCATGACGGGAATAGTGCGCCCCTGCCCCGGCACACGTGGCGCGCTCATGATCTGCGCAATACCCATCGGAACATCAGCAAATCGACTTAAATAAGTCAACGTCTCTTATTTTTTTGAATAAATGCCAACCATCAAAAATTCCCGGTTGCCAATCTCTATGGCGTTGACTTTTCTAGTTGAATAACTAATCATAAGTACGAAGATCCAATAAACAATGATAATTTAAATTATCTTGCTCAATATTTTTATTAAATTCAAATAATTTAAATACCCATATTTAATTCCAAATTCCTGACTTGTCAGTACGTCTTCATATGTCTGCTGTCAAATATTTGAGGGTAAGCATGCCTTACACGACGACGGTTCTCCGCTGGCTGATGGTCTCCGCAATCTTGACTGGCGCTGCCGCCGCACAGGCGCAGTCCTCACGTTTTGACGCTCTGGCTCGTATCCCTCTGACGGAGGGGTACCTATCGCAAGCCGACTCACGCACGCTAAAAGACGAGCTTCTTTTTCAGCGTGCAGTGCAGTCTTATCTCTGGGCACAGCCAGCCTTGAATATTTTTGCGATGAAAGAGGGATCGGAAAAGATATTCGGCAAGGGCTACAACATATTGCCGGTCTGGAAGGAACGTCTGAATGCCAAGACGCAGGTCACCACGCCCAACTCCGACGTGATCTATGCGATGGGCTATCTGGATCTGAAGCAGGATGGTCCGATGGTGCTTGAAGTGCCGCCGGGATTGCAGGGCATTCTGGACGACTTTTTCCAACGCCCGATTTGCAATCCCGCGCCCGTCAAGGAAAAAACCTGGTATCCGGCGCCCTATGCGAAGGACATCTGGTGCGGCGACGTGGGCTTGCCGGGACCCGACAAAGGAAAAGGGGCGAACTATCTGATCATCCCCCCGGACTATCAGGGCGAAATTCCGAAGGGTTACATCGTCTATAAGTCCAAAACCTACAACGTGTTTGTGTTCTGGCGAGCGTTCTTCAAAGACCCGGCGAATTTGTCGGAGCCGGTCGACCTGATCATGCGAACGAAAATTTATCCGCTTGGCAAGAAGAGCACCGCCAAGCCGATGCAATTCCCGGATGGATCGACGGCCGCCCCGTACATGCTCTATCCCACCGATGGCACGGCGTTCGACATGCTTTCGCGCTTTATCGACAGCGAATACGTCGATCCGGCCGATGCAGACATGCGAGGCATGCTGGCCAGTCTCGGGATCGTCAAGGGACAGCCGTTCAAACCCGATGACCATACGCGCGAGATTCTGGACCAGGCAGGTAAGACCGCATTCCGGATCGGTCGTGCCATTGCCTACGATCCGCCGCCGATCGTGCCGAATACGCGTTGGTATCCCGATCGCAAATGGGTGAACCCGTTCCCTGCGAATACCGACTTCGTCGGCCCGTCGTTCAAGTATCTCGACCTGCGCACGGGCTTCTTTGCCCTGGCGTATTCGGCGAGTCCCGCAATGGCAGTGAACATGGCTGGCATGGGCGCGAAGTATCCGGTGGCATTTACCGACTCGGACGGCGATCCGCTCTCCGGCGGCAAATCGTACAAGCTGCACCTGCCCAAGGACATTCCGGCGGGCATCTTCTGGTCGGTCACCGTCTACAAACCGGACACGGCCTCCGGACTGGCTAACGGTCAGCCCTTCCCGTCCATCAACACGATGGACAAGCCCGACATGAACGCCGACGGTTCTCTGGATATGTACTTCGGCCCGACGCCCCCGGCCAACCAAAGCAAGAATTGGCTGAAGACAGTGCCGGGCGAGGGCTTCTTCGTGATCTTGCGACTGTACGGGCCGAAGCAAGCCTTCTTCGACCAGACATGGAAGCCCAGCGACGTAGAGAAGGTTCGATAAATGGCCACGCAACCCTCACCGGAAACTCACGCTATGCGTCATATTCTCACCTCCATGACCGCAGTCGGTCTGGCGCTGTCGTTCGTGTCGAACCTCGGCGTTGCCGCCTCGGGCGGTGGCACCCCCTACCCTTTCGAGAATGGCTTCCCTACCGCGAAAGCGGCGAAGCAAGCCAGCGATGACGCGGACTTTCAACGCGCATTGATCGCTTACCGGTTCTGGTACCCAACGGTGTCGGTAGAGGGAATCTTCAATGGCAATCGAGCCGTAGGCATCGCAGACGGCGAGCAATGGGGCATCGCATCGACCGGACCGCGACAAGTCGGATTCACGCTGAACTCGGATACCCCCTACGGTTCAGGCGTGCTGGACCTGTCCAACGGGCCCATGGTGGTCGAATTGCCCCCGGGCCAGTTCATCGGTCTGATAGACGATCACAACCAGGGCTGGGTGCAGGATATGGGGTTGCCCGGCCCTGACGCCGGCAAGGGCGGCAAGCATCTGGTGCTGCCCCCGGGATATACAGGCAATGTGCCCGATGGCTATTACGTCGGCCGCTCCCCGTCTTTGAAGAATCTCGTGGCCGTGCGCGCGTTGCCGGTGGGCGGCGATGTCCAGAAAGCCCTCGACGGTCTTCGCTCGATCAAGATCTATCCTCTCTCGCAGGCGAGCCACCCGACACCGCTGCCCGCCGTCGAGACGACACAAAGGGCGATGGACAGCACATCCCTCAAGTGGGAAGACAATTTGCAGTTCTGGGAAGTGCTGAACAAGGTGATTCAGGAAGAGCCTCCTGTGCCCGCGTTCCTGCCGATGTATGGCCTGCTGGCAGAACTTGGCATCGAGAAGGGCAAGCCCTTTGCCCCGGACGCCCGGATGAAAACCATCCTGACGCGCGCCGCGCAAGACGGTCGGGCACAGATGTTGGTATCCGCCTTCGCCAGCGCTCGCCCCGATCGCAAGAATTGGCCTGACCGCCAATGGGAGTGGGCCAGTCTGGTTTCGGGTAATGCTCAGTTCTCCACGCCAGGCGGCATGGATCTGGAGGCTCGGGACCGATGGTTCGCCCAGGCTATCGTGGCATCCCCGGCGATGTTTCGCCGTGATGCTGGCGCAGGATCCCTCTATTGGCTGGGAGCGCGCGACAAGGACGGCAAATACCTCGAAGGCGGTCGCACTTACAAGTTGACGATTCCTCAGCCCGTGCCGGGCAAGCTGTTCTGGTCGGTCACGGTGTATGACGCTACGACGCGCTCACAAGTGCAGACCGATCAGGACAAGGCGGCCTTGCGTTCGTTGTTTGAATTGAAAGATGTGGACACGTCGAAACCGGTCGATCTCTACTTCGGTCCGACCGCCCCCAAGGGGAACGAGGGCCGCTGGATCAAGACGACGCCGGGCAAAGGCTGGTTCGCCTACATCCGAATCTATGGCCCTGAAGCCGCCGCTTTCGACAAGCGCTGGAAGCCGGGAGACTTTGAGCCCGTGAAGTGAGGGTCGTCACCGGCTGCTCAATAACCGAGCACAAGTTCTCCTGGGTATCCGTGGGCAATCAGCTCCGACCAATGCCATGAGCGTTCATCGTGAGTCCAACAGACGTTTTCTCAAGGTACGGCAATGCTGAAAAGATGCATCATGGCGGTCCTTGTCGGTAGCTTTTGCCAATCTGCGCTTTCGCAGTCGGCTGACGATGCGAACAAGAGCAACAATCCGCTCAACCTCGCTACCTCGCTTAATTTTCAGAACTACTACACGCCCAGGCTGTTCGACACTCGGGCGCACACCAATGATTTTCTTGTGCGCCCGACACTGCCGATTGCTCCCGGAGGTCTCATCGGGTATCCGCAGATTTTGCGAATGACCGTGCCCATCAGCACAAGACCTGCGGGCGATGGCGGCTACACAACCGGCCTGGGCGACATCAATCTGTTCGACATCCTCCTGCTAAAGCAGGGCGAGCTCGATATCGGCGTAGGGCCGCTGATCACTTTGCCAACGGCAACCAGTCGCGAACTGGGCACAGGCAAGTGGTCGGGCGGACTGGCCGCTGTCGCCGTCCACGCCAGCAAGGAAGGGCTGTTGGGAGGTCTTGTTCAATGGCAACATTCATTCGCAGGCCAAAGCCAGCGTGAGACGGTTCACACCGCGACGTTGCAGCCCTTTATCATTCGAAACCTTCCACAGGGCTGGTACTTGCGTTCGACGGGAACGTGGACCTTTGACGTGCAGAAAAACAACTACGACATCCCACTTGGCCTGGGCGTCGGCAAAGCGTGGCGAGTCGGCAAAGATATCTTCAACGCCTTTGTCGAGCCACAGTGGACGGTGGCGCACAAAGGCGAGGGAGTCCCGCAGTTCACAGTCTTCGCCGGCCTCAATATCACGTTCGGGAAGTAAATCCTGCGCGGCTCCGTCGGATGCAGGCACGGTTGCCTGCTTCCGGCCGGCGACGGTGTGCAGCACTCATCGGCGTTGGCATCTCAGGACTATCCCGTCCCCGTGCGAACCGGTCGGGGCGGGCTGATGCGTGACGTCGCGTGTGTCGACGCAGCGATATTGCGATATTGCCCTTTGAAATACAGCAGCGGTTGCATTGCCGCTGCGTTTTGCAGGTTTAACGCTTTCACTTCACCAATCACGATCAGGTGATCCCCTGCGGCATGTTCGGCGTAGATTTCGCAATCAAGCCAGTGAAGGCTGCCGGCGATGATCGGATTCCCCAGCGGTGATTCCAGCCGTTCGATTCCGTGCCACTTGTCGGCACCTCGCCGGGCAAACTGGTTGGAGATCTCGACCTGCGCATCTGACAGAATGTTGACGGCAAATCGACCCGCCTGGCGAATTTTGGGGTAACTGGCCGAACTGGACATTACGCTGAACGACACCAGCGGCGGGCTCGTTGAAACGCTGTAGAACGACTGGCATGTGAAGCCAATCGGTTCGCCATCAACGTGCGAGGTAATTACCGTGATGCCGGAAGCGTAGTGTCCGAGCGCTTCACGAAAGCTCAGTGGCTCGATCGCAGTAGGGGAATAAGACATAGAAGAGACTCAATGCTGGGCGCGGCTCGATCAGAGCAAGCAAACCCGTCCAGGGTGCCGACTGACGTATCTCGATCAGCAACAACACCTGACTGGCCCGCTTGCGCTCGCCGACTTCAGTTCGGCATTAGTTCGAGAGTTCTCTACGGACGATCTCTGCCCCCGCACTCAGCGCATTGAGCTTGCCGCGCGCAACGCTACGCGACAAGGGCGCCATGCCGCAGTTGGTGCAAGGATAGAGCTTGTCGGCATCGACGAACTGAAGGGCTTTTCGTAACGTAGCGGCGACTTCCTCCGGCGTTTCGATGGTCTCGCTTGCCACGTCGATGGCTCCGACCATCACCTTCTTGCCACGAATGAGTTCAATGAGGTCGATCGGCACACGGGAGTTGTGGCATTCCAGCGAGACGATATCGATGCTGGATTGTTGCAGCTTGGGAAAGGCTTCTTCGTATTGTCGCCACTCCGATCCCAGCGTCTTTTTCCAATCGGTGTTGGCTTTGATGCCGTAGCCATAGCAAATATGCACGGCCGTTTCGCACTTGAGCCCTTCAATTGCCCTTTCCAGCGTGGCAACGCCCCACTCGTTCACTTCATCGAAGAAGACATTGAAAGCAGGCTCGTCGAACTGGATGATATCGACGCCGGCAGCCTCCAACTCCCTGGCTTCCTGATTGAGAATCTTGGCGAATTCCCAAGCCAGTTTTTCTCGACTCTTGTAGTGATTGTCGTAGAGCGTATCGATCATCGTCATGGGACCCGGCAGAGCCCACTTGATGGGTTGCTTGGTTTGCCCACGCAAGAACTTGGCATCCTCGACAAAAACCGGCTTTTGGCGAGCGACAGGGCCGACAACCGTGGGCACACTTGCATCGTAGCGATCACGAATTCTCACGGTCTGACGATTCTCAAAATCCACGCCGCTGAGGTGCTCGATAAACGTCGTCACAAAATGTTGGCGCGTTTGCTCGCCGTCACTGACGATGTCAATGCCTGCATGCTGCTGTTCCTGCAAAGACAAGCGCAGCGCATCCCGCTTTCCCTCAAGCAACGCCTCGTCCTGCAACTTCCAGGGTGACCAAAGCTTCTCGGGCTCTGCAAGCCAGGAAGGTTTCGGCAGGCTGCCGGCAGTTGAAGTGGGTAGCAATTTTTTCATGATGAATGACCTTGTCTTTGTGTTTTTGATGAATCAAATAGCGTAGCTGGCAGACCACTGATCAAGAACGGCTTGGTAAGGCTTGATGAAGTGCTCCTCAACAAACCTCCCCTGCTCAATAGCCAATCGACTGCGTTCTTCCCGGTCATAAACAATGCGGGTCAGGGAAAAATCCTGATGCTTCAGACTTGGCCGATAGCATTCCCCCGCCACCGAATTCGCGTTGTAAATCTCCGGTCGATAAATTTTCTGGAAGGTGTCCATCGTGCTGATGGTGCTGATGAGTTCAAGGCTGCTGTAATCGCCCAGCAAATCACCAGAAAAATAAAAGGCCAGAGGCGCCACACTGCCCGGAGGCATGAAGTAGCGAACCTTCAATCCCATTTTTCTGAAGTATTCGTCGGTCAGAGAATATTCGTCTTGCCGATATTCAACACCCAACACTGGATGTCGATTTGCGAGCCGATGATAGGTTCTACTACTCGACACGCTCAGGCAGATGACAGGCGGCTTCTTGAAATTGCCTCTGTAAGCGCTTGAATTGATAAAGCTCTTGAATAGCTTTCCGTGCAGATCGCCAAAATTATCAGGCGCACTGAAGCTCGGCTGATTTTTGTTGTGCTCCAGCAGCAGAACACTGAAATCATAATCTCGCACGTAAGAGGAAAAATTGTTCCCGGCAATGCCCTCGATGCGCTCGTCGTTATCCCGATCGACGATAGTTGTTTTCAATATTTCGATCAGCGGGAGAGCGTTGCCGCGGCTTTCGCCGTCAATGCTCATCTCAACGGAAATGATTTCAAGATTGACGGCATAACGATCGCCCTTGGGGTTATCCCAATACGCCAGAGCATTGAAACGATTGTCAATCATCCTTAAGGTGTTACGCAAATTCTCCTGACGGCTGTTTCCTCTGGCCAGGTTAGCAAAATTGGTTGTGATTCGCGTATTGTCCGAAGGATGATAGTTCTCATCGAAACAAATGCTCTTGATGGCAAATGTGAAATCTTTACTCATTGTGATCTGATGCCCTTGGCACGTTTGAACCCGTTATCGCGGTCGTCATCGGCGTCGGCGAATAGCATTCCGAACGTCTGCGCAAAACGAATGCTTTCGTTCTTGCGCAGTGCGTATTCCTTGAGCGGATGGATGTTCGGGTTGTAGAGGAAGATCGTGAAGTCGATGCCGGAGGCCTGCATCGCTTTCATCGCCTCACCCGAGCAGGGAGCGCAGCACGAGTGCAATCGCACTCGCTTGTGCTCGCCTGATAAAGCCAATGACTTGCGTTCGATCGCGGACACCACGAGACGTCTCCATGAAATACGCCCGCGCTGGGACTAGGAGCTTCGAATTATGGTGTCCGACCGATAGCCATGAAAATGGATAAGTTCTCATGGGCATATGAGTTGCGCTCATGGAGCCCACTGCCGAGACGCATCACGCCACGACAGGCCTCTTCGCTTGCTCGATGAAGGCGCGCAGATAATCGACGTCCAGGTCGGTTTCGCGAGCCCCCAAATAGATGTTTTTGGCAATGCCGTTCTTGCCCAGCCGGACTGGCACTACATCCATCGTGTCCGCGTACTCCAGCACCAGCCAGCGCGGAAGCGCCGCCACGCCGCGACCGCTGGCCACCATCTGCAACATGATGTCGGTGGTCTCGATCGCCTTATGTCGTTTGGGTGCAATGCCGGCGGGCGTGAGGAACATGCTGTAGATATCCAGTCGGTCGACCGGCACGGGATAAGCCACCAGTACCTCATTGGTCAGTTGCTTGGGCTCGATGTATTCCTCTTTGGCCAACCTGTGGTTGCCGGCGACGACCAGGACTTGCTCGTAGTCGAATACCGGCTCGAATACGAGGCCGGGCTTGTCCAGCGGATCGGGCGTTACCAGCAGGTCGATCTCGTAACCGAACAGTGCACCGATGCCACCAAACTGGAATTTTTGTTTGACGTCTACGTCCACATCCGGCCACGCGGCCAAATAGGGCGACACGACTTTCAATAAC
This sequence comes from Pandoraea fibrosis, assembly GCF_000807775.2. Classification (NCBI taxonomy): domain Bacteria; kingdom Pseudomonadati; phylum Pseudomonadota; class Betaproteobacteria; order Burkholderiales; family Burkholderiaceae; genus Pandoraea; species Pandoraea fibrosis. Next base: position 854,722 of record NZ_CP047385.1, on the reverse strand, counting down.
CACTGGTAGCAAGGGTGACATTCCATGCCGATGCGCAGCGCGCCCCGCTCCCCTTGAGCGAACTGCCGCAAACGCTCTTCGGCCAAACTCAGTTGTGGCAGCACCCGGTTGGCCACCGCCAGCAGATATTGGCCGGCCTGCGTCAGACGCAGGCTGCGACCTTCGCGCAGCCAGATGTCGGTGCCCAACTGCTGTTCCAGCTTTTTCATGCTGTGACTCAACGCCGACTGCGTCACATGCAGGACCCCGGCGGCCGCGGTCAGCGAACCCTGCTTTTCCACCTCCTGCACGATGGACAAATGGATACGATCAAGCATGATTGATGAATGGAATTCATGTTTTATTGAGATGCGGCCATTCTAATTCATCATTTGCGCGCAAGCCGTGACAATTGTCGGCCGGCTGAGCGACGTTCGACACAACGCCGCAGTTCGCCGACAATTCGACAACATCGATAGGCAAACAGGGAGGGAAAATGCCGTTGCGCCCGGATGACATCCACATCGAGTCAGAACGCCTTTCGATCCGGCCATTCTCGGTGGACGATGCTGACGCCGCGTTTCGCTGCATTACCCCTTCGCTTACCCGATTCATGTCATGGGACCCACCCGCGAATCGAGAGGCCTTTGATCGCGTCTGGCAGCGTTGGTTACTGACGAACGCCGAAGGGACCGACTTCACATTCGCCGTCCGCCAAAGGACGAACGGGAATTTCCTGGGATTGGCCGGACTTCATGAGGCTCGGAACCTCAGCCCGGAATTAGGCATTTGGATTCGAGAAGACTTCCACACGCAAGGCTTTGGCCGCGAAGCTGTCGGCCTTGTCGCGATGTGGGCAAGCACTGGCCTTGGCTGCGAGAGCTTCATCTATCCCGTCGCCGAAGACAACCACGCGAGCCGCCGTATCGCCGAATCTCTCGGCGGTGTCGTCGTAGAACGCCGTGAGACGCCCAAATTTGTGTCCGTTATCTATCGAATACCTAAGCAATCGACACGCAACGGCTAGCAAACGATGAGCCGCCGTGGGGGAGCGCTTCGGCCAGAGGCGCTCTTGCCCGTCAAATCGTGCTTATCGCGGCATCACCCCGCCGCCAGTTGAAGCACCAGTTCGCGATAGATGTCGCGCGCGCCAGTGAGTTGATCGAGGGCGATCGACTCGTCGATGGTGTGCGCGTCTTCCTCGTTGCCCGGCCCCAGCCCAATCGTCGGAATGCCACGGCGCCCCGCAGACTCCGAGCCATTGGTGCAAAAGCGCCAGGTCCCGAGGCTGGCAACACGTCCTGCCTTCTGGACCGCGCGGCCCGCCGCCGACACCAGCGCGTGATCGTCTGCAATCTGCCACGCGGGCAGCCATCGGAACGGCCGCGCGCAGCAACCGGTAAATGTCCTCACCTTGTCGCCGGTCACCGCAAGTGTGAAACGCGCGAGTCCGGCATCGCGCAGCCGCGCTTCGATGGCGCAAAGCACATCCTGCGACGTTTCTCCCGGCAACGTGCGCCGGTCGAAGCGGATCGTCACCGCGGTCGGGATCATCGAAATCGACGGATACGGTGTCGAGACGATATCCGTCGGCACCAGTAACGCCTCCCCCAGCGACGCATGCGTCGGCAACGGCAGATCCTGCAACGCGATCAACGCCTGGGCTGCCGCATGCAACGGGTTCACGCCGCACTCGGGCGACGCCGCATGCGCAGGCGTGCCCTCGAACGTCAGCAGAATCTCCATGCGTCCCTTCTGCCCGGACTTGATCTGTAGCTTCGACGGTTCGCAGATGATCACCGCAGCAGGCGAGCACCGGTCAAGGATTGGTGCCAGCGCAAAGCCTTCGATCACCTCCTCCATCACGCTCGCCGACACCGCAACGCGCTGTGTGAGGCGGCCTGTTGCGGCCGCCTGTGCGGCGCCGCACATGGCCGCCGCGATACCGCCCTTCATGTCGGTGCTGCCACGCCCGTAGAGCCGGCCGTCCCGGATCTCGCCGCCGAACGGCTCCTCGCGCCACGTGCCGACCACCGGCACGACATCCATGTGGCCGTCGAACAGCACGGCAACATCGGTGCCCGCCGGGCCGATCAGGCCCAGCACCGAGCCGTTTTCATCGCGATGAATCTCGTCGAAACCGAGGTCACGCATCCGCTGTTCGACCAGCGCGGCCATGCTTCCCTCGTCGCCCGAGAGGCTCGGCGTGCGCACCATTTCCTGCGTCAGCGCAATAACGTCGATCGTCATTTCGTTCAGGCTCCTGCGGCTTAGCGATTGACGAGGCGAGCCGGCACGCGCAACACCAGGAAGGCACCGATGAACGCAAAGCTCGCGAGGAAATACATGCCCCAGTCGGTCGAGCCGGTGGTGTCCTTGATCCAGCCAATGGCATACGGACTGACGAACGCCGCCAGACCGGCGAACGCATTGATGCCCGCAATGCCTGCGGCTGCACTGCGCCCTTCGAGGAAAGCCGTCGGCAAGCTCCAGAACAGCGGCGAGCAAACCATGCACCCGGCGGCGGCCACCGAGAGCATGGCCACCGCGACGGGCGGGTTATGGCCGAACAACGTCGACAAGATCAGCCCCACGCCGCCGACCACGAACGGAATCACCATGTGCCAGCGGCGCTCACGTGTCTTGTCGGAATGGCGGCACACCAGCACCATCGATACGACGGCACAGGCGTTGGGCACGGCAGTCAGCAAGCCGATTTCCAGCAGCGACTTCACACCGGTCGACTTGATCACCGAGGGGATCCAGAACGCCAGACCCGAGAGGCTCGACACCGTGCAATAGCAAATCAACGCCATGTGCAGCACGCGACGGTCCTGCAACAGCTTCCACAGCGAGACGTGCTCGACCTTCTCGCGCGTTTCCGCCGCGACATTGTGAGCGAGTCGCGCCTTCTCGGCGTCGCTGAGCCAGCGGGCATCGGTAATGCGGTCGTCAAGATAGGCCAGTACCGCGATACCCAGCACCAGCGACGGCACGGCTTCGATGATGAACATCCACTGCCAGCCAGCCATGCCGTGCCCCATGTGGAACGTCTGCATGATCCAGCCGGAGAGCGGGCCGCCGAGAATCCCTGCGAACGGCACGGCCGTCATGAAGATCGCGATGATCTGACCGCGACGTGCCGACGGGAACCAATACGTCAGATACAGGATGATGCCCGGATAGAAACCGGCCTCGGCCGCACCGAGCAAAAAGCGCAGCACGTAGAACTGTGTCGGCGTCTGCGTGAAGGCCATGGCCGCCGAGATCATGCCCCACAGGACCATGATGCGCGCCAGGGTCTTCTTCGCGCCGATGCGATGCATCAGCACATTGCTGGGCACTTCGAAGAGGAAGTAGCCAATGAAGAAGATGCCTGCGCCCAGGCCGTACACGGTCTCGGAGAAACCCAGATCGTCGAGCATCTGCAACTTCGCGAAACCGACGTTCACACGATCGAGGAACGCGGCCACGTAGCAGAGCATCAGGAACGGGACCAGTCGCCATGCCACGCGGCGATACAAGGCATTGTCGGCGGCGTCGCTCAGCATGTGAGGGTCGGCATGCATGGGGTGTCCGGGCGGGCTGCCCGCGAGGGATGCAGGGGATGGTGCGTTTTTCATCATAGGCTCCAGCGCGAAAGATATCGTGACGAACTGTTGGCCAGGCGTGATGCGCACGAAGACTTCGGCATAAGCTTCGGGCAACACGTTCCCCTGCGGGCCTCGCGGCCTGCATGCCTGTTATGGGATTGGGAAAAGCAGGAGGTGTCGCGTTGCCTGACGCGTACCTCCGGTCAGACGCTGTTGCGTCTCACGCCTTGCAAGCCGGCGGCCTCGGAACTCAGGCCTCCGGCGCCACGGCACCGCGACGCTCGACGATCATGCGATACGCCTCCGGACGACGATGCTTCGCGAAATTGAAGGTGGTGCGCTTGTAGGAGTTGCAGAGATCGAGGTCGCAACGGGCGATGGCGAGTTCGTCACCCTTGGTCGAGCACGCCGCCACCACTTCGCCCGACGGGGCAATGATGCAGCTCCCGCCGATCATCTCGCAGCCCTCCTCCTTACCCGCCTTGGCGACACCGACCACCCAGGTACCGTTCTGGTATGCCCCGGCCTGCATCACCAACTGGTTGTGGAACATCGACAGGTCGTCGTGCTCCGGTGCCGGTGGGTTATGCACCGGTGTGTTGTAGCCGAGCAGGATCATCTCGACTCCCTGCAGGCCCATCACGCGATAGGTCTCCGACCAGCGACGATCGTTACACAGCGCCATGCCCATCACGCCGCCGAAGCCGCGCCAGACGTCGAACGCGTCGCCCGGCTCGAAGTAGTACTTTTCCAGATGCTGGAAGGCGCGCCACGGCTCGTTCTCCGCATGCCCCGGCAGATGCACCTTGCGATACTTGCCGATGATGTTGCCGTCGGCACCGACCAGAATCGACGTATTGAAGCGATGCGGGCGACCCGCGTCATCAAGCGCGATCTCGGCATACCCGAGGTAAAAACCGATGCCCAGACGTTTGGCCGTGTCGAACAGCACCTGCGTTTGCGGGCCGGGCATCTCACGCTCGTAAAACGCGTCGATCTCGACCGGGTCCTCCATGTACCAGCGCGGGAAAAACGTCGTGAGCGCCAGTTCGGGAAAGACGACAAGCTGACAGCCCATCGCGTGCGCGTTGTGCAGGTGAGCGAGCAGGCGCTCCATCACGTCGGCTCGTGAATCGGCACGCTGGATCGGTCCAAGCTGCGCGGCGGCGACGTTGACGATACGGGACATTTCGTTATCTCCTTGATGAATCTCGAATCCCTGAGCGTCCGGTACGCCGGACGCCTCCTCCAGGGTGACTGCCAGATTGCGGTATGAACTACGCTGCCAGCTCGGTCATGAGCGCGAGCAGCAGATTGGCCCCGGCGCCGATATCGGCGTCGTGGGTGAACTCGGCGACGTTGTGCGAGAGGCCCTTCACGCTCGGCACAAAGATCATGCCGGCCGGGCATACGCGCGCCAGCATCTGCGCATCGTGCCCCGCGCCGCTCGGCATGCGACGCACCGAGTGCCCCCGCTCCCGCGCCAGCGACTCGACACGTGCGACGATGCGCTCGTCGAACGCCACTGGCGCAAAGTCCGCCAGCGAGCGATGCGTGATGCGCACGCCTTCAGCCTCAGCCACCGCATCGGCCTTCGCAAAGACACGACGCACGGCTTCGGCGAGCACGTCGGCATCGGTATTGCGCAGGTCGACAGTGAAGACCGCGCGGTTCGGAATCACGTTGACGAGGTTCGGCGAGACCGTGACATGGCCCACGGTCGCCAACTGAGCGCCGCCCAACTCGCGCGCGACATCTCGAGCGAAAGCGGCAATCGCATACGCCGCGTAACCGGCGTCGTGACGCATGCGCATCGGCGTGGTCCCCGCGTGGTTCGATACCCCTTCGACCGTGAACTCGGTCCAATGGATGCCTTGCACGCCTGTCACGGCGCCGATCGTGACGCCCTCATGCTCCAGCACCGGCCCCTGTTCGACGTGCAATTCGACGAACGCGTGCACATCGGGCGTTCCCACCGGCTGCGGCCCCGCGTACCCGATACGCGTGAGGTTTTCCCTCACCGTGCTCCCATCGATTCCGACGGTATCGAGCGCGTCGTCCAGCGGCATGCCTCCGACATAGACCAGACTGCCCATCATGTCGGGCGAGAAGCGTGCGCCCTCCTCGTTTGTGAAAAAACCCACCGCGAGCGGACGACGCGTGACGATGCCTGCATCGTTGAGTGCCGCGATGACCTCCAGTCCTGCGAGTACGCCGAGATTGCCGTCGTAACGGCCACCAGTGCGCACCGTATCGATATGCGAGCCGGTCATCACCGGCGGCCCATCTTCCCGACCGGCGCGTGTGCCCACCACGTTACCGATGGCGTCGACACTCACCGTCAGCCCAAGCTCGCGCATCCAGCCGGCGACGAGCCTGCGGCCCTCGCCGTCTTCGTCGGTGAGCGCCAGACGGCAGCAGCCACCGCCATCGATCGCCCCAACCTCCGCCAGCGCGGCGATGCGCGCCAGCAGACGCGGCAAGTCGATGCGCAGATCCGACATCGCGTGATCCGGCGAAGCGGCAGTGAAAAGCGTGCTCATATTGCGCTCCGGCTCCGGCATTCAGGCGGCTTGTTTGGTTTGTTTAGCAACGTTCGCCGTCACAGCTTCGGCGGGCATGCCGACGATCGTCTCGAACAGCGCAGGATCGGTCGCCCCTTCGCTGCCGAAGACCAGCACGCGGCTCGATGCGTCCAGACCGAGTTCGGCACGCGACTGAGCGTCGGCCGCGGCGCCGAGGCAACCTGCAAGACCTGCCACCGCAGACTCGCCCGCCACCATCGGTGCGTCACCGAAGCGGCCCTGCGCGAGAATGCGCATCGTCTCCAATGCCGACGCGTCATCGATGGTCAGGAACGCCAGCGCGCCGGGACGCAGAATTTCCCAGGCCAGCAACGACACTTCGCCGCACGCCAGTCCCGCCATGACCGTATCGAGATCGCCATGAACCGCCACCGGCTCGCCGGCGCGTGCGCTCTCGAAGAGGCAAGCGGCTTTGTCGGGTTCGACCACGACGAAGCGCGGACGCGATTCCCCGCGGGCTTCGAGCGTTTCCCAGAAGTGGGCCAGCACAGCGGCCGCCAGGCCGCCCACCCCGCCTTGCAGAAACACATGCGTCGGCAGTTGTCCCGCTTCATCGCGGAACTGGCGCAACGCCTCGTCGGCCATCACGGCGTAGCCCTGCATCACATCCTTGGGCACATCCATGTAGCCGGGGTACGAGGTATCTGACACCACGAAGCGCCCCAGACGCGCTGCATCTTCGGCCGCCTGACGCACGGCATCGTCGTAGTTACCGGCGGTGCGCACGACCTCGGCACCGTAGTGCGCAATGGCATCGACACGCCCCTGACTGACCGTCGCGTGAACGTAGATCACACACTGGCAACCGAAGCGTTGCGCGCCCCATGCCACCGAACGACCGTGGTTGCCGTCGGTGGCGCACGTCACGCACAGCGTGCGGGTCAGGTCGGCGAAACGCCCGGACAGCAGGTCTGCTACGGTGACGCCCGTCTCCCCGGTGCGCGCCTCGATCTCGCGGATCAGCAGGCGGCTCACGGCGTATGCGCCCCCCAGCGCCTTGAAGCTTCCCAGACCGAACCGGCCAGCCTCGTCCTTGTAACGAATCTGCGCCACGTCTACGGCCCGCGCCAACCCGTCGAGCGCCACGAGGGGCGTCTCGGCGTAGCCCGGCCAGCGCGTGATTTCACGCTCGGCCGTCGCAAACGCGTCGCCGCCCAGAATCGCGCGACGCGCTTCGCCATAGGCCGCATCGGGCTCGGCGGCCGGGTTCACGAAACGCTGCAGGCGCAGATTGGGAAGGGGGTGGGTCATACGAACTCCTCGGTTCTCTGGATAGATCTGTCGGTGAATGACCGACTAACGGCGCAGATCGCCGTAGTCGTCGTGCAGGCGCTCGATGTGGGCGAGGCGCTCTCGCGCCGCCTCCCCCAAAGCGATACCCAGGCGCGTGCAAAGGTGGTTGATCAGGCTCATGGCGGCGACATAGGAATCGAACATGCCGGTCGTGCGATTCACGCAACGCAGCACGATGTCGCTGCGCGCCGGCAGCTCGGTCGCGGTCGGGTCGGTCAGAATCACGACGCGAGCGCCCACGCGGTTGGCATGCTCGACCATCGGACGCAGCAGCGTCACGCGGCGGCGAAAGTCCATCACCACAAGCACGTCGTCGTCGGTCATGTCAGCGAGGTCTTCCGCCAGATTCAGGCCCGCGCCGGGCACGAGCAATACACCGTCGCGTACCTGGGTGAGCAATGCCCACATGTATTGCGCGAGCACGCGGCCGTTGCGGAACCCAGCGATGAAGACACGTCGCGCGCTCGCCCCGATCTCTACCGCCCGCTCGATGTCGGCCGCATCGATACGCTCGAAGGTGTGGGCCAGATTTTGCAGATCGGTCGCCAGATGCGCGCCGAGCGCACCCTCCGGGGCGTCGCTGGCGGTGTCCGGCGTCGCAATGCCCGCGAGCGCGAAGAGCGGCGAGCCATGGTCCGCGTCGTCGCGCATGCGAGTGCGCAGATCGTTGAACGTCTCATAGCCGAGGCGCTTGAAGAAGCGTGCGGCGGAGGCCTTCGATACCTCGGCCATCTCGGCCAGTTCGGTGGCGGAATACGAAGCTAGCTGCGGCAAGTGGGCCAGCGTCACGTCCGCCAGACGCTTCTCGCTGGGCGTGAAGTCGTCTTGCAGTTGCAGAATCCGGTCTTGAAGCGTGCCGTTCATGGTCTTTTCCAATCACCCGTCCGTTACCGGTGGGCGCAAAGTTGCAGGTTCCAGCATGCTGCCACCGTCAGCGCCTTTTGCATCGCGCGTTTCAGGGGTTGTGGCATTTTTGGAACTTATGTTTCAGTAAACTACGTAAACGAAAATAAAGTGTCAAAGAGAAAAAAATAATGTTTTCTCTGACGAGAGGTTTGCGTTGGAAGGGGGGAGGGGGAGAAACGGGGCAGCGCGGGTCGCTCGGGGGAAACGCCAAGCGCTGGGCGACAGCCGCGCCCTATCCTCCAAATGGAGGATGCCGGGCAGCCCGATCCTTCGCTATCGTCCCGAGCAAAGAGATATCCAGAGAAGATCAGGGAGAAAGTGATGGATGACGGGCGACATTTCAAACGCGGTGCGATGTTCGCGCTCAGTATTGCGGGCGTCTTCGGCCTGCTGAGCTGCGCCCCGGCGCATGCCGCAGGCTGGGTCAAGGTCGCCGACAGAGACTGCAAGGTGTGGTCGAACGATCCGGACAGCCCGGGCATTACGTGGAGCGCAACGTGGGTCGGACCGTGCAAGAACGGTTATGCCGATGGACCGGGCGTCGAGGAGTGGTTCAAAAACGGGGTTTTCGATCAACGTCTCGAAGGCGAGCTAAGTCAGGGCAAACGTGCCGGCGTCGGCACCTACACGTGGGCGAGCGGAAATCGTTATGAAGGTCCCTTTGTCAACGACGAGCGTACCGGCAAGGGGAAGTTCTTCTGGACCAATGGCGATACCTACGAAGGTGACTTCATCGCGGGCAAACGCACCGGCAAAGGCATCTACGTCTGGGCCAGCGGCAAGCGCTATGAAGGCGACATACTCAACGACAACATCACCGGCCAGGGCTACCAACTGGAGCCCAACGGTAATACCTACCGCGGTCAGTGGGCCGACAACGCGTTCGATGGCCCCGGTGTCATTACGTTTGCGTCCGATGGGTCGGTGCGCGCCGGTCAATTCGTCAAGGGCAAGATCTACGACGGCACCGACACGCGCGCCGACGGCACCCTCATCGCGACCTACGCCAACGGCGTGCGCTCAAGCGCAACCTCATCCGCGGCTTCCGACGACGGCCCCGGCGTCCTTTCCATCGTCGCAGGACTGTTAGGCGCAGCGGCACAAGGCGCCGCAAGCGGCGGCGGACGCAACGCTGCCCAATATCAAGCCGTGGCCTCGGCGCTGCAAGCGACGTCCGGCGCCGCCATGTCCCCCTCGGCCATGCCTCAGTCGGTGGCCCCCACGTCCGGCAATTACAACGCAGGCGCCGGCAGCAATGCAGCGGCCGCAGGACGCAAGACGACCGCGCCCATCAGCGGCTGCGTCGAGCAAGTGCGAATCCCTCGAGGCGCCAAGGGTTACGTCGGTTGGTATGAAGTCGAAACCGGCGTCAGGAACACCTGCGGCTACGCGATCAATGTCGCCTGGTGCGTGACCGCAAACAATGCCGCCGACGACTCGGCGCGATGCGAAAAGAACTACTCGGGCTTCTACGGGCTGTCCCCCGGCGAACAGTTGTCACTGCACGCTGACCGCTTCGGCACGTTGCAAACGCTCATCTGCAAAGACCCGGCTCGTCCGCTCAACATTACGTGGAGCGGTACTCGCTTTACAGGGCAGTGCGTGCTTCTCTGAGCCCCCCCTGCGTGGACCATGACGCTCGACGAGGCCCGCCCCACGCATCGCCCGACAAACCCGGCCCGCCGGTTCCGGAAACGACAAAGCGGTGCCACTGACTCAACAGTGGCACCGCTGCGGAACTTCCAATCGTCGTGAAAAACCTGCGGACTACTTCGCCGTCGGCATGGCAAACTCGGCACCCTTCTCGGTGCTCTCCGGCCAGCGCTGCATGATCGACTTCTGCTTGGTGTAGAACCGCACACCCTCTTCGCCGTAGGCATGCATGTCGCCGAACAGGCTGCGCTTCCAGCCGCCGAAGCCGTGCCATGCCATCGGCACCGGAATCGGCACGTTGATACCGACCATGCCCACCTCGATGCGACGACCGAATTCGCGCGCAATGTGGCCATCGCGCGTGTAGCACGCCACGCCGTTACCGAACTCGTGCGCATTGATCAGATCGATCGCTTCGGTGAAGTCCTTCACGCGCACGCAGGCGAGCACAGGGCCGAAGATTTCTTCCTTGTAGATTCGCATGTCCGGCGTGACGTGATCGAACAGCGTGCCGCCGGTGAAGAAGCCCGCTTCATGGCCCGGCACCTTGAGTCCTCGGCCATCGACCACCAGCTTGGCGCCTTCTTCCACACCCAGCGCGATGTAGCTTTCGATACGTTCGAGCGATTGACGCGTGACGATCGGGCCCATCTCGGCGTCCGGCTCCATGCCGTTCTTGATGACCAGCGTGCGGGCGCGCTCGGCCAGACGATCCATGATCTTGTCGGCAACGTCGCCGACCAGCACTGCCACCGAAATGGCCATGCAGCGCTCGCCCGCCGAGCCGTAGCCTGCGCCGACCAGCGCGTCGATGGCCTGATCGAGATCTGCATCGGGCATCACGACCATGTGGTTCTTCGCACCGCCCAGCGCCTGCACGCGCTTGCCGTGCTTCGCACCGGTTTCGTAAATGTAGTTCGCAATCGGGGTCGAGCCGACGAAACTGATGGCCTTGACGTCCAGATGCGTGAGCAGCGCGTCGACCACGACCTTGTCGCCCTGCACCACGTTGAAAATGCCGTCCGGCAATCCCGCCTGCTTGAGCAGGTCGGCCATGAACAGCGATGCCGACGGATCGCGCTCGCTGGGCTTGAGCACGAAGGCGTTGCCGGCGGCGATGGCAACCGGGAACATCCAGCAAGGCACCATGCACGGGAAGTTGAACGGCGTGATGCCGGCCACGACGCCGAGCGCCTGACGCGTCGTCCAGTTATCGATGCCGGTCGACACCTGCTCCGTATAGTCGCCCTTGAGCAATTGCGGAATGCCGCAGGCGAATTCGATCACGTCGATGCCGCGCGAGACTTCGCCCTGTGCGTCCGAGAACACCTTGCCGTGTTCTGCCGTGATGATCGCAGCGAGTTCGTCGCGGTGCTTGTTCATCAATTCGAGGAACTTCAGCATGACGCGCGCCCGGCGAATCGGCGGCGTGTTGCTCCATGCCGGGAACGCTGCCTTCGCGCTTGCCACGGCCGCTTCGACATCGGACACGTCACCCAGCACCAATTGGCGCGCGCTAGCCCCCGTTGCCGGGTTGAACACCGGCTGAGTCCGCTCGCTGTTCCCCTTCACGCGCTCGCCCTGAATGTAGTGCACCACGTCGGCGGTATCGTTGAACGCTTGCATTTCGACTCCTCATGAATTGATAAACGATGCCAGCAGTGTATGAATCGCCGACGGCGCCGCATAGGCGCTATCATTGAATTTATTGTTTTCAATGGCGAACAATCGACTGATGGAACCCGGAAAAATTGAAGGGCTCTGGACGCACCTTCACTGGCTGACGGTGCTCGCCGAACAAGGCAGCTTCACGGCGGCGGCGGCGCGTCTGGGGGTGAGCAAGGCGGCGATGAGCCAGCGCATTGCCGAGCTGGAACGTGCCGCAGGCGTGTCGCTTGTGCAGCGCACCACGCGCAGTGTTCGCTTTACGGAGGCCGGGCAACAGCTTGTCGACGACACCCGCGCACAGTACGAGCACATCGCCACGAGTTTTTCGAACGTGCGAGATCAGGCGGGCGTGGCGAGAGGATTGATCCGCGTCACGGCCCCGGTCGCGCTCGGGCGACAGCAGGTCATCCCGAGGTTGTCGCAGTTCCTGCGCGAACACCCTGAAGTGCGTGTGCAACTCGACCTGTCGGATCGGCTGAGTTCGATTGCCACCGAGGGCTTCGATCTTGCCATCCGACACAGTACGAACGCTCCCGAGACGCACGTGGCCTGGAAATTGTGCGACACACGCTCGCTCATCGTCGCCACGCGCGCGTATTTGAAACGGCGCGGCACGCCCGCCTCGCCCGCCGACCTGACAGCGCACGATTGCCTTTCCTATCCACGTGCGCAAACGGCGAACACCTGGTCGTTTGAACAAGGCATGGGGCGCAAATCGGCCGGTGCTCCGGTGACGATCAACGTCAGCGGCCCGATAGCGGCGAACAATAGCGAAGCGTTGCGCGACGCCGCGCTGGACGATCTGGGTATCGCCCTATTGCCCGATTTCACGGCGCAGGCAGCGGTTCGCGCAGGCAAGCTGGTCGTGCTGTTACCGGAATGGCGGCCGGTCGGGGCGTTTGCCGAGCGAATCTACGTGGTGCGCCCGTATGCGTCGCACGTGCCGCGGGCCGTGAAACGGTTCGTCGATTACTTGCGCGGCGCATTTACCGACGGTTTTCCCTGCTAGGGTCCGAATTTTCCGCAATGCAGGCGCGAGGAAGTCAGAACAAGTGGGCGATGTCTTCGGTGGCATACTGGCAGCAACGTTCGGCACTCCTCCCGCGATCCAGTAAGGTCTCGATGACCCGACCGTAACGGTCGCGCTAAGCCCTGGCATGTCCATGAAACTCACCCCTCACGATCTGAAGCAAATCAGTGCAGGCACATTGCAGCACTACAACGCGAATGCCGACGATTTCCGCGAAGGCACGCGCGACCACGACGTCACGCAGAACATTGCCGCATTACTGCGGCATATCGACGTCGCGCCTCCCTTCACGATTCTCGACTTCGGGTGCGGCCCGGGCAGAGACCTCAAGGCATTCACCGCGCAGGGCCATCGCGCCATCGGCCTCGATGGTGCCGAGCGCTTTGTCACCATGGCTCGCAACGAAACCGGTTGCGAAGTCTGGCATCAGGACTTTCTGCAACTTGATTTGCCGCACGCGCACTTTGATGGCATCTTCGCCAACGCCGTGTTGTTCCATATCCCGAGTCAGGATCTGCCGCGCGTGCTGCGGCAATTGCATGCAACGCTCAAGCCCGGTGGCGTGCTCTTTAGCTCCAACCCACGCGGCACCAATCAGGAAGGCTGGCATCACGGCCGCTACGGCACGTTCCACGATCTCGACGCGTGGCGTCGCTATGTGAGGGATGCCGGATTTACCGAACTCGAACACTATTACCGCCCCGACGGCTTGCCGCGGGAGCAGCAACCCTGGCTCGCGAGCGTGTGGCGCAAGCCGGCCATCTGAAGCGCTGGCGGGATTCGCCGCCGCGCCCACCCGAACAGGCGCCCCCGACGACACAATTCAGGGACCTTGGAGATTTGCATGGCGACTCAAGACACGCTGCACCCGCTACGCCCGTTCCTGAAGAACTGGGTTTGGGAGCATGGCCGAATCGGCACGCGTTATCTGGACTGCACCGACGGTGAAATCAAATTCGACGAAGGCAAGAAGTCGCACTTTGCGGCCGAAGACTATCTCTACGTGCCGCTGGGTGAAAACGCCGTCGACGATGCGTCTGCGGGTGGCCCTGCGATTCAGGAGGCGGGGCTGGCGCGGTTCCTGAAGGCCGCGCAGTTGGGGAAACCGGAAGACGCGGGGTCTGTGGCGGAGGTTCAGCGCGCCGTCGCCGACTGTGTGGACCTCGGGCTATTCAGCGCCTATCAGCAGACGGCCCGCGAGGCGTTTGCTCGCTATTCGCAAGAACCCATGTTCGAGGACGAAATCCGCGCGGCGGTCGTCGAGGATGTCCGACGCGTTTATGTCGGCATGCGGGCACAACTGGCGCTGTATGACTTCAGCGTGCTTTACGGCCTGCCCACCCCACTGCTCATCGGCGACGCCCCCTTCATCGACTGGCGCGCGCTCCCTAGCCCTGCGCTCCCTCTCGTCACGCTTGCGCTGGGGCCGCACTGTCTGCTCGTCGGTGCACCGTCCGGCAGAAAAAGCAAAGTCGGACCGGTGGTCTGGAAGGCCGCCGCGGCCATGGGCCCGTTGAAGGACCACAATCGCCATATGGTCGAACAGGCGCGCTTGTGGCTGGTCGCCACCACCGACGATGCGCTCGTCGCCGTGCAAGGCCGCTTTGCAAAGCCGGAGAGCGCGAAGCCCTGAAGCAGCAATGGAAGCCCGTCACCCTTTACGCCGACTTCGGTTCGGCAACGCCCGAGTGGCCTTTGGAGTGAAGCGATGCGAATCGTTCTGTTGGGTGCGAGCGGGATGGTCGGTCAGGGGGTCTTGCGGGCGTGTCTGGCCGCCAGCGACGTGACGCAGATCCTCGTCGTCGGACGAAGCGCGCTGAGCGGTTACGAAGACCCGCGCATCAAAAACATCGTCGTTGCCGATCTCCATCGGTTCAGCGCGGCAGACGACGTCTTTGCCAACGTTGACGCGTGCTTCTTCTGCATTGGTGTAACGTCGTTCCGCATGTCGGAGCCGGCCTACCGTGCAGTGACCTACGACCTCACGCTGCACGTTGCCGAGCAACTGGTCGGGCGCAGCCCCGGCATGACGATGGTGTACGTCTCCGGTGCGGGCGCCGACAGCAGCGAACGCGGCAGGACGATGTGGGCGCGGGTTCGCGGCCAGACGGAGAACGCGCTGCAACGTCTGCCATTCGGACAGGTCGCCATCTTCCGACCGGCCGCCATCGTGCCGGAAGACGGCATTCAGTCGCGAACCGCCAGCTACCGGTGGCTCTATCTCGTGTTCAAACCGGTACTGGCGCTGCTGCGACATCTCTGGCCCGCCAGCATTCTCACGACACGCGTCATCGGCAACGCGATGCTGAACGTCGTGCGCCGGGGCACCCCGCAACCGATACTCGAACGGGCGGACATCTATCGCATGTCCGCCCAGACGTCCCGCTGACATCCCGTCACGGCAAACGCCGGGGTGAATCAGCGCGGCGCTCCGCTCATCCGGGCCTCGCCGGGAGTCATCCCGAATCGTTGGCGGAAGACTTTGCCGAAGGCCGCCTGATCGGCGAAACCACACTCGTAAGCGATGGTGCCGATGTGCGCATCCGGTCCCGCCCGCTCCAGACGCAGCTTGCTCTGTTGCAGACGAATCTCGCGCAGTGCCGCCTTCACGCTGAACGGCTCGCCCTCGAACAAACGGTAGAGCTGCGCACGCGAACAATGCAGTGCGGCCGCGATGATTTCCGGCGTGAGGTCGTGACGATGCGCGTTCTCGCGCATGAAGCGATAGGCCGCCTGCCGTTTGCCGCTGCGCCAGCGCGCCTCGTCGGACGCCGCACGGGCGTCGCCCAGATGCGACCCGATCAGGAAGAGCGCCATGTCGACCGTCACACGCATCGCATGATCGAGTTCGTCGCGACCCAGCGCATCCCCCTGCGCCGCCAGCAAACGAAGCTGTGCGCACAGGAAGGGCGACAGTTGCGACGCCGAGAGCGACGTGGCAACCCGTCCGAGATCGGCGGGGTCGGTGCCCAACGCCTGTCGCACGAGCGGGCGCGGCAGGCGCAAATAGCAGGTCGACGTGTCCGTCCAGTGCGACGACATCGGTTGTCCGCAATCGAACATGAATAACTCACCCTCGCCCAGCACGGTACGTTCGCCATTCGATTGCTCTACGCGATACTCGCCGCGCTCCAGCAGACAAATGGCAATGTGTTCGTCGCTGAGCATGCCGCGTATGCGGCCGGGCGTGAGCCAGGTGTCGACGGGCGAGCTTGCACAATGCACGAACTGCGCCGTCTCGCCTTTATACGACGCCACGCGGCCGTAGAACGGCGCGTTGGGGGCGTCCTGCAACGGGCGGGCTTCGACCGCGCGATAGGCGCTGGAAATCCAGTAGTCGAGCTGATTGGGTGCCGTCTCGTCGGCCGTGGAGAACGTGTGGAAATGCCCGGCAGACAATGTGCCCGAGAAAGGTGCATCCCCGTGAAGGCGTGTCTTTTGCATTATCGTGACCCAGACCCCGGTTTCTGAGTGCTGCTTCGGACCCCATACCGCTGGGGACGCCGCCTGCACTCGCTAACGCAAGCCGGCAGGCCATCTACTGTGTTGCTGACTGACCGGACATTGCCTCGGGCAACGAATCGACCAAAATTTGAGACCGAATGACTAAACCGCTTTGGCGATTTTGCCAGAAACTCCGAACTTCATTCGCACCCCGTGAAATTTCGACCCTCCGAGGCATCTTCGTATGACGACATTCCAACCGACCCGGCGCCATGCGCTGAAACTGGCCGCCACGTCGCTGGCCGCACCGTCGCTGCTCGCCACAGCACCGCAGGTACTGGCCGCCGGCGTCGCCGACGTCGATGTCGCCGTACAACGCTTCGGCGCGCTGGCGCCCCAGACATCCAATTGCCTCATCGAAGCCGGCGGGGCCAACGGACAAGTCTGGCGCGCCGCTTACGCACCGGACAGACAATTGTTCGTCGGAAGCGCTGTGAAGACGTTCATCCTCGCGCAATTTCTGCGCGACACCGAAACGGGACGCGGCGGACTCACCACCCTGAACCCCTGCACCGTAGACGACAGCGTGCGCTCGCCCGGCAGTCCGGTGCTGGTCGGGCTGACGGGCACTACGCCTTATCGCACGGCACTCGAGTGCATGATCTCCCACAGCGACAACACCGGCACGGACATCGCACTGGCGGCCGTCGGCCCGGATCGGGTGCGCGCCCTGATTGCCGACGCCGGACTTCGCGCCACCCGCATCCCGGACTCCACCCGCAAACTCTTTTCCTATCTGGCCGGAGCAGACTCCGGCGTCGATCTCGGCTGGGCCGGCATGGTCAAGCTCGGCAACAATGAAAACCTCGGGCTCAAGCCCCGTACCGACGTCATCAACGACAAGCAGGCGATGCTGAGCACAGCCAGCGAAATGGTTCGTTGGTACCAGCAGTCACTGGCCGGGAAGTTCTTCAGCAAGCCGTCGTCGCTGACCGAATACAAGCGCATTCAGGCAACGGCCGACGCGCTCTGGATGGCGGTTCCCGACGGCCATCTGTCGTTCGGCAAAGGGGGCAGCCTCGACTGGGAGTCGTTCCACTGCCTGTGCTTCGCGGGCCAGATGCAAGTCCGCACGACACCCGTGACGTTCTGCTTCACGCTGAACTGGTCCGGCGGCAAGCTGAGCACCGAACGCACCGGCGAGTTCATCGACGCGGCGTCCGCAGCCCTCAAGGCGGCAGCCGCTGCCGTGCCCGCTTAAGGCACGTATCGGGAGACGGCGGCCACGCGATTGCGTGGCCACCATAGGTCGCCCTGCTTCGCTCGGAAAGCCGTCAATCTGTATCTATCGTCGCCCCGGCGGCGTCACTAGAATGGAGCCGTTCCCTTCCCCATCCCATCGATACAGGCTACCCATGCTCAGCATCCTCGGCAGACCGGCGTCCATCAACGTTCGCAAGGTATTGTGGTTGTGTCACGAACTCGACACGCCGTTCGTCAATCCGCCATGGGGTGACGGCGACCCATCGCGCGAGCTGGACGCTCCGGCGTTCGTCGCGCTCAACCCCAACAAGATGGTGCCGGTGATCGACGACGACGGCTTCGTCCTGTGGGAATCCAACAGCATCCTGCGCTACCTTGCCGCTTCGCGTGAACGCGTCGACCTTTATCCCGTTGCACCGCGCGAACGTGCCCGCGTAGATCAATGGATCGACTGGCAGGCCTCGGATCTGAATCCGGCATGGGTGTATCCGTTCAAATCGATCGTTCGTCGCGCCCCGGGATACGACGACGCCCGCATGGTGGCCAGCAGCGTTGCGCGATGGACGGAACTCATGGGCGTGCTCGAGCAGCAATTGCAGTCGACGCAAGCCTTTGTCTGTGGCGATACGTTCACGCTCGCGGACATCCCGATCGGTCTGGCCGTGCATCGCTGGTTCGCCACGCCAGTCGATAGGCCAACGCTCGATGCCGTCGCGGCCTATTACGAACGCCTGTCGTCGAACGAAGGTTTTCGCCGCTACGGACGAAACGGCACGCCCTAACGAATTCGCGACACTCCGTCGCGAGCGACCGGTGCCTGAAGGCGTCTCGCCTATTGCCCCGGCCCGGTCGCCAACGTTTCACGCAACACTTCGGCCAGCGCGATGATGCCCGCCTCGATATGCTCGAGCCGTATCGAGGAGAAGCCCAGCCGGAACATATTGCGTGGCGGCGCATCGCCCATGAAGAACACATCGCCCGGTTCGATCAGAATGCCGCGCGATTTCGCCCGCGCCGCCAGCACGTTGGCATTGAGGTTTTCCGGCCCCCGTACCCAACAAGACGCCCCGCCCTTCACCTGCACGAACGACGCTTCCGGCATATGCGTGGCAAGCGCCGCGCTCAGCACTTCGGCGCGATTGGCGTAGGTGTCCGCCAGACGGCGCAGCAAGGCGTCGTGGTGGCCCAGCGCGAGGAACATCGAGAACGAACGTTGAATAAACGCCGACGGATGACGAATCATCAAGCGTCGCAGCGCACGCAACTCGGCCACCAACGCCGCAGGCGCGACGATGTATCCCAACCGCAATCCCGGCGCAAAAGACTTCGACAAACTCCCGATATAGATCACCCGATCGCTGCGGTCCAGACTCTTGAGCGCCGGAATCGGGATGTCCGAATAGCTGTTCTCGCTTTCGTAATCGTCCTCGATGAGCACGAAGTCCTCGGTCTCCGCGCGACGCAGCAAGGCTTCGCGATGCGCGAGCGGCATCGTGGTCGTCGTCGGGCATTGATGCGAGGGCGTCACGTACACGTAGTCGCATTGCGACAACCGGTCGTCGACAGGCACCCCGTATTCGTCGACGGGCAAACCGACCAGCTTGGGCGTGCGTATCGCGAAGATATTGCGCGCATCGGGGTAGCCGGGATCTTCGATCCCTACCGTCGTGTGCGCGCCGACCAGTAAATCCGCCAGTAGATAGAGCGCTTGTTGCGCGCCGTTGGTCAGCACGATCTCGTCGGCGTCGGCCCACACGCCGCGTCGCGGCAATACGCGCGTGCGGATCTGCTGAATGAGCGTCTCGTCGTCGCGCGCGATCATGTCCGGCGCCCAGTCGCGAATCTCCATGATGGTGAGCGCCTTCTGACAGCATTCGCGCCAGTCCGCCGTCGGGAACATGGTCGGATCGAACTGACCATAAATGAACGGGTACTGGTACTGCTGCCAGTCGATGGGCTTCACGATGTTGCGCTGCCCTGACGGACGCACCACGTAGCGGCCCTCCCAATCCGGCGTCGACGGGTCCAGCGGCGCAATGGTGCCAGCCGCCGGCTCCGGTGCCGCCTTCACCGGCGCACTCTGCGACCCGACGCGCGGCGCGAGGATGTCGCCGTTCACGAAGTAGCCGCGTCGCTCGCGTGCGATCAGATAGCCCTCGTCGACCAGTTGCTGGTAGGCCAGCACCACCGTGTTGCGCGCCACGCCGAGACCTTCCGCCAATTCGCGCGACGACGGCACTGCGGCACCGCGCATCAGGCGCTCGTCCAGAATCGCCGACACCAGCATCTGGCGTATCTGGCTCTGCAATCCCATGCCGGCGCGCGCCGACATCAGAAACAACTGGTTCCACATCGCCGCAGAAATCCGGCTCGACATCGCGCCCTCTCTTCTTGTTACTTCCAGAGCGTCAATTATTACTCATGAGACGGTGACGTTTATTCCGAATTCGGGTTTATCCGCAGTCAATCGAATTTCGTTCGAATTCCAGCATCCATGCGGCTCACGGGCCGATTCCACGCGATCTGGACCAGTTGGCATCATCAAATGCGGCCAACTG
Source organism: Pandoraea fibrosis (assembly GCF_000807775.2). Taxonomy (NCBI): domain Bacteria; kingdom Pseudomonadati; phylum Pseudomonadota; class Betaproteobacteria; order Burkholderiales; family Burkholderiaceae; genus Pandoraea; species Pandoraea fibrosis. The sequence continues at coordinate 834,750 of NZ_CP047385.1, read as the reverse complement.
GCTCTAACGAACAAAAATGCAGGCAGCAATGATGCAGTCACTTGACGCCGATTCGTAATCCCAGCCGCGTCAACCCGAGTGTTCCACCGAAATTTCCGATTAGAGGTGAACCATGAATGGACTTCCGAACCGGCTGCGACGGGTGTTCGCTGCTACCGCGTTGGCCTCCGCCGCGCTACCTGCCGCGCTGACGCTTGGATTGACGTTGCCCGCCACGGCCCAGGCGCAGGAAAAAGAGGTGACGATTGCCTATCAGCAGATCGTCGACCCGTGGCTGGTCGCGATTGCCAGCGGCGAGTTCGAAAAAGCCACGGGCTACAAGATTCACTGGCGTCAGTTCGAATCCGGCGCCAAGGTCGGCACGGCGCTCGCGTCGGGCGACATCAAGATCGGCGTGCTCGGCTCCAGCCCCATGGCAGCGGCCGTCTCGCAAGGGCTTGACCTTCAGTTGTTCTGGATTCTCGACGACATCAATCAGGCCGAAGCGATGGTCGTGCGCAACGCGTCGAACATCAAGACGCCCGCCGACCTGAAGGGCAAGAAGATTGGCGTGCCGTTCGTCTCGACCACGCACTACCACACGATGTTTGCGTTGCAACAGTGGGGGATCAAGCCCAACGAGGTGACGGTACTCAACATGCAGCCGAACCAGATCGTGGCGGCATGGGAGCGCGGCGATATCGACGCGGCGTATGTATGGGACCCGGCGCTCGCGCAGATCAAGCAAAGCGGTCATGTGCTGATCACGTCGGGTGAGTTGTCGAAGCAGGGCAAACCGACGTTCGACGGTATCGCCGTCGACCGGAAATGGGGAGAAGCGAACGCCGACTTCATGGCGAAATTCGTCAAGGTGATCGCCGACGCCGACGCCGCCTATCGCCAGAACCAGGCCGCATGGTCCGCCGGTTCGCCGCAGGTCAAAGCGATCGTGAAGATGATCGGCGGCAAGCCGGAGGACGTACCCGGCGCGCTCTCGCTCTACGCCTATCCGTCGGCGCAGCAGCAGGCCTCCGGCGAATGGCTCGGCGGCGGCAAGGACAGCCGCGCGGCCAAGGCGCTCAAGGACACGGCCGAGTTCCTCAAGAGCCAGCAGAAGATCAACGCCGTCAAGGCCGACTACACGCCATACGTCACGTCGCGCTATGTCGACGCCGCACTCAAACTGAAGTAAGCCGCGCCGGGGCGCCCGCATCGGAGGATCTCCGGTGCAGACGCCCCTCCCCGATCGCTGGATCGACAGGAGAAGGGCTTCATGGAACAACTCATCGTCAACGACGTCAGCGTCGTCTATCCCGGCCGGCGTCCCGGCGAGCAGGTACAGGCGCTCGCGCACGTCGATCTGAGCATCGCACCCGGCGATTTCGTGGTGGCGCTGGGCGCCTCGGGTTGCGGCAAGACCACGTTACTGAGTCTGATGGCCGGCTTCATCGCACCGACCTCCGGCGAATTGCTGCTGGGCGACGCCCCCATCGAGGGGCCCGGTGCCGACCGTGGCGTGGTGTTCCAGAAGCACGCATTGCTGCCCTGGCTCAATGTGATGGAGAACACCGAATTCGGGTTGAAGCTGCAAGGCATTCCCAAGACGGAACGGCGCGCCCGTGCGGCACGTAACCTCGCGCTGGTCGGCTTGCAGGACTTCCACAACCACATGATCTACCAGCTCTCCGGCGGCATGCAGCAGCGCGTAGGCATTGCGCGCGCGCTCACGTGCAATCCGTCGATGCTGCTCATGGACGAGCCGATGGCCGCGCTTGACGCGCTCACGCGGGAAACCATTCAGGAATTGCTGCTCGACGTGTGGCGCGAGACCGGCAAGATGATTTTCTTCATCACGCACAGCGTGGAAGAAGCCCTCTTTCTCGCGAGCCGACTCATCGTGATGTCGCCGCGCCCGGGCCGTATCACGCACACCTACGAACTCGATTTCAACCAGCGCTATCTCGAATGCCGCGATGCGCGCGCCATCAAGTCGAGCCCCGATTTCATCGCCATGCGAGAGACCGTGCTCAGCATCATCTACGGCGACGAACGCGCAGGCCAGACGGCGACGTCCGGCACCAGCGCGGTCGCCGCCTGATCGAAGCAGGAGACGCTGCCATCATGATGACCAAACCCGTCACCACTCCCCACGCGACCCCGACCGGATCCCCCGCCGGCGGCAGCACGCAACGCCCGGCCACTGCCCCTTCGGCACCTCGGACGCCGCGTCAACGCGGCTGGTTCGCCCGCATGTTCGCGCCACGTCCGGTCAAGGCAGGAGAATCGTTCGGCGCGCCGGGCCAGGGGCCCAGTCTTGCCATCAGCATCGTGACGGTCATCGCGCTGTTGCTGCTGTGGATCGCCATTACCTCGTCGGGCATGATCAAGCCCCTGTTCCTGCCGGGACCGCGCGCCATCGTCGAGAAGTTCATGCAGGTCATGACCGAGGGCTTCGCAGGCTCCACGCTGTGGCAACACACGCTCGCGAGTCTGTATCGCGTGTTCGGCGCCTTTGCATTGGCGTGCATCACTGCCATCCCGGTCGGCATTCTGATGGGGGTGTCGCGTGTGGCGCGCGGCGTATTCGATCCGCCCATCGAGTTCTACCGTCCCCTGCCCCCGCTCGCCTATCTGCCGCTCGTGATCATCTGGTTCGGCATCGGCGAGTTCTCGAAAGTGTTCCTGATCTATCTGGCGATCTTCGCCCCGCTTGCCATCGCAGCGCGTGCGGGGGTGCGGTCGGTATCGATGGAACAGATTCACGCGGCGTATTCGATGGGCGCCTCACCGCGCCAGATCGTCATGCACGTCATCGTGAAGTCGGCGCTGCCGGAAATTTTCACCGGCATGCGTATCGGCATCGGTGTGGGATGGACCACGCTGGTCGCCGCCGAAATGGTGGCGGCGTCGAGCGGACTCGGTTTCATGGTGCTCAACGCGGCGGAGTTCCTCGCGTCGGACATCGTGATCATGGGGATCATCGTGATCGGCTTCTTCGCTTTCGGTTTCGATCTGATCATGCGCTATCTGGAACGCGTACTCGTGCCCTGGAAAGGCAAGGTCTGACGAGGTCATAGCAGGTCCGTTGGTCATCACAAAAGACGCAGGGCGGCTCCCCCCGCCGCACCTGCCGTCAAACAAGGCATTCAGGAGGTTGTGTGGCAGTCGAGACATTGCAGAGCGGGCGTCTTGCCCGCGAGCGGCATTCAGTCGGCCTGGTCGCTGTTGTCGTTTCCCCCCGGTTCTTCCCTTATCCCAGTTCTTCCCGTTCTTCCCGTTCTTCCCGTTCCCCTCGTCTCTCGCTTAACGCCGCGCCGATCGCGCGCCACCTCACGGGAGGTCGCCATGGCCAATCGTGACAACGGCACGCATCTGCAATCGAGCCTCAAGCAACGGCACATGAGCATGATCGCGCTGGGCGGTGTGATCGGCGCGGGACTCTTCGTCGGTAGCGGCGTGGTCGTACATGCAGCCGGCCCGGCAGCGGTGCTGTCGTTCCTCATCACCGGCGCGCTCGTCGTGCTCGTCATGCGCATGCTCGGCGAGATGGCGTGTGCGCTGCCCACCGTCGGATCGTTCTACGAGTACGCGCGCCTCGCGTGGAACGACAAGCCGGTCGGCGGCGAGCTTGCCGGCTTTCTCACCGGCTGGATGTACTGGTACTTCTGGGTGATCGTCGTCGCGGTGGAAGCCGTGGCAGGCGCCAACCTGATTCAGTTCTGGCTACCCGATATTCCCGCGTGGGCCATCAGTCTGGTATTGCTTGTCGTGCTCACGCTGACCAATCTGGTGTCGGTGGCCTCGTATGGCGAGTTCGAGTTCTGGTTTGCATCGATCAAGGTCGCGGCCATCGTCGTGTTCCTGTTCCTCGGCGCGCTCTTCGTATTCGGGATGTGGCCGGGCGCGGTCGCGAGCACCGGCAATCTGCTCTCGCACGGCGGCTTCATGCCCAATGGCATCGGCCCCGTGATGGCCGGCGCCGTCGCGGCTACCGGCTTCTACTTCGGTGCGGAAATCGTGACGATCGCCGCCGCCGAAGCGGCCGAACCACAGCAAGCCGTCGCCCGCGCGACCAATTCGGTGATCGGACGCGTGCTGTTCTTCTACATCGGCTCGATCCTGCTGGTGGTGATGCTCGTGCCCTGGAACTCGACCGGCATGGCCACGCCGTATGTGAGCGCACTCGAAGCCATGCACATTCCGGCAGCCGCGCACATCATGAACGCCGTCGTGCTCACCGCAGTGCTCTCGGCACTCAACTCCGGTCTGTACGCCTCGTCGCGCATGCTGTTCGCCCTCACGCGCCGTGGCGATGCGCCGCGCTCGCTTGCCAGGCTCAATGCGCGTGGCGTGCCGGTACGTGCGATTCTCGTCGGCACCCTGTTCGGGTACGCGGCCGTGGTGATGTCCTACGTCTCGCCTGACACGGTCTTTGCGTTTCTGGTGAACTCTTACGGCACCGTCGCGATCTTCGTCTACGTGCTGATTGCGTTCTCCCAGTTGAAGCTGCGCAAACGACTCGAACGCGAAGCGCCGGGCAAGCTCAAGGTACGGATGTGGGGATATCCGTACCTCACCTGGGTCGCGATCATCGGCATGCTGTCCATCGTCGGTGCCATGGCTTTCATTCCCGACCAGCGCACACCGCTCGCCCTGGGAGTCGTCAGTCTGACGGTACTGCTCGTCGCGTTCACCGTGCGTTCGATCTGGCGCAAGCTGCGCTCGCCGGACCCCGGCTTCGAAATCTGATCGCGAGATAGACGTCATGACCGGCGGCAGATCATCTGCCGCCGGTTTTGCTTTGCGGTGCGCGAACTCACTGCGCGGGCGTCGAACGAAGGAAAGAAGGAAGCGCGGCCGATGGCCTTAGAGAACGGCGCAAACCAGCGCCTGTGTCAGCAAACGCTGCTCTTCGTCGGAAAAGATGCCGATCAGCACGATCGTCGACGACGATGCCGGGATATCGGGGCGGCGTGTGAACATCGAACGACGCCCGACGACATGAAGCTCACTGATCTGGCCGGCACGCAGCGAGACGAACCCTTTGGCGCGCAATAGTTTCTCGGGGAACATCGCGAGTGCGGCCTTCAGGCGAGCGCGGTCGATCACCCCGCAGGCTTCGACAGTGAAGCTCCGCAGGCCGCGTGGCAGCGCATGGGATGCGGGTCGCATCGAATGCGGACTCAGCAGCCCCGGTACGGCAACAGGCTCGCCGGCTTCGTCAACAACGTCGGGAAAGAGAATCTCGGGTGGCACCACGCCGTGGGTTGCCGTCACAACAATCTGCGTGGCACCCAGCGACGCCAGACGGTGCCTGACCGTCGCCACCATAGCCTCGTCGACAAGGTCGGTCTTGGTCAACACGAGCGTGCTGGCCGCTGCAATCTGCCGTTGCACGATATCGCCGACGTAGCGGTCGTCCAACACTGCATCGATCGTCTCGACATCCACCGCGACCACAATGCCGTGCAGCCGAAATGCTCGGTCTAGCATCCCGACTTGGGCGATACGCATCGGATCGGACACGCCACTCGCTTCGATGACCAGCAAGTCGGGCCGCTCGGCGCGTTCGCCGAGGGCAATCAATGTCTCGACCAAACGCCCGCCGATCGTGCAACAGACGCACCCGTTCTCGAGCCCGATCACGTCGTCGCCGCGCTCTCTGATGAGCGAGGCGTCCACATTGATCGAGCCGAAGTCGTTGACCAGTACGGTCACCCGCAGGCCGTCGGCGTTGCGCAACAGCGCGTTGACGAGCGTTGTCTTGCCTGCACCGAGATAGCCGCCCAGGACGATCATCGGGATCGGCGGCCTGACGACGGTCCCGGCGCCCTGCGGGGCTGAGGGTTCCGTGCGCCTATGCATCACGTCGGCGCGCGAAAGACTTCGCCGCCCAACACGGTGCCCCACACCGGCATCTGGCGCAAATCGTCCACCGGCACCTCGAACGGATCGGCGTCGAGCACAGCGAAGTCGGCGTATTTGCCGACCTCGATACTACCGATCAGATGATCCATCCCCAGCGAAAATGCCGCGCCCAGCGTGATCGCACGTAACGCGTCCGCGACAGGCAGACGCAACGATTCGCCCAGCACGCGGCCCGACGACGTTTCCCGTTTGGCCGCACACCACGCGGTGAACAACGGGTTGAGTTGTGTGATCGGCGCATCGGAATGCAGCGCAAACGGCAGGTCGATCTGAAGCGCCATCTCGGCCGCGTCCATCCGGTTGGCGCGATCCGGGCCCATCGTGCGCTGGTAGTGCGCATCGCCCCAGTAGTAGACGTGGTTCGCGAAGAAATTCACGCACATGCCGAGCCGCTGAGCGCGCGTCAGTTGCGCCGCATCGGCCATCTGACAATGCTGCAACGTGTGGCGATGGTCGACACGCGGATGCAGTGCCAGCAGCGTCTCGATGGCATCGAGCACGACGTCGGTGGCCTCGTCGCCGTTCGTGTGGATATGCAATTGCAGACCCGCTTCATGGAACGGCAAGAATGTCTCGACCAGTTGCGACGGCGGGATCAGCCAGAGGCCGTTGGGCTTGCCGTTGTAATACCCCGGCCAGCGCAGCCGCGCCGTGTAGCCCTGAATCGAGCCGTCGACGATGAATTTAACCGGCCCGTAGTGCAGCTTGTCGGTGTTGCCCTCTCGCGCGTCAAGCACGCGCTGAGGCCCACCCTCGGGACAGCGTTGCGGTGCAAACGCGGGCACGATGCGAATCGGATACTTCGGGTCCTGCGTCGCCTCGTGCAGATTGGCATTGCCCGACGGCGTCAGGTCGTTGACGAGATCGGTGGCTGTCGTCACCCCGGCGAGTTGCGCAACGCGGCCGAAATTCCAGATCGCGCGAACACTCTCGCTTGCCGCGATCGACAGCCCTTCGCCGATCACGCGATATACCGGGAACATCGCCGCGAACTCCTGCAACTCGCCCGTCGGCTCGCCGTCCTCGCCCATGACGATGCCTTCGATGTCGGCGTCCCCGTCGATGCCGGCGAGTGCCAGCATCGCCGTGTTCACGTTCATCAGATGCACACTCGCATGCAGGATGACGATGGGGCGGGTCATGGACACGGTATCGATGTCGCTCGCCACGAGCGGCGCGCCTTCAAAGAAGATCGGATCGTAGCCCCAGGCGAGCAGCGGCTTGTGATCGTCGGTCATGCGCCGCTGCGCGTCGCGCAGGCGATCCAGCACGGCAGCGGGCGTCTTCAGCCCCTCCCACAAGTGACCGTCGGGGCCACGACGATCGTAATAGCCGACATAGACGGCATCCCACATCGCGCCCTCCATCAAATGGCAATGCCCCTCGACCAGACCGGGCATCAACACCTTGTCGCGCAATGTCGTGATCGGCGCCGCATCCGTCCAGCGACGCATGTCCTCCGGACCACCGACGGCGAGGATACGCCCGTCGCACACGGCCACATGGGTGGCCACCGGCTGCGTCGGGTTCATCGTGAGAATCTTGCGTGCGACGTAGACACGAATGTCGTCGCGGCTGGCTGCGGTGTTGTCTCTGTCTGTCATCTTCACTTCTTGTAGGTGGAAAGTGCGCCCACACCCGCATCCATCGAGCGCTCCCGGTTGCCGCCAAGGAGCAGGTTGAACACGGACATGACCACAACGTTCACGATCAGGCAGATCAACCCGAGGTTGACGCCGCCAAGATCAGGATTCTTGAAATAGAGGACAAGCGCAAGCCCCTGCCCCGCCAGCACGCCTGCCGCCACAGCCGTCGCGCGCACGCGCATGCGGAAGACCACGGCGATCACGCCAGGCAGGAACTGCGTCACGCCGTAGTACGCCATGTTGATCAGCGTGAGCATGAGATTCGGCGTCAGCAGCGTGAGCACGATCGACCCCAGCAGATACAGCACGATGACAACCTTCGAGCTGGCCTTCTGACGATGCTCCGGCATGCCCGACAGAATATTGCGCGTGACGATGGGGCCCAGCGCGAGGCAGATGCCGGCGAGCACCAGCAAACCGGACAACGCCGCCCCCGCCGCCACGAGCCCGACCAGCCACGACGGCAGCAACTGCGTCACGGCTGCGAAGAACGCCTCGTTCGGCGAGCCCAGCGTGATGTTCCGGCTGATCGCGTAATACGACGCCAGCACAAGGAACGGATACATCAGCATGTACAGCGGCATGGCAATCTGCGTGCGGCGAATCGTGGCTGCACTCTTCGCCGTGAAAAAGTTCTGCACGCCGAATGGCATCACGTACATCCCGAGCGACTGGAACACGATGGTCGTCATCGCGAAGGTGAGTTGCGGCGGACTCATCGTATTGCTCACATGCTGGCTCGCCGCCTGAAACACGGGCGTGACGCCGGCCTCCCACGCCACCGCCACCCCCGTAATGACGATCGCAGCGACCATCAGCACGTCCTTGAGCACGGCGATATAGGCCGACGCACGCACGCCGGCAATGGCGATGTAGACGAACGCCAATAGCGCAGAGAACGAGATGAGCCACAGCGGCTGGAAATTCCATCCCAGCCCCTTGAGCGCCGCCACCAGTCCGGTGAACTGCAACTGTCCCCAGGGCAGCAGGAAGAGAATCGCTGTCACGGCGACGACAAGTTCAAGGAAGCGATTGTTGAAGTGCCCCTTGAACAGATCGGGCAGCGTAATGGCGTTGTAGCGCTTGCCCGCATCCCAGATCTTCGGGCCGAGGAAATACCCGACCGGGTAGGCCAACAGGATATAGCCGAGGAACCACACGCCATATGTCGGCCCCTTGGCGTAAATGCCGCCTGGGAAGCCAACCATCGTCCCGATGCTGTAAATCTCACCGGCCGCGAGGAAGAACACGAGCCATGCGCCGAACTGGCGCGAAGCGACGAAAAAATCGTGCACGCTCTGAGGGCCGCGTCCACCGCGCGCTCGCAAGGCGAGATAGACCGACAACAGAATGAAGCCGGCAAAGATAAGGGTTGCCATCGACGCAATCTCCGGAGATTCGGTACTGAGGCGCGGTATCGCGCCAACTGGGCATGACGGCGGGACGTGCCGACCGTCAGAAAAGCGCAGGGATCAGAAGCGCAATGACGCGAACGACACTCACGCCGGGTCTTCCGCGAGGTGACGGTCGAACAGCGTCCAGCACAGCCACAGACAGGCCGACGTGAGGACGAACCACAGGAAGATCCAACCGTAGATGAACGGCACGCCGAGGACATAGCGCTCGACGGACGCCGCCCACGGCAGCAACCCCACGACGCCGAGATACGGCAATCCAAGGCCAATCAACAATCTGAGCATGTTCTGTCTCCAGTACGCGGGGCGTTATTCGGCGGGGGCTCGTCGACCGTGGCCGTGCACGCTTGGGCCATGTCGTCGGATGACGACACGAGGCCCCCATTTGTCTGGCCCAGTATCTACAGCCAAAATTCGCGCCGTTTAGAGCCACATGACAGAAAAATGTGGTGCCAGAGAGGCCTTCCCCGAGCCGCGAAAACGCTGCGGCGGTGCCACTTTGCGCTGGCACCATCACAAAGCGGCGGTGGTACTAATGCCGGGAAAATGTTCTTGGCAGTATTGGCTCATTTCCGTCAGGAGCCTAACGTGGGTACGATTGAATCCTTCGCGCTGGATCGTCGCTCCGAAGCTGCGCCATACGATCCGCTTTACGATCCCCTGGTCTCGTCTGGCCCCGGCCTGGGCATGGACTACGCGCCAACCTACTGGGTCGCCACCGCCGGCGAACCGCCCGAAGACGACGGCCCGCTACCCGGCGATGCCGATGTCGACGTGGTCATTGTCGGTGCCGGATTCACCGGCCTGTCCACCGCGTTATTCCTCGCTCGCGAACATGGCATTCGCGCCATGGTGCTCGAAGCGAACCGCACCTGCTGGGGATGCACCAGCCGTAACGGCGGTCAGGGGCAGAACGCGAGCGGACGACTCTATCGCTCGCAATGGATCGCGCGCTGGGGCAAGGAGACCGCCCTGCGTCTGGATGCCGAAATCCGCGAGGGCTTCAACACATTCAGGTCGCTCATCGCCGAAGTGCCCGAGTGCGATCCGCAACCGGGCGGCCATCTCTACATCGCCCACCGCGATCGCAAGATGGAATTCCTTCGCAACGAAGCCAAGGTCATGCGCGACGTCTTCGGTTACGACACACGCATCCTTTCGCGCGCCGAAGTCAGCGAACAGTATGTCGACGATCAGGAAAGCTGCGGCGCCATGCACGAACCCGACGGCATCGGCGTGCACCCGCTGAAGCTCGCGTTCGGCTATCTGCGCATGGCGCGCGCGCTCGGCGCTCGCGTGCATCCGTCCACGCCGGTGCTGGGTGTCGAGACGATCAACGGGGTGCATCATGTGCGCACGCCGCGTGGTGTCGTGCGCGCCAAGGCCGTTGCCTTCGCGACCGGCGGCTACACACGCAACGACGTGACCAAGGCGCTGCGCGCCAAGATCATGCCGATTCTGTCGAACTCGCTCGTCACGCGCGTGCTGACGCCCGACGAAATCGCAGCCACGCGCTTTCGCACGCACGAAGTCATTACCGACACGCGCACGCTGCGCTACTACTACCGTCTGCTGCCGGACAACCGCCTGCAGATCGGCAGCCGCAGTTCGATCACTGGCGCGGATGCGCAAAATCCGAAACACATGGCGGTGCTCGTCGAAGGCCTGCATCGCAAGTTTCCGGCACTGCGCGGCATTCGCATCGATTACTCGTGGTGGGGCTGGGTCGATGTCAGTCACGACATGATGCCGCGCGTCACGCAGCCCGATCCCCGGCATAACCTGTTCTACGCAGTGGGCTATGGCGGTAACGGCGTGTCGTTCTCGGCGCACGCCGGACGCCGCCTCGCCCAGCGCATTGCCGGTCAGCGCGACCCGTCGTGGGATCTGCCGATCTACGACTCGGCGCTGCAATACCCGAACGTGTTCGGCACCGTGCAGTGGCAAGGCTTTGCGCCCTTCCGTCGCATCGGCCAGCGTTTCCTCTATCAGCGGTATCACGCGCAAGACGAAGCGCGTTGATCCGTCTTCCCCTCTGCATTTTTTTGGAATCTGCAATGACGACTCAGAACGAATCCGCCGACATCCAGTTGCTCAAGACCTTCAACGACGCCTGGAACCGCCATGACATCGACGCCCTCATGGCCTGCATGACGGACGCCTGCGTGTTTCACGCCGTGGCCGGTCCCGACATGCTGGGTCGCACCTTCGAAGGACGCGACGCCGTGCGCGCCGCGTTTCAGTCTGCGTGGGAGAACTTCCCCGACGCCTCATGGACCGAGGGCGTGCATTTCGTCACCGGCAATCGCGGCGTGTCCGAGTCGACCTTTCGCGGCACGAAGGCAGACGGTAGCCGCGTGGAGGCACGCATGGTCGATGTCTTCACCCTGCGCGACGGCAAGATCGAAGTGAAAAACGCCTTCCGCAAGGATCGCCCCGCGTTCTGACGCTCCCCCATCCCTTCGTGGGGCTATGGCCTTGTCGCGGCATTTTCATTTTTCAATACAAAACGTACCAAATAATAAAAATACTGATTGACCACGACAAACAGATCGCCTAGATTTCCACATACGCAACGAAATCGGAATTATTTGTTCCGTTTATTTTTCACTGGAGACACCCATGAATGCCAAAGATCCGGCTACGGCCACCCAGCAACTGACTGCCGCCGACGGTGGCCCGCAGGCCATGACGCCGTCCGAAGCCTTCGTTGAAACGATGGTCGCCAACGGCGTGAGCGAGATGTTCGGCATCATGGGCTCGGCCTTCATGGACGCAATGGACATCTTCGCGCCTGCCGGCATTCGTCTGATCCCGGTAGTGCATGAACAGGGCGCCGGCCACATGGCCGACGGTTACGCCCGCGTGTCGGGCCGTCACGGTGTGGTGATCGGTCAGAACGGTCCGGGCATCAGTAACTGCGTGACGGCGATTGCCGCCGCTTACTGGGCGCACAGCCCGGTCGTGATCGTCACGCCGGAAGCCGGCACGATGGGCATCGGTCTGGGCGGCTTCCAGGAAGCGAAGCAGTTGCCGATGTTCCAGGAGTTCACGAAGTATCAGGGGCACGTGACGCACCCGGCCCGCATGGCCGAATTCACCGGCCGCTGCTTCGATCGCGCGATGGCCGAAATGGGCCCGACGCAACTCAACATTCCGCGCGACTACTTCTACGGCCAGATCAAGACCGAGATTCCGCGTCCGCAGCGACTCGACCGCGGGGCCGGTGGCGAAGAGCGCCTGAACGAAGCTGCCGAACTGCTCGCGCAAGCCAAGTTCCCGGTCATCATCTCGGGCGGCGGCGTGGTCATGGCCGACGCGATCGAAGAGTGCAAGGCACTGGCCGAACGCCTCGGCGCACCGGTCGTGAACAGCTATCTGCATAACGACTCGTTCCCGGCGAATCATCCGCTGTGGTGCGGTCCGCTCGGCTATCAGGGCTCGAAGGCTGCGATGAAGCTGCTGGCACAGGCCGACGTGGTCGTCGCCCTCGGTTCGCGTCTCGGACCGTTCGGCACGCTGCCGCAACACGGTCTGGACTACTGGCCCAAGAACGCCAAGATCATCCAGATCGACGCCGATCACAAGATGCTCGGCCTCGTGAAGAAGATCTCGGTCGGTATCTGCGGCGATGCGAAGGCCGCCGCCGTGGCCCTGTCGCAACGTCTGGCGCAGCGCACGCTCGTGTGCGATGCCACGCGCGCGGCCCGCGCCGACCAGATCGCCACCGAAAAGGCCGCGTGGGAGAAGGAGCTCGACGACTGGACGCACGAGCGCGATCCGTACAGCCTCGACATGATCGAAGAGCAAAAGCAGGAGCGCACCTTCAACGGTGGTGAGTATCTGCATCCGCGTCAGGTGCTGCGCGAGCTGGAGAAGGCGATGCCGGAAGACGTCATGGTCTCGACCGACATCGGCAACATCAACTCGGTGGCCAACAGCTACCTGCGCTTCAACAAGCCACGCAGCTTCTTTGCTGCCATGAGCTGGGGCAACTGCGGCTACGCGTTCCCGACGATCATCGGCGCAAAGGTTGCCGCACCGCACCGTCCGGCCATCTCCTATGCCGGCGATGGCGCCTGGGGCATGAGCCTGATGGAAACGCTGACCTGCGTGCGCCACAACATTCCGGTCACCGCCGTGGTCTTCCACAACCGTCAGTGGGGCGCCGAGAAGAAGAATCAGGTGGACTTCTACAATCGTCGCTTCGTCGCCGGCGAACTCGAGAGCCCGAGCTTCGCCAACATCGCCCGTGCGATGGGTGCCGAGGGCATCGTGGTCGATCGTCTGGAAGATGTCGGCCCTGCGCTGAAGAAGGCCATCGACCTGCAGATGAACCACGGCAAGACGACGATCATCGAAATCATGTGCACCCGCGAGCTGGGCGATCCGTTCCGCCGCGACGCGCTGTCCAAGCCGGTGCGCATGCTCGACAAGTACAAGGACTACGTCTGACGCGGTTGAGGTAATTCGTGTTACAGCGCTCCCGGCTCTGTGGGTGCCGGGGGCGCTTTTTTATTTTCCGGACATCATGAAAGCCATCAATCGGATCATCGAGACGGCGCGGCGTGCACCGATGCGCATCGTGTTGTGCGAATCGGAAGACGACCGGATGCTCACGGCTGCCGCCCGGGCGACGCGTGAAGGCATCGCACGCATCGTGCTTGTCGGCGACATTGGCAGGACACAGCGCGCGGCCGACGTGGCACGCGTCGATCTGGCCGGTATGGAGCTGATCGATCCGGCAACGTCGGACATGGCGGATGCGTTCGCCGAGACGTGGTACGGCATGCGCGCAAAGAAGGGAATCACGCGCACGCAAGCGGCCGAGGAAATGCGCTCGCCGCTGGGCTTCGCCAACATGATGGTGCGCCTCGGCCATGCCGACGGCTCCGTCGCGGGTGCGGTGAACACCACGGCCGACGTGGTGCGCATGGCCATACAGATCATCGGTGTGCAGCCGTCGTTCCAACTCGTGTCGAGCTTCTTCCTGATGATGCTCTGCGAGCCGTTCCATACGATGAAGGGCGGCCTGATCTTCTCCGACTGCGCTCTGGTGGTCGATCCCGATGCGGCGCAACTCGCGCAGATCGCACTCGCGGCGGCCGACAGTGCCAGCGCCTTGCTCATGGAGCCACCGCGCGTCGCGATGCTGTCGTTCTCGACGAGCGGCAGCGCAAAACATGCGGCCGTGGATAAAGTCGTGGAGGCGACACGTCTCGTGAAAGAAGCGCGTCCCCGGTTGGCCATTGACGGTGACGTTCAACTCGATGCGGCGATCGTCTCCGAAATCGCGCAGCGCAAAGTCGTGCACTCGCAGATCGAGGGGCATGCCAACACGCTCATCTTCCCCAGCCTCGACGCCGGCAACATCGGCTACAAACTGGCCGAACGCATTGGCGGCGCGAAGGCCATCGGCCCCTTGCTGCAAGGACTGAACCGTCCGGCGAACGACCTGTCGCGCGGTTGCAGCGCCGACGACATCTATTACGTGATCGGCGTGACCTGCGTGCAGGCGCAGGCCGCACGCGCCAAGCTCACCGGGGTCTCGCCACTCGCCATCCGGCCATGACGCTGCACGCGATTCAGGCCTATCTGCCCCTGATGTTGCTACTGGGCTTCGCCACATATTTTCAAACGGTGACGGGATTCGGGCTGGGCATGATCGTGCTGGGCGGTGCCAGCGGCTTCGGGCTGGCGCCGGTGGCGAGTGTTGCCATCCTCGTGAGTCTGGTCACGCTCGTGAACAGCGCGCTGGCGCTGCCGGGCACGCTGCATCACATCGACTGGCGAGCGGTGCGCGCCGCGACGCTCGGCATCCTGCCGTCGGTGGTCGTCGGTGTGCTGCTCTTCGATTATCTGAACGGCACGGCATCGAACGTACTGCATCTGCTGCTCGGTGCGGTGGTGCTGTATGGCGGTATCGGGTCGGCGCTGCGTCCTGCGCCCAAGGCCGAACGCTCAGGGGATACGGGTTTCTTCTTCAGCGGTATCTTCGGTGGCCTGCTCAGCGGCATGTTCGGCATCTCCGGGCCACCGCTGATCTTCTATTTCTATCGGCAACCTCTCACACTGGTGCAGATTCGCTGCGCCTTGATCCTGCTGTTCGCCGTCACGGCATCGATTCGCACGACCTACAGCGCCTTCGCAGGTCAGTTGCCCGCCTCGATGTGGTGGCAAGCGGCCTCAGCGTTCCCCATCGTGACGTTCGCCACGCTGCTGGCTCGCCGTTATCCGCCGCCGCTCTCGGGCGTCACGACGCGTCGCCTCGCTTTCCTCACGCTGATTCTGCTGGGCGGGCATCTGATGGTGAACGCGCTGCTGGAGATGGCGTAGCACGCGCCATTACGTCTGGTACGGCTGCGCGCGGCGGCCGCCGCTGCCGATCCAGTCGACAAGCCTCGACAGCGTTGTCATGTCGGGCACAGCCGTCAGATCCAGCGCGAGCGAATTGCGATAGTACGGACTGAGATCGAGCCCGACGCCGAGGCCGAGCACTTCCACATCGCCGCGGGCCTGCTGCTGCGTCACGACCTCGCGCAAATGATGGTCGAGGTAGTGTTCGTCGTTGACCTGATTCGTTGCAGCATCCATCGGGCTCCCGTCTGAAATCACGATCAGCACACGCCGGTTGGCGCTTCGCGCCCGCAATCGTTCACACGCCCACGCCACGGCCTCGCCGTCGACGCCCTCACGAAACAGATCGGCCTTGAACAACGACGCGATGTCGCTTCGCGCCCGTCGCCAACTCGTCACGGCGTCCTTGAAGATCAGATGCGAAACCTCGTTCAGACGCCCCGGAAATCTCGGCCTACCGCGCGCCAGCCAGTCGGTGCGGGCACGCCCGCCGTTCCACGCGCCGGTGGTAAAGCCAAGAATCTCATTGGTGACGCCGGCCGCGTCCAGCGCGCGCGACAGGACATCGACAATCATCGCCACCGCTTCGATCTGCGCCTTCATCGACCCAGAACAATCGATGAGAAAGCTCACCATCGACTCGGCGATCAGCGTGTGCTTTTCGAGCCGAAACAGTCGTCGCTCGGCCGGCGAACTGACCAGTTGCGCAAGGCGCCGGCCGTCGATACGCCCCTGCTCCTCCCCGAACGACCAGCCATCGCGTTGCGGCACGGCCAACGCCGCCTTGAGTGCGCGCGCGAGCCGCGGCACGTTGATCGCCTGCGCAACGATTCGCTCGTCGAGGCGCTCCCGGAACTCGGTCAGTAACGCACGGCGCACGAGTGTGCCCGCATACAGCTCCCGGTCATAGCGATTCGTGAAAACGCGATAACCCTGCGCCGACGCCTGGAGCACTCGGCTATCGCCCGAATGCGCAAGCGTGATGCCGTCGTCTTCCTGTTCGTCGAAATCGAGAAAAAGGGAGAAGGCGTTGCGCACGCCCTTTTCGTCTTCGTCGTCGCCGTTATTGGCGTCTTCCGCCGACTCGCCGCCCGCCGCACGAATCAGGCTGGCGATGTCGGCCGCCAGCTCGCGCGCGTAGGTGGCGAAGGCCGTCTGATCGGCCCGCGTCCGGCGCATCCCCGCGAGCGCGCCGCCAATGCGCGGTGCGATGGCCATGCGCGTGGCTTCGATCAATCCTTCCGTGTCCTCGACGACGGGATAGCCGGTCAATCGCGACCAGCCCATCTGCGCCACGGTATAGAGCAGCAGCCCGACATGACTCTCGGCCACCCCGGTGACGTGCATTGCGCGCGACCACGCTTCGAACCGGTCTCGTAGATTCTTCGCGATGCCGGGCATGCCCGCCGGGATGAACGTCTCGCAGCGCAACTGTTCCATCAACTCGAAGAGCAGGCGTTCGAGCGGTGCGTCGGGTTGCAGGCGGCGGTGCAAGGCGGCATCGCTGTGTCTCAGCCGCAGCGCCGCGCCGTCGGCGGCACCGCGCAATGTCGCGAGCGCGCTCAGCGGGTCGGCGGGCCCCGGCAGCGTTTGCAGATGCGGGGCATGCAACGGCAACGGCCGCATGTTCCGGCACAGGCGCGCGCCGCTGTAGTGCAACGCGGCGTCGCCGGTCAGCGCGCGTACCGTCGCGGCGCACAGCGCTTCGCCACGCGCGGCGCGTCGTGCCGCCTCGCGATCCGAGATCGTCATGACGCATCGGCCAGCAGCGAGCGGCCGCCATCGAGGGACGGCAACTCACGGCCGAAGGCACGCTGGTAATACTCGGCCACCACCGCGCGCTCGGCCTCGTCGCACTTGTTCAGGAACGTGAGGCGGAAGGCCAGTCCTGCGTCGCGGAAGATACCGACGTTCTCCGCCCAATTGATCACCGTGCGAGGCGACATGAGCGTCGACAGATCGCCGGTGGCGAAGCCCTTGCGGGTGAGTTCCGCCACGCTCACCATCGAATCGATGAGCGTGCGCCCGGCGTCGTTGTCGAGCTCCGGCACACGAGCCAGCACGATGCCCGCTTCGTCGTCCCTCGACAGATAGTTCAGCGTGGCGACGACGTTCCATCGGTCGATCTGCGCGTGATTGAGCACCTGCGTGCCGTGATACAGGCCGTTGAGATTGCCCAGGCCAACGGTGTTCGTCGTGGCAAACATGCGAAAGCCCGGATTCGGGTGGATCACGCGATTCTGGTCGAGCAGCGTGAATTTGCCGTCGCGCTCCAGAATGCGCTGAATCACGAACATCACGTCGGGACGGCCGGCGTCGTACTCGTCGAAGATCAACGCGACCGGACGTTGCAGCGCCCACGGCACGATGCCTTCCTGAAATTCGGTGATCTGATGGCCATCGCGCACGACGATGGCGTCTTTGCCGACCAGATCGAGACGGCTGATGTGGCCGTCGAGATTCACCCGCACGCACGGCCAGTTCAGCCGCGCGGCCACCTGCTCGATATGCGTGGATTTACCGGTGCCGTGCATACCCTGCACCATCACGCGACGATTGCACATGAAGCCCGCCAGAATCGCCAGCGTGACATCCGGGTTGAAGCGGTACGCCGTGTCGATCTCGGGGACGTGATCGTCTCGCTCGCTGAACGCCGGCACCTGCAGATCCGTATCGATGCCGAATACGGTGCGAGCGTCGACCAGACGATCCGGTTGTTGGGTTGCAGTCTCCATCACGTCCCTCTCCTGTTCCACGGTTTCACTGTGCCAAGGCAATGTCAGGGCATCATAGCGTTAACCATTTTTAGAAACAATTCGTTCCGAATAATAAAATTAGCAATTGACGCGACGGCGTCGGCGCATCTACATTCGAACGAACTGAAACGCATCGGAAACCGCCCAATGTCGCTCAATCCGCTCGATAGTTCGTTTGGGTACAATACCGCTGATCCATTTTCCGGAACGGCGCATATGAACGACACAGCGACCCAGCACGACACCCCTTCGGACAACAAGGCGGACACCCCGACCCTGCGGGCGTTTGCGCTGCTCGAATATCTCGTCGCCGCCGATGCACCGGTCTCGCTCGCCGACATGGCGCACGACATCCAGATGCCGAAGGCGTCGCTGCACCGCATGCTCGGCTCGCTCGAAGCGGGTGGACTGGTCATTCGCGAACCCGGGCAGAAGAATGCTTATGTGATCGGCCCTCGCCTCGCGCAATTGAGTCTGGGGGTGATGATGCAAGCGGGGGCACGGCGCATGCGTCACGCGATTCTTGGCCGTCTCGTGGCCGATCTCGGCGAGACGTGCAACCTCACGATGCTGCACGAAACCGAGGTGCTCTATCTCGATCGCATGGAAGCCCCGTGGCCGCTGCGTCTCGATCTCAAGCCGGGCTCGCATGTGCCCGCGCACAGCAGCGCGAGCGGCAAGTTGCTGCTCGCCATGATGCCGCGCGAACAGCGCGCCGCGCTTCTGCGGGCGATGAAACTGCAACGCTTCACCCCGAATACGCTGACCGATCCCGAATTGCTCGAGAGCGAACTCGACCGCATTGCGCACAAGGGCATCGCCGTCGATAACGAGGAGTTCGTATTGGGCATCGCGTGCGTCGCCGCCCCGGTTCTCAAGGAAGACGGCGGATGTATCGCTGCGGTGGCCGTACACGCGCCTGTCTCGCGCACGTCGCTGTCGAAAGCGATGGAGTTCGTGCCGCGTCTGCAAGAAGCTGCAAAGGAACTCGCCAAGACGTTCTGACGCGTCAGAACGCTTTGGCGCGAGCTTCCGACAGGTCTTGCGCCGCCCCTTCCGCTTTCGCTTTCGCTTTTTTCGCCAACGCCTCCGTCTTGCTTGCCCGCTGCCAGTCGAGCAGCGGTGCGAGCGCCGTCGCGGTCTCTCGCAGCGTCGGCACCAGCCCCAGCAGTTGCTCCAGCGTCACACGCGCTGTCGGCCCGTGCACGGCAAGTACGGCGCGCACGTGTCCATCCTCAATGGCGCGCACCGGCACGCCGACCGCAACCATGCCACGCACAAACTCTTCGTTGTCGATGCCGATGCCCCGCGCGGCCAGGCGATCCAGCTCGGCGTCGAGCAGGCTCGCGTCGGTGATCGTGCGCGGCGTCATGCGCTTGAGCGACAGCCGCGAGAGCACCGCCCGACGCTCAGTCAGCGGCATCTGAGACAGATACAACTTGCCGCTCGCCGTGCAGTGCAACGGCACCCGCATGCCGGGATGCATCTGCATGCGCAGCGGCTCGCTCGTCTCCACGCGTTCGATGTAAAGCACCTCGTCGCCGTCGAGCACCGTCAGATTGACCGTCTCGCCAACACGATCGACCAGCGTGCGCAGCAGCGAACGCGCCGCGCGCGTAAAACTGTTGTTCGCCAGCGTGACCAGCGCCAATCGCGCAGCCCGGGGTCCCAGCGACAGACCTCGCTCCGATCCGCGCGAATCGGGCACATGCGAAACATAGCCGCAAATCTCGAGCGCTTCGATCAGGCGCATGAGGGTGGCCTTCGGGATCGACAGGCGCGTCGCGAGTTGCGACAGCGTGTAGGGCTGCCCCGCCATGGCCAGCCGCTCGATCACGGCCAGCGCTCGCAGATTCCGCGCTTCATCGCTCGCGCGTAAGTCCCCCTCGTCCAGCGTTATCGTCTCGCGCATTGCGCCTCCTCGCTCGTCGCCCGCCGCTCTCAATCAATAAAAGAAACAAAATATACCAATTATTTAAAACCCAACAGCCTCGGGATAACCCCGGTGCGACATCGAAAACGCCTCAAACGTGCCCTTGACCGGCGCGCATACCTCAAGCTCTGCTCCTTAGTAAAACCCCGCAGATGCGCCGCAGCAATTGCGTCGTTCTGAGACGGCAAGCGCGAAATCCGTTTCAGTTTTCCGTTGCACATCGTTTTTCCCTTGGCATTTGCACAGGGCTCGCCGACATTGGATCGAAACAATCCGAAACGAATCGTTTCACCCTATCGAAGCAGACTCGAGGCAGGAGACAGGCGGTATGGAACATGAGGTCGACTATCTGATCGTAGGTGCGGGCTCTGCCGGATGCGTGCTCGCCAATCGTCTGAGCGCGGATCCGGCGAACCGGGTGCTGTTGCTCGAGGCCGGCGGCCCCGATAGCAATCCATGGATTCACATCCCGGTCGGCTATTTCAAGACGATGCACGACCCGGAACTCGACTGGTGTTATCGCACCGAGGCCGACGCCAATGTGGCCGGCCGCCAGATCGACTGGCCGCGCGGCAAGGTGCTCGGCGGCTCGAGCTCGCTCAATGGCCTGCTCTATGTCCGGGGTCAGCGCGAAGACTACGACCACTGGGCCGCGCTGGGCAATCGCGGCTGGCGCTACGACGATGTGCTGCCGTACTTCCGCAAATCCGAAGATCAGGAGCACGGCGCAAACGAGTATCACGGCGTGGGTGGCCCGCTCAAGGTGTCGGACTTGCGGCTGCGCCGCCCCATCGCGGAACACTTCATCGCCGCCGCGCAAGACACGGGCATTCCATTCAACGAGGACTACAACGGCGCGACGCAGGAAGGTGTCGGCTATTTCCAGCAGACGGCGTTCAGGGGACGTCGTTGCAGCACCGCCAAAGGCTTTCTCAAGCCGGTTCGCGAGCGGCGCAATCTGATCGTGGAGACCCGGGCGCAAACCTGCCGCATCCTCTTCGAAGGCAAACGCGCCGTCGGTGTCGAATATTTGCAGAACGGGGAGCGCAGGAAAGCGCGTGCCCGCGTCGAGGTCATTCTCGCAGCCGGTGCGATCGGCTCGCCGCAATTGCTGCAAAACTCGGGCATTGGTCCGACGACGGTACTTGCCAGAGCAGGCGTCGCGCTGCGTCACGTGTTGCCCGGTGTCGGTCAGAATCTGCAAGACCATTTGCAGGTTCGTCTGGTCTTCAAGACTCGCGAGCGCACGCTCAACGACGAAGTGAATCATCCCCTGCGCAAGGCCCTGATCGGCCTGCAATACGCGATGTTCCGCACCGGGCCGCTCACGCTGGCCGCCAGTCAGGTGACGATCTTCACGCGCTCGCGTCCTGACGTGACACGGCCAGACATCCAGTTCCACATGCAGCCGTTGTCCGCCGACAAGCCCGGCAAGGGAGCCCATCGTTTCTCGGCGTTCACGGCTTCGGTCTGCCAGTTGCGTCCGCACAGTCGGGGCCGCGTCGAGATCCGGTCCAACGATCCGCTGCAATACCCCGTGATTCAGGCCAACTATCTGTCCGACGCCCGCGATCATCGCGTGGTGATCGATGGGATCAAGGTGGCGCGTCGCATTGCGGCCGCCCCCTCGCTCGCGCCGCACATCATCAGCGAATTCGTCCCCGGGGTGCAGTACCAGACCGACGACGAGTTGTTGCAGGCCGCGCGTCAGTTCAGCCAGTCGATCTATCACCCGGCAGGTACCTGCAAGATGGGGCACGACACCATGGCCGTCGTCGACGACCGTTTGCGCGTGCACGGTCTCGCGGCGCTGCGCGTCGTGGACGCGTCGATCATGCCCGAACTGATCTCGGGCAACACCAATGCACCGACCATCATGATCGCCGAGAAGGCGGCCGACATGATTCTCGAAGACAGGAAGCAGGCGTCGGGCATGCAGGAGATCCGCGGCAGCGGGCAGACGCCAGCGGAAGCGGAAGTGGCAAGCGTTGCCGTCACGATTTAGCCAGTCACGTCAGCCCCCAACCATTACAAGATCCGGAGACAACCATGAATGCATCGACCCAGACCGACGCCCGGCAGATGCGCCGTGTCGTCGTCGCCAGCCTCATCGGCGCCACCATCGAGTGGTACGACTTCTTCCTGTACGGCGTGGTCGCCGGCATTGTGTTCAACAAGCTGTATTTCCCGGGCAGCGATCCGCTCGTCTCGACGATGCTCGCTTACGGCACGTTTGCCGTGGGCTTTCTCAGCCGGCCACTGGGCGGCGTGATCTTCGGACACTTCGGCGACAAGCTCGGCCGCAAGAGCATGCTGGTGATGACGCTCACCATCATGGGCATCGCCACCATGCTCATCGGGTTGGTGCCGACCTATGCGCAGATCGGCTTGTGGGCGCCGATCCTCCTGCTCCTGCTGCGGGTGCTGCAAGGCATCGGACTCGGTGGCGAGTGGGGCGGCGCGGTGCTCATGGCGTTCGAGTACGCACCGAAGGAAAAGCGCGGCTACTACGCCAGCATCCCGCAGGTGGGTCTCGCGCTCGGTCTGTGTCTAGCCTCGGGCGTGGTGGCGTTGCTGTCGTATACGCTCACCTCGGCGCAGTTCCTCTCGTGGGGCTGGCGTCTGGCGTTCTTCCTGTCGGTCGGTCTGGTCGCCATCGGCATGTACATCCGCCTGAACGTGATGGAAACGCCCGAGTTCACGAAGATCAAGAAGGCCGGCACCGAGATCAAGATTCCGATTGCCGAGGTACTCACGCGTAACCCCGGCAACGTGCTGGCCGGCATGGGCGCGCGCTTCATCGACGGCGTGCTCTTCAACATCTTCGGCGTGTTCTCGATTGCCTATCTGACGCAGACGCTCAAGCTCTCCCAGACCGAAGCCCTCACCGGGGTGATGGCGGCCGCGTTCGTGATGATCTTCACCATCCCGTTCTTCGGCAAACTGTCCGACCGTATCGGTCGCACCCGCATCTACTTCTGGGGCTCGCTCGCGACCGGGCTGTCTTCGTTTGCCGGGTTCTGGCTGATGAAGGCGAGTGGCGGCAACGTGATGCTCGTGTGGCTGTCCATCGTGATTCCGCTGGGCGTGATCTATGCGTCGATCTACGGGCCGGAAGCCGCACTCTTCGCGGAACTGTTCGACGCCGACGTGCG
Source organism: Pandoraea fibrosis (assembly GCF_000807775.2). Lineage (NCBI taxonomy): Bacteria > Pseudomonadati > Pseudomonadota > Betaproteobacteria > Burkholderiales > Burkholderiaceae > Pandoraea > Pandoraea fibrosis. Next base: position 811,581 of record NZ_CP047385.1, on the reverse strand, counting down.
CTACACCGGCATCTCCTTCGTCTATCAGTTCTCCGGGATCTTCGCGAGCGGCCTGAGCCCGATCGTCGCCACCTATCTGTTGCAGAAGAACGGCGGCGAGCCGTGGATGATCTGCATCTATGTGCTGTGCGCCGCACTCGTCAGCGCGCTGTCCGCTGCGTGGATCGGCAGCCGCAAGCGCCGCCAGCACGTATGGCACGGGGCGGGGGTGACCGAGCATTGATGGCAGGCGTTGCGTCGCCGGTGCGCCGATCGGGTATCGGTGCACCGGCGCGCATTGAAGGGCGTGCTCCCGACCGGAACACGCCCTTTTTCATTGGCGTCGCGCCAGCGGCACGATCCGGATCGGTTCAGGAACGGGCGATCTCGTGCGATGATTCGGGGTATCGCTCTCATGCCTCACACGACCCTCCGGCGACGGCCTTGCACGCCGTTTGCACATTTTGCAGTGCAAAGGATTGTCGTCGCCGGGCACGATGAAAGCCTGTTGCCCCCAATCCTCTGGCCCGCGAGACATAATGCAGCGAGACCCGTCGCTAGATGCCGCCATTCCCGAAGACGAACCCGATCGTCCGGGGCCCCTCTCGGAAGCGTCCCTGCTGGGCGCACCGTCGACACCGCCCGGCCCGGCCCCGGCGGACGCCGTGCCGCTGCCCATCAGTGTCTATCCGGCGCTCATGGGCATTCTGCTGGGCTACGGTGTGTTGGTCATCGGCAACGGGCTGTTCGCCACCGCGATTCCCTTTCATGCGCTCAAGTACGGCGCGTCGACATTCACGATCGGCGTCATCCAGTCGTGCTATTACGGCGGCTTTCTGCTGGGCGCGTTCCACAACCGCTCGCTCATCGAGCGCATTGGGCAGCATCGCGCGTTCGTGGCCTTCACGGCGCTGGCGGCCTTGTTCGTGATGGGCTTCGCCGTGAGCGAGACCACGCTCATGCTCTGCGTACTACGACTCGGCACAGGCTTCGCGCTGATGGGCATGTACACCACGGTGGAGAGCTGGCTTAACGGCTCGGTGCCCAACACCATGCGCGGACGCGTCTTCGGCGCCTATCTCACGATCAACTATCTCGCCGTGAGCACCGGGCAGTTCCTGCTCAACATCGGCGAAGCCGGCAGCGAGGGCCAGCTCCTGCTCGTGGCAGGCTTGTTCGTCGCGGCGATTCTGCCCATCACCCTCATGCAGGGATGGCCGACACGCGTGGCCGACGAACGGCTCGTCAAACAGCCGGCGATCAGCCTCTTCGACAGCATCGCCGAAATGTCGCGCGCCACGCCCATCGCCATTCCCGGTTGTATCCTCGCCGGGTTTCTGTACAGCGCGTTCTACGCCATCATGCCGGTCTACCTCACCCGCATCGGCCTGTCGATCGGTAGCCTGTCGACGTTGATGGGAGTAGCGCTCTTCGGCGCGCTGCTCATGCAATGGCCGGTGGGCCGGCTCTCGGATCGCATGGACCGACGCACGTTGTCGCGGCGTCTCGCGTTTGCCTCGGCCGCCTTCTGCGCACCGTTGATCTTCTTTCAGGCGCACTGGCTGGTGTTCGTGCTGATGTTCCTGTTCTCGGCGGTGAACTTCACGCAGTACGGGCTGATCGTCTCGCATGTGAACGACCGCACGGCGCCCGAACGACGTGTAGCGGTGAGTGCCACGCTACTCATCCTCTTCTCGGTCGGTGGCATGCTCGGGCCGATGATCGCGTCCGTCGTCGTGACGCTGCTCGGTCCGGGTGGCCTGCACGTCTTCAACGTGGTCTGCGCGCTGACCCTCGCCCGGGTCGCGCGGCGAGCGCAATTGCTGGCGCCCTGAGGCAAGCAATTCGTCGGGACGGCGCGTTGGGTACGCAGAGAACGGAATGCCATGCCGCACCCGCAAGCGCCGCCGGCATCAGAGGTGAAGCCCCATTTTGGTGCGCTCACGCCGTTCTCTGGTGCGATGCGTCACAACGCCGGGGGAAAATCGCGGACAATAGCGCCGGCGCCGCTGGGCGCCTTTGAGCACGCTTCTTGCTCGCCTATTCTGTACCTATCACTGCTGCCCCCGCGCCCGTCTCTACCATGACCATGATCGATCTCGACGCCCCCGGTTTGCTGCCGCCTCGACTGACGGCCGCCGACGACGGCCGGCGCATCGTCATTTACGGCGACTTCACGATTTGCAGCGTCTTCCAGCCGGTATTCTCCGTCTCGCACCGACGGGCCATCGGTTATCACGCTTCGCTGCGCGCGCACGACGCCGAGGGGCGTCATGTGCCGTCGCACGAAGTCTTCACGTTGGCGGCGCGCCATGGCGACATGCTCGAACTCGGCCGGCTCGCCGAATCGCTGCATCTGGGCAACTTCTGTGAATTCGACAGCCGCGACGCGTGGCTCTTCCTGAGTCTGCACCCGGCCGCCCTGATGGATACGGTCTATGGCGACGCGCTTATCGCCACGCTCAAGGCCATCGGGCTATCGCCGCAACGCGTGGTGCTCGAAGTGCCGGAACAGGCGGGTGGCGACACGCCGCGCTTTGGCGCCATTGTCGGCACCTTGCGCAAAGCGGGCTTCCTGATCGCGCTGGGCGGCTTCGGCGCCAAGCACTCGAACATCGACCGGGTCTGGGACCTGCGTCCCGACATCGTGGCGCTCGATCGCGGCATTCTCGCGCAGGCGACGGAGCAATCGCACCTGGCCCGCGTGCTGCCGGGCCTCGTGTCGTTGCTGCACGAATCAGGGCAACTGGTAATGATGGGCGGCCTCACGACGGATCGCGAAGCGTTACTTGCGCTGGAGTGCAACGTCGACTTCGTGCAGGGGCAATACTTCGCGGCGCCCGACGTCGACCCGGTGCCGCCGAAGGTGGCGGCCGAACGCATGGACGCGCTCTCGTCGGCACTGCGCACGCAACTGGTGGAGCGCGAGCGCGCCGAGCATGCACGGCTTGCGCCGTATGTGGCCGGGATCGAATCGGCGGCGGCGCGCCTCGCGCAGAATCAGCCCATCGATCAGGCAACGCACGACCTGCTCGCCCTGCCCGACGCCGCCCGTTGCTTCCTGCTCGACGCCCTCGGGCGTCAGATCGGCGACAACGTGCTACCGCACAGCCACTCGTCACAGCGCGCCAAACGTTTCCGTCCACTGCTGCATTCGGAGGGCGCGAACTGGGCGCGGCGGCCGTACTTCATCGAAGCCATGCGCGCGCCCGGCGAAGTGCACTTCACGCCTCCCTACCTCTCCATCAACGAGGCGCACCTCTGCGTGACGGCCTCGATTGCCACGCCGGCCAAACAGGGCCTGCATGTGCTCTGCGTCGATATCAACTGGTAATGACAGCCTGCGCGATCACAGCGCGGAGGACTTGCGCGAGCGTCGCGCGACCTGCTCGGCTTTGACCGCGTCTTCGATACAGCGAACGAAGTACTCGGCGGGCGCCGTGGGAATGGCGCTGTCCCGAAACAGCAGGAAAAGCTTTCGCGCAGGCGGTTGCTCGAGCAGATCCAGCGTTTTGAGTTCTTCGGCAGCGCCTTCCGTGCGCAGTGCCAGATGCGTCCACGAGGTCACGACATTGCTGTTGACGGCCAGACTGTAGAAGAGCGTTTGCGATGCACATCGCGTGACCCGTCGAGGGGGCGCGAGTCCCTGACGCGCAAACAACTCGCTCAGGAATGCCTGAAACTCGCTGGAGGGTGCGGTGTGCAGCCATTCGGCGTCTCGCAAATCGGCGAGTGACGTCGCGTTCGCCAACTGCCCGCGCCGGGACACCGCAAACCACATCGGAAACGTGGCCAGATGCACCGCGCGCACCGTGCCGAACTCTCGTGCGTCGACCCCCGAGCCCAACGCAAAATCGAGCGCCCCGCTCTTCAATTGCTCCACCAACTGCGACGCGCTGAACTCCGAAAACTCCAATGCAACGTCAGGCATTGTCTGCCGGAAGCGGTTATAGGCTTTGGGCAGCACAGTGATCGCCGAGAGCGGCGTGACGCCGATGGACACACGCCCCTGACGGGTATCGCGCAGACGCATCATTTCCGCTTCCGTGCGCTTCATCTCGTTCACGATCAATTCGGCGCGCTGGAGCAGGGCGCGGCCCTCCTGCGTGAGCGACACGCCAGACGAGCTTCGCACGATCAGCATCAGCCCCACCTCGGTTTCGAGGTCGCGCAACGCCCGCGTGACGGCCGGCTGCGTCACATGTAACGTGCGCGCCGCTTCGTGAATGCTGCCAGTGCCGGCAATGGCCACAAGCGCGCGCAACTGATGAAGTTTCATCGCAGAAAACCAGGGGTTATCACTGATAAATGGATGTTATCAGGATAAGAATTTATGCGTATCGGGATTATTACGGCTTGATTAAGATCGCCTCGAATCGTCGCATGCGCGCGAACGCCGGCTATCTCGCCGACACGCGCGAATGGACAGAACGATCCCCCATCGCATGGAGACATCCTGAATGACGCATGACGCTACCTCGCCCATCCACGGCGCACTTGCCAGCCCCATCGCCAGCGCGCCTGCCGACGCCTCGCGTACGGCACGACGCCGAACCATCGTCGCCACCTCTATCGGCAACGGGCTGGAGATGTTCGACTTCACCGTCTTCAGCTTCTTCGCAGCCATCATCGGCAAGAGCTTCTTTCCCATCGATTCGGGAGCGGGCCCGCTTTTGCTGGCCATGGCCACCTTTGGGGTGGGCTTCGTCATGCGACCACTCGGCGGCATTCTGATTGGCAACTATGCGGATCGTGCGGGGCGTCGCGCCGCGCTCACGCTCACCATTGCGCTGATGATGGTGGGTACCGCCCTGATTGCCCTCACACCGAGCTACGCCACCCTCGGTGTGGCCGCGCCGGTGCTGGTCGTGCTGGGACGACTGCTGCAGGGGTTATCGGCCGGCGGTGAAATCGGCGCTGCCACGACCTTCCTGATGGAGTCGGGGCCAATGTCGCGCCGCGGCTTCATGGTGAGTTGGCAGATGGTGAGCCAGGGGGCGGCAGCCCTGTGCGGCGCCATGTTCGGTGCACTGCTCTCCGCCACGCTCACGCCGGCCTCGCTCGAAAGCTGGGGCTGGCGCATTCCGTTTGTGCTCGGCCTGCTGGTTGGGCCGGTCGGCATGTATATCCGCCGCAATCTCGACGAGACATTCGAAGCCCCCGAGCGTGAGCAGAGCGCCTTTCGGGAAATCATGCAGTGTTATTTAGGCCGCATTTCGCTCGGCACGCTGATGCTCGTGGGCGGCACGAGCATGCTCTACATCATCGTTTTCTACATGCCCGCGTATGGCGTGCGCACCCTGCACCTGCCCGTGGCAACTTCATTTCTGGCGGGCTGCGCGTCGGGCGGGATCATGATGATCTCGTCGCTGATATCCGGTCTGTGGATTACCGACCGCATCTCGCGCCGCAAACCTGTGGTGATCGTCACGTCGCTAGCCACGCTGCTGTGCGTCTACCCCGCATTCAAATGGTTGACGACAGCGCCTTCCGTCCCGCTCATGATCGGCATCGTGACCCTCGTGATGGGGATTGCGACGCTCGGCACAGGATCATATTTCCTGTTGATCATGGAAGCGTTTCCGCGACGCGTGCGCGCAACGGCGCTGGCCATGATCTATAGCCTGGGCGTGACCATCTTCGGCGGCTTCGCTCAGTTCAACGTGACTTGGCTGCTACATCGCACGGGCGATGCCATGTCCCCTGCCTGGTACCTCCTCGCCTGCGGCATCGTCAGTCAGATCGCGTTGTGGTGTTTCCCCGAGCGTCCCGCAGATGCCACACCGAACCCCTGATCTCGCCACGAGGCCACCGGGTTAGCGCGCCAACGCACGCTCGCCTTCTCGCTCACGACGCCAAATAACAACGGGCCGCGCTCACAAGCGGCCGGGGACGACACGCGCCTGCGATTCGCACACGGCGCCTCCCCTTTCGATAAGAACATTCAGAGAGACATGACATCACGATATTCACTCACGCTGGCGCTCGCCTGCGCAAGTTTCGCCGCGAGCGCACCCGCGCACGCCACCGTGCAGATTTACGGTGCCCTCGACAGCTTCCTCATGTATTCGCGCAATAGCGGACAGCAGAACCTGCAACTGCTCTCGGGCGGTGCGTCGACATCGCGCTGGGGCTTCACCGGCACGGAAGATCTCGGCGGCGGCATGCGTGCGGCGTTTCGCCTCGAGAGCGGCTTCGACCTCATGAGCGGCCGCCCGCAAAGCAGTTCGGCGTTTTACAACCGCGAAGCGAACGTTTCGCTGTCGTCCACGGAGTGGGGAACCCTCAAGCTTGGCAAGCAATATCCAGCCATCGGTCCGGAAGGCATCGACCCCTTTTACTCGGTCGGACAACTCTCCCCCTATGCCACCAGCGCACTGGTGGTGTCCGACCTTGGCCCCGGCGCGGCATCGATCCAGGCGCGCGTGGACAACGCGGTGAGCTATGAAACGCCCGATCTGGCAGGGCTCTCGGCCACGGTGCTTTATGCGTCTCGTAATGTGGCCGGCGCCAGTCCCAACGCGAGCAATATCGGCACCGTCGTCAACTACGGGCACGGCCCGCTGATGCTCTCAGGTTCCTACAACGCGGTATGGGCTGCCACGAGCACCGTGCCCGGCGGGGCGCCCAACGGTCCACGTACCGATGCGTACATGCTCAGCGCCACCTACCAGTTCGGTGAAACGATGGGCTCGCTCAGCTACGTGCTCAATCGCCCCAACGGGCCGGGCACATTCAACGCCCAGGTGTACTCGCTCGGGCTGGTCTGGCAGCGCGGCCCGCACGTGGTTCGTTTCGGCGCCATCTATCGGAACGTCGCGGGCAAGTTCGATCACGCTCTGGGCGCCCTGCTCGGCTACGACTATCAATTCTCGAAGCTCACCGGCGTGTACGCCCGCGTGGGCGGCTTTCGCAACTATGGCCAATCGACCCTTTCGTTTGGTGCCGACCCGCTTGGCGTGCCCGGCATCAATCCCGTCGTCTTCGCACTCGGCTTCCGGCAGAAATTCTGACGGCGCCATGGCTCACTCTCCAGGAGGACATCATGTCTGAAATTGCAGCTCCGCACCCATCCCCCATCGACTACATCGAACGTCACAGCCCGCAGTTCACATCGTTGGCCGACAAGATATGGAATCTCGCCGAACTTCGCTATGAAGAATTTGCGTCGAGCGACCTCCATATCGAAGTGCTCGAAGCGGCAGGCTTTCGCGTCACACGGGGTGTAGCGGGCATTCCGACCGCCTTCGTTGCCGAAGCAGGTCAGGGTGGTCCGATCATTGGCATTCTCGGCGAATATGATGCCCTGTCCGGCCTGAGTCAGGAGGCAGACGCCCTGACATGCCAACCGTCGACGGAGATCGGCAACGGCAACGGTCACGGATGCGGTCACCATTTGCTCGGCACCGCCGCACACCTCGCGGCGGCCGCCGTGAAATCCCACCTCGAAGCCACGGGTCAGCCGGGCACGGTGCGCTTTTACGGTTGCCCCGCCGAGGAAGGTGGCTCAGGCAAGACGTTCATGGCGCGTGCCGGGCTGTTCGACGATCTCGACGCAGCGCTGTCGTGGCACCCCGCGGTTCACAACGGCGTGTTCTCCGGACAGTCGCTCGCGAACGTGCAAGCCTATTTCCGCTTCCACGGCAAAGCCTCGCACGCTGCCAGTTCGCCGCATCTCGGTCGCAGCGCACTTGATGCGGTGGAGTTGATGAACGTGGGCGTGAACTACATGCGCGAGCACATGCTGCCTGACGCACGCGTGCACTACGCCATTACCCAGACTGGCGGCACATCGCCGAATGTCGTGCAGGCAAACGCCGAAGTGCTCTACCTCGTGCGGGCCCCCCGCAACGATCAAGCCACCGACTTGTACGAGCGTGTCAAGAACATCGCACGCGGTGCCGCGCTCATGACCGAGTGCAAGATGGAAGTGGTCTTCGACAAGGCGTGCTCGAACCTTGTGCAGAACACCGTGCTCAACGAAGTGATGTATCGCAATCTGGAGGCCTTCGGCGCACCGCAGTACGATGCCACCGAAATCGCGTATGCGCGGCGCGTGCAGGACAGCTCGCTCACTCGCGAAGACATCGAAGGCGCAACTCGCACTCTGGGTCAGGCATGGCGTGACCCGAAGCCGCTGTTCGATCACGTCGCATTGTTCCAGGCGGGGCATGAGCCCACGCTGTACGGCTCGACCGACGTTGGCGATGTGAGCTGGATTACGCCAACGGCACAGTGCTTCACCGCATGCTATGCGTTCGGCACGCCGTTCCACTCATGGCAATTGGTCGCTCAGGGCAAGAGTTCGCTCGCTCACAAGGGCATGCTGCTTGCCGCCAAGACAATGGCGGCGTCGGCCATCGATCTGTTCCGCTCGCCCGACACGCTCGCCAAGGCAAAGGCCGAATTGCATGCCCGACGCCAGGGCAAGCCATACGTCTGCCCGATCCCCCCCGAGGTCGAACTGCCGTTCAAGCGAGCCTGACCGGCGCCGGATACCGCACCACCAGCGCAACATGCCAACGGCCCCGCGCGTCGTGAGACGGGCGGGGCCGTTGGCACATTCGAAACAGATCCTTTCACGCGCGGCGCAAACACCGCGCGATAAGGAAGCTCAGGCGGCGCGTTGCACCTGATAGCGCTCTAACCAGTGCGCATACGGCGCGGGCAGCACCCACGACGGACGCGCCACGTCGAGTTCGCGTGCCGCGTAGTACGGCCAGTGCGGATTGGCCAACAGCGCGCGACCGATCATCACCAGATCCATCTGGCCGTCGGCCACCACGCGGTTCGCTGCGTGCGGATCGTCAATACCCCACGACGAAGCCACAGCAATGCCGGCTTCTTTTTTGACGCGCTCGGCGATCGGCGCGAGGAACGCCGAGCCCCAGGGGATCTTCGCGGTGGGCGTCGAGAAACCAACGCTCACGTTCAGCAGATCGAGACCGCCTTCGCGCATCTGACGCGTAAGCGCGATCGATTCCGAAAGCGTCTCTTCATCGCGACCGTCGTATTCGATCACGCCGAAACGGGCCGTGAGCGGCAAATGGTCGGGCCACACTTCGCGAACCGCAGCGAGCGTCTCCAGCAGGAAACGGCTGCGACCGGCGAGATCGCCACCGTAGGCGTCGTCGCGATGGTTCGCGTGCACCGAGAAGAAGCTCTGCGCCAGATACCCGTGCGCAAAGTGCAATTCGAGCCACTCGAAACCAGCGGCCAACGCACGACGCGCCGCTGCCACGAAGTCGGCCTTCACACGCGCGATGTCATCGAGCGTCATCGCTTTCGGCACCTTGCCGAGATGCCCGCCGAACGGCACGGCGGACGGCGAGATCGTCGGCCAGCCGCGCGAATCGTCTTCACCGATGTGGTCGTCGCCTTCCCAGGGACGGTTGGCGCTCGCCTTGCGTCCCGCATGCGCGATCTGAATGCCGGGCACCGCGCCATACGACTTGATGGCCGAGGCAATGCGGGCCATGCCCAGCGCCTGCTCGTCGTTCCACAGACCGGTGCATCCCGGGGTGATTCGGCCTTCGGGCGAGACGGCGGTGGCCTCGACGATCACCAACCCGGCGCCACCACGCGCGAGACCCGCGTAGTGGGCGAGATGCCAATCGTTGGTGACACCGTCGACAGCGCTGTACTGGCACATCGGCGGAATGGCTACGCGATTGCGCAGCTTGACGCTTTTCAGCGCGAACGGGGAAAACAGGGCAGACATGAGGAATTCTCTAAGGAGTCAGGGAAAGCGGCGCTGACTGGCGGAGCGCTGGGCGCCCGGCAACGTTTGACAACGCCTCGACCGGTGATGGCCGACATGAGCCATCTTAGTCGCATGTCGCTATAATGAAAACCATCTGCACATTATCAAATCGATAACAGTTCATTATGGTCAATCCCCAGTGGCTCAAATCGTTCGCCACGCTCGCCGAGCTGGGTAACTTCACGCGCACGGCCGACCGGCTGGGCCTCACGCAGGCTGCCGTGAGTCAGCATGTGAAGCACTTGGAGGAGGCGTTCGGGCCGTTGCTCGTGCGACGTCCGCGCGCGGTGGAACTCACACCGGCCGGGCAGGCGTTGCTGACCTATTGTCTGGAAGTCGAATGTGCGGCCCGGCATCTGCGCTCGCGCCTGGACGATGCGAACGAAGAGTGCGGCGTCATCACGCTCATCACACCGGGCAGTATCGGGCTGTATCTGTGTCCGATCCTGCTCGACATGCAGAAGGCGCATCCGGCGATGGCCGTGCGTCACCGCTTCGCGCCCGATCGCGAGGTGCTCGAAGGCGTTTTGCAGAACCACTTCGAGCTGGGGCTGGTGACGCTGCGCCCGGAAGATCCCCGGCTCGCGGCCACGCCGTTCACGCAGGAGCCGCTGGAACTCGTGGTTCCGGCGGGCGACGATGTCTACACGTGGGAAGACCTGAAGCGCATCGGCTACATCGATCACCCCGATGGCGAGGCCATGTCGACGCGCTTGCTCAGCCGACGCTTTCCGGGCAATCCGGGCGTGCAGAGCTTGCCGTGCAAGGGGTGTACGAATCAGATCAGCCTGATTCTCGAATACGTGGCGCGCGGCCTGGGCTTCACCATCATTCCGCAGTACGCGCGACAGGCGTTTGCCAATCAGGATGCCATTCGCGTAGTCGACTGCGGCCCACCGGTAGTCGATACGCTGTGGCTGATTCATCGCGCCGAATGGCCGCTTTCGGCACGCGCACAGCGAGCCGTGGCGCTGCTGCGCGAGCGGGTCGACGCACCGCGTCCGCAAGCGTTTGGGGACCAACCGGCGTTGCAGCGAGCGAGCACCTGAGCTCGCCCTACCGGTTCCCCGTTCCCGCTTAGCGCGCGGCCTGCGTGAACTTGTTGAACGACGTATCGAAAAGTCCGCGCACGTCGAAGCCTTTGGTCAGGGTGCCGGTCTTGACGAAGTCGTCCACACTCTTTTGCGCCTCGGCGATGGCACTCTCTGTCAGCGGTTCATAGCGAATGCGCGACGTGCTGAACCACTGATGTGCCAGCTTGGGATCGACGCGCGACCTGGCGGCCCAGACATCGGCATAACGCTCAATATGCCGCGCGTCCGCCAGTGGCCACTCACGCGCACGCTGATAACGCTGAACGAAGTCACCCAGCAATTCGCGCTTGGTGTCGATGACTTTCTGCGTAGTGGACAGGTAACTCTGCGCCGCGATCAGGCCACGCGCCGTAATCACCGTGCGAGCGCCGGCCTCGCGCAAACGCGTGACATACGGCTCCCACGTCGCCGTCGCATCCACCTTCCCCGCCTGCAACGCCGCCGCCGAATCGACCGACGCGAGATACGAATACTTCACCGAGTCCAGTGGCAATCCGGCAGACGTCAGCGCTGCCTGCACCAGTTGCTGCGACCAGCCGCCGCGCGTGATCGCCACCGTCTTGCCCTTCAGGTCGGCGACCGTCTTGATCTGCGTATGAGGACCGGCGAGCAGCACGACGCTGTCGGGGCTATCCCGATAGATGCCGATGACTTTGACGGGTGCGCCCTGCGCGGCGAGGAACAATACCGGACCATCGCCTTGCAGACCGATATCTAGCGCGCCCGCGTTGACCGCCTCGATCACGGGCGTGCCCGCCGGGAACTGCTTCCACGCGACGGTGTAGGGAGCGTCCTGCAATGCGCCCGACGCCTCGAAGAGGCTTTGCGCGTTGTACGCCTGATCACCGACGACCAGCACCGGCTTGTCCGCCGCTTTGGTGCCGAACGGGAGAATCGCCGCGACACTCAGCGCAGCGGCGGCGGCGCGACGCAGGCGGGCACGCCACGTCGGCCAGCGCTCACGCACACGGCTGCGCAGATCGCGCCTGGCGGAACGCGTCAGCGAGGCTTGCAACATGGCGGCGCGCGAGGGCGCAGACACATAGAGGCCAAAGGCGATGGCGGAGGCCGCGATGAACGCATCGATCACCGGATTCACCACCGGTGCGGGAGAGGAAGCGGATGTCTTCATGTCGTAACGCCGCACCGGAGCGCAGCGGCAGAAGTAATCGGACGTGTCAGTCTAGGCAAGCCCGCACGCATCCCCAACCATCGATTGATGCGTTCCATAGCAAGTCTCGCCGCCGTTTGCTTATGCGGGTTTGCTTATCGGATTTCGTTGTTTGTCTCGGCTTGCCGCGCTCCCGTATCGTGATCGTCTACTGAAATCGAACGAGGGCCACACCATGAGCCAACCTGCCCGCAAGCTCCGGCTGGGCGCCTACATGTCGGGGTCCGGCGTGCAGGGCGATAGCTGGCGTCATCCCGACACGGACACCGACGCCGACACGCAGTTCGCGCGCTATCGGCATTACGCGCAGGAACTCGAACGCGGGTACTTCGACGCCCTGTTCTTCTTCGACAACCTTTTCATGTCGACCGACCCGGTGTCGCTCGCCCACAGCCCCGGTGCGCCGCGCTGGGACCCGGTCGTGCTGCTCGCCGGTCTGGCCGGGGCAACGAAGCATATCGGTCTGGTGGCATCGGTCAGCACCACGTACAGCGAGCCCTATAACGTGGCGCGCGCGTTCGCCTCGCTCGATCATCTCTCGGGCGGTCGGGCAGGCTGGAATCTGGTGACGTCCACCGGCGGGGGCGAGAACTTCAACCGCGACGATCATGTCGATCACGCGGTGCGATACGAGCGCGCCAACGAGTTCTACGACGTCGTGACCGGTCTCTGGGACAGCCATGCAGACGACGCCTTCCCTCGCGACAAAGCCACGGGGCAGTGGGCCGACCCGACACGCATTCGCAAGCTCGATCATCGCGGCAAGCACTTCCGCGTGCGGGGTCCGCTCAGCGCGCCACGCCCCGTGCAAGGATGGCCGGTGATAGCGCAGGCGGGATCGAGCGAGGCCGGCCGCGAACTGGCCGCGCGGGCGGGCGAATTGCTCTACACCGCCGCGCAAGACATCGACGATGCGCGCGCGTTCTACACCGATGTGAAAACGCGGGCGCTGAAATACGGCCGCCGTCCCGAGCACATTGTCATTCTGCCTGGCGTGTCGCCCATCGTAGGCCGCACGCAAAGCGAAGCCGAGGACCTCTACGACTCGCTGCTGGCGCATCGCGACCCCGCCGTCGTGCTGCATTCGCTGACGAGCTATGCGAGTCTGGGCATCGACCTTGGCAGCCTGCCGCTCGACGCAAAGGTGCCGCTGCCCGAGCATGTGCCAGAGACCAACTCTCACAAGAGCCGTCAAAAGTTGCTGGTGGACTGGATTCGACGCGAACAGCCAACGGTACGTGAGCTTTACACGCGCTTTACCGGCGGGGGGCATCGCGTGCTGGTCGGCACGCCGGCATCGATTGCCGACGACTTCCAGCATTGGTTCGAGACGGGCGCGGCCGATGGCTTCAACATCATGTTCCCGAGCGCGCCCGTGGGCATTACGTCATTCGTGGATCTGGTCGTGCCGGAGTTGCAGCGGCGCGGCCTTTTCCGCACGCGTTACGAGGGGCGCACCTTCCGCGAGAATCTTGGCGTGCCGGCCGTTCCCAACCGGCACTTCCCGTCGCGCGATGCATCGACATCGTCGCCGTCAGCCACTCACGCGGCCGACGGTACGTCAACATCTCAACCGGCGCAAACGACGGCAGCAATCGCCTGACCCACTTCCGTCGTATTCGCGCGACCGCCCATGTCGCCGGTGCGCGGACCGTGCTTGATGACATCGGTGATGGCCGCGAGAATCGCGTCGTGCGCTTCACGCGCCCGGCCCTGACCGCCGCCTACGTGATCGAGCATCATCGCGGCCGTCCAGATCATGCCGATCGGGTTGGCGATGTTCTTGCCCGCAATGTCCGGTGCCGAGCCGTGCACCGGTTCGAACAGCGACGGAAACTTGCCTTCCGGATTCAGATTGCCCGACGGCGCAATCCCGATGGTGCCCGTACAGGCCGGGCCCAGATCCGACAGAATGTCGCCGAACAGATTCGAGGCGACCACCACGTCGAAACGATCCGGATTGAGCACGAAACGCGCGCACAGAATATCGATGTGCTGCTTGTCCCACGTAATGTCCGGATACTTCGCGGCTGTCTCGGCAGCGCGCTTGTCCCACCACGGCATCGAAATCGAGATGCCGTTGCTCTTCGTGGCCACCGTCACGTGTTTGCGCTCACGCTGCTGTGCGAGATCGAAGGCGAACTTCAGCACGCGTTCCGTGCCGTGACGCGTGAAGACCGACTCCTGCACCACGAACTCACGCTCCGTACCCTCGAACATCACGCCACCGACCGACGAGTACTCGCCTTCGGTGTTCTCGCGCACGATCATGAAATCGATATCGCCCGCCTGACGCCCTGCCAGCGGTGACGGCACGCCGTCGAACAAGCGCGCCGGACGCAGGTTGATGTACTGGTCGAATTCACGACGGAACTTGAGCAGCGATCCCCACAACGAAATGTGATCGGGCACGGTCTCGGGCCAACCCACCGCGCCGAAGAGAATGGCGTCGACGCCGTCGAGCTGCTGCTTCCAGTCGTCCGGCATCATCTGGCCGTGCTCGACGTAGTAGTCGCAGCTCGCCCATTCGATGTGCTGGTACTCGACGGGAATGCCGAAGCGCTGGCAGGCGGCGTCGAGCACGCGCAGGCCCTCGGGCATCACCTCCTTGCCGATACCATCCCCCGGGATCACGGCGATCTTGAACGGACGCTGGGGGCGTTGGGACGTGTCGGTCATGGTCTCTCTCTCCTGATGTTTGGACGATGGCGTTAGGTTATTCCATTCCAACACGGATAAAATCCCCCAATCGGTTAATCCACTATCTACGAATCGTGAATAAACCCCTGCCCGTCAATCCGAATCTCGACGATCTGCGCGTGTTCTGTCAGGTGGCTCGCCGCGCCAGCTTCTCGGCGGCCGCCGAAGCGCTGGGCGTCTCGCCCGCCTATGTGAGCAAACGCGTGGGGATGCTCGAAGCCGATCTCGGTACGCGCCTGCTGCACCGCTCGACGCGGCGTGTGGCCATTACGGACGCGGGCGAACGGGTCTATGCCTGGGCCGAGAAGATTCTCGACGACGTCAATCACCTGATGGAAGACGTGTCGAGCACGCGGCAGGTGCCACGCGGCACCTTGCGGGTGTCGAGCAGCTTCGGCTTCGGACGCCATGTCGTCGCGCCCGCCATGTCGCGTTTGCGCGCGCTGCACCCTCAGCTCAACGTGCGGCTGGACCTGTTCGACCGGATCGTCGACGTGGCGGCCGAGGGCTACGACCTCGATGTGCGCATCGGCGACGACATCGCGCCACATCTGATTGCCCGCAAGCTCGCCGACAATCACCGCGTGCTGTGCGCGTCGCGCGCTTATCTCGACGCACATGGCACGCCGCGCCAGTTAAGCGATCTGGCCGGGCATGCATGCATCGTCATCAAGGAGCGCGACCACCCGTTCGGCATGTGGCGACTGCAACAGCGCGGTGAGGCCGTGTCGCTCAAGGTGACAGGACCGCTCTCCACCAATCACGGCGAAGTGGCCGTGCAATGGGCACTCGACGGACAGGGAATCGTGCTGCGTTCGATGTGGGATGTAGGGGCACTCATCGCGCGAGGCGATCTGGTGCAGGTGCTGCCCGACGTCACGCAACCGGCCAATGTCTGGGCGGTCTACCCGTCTCGCGTGGCGTCGTCAGCCAAGGTGCGCGCCTGCGTGGAATTTCTCGCGGGAGAATTCCAGACGCAGGCGTCGTGGGACTCGATGAGTGACCGAAATTACTGAAGCGTGAAGGTCGCCTGCTCGACGTGCTGCGAATCGAGTCCGATCTGCACGTTGAAGTCGCCGGGTTCCGCCACGTATTGCAGCTTCGCGTTGTAGAACTTCAGCAGGCTTTCGTCGATGGCAAAGTGCACGGTGCGCGACTCGCCCGGCTTGAGGTTGACCTTCTCGAAGCTCTTCAGCTCCTTGACGGGACGCACGATGGACGCCGCGACATCCTGCAGATAAAGCTGCACTACTGTCTGCCCTTCGCGCTTGCCGGTATTGCGCACGGTCACGCTCGCATCGAGCTTGCCGCCGCGCGCGAGCGTCTTGTCCGAGAGCTTCACCTTCGACACGTCGAACGTGGTGTAGCTCAGGCCGTAGCCGAAGGCATACAACGGGCCGGAGTCTTCCTCGAAGTACTGCGACGTGTAATTCGCAGGCTTGCCCGGCGTGAACGGCCGGCCGATGCGCAACTGGTTGTAGTACGTCGGAATCTGACCGATCGAGCGCGGGAACGAGATCGGCAGCTTGCCCGACGGGTTCTCGTCGCCGAACAACACATCGGCAATGGCGTGGCCACCCTCGGTGCCCGCGTACCACGTCTCGAGCATGGCGTCTGCGTTGGCTTGCGGCCAGTTCAGATCGAGCGGCCGTCCATTCATCAACACCACGACGAGCGGCTTGCCGGTGGCTTTGAGCGCCTGCAACAGCGCCAGTTGGCTACCCGGCAGCGACAGGCTCGTGCGGCTCGACGCCTCATGCGACATGCCGCGCGATTCGCCCACCGCCACGATCAGCGTGTCGGCGCTGCGCGCGACTTGCACGGCTTCGTCGATCATCTGCTGCGGCGTGCGCTTGTCCTGCACGACTTCCGGATTGTCCCAGTCGAGGAAGTTCAGGTATTCGACCACGCGCGGGTCGTCGGTGATGTTCGCGCCACGCGCATGGATCACCTGGCCCTGCGTGCCGAGGGCATCGCGCACCCCTTGCAGCAGCGTGACGGCCTGCGTCGCCTTGCCGGCCGCAGACCAGCTACCCATGACGTCGATATTCGCGTCGGCAAGCGGCCCGATCACAGCGACCTTGCCGGCCTTGCGCAACGGCAGCGTGTCGTGCCGGTTCTCCAGCAGAACGAGTGACTTGCGCGCCGCGTCGCGCGCCGCATCGCGATGCAGACGGCTTTCGGCATTCACATCCTTCGGGTCTTGCGCGGCATGACCAATGCGGCGATACGGATCGGCGAACAAACCCATGTCGTATTTCGCGCCGAGCACTTCGCGCACAGCACTGTCGATGATGCGCACCGGCACATCGCCGGACTTCACGAGGTCAGGCAATTGCTTGAGGTACTGCACGTCGGCCATGCTCATGTCGACGCCCGCCTCGATGGCCAGCTTCGCTGCCTCCCGGCCATCCTTCGCCACGCCGTGGCGCATCAGTTCCTCGATGGCACCGTGGTCGCTCACGGTCACGCCCTTGAAACCCCATTCGTCGCGCAACAAGTCGCGCAGCAACCACTTGTTCGACGTGGCCGGCGTGCCGTTGATGGAGTTCAGCGCAATCATCACGCCACCGGCCCCAGCGTCGATACCGGCGCGATACGGTGGCAGGTAGTCCTGGTACATGCGCATCGGGCTCATGTCGACGATGTTGTAATCGCGTCCGCCTTCGACGGCGCCGTACAGCGCGAAATGCTTCACGAAGGCCATCAGGCTGTCGGGGTTCGCGGGCGATGTGCCCTGAAATCCCTGCACGCTGGCGCGCGCACTCTGCGAGACCAGATAGGGGTCTTCGCCGAAGCCTTCCGACGTGCGCCCCCAACGCGGATCACGCGAAATATCGACCATCGGCGCAAACGTCGCATCCAGCCCGTCGGCACTCGCCTCGATGGCGGCCACACGCGCCGCCTGCTTCACCACCGACATATCCCAGCTCGACGCCAGCCCGAGGCTGATCGGGAACACGGTACGATGGCCGTGCACAATGTCGTAGGCGAAGAAGATGGGAATCTTCAGGCGGCTTTGCTTGACCGCGGCATCCTGCAACGGGCGGTTATCTTCACGGGTGACCGAATTGAATGTGCCGCCCACGCGACCGGCTGCAATTTCCTGAATGAGCTTGGGCTGCGGCATCTCCGCGCCGATGCTGATCAGACGCAACTGACCGATCTTCTCGTCGAGCGTCATGCGCGCGATGAGATCGTCGATAAATGCCTGTTTGGCGGACGGGGACGGCATGGCGACCGGGGCGTTGCCCGGCTCGTTGGCGTTCGAACCGGAAGGCGCGGCGGCAAAGGCCGGCGCCACGACGAGGCTGGCGGCGAGAGCCAGTGCGGAGAACATTCTCATGTGATAGCGATCCAATGTGGCGCGGCGGTGGGAAACCGGCAGGGCGGCCTGCGGCGTCACCCCCGTCGTATCAACTGGAGTTACCCGGTCCGGGGACTGCGTCCGGACGCGTAACGGCGAAGTGGGCGAAGTGGGCGAAGTGCGATACTTTGCCACAATTGGTATCTTCAAAGCGATTTCGCCCCATTTTCGCGCCGATCCTTGGCGCGGTGAGACGCTCGCGAGACCCGCACAGAACGCGTATGAGATTTGCAAGCTCCCCCCAACTTCTGGAGAGATTCGTGGTTTTGTTTTCCCCCGCCATGTCCTGGCATCGACGTGCACGTTCGTTCTTGCCCGCACTCATGGCAGGTGCCGCCCTGCTGGGTGCTGCGCATGCCCATGCCTTCTCCCTCGACGACGTGACCGCCCGCGCGAAGGCGCTCGCCGACAAGCCCTATGCCGCCCCGGTGAGCAATCTCACGCCGGCCTTCGCGAATATGCCGTTCGGTGACTACATCAAGATTCAGCCGCGGCGCGAGACCTTCGAGTGGAACGATCAGGCCACGCCGTTCCGGCTCGGTTTCTATCATCAGGGCATGCAGTTCAGCACGCCGGTGAAGATCAACGAGATCGTCGGCAATGGCAGTAACGCGAAGATCGACGAGATCAGATACGACACCAACCGCTTCGATTTCGGCGACCTCAAACTCGACCGCAGCGCCACGCATAACCTCGGCTATGCCGGCTTTCGCGTGCTGTACCCGATCAACGAACCCGGCAAGCTCGACGAGGTGATGAGCGTGCTCGGCGCCAGTTACTTCCGCGTGATCGGCAAAGGTCAGATTTACGGGCTGTCCGCGCGGGGTCTGGCCATCGATACGGGTCTGCCGATCGCCGAAGAATTCCCCGCTTTCCGCGAGTTCTGGATCGAACGCCCCAACCCGGGCGAGAAACATCTCGTCTTCTACGCGCTACTCGACTCGAAGCGCGCCACCGGAGCGTATCGTTTCGATCTGGCGCCGGGTGAAGATTCCGTGCTGAAGGTGCAGGCCCGGGTATTCATGCGCGGGCCGGTGACCAAGCTCGGCATCGCGCCGCTCACGAGCATGTTCCTGTTCGGACCGAATCAGCAACGCGATCCGTACAACTTCCGCCCCGCATTGCACGACTCGAACGGTCTGGCGATTCACGCGGGCAATGGCGAATGGATCTGGCGGCCGCTGAACAATCCGCGCAATCTCGCCATCAGCCAGTTTCAGGTCACCAATCCGCGCGGATTCGGTCTGCTTCAGCGTGGCCGCGATTTCGCCCAGTACGAAGACCTCAAGGATCGCTACGATCTGCGCCCGAGCGCCTGGATCGAACCGCAGGGGGATTGGGGCAAGGGCCATATCGAACTGGTGGAGATTCCGTCGCCGGACGAGACCAACGACAACATCGGGGCGTTCTGGACACCTGACCAGTTGCCCCCCAAAGGGCAACCGCTCCAGGCCGACTACTCGATTCGCTGGACGATGAACGAGCGCGGCATCATCGATCGCCATCTGGCCTGGGTGAAGCAGACGCTTCGTACCGCCGGCGAAATCACGCAGGCCAACCTGATTCGTCATTTCGACGGCAGCACCGGTCTGATCGTGGACTTCGACGGCGGCCCGCTCGCCTCGCTGCCCGCCGGTTCGGTCACGCCGCAGGTCAGCGTGAGCGATAACGCCACCCTCATCGAGCAGACGCTGCAACCGAATCCGGTCACGCGCGGCATGCGTCTGAATCTGCGTGTCATGGTCAAGGACCCGGCCAAGGTCGTGGAACTGCGCGCTGCCCTGGTGTCCGGCGGCAAGGCCGTGAGCGAAACCTGGAGCTATCAGCTCCCGCCGTTCTCGGTTGCCAAGCAATAAGTTGCATCCTGCCTCAACGTGCGGCGGCACATTCGCCGTCGCACCCCTCCCCCCCTAACATCACGGCGCACCGCAATTAAACAGGCACTTACGTGCCCTGTTTTCTCATGTAAAACCCTGAAACGACCAAATTGCCCTTGCAGTTGGCGACCAATTCGCGTTTACTGCATGCACAATATTGCATAAATAGCCACCCTTCGCTGTTCATCGAGGTGGTTTGCGTCATTGGCGACGGCCATCGGCCGCGTTAGTGAGGCTCGGCCTGGTGCCGCTTGCGTCGGTCAAGACATCCCCAAGACTCTCCGCGTTTCGACGGAGGGCGGATTCGTTATGGAGACACCGCATGCGACACATCGACGTACACCATCTGGCCGACGAAGCGCGCTTCAACGGCTATCACGGGCGCATTCTGATCTGGTGCGCGCTCATCATCATCTTCGACGGCTACGACCTCGCGGTCGCCGGCATTGCGCTGCCGTCGATCATGAAGGCCATGAATGTCGACGCCACCAGCGCCGGCTTCATGGTCAGCGCGGCGCTCTTCGGCATGATGTTCGGCGCAATCGTGATGGGCATGGTGGCCGACAGCATCGGCCGACGCAAAGCCATCGCCATTTGCGTGCTGATGTTCTCGCTGTTCACTGCGGCGGCCGGACTTACGCACGAGCCGATCAGTTTTTCCGTCACGCGCTTTTTCGCGGGTGTCGGGATCGGTGGCGTAATGCCGATCGTCGTCGCACAGATGACCGAATACTCACCCCGTAAACTGCGCGGCACGCTCGTCACCCTCATGTTCTCGGGCTATTCGGTGGGCGGCATGCTCGCCGCACTGCTGGGCAAGGGATTGATCGAATCCTACGGATGGCAGTCGGTCTTCCTCGCCGCAGGCCTGCCTGCGTTGCTCGTGCCCTTCGCAATGAAAGGATTGCCGGAGTCGATGCCGTTCCTCATCCGGACCGGTCGTCTCAACGCACTCCAGCAAGTACTCTCCCGTCTCACACCGGACTACGTCGCGCAGCCGGGCGATCAGTTCGCGCTGCCTGCCACGGATCGCAAACAGGCCGCGCCGCTGTCGCGTCTGTTTCAGGACGGCCGCGGGTTCAGCACGGTCATGCTGTGGGTGGCGTTCTTCATGTGTCTGTTCATGGTGTATGCGCTCAGCTCGTGGCTCGCGAAGCTCATGGCCAGCGCCGGCTACAGTCTCGGCTCGGCGCTCACGTTCGTGCTGGTGCTGAACTTCGGCGCGATGCTCGGCGCCATCGGCGGCGGCTGGCTCGCCGACCGCTTCAACATCAAGTACGTGCTCGTCGGCATGTATGCGCTCGCCGCCGTGTCGATCACATTGCTCGGCGTGAAAGTGCCCACGCCGGTACTGTTCGTGCTCGTCGGACTGGCCGGTGCATCGACCATCGGCACGCAGATCGTGACCTACGCGTATGCCGGGCAGTTCTATCCGATGGCAGCACGCGGCACCGGTATCGGCTGGGCCTCGGGGGTGGGACGCAGCGGCGCCATTCTTGCGCCTATCGTGATCGGTGTGCTGGTGAGCATGTCGCTGCCGTTGCAGCAAAACTTTATGGCGATCGCGATTCCCGCCGTCATCGCCGTGGTTGCCGTGTTGTTGATCGACCACAAGAAATCGGCCTCGGTGCAGCAGCAAGCCGCCGCGCAATCGCGTGGTCATGCGTCGGGACTCGCGAACGGCGCGGGAGAACCGGCGTAATCTCGCGCGTCAAGGCGCGCGCGGGCGTGAAAGTCTGACCTCATGGCACGGCGGCGCACACAGGTGTCGCCGTGCGAAAATGCGCGCCGCAGCGGTCATGGGAATGACGGCGGCTTTCGGTGACGCGATGCGTCGGTGCAGGGGCAAACCATCAATGGCCCGTCGCACGTGCGGCACATGAAAAATCATTCAACCCGAGCACCTCAGGTGCCGATATCCAGATATCCGTCCCAACGGACGATCTGGGGAAGATCAACATGCCGCGTCTCGTTTTGCTGAGTGCTTTCGCACTGGCCGTTGCCCACACTTCGGCCTTCGCTGCCACCCCTGACGACGCTACCGTCGTCCAGCTTTCCACCCGACAGTCCATCGCCGGTGATGCCGTCTTCGGCGGCGCACAGGCGGCCACGCTCGGCGCCGACGCCCTGCGCGACGCGCACGGCAGTTTCGGTGTGAACGTTGCCGCCGGCGCCCTCAACGTGCAGTCGAACCAGCTCGTGCTGGCGAGCGCGTCGCACGTCACGGTCGACACCCGTCAAACGATTCGCAATGCCGCCATCGTCACCGGCGCGATGCATGCATCGCTCGGCGACCGGGCGCTGATGGGTGCGTCGGGCAATATCGGCGTGAATGTGGCCGCTGGCGTCGCCAACGCACAAGCCAACGCGCTGGCGATTCATTGACGGATTAGCGGGGCCTTCAGGCTGTCCCGGCCAGATTACGTCTCGGCCGGGAACCGGTGCTGTAGATTACCGAGCCAACGCGCCACGACATTGAGTTCGGCTTCGGTGAAGTCGTCGTGCAGCAGCGCATTGAGATCCTCGAGGATCTCGCGGGCGCGGGCAATCGCCTTGTGACCCGCCGCGGTGATCTTCAAGCGCGTGGCGCGTCCGTCCTCGGCGTCGGCCCAGCGGGTGAGCAGACCCGCGGTGACCATGCGGTTCGCCAGTCCCGTCATCGACGACGGCGACAGTTGCAGCGCAGCGCCCACTTCCCCCACGAGCGCATCTTCGTGATGCAGCAGATAGAACAGCACGCCGGCCTGGGCAGCGCTCACACTCGCACTATCGCCTGCGCGGGCATCGATCCACCGCTGGACCCGTCGCTGGCCGACGTTGAGCAGAAAGTACAGACGGCGGTCGACCGCCTCACCCTTGCCCGGCTTCCTGTCAGCCGCAGCGTTGGCAGCGATCGTAGCGGTGGGCGATTGGCGTCTTGGCATTCAGTCTGATGGAATCGAAGTGATGTCATGGAGGCGACGGCGCGGCTGGGGATGACCGTGTCGCCGACGGGATCGGCGCGCCCAGCCACGCGACGCGCATCGCGTCATGATCGCCCGATCGTGTCGAGACGTTCATCGCCTGCGCGGCGCCCGCCGACAACAACCAGTCGATGGTTTCCGGCCACAGAAACGCACCGGCGCGTTGGCGGAAGTATCCCATATGCCCGATCGATCCGGCTTCCGAACGAATCGCGGATATCTCCCGACGCGTGACCGGGGCGTTACGTAAGCGGGACACCAGGATGTCGAGGCCCATCGGCGTGGCCCAGGGATCGTCGTCGAAACCCAGCGACAGGATCGGCGTGCGCACCCGTGCGAAGCGCGCATCGGCGTCGAGCGTCGGGTCGTCGAAGAAGTAGTTCGGCAAGCGGGTCCATCCACTCCACTCAAGCAGCACCCCCGCGGGCAAGTCTTCGCCGATGCCCAGTTGGCTGCCCGGCATATACCCGACAAGACGCACGAGCACCGGCGCCAGCCAGTGCATCAGCAGCGTGACGCGCGTGCGTTCGCGCCGGTTGCTCACCACACGCATGGTCCCGGCGTGTGAGGCCACCTGCACTGCCGCGACCAGTCGATTCGAGCTTTCGCACAACCCAATGGCATGCCCGCCGAAACTGTGTCCGACCGCATAGACCGGCAGCGACGGATAACTCGTGAACGCCCAACGGGTCACGCCTTCAGCGTCCAGATCGGCCCAGTCGCGCATGCTGGCCCGGAATCCCCGCAGCGTCGACGGACGAGATCCGTCGATCCCGCGGTAGCTGTAAGTGACAGCGATCAGACCGCGCTGCGTCACGTAGTCTGCGAAGGCGAAATACAGGCGCTCCGGCACGGCGGTCGCCGGATGGATCAGCACAACACCCCGCGCCGGCAATGTGTCCGGATACCAGACGTGCGCACCCAGCGGGTAAGCGTCAATGGCGGGAATTTCGACGGCAAGCGATGGCATGACACAACTCCCCGGCGCTCGCAGGCTCCGGGGGGATCGCGCAGCGTCTGTCAGTGGAAGGGACAGCTTCGAAATGTATTTCGCACACGAAGTATATTCGAAAATTTACTTCGCATACGAAATAAATTAGAGGGGAATTACAGGAAGCGGAACACGGCAAGCCGCATCAGCGCTGCCCGAACAGGCACGCTATGCAAACTCCTTGCGAAGCGCCAGCGCCAGCTCGACGAATAGCGCCACGCGCGAATTGCCATCGCCGTACCGGTGCCCGATGTGCAGGGTCGTGGTCGTGTCGGCGTCTGCGAAGCGTCGAAAGACGACACCGGGCAGCGAGATCGCTTCAAGCGACGCGGGCACCACGGTAACGCCCAACCCTGTTGCCGTCAGGCCAATAAGCGTGGAGGCCTGCTGCGCTTCCTGAACGATATTCGGCGTGAACCCACGCTTGGCGCACAGCGCCTGAATCTGCGTGAACATCACCACGCCTGCGGAACGGGGATAGGCGATGAACGCCTCGTCGCGTAGATCGGCGATCCTGACCTTCGCCAGTTTTGCCAGCCGATGCTTCGTGTGCATGGCGACCACCAGCGGCTCGACGATCAAGGGCGTCAATGCCAGCGTTGCCCGCGCTGGCTGCTGGTCGTCGAGGCGAAGCAACGCGACGTCGATGTCGCGCGCCTCCAGCGCATCGAGCTGCTGCGACGACGCCAACTCGCGCAACTGCACCTGCACCTTGGGCCGCTGTGTGCGGTAGTCGTGGATCAGCTTCGGGAAAATCGGCGAAAGCGATGCGGCATTCGTGAATCCGACGCGCAGCCGTCCCACTTCGCCGCTGACCGTCTGCCATACCGATTCGCGCGCGCTCTCGATGCGCGCCAGAATCGCCGGCGCCTGTTCATAGAGCGCAATGCCCGCCTCGGTGAGCGCGACCGATCGTCTGGTGCGATGAAACAGTCGCGCGCCCAACGACTCTTCCAACGCCTGAATCGCCAGACTCAGCGGCGCCTGCGTCACGCCAATGCGCTCCGCACTACGTCGGAAATGCAGCTCCTCGGCCAACACCACGAAATATTCGAGGTGACGAATGTTCATCGCCATTCCTTGATTTGTTTTCTAAATCATTAAAGTCGTTTCGGAGAATAAATGAAATCTATTGGCGAGGCCATACTCACGTCAATCAAGAAAAAACACAATGGCCTTAGCCTCTCTGGAGACACCATGGAATCTTCCGATCTGATCGCTCGCCTGCACGCAGGCCAGCCGGTCTTTGCGCTCGGACTGCGCTCGGCGCGCTCGCCCGATGTCATTCGCTGGGCACGTGCAGCCGGATATGACACCGTCTGGATCGATATGGAGCACAGCCCGATGCCGGTCGACCTGGTTTCGCAGCTTTGCCTGTGCGCCGCCGACCTTGGCCTGATGCCGTGGGTGCGCGTGCCGGAGCGCGATTACGGCATGATCAACCGCGTGCTCGATGGCGGAGCGCTCGGCATTGTTGCGGCACGGGTGGAATCAGCCGGGCAAGCCACCGACATCGTCACGGCTGCACGCTTTGCCCCGCTCGGGCAACGCTCGCAACTCGCCACGCTCCCCTTCGTCGGTTACGAAAGACTGCCTGCCGCAGAGATGAATCGACGCGTCAACGCCGCCACCTATGTGAAGCTGCTGATCGAAAGCCGGGCCGGTGTCGAAGCGGCCAGCGCTATCGCCGCCGTGCCGGGTGTCGATATCGTCGCGCTGGGCTGCAACGATCTCAGCGCGGATCTCGGCCATACCGGCAACCCGACGCACCCCGACGTGCTTGCCGCCTGCCGTCATGTGATTGCCGCCGTTCGACGCCAGGGCAAGGTCGCCATCGTGGGCGGCATGCCGGAAGGCGAGGCGCTCACGGCACTGCGCGCAGACGGCGCGGCACCGTTCATCTTCAGCGGCATCGACACCGACCTGTTTCTCGACGCGTTGCGTCGTCGTGTCAGCAGCGACCGGGGCGCGCTAACGCCACAGTGACGCGGCCATCGCACCTCGCTCAACGTCATCGCCCTCTTTTGTACGAACGTCAAACCTCAATCAAGCAACCGAAATGGCAACTCAATACGCTGGCCCTCTGACATCGACGCCGATGCGCGCCGCCCATACCCTGACGCGTCCCACGTTCGAGATGCCGGACAACGCATGCGACAGCCACATGCATGTGTTCGAGCCACTCGCCCAATATCCGAGCGTGAGCACGCCGCAATACACGCTGCCCGACGGCGCCCTCGCCAAATACCGCGAAGCGATGGAAGTCCTGTCCATTCGTCGTTTCGCCATTGTGCAGCCAAGCTTCTACGGCACGGACAACCGCTGCCTGCTCGACGCGCTGGCCATCGCCGGCAACGCTGCCCGAGGTGTGGTCATGATCGAGGAAGGGATGCCCGCCGCGACACTTGACGCCATGCATCGCGCCAACGTCCGTGCCGTGCGTCTCGATCTCTTTGCTCGCGCCGAACTGCCCACGCCGGAGATCCAGGCCTACATCGCTCGCATGGCAACACTCTGCGAATCCCTGGGCTGGCACCTTCAGTTCTATGCGCCGGGCTGGGTCGTGCGCAATCTGATTCCGTTCCTCGGCGAGGTACGCACGCCGTTCGTCATCGATCACATGGGGTACATGCTCGAAGAAGATGGGCTGACCCAAGACGACTTCAAGCGCCTGCTGTCCCTGCTCAAGGACGGGAGTTGCACGCTGAAGCTCTCCGCCCCATACCGGGTGGCGAAACACCGGGGCCTCGACGCCGTCGCCCCGATGGCGAAAGCCATCATCGACACGGCACCGGACAAGGTCATCTGGGGCTCCGACTGGCCGCACATTCCGATGGGCGAGCGCGACACGGGCGAGTTGCTCAACCTGCTGGCCGACTGGACCGCCGACACGGATGTGCGCCGCCGGATTCTCGTCGATAATCCGGCCCGTCTGTACGACTTCTGAGCGGCCCGAACGGCCCCCAACCGGACTTCGGACTCTCAGACCATGAGCTACCAACCTCACTCCGCCTTTGCCGGTCTGTTCCACGCGTTCACCTCGGCGCCGGACAGTCTCGGCAACCATCTGGCGCAGGTCATGTCGGCACGCGACGCCGCCTTGCCGCTGCTCGTTTCCACCGGGTCTGACATCGCATTGTTTCCCGGCAACGGCGCGAGTCCGCATATCGAGAGCTTTCGTAAATCGACGCGCGGCTTCATCGAACTCACGGCGGTCTCGCATCTGCCGCTTGCGTTGGCGTACCTCGCTCGTCTGCGCGAACTCGTCCCCACGGACGACGCACGCTGGCGAGCCGAGGCAACACGTCTGATTGCGCACGCGAACGCCGTGCGTGCGGCCAACACCGTATCGCACTGGCAGCAAGACGTTGCCGTGGAAAGCCTGCGCTTGCAAAACGCCAAGCTCGTCGATCTGATCGACTACACCTGTGCCGTCTCCATCGACGTGCTCACGGATGCGCTCGCCAACCCCGAGCATCTGACGTTCGAGCACCTCGTGCAAACCTACTTCGCACCCTCGCCGGGCGAAGGGCTGCCAGTGCCGATGAACGACGTCATGTTCGCGACGTTCGGCCTCGCGTACCTCGACATCGTCTATCGCATCGGGCACTGGCTGCGCGCGCAGTCGGTGGACTGGTCGACGGCGATGGTCATCGTGTCGGGACAGTCCGGCCGGCCGACGGCCGGTGCCTCCTGGGCCTCGAACAATATGTGCCATCTGATATGGCGCACGTCGGGGGAGCGACTCCCGCCGGATCGCGTGCTGGTAGCGCCTCATGCCCCCGGATTTTCCGTCGCAAATCTGCCATCGGCGGAGGGTATTCGTGCGCTCGAAGCGAGCTACCGGCAGCTTTGGCACAACACGCGCGCGAGCATCGACGTGTCGCGCCGCATGTTTCCGGAGGCACCCGCCTATGTGTTCCGCCCCGCAACGGACGAAGCCATGCCGCCGCTGACGAACCCCGACGATCGCAGCGTCATGGCGGCGCGCCTTCGCCGCATCATGGAAGACCCTGCGCAACTGTTGTCGAACTGCGTCGCGGACTACATCGTCGACGCGCTCGTCCGGTGCGACAACGACCCGGCACTCGTTGTCATTCCCGGCTTTACGCATGTGAATTACCCGTCGCACAGCGATAGCCGTTACTAGCCGTTACACAAGGGGACAACAAAGCGGACGGCAGGGCGCCGTACCGCTTCCCCGCCCCTGCTCATGCCACGCCGTGGTACGCAGGCCTCATATCGACAAGCCCATCAGGAGACAACCATGGACCTTTCGCATCTGACCGGGCAGGACACCGCCTCGCCCGGACTTTCCAGGCGGCGCGTTGCCGCCATCACGCTGGTGTGTTTCGCCGTCTCGATGATCGACGGCTTCGACACACTGATGCTCAGCTTCGTCGCGCCGCTGCTCTCCAAATCGCTTCACATCGACCCGGCATCGCTGGGACGCGTGTTCGGTGCAGGCTTCATCGGCACTGTCGTGGGCTCGCTGATCGCGGGGCCGTTGGCCGACCGCTTCGGGCGTCGTCGCACGCTCGTCGCCGCGCTGTTGATGACCGGTATCTTTACGCTGGCTTGTGCGTGGGCAACCTCGGCCACCGAGATGTCGGTCCTGCGTTTGCTCGGCGGTCTCGGCATGGGCGGTGCGATCCCGCCGGTCACCGCCATCACGGCGGAAAGTGCGCCCATCCGTCGCCGCTCTGCACTCGTCATTCTGATGTTCATCGGATTCCCGCTGGGCGCCGTGGTCGGTGGCGCCGTATCCGCCGTGCTGATGATGCGTTTCGGCTGGCCGTTCGTGTTCCAGATGGGAGGCGCCTTCGCGCTGCTGGTGATCGCACCGGTACTGTGGGTGCTGCCGGCGTCCACCGCTCAGGCGTCCGGCAGGAACGATGCGCTAGGAGACGCACGCCACCCCGGCGCAGCGCTGCGTGAGCCGCAAGCGATGTCGAAGGTCTTCGGTCACGGACGCTTCGTTGCCGCCACCGCGCTCTGGATCGGTGTGCTGGCGACGATGATTCTTTCCGGCTTTCTCGTGAGCTTCATGCCGACCCTGCTCCACCTGAATGGCGTGCCGCCCGACCGGGCCGCCATGGGCGCCGTGATCCTCAACGTTGGCGCGATTCTCGGTGCGCTGATCCTCTCCGGTGTCGTTGGACGGGCCGGTCCGTTCGTACCGGTGGCCACCTCGTTCATCGGTGGTGCGGTGCTCACCGCCGTGCTGGGTAACGTTATCGGACAGGGACAAACGGTGTTTCCGATGTTGTTCGCCGTAGGCGCCTGTCTAGTGGGTGGCCAGTTGACGTTTCCCGCTATCGCGAGCCGCCTGTTCCCGATGGAAGTGCGAGCGGCCGGCGTTGGCGGCACGATGGCGATCGGACGTCTCGGTTCGATCATCGGCCCGACCGTCGGCGGGTGGCTGATCGCCCGGGAGATGCCACTGTCGCAAATGTTTCTGCTGGCTTCCGTACTCGCCGTCGTCGGCGCAGTGGGCGTCAGTATTGCCCGTTGGAAAACGCCACCGGAGACCGAGCGCGCTGCCAGCGTCGACGCCCCCTCATTCGCCGACAGCGCGGCACCGCACGGAGACATGCAACATGGTCGTTAAGACGGACGCCATCCCCTATCTGACGCGCGTCGAAACGTTGCCTACCAGCGCAGCGCGTGCCGCCGAGATCTTCACGCGCAACGGCACAACATGGCTCGCCGTCGCGCAGATGTCCCGCGATGTGCCCGGCGAGGCGCCCTATATGAACGGAGGCGACAGCAACGTCGACGCCCTGCTGTTCCGGCGCGACCAGAACGCCTTCGTGCTCGCGGAAACGCTGCCGCTGTCCGGCGGCGAAGACGTCGAACACTTCGTCCTGAACGGGCGGGAGTTTCTGGCCTGCGTGGGGATTCGTACCGGTAGCGGCCCGTATGACCTGAACACCGAAGCGGTGCTGTACGAACGCCGAGGCAACACATGGGCCGAACATCAGCGCTTCGAGGTATTCGCGGGCAAACAGTGGCGTTATTTCGAGATCGAAGGCCGGCATTTTCTGGCGTTGGCGCAGGGTGTGACGGTGGAGGGCGTGGTGGCACGCCATCCCTCGCAGTCCTGCGTCTTCGAATGGGACGGTGAGCGTTTTCAACCGTTCCAGGTCACCGGCGGCGCGTGGGGATATAACTGGACGCATTTCGAGCACGCGGGAGAACACTACCTGGCGTATGCCGACCATGTCAGCGGCTCGCGCATCTTCCACTGGCGCGACGGCCGCTTCGTCACATGGCAGATCTTCGACGAACCGGGTGGCCGCGCGTTCCACACATTCGAAGCCGACGGCGCACGCTGGCTGGTCTATGCCAACTTGCTGCGTCATACATCGCTCTATCGTTTTGACGACACGCAGTTCGTCCATGTGCAAACGCTTCACGACGCCGGCGGCCGCGAGCTTTGCGAAATCGCCGGAGTGCAGGGAACGCAGACCCGCTACCTGTTGCTCGTGTGTTTCATCACCGGCACGCCCCAGCAGCCCGATCCGGTGCAGCGTTCGAAATTGCTGAGGTGGCGCGCGGACGGCTTCGAGTGCGTCGAGGAGATCGACACCTCGGGGGCAACCGATGCGGCGGTCTTCGACGAGGCAGGGCAACGCTATGTCGTCGTCACGAACAGCCTCAGCCCGGAGATGTGCTTCCGGATCGATTCGGTTGTCTATCGCTTCAACGGGTAAGACGCCAATCGCGGCGTTGAGCAAGACGGCCGCCGTGTGATCCACGCGGCCCGGCGCTCACTCATTTCGATTCCGCAGTTCCTGTAGTTCCGACTCGCCCCATCAGAGGGTGATGGCATCGCTTTGCCTCAAAAAAATAGCAACCTGGAGACATTGATATGAAACTCGCTCGTGCAACTCGTCATCGGACTGCATCATGGCTTGCCGCCGTGATCGCGCCGGCTCTCGTCACGCTGTCCTCTCCTGCTGCCGCGCAAAGCGGTGTCCAGTTGTACGGCATCATCGACGCTGGCCTGACCTACTTCAGCAACGTCAACGGCAGCAGCGCCGTCGTGGCCAACGACGGTGCGATTCAAGCCAACCGCTGGGGGCTTCGCGGCACGGAAGACCTCGGCGACGGCCGTCGCGCGATCTTCGCCCTGGAGAACGGTTTCAACCTCTACAGCGGCACGATGGTGCAGTCCGGCGTGCTCTTCAGCCGTCAGGCATGGCTCGGTATTCAGGACAATCGTGCCGGCACACTGACGTTCGGCAGACAGTACGACTTCTTCTGGGACAACCTGACCCAGTTCGCCATGGGGCAGTTGGCAGGCCAGTACTCATGGCACCCCGGCGACTTCGACCACCTCGCCGGCACGCTGCATGTCAACAATGCGATCAAGTACACGTCCCCGACCCTGGCGGGCCTGACCCTCGGTGGCCTGTATGCCACGCCATCGAGCACGGTGTCAGCCGGCACCGGACGCGTGATGGCGTTCGGCATGAAGTACGTCAACGGCGCGCTCAATCTGGGGGCGGCTTACACGAACACGCACAACTCGGGCGTGAATGCCCCGACGCAAGCGGGCACGACGATTTTCCCGGATCTTCCGCCCGGACCCGCCGTGCTCGACAACATCGCCAGTTGGGGGATCGGCGGCAGCTATCGCTACGGGCCGCATACCACGCGACTGCTGTTCACGAGCACGCGGTTCCGCAATGGTGCGGAGAGCGTCGTGATGAACACCTATGAGTTCAACCAGATCTATCGCCCCGGTGCCGCATGGACACTGATGGCCGGTTACTGGTATTCGAAGATGGATGTGCAGCGTTGGCAGAACGTGACCGTGCTGGCCGACTATGCGTTGTCCAAACGCACCGATGTGTACGTCGAAGGCACGTACCTCTATGCAGGTGGCGGCGCCGCACCGGTGTATCTCGGCGGCGGTGCCGCCCCCACGTTCGTGAAGGGCGCCTACACCGGCGACGGACCGTCGTCGACGGCGATTCGCATCGGCATGCGTCATACCTTCTGACGCGGGCCTGACGGGGCCATCGATACGCCGTTACCGCACGCCTTCCAGACACGCAGGCGAGAGCACCGCCTTCGTGCGCTGGGCAAACGCCGGCCAGCGACAGCTCTTTGCGTCAGGGCCGTCGTTGCAATCGGGCAAGGCGAGTATCACGCGCTTTGCCGGTTCGTCGAGCGAGAGTGCCGTGAGGTGCCGCATCTGGTGCATCGATTGATACACCATTTCCACACGCACGAATGCCTCGCCTGCCGGATTTCGCCAGAGCGAAAACACGAGTGCGCCGTCGGGCGGTGTGTTGTCGGGCTGGTCGAGGAGTTGCCAGTCGAGCTTGAGCATGCCGGCGAGGTTGGCCACGTTCGTGTCGTGGCCAATCAGCACATAGACCCGATTGCCCGCCGGCAAGACCGGACCGCGCACCGGCGACGCCTGCGCGGCATCGCTGTGCGTGGCCGAACGTGTCAGCGCATCGAGCGTGAGCGCCAGTAGCGGCGTACCGTTGGTCGTTGCGAGATACGGCGTGCGATCAAGCAGATCGCGTTGTGCGTTATGCGCCTCAAGCAGACGCGCCCAATCCTTTTCGTCGCGAATTCGGCCCCACGCCACGTCGCTGTCGGGCAGGCCTTCGCCGTATTGCAGGAGGAAAACTTCCGACACTTTCGCCGCACTCCCGAGCGCGCCGCGCAGCGCAACGCCGCTGCCGTCGCCCTCGACACGCAGACGCGTGGGCACGTCTTCGAGCTTGCAGCCGCCTTGCGCGCCGCATAAAGGACCATGCGCGTAATCGAGCACTTCGCTCGCGCGGGCAATGGTCGCGGCGTAGCGCTTGTTCAGGCCCGCGACACCCTCCGGTGCCAGACGCGCCTCGATGGCTCCGCGTGCCGCGCCCGGATCGAGCGGACAGTCGCCGGCGGCCACCGGCTGGAATACCGCGTCGTAGGTCGTGAGATCCGCCTGATGCGATGTGCGCAGGTCGCATCCCGGCGCCATGCCTTGCAACAGGGCATTGCCGGTTTCTCGCGTGCGCTGATCGATATCGGACCATCCGTAGACGGTGCCGGGCGCCGGGCATGCATTGTCCGGCAGCACACGCCGCGCGCGCAGCCAGTCGCCGTAGTAGCGCCCCATACGCTCAGCCAGCGAACCGCCGCGCGCCGTCAGATACCCCGCAGGCACAGGCCAGCCGGGCCACGCGTCCGGGGTCAGCTTGTCCAGCGGGGGATGGGCATGGGTCGGCGATCGCACGCCGTGACGGCTCACAATCACCGTGGATACCAGCGTCCAGTCGGCGGGCATGCCGTCGATGCGGGCCGCCGATTCGGGCGGTTTGGCCTGCCCCGGCGACGGCGGTGACGATGTCGTGCAGGCGCTTAGCGAACCTGCGAGCGCCAATGCCGCAACGCACGTCTGCCACCGCACGCCGCGACGCCTTTGCCTGCGGCGAACCGGAGCGTCTGAACAAGCATCACGGGATCGAACGGGTTCACGAGTCATCACGCGGGTCATGGCGGCAGTCATGGCTTCTGGTCGGGGTGACGGGGACGGCGTTGACGCCCATCTTACCGTGCGTGCCTAGCGTCGCCTAAACCCATGTGAAAGCGTGGCGCAAATGCATCGACATCCGAGCGTCACGCCCTCACGGATCCCGCGACTACCCGCCGGCCTCGTCTGCACGGCCCACCGCACCGAAGCGCCATGACAACCGGCGTGCTGCGGCCTGCAACGCCTGCGCCGGCGACGCGTCGAGCGCGGTCTCGAAACTTCCCGTCGACCCCATCAACGCAAGCACCAGCGTGACCTCCCCCGTGTGATCGAACACGGGCACCGCGACCGTATCGATACCGGGCACCGGGTTGCTCAACGCCGTATCGAATCGCTGTCGACGAATCGCCGTCAGCCGCCCGACATAGTCCGCCTCAGGCGTTGTGGGACGCCCTTCCGCACCGAGTCCAGCCATTCTCACCGGCTCCTGAGCGAGCAGCCCATCGAGCACCGCTTCCGGAAGGAAAGCCGCGAACGTGCGTCCAATGGCGGTATTCACCAGAGAGAGCACCGTGCCGATGCGCAAGCTCACATGCTGCGGTCGCATCGCTTCCTCCAGCCGCACAACCGTAGGGCCGACCGGCCCCAGGACGGCCATCGCTGCCGACAATCCCGTCGATTGCGCCAGCGCGAGAATCTCGGGCTCGGCTTCGCCTGTCGGCGAAAGCCGTTGCAACGCCATTAGTCCGAGGTCAAGACTCAATGCCCCTGCCTCGAAATTGCCGTTCGCATCGCGCGTCAGCAAGCCCGCACGTTGCAGGCTCACCAGATGCGGATGCGCCTTCGCTGCGGCCATGCCCGCGTCGCGCGCAAGCGCATTGAGGGGTAACGGACGTCCCGCCGCGACCAGCGCTTCAAGTAACGCACCGGTGCTTTCCAGCGCCTGAATGCCACGCTGCGGTTTCGTCTGCGTCGTCGTCACGTCGGCTGTCATGTCGTCCGTTCCGGCACGGCTTCGCGTCGCGCTCATACGTTCACCTCGTCGTTGTCTCGATCCGCATGGACCTGCGACGCGATGACGCTCGCTGCCGCACGCAACGCACGGGCGGGCGCACCGTCCCACGCCACGTCGAGCGCCGCCGTCGGCCCGATGGCCGTGAGCGCCAGACGCAAGCGCCCGCTCGCATCGAACACCGGCGCACACAGACTGCTGACCGACGGACTCGGCGTGTTCACGCTGCGCGCCATGCCGTGCGTGCGTGTCTCGCCAAGCAACGCGTCGAACCGTTCCCTTTCGGACGGGACTATCGGCATCTGCTCAGCCCACGCCTGTGGCCATTGCGCTGCCGGCGTGAAGGCGCAGAACGCTCGGCCGGTCGACGTTGTGGTGAGCGACATGACCGAGCCGACGTGCAGGTTCACATGCAGCGGAAATGCCGCACGTTCGAAATGCACGACGAGTGGGCCTTGCGGCGCATGGGTGGAAATCGCGACACAGAAACCGGTCTCGCGCGCCAGCGCGATCACACGCGGCACGGCAGCGCGATACGCCGGGTCGTTTTCAAGATGCAGCAACGCGAGACGCAATGTCATGGGCCCCGGCGTGTAGTCGCCCGACATGGGGTCACGTTTGAGCAGCCCCAACCGGGTAAGACTTACCAGATAGGGATGCGCCTGCGCAGGCGGCAGTCCGGCAAGCGCGGCGAGATCGCCCGGCCCCAGCGGGCGTCGCGCGTGGGCAAGCGCCTGAAGCACGCGTGCCGCAACGTCCACGCTTTGCACGCCACGTGAGGCTCGGCCGGGCTGGCCACTGGCGTCGGCAGTGCCGTCCATCGGAATTCGGTTCATGCGGTCGTGGGAGCCGGGCTCCCCAAGGAAAATGGCCTAGATTCTAAACAAGTCGGCGTCCGCATTTTCAATCTCTCCCCTCATGCCGCAGGGTTAACCCGAGACGACAACCGCCTTAGATCGCCAACGCCATCACATTAGCAAATAACAATCACATTTGTCATTGACAAATATTCTGAGCGTTTCGTAAGATGCCTTCATCCTTCGCACCATCCCCGCAGACGAGATAAGAGAGAGACAAGCATGGCCAAAGCATTCGCCTCGCAAGCCGACCTGGAAGCCAAAAAGGTCACGTTCACCCAACTGTCGGAAAACACCTGGGCCTATACCGCCGAGGGCGATCCGAACTCCGGCGTCATCATTGGCGACGACGGCGTGATGATCGTCGACACGACGGCCACGCCCGCCATGGCGCAAGACCTCATCGCGAAGATTCGCACCGTCACCGACAAGCCGATCAAGTACGTGGTGCTCTCGCACTACCACGCCGTGCGGGTGCTTGGCGCATCGGCGTACTTCGCCGAAGGTGCTCAGCAGATCATCGCGAGCCGCGGCACTTACGAAATGATCGTCGAGCGCGGCGAAGCCGACATGAAGTCGGAAATCGAACGCTTCCCGCGTCTGTTCGCCGGTGTCGAGACGGTGCCGGGCCTCACGTGGCCGACGCTCGTCTTCGAAAAGGAAATGACGCTCTTCCTCGGCAAGCTCGAAGTGAAGATTGCGCACCTCGGTTCGGGGCATACCAAGGGCGACACCGTGGTGTGGCTGCCGTCGCAAAAGGTGCTGTTCTCGGGCGATCTGGTCGAGTACGACGCCGCCTGCTACACCGGTGACGCGCAACTCGCCGAATGGCCCGCCACGCTCGACGCGCTGGCCGCGCTCGGTGCCGAAAAGCTCGTGCCGGGCCGTGGCCCCGCGCTGACGACGCCTGAAGAGGTCGCCAAGGGCCTCGCCTACACGAAGGACTTCGTGACGACGCTGTTCGAAGCCGGCAAGCAAGCCGTCGAAAAGAAGCTCGACCTCAAGGGGGCCATGGCCCTCACGCGCAGCCACATGGACCCGAAGTTCGGTCACGTCTTCATCTACGAACACTGCCTGCCCTTCGATGTGACCCGGGCATTCGACGAGGCGAGCGGCATCACGCATCCGCGTATCTGGACGGCGCAACGCGACAAGGAAATGTGGGCCGCGCTGCAAGACTGAGTGTGATCGCGGCGCGCCCCGGTGAGCGCGCCGACAGCAAAAGCAAAAAGTAAAAACGGAGCCCGCCGGCGCATGTGCGCCGGTGCGGTGCCGACGATGGAGACATTGCATGAGCAGCATCGATTACCAGCGCCTGACGTTCGATTACCGGCCCTGTGCAGAACAGTCCGGTAGTGTCGCGTCCGAGACGCATCCGGTCATCGTCGTCGGCGCGGGTCCGGTGGGCCTGGCGACGGCGATCGATCTGGCGCAGCAAGGCGTATCCGTCATCGTTCTCGACGACGACTGCACCCTCTCGACCGGCTCGCGCGCCATCTGCTTCGCCAAGCGCACGCTCGATATCTTCGACCGCCTTGGCTGCGGCGAGCGCATGGTGCAAAAGGGGGTGCGCTGGAACGTCGGTCGCGTGTTCCTGCGCGACCAGGAGGTCTACAACTTCGATTTGCTGCCCGAAGCAGGACACCATCGTCCGGCGTTCATCAATCTTCAGCAGTACTACGTCGAAGGCTATTTGTTCGAGCGCGCCTGCGAGCTTCCGAACATCGAGATCCGCTGGAAGAGCAAGGTGGTCGGCCTCACGCAACAAGGCACGCCGGGCGCGCCCGATGCGAGCGTGACGCTCACAGTGGAGACCCCCGACGGCGAATATCAAACGCGCGCACGCTATGTCGTCGCCGCCGACGGGTCGCGCAGTCCCGTGCGCAAATTGATCGGTGTCGACAGCCACGGCCGCACCTTCAAGGACCGCTTCCTGATTGCCGACGTCAAGATGACCGCGGACTTTCCGGCAGAGCGCTGGTTCTGGTTCGACCCGCCGTTCCATCCGAATCAATCCGTGTTGCTGCATCGCCAGCCGGACGACGTGTGGCGCATCGATTTCCAGTTGGGATGGGACGCCGACCCGGCACTGGAGAAGAGCCCCGAGCGGGTCATCCCGCGCGTGCAGGCGCTGCTGGGTCCCGACGCCAAATTCACGCTGGAGTGGGTCAGCGTCTATACCTTCTCATGCCTGCGCATGGACGACTTCCGTCACGGCCATGTGCTGTTCGCCGGGGACGCCGCGCATGGCGTGTCGCCGTTCGGCGCCCGCGGCGCGAACAGCGGTGTGCAGGACGCCGAGAACCTCGCGTGGAAGCTGGCATTGGTGCTCGCCGGTCATGCCCCGGATGCGTTGCTCGATACCTACGCCCGCGAGCGCGAATTCGCCGCCGACGAGAACATTCGCAACTCCACTCGCTCGACCGATTTCATCACGCCGAAGAGCCCGGTCTCGCGTGTATTCCGCGACGCTGTGCTGACGCTGGCCCGCGACCATGCGTTTGCGCGTCAGTTGGTCAATAGCGGACGGCTGTCGGTGCCCGCCGTGCTGCACGAGTCGACCCTCAACACGGCGGGAAGCGACCCGTTCGCCGGACGCATGGTGCCAGGCGCGGCCTGCGTCGATGCGCCGCTCACGCACCAGGGGCAGGACGGCTGGTTGCTGCCGCGACTGGGCGGGCGTTTCGTTGCGCTCGTGTTCGGTGCGCCGGGTTCGCTCGATGCCGCGTCGCTCGCCGCCCTCGATGCGCTCGCGAACGACAGCGTGCCGGTCATCCCGGTGTTCGTCACGCCGGACGGGGAGGCCGCGCAAGACACGCACGAAGCGCACGACGGGCACAGCGTCTGGCACGACGTGCAAGGTCTGGCCGCCCAACGCTACGACGCCGCGCCGGGCACGGTGTATCTGATTCGTCCTGATCAACATGTGTGCGCGCGCTGGCGCACGGTCGACGCCACGGCGATTGCCGCCGCGCGCGAGCGCGCCCTCGGCCGCACGGCGCCGGAAGTCGCGTCGATGCAATGCGCGGCCTGACGTCAACGCCGCCACTCACACCGATCGACGATCGGACACCACCGATTTCGCAGGAAGGAGACACTTCATGGCACTCGATACACAACCGCGACTGACGCGTCCGGACGATTTCTACGAAGCATTGATCGACATGCATCGCGATCTCGACGCGTCGCAAAGTGAGGCCGCCAATGCTCAACTGATTCTGTTGCTTGCCAACCAGATCGGCGATCACGATACGCTGCTCTCGGCGCTTCGTCTGGCACGCGCGGGAGCGTTGGGCAACGCAACCCGTTGATCGCGCAGCAGCGTTCAATCGTCACGCATTTCAAGCAAAGCGGGGCGCCCGATAACCGGGCGCCCCGCTTTGCTTTGGGCAACCAACCTGCGATTTCCCGCGAACCGGCGTTACACGACCACCATCTGCGAGATCTTCTGTGCCGCCTGTTGTAGCGGCGCGAGGAACTTCGTCTCCATCTCGGCAGCCGACGTCCGGTTGGCCTGACCGCTGACGTTCATCGCCGCAATCACCTGCCCGCTGCGATTGCGAATCGGCGCAGCGATGGAGATTAGCCCCTCCTCCAGTTCCTGATCGACCAGCGCCCATCCCTTGGCACGCACGTCGAGGATTCGCTCGCGCAGAGCGTCGATGTCCGTCACCGTGCGACGTGTGTGCTGACGAATATCGGCGCGACGCAATGCGGCGTCGAGTTCATCGTCGGGCAGCGCCGAGAGCATGACCCGCCCCATCGACGTGCACCACGCCGGCAAGCGACTGCCGATCGACAGATTGATCGACATCACTTTGCGCACCGGTACGCGTAGCACGTAGACGATGTCGTCGCCGTCGAGTACCGAAGCGGAACTGCTCTCCTGCACCTGCTGCACGAGCGCCTCCATAAACGGCTCGGCCAGATTCCACAGCGGCATCGACGTCAGATAGGAAAACCCAAGGTCGAGAATTCGCGGCGTGAGCCGGAACAACCGCCCTTCGCTTCGCACGTAACCCAGCGCCTCGAGCGTGAGCAGAATGCGGCGAGCCCCGGCGCGCGTGAGCCCGGAGGCCTGTGCGACTTCCGAAAGTGTCTGCGCGGGGCGCGCGGCACTGAACGCCTTGACGACCGCCAGCCCGCGCGCGAACGACTGTACATAGGAGTCGCCCGGCTTCTTGTCGGTCGGTTCGGTCGCGTCGTTCGGCACAGGTGTCATGTAGATATCGGGGATTCGTGAGGCTTTGCGTGAACGGCAAGCGTAATGGATTTGCGACGCGCGTTCCACCGCGCGACACACGTCACCTCACGGTGCGGGGATCGACGCATGGCCCGCCCGCCTGGCGGGCACTCGCTTGACGCCCGACACGGGAAGGCTTACGCTGTTCTTATAGCGAATATTTGTTCGCTATAAGAACATTGTGAACCAGACGAGGCCAACGGACAAGCGGCCATCGCCGGGAGACACCCAACGTGGGCAAGGGCGCGAAGCCTGTCAGCCCGATGGAACTGCCCAGGAGGCATGTGTGATCAACAAGATTTACGACTCGCTCGCCAGCGCGGTGGCCGGCGTTCACGACGGCGCGACGATCATGATTGGCGGCTTCGGCAACGCCGGGATGCCCTCGGCCCTCATCGACGCCCTGATCGATCAGGGCGCACGCGATCTGACCATCGTCAATAACAACGCCGGTAACGGAGAGACGGGCCTTGCCGCCTTGCTCAAGGCCGGACGTGTGCGCAAGATCATTTGTTCGTTCCCGCGTCAGACCGATTCGCAGGTGTTCGACGCGCTCTATCGCGCCGGCAAGATCGAACTGGAACTGGTGCCGCAGGGCAATCTCGCCGAGCGCATTCGTGCCGCTGGCGCGGGCATTGGCGGCTTTTTCACGCCGACCGGCTACGGCACGCTGCTCGCCGAAGGCAAGGAAACGCGTGTGATCGACGGCAAGCCGTATGTGTTCGAACTGCCGATCCATGCCGACTTCGCGCTCATCAAGGCCCTCAAGGGCGACCGCTGGGGCAATCTCGTCTATCGCAAGACCGCCCGCAACTTCGGCCCGATCATGGCCACGGCGGCGAAGTGCGCCATCGTTCAGGTGAACGAAGTCGTCGAGCTCGGTGAGCTCGACCCGGAAGCCGTGGTCACGCCCGGCATCTTCGTTCAACGCATCGTCGCGGTGCCCGGCACCGCACGCGCCTGATCCTCATCCGAATTCGGAGCACGACATGAACCGACTGACCCGCGACCAGATGGCCGCCCGCGTCGCCCAGGACATTCCCGACGGCGCTTATGTGAACCTCGGCATCGGCCTGCCAACGGCCGTGGCCAATCATTTGCCGGCGGAAAAGGAGATCATTCTCCAGAGCGAAAACGGTGTGATCGGCATGGGCCCGGCCCCCGCGAAGGGCGAAGAGGACGAAGACCTCATCAACGCCGGCAAGCAACCCGTCACGCTCAAACCGGGC
Organism: Pandoraea fibrosis; assembly: GCF_000807775.2. Classification (NCBI taxonomy): domain Bacteria; kingdom Pseudomonadati; phylum Pseudomonadota; class Betaproteobacteria; order Burkholderiales; family Burkholderiaceae; genus Pandoraea; species Pandoraea fibrosis. Next base: position 770,848 of record NZ_CP047385.1, on the reverse strand, counting down.
GGCGCCTTTTTCCATCACGCCGACTCGTTCGCGATGATGCGTGGCGGCCACCTCGACTTCTGCGTGCTGGGCGCATTCCAGGTCTCGACCACCGGCGACCTCGCCAACTGGCACACCGGTGCGCCCGACGCGATTCCCGCCGTGGGCGGCGCGATGGACCTCGCGAGCGGCGCCAAGCAGGTGTTCGTGATGATGGAACACCAGACCAAGCAAGGCGAGAGCAAGATTGTCGGGCAGTGCACGTATCCGCTCACCGGCGTGGGTTGCGTCACGCGCATCTACACCGATCTGGCTGTGCTCGATGTCACACCCGAAGGGCTGCGCGTGATCGACATCGTCGACGGCCTCTCCTTCGACGAACTACAACGCCTGACCGGGGTGACGCTACTGCCGTCGCCGACGGTTGCCTGACCCAACGCACGACACCATCGCCGGGACATCATCGGATGTGACCCGGCGATTTTCATTGTGAGGTAGACAAATGAGTGAAGTCTTTATCTGCGACGCGATTCGCACCCCGATCGGCCGCTACGGCGGCGCGCTGTCCTCCGTGCGCGCCGACGACCTCGGCGCCATCCCGCTGAGGGCGCTTATGGCGCGTAACGGCGGCGTCGACTGGACGCAGGTCGACGACGTGATCTTCGGCTGCGCCAATCAGGCCGGGGAAGACAATCGCAACGTGGCACGCATGTCCTCGCTGCTGGCCGGCCTGCCGCAAGATGTGCCGGGCGCCACCCTCAACCGCCTGTGCGGCTCGGGGATGGACGCCATCGGCACCGCGGCGCGCGCCATCAAGGCGGGCGAAGCCGGGCTGATGATCGCGGGCGGCGTGGAAAGCATGAGCCGCGCACCGTTCGTGATGGGCAAGGCGGCGAGCGCGTTCTCGCGTCAGGCGGAGATCTTCGATACGACCATTGGCTGGCGTTTCGTGAATCCGCTGATGAAAGCGCAATACGGTGTGGATTCGATGCCCGAGACCGGCGAGAACGTCGCGACCGAGTTCGGCATCAGCCGTGAGGATCAGGACCGCTTTGCGGTGCGTTCGCAAGAGAAGGCAGCGCGCGCTCAGGCGAACGGCACGCTTGCCGAAGAAATCACGCCGGTGTCCATCGCCCAGAAGAAGGGTGAAGCGATCATCGTGGATCGCGACGAACATCCGCGTGCGACGAGCCTGGAAGCGCTCGCCAGACTGAAGGGCGTGGTACGCCCTGATGGGACCGTGACCGCCGGTAACGCTTCTGGCGTCAACGACGGCGCCTGCGCACTGCTGTTGGCAGACGAGGCGAGTGCGGCGCGCTTTGGCCTGACGCCGCGCGCCCGGATTCTGGGCATGGCGACGGCAGGGGTGGCACCGCGCATCATGGGCATCGGTCCGGCTCCCGCAACGAAAAAACTGCTCGCGCGGCTCGGTATGTCGCTCGATCAGTTCGACGTCATCGAACTCAACGAAGCGTTTGCGAGCCAGGGCCTGGCCGTGCTGCGTCAGCTCGGCGTGGCCGACGACGACCTGCGCGTCAATCCGAATGGTGGCGCTATTGCGCTGGGCCATCCGCTCGGCATGAGCGGCGCACGTCTGGTGACGACGGCGATGTATCAGCTAAAGCGTTCTGGTGGTCGCTTTGCGCTGTGTACGATGTGCATTGGGGTCGGCCAAGGCATCGCTATCGCCATCGAGGCGTTGTAATTCCACTTTCTCATTACCCCGCCGATGGTTTCGGGCCGGGGCGCGCGTGCGAGGCTGGGTAAGTCTCGCTACGCCGCACCGGGGTCCTGCGGGCACGATCCGTGCCGCGCAGGACGCGTCTGCCCTGTGTCTCCTTCCGTCCTTCCTGTTGTTCCTGCGGTTCCTGCTGATCCGTTTGCTCCGTTAATGCCGCGCTAGCCGCTCAGACGGCCTTGGCCACGTCGCGCATTACGGCATCGAAGAACGTCGCCTGTGCATCCGCGTCGCTGCGGGCATAAGCACGGTTGATACCGCTGATGACCGCACGAATCGATGCCGTCGTCAGATTCGCATCGATACCCACGCCGAACGCACTGCCGACGATGGTCTCGCCTGCCATCTCCGCAATGGCGATCGCACGCGCGTCGGCACCCTGCGTCAGCGCACGCTCCTCGTAGTGCTGCACGCGCACCGGCGTGCGCATGGCATGCATCAGCGCGTCGAGCGGGCCGTTACCGGCACCCGACACAGTGGTGCGCTGACCATGAAGATCGATGGTCACGGCGATGTGCTGACGGCCGTCGCGCTCCGAGAGCGTATGACCGATGTAGGTGACCGGCTCGCTGGACGCCACATATTCCTTCTGGAACAACTGCCAGATCTGCGACGCCGTGACTTCGGCGCCCGTCTCGTCGGTATGGCGCTGCACCGCCGAGCTGAAATCGACCTGAAGGCGACGCGGCATCTGCACGCCGTAGGCCTGCTCGAGCAGGTAGGCGATCCCGCCCTTACCCGACTGACTGTTCACGCGAATGATCGAGTCGTAAGTGCGACCGAGATCGCTCGGATCGATGGGCAGGTACGGCACTTCCCAGATCGTGTCCGGCTTTTGTGCGGCGAGGCCCTTCTTGATGGCGTCCTGATGCGAGCCGGAGAATGCGGTGAACACCAGATCGCCGACATACGGATGACGCGGATGCACGGGCAACTGCGTGCACTCTTCCGATGTGCGAGCGATTTCGTTGATGTTCGAGAAGTCGAGGCCCGGGTCCACGCCTTGCGTGTACAGGTTCAAACCGAGCGTGACGAGATCGACGTTACCGGTGCGCTCGCCGTTACCGAAGAGGCACCCTTCGATGCGATCCGCGCCAGCCATCACGGCCAGTTCTGCGGCAGCCACTGCCGTGCCACGGTCATTGTGCGGATGAACCGAGAGAATCAGCGAATCGCGTCGCGCGAGGTTGCGGTGCATCCATTCGATCTGGTCGGCGTAGTAGTTCGGCGTGCCGATCTCCACCGTGGCCGGCAAGTTGACGATGCACTTGCGCTCCGGCGTCGGCTGCCATACGTCGAATACCGCATCGCAAACCTCCTTCGCGAAGTCGAGTTCGGTGCCGGTAAACGTCTCGGGGCTGTATTGCAGCGTCCATTGCGTCTCGGGCGCGGCGTCGGCACAGCGCTTGATCGTCTTGGCGGCAGACACGGCGAGCGCCTTCACGCCCGGCTGGTCGAGGTTGAAGACGATGCGGCGGAATTCGGGGGCGGTGGCGTTGTAGAGGTGAACGATGGCACGTGGTGCGCCCTTGAGCGCTGCGAACGTGCGTTCGATGAGGTCGTCGCGGGCTTGCGTGAGGACTTCGATGGTGACGTCGTCGGGAATGTGCCCCCCTTCGATCAATTCGCGCACGAAGTTGAAATCGGTGTCGGACGCCGACGGAAACGCCACTTCGATTTCCTTGAAACCGATGGCGACGAGCGTCTTGAACATGCGCATCTTGCGCTGCGCGTCCATCGGCTCGAACAGCGCCTGATTGCCGTCACGCAGATCGGTACTCATCCAGATCGGGGCGCGCGTAATGGTGCGGCTCGGCCATTGTCGATCCGGAATGTTGACCGGGGTGAACGGGCGGTACTTCGTGGCAGGGTTCTTCAGCATGGCGTTGTCTCGATTGTCGGCAAAAGTGTCAACCGGACGACGCATGAACGCAAAAAAGCTACGACCGCCGGTTGAAGGAACCGGGGCTCAGGTCGGCGTAACTGGGGAAAATCAGCGGTGCTTCAGTGAGGAATTCAGACGATGCACGCGCGCAGCAACGGACCAAGCCCGGTGGAGCGGGCTAGTAGTCGTAGCGAGAGGGAGAATTGCGCGGTGATCATGTGGCACATGAAATCACAGATTTTCCGACGCTGTCAACCATGATGTGTTGCCTCGCGAGATTCCCATGATGGGCAGGGCCGGTTGCCGGGCGACGAGGGGACGTCGGCGTGGCGCCTGCGGTCGCCCTTGCCTTGGGGAGACCTCCTCGGCGTTGATCGATGTGGCGCGCGCCGGAACTCAGGCCGAGAGCGGCACCGCCGACGTGCACTTGATTTCGTCGAGGCAAACACTCGACTTGACGGCACTTACCCCTGGAATGCGCATCAGCGTATCAAGTAGAAAATCGGATAACGCCTTCAGGTCACGGGCAACGACCTTGAGCACGTAGTCGATATCCCCGGTCACCGAGAAGCACTCCTGAATCTGCGCCAGCTCCGCGACCAGCCCTTTGAAATTCGACAGGTCGCGGATATGGCCGCGCTCCATCGTCACATGGACGAACGCAACCACACTGAATCCCAGCCGTTGTGCGTCGAGGCGCGTGTCGTAGCCCTTGATCACGCCCATCTCCTCCAGGCGCCGGTGACGACGCAATGTCTGCGCCGGCGACAGCTTGATCGCCTCGGCCAGTTCCAGATTCGAAATTCTCCCGTTCGACTGCAAAATCCCCAGCAGCCGGACGTCGATTCGGTCGATCTCGATGTTATGCACTTTTATTTCCCATGAAGCCTGAATTCAGAAATATTAATGCATAACCTAGGGTTTCCCTACCTCAGTTACGAAATCCTATTTTGTGGTGACACACTTACACTGAGCCCCGGAAAACGTTGAAAATGCACGCGATATCCTTGTCATTCCAGGGGTTCCGGCGGATGAAACGGTCAGGACACCCTATCCCGACCGCACGGTCAGCAAATCACAATTTTGTTGCATCGCCCGGACCCGCCGACGAACTTCGGATGACAACCCCCGGCGCGTGCACGCGTCCAACGAATCAGTCACCTCACAAATCACCTCACCAAGCCGAGACGATCATGGCCGACCTCTTTGATAATCCGATGCAACTGATGGGCTTCGAATTCGTGGAATTCGCGTCGCCCACGCCGAACGTTCTCGAGCCCATCTTCGAACAGATGGGTTTCACGCTCGTGGCCCGTCACCGCTCGAAAGATGTGGTGCTGTACCGCCAGGGCGAAGTCAACTTCATCGTGAATCGCGAGCCGAACAGCGAAGCCGCTTACTTCGCCGCCGAACACGGCCCGAGCGCCTGCGGCATGGCATTTCGCGTGAAAGACTCGCACAAGGCCTACGCCCGCGCGCTGGAACTCGGCGCCCAGCCTGTCGAGATCTCGACCGGTCCGATGGAACTGCGCCTGCCCGCGATCAAGGGCATTGGCGGTGCGCCGCTGTACCTGATCGATCGCTTCGAAGAAGGCAAGTCGATCTATGACATCGACTTCGAATACCTCGAAGGCGTCGACCGTCATCCGGTCGGCCACGGCCTGCGTCTGATCGATCACCTGACGCACAACGTATATCGCGGCCGCATGGCGTACTGGGCCAATTTCTACGAGAAGCTCTTCAACTTCCGTGAGATCCGTTACTTCGACATCTCGGGCGAGTACACCGGTCTGACCTCCAAGGCCATGACGGCCCCCGATGGTAAAATCCGCATTCCCCTGAACGAGGAATCCGCCAAGGGCAGCGGCCAGATCGAGGAATTCCTGATGGCCTTCAACGGTGAGGGCATTCAACACATTGCGTTCCTCACCGACAACCTGCTCGAGGTCATCGATCGCCTGCAAATGGCCGGTGTCGACCTGATGACCGCACCGAACGACTTCTACTACGATGCGCTCGAAACCCGCTTGCCGGGTCACGGTCAGCCGGTTGGCGAGCTGAAGTCGCGCGGCATTCTGCTCGACGGAACGACCGAAGGCGGCAAGCCGCGTCTGCTGTTGCAGATCTTCTCGAAGACCCTGCTCGGCCCGGTGTTCTTCGAGTTCATCCAGCGTCAGGGCGACGACGGTTTCGGCGAAGGCAACTTCAAGGCGCTGTTCGAATCGCTCGAACGCGACCAGATCGAGCGCGGCACGCTCAAGGTCTGAGTCCAGGGGAGACACCCGGCAGCATGCCCGGCATGCGCGCCGGGCACACGAGCATCGCGCCAAGCGATGCTCACACAGGACACGGTGACGGCGCCATAAGCGCCGCGCCATGGCGGCTCAACGGTTCCGATTCGCTCTCACAGAGCGAAATCAGAGAAGCGCGCCGCGGGGCAACGAAGGTAGGGTAAGGAACAGACATGTCCGGCAATGCAGCACAAGAAGGCTCGCTCCACCGCGGCCTGAAGAATCGTCACATCCAATTGATCGCGTTAGGTGGCGCGATCGGCACCGGCCTCTTTCTCGGCATCGCACAAACCATCAAGACCGCTGGCCCCTCCGTTCTGCTGGGCTACGCCATTGCGGGCATCGTCGCATTTTTCATCATGCGACAGCTCGGTGAAATGGTCGTCGACGAACCCGTCGCCGGCTCGTTCAGCTACTTCGCCAACAAGTATTGCGGCCAGTTCGCGGGTTTCGTCTCGGGCTGGAATTACTGGGTGCTCTACGTGCTGGTCTCGATGGCCGAACTCTCCGCCGTCGGCATCTACGTGCAGTACTGGTGGCCCGCCATTCCCACATGGGTCTCGGCCCTCGTGTGCTTCGGCGTGATCAACGCCATCAACCTCTCGAGCGTGAAATCGTATGGCGAGATGGAATTCTGGTTCGCCATCATCAAGGTCGCTGCCATCGTCGGCATGATCGGATTCGGCGGCTACCTGCTCTTCTCCGGCAACGCCGGCCCCGACGCCAGCGTCGCCAACCTGTGGCAGCACGGCGGGTTCTTCCCGAATGGCGTGACGGGCCTCGTGATGGCGATGGCCGTCATCATGTTCTCGTTCGGTGGACTGGAGCTGGTCGGCATTACCGCCGCCGAAGCCGACAATCCGTCGCGCACCATTCCGCGGGCGACCAATCAGGTCATCTACCGCATTCTGATTTTCTACGTCGGCGCCCTCGGCGTCCTGCTCTCGCTCTATCCGTGGGAAAAGGTCGTGACCGGCGGCAGCCCGTTCGTGCTCATCTTCCATGAGTTGAACAGCAACTTCGTCGCCCATGTGCTCAACGCCGTGGTGCTCACGGCTGCGCTGTCGGTCTACAACAGTTGCGTTTACTGCAATAGCCGCATGCTCTACGGTCTGGCCGGTCAGGGCAACGCGCCGCGCGCACTGCTCAAGGTCAATGCCCGGGGCATCCCGCTCGCGGCGCTCGGCGTCTCTGCCGCAGCAACAGCCGTGTGCGTGGTGATCAACTACTTCATGCCGGGCAAGGCGTTCGAACTCTTGATGGGATTGGTCGTGTCGGCCCTGATCATCAACTGGGCAATGATCAGCGTGATCCATCTGGCCTTCCGCCGCGCCAAGGCGCGTGCAGGCGAAACCACGTTGTTCAGGAGCCTCGGCTATCCGCTCACCAACTACGTGTGCCTCGCATTCCTCGGCGGCATTCTGGTCGTGATGTACCTGATCCCGGATCTGCGCATCTCGGTCTACCTGATCCCGGTATGGCTGGCGGTGCTCGGCATTGGCTATCGCCTGCGCCTGAGGAACAGCGCCGCCCCCGTGCCGGCCAGCGCCACCCGCTGATCAGGCCGATCCGGCGCCGATCCGTCGCCGATCCGTCGCCGATCCGTCGCGGCGGCGAGCGACGCCAACGGTCGCGAGAAAACGATGCATCCCCGGGCACCCGCCGCCCGGGGCATACCCGGCGATACCACACTAGCGGTATCATCGGTCGTTTAGCGCCGCAGGCGCCGCTGGGATCCCCCGGCCGGCCTCGTGCCCTGCCGGCCCGCATGACCGAATTTCTTTCGTTTTCCAGGAACTGCCATGTTCGAACATATCGATGCCTACCCCGGTGACCCGATCCTGTCGCTCAATGAGAATTTCGCGAAGGACCCCCGCACCAACAAGGTCAACCTGAGCATTGGCATCTATTACGACGACGACGGTCGTCTGCCGGTCATGCAGGCCGTGCGTCAGGCCGAAGCCCTGTTGCTCGCCGAAGTCGGTCCGAAGCCGTACTTGCCGATGGCGGGTTTCGCCAACTACCGCGACGCCGTGCAGGGCCTCGTGTTTGGTGAAGATTCGCCCGCACGCGCTGCCGGCAGCATCGCCACGGTACAGACGCTCGGCGGCTCGGGCGCCCTGAAGGTCGGCGCGGACTTCATCAAGCGCTACTTCCCCGGCTCGCAAGTGTGGGTGAGCGATCCGACGTGGGACAACCACCGCTTCATCTTCGAGCGCGCCGGTTTCACGGTAAGCACGTATCCGTATTACGACGAAGCCACCGGCGGCCTGCAATTCGAAGCCATGGTCGACGCCATCGACAAGCTGCCGGCACGCAGCGTCGTGCTGCTGCATGCGTGCTGCCACAACCCGACCGGCGTGGATCTGAACGACGCGCAGTGGGTGCAACTGATCGACGTGCTCAAGAAGCGCGAACTGCTGCCCTTCGTCGACATGGCGTATCAGGGCTTCGGTTCGGGTATCGACGCCGACGCCTTTGTGATCCGCGAACTGGCCCGCCAGGGGGTGCCGGCCTTCGTCGCCAACTCGTTCTCGAAGAACTTCTCGCTGTACGGCGAGCGTTGCGGCGGCCTGTCGGTCATCTGCGAATCGGCCGAGGCTGCGGATCGTGTGCTGGGTCAACTGACGAGCGCAGTGCGCTCGAACTACAGCAACCCGCCCACGCACGGCGCGAAGATCGTGGCCAAGGTGCTCGCCACGCCGGAACTGCGCAAGTCGTGGGAAGCCGAACTCGCCGAGATGTGCCAGCGCATCACGCGCATGCGCGGTGCGATTCACGAAGGCCTGCGCGGCCATGTGCCCGAGACGATGCTCTCGCGCTACCTCGAGCAGCGCGGCATGTTCACCTACACGGGTCTGTCGGCGGCGCAAGTCGATACGCTGCGCGACACGCACGGCGTGTACCTGATCCGCTCGGGCCGTATGTGCGTGGCGGGGTTGAACGAGAAGAACGTTGGTGTGGTGGCCGCCAGCATTGCCAAGGTACTGAACAACGCCTGAGCGTCGGACCTCACCTGAGGTCGTGAAGAAAAAAGGACGGCACCCGCCGTCCTTTTTTCATGCGGGGCGACGTCTCAAGATGCTTCGCGCAGGAACGCCAGCAGATCCGCATTCACCTTGTCGGCTTCGACGGTACACATGCCGTGCGCGCCACCGGGATAGATCTTCAGCGTGGCGTTCTTGACGATCTGCGCGCTGAGCTTTCCCGAGTTGTCGATGGGCACGATCTGATCGTCGTCGCCGTGCAGCACCAGCGTCGGCACGTCGATCTTCTTCAGATCCTCGGTGTAGTCCACTTCCGAGAACTCCCTGATGCAAAGATACTGGCCCAGATGCGAGCCCCACATGCCTTGCAGCCAGAACGCGTCGATCACCCCCTGCGACTTCCTGGCGTTTGGCCGGTTGTAACCATAGAACGGCACGGCCAGATCCTGATAGAACTGCGAGCGATTGCTCGCGACATTCGCGCGAATCTCGTCGAATACGCCGATGGGCAGACCGTCAGGATGCTTGTCGGACTTCACCATCACGGGCGGTACGGCGCCGATCAGCACCGCCTGTGCGGCGCGGCCCGTGCCGTGACGGCCGAGATAGTGCGCCACTTCGCCACCGCCGGTCGAATGGCCCACGAACGTGGCGTCTTTCAGATCGAGCGAGTCGACCAATTGCGCCAGATCGTCGGCGTAGGTATCCATATCGTTGCCGGTGCCGGGTTGTGCCGAGCGGCCGTGGCCACGACGGTCGTGCGCGATCACGCGGAAACCGTGCTGCACCAGAAACAGCATCTGGGCATCCCAGGCGTCGGCACTCAGCGGCCAGCCGTGAGAGAACACCACCGGGCGACCCTTACCCCAGTCCTTGTAGAAAATCGAGGTGCCATCCTTCGTCTTGAACGTGCTCATGGTGCGATCCTTGCGCAATGCGCGATATGAACGACAACGAGGGTGCCGGACGTGGCGCCGGTGAGGGCGGGGGATGCCACGTCGCGACAGAGAAGGCAGCGCGGCAGGATTTGCCGGCCATCGTGACAGGACTTCACGCGTCGGTGTGCCAGACACCCGGCGTGAAGGTTTTCTATTTAAGGCGGCGATGAGCAAGCGCGCAAGGTGAAAATTCTTGACGATTTCGTGAGCGGGATTCACGCCTCCTGCCACACCGATGTCACGAACCGCACGGGCGATGAGGGACGGCACGTTGCCCGTCGTGGTTGCGTGCTGGGTACGGCCATGCAGCGATCGTCAGCAGATCGACTCGCTTAGCGTTATATTGGCTGTCCCGCGGCCACGTTGGCCGCATATCACGAATGCATCGATCCCCATGTCCGATCAGCCCGTCGATTTGTCCCAGTTTCCGATCACGCGTAAGTGGCCTGCTGCACACCCGGAACGCCTGCAACTGTATTCGCTGCCGACGCCCAACGGCGTGAAGGTATCGATCATGCTCGAGGAAATCGGGCTGCCATACGAAGTGCATCTGGTGAGCTTCCAGACCGACGATCAGCTCTCGCCGGCGTTTCTCTCGCTCAACCCCAACAACAAGATTCCCGCCATCCTCGATCCGAACGGCCCCGGCGGCAAGCCGCTGCCGCTGTTCGAATCGGGCGCGATTCTCTGGTATCTCGCCGAGAAGACCGGCAAGCTGCTGCCTGCCGATCCGGCGGCGCGTTATGAGACGCTGCAATGGGTGATGTTCCAGATGGGCGGCGTGGGACCCATGTTCGGCCAGCTCGGCTTCTTCTACAAATTCGCGGGCAAAGACTACGAAGACAAGCGTCCGCTCGAGCGTTACGTGACCGAATCGAAGCGCCTGCTCGCCGTGCTAGATCAGCATCTGGCGGATCGCCAGTGGATCATGGGCGACGACTACACGATCGCCGACATCGCCACATTCCCGTGGATTCGCAACCTCGTGGGCTTTTACGAGGCAGGTGATCTGGTCAATTTTGCCCAATTCAAGAACGTGCAACGCGTGCTCGCGGCATTCGTCGCACGGCCCGCCGTGGTTCGCGGTCTCGAGATTCCGAAGCGCCCGGCCTGAGCCTGTACGACGGCAAAAAAAGCCGGACCCTCGATGAGAGGTCCGGCCTGAGAACGCGACGATGCACGAGGAGGTACTGCCCCGCCAGACGTCGGACCGACGATCCGGCGGGTCTTGCCATACGACAGTGAAGCGTCAGATCTGACACAGGCGTCAGGCCGACTTCCTGAAGCGAGCCGCCTCTTCCGAACCGCCAGTGGCGTTGCCGGCGCTGTATGAGTGTGCGCCCACCCCGGCGAGCTTGCCGCCCTGCACGATCAGGTATTCGTTGCGAATCGGACGGTTCTCGAAATAGCACTCGAGGATTTCGCGCGTACCCGCGGCGTAGCGCGTCTGCGCCGAGAGGCTCGTGCCGGAGATGTGCGGCGTCATGCCATGGTGCGGCATCTTCCGCCACGGATGGTCGGCCGGTGCCGGTTGCGGGAACCACACATCGCCGCCGTAGCCGGCGAGTTGACCGCTTTCGAGGGCGGCCGCCACCGCATCGCGATCGCACAGCTTGCCGCGTGCCGTGTTGATCAGATACGCGCCTCGCTTGAAGTGCTTCAGACTGTCGGCGTTGATCATGTGCTCCGTTTCCGGATGCAGCGGACAGTTCAGCGTCACCACGTCGCAAGCCTTCGCCAGACTCTCCAGACTCGTGTGGTGCGTAAGGTTCAGTTCCTTCTCCACCGACGCCGGCAGACGATGACGGTCGAGATAGTGCAGATGCGTGCCGAACGGCTTCATCAGGCGCAGCACACGCAAACCAATCCGTCCGGCCGCCACCGTACCAACGTGCATGCCCTCCAGATCGTAAGAACGCTCCACGCAATCGGCGATGTTCCAACCGCCCTTGAGCACCCAGTGATACGACGGCAGATAGTTACGCACGAGCGCCAGCGTCGTCATCATCACGTGTTCGGCCACGCTGTTGCTGTTGCAGTACGTGACTTCCGCGACCGTGATGCCGTGTTCCATGGCGGCTTGCAGATCGGTGTGATCCGAGCCGATGCCAGCGGTCACGATCATCTTCAATCGCTTCGCGCGCTTGATGCGCTCGGCCGTCATGTAAGCGGGCCAGAACGGTTGCGAGATTACGATCTCGGCATCGGCCAGTTCGCGGTCGAGCACACTGTTATCGCCGTCTTTGCTCGACGTCACCACCAGTTGGTGGCCGTTCGATTCGAGATACTTGCGCAGGCCCAGTTCGCCCGACACGCTACCGAGCAGTGCGCCCGGCTGGAAGTCGATGGCGCGCGGCGTCGGCAGCGTCTGGCCATCGGGATAGCATTCGATCTTCGGCAGATCGTCGCGGGCGTAGGTCTTCGGGTATCCGGTGACGGGGTCGTCGTACAGCACACACACAATCTTGGCCATGATGTCTCGCTCCTGAATGATGATCGACAAGATGTCTGCGATGGCGACGCCTGACGACGTCGCTGCATTGAGGCCAATGATCGGTGCCGCAGACATGCTTGGAAAATCGTTCCGGCCGATCGGTTGATCGGCGAGACCTATCAAGAAGGAACGAGATGGCTCAGATGTCGGGCGCACGGGCCGCAATGTGCCAGCACGCCGAGGTAAAGCGAACTACGCCGTTCTCGATGAACGGTGCGTAGGCGTCGACGAGCGCGTCAATCACGCCCGCCCGTTCGTGCGGTGCCAGCCGGGCCAGCGCATGCCCGACAGGCCCGAGACGAGACGCGTACTCACGCAGGTCGGCTTGCGCGAATGTGCATTCGAAATGCACGGCCGTGAGCGCGACATCGGTCCAACCGCTTGCGATCAGTATCCGCTCGACATGCTCCCGATCCGCGAACCCGAATTGGCCCGGCGCGCCCGGCACACGTGGCGGCAGATTGGCGAACAGCGGCCCCGCCGTGCGTTCGGCAACCGTCATGAAGGGATTCTCTGCGGGGCTGCGCCATGCAAGCGCATGCAACGCGGCGCCGGGTCGCGCCGATGCACGCAGGTTGGCGAATGCGGCGACCGGGTCGTCGAAAAACATCACGCCGAGCCGCGAGACGATGAGGTCGAAGTGCGCGGACGGGAATTCGTGCGTCTGCACGTCGGCGGTGATGAACTCGACGGGTGCGCGCGCATGCGCGGCGCGCGAACGGGCAACGTCGATCATCGGCGCGGAAATATCGGCGCCGGTGAATTGCCAGCGATCGCCAAGCGCCGCGCAAAGCGCAAGCGTCGCGCCACCGGTGCCGCACCCGACGTCGAGCAATCGTCCCGACGGCACGCACTGCGCCGTGTCGCGGGCGCGGTCGATGAGGAATCGTGCGAGCGGCACGAACATCTGATCGAGCGCGACGCGGTTGTCGACCCAGGCACTCCCCGAGCCACCGTTCCATAATTCGGCCTGAACTTGATTGACGGATGCAGTCATGGCAAACCTCGTAAAGGTGCGCGCCGCACGAACCGCAGTCGATCCCCATGATCTCCCGCAATCCGCCCGGCGTTGCGCATGTCCGGAAGTTTGCCAACTCAAGTCGACTTCAGGTCAAGCACTTTATGCGAGCGATGCCGATTCGTGAGGTCAGGCGCTCGCCTGAAAGGCATCGTGATAAGCCACGGTGCCCGATGGTATCGGCGCGTCGAACCGAACGATCTGAAAGTACTCGGCGGGGACGCCCGGTAGCGTGACGGTCGGCTCGGCCACGAAGCCGAAACGTCCGTAATACGCCGGCTCGCCGAGTACGACGCAGCCAGCGGCACCCAGGCATTGCAGCGCATTGAGCGAGGCACGCATCAGTTGGCTGCCGATACCCTCACCCTGCCGATCCGGCGCCACCGAAATGGGCCCCAGCCCGTACCAATCGGCACTGCCGTCGGAAATCGTCACGGGAGAGATCGCGACATGCCCGACGACAACGCGCTCGTCCTCGGCCACGAGCGACACCGTCAACTGACCGGCGCGACGCAGCGCATTCACGATGAACTGTTCCGTGTGCGCGGTGTGCGGCGCGTTGAGGAATGCAGCGGCGGTCAACGCTTCGATCGCGTCGATGTCGGCGGGCGTTTCGTTACGAATGAGGAGCGTCATGCGCGAAATTGTATGCCACGGCATACTGCTACGCACGGTCTGTGCGACGTGCTTATGCCGGTAACAACGCGTCCAGCCGTGTTTGCAAATCGACCGAACGGAACGAGGCAACCGCCGCCTCGAGCAACGGCGCACGCGGCTGCCGCTCACGCAGAATCAGTCCGATCTCGCGATGTAGTGCGGGCTGTAACGGCACGGCGTGCAACTCGTCACGCATTTCAGCGAGACACAGCACGCTGTGCGGCACGATGCTGAAAAGGTTGGCGCATCGCACATGCGCATACAGCGCCATGAGCGAATCGGTCTCCACTCTTGGCGACGCAGAGGTGCCCGCCCGCGCCATCGCGGCGTCGATCCCCTGACGGCACTGCATATTGCCGGTCAGCAGACATAGCGGCAGTTTCGCCGCCTCGTGCCACGATAACGAGGTACGCCCCGCCAGCGCGGACTCGTCGCGTGCGATCAGCACGTAACGTTCGCGAAACAAGGGGATGGTTTCGAATTCGCGCAGACGCGGATCGTCGAGATAGCTCAACCCCACATCCAGATCGAGTTCCGAGAGCTGTCGCAGCGCCTGCGTCGCGGAAAGCGTGTAGACCTCGTGGCGCATGCCGGGGAAGTCGCGCAGGCAAGCATCGGTGAGCAGCGGCACGAGCGGCAGCGCCGTAGGTATCGCGCCGATGCGCAGGCATCCGGTGACTGCACGACGGCTGGCACTCGCCTCCTGCCGCAAGCCCTCGCAATCGGCGAGGACCTGACGCGCCCACGCAAGCACGCGCTCGCCTTCCGGCGTAAAGCCTTCGAAACGGCGACCGCGCCGCACGATCGGCAAGCCGAACTCCTCCTCGATACTGCGGATCGCGCCGGACAGCGTGGGCTGCGACACGTTGCAAAGCTCCGCCGCACGGCGGAAGTGCTGTGCCTGCGAAAGCGCCACGAGATAACTCAACTGCCGAATGAACATGGCCCGCGTCCTCCCCGGTGTCGCGGCAGACGCCACCGCCTGCGCTATATCCACGAGAATATAGCGCAGGCGGTGGCCGGCCAGTCATGAGAATGCGGCATAACTGTTATGGAAAATCCGCCCGGCGCACGGCAGGCAGCATGCCTGCCCGAGCGCCGCCGGTCACTGCGCGGGGGCGGGGGTAGCGGGGGTAGGCGGACTGGCCGTCGCCGGGGATGGCGAGGCAGGCGTCACGGGTAGCGCAGACGGCGCGCCGCTCCCTGTCGAGGATGGCGACGATCCACCATTCGGCGACGCGCCGCCCGGCCCGTTCCACTCGCCCGGCACCCCCGGAATCGTGTTGCCATGCGGGGCGCTCGCGGGCAATGCGTACTCGGGCTGGGCGAGCACGGCCGAGGCAACCGGCACGGGCAACGGGCCACCGTCGCTCGCCGCCTCGGGGGTCGGGACCGCCGGTGCAGGCGCCGGCGCTGCCGGTCGTTTCGCTGGCACCTTCGGCCTGGCTTGCGGTTCCGGCTTTTTCGCGAAGAGGCCCGTCACCCAGTCCGAGGCACGCGTCCACCAGTCGCTGTACCAGTGATGGTTATCCGGTGCTTCGAACTTCGCGTTCGCGTCGATCACTCGCGCGCGCAACGCCCGCGAGACAACATCGCCGACGATCGGCAACGCGCTGTGCGCGCCCTGCCCCCAATAATCGCTGCGCAGCGTAATGCGGCTGTCGTTGAAACCGACCCACGCGCCTGCGACCAACTGCGGTTGCATGAGGATGAACCATCCGTCTGCGTTGTCCTGCGTCGTGCCCGTCTTGCCAGCGACGTCCGCGCGAATGCCGAAGCGCGTGCGGATCGCATTGCCCGTGCCGCGATTGATGACGCCGCGCATGGTGTCGAGCAACGTGTAGTCGTCGTTCACGGACAGCGCCCGTTCCGGACGTGCCGGCGAGAAGGTCGCGAGCACATCGCCCTCGCCGTTCGTAATCTCGGTGACCATCGTCGGCTCGCGATACTCACCACCGTCGGCGATAGTGCCGTAGGCCGCCACCATTTCCTTGAGGGAAACCGGGCTCGTGCCCAGCGCGAGCGACGGCACCGGATCGAGCTTGCTCTCGCGCACCCCCATCGCCCGCGCCAGCCCGGCCACGCGCGACGGCCCGACGTCCTGCATCAGTTGCGCCGTGACGGTGTTACGCGACTGCGCCAGTGCGTCGCGCAATGTCATGGGTTTGTTGGTCGGCGCGCTGTCGTCGCTCGGCCGCCAGATCTCGCCGCCCGGCAGCGGAATCTCGACCACCTGATCGACGATCGTATCGTCCGGTGTTCGGCCCTTGACGAAAGCCGCGCCATAGACGAACGGCTTGAAGGTCGAGCCCGGCTGACGGCGCGCCTGCTGCACGTGATCGAACGGATCGATCGTGAAGTCGCGACTGCCAACCCATGCGCGAATCTCCCCGGTGCGCGGATCGACAGCGAGGAAACCGGCCTGCACGCGGGTCTTCGTCGTGCGCAGGTTTTGCATGAAAGCCTTGTCCGCCAGCAGACGCTTCATCGCCGCCTCGGGGGCTTCGCCCCCAGCCACCGCATTGCGATACTCCGCCGACTCGCGCACGAACGACTGCACCAACGCCGTGCTGTCGCGCCAGCCGCCGCGGGCCGACCAGTTCGCATCGGCAATGCCTTGCAACTGATTGGCCTGACGCGTCAGCGCCTGCGTCGCCATCGTCTGCAACCGCGAGTCGATGGTGGTGTGCACCACGAGGCCATCGGAATAGATGTTGTAGTCGTTGCGATCGGCCCAGCCGATCAACCACTTGCGCAACTGTTGCGCGAAATGCGGGGCCGGCCCCGGCGCTTCGGTCTGGCGCTCGAAATTGATGCGCAGCGGGCGCTTTTGCAACGCGGCGAGCTTCGAGGCGTCGAGATCCCCGAACTTGACCATTTGCGCGAGCACGGTATTACGACGCTGCAAGGCGCGCTCAGGATTGATCACCGGGTTGTAATAACTGTTGCCCTTGAGCATGCCGACGAGCGTGGCGGCCTCGACCACGTCGAGCTGATCGGCAGACTTGTCGAAATATGTGCGCGCCGCCATCTCGATGCCATACGCGTTGTACAGGAACGGCACCGTATTCAGATAGGTCTCGAGAATCTCGGGCTTCGTGTACAGCGCTTCGATCTTGAGTGCGGTGATCGCTTCCTTGAGCTTGCGCGTAAGCGTAGGCGCACGCCCGATGGCGTCGGGATACAGATTGCGCGCGAGTTGCTGCGTGAGGGTCGACCCGCCCTGCCGGTCGCCGGAGAACGTGTGCAGCGCCGCCGATGCGGTGCGCTTCAGGTCAATGCCGTGGTGCTCGTAGAAACGATGGTCTTCCGTGGCGACCAGTGCCTTGACGACGTTCGGCGACACGTCCTTGAGCGCTACCCATTCGCGGTTTGACGGCCGGAACTCGGCGAGCAGCTTGCCGTCTGCCGACAATATCTGCGCCGGCTGATCGACCTTGGCCCGCCGGATGTCGCGAATGCCCGGCGTGAACGGAATCAGGATCAGCGTGTAGGCGACGAGCAGGCATGGCACGGCCGCAATGGCGATAAGTATGCCGCGGCGTGTGGGATGGCGCAGGTGATACCCAACGCGAGCCGCATACGGCTGCAAGGGTTGCAGAAGGCGGAGACCATGACGGCCGGCTTGAGCGGCGGCATGCAACAGCGACGAAATCTGGCGCTTCACGATGGGGGAAAGCGTGGCAAAGTCCGCATCCTACCAAAACCGGCAGGCGCATCAGGCAAGCTCAAGGCACGATCGGCGCCGGCGAGTCCGGCTTGAGCCTGCACCACACGAAGCCGATGGGCGTGCGCATGATGCGGTGCACTTCCTCCGGAGGGCGTGTGTGAATCGCCGTCCAAAGCGCGGCAGTTTGTCGCATGGCACGCTCGCGTTTTCCCGCGCTTGACGCGCATCAAGTTCGCCGCGGGCACCTGCTTCTACCATCGGCCGTGCTCACTCACGACTTTGGAAATCATCATGAAGCACTCCCTCGGCGCTGCGGCCATCGCAGCCGCACTCGTTACGGGTGCCGCCTTCTTCAGCGCATCCGCCTCGGCACAAGCCAACCCGCAAGCTCAATCAAGCGCCGCAGACAATGCGGCGCCGTCGTCGGAGAAGACCTTCGGCTTCATCAAGGACAGCTCGCAAGGCATCTATGCCGGCGACATTCTCGCGCGCGTGCGCGCTATCGGCATTCTGCCGGACTCGCATGCGAGCGGCAGCGTGCTGCCGACGCTGGGCGTGAGCGTGAACAACGCGATCGTGCCGGAGCTCGACTTCACGTACATGATTCTCGATAACGTCGGCGTCGAGCTCATTCTCGGCATGTCGCGTCATCAACTCACGTCGAACCTCGGCCATCTGGGCGGTGTGAACGTGCTGCCGCCAACGCTGCTGCTGCAATACCACTTCAACCACGCCGGCAAGGTCCGTCCTTACGTGGGCGCGGGTATCAACTACACGCGCTTCTGGAACAGCAATCTGAATGCAGGCGGCACGCCGATCTCGATCAAGAACCACAGCGTCGGCCCGGCATTGCAGGCCGGCGTGGACATTCAGATGACGAAGACAATGTTCTTCAACATCGACATCAAGAAGATCTGGATGAAGACGGATACGTCACTCGCCGGCACCGATCTTGGCACGCTGCACATCGATCCGCTCATCGTCGGCGTCGGTGTGGGGGTGAAGTTCTGATATCCGGTGTAGAGCGCCGCACGCTGGGGGGCTGTGGCGTTCTTTTTTTCATCCGAACTCATCCGAATGGCCGATGCGGCAAATTGTCGCGTGCTCCCTACATGAGAACGCAAAGCATTTACGCCGCTCGGCGACAGCACCTACAATGCCTGGTTCCCTGATTTTTTCCCATTTCGTCATCCGGCCCAGGCATGCGCAAGCTCCGTCAGCACCGCGTCGCAATCGGGATCGCCTTGCTGGCGATCCTGCTGGCAGCGCTCATGCCGGCGATTGCGCAATGGCGCGCCGCGATGCAGCAGGACCCGTTCGCGGTCTATTGCACCGTACAGGGCACACAAGCCTCGCTCGGCACGAACACCACGCCGCGCGCCGACGCTCAGCGTGAAGCGGCCCACGACGGACACACCGGTCACGACGACGCACAAGCACCGCCCGCGCAGCCACAGGCCACCCGCCTGCATAGCAGCCACGATGGCGCGGATCACTCGCTTGCCTCGTCCGATCACTGGGAAAAATGCGGCTACTGTGCGCTTTGGGCCCATCAGCCGCTTGTCGCCACCAATTTTCTCTCCCCCCCGCCTGCCGCGCCCGCTGGTATCGCCACCGCCCCCCGAGTGCTGGTGCCGTATTACCCGCGCGACCGCTTCTCTGCCGCCCTCGCGCGCGCACCGCCCGCTCTCGCCGTCTGATCCCTTCGACTTCCGGTCGATACCGAACGTAACGGAGATACCGGAAGGCCTTGCCGAACGCAACGGGCTTCGTTAGCTCGTCTTGCCGCCATCTGCACGCGCTGTCACGACATCGCTCACGTCGGTCGTGGTCACCGCCACGCGCGGGTTAATGTCATTCCCGTCTGTGGCGGGCGTGTGCGGCAAACGTTCGGCACATCACGATCATCAGGCGGCCGCAATGCGGTCGCGAGAGAGAGACTCATGTCACGTCCCATGACACAGAAGCCGTTGAAAACGGCCATCGCGCTTGCCCTCGCCTCGCTGGGCAGCACGGCACACGCACTCACCAACGATCCGGCGGCCACCGGCCTGAGCGTTGCAATCGACGCAACGCATGCGGCCACGCACACCGGCAACCACCCTGACGCCCACGCGATGTCGTCCGCGCGGAGCGCGCAGCCCGCGACGCTTGCCCCTGCGATGTCGCTGGCACAGGTGGCAGTTCCCTCCGCCGCGCCCGCGCCGGACGTTCCGACTGCCTCGCTGCCGCTGACCACCGTGACCGCCCCCGCGGAGTCGCTCACCTCGCCGAGCGTAGCCGAGCAAAAGGCCAACCTGTTCCAGACGGCAGGTGCCGTGAGCTTCGTTGACGCCGATTCGTACCAGAACACCTACGCCTTCAACTTGCGGGACATCCTCAAGGACACCCCCGGCGTCTACGTGCAGAACCGCTACGGCCAGGAACTGCGTGTGTCGATTCGCGGCTCCGGCATCGCACGCGGCTATCACGTTCGCGGACTCGATATTCTTCAGGACGGCATTCCGACCAATTCGGCCGATGGCAGCGGCGACTACTACCAGATCGACCCCATGGGCCTGCGCTCCACCGAGGTCTACAAAGGCGGTAACGGCCTCACCTACGGAACGACGACACTTGGGGGCGCGCTGAACTTCGTTACCCCGACCGCCTATACGGCCGACGCGCCCAATCAGTTTCGCCTCGAGGGTGGCAGCTTCGGCACCGTGCGCGCCAGCGGCCAGATGTCTCGCATCTTCGGCCCGCTGGACGCACTCGCGACCGTCACGCTGAACCGCTCGGACGGCTATCGCGACCACGACAAGGGCAACTACGCGCAGATCAACGCCAATATTGGCTATAAGTTCTCGCCGAACGTTGAAACCCGCTTCTTCTTCGGTGCGTATATCGTCGACCAGAAGTTGCCCGGCACGCTCTCGCTGTACGACGCGCTCAACAATCCGACGAAAGCGGCCGCATCGGCCGTCTCGGGGGATCAGGCGCGCAACACCCGCACCGAGCGGCTCGGCAACCTGACGACAATTCGCTTCGCCACCGGCCAGCTCGACATTGCGTCGTGGGTCATTCACAAGAGCCTGTATCACCCGATCTTTCAGGTCATCGATCAGGACGGCTGGACCTACGGCGTCGCACCGCGCTACACGGCCAACCTGACGCTCGCGGGCATGCGCAACGATCTCATCGTCGGCGCACGCTTCTTCGGCGGAAATACGAAGGCCGACCAGTACGTCAACGTGAACGGCAATCGCGGCGCACAAACGCTCGACTCCCGTCAGAGCGCATACAACTACGAGGCGTACTTCGAAAACCGCCTGTTCTTCCTGCCGACGCTCGGCCTGATGGTGGGTGCGAAGGCCTACCGCGACGTGCGCCAATACATCGACTACGGTGGCCTGCCGGGCGATCCCAACTATCGTTCGACGAGCGCCGCCTATTCGGGCGTCAATCCGAAGATCGGGCTGTTGTGGGAGCCTCGCAAGGACGTGCAAGCCTTCATCGATATCACCCGCAGCGCCGATGTGCCGGACTTCACCGATCTGTCGCAGACGTTCGGCACCACTTCGCGCTTCGTTCCGCTGGCATCGCAACACGCCTGGACGATCGAAGCCGGCACGCGCGGCAAACTCGACCGTGTGGCGTGGGACGTGACGGCCTATCGTTCGCTGGTACGCGACCAACTGCTGCAGTACACGACGTCGCCCGACATCCCGGCCTCAACCTTCAACGCGAACAAGACTGTGCTGCAAGGTCTGGAAGTCGGCGCTGCGGTGGATCTGTTCAGGAACGTGGTGGCCACCGGCGATCGCGTCACGCTGTCGCAAATCTGGAACTACAGCGATTTCCGTTTCCGCGACGATCCGCAGTACGGAAACAATCGCATCGCCGGCGTGCCGACTAACGTATTGCGCACGACGCTCGGCTATGCGCTGTCTAACCGCTTCCAGATCTCCGCGTCGCTCGACTGGGTGCCGACCGGCGCGTGGGTCGACTACGCCAACACGATGCGCGTGCCTGGCTACACGTTGCTCGGCGTACAGGCGTCGTACCTGATCCAGCGCGGTGTCACGTTCTATGTCGACGCTCGCAACCTGACCGACAAACGCTACGTCACCGACTTCAGCACGGTGACCGACGCCCGCACAGCCAACACTGCCGTGTTCTATCCGGGCGACGGCAGAAGCGTGTTCGCGGGCGTGCGTTTTGCGTTCTGACGCTTAACAGACTGGTAACGAACTGGCTGTGCGGGGCGGGTGCGGCGCATGAAGCGGCGTCGTCCCCGCCCCGGCGGTACGTCATACAGGTACGACGGCCGCCGGCGCTCAGAGCATGCGACGCAGCGTGTCGTCGCGACGGAAGTAGTGATGCCACAGCGCGGCCAGTGCATGAAGGCCGATCACCCAATAGAACGCGCTACCCAGTGTTTCGTGAATCTCCTTGATCGACCGTCGCACGTCATCGTCCTTCGCGATGAGTTGCGGCAGCGCGATATCCAACCCCGGGATCGTGAGCCCATGTCCCCCCGCATTGAGCGTGAGATACCCCAGTACCGGCTGTGCAAACAGGAACAGGTATAGCAACAGATGCACCGCAGCCGAGAGTGCCCGCACCAGCCAGCCCTGACCGGGTAACGGCCCCGGCGCGCCCTTGATCAATCGCCAGAGCAGACGCGGCACCGCCAGTACCAGCACCATGACACCGGCCCACTCGTGAATCGTCATGGATAACGCGCGCGGCGCGCTGCCTTTCGGCAGATACCCCTTCGTGATGACCGCCGCATAGGCGATCACAATGAGCAACGCAATCGCCCAGTGAAAGAAGATAGCGGGCGGCGCATAGCGTGCGTTCGACGAAAGCGGCGAGCCGCGCGAGCGAAACTTGATCGCGTTATCCATCTCTGGGATTCCTCTTCTGTTTGCAGGTCCCCCATTATGGCGTCCCACCTGTTACGCGAAAAGGTCACAAATCGTCACAGTTGTTACTTCAAGTTTCCTCCTTGCATTCGGATTCCTCCTCCCCACGGACGGCGTTGCTATGCCGACAATACGTCTCGGGCAAGCACGAATGTCTACGGATTTTCCACCGATATCCGATGCGCGCCCGCAGGATGAACCTCCTTGGCCGACCGTCGCATGGTCGGCCTTTAAGCCCCGCTCGCGGGGCTTCTTTTTTGGGCGCGTCCCAAACACCTCTCTTGCTACCGATCTTCACAGGTCCGATGCACACGGCCGGAGCCATCACCGAGCCGTCTCGCTGCGGAGCAACATTCGCCATGTGCATCGGTGAAATCAGCTTATCGCGGCAGTGCCGCCAGGGGTCTGTGAACTATCCGAGAGAATCGGTGCACGAATGCAATAGCGGGGATATCCGAGCCGTGCCTAGGACGAATCCGGGTCAAAAGATAGGACGACACCGCGAAGTGTTGCGTGTACCCCTCACAGTGCTGGTCATGGCTCGACCTGCGGGCCGATAATGGTTACCAAAATCATGGAGGACAGACGATGCGAGACATCTCATTTCCCGGAGGCGAAACCGTACCCGTGCTTGGTCAGGGCACGTGGATGATGGGTGAGAAGGCGGCGCGGCGACGCGAGGAAATCGAAGCGTTACGGCTCGGTGTCTCGCTGGGCATGACGCTCGTCGATACGGCCGAAATGTATGGCGAGGGCGCGACCGAGCGTCTCGTTGGCGAAGCCCTCGACGGGCTACGCGACGAAGTATTTCTCGTGAGCAAGGTCTACCCGCACAACGCCTCGCAGCGCGGCGTCATTGCCGCTTGCGAGCGCAGTCTTGAGCGCCTGCGCACCGACCGTCTCGATCTATACCTGCTGCACTGGCGTGGCGACGTGCCGCTCGAAGAAACGATTGCCGGGTTCGAAGCCTTGCGTCAGGCAGGCAAGATCCGACATTGGGGCGTCAGCAACTTCGATGTGGACGACATGGAGGAATTGTTCGACGCCCGTGGTGGCAATGCGTGTGCGACGAATCAGGTGCTGTACAACCTGTCGCGGCGTGGCCCCGACTTCGACCTCAAGCCGTGGCTTGCCGAGCGTGGCATGCCGATGATGGCGTATTCGCCCATCGAACAGGGACGACTGGCGACAAAGGCGGGGCTGGACGACATCGCTCGGGCGCATCACGTCGAGCCGCTGCAGATCGCACTCGCCTGGGTATTGCACCGACCGGGCGTCATCGCGATTCCCAAAGCGAGCACGGCAGACCATGTGCGCGCCAATCGCGCCGCGCACGACATCGTTCTGAGCCCCGAGGAACTCGCCTTGCTTGACCATCATTTCGAGGCCCCCTCGCGCAAACGTCCCCTGGAGATGATCTGACAGCGCTCATGAATGTTGAAGGCGCCTGGTGACACGCACACAACGAAGTACACTAGGCGCTTTCGTGCTTTTGCAGGACGGCTTCATGAACGAATCACGTCCCGTCGTCGTTATCGGGGGCGGTTTGGTCGGCGTATGTACCGCCGCGTATCTTCAACGCGCAGGCCATTCGGTCGTCATCGTCGACCGGCAGTCGGCGCGTCAGGCAGCATCGCTCGGCAATGCGGGCTGCATCAACGGCTCGTCGGTTGTGCCGATCGCGATGCCCGGCGTGCTGTGGCAAGTCCCCGGCTGGCTGATGCAACCGGATGGCCCGCTGGTGCTGCGGTGGCGCTATCTCCCCCGCATGGTGCCGTGGCTCATGCGCTTCGTCGCGGCGAGCCAGCCCGCTCGCGTGGCCGCTCAGGCTCGCGCACTGCGCGCGCTGCTCGGCCCCGCGCTCGACGCCTATCAACCCCTGCTCGACGATGCGAACGCCAACGATCTGGTCACGCGTCGCGGCTATCTCATCGCTTACTCCAGCCAGAGCGGCATGGCGGGGGACGAAGGGGGCATGTCGCTTCGCCGCGATAACGGCGTGCACATCGAGTCACTCGATGCGGCTGCGCTTCGTGAGTTCGAGCCGACGCTATCGCACGACTTCGTCGGCGCGCGATACATCAGCG
This sequence comes from Pandoraea fibrosis, assembly GCF_000807775.2. Lineage (NCBI taxonomy): Bacteria > Pseudomonadati > Pseudomonadota > Betaproteobacteria > Burkholderiales > Burkholderiaceae > Pandoraea > Pandoraea fibrosis. Next base: position 746,194 of record NZ_CP047385.1, on the reverse strand, counting down.
AGACGGGACACACGCTGGATCCGGGCGCACTCCTCGCGCGCCTGAGCGCGCAGGTGGTCGCACGGGGTGGCCGCGTGGTCGATGCTGCCGCCACGGCCATCGAGACCAACGGCGCACAGGCCGTCGCCGTACACACCGACAAGGGACGCGAAGCCGCAAGCGCCGTGGTGGTTGCGGCGGGCGCGTGGTCCGCGCCGTTCGTGCGTCAGTTGGGCGACCGGATCGTCTTCGATACCGAGCGCGGCTATCACGTGGAAATTCCTGCACCGGACGAAATGCCATCACGCCCTGTCATGTGGGCCGAAGGCAAGCTGTTCGCCACGCCGATGAACGGCCGCCTTCGCGGCGCAGGCACGGTCGAACTCGCAGGGCTGCAAGCGCCACCGAACTGGCGACGTGCCGATCTCCTGCTGGGGCAGTTGCACAAAATGTTTCCGCGAGCGGTGAAAGGCACGAAGCCGACGCTATCGGTCGACGGTGCGCGCTGGCAGGGCTTCCGCCCGAGCACGCCCGACTCATTGCCGGTGCTTGGCGCCGCCTCGAAGGTGCCGAACGCGTTCTATGCCTTTGGCCACGGTCACGTGGGTCTGACAGCGGCGGCGTCGACAGGCCGCACGATTGCCGGGCTGGTAACGGGCGAGCGGCCTGCCATCGACCTGTCGCCGTTCTCTATCGGGCGCTTTCGCTAACGCAAATGGGGGCGAGCGGGAAGCACGTGCGACGCATGTGCCGTCCGCTCCCTATTCCCCCACTTACCAGCGCGACGCGCGGATCGTCAGGACTTGCAGACCGATGCAACGATGTCGCATGAACGCAGTCGCAACGCGGGGTCGTACACGTCGGTCACCAGCATCAACTCATCGGCCTGCGTGCGCTCAACCAGATCGGACAGCCCCGCTTTCACGCGCTCCGGGCCGCCCACTACGGACACACCGAGGAACGCTTCCACCGAATGCTGCTCGGCCGGGTCCCAACGCGCATCCATATCGTCCACCGGCGGTTGCAGCTTCAGGCTCTGCCCGCGCATGAGGGCCAGAATCTTCTGTTGCGCCGACGTCGCGAGAAATGCCGCTTCCTCATCCGTCGGTGCCGCGACAACGGGCACGCCCACCATCACGTAGGGCTTATCCAATACCGCCGACGGGCGGAAGAGCTCGCGGTAAAGCCTTAGCGCGTCAAACAGGAAGCGCGGCGCGAAGTGCGACGCAAACGCATACGGCAGCCCCAGATGTGCCGCGAGTTGCGCCGAAAACAGCGACGAACCCAGCAACCACACGGGAATATCGCTGCCCGCACCAGGCGTCGCGACTAACCGTTGCCCCGGCTGCGCCGGCGCGAGCAACGCACGCAATTCGGCAACTTGTTCGGGGAAGTCGTCGCCATTCGACAGGCAGGCGGTCGCGACGCAGCGCGCGCATCGTCGCCTGATCGGCGCCCGGAGCACGTCCCAACCCCAGATCGATGCGCCCCGGATACAGCGCAGCCAGAGTACCGAAGTTTTCCGCCACGACCAGCGGCGGATGGTTCGGCAGCATGACGCCGCCCGATCCCACACGAATGCGCGACGTCTTGTCCGCAATATGGCCGATCAGCAATGCGGTCGCCGAACTCGCGATACCGTCCATATTGTGATGCTCGGCCAGCCAGAAACGCTGGAATCCCAGTCGCTCGACGTGCTGAGCAAGCTCCGTGGACTGTTTCAGGGCTTCGGCCACCGTGCCGCCGGCGCGTATCGGCACCAGATCCAGCATCGAGAGGGCCGTCTTCGACAAACTGCTCATGGGGTTCTCCATTGTCCTGCGCGCGCCCGAATCCGGCATTTTCTGGCCTGATGGCCACTCACACCAGATGACGCGCACTACCGCCACAAAGTATAGTGAGGAAGGGCCGAAATCCCCAGTAGGCACTCTTTAGTTGAATAGTCACCATTTGGTTACCATGAACAAACGCGAACCATTCGTTTTTGAAGAAACCTGCGTGCCGCGTCGCGTGCTGGAACTCTTCAGCGTGAAGTGGACGAGCATGGTGCTGTACGCGTTGCAGTGCGGCACCACGCGCACCGGGGAGTTGCAACGCCGCCTGCCGGGTATCTCCAAGAAGATGCTCACCCAGACATTGCGCGAACTCGAGCGCGATGGCCTGATCCATCGGGAGGTCTATGCCGTGGTGCCACCCAAGGTGGAATATTCACTCACGCCGTTGGGCGAATTGTTCATCGAGCCTATCGAGATGCTGTACCGCTGGGGCAATCAACATGCCGACGTACTCGCCCAATTGAGCCTTCGCCGCGGCAAACCGACGCAGGCAGATGAGGTGGACGATACCGACGACGCTGCGGATACCGCACACGCCCTCGCCGCCACAAGCACCAGCCACACACCACACACCGCCTGAACCCGCACCCGCGCCAGCAAGAACAGCGGACCCACGGACGCTCGGCCACGAGGTTGCCGATTTCTTGTTTATCTGAGACAGTGGTTATGTTGCAGCGCAATCTGCGTACTCGTTGCAACCGTACTCTCGTTACGACCCCCGCGGCCAGCGCCTGTCGGTGCAGTGCCGCATCGCCGAGGGATCATGCCACGTGTTCTACGAGCCAGTCCCGCCACGCGAACCTCGCCTGGCGCACGAGCCACCTCCCGAGCGTCGTCCACGCGCACCATGCCTGTCGATCTCGCGCTGCAGGGTGGTGGGGCGCACGGCGCCTTCACCTGGGGTGTGCTGGACCGTTTGCTTGAAGCGGTCTCGCACGGCGCACCGTTCCATATCGAAGGCATCTCCGGCACGTCGGCCGGGGCCATGAATGCCGCCGTGCTCGCGACCGGCTACGTTCGTGGCGGTCCCGACGCCGCGCGCGGTGCGCTGGAGCAGTTTTGGCGCGACGTGTCCCACGCCGGGCGGTTCAGCCCGCTACGCCGTACCCCGCTCGACATCGTGCTCGGGCGCTGGTCGCTCGACAATTCGCCGTTCTTCATGTTTTTCGATCTGGCCGCGCGCGTCGTGTCGCCCTACGATCTCACGCCGCTCGAATTCAATCCTCTTCGACGGCTGTTGGCCGATCACATCGATTTCGACGGTATCGCCGCCAGCCCGATCCAGTTGTTCATCACCGCGACGAACGTTCGCACCGGGCGCGGCCGCGTCTTCCGCAATGTCGAGATGACGCCCGAGGTCTTGCTCGCCTCGGCCTGCCTGCCCACCTTGTACCGCGCGGTAGAAATCGATGGCGAGCCTTACTGGGACGGCGGCTATGCGGGCAATCCCACGATTACACCGCTCATACGCGAGACGGCGTCGTGCGACACGATTCTCGTGCAGGTCAATCCGGTCGAGCGCCACGACGTGCCCCGTTCCGCGCGCGAGATTCTCAACCGCGTCAACGAAGTCTCGTTCAACGCCACGCTGCTCAAGGAACTGCGCATGATCGCGGTACTGCGTCAGGTCGTGGATGCCGGTAGCGACGAAGGCAAACGCTGGGCGCAAATGCGCATGCACCGCATCGCGAGCGACATGATGACCACGCTCGGCTACTCGTCCAAGCTCTCGGCGGAATGGGATTTTCTGGTGATGTTGCGCGACGAGGGACGCCGCTGCGCCGACGCCTTCCTGCAACAGCACGGCGCCGACCTAGGTCATCGTGCTTCCCTCGATCTGGACGCTTTGACGGAGACCCTCTGAATGGAGCTTGCCGGCATTCTGATCGGTCTGGCGCTGCTTGTCTGGCTGGCCTATCGCGGCTGGACCGTACTGCTGCTGGCCCCCGCCGCAGCCATGCTCGCCGCGGCCCTCTCGGGCGAACCCGTCCTCGCACACTGGACGCAGACATTCATGCAGAACGCCGCGCGCTTCGTCGCGCAGTTCTTCCCGCTGTTTCTGCTCGGTGCCCTGTTCGGCAAGCTGATGGAGGACAGCGGTGCGGTGCGTGCGATTGCCGCGTTCCTCACGGACAAACTCGGTGCGCGCCGGGCCATGTTCGCCGTCGTGCTTGGCGGTGCCCTGGTCACGTATGGAGGCGTGAGCCTCTTCGTCGCGTTCTTTGTCCTCGCCCCGATGGCGCACGCGCTCTTTCGCGAAGCCAACATTCCCGTGCGATTGATGCCCGCCGCGATTGCGCTGGGCACGTCGACGTTCACGATGTCGGCCATGCCGGGCACACCAGCCATCCAGAACGCCATTCCCATGCCGTTCTTCGGCACCACGCCGTTCGCCGCACCGGGGCTGGGGTTGATGGCCTCAGCGATCATGCTCGCGATTGGCCTGTGGTGGTTATCGTGGCGCGAAGCGCAGGCTCGTCGTGCAGGTCATGGCTACGCCGAAACGGAGGTGTGGGACAAACCCGCCGATCCCACCGTCGTGCGCGAGCGCGCGAGCGTGGCGCGCGAATTCGATCCGGCGGAAATCGAGCAAGGACATCGCAGCGACACCCTGCCCGGCATCCTCACTGCCGCGCTGCCGTTGCTTGTCGTCATCGGCGGCAACTTCGTGATGAACGTGATCGTCTTCCCACGTCTCGATGCGAGCTTTCTCTCCGAGCCTCGATGGGGTGGCATCACATTGCAGAGCGTGGCCGGGGTATGGGGCGTGTGCGTGGCCCTCGCCAGCGCCATCGTCGTGCTGGTGGCCTTGCAATGGCGACGTCTGCCCGCGTTGCGAAAGACGATGGACGCCGGTGCCAACGCCTCCGTCCTGCCCATCATGTGTACCGCGAGTCTGGTCGGGTACGGCGGCGTGATTGCCGCATTGCCTGGCTTCGAGCTGGTTCGCGACTGGGTACTGTCCATCGACGGCGGCCCACTCGTGTCCCTGGCCCTGTCAGCCAACCTGCTCGCCGCGATCACCGGGTCCGCCTCGGGTGGCTTGACGATTGCGCTCGACGCACTCGGCCCGGCGTATGTGAGCCTCGCAGCGCAACACGGGATCGATCCGGCGCTCATGCATCGGGTCGCCGTGATCGCGTCGGGCACGCTCGACAGCTTGCCGCACAACGGCGCGGTCGTCACGCTACTGGCCGTTTGCGGCAGCACGCATCGCGAGAGCTATCTCGACATCGTCATGACGAGCATCGTGAGCGCGCTGATTGCCCTCGTGGCCGTGATCGTCGTCGGCTCGCTGGTCGGCACGTTCTGACTGTCACGACGAACCCAGCGCACAAAAAAAGGCCGGCGATCCGCCGGCCCATTCCTTGCCTCAGTCACATCGACGCGCTCGCTGCGTCATCAGCGATCGAGCAAACGTCCCAGACGCATCATCGTGACATTCACGCCGAGATGGCGCATCGACGGCTGCACGATCACGCAGTTGTCATAGGGCGTCACGATGATCTCGTCGCCATCGCGAGCAATCTCGGTGCCGGCCTTCTCGATCACTTCCAGCCCGGTGAACGGCTGCGAGAAACAGAAATCCATCGAGCGCGCCACCACGGGCTGCGTGATCTCCACGAACTTCTGACGCGCAGGCAACGTTTGAGTGAGGAACGGTGCCACATCGGCTTCGGCCACGACACCGGCGTGCAGCAGGAAGCGCGCGGCGGTATCGAGCGCGACGTCGCGTGCGCTCTTGGCGAAGTGCTGACCGGTCTCGATGAGCAAGGCGTTCTTCGGGCTGGCGGCGTCGCCGAAGCCGCCGTAGTCGCGCATACGCGTACCGTTCGCATGGCCCTTGTCGATAATGACGTGCTCCGGCGTGCCGAGTTCGGCGGCCAGCGCAATCGCTTTCTCGAGCGGCCCGGTCATCATCAGCGGCGCGGAAGCTTCGTGCATCGAGTGGATGTCGAGCAGCAGATCGACCGTGTCGATGAACGGACGCATGGCGCGAGCCCGCGCGAGTTCACGGCTCTGCCGTTCTCCGTCGAGCGTCGAGGCGGTCCACACGCGGTTCATGTCTTCGTCGAGGAAACGGGTCGCATCGGCGTTCTCGGCGCTGAACTGCTCGTAGGCACCGATATTGCCGAAGCCCAGCGACAGACGCCCCGTTGTGGGACGCACACCGGACGCGAGCAGCGCGTCGACGGCGATGGCGCCACTGACTTCATTGCCGTGCGTGAGCGCGAGAATCATGACGTGCTTGCCGGGCTTGCCGCTATCGAACGAGTGCAGAAAGTCGATGCCGGTATTGCCTTCGCGCCAGCGGTGGATGTCGGGAAACGAGACTTCGATGGGGTACGCCGGCAGGGCGGCGCGGATCGCTTCAAGCGTGGTCATGGAAATGCTCCGCAGGGGATGCCGAAAAAGATGACGACGTCGCTGTAGGGGACAGCGGACGTCGTCGTTACGGCGAAAATCAGTTCATCGGTTGACGGATGAGGGGCTTCATCAGGCCTTCGAAGCACGGGGCGAACCGTGCGTCATACCGGCGATCTTGCCGGCGCGCACCCGGCGGCCCAGCGTGATCACGGCGGTAATACTCAGCACGGCGGTCGCCATCACGTAGAAGCTCGGGGCGAGCTTGTTCTGGGTCGCATCGATCAGCCAGGTCACGATCAGCGGCGCGAACCCGCCGAACACCGTCACCGAGAAGTTGTAAGACAGTGCCAGCCCGGTGCCGCGGGTGCTCGTCGGGAAGATGTCCGCCAGCAGGGCAGGCAGCGGCGCGAGGCTGACGGCAATGAGCAGCCCCACGAGCGCTTGCACCATGAGCAGCGTCTGGAAGGTCGGGTAGCGGTTGAGCAGCACGAACAGCGGGTACGTGGTCACGCCCACGAGAATCAGCGCCCAGAGCATCACGCGGATACGGCCGAACTTGTCCGAGAGGTGGCCGACGACGGGGGCGGCGATCATCAGCATCACGCCCGTCACGACGGCACCGATGAACGACGACGTCGCCGGAATATGCAGTTGCTTGACTGCATACGTCGGCATGTACAGCTTATGGACGTAGTTGAATGCCGTAGCGGCGGCAACCACGCCGGCGCCGAGCAGCATATTGGCGCGATCGCGGCCGAAGACTTCGCGCAGCGGCGACTTCTCGCGCTGCTTCTCGCCGAGCTTCTTGAAGTCGGCGGTCTCATCGATGTTGCGGCGGATATACAGACCGACCGGGCCGATGAGCAGGCCTACGGCAAAGGCGATACGCCAGCCCCATGCGCTCAGTTGATCGGCGGTGAGCAGCATGCTCAGCAGCGCGGAAACCCCGGCGGCGAGCACCGTGGCAAGGCCCTGCGTGGACATCTGCCAACTGGCGAAGAAGCCACGGCGCTTGGCATCGGCGTGCTCGACCATGAAAGCCGTGGCGGCACCGAACTCACCGCCCGTCGAGAAACCTTGCAACATGCGCGCGACGATGATGATCAGCGGCGAGAAGATACCGATCTGGGCGTAGGTCGGCGCGAACGCGATCATTGCCGTGCCGAGCATCATCAGCGCGATGGACACCGTGAGCGACGCCTTGCGGCCCGCACGATCGGCATAGCTGCCAAGGACGATCGAGCCGAGCGGGCGGGTCACAAACGAAATACCGAAGGTGCCGACCGAGAGCAGCAGTGACGTGGTCGCGTCGTGCGACGGGAAGAACAACTGCCCGATCACGATGGCGAAGTAGCCATAGATCAGCAGATCGTAGAACTCGAGTGCGTTGCCGATACTCGCGGCGCAGATCTCGCGCCACGGGTTGTGGGGTTTGGCGTTACTGGTCATGCCCTGCTCCTCTGGATCACGCTGGCGTTGGTGATAAATGTGTGGCGGCCACGCAATACACGCTCAAAGCGCGCAGGGGCCACCGGCCAGTCTCAGGAAGCGGAGTGTAGGCGGCAGAAAACCGGGCTTCGTGCCGATTCGGCACGCAAAGGTGCTGTTTGGGGGGAGCCTTGCATGGGAATTGATGCAAAACAATGAGCGCCGTAACGGAGCGGGGGAGCGGGGCTGCATTGCGGCGCATCAATCTTCATAGCGTACCGTTATGGACAAACTGCGGCGCAACCTTAGAACAGCCCCCCAAAAGTTGGATGCAAATCCAACCTTTGAGGTATTTTTTGATGCACTTGGATTTCTTGGACGGGGTCTGAAGTGAGAATCTGGCGTTCATAAATCCCATTCGTCCCATGGCCGAAGATCTGGTGGCTCTGAGCCGAAGCTAATCTGCGAGCCCGTGTAGACGCCAGGCTTTTCTCCAACTGTATCGGCAAATGTATTGGTTACAGACCAAAGCTTTCTAAAGTCGGGACCATATTTTGGCGTGTTTGAGATGAGATTTGTCCAGTAGTTCACCATCTCTTCGGATAATGGATTACCGGCGCAGTAGAACACGCACTTGTCACCCGTGTCCCGTAGTTCATATGGGATTTCAGTTAGCAGATTGTTCTCTGCATGGAGATATCTCATCTCGCTTGGCACAAACGGCAGTTTTGTTAAAACGTTGTCGTAAACAAGTACCACAACAATTTCCCGGGGAAACACTGGCAACTCTTTTAATTTGTTGCGTCCAACGTTCATGTAGCAAAGGCTTTCCGGTAGATCTGGCAAACTTGTCAAGCCAAGGTTCGACGCGGTTAACGCATCGTAAAGGTCAGACGACAGTGTTTGAAGAAGCTGCCTCGCGACAATGGCGCGCCCATTGGCCTCGTTGTCGGGCCCCAATTTTGCCCAAGCCATCACATGGTTCTGATAAAGCAGGTCGGAAACGGCTTCGTGCGTCATGGCTGTGAAGCCTCGGGGAGTGTCCCTTGCCATCCCGTGCAGGACATAGTCCACATCGACTTTAATTTTGCTTTGTTCGCGGATTTCCCCAAGTACATCGCGTGCGAAGGCGATCGTGGCGGCGCTAGGCTCATCACGTCCCGCCCCCTGCCCACAATTGCGCACGATTTCGTTGGCTAGCTCCTGTGTAGTCTCCGTTGGGACCTCCTCTCGGCCGTACACATCTTTGAGATACCGCTGCAGTTCGTTAATCGTCCACGCTTTCTCGTCTTTGGTCATGGGAGGTGCGCGATCCAGCCACAACATCGCGCCGAGAAGATGGGCTGACAGGCGCTCATAGGAGCCATCGTCTCGCGTAGCGCAATTGAACGGCGGCACATGCCACGCCTGTACATAAGTGCCCGACGGTCCGTTGACGGACTCGGATTCGCGGTCAGATGGTGGTTGGGCATTGGCGTAATTCACTGGGCGTATTGCCGACGAGGCGCTGATTCTGTCCACAGGGAGATAAATCCGAAACAAGGGCTGGGATCTTGCTTACCGAACGAGGCGACCGTCTGAGCAACGGACGTCAAATCGCGACGCCGTTTCCGTCATGAGGTGTCCCCGCAAATAGATCCATCCTGGACCGAAATTTTCGGCGAAGCTTGCAAAATCTGCGCATTTTTGACGCGCATCCGGTGGATAGGCAAACAGTCAACCGAGTGTTGCCTGTGGTTCGCGCTGGAAATCTAGCGCGTGGGTGGATGACTCCCACTCGTCGCATGAGCCGCATCTGGAACTTCGGTAGTGGTCTGAGAGGCCGCCATTACCGGTGATCCAACGTCAATGCGACGCGACGTAAATGGCATCGGCAAATGCCGTGGGCATGGCAAAACTTTCGCGCATGCGCTTCGCCTCCGCCGCGGGGGTCGAGCCAAACAGGCGCTTGAACTCTCGACTGAATTGCGACGCGCTTGTATACCCCACAGCGTGGCAGGCGGCCTCGGCGCTCAGCCCCTGACGCACCATCAGCAATCGCGCCTGATGCAGACGCGTCGACTTCACGTACTGCATGGGCGACACCTGCGTGATCGTCTTGAAATGACTGTGAAAGCTCGGCACGCTCATGCCGGCTTCTTCGGCGAGTTGCGTCACGTCCAACGACTGCGCGTAGGCGGAATGGATCAGTCGCAGCGAACGGCCGATTTTGCCGAACTGCCCCCGCATCGCCAGCGCCTCTCGCATCGCTCCCCCCTGAGCACCGGTCAGCACACGGAAATACAGTTCCCGCAGCAGGCCCGGCCCCAATACGGCAGCCTCGAGCGGTCGCGACATCGCTTCGAGAAAACGCGACACCGACATTTGCATCGCATCGTCCATCGGCGTCGACATCAGGCTCTGTGGCGCCGCCACACGATCCGACACGCCCTCCCGATCGATTTGCGCGGCCAACTCCGCAGCCATGGCGAAATCGAGGTGCAGGTACAGCGCGAGCAGCGGGCGCTCGGGCGTGGCATCGGTTTCCATGCTGAACGGCACAGGGACCGAGACGGCGAGATAGTGCTGCTCGTCGTACAGATAGAGTTGGTCGCCGAAGTACCCCCGCTTGCGGCCCTGACAAACGATCACGATGCCGGGGTCGTAAAGCACAGGGGTACGCGACAGCGCACGGTCGGAGCGCAAGATGCGAACGCTCGGCAACGCCGTCAGGTTGTAACCCTCGTGTGGCGCCAGTGCACGCAACAAGGCGACCGTGCGGACTTGCGCCAGCGATGCCTCGCTCGGTGACAACGCTTGCGCAGCCTGTTTTCTCATAGTTTTAGGCAATAAAATTAGCGATATCCGGCTTAATTATGCCAAGTTGGAAGACTAGTATGCACTCTCGATACGACAACTGAGAGAGGCAAACATGGCATCCAGCAAGATCCTGCTCATCACCGGCGTCAGCAGCGGCTTCGGGCGCGCACTCGCGCAAGAGGCGCTTGCCGCAGGCCATCAGGTCGTGGGCACGGTGAGAACCGCGCAGGCAAAACGCGATTTCGAGGCACTGTCGGAGACGGCCGCTTTCGGACGCGTGCTCGACGTCACCGACTTCGACGCCATCGACGCCGTCGTGTCCGATATCGAGGCGCACGTCGGCCCTGTCGATGTCCTGGTCAACAACGCGGGGTATGGACATGAAGGCATTCTGGAAGAGTCGCCGCTGTCGGAAATGCGCCGGCAGTTCGACGTGAACGTCTTCGGTGCCGTCGCCATGATGAAAGCGGTCTTGCCCTTCATGCGCGGGCGCCGACGCGGCCACATCCTGAACATCACGTCGATGGGAGGTCACGTCACCATGCCGGGCATTGCCTACTACTGCGGAAGTAAATTTGCGCTCGAAGGGATTTCGGAAAGCGTTGGCAAAGAGGTCGGGCCTTTGGGGATCGCCGTGACCGCCGTGGCGCCGGGGTCGTTCCGCACGGACTGGGCCGGACGGTCGATGGCACGCACGCCGCGCTCGATCCCCGACTACGACGCCATTTTCGATCCTGTTCGCTCCGCGCGGGAGCAGAAACACGGCAAGCAATTGGGCGATCCGATGAAAGCGGCACGGGCCATGCTCGCGGTGATCGCGTCGGATCATCCACCAGCGCATCTCCTGCTTGGCAGCGATGCGCTCGGACTCGTGCGTGAAAAATGGGCGGCAATGGACGAAGCGTTGCGCACGTGGGAGTCGCTCACCGTGTCAACGGACGGCTGACACGTCGACGCTCCATATCGGTGCCGGGACGAGGTCGTCCCAGCCTCTTGCGGCGCGCGAAAGGTCATTGGCACGCCGCATATCCTGGCGGCTGCGGGCCTCAATGAAGCGCCTGCAACGCCTGCCAGATGGCCGGAACCGTCTCGAACCCGATGCCCGGCGACTGCGGCACGTCGATCTGTCCCGCGGCCACACGCATGCCGTCGGCCAGTCCGGCGAACGGCGCGAAGGCGAATGGCGTGAGCTCTGCACCGCCCAACCCCAACGCCGCACAAAGATGCAAGGAAAACAGATGCCCGCCGTGCGGCCAGAATGCGTCGCGCGACCATCCGGCGGCCGTCATGGTCTCGACGATCCGAAGATAGCCCGGTACGCCGTAGCAGTGCACGGGATCGAAAACGAGCACATCGCGCCCTGGCGTCAATCCGCCATAGTTCGCGAGCAGGTTTGCCTCGGCCTGCGAAAACAGCGCCTCACCTGCGGCAATGGGGCCGCCATATGCCGACGCGATTGCTGCCTGCGTGGCAAAGTCGAGCGGATCGCAGATGTCCTCGAACCAATGTAGCGCGTAGCCCTTCAGTGCCCGGGCAACGTTCAGTCCCGTCGCGAGATCGAACCGGTTCATCGCGTCCACGGCCAGATGGCTCGCGCTTGCCAGTCCGCGCGCTGCCGCATCGATGCGACGCAGATCCTGATCCAGCGCATCGCTGCCAATCTTGATCTTGACGTAAGTAAAACCGAGATCGACCGCTCGCCGTATTTCGTCGGACAGTCTCGCCAGATCATCGTGCGGATACGGATAGCCACCGCCGGCATACACCGCCACGCGCGGCGCCACGCCCACCTCACGTCCCAGCTTGTCGGCAAGGAAGCGGTACAACGGCAAGTCCGCCATTTTCGCGGCGGCGTCCCAGATCGCCATGTCCAACGCGCCGACGGCCACACATCGTTCGCCATGACCGCCTGGCTTCTCGCCAGTCATCATCAGGCGCCACGCACGAAATGGGTCCAGCGTGACGCCATTCTCGTCGTCAAGGTCGCGATCGCCGGCCGCCAGCAGACGTGGCGCAAACCGCTCCCGAATCAGCCCTCCCTGAGCAAAGCGCCCAATGGACGCATAACCGTAGCCGATCACGGGCTTGCCTTCGCGCATGACGTCGGTCGTCACGGCGACCAGACTGGTCGTCAGGCCGCCCGACGCCACGGCGGGATCCTGATAGCGGGAAACGGGGATGGTGTGCTCGCGAATCTCGGTAATGCGCATGAGTGGCCTCGCAATGTCGGCATAGACGAACGTGTCGCCAATACTAGCGACGAACGCACGGATCTGCAGACCGCGCACGCACACCGACGAGAGAATCCGAAATGCCTCATCATGTGAGCATCGAAACGACGGCGCGAACCGTCACCGCGACGTCCCGACAAACGACGCCGGCGATGCCCCTTCCACAACCCCTCAAGGGAATCGCACCCGATCGCGGGTGCCCCTCGTCTCACGAATGGAGCTCGACGATGACCGCCACACCGCTCGCGGCAAACCTGCCAGCCGAGACACTCGCCCCTCCGGTCGAATACACTTCGCCACTGGCGGAGGCGCGCCTCGCGCACCGCTGTGCGCAAATTGGCGAGCGCGCTTTCACGGCGAGAGACTATCGCGCCGTCCCGTTAAGGCACATTGTGTTGCTGCGTTTTGCAAACGACGTGCCAATCGCCACGCGTGAGCATATGATTGAGCGCTTTGTGCGCCTGAAGGACGACTGCCTGCGCGAGGGACAACCGTATATTCGCAGCCTCGAGCACGGCCGGCAGGAAAGCGGAGAAGGCAACGGGCTCGGATTCGAACATGTGTTCCTCATGACGTTCGATTCCGAAGGGGATCGCAACTTCTATGTCGGCGAGCCCATCGTGCACGACGCCACGTGTTTCGACCCCGTCCATCACGCGTTCAAAGCGGCGATTGGCCCGACACTTGCGCCTCAGGGTGCACTCGTTTTCGACTTTTTTCCCGGCGCGCGGTGATGCGCCGGCTTGTCTGACCCGGAGTAGATGATGAATAGGCTGTCCCAACTCGCTTACTGGTTCGCACTGGCGGGCGCCCTTGTTCTGTCGACGGCACGCGTCGCGCGCGCCGAAGAGATTTCCGTCACCCAATGGGGCAGCAGTCTGTACGGACTGCCTTACGCCGTGGCGATGGACAAGGGCTTGTTCAAGAAGGCGGGCGTCGACATCACGGGCATCCTCAGCTCGGGCGGCGGCGGCACGACCGTGCGCAACATTCTGGCGAGCAAGACACCCTACGGTGAAGTCGCGGTGTCCGCCGCGCTGGCCGCCGCGCGTCAGGGTCTGGACATCGTGATCGTGAACGTGGGCACGCGCAGCGTTGCCGAGGCGTCGATGGTGACGATGCCCGGCAGCAACGTGCACACGCTCGACGATCTCGTCGGCAAGAAGGTCGCCATCACCGCGCCAAAGAGTGTGTCGGAAATGCTCTTCCTGATGGTCTTGCGCGAGAAGGGAATCGACGCCTCGAAGGTCACGCGCCTTGCATCCGGCGGTTACGTCAACGGCATGACGATGCTCGAACAGGGCGCAGTCGCCGGTGCCGTCGCGATCGAACCGCTGTCGATTCTCCGCAAGTCTCAATATCGCACGCTCTATCGCGCAGGCGACGTGCTCAAACCGATGACCACATCGGTCGGCATTACCACGCGCGCGTTCGCCCAGTCGCACCCCGACACCTTGCGCGCCATCATCGCCGGACGCCGTGCCGGCGTTGACGCCACCTATGCGGATCCGGCCGGCGCGGCGAAGCTGCTCGCGGCACAGTTCAAGCTGTCACCCGACGTCGCCAAGGAGGCGGTCGACAACATGGTGCGCTCGCACATGTGGAGCCCGGGACAGTTCGACCGCGCCGAACTGGATCGCGTCGCGAGCGGCCTTAAGCTCATCGGCGAGATCAGGGAAGACGTCGACTGGGCAAAGCTGATCGACTCGCGCTTCCTGCCGGCAGACCTCCGCACCAAGGGTCAGCGATGACCTCGCATTGCCCGAGTCCGCATTTGCATCTGGTCGACGGCACCGAGACGCCGCCGGCCTGTCAGACGCCGCATGTCGTGCTGAGCGGCGTGACCAAGGACTTCGACACGCCGGACGAGAAGACCGCCAGAAAGACACGGCTGCATGCTCTCGGCCCGGTCGACCTGACATTGCGCAAGGGTGAGTTCTTCTCCGTGGTCGGACCCTCCGGCTGCGGCAAGTCGACGCTGCTGGAACTGATCGCGGGACTCGCCGCACCGAGCACGGGAACCGTGACCTTTGAAGCGCAACCGGTCACCGGGGTGCCCGACGGGGTCGGCGTCGTCTTTCAGGAAGACGCGTCGTTTCCATGGCTGACCGTGCGCGAGAACATCGGCTTTGGCCTTCGCATGGCGGGGCTGGACGGCGCCGAAGTCACGCGTCGCGTCGCTTACGCCCTCGGCTTCATGGGGCTGCGCGATTTCGCGAATGCGTATCCGGCGCAACTCTCGGGCGGCATGCGTCAGCGCATGTGTATCGCGCGCACGCTGGTCATCGAGCCCCGTCTGATCCTGCTCGACGAACCGTTCGGTGCGCTCGACCAGCAAACCCGCATGCTGATGGGCGACGAGTTGCTGCGACTCTGGCGAGAGACGTCCGCGACCGTGCTGCTGATCACTCATGCGCTCGACGAGGCGGCCGTCCTGTCGGATCGCGTGGGCGTGATGTCATCCCGTCCGGGGCGCTTCATCGACATTCTCGACACGGGCTGGGGGCGTGAGCGCAGTGCTCAGAGCGTGACGACACCGCGCTTCGGCGAGATCACGGCGCATCTGTGGGACACCTTGCGCGCCGAGTCACTCAAGGCCATGCAGGCGGAGGAGCGGCCCGGCGACGGTGGCAAGGTGCGGCCTCCGCGTGTTCGCGGCCGCTGATCGGGCGAGGAAACACGTTGTGATGATCCGCATCGCGCCTGCTATTCGTCTGGGCATTGTCGCCGGCCTCGTGCTGCTTATCGAGGGACTGTGCCGGACAGGTACCATTCCCGTCTCGGTCATGATTCCCCCGAGTGCAATGGCCATTCATGCCATCGAGATCCTGCGTGACGGACGATTCACGCACGATCTCGCCACGAGCTTCGCCAGCATTGCCACCGCTGCGGTGTGCGCCGTGGGATTGGGTTTTGCCGCCGGACTTGCCATACATGCCATGCCGGGCGTGCGCCGTGCGCTGGAGCCGCTTATCGCCAGCTACTACGCGGTACCGACCTTCGCGTTCTATCCCGTTTTCATCGTGCTGTTCGGCGTCGGGCCGCTGCCCATCATTGTCATTGCCACACTGCTCGCGATTGTCTCCATGATCACCGCGACCATGACCGGACTCGACCGTATTCCTCGCGCATTCTCGAAGACCGCGCGGGTAATGCGACTCGGTCGATGGCAAACCATGTGGCACATCAAGCTTCCGGCGGCCCTGCCGCATCTGTTCGGTGGAGTACGACTCGCGGTGTCGCACGCATTCATCGGGGTCATTGCATCGGAGTTCATCCTGTCGGGCTCGGGGATCGGTTATGCCATCAGCTATGCGTATAACAATTTCGAGAACGCCGACATGTATGCCCTGATGCTTCTCGTGCTGGTCACGGTCACGCTGGTCAATGGCGTGCTGAACCACGTCGATGCGCGCGTTCAGGCGCGCAATCGTCGCTGACCGGATGCACATCTCATGGAAATGAAGACACCCAATCTGCTCGGCACGTTCGCCGTCCTGCTGGTGTTGATCGGGATCTGGCAAGCGGTGCACTGGCTCAATGGCGCCGCCATCGGGTCTCCCGTCGCGACCGTGCAGGGCCTTTGGCAGATGATGGGCACGGCGGCGTTCTGGATCGACGCCATCGAGACTGGCCGGGCACTCGTCTACTCGCTGGTGATTGCGGTGACTGGCGGCATTGCGCTGGGACTCGGATTAGGTGCGAATCGTCTGGCGTCTGACGTTGCCGAGCCGATTCTCGTCAATCTGTATTCGTTGCCGAAGGTGACGCTTTACCCGTTGGTGTTGCTGATCTTCGGGCTGGGGCTCGCGTCGAAAGTCGCCTTCGGGGTCATGCACGGTCTGATTCCCATCCTGATTTTCACGATGAATGGCGTGCGCCAGATCAGGCCCGTCTACTTTCGTGCTGCCCAGGCGATGCATCTGTCGCGTCGACAGATTGCGCTGCGTGTCGTGCTGCCGGCGGTGCTGCCCGAGGTGCTGTCGGGCGTGCGACTAGGATTTTCGCTATCGCTGCTCGGCGTGTTGATCGGCGAGATGTTCGCGTCGCAGAAAGGGCTGGGACACCAGCTTTCCAATGCGATGAATCTGGGGAACATCGACACGCTCATGGCCGTCGCCCTCTTTCTCATGCTCTTCGCGTTGCTTGGCAATGCGCTGCTGTCCACGGTGAGCCGGCGGTATCGTGCCGTCGGGGCATAAAGGGCAGGATTGCGTCGGAGGGGACACCCTATTGAAATGGTTTGCCACGCGGCTAAGGCGTAGTCCTTACGCTGGGCCAGCGTGCGTAGCGACGGGCCGTACCTCGTGTCTGCCGAAGGAAAAGACAAATGGCGAAGGATGAGCGCACCAAAATAATTCTCCGGAAAACGCCGGAGTCGGCAGCTATGTCGGCAAACGTCAAACGTGCAATGGCGATCACCGCCAGACTCAATCAGTTGACGTTCGACGATGCCGACGCCGTGCGCGCCTTGTTCGGCGATCTCATTGGCAAACGGGTCGACGACACCTTTTTGCTGATACCGCCGTTCTATACAACAGGTGGGGGCGATATCAGTATCGGGCGCAATGTCTTTATCAATCAGAATTGCACGTTTTACGACCTCGGCGGACTCCACATTGCCGACGATGTGATGATTGGGCCGAACGTTAGCCTCATCACATCCGGCCATCCCATATCGCCGTCCCGGCGGCACGACGGCGTCGTCGCAACGCCTATCGTGATTGAGAGAAACGTGTGGATTGCAGCGGGCGCAACGGTTATCGGCGGCGTGACGATTGGTGAAAACTCAGTTGTCGCAGCAGGATCGGTCGTCACGAAGGATGTTCCCCCGAACACGCTTGTGGGCGGAAATCCGGCACGAACGATCCGCTCGATTGCCGACCATGAGGACGCCCGTTTCACCGATAACGGCTAACGCCGTCGCTGTCGGCCGGCAAATAGCGATTGTCAGTCGATTTTCCCCGACCTGCTGGCCCGCCTGCGCGTCTTCATCGACGGGATTGCCGAACGGCCGAAAGCGCCCGATGCGAAAACAGCCGATCAGGAAAGCGTCGGGACAAACCCGAGGCAGCGCTGAGGACGCAAACACAACATTCACGCCCGACAAGGTTCTTCGGGCCTCCGAGGTTTCGTCCAGGTCGACCTCGGTAAAAATCGGGGTGGCGCGATGCAAATGACTGACTACACTTCCTAAGTGCACACGATGCGTGCAAACCGCGAAAGACGGTTCGTTATACGAAGGTCGTGTGAGAAAGCCAAATGGGGCTGATGAACTAGCGTTTCCATTCCTTCACGGGAGGCATGTCCATGACGTGCCTAGGCAAATGGATGATCGGCGCATGTGTCGTCACGTTGAGCGGCGTGGCGATCGCTGGTGGTGCCGACTCGAACTCATCCGAACAGATGATATTGGCCAATCTTGGCCCCGCGCCGCTCCCCGTCCACGTTCCGCCGCCTGCCCCGCCCGTGTCTGTGGCTGCGGTCCCGGCTGTTCCCGTCACACTGTACCCATTCGGCCGCGAAGGTCTCGACACGGCCACGCGGCCCGATGACAACACGCTCCTCTACACACGTATCGAATCGATCAACAACGCCGCGCCCGTCACCGACGCTCGGCATATGGGCTGGGTCGATACGTCAACGGAGAAGCCTGCGGTGCAACCGACGCGAAACTACCTGAGCATTGGCCCGTCCGTGGCGCCGCGGCTGTCTCTCGTGCAGTGGGACAACGCCAACGACAAGCTCGGCTCCGATCCGAAGCGAGGCCTGGCGCTCAAGACGCAGGACTGGACAGTCTCGGCGACCGCCCGCGTACCCCTGCTGGGCCAGCACGATATCGGTGCGACGGTGTACGTCAAACGCCGCTTCTGAGCTCGACCGCCCTCCCGAATGCAATGTGCGACCGGCCACACGCCGATCACACATTGCACGCGTGCGTCTCACGCCGCAGGCTTCACGGCCGTCACATCGATTTCGACCAGCCACTCCGGACGCGCCAAGGCCTGCACCACAATCCCGGTCGACACCGGGAACACGCCCTTGAGCCAGCGGCCCATCACGTTGTAGACCGCTTCCCGGTAACGGGGATCGACGATGTACACCGTGACCTTGCAGATATCTTCGAGCCGGCTGCCGCACTCGTCGAGCAGCATCGCCACGTTCGCCATCGCCTTCTCGGTCTGTACGGTCACGTCCCCAATGCCCACGGACTCGCGGGTATCGAGGTCCTGACCGATCTGGCCGCGCAGATAGATGGTGTTGCCGGCAATCACTGCCTGACACAGATCGTTGTCGAGCTTCTGCTCAGGGTAGGTCTCGCGGGTGTTGAACTTGCGAATTCGGGTATGCGTCATGATGTCTCGGTAGGGATGCGGAATGTGATGCGGGCGCAGCGCGCGGTCAATGGGCCAGAATCTTGGAGAGAAACCGCTTGGCGGCGGGGCTGGCCGCGTCGTTGAAGAACACGTCGGTCGGGCTGTCCTCGATAATGGCGCCGTCTTCCATGAACACGACGCGATGCGCCACGCGTCGCGCAAACCCCATCTCGTGTGTGACGACCATCATCGTCATGCCCTCGCGCGCCAGTTCCACCATGACGTCCAGCACCTCGTTGACCATTTCGGGATCCAGTGCCGACGTCGGCTCGTCGAACAACATCGCCATCGGGTCCATCGACAACGCGCGTGCAATAGCGACACGCTGCTGCTGACCGCCCGACAACTGGCCCGGATACTTGTGTGCATGCGCCGACAGACCTACGCGATCGAGTAGCGCACGCGCCTTGGTGCGCGCCGCACCGGCGTCGCGTCCCAGGACGATCTGCTGCGCCAAGGTGAGATTGCGCGTGAGATCCAGATGCGGGAACAGCTCGAAATGCTGGAATACCATGCCGACCTTGCTTCGCAGCTTCGGCAGATTCGTCGACCTGGCGGTGAGCGACGTTCCGGCGACCACGACGTCACCCTTCTGAAACGGCTCCAGGGCGTTGACGGTCTTGATCAGCGTCGACTTGCCCGAGCCGGACGGCCCGCAAACCACCACGATCTCCCCCTTGCCAACCCGGGTGGAACATTGCTTGAGCACGTGATGCGCGCCGTACCACTTGTCGACGTCGCGGATTTCGATAATGGGCTGTGCCGTACTCATTTGTCGAAGTGCCCCGCACGGATCGACGCGCCGATCAGATTGAGAATGAGACGGCCGGCGGTGATGCAGGAAATCTGGTTGGCGTCGTCCTTTTCAGGCTGAATCTCCACGATGTCCATACCGACCACACGCCCTTTGCGAACCAGTCCGTGAATCAGCTTGCGCGCCTGCACGAACGTCACACCGCCCGGCGCAGGCCCCGCGACGGCTGGCATCGTCGACGGATCGAGCCCGTCGGCGTCGATGGTCAGGTAGTAGTTGCCACCGTCGGGGATGCGCGCGAGCACAGCGTCCATACCGATGTCGTGCAACTCGTAAGCCGTCACCAATTCCGCCCCGTAAGCGCGCGCCGCGACCAGTTCTTCGGGACGGCCGCTCCCCTGCGCGCGCAGGCCGATCTGCACGATGCGATCGACGTGCGCCATCTCGGACGCGCGTCGAATCGGGCTCGAGAGCCCTTCCCGGACGCCGTTCACTTCATCGCGCCAATCGAGATGCGCATCGATGTGCACGAGCGTAATCGGTCCCCGCTGATCCAGACCGCGCAACACCGGTGTGGTGATGCCGTGATCGCCCCCCAGCACGATAGGCATGGCGCCACCCGCTGCGATGCGCCGCACCACCGTCTCGGCCCGGGCATAGTGCTCGCCCGGCTTGGTGAGATCCGGGATGATGTCGCCGCAATCGACGAAGCGGATATCGGTGCGCCCCTGAAGCAACGGGCCATCGATGTCGAAGTCGTAATGGCCCGGCCGGCGCACGACGCGGTCCGTCGCCTGCCGAATGGCGGAAGGCGCGTTTGTCTGGTCGTTGCTGAAATCCGACGCGGCGTAGGGCGCGCCATAGGGCATGCCCAGCACGGCGATGTCAGCCTTGAGGTTGTCGATATCGAGGTCCAGCTCCGAGTACAACAGGGTCGGATGGCCGACGCGCGGGGCAACGGTGTAAGTCGTCATGAGAGGGTCCTTGGGTGGGAATCAGGGGACGTCAGGCGTGTCGGGTACGTCGCCCGACCACGGTTTCCAGACGTCGCCCAACGCTGGCCAGCAACACGCTGCTGACCCAGTAGATCAAGGCCGTAGTGCCAAGCACTTCGACATAGGCGAACGTATTGGCCGTGAGCAGATTGCTCTGATAGGTCATCTCGGGCAAGCTCATCACCGAGAAGATGGCCGAGTCCTTGAACATCATGATCACGAGGCTGGTCGTCGGAGGAATGAGAAAGCCGAATAGCTGCGGCGCGATGATGTGTCGCTGCGTCTGCCAGTAGGTCATGCCCAGCGAGAGCGCAGCGTGCGTTTGCCCACGGGCCACGCTGCGAAGCGCCGCCCGCAGGATTTCGCAGAAATAGCCGCCGGTGTAAAACGCCGTGCAGCCCACCGCCACCGCCATGGCCGACGCGTTCACACCGAGCTTGGGCAGCCCGAAGAACGACAGATAGACGAGGATCAGGTACGGGATGTTGCGCACCAACTCGACGTAACCCAGCGCGACGGGCCGCAAGAGCGAGTTCGACTGCGCCGAGTAAGCCGCCGCGATGCCGATCACGATGCCAAGCGGTATGCCGATCACGCTCACGAGCGAGGTCACACGCAGACCTTCGAGCAGGACCGGGATCGCTTCGCGCACGATGGAGAAATCAATGGCCATGGGGCAGCATCCTCGAAACCCGGCGCTCGCCAATCCGCGAGGCGGCCGAAATACAGAACAGCAGGACGAAATAGACGGCGGCGGTGATCGCGAACACCTGTAACGGCAGGTCGGTCTGCAACGTGGCATTGCGCGCCACGGTCGCCAGTTCCGGCACGGCAATGATCGACATCAGCGACGACGCCTTGAGCAGAATCGTGAACTCGCTGGTCAGCGGCGGAATGGCGCGATAGATGACCTGCGGCAACAGGATGTGCGTCCAGACCTGCGTGGCGCGCATGCCCATTGCGTAAGCGGCTGCCCGTTGTCCGTGCGAGATCGTGCCGAGCGCACCGCGCAGAATCTCGACGATGTAGGCACTCGTGTTGCAGGCAAGCGCGGCGATCCCGGCCGTGATGGGTGAGATCGAGATGTCGAACAACGCCGGCACCATGTAGTACGCGATCAGCATGTGAATCAGCGCCGGCGTGCCACGAATCAGGCTCACCCATAAGACGACGAGCCCACGCAACGGCGCGAACGGCGAGATGCGCGCGAGCAACAGCACGATGCCGAGCGCCAGACCGATCACGAAAGCACCGGCCGACGCCGCCAGGGTGATTGCCGTTCCCGAAACCACACCTTCGAGAAACGGAGCGATCACGCCGCCCATACCGAGCCAGTCGAACATGGCCCCGGACGTCAAATGGCACCTTGCGGGAGATAGTTCTCTCGCGGCGTATCCATCGGAGCGCCGAACCATTTCTTCTGCAGCGCCGCCAGTTTGCCGTTCGCGCGAAACTCGTCGAGCGAGTCGTTGATGAACTTGCGAATCTCCAGATCGTTGGGATTGGCGACCCAGGCGAGCAACTTCGGCTGCCCGATGGCGCTGGCGATGCGGAAAACGTTCGGCTGCCTGCGCATCTGAACGGCAGCGATATTCGACGGCATCAACGCCACGTCGATCGTTTTGTTGGCGAGCGCGTTCGAGACATCCGGGTACGCCTGGAACAATCGCGTGCCCGCATAGCCCTTGCCCGTCTTCTCCTTCAGTTCCTTCTCGAATTCGTCGGCCACCGGTTGCGACGACGAGCCCATTTGGGTGCCGATGGTCTTGCCGGCAATGTCCATGTCCTGCTTGATCGCCACATCGTCGGCGCGCACCATCAGGACCGAGCGCACGACCCCCACGGGCTGACTGAAAGCGAAACGCTTGGCGCGCTCCGGCGTGATGCCCACGCTCGTCGCGACGAAATCGAACTTGTGCGACATCAGGCCCGGCAGCAACCCCTGAAACGGCAGATTCATCTGCTCGAGCTTCACACCGAGCTTCGCGGCCATCAGTTCCAGCACGTCATGCCCATAACCGACCACCTGACCGTTTTCGACGAACTCGAACGGCTCGTAGGCCGCTTCGGTACCGACGGTGAGTTTGCCGCGCTTCCTGATGTCCGCCAGCGTGCCGCCTTCGGCATGCGCGAGCGTCGGCAGTGCCGGCAACGCCAATGCGGCGCTCGATGCAAGCGTCGCCTTTACAAAGGATCGTCTGGACCAGGTCTTCATAGCTTGCCTCGCGTCGTGTGGGTGTCAAATCTGTCTGGCGCATCGCCTCGATGTGCCTGTCCGACTCAATGTATGCGGGCAAAAAGATCATGAAAAATGATTTTTTTATTGGTATGGTTTCAAAAAATGAAACCTTTTGAAAGGCGCCCCCCGTCACGGCGTTGGCGTCTCCGATGGGAGTTAACCCGTGGCAAATCGTGATTTCAGCGAGCGGGACCTGCGATCGCTGCGCATCTTCTGTGCGGTAGCGCAGGCCAGCGGTTTCGCTGCGGCGGAAAAGCAGTTGAATATGTCGAAGGCCTCGATCAGCCGCCACATCCGTGAGGTCGAGGAGACGCTGGGCACACGCCTTTGCGAGCGCGGCCCATCGGGGTTCGTGCTCACTCACGCGGGCAAGGTCGCGCTGGAACTGGCGCGCGACGCGCTCAAGTCGCTGGAGCGAATTCGTCCCGAAATCGACGCCGTGCGAGGGGTTTTGTCAGGCACCCTGTCCATCGGCATGGTGGAGCACATCGTGTCCGACGTCGGCTGTCACATTCCGGAGGCGCTGGCTGCGCTCAAGGCACAGGCGCCCGACGTGAAGGTCGAGCTGACCGTCATGACGTTCAACGAACTCGATCTCGCGTTGCGCGAGCGCCGGGTGCAGATCGCCATTCGCGGCATGTACCGCCGCGAGGCGGGATTTCATTACCAGCCGCTGTTCATCGAGCGTCATCAGTTATACGTGGCGCGTCACCGGATCAAGGACGCATCCACGCTGCCGCTCGTGTATCGCACCCAGCCATTTGTCCATGAAGCCCTGCACTCGCTGGGCTTGACGCGCGGGCCCACGGCGTCGGGACTGGAGGCAGTGGCCATGCTGGTACTGTCGGGACATTACGTCGGGCTGCTGCCGCAGTATTACGCGGCGTCGTTTCCGAAGCGCTATGCGCTCGCACGGGTGCCGTCAGGCCCGGAATACGAAAACGCGATCAGCGCAATCACGGAAGCCTCGCGCCCGAGAACCCGTGCCCTTGACCTCTTTCTCGATCTGCTCGCCCAGTTCCATACGAAGGTCTGACGGGCGCCCTCGGTCGTCGTGAGGGCCTCACGATTGGGCCACCCGGCACTAAGCAAAGCAAAATCCATCGTTTGGACTCCCCTCCCAAGGCCTCTAGAATGGACGCGTCGTCCTTTCCTTGTCGGGAGTTGTCGTGTCTAGTCGTTCTGCCTTGGGCGCGTTACCGGTTGCCTACGTCGCCTTCACCTGCCCTGCCTCCCTCGTTTCGCCCCATCGTCAACGCACCGGAGATCCGGCATGAGTCAGCTTCCCGCACCGGTTCTCGATCACGTTGTCATCAACGTCAAAGGCGAACTCGACCCCTCGGTGGACGTTTACCGTCGGCTGGGCTTCGCCCTCACAGAACGTGGCCATCACTCGCTCGGCACGAGCAACCATCTGGCCATCTTCGGGGAAAACTACCTCGAACTGCTCGGTTACGAGGCAGGCAAGTCGACCGCACGCCCCGACGTTACCCAAGCCCCGCTAGGCCTGACAGGTCTCGTGTTCAAGACGCAGGACTCGCAGGGTCTGTTCGCCGAATTGCAGGCGCGCGGTATCGGCGTGGAAACGCCCGCCGAATTCTTCCGCCCCGTGCGGCTGCCGGACGGCACCACACAAGACGCCCGCTTCCGTACCGTGCGTCTGGCCAGCGAGCTGGTGCGCAACGGCCGCACCTTCTTCTGCCACCACTTCACGCCCGAACATGTCTGGCGCGACGAATGGCGCGACCATCCGAACGGCGTGACCGACATCGTCGGCTTCGTGATTGCATCGCCGAACCCGGCGGTCACGGCCGCGCTTTATGACCGTGTCTTCGGCCCCGGTGTCCTCGCCGCCACGGGCACGTTGGGCTATTCGCTCACGGCCGGCCGCGCCCGCGTGCAGTTCGTCACGCCCGCCGAGGCCGAGCAGCGCTTTGGCAAGGTCGAAACGACGGATGACGGCAGCGAGCGCAATGTCGCCCTTGTCCTGCGCACACGCTCGCTCACCCAGACACAAGCCACGCTGCGTGAGAACGGCGTGCCCTGGACCCCGCTGCCCGATGGCTCCGTTCTCGTGGCTGCCGCCGATGGCTTCCACGTTGCGCTCCAGTTTGTCGAAGGAGACGGCGCATGAGCGGTCAACCGACCTGGTGGCAGGCGTTCGGCGTCGACTATGCCGACGCACGCCAGCGCTTTCGCGCCGCCGCCGACCGCGCCGGGGCCAGCCTGAGCACTTATGTGCACCCCGACGCCAAAGCACCGGATGGGGGCGAGTTAAGCATCGACGTCGCCCGACTCGGCCCGGCCCACGCGCCGCATCAACTCCTTGCGATCAGCGGCACACACGGCCTCGAAGGCGGCGCCGGCTCCGCCGTGCAGACCGCCTGGCTCACGCACGCGGCCAAGTCGCTGCCCGCCGACGTCGCCGTGACCTTCGTGCATGCGCTCAATCCCTATGGCTTCGCGCACGCAACACGCACGACCGAAAACAACGTCGATCTGAACCGCAACTTCATCGATCACGACCGCGCACATCCCGTCAACGTGCATTACGCGTCGCTGCACGCGCATCTGATTCCCGCCGAGTGGACCACCGACGGTCTCGCACAAAGCGCGCTCGCCATCGACGCGTTTCGCAGCGAGCACGGCCCGGACGCGCTGTTCAATACCCTAGCCAGCGGCCAGTACACCCATGCGGACGGCCTCATCTACGGCGGACGCGCACGCGAATGGTCGAACGTCACGTTGCAGACCATTGTCGAGCGCGATCTGTCGCAAGCGCAGCGCATCGGTCTGATCGACTGGCATACGGGCATCGGCGAGTATGGCGAACCGTTCTTCCTGTGCTTTAACGCGCAGGCCAGCATCGAGCAACGCGAAGCCGCACGCTGGTGGGGCGCAGAGCGAGTGCTCGATCAGCGCCCGCATGGACTGCGCCGCCCTGACTATCAGGGACTGGTGTTCCGTGGTGTCGAGCAGTTTTCGCAAGGACGGCCGGTGATCGGTGCGGTGGTGGAGTTCGGCACACGAGGGGCAAACGCGAGCGTCGCGAACCGTCTCGACCAATGGCTGCGCTCACACGCCAAGGCGCACCCCGACGCCACGCGTGATCGCCAGTTACGAGCCGACGTTCTCGATGCCTTCGTGCCCGTGTCGTCCGTCTGGCGCAGCAGCGTGCTCACGCATGGGTTGCAGATCACGGCGCAAGCATTGCAAGGACTTGCCACGGCGGCTTGAGCGGCATCGGCCGCATGACAGGCGTTAGCCGCCGCTAGGCGCGCACCACCTCGACTCATCCCTTTTTTCAACTTGGATCGGCGACTGCCCGAGGGCGTCGCTCACCCTGAATTCGACTCAAAGCTCAACATGAAAGCCATCGTATTGCGTGAACACGGCGACAACGACCGTCTGAAACTGGAAACCGACTTCCCCGATCCGGTCGCGGGCGAAGGCGAAGTGGTGTTGCGTGTACGCGCCTCCTCGCTGAACTATCACGACGTGTTCACCCGTCGCGGCATGCCCGGCATCAAGCTGCCGTTCCCGGTCATCATCGGGCTGGACGTCGCGGGGGAAATCGCCAGCGTCGGACCTGGCGTGCAGGGCTGGTCGGTCGGCGATCGCGTACTCGTCGACCCGATCAATCGTGTGACGGGCGGCCTCGTTGGCGAGACGACCCATGGCGGTCTGGCCGAACTGTGCCGCGTGCCCGAGCATCAACTCGTGCGCCTGCCCGACGGCGTGTCGTTCGACGACGCTGCCGCGCTGCCGGTCGCCTATGGCACAGCGTTGCGCATGATGCACCGCATCGGTCAGGTCAAAGCCGGCGAGCGTGTGCTGATCCTCGGCGCAAGCGGCGGTGTCGGCGTGTGTGCCGTGCAACTGGCAAAACTTGCCGGCGCCGAAGTGATCGCCTGCGCCGGCTCGCGCGAGAAGGGCGAACGCCTGCGCGAACTGGGCGCCGACGACATCATTTATTACACCGAGGAAGACTTCGTTGAAGTGGTGCGTGCGCGCTACGGCAAGGCGGCGCGCCGTCGCGGTGCGGCGCTCAACGGCGGCGTCGACGTCGTGGTGAATTTCACGGGTGGCGACACGTGGACGCGCTCGCTGCGCACCTTGCGTCAAGGCGGCCGCATTCTGACGTGCGGCGCCACGGCGGGCTTCGATCCGAAAGAAGACCTGCGCTTCATCTGGACATTCGAGTTGCAGGTTCGCGGCTCCAATGGCTGGGAGCGCGAAGACCTCCACGAACTGCTCGAACTGGTGGCCAGCGGCAAGCTGCGCGTGCTGGTCGACAAGAAGTGGCCGCTGGAAGACGGCGCGCAGGCGCTGGCATCGCTGGAAAATCGCCAGATCGTCGGCAAGGTGCTGGTGGGCGCATGAGCACGACGACCACCCCACTGTCCGTCGACCAGGTACAGAAAGCGTTCGACAACTCGACCTTCATCGCCTGGCTCGGCATGCGCGTGACGTCGCTCGATCACGACGCCCAGACCCTCGATGTCCACATTCCGTTTCAGAGCGCATTCGAGCGTGGCGCGGGCACACGTCAGTGGCACGGCGGCCCGCTCGCGGCCGTCATCGATACGGTCGGCGACTTCGCGGTGGGCATGCTCGTCGGACGTGGTCTGCCGACGGTCAACTTCCGTGTCGACTACCTGCGCCCGGCCATCGACACCGATCTGCGCGCCGTGGCACGCGTGCGGCGCCTCGGCAAGAGCATCGGTGTGGCCGACGTCGACCTGTTCAACGCGCAGGGTGCGCTGGTCGCCATCGGCCGCGCGAGCTACGCCACGCTGGCGCCGGCCTGAGCCACACGCCCACCGTCGCGATCACCGATTCGAGTATTGAAGGCGCCAGCGGAAACGCACGGGCGCCGCGTTTTTCCGGAGTTCATCATGCGCAATCCCCGGGGCCTTTCCCGACGTCAGTTCCTGTATCGCAGCGCCAGCAGTGCGCTGGCCGCTACCTCCGCGACCCTCGCGGGCACTGCCGGCTGGCTCATCGCACCGTCGCAGGCAGTGGCGGCAGACGCCGCACCGCGTCGCGGCGGCACGCTCGTGGCAAGTTGGGGCGGCCTGGAGCCGCAGGCGCTTTTCGTGCCGGGCGGCGGCGGCTCCAGCCCGTTCATGACGTCGACCAAGATTCTCGAACGATTGCTCAAGATCGACGAGAAGCTCGCGTTTCAACCGGTGCTGGCCACCGACGTGCGGGCGTCGAGCGACTTCAGGACGTACACCGTCACGCTGCGTCAGAACGTGCAGTGGCACGACGGCAAGCCGTTCACAGCCGACGACGTGGTCTACAACGTGCAGGAACACTGGAAGCCGATTGCGGCAGGTGTCGCCCTCAAGTCGCTCAAGCGGGTAAGCGCCACGGACGCTCACACCGTCAAGCTGGAGTTCTCCACACCGGTGCCGGAATTCTTCTTCAAATCGATTCTGGCCGGGCAGTATCAGGTGGTGGTGCCCAAGCATCTGTACGCGGGCAAGGACATCATCACGAACCCCGTGAACAACGCCCCTGTCGGCACAGGCCCATGGAAGTATGGGCAATGGGTGCGTGGCAGCCATGTGGCCTACGCGCGCAACGACCAATACTGGAACGCGGCCCAACCCTACCCGGACAAGCTCATCATCCGCTGGTGGAGCGATCCCGCGTCGCGCTCCGCGGCGCTCGAAACCGGCGAGCTGGGCGTCGCATTCTCCAACCCGGTGCCCGGGCGCGACATCGATCGTCTCGTGAAGACGGGCAAGATCGCGGTCGACACGAAGGGGTACGAGAACGCGGCGTGGACTGTGACCGTCGAATTCAATCAGCGACGCGAGCATGTCAAGCGGCGTGAAGTCCGTCAGGCGATTCTGCACGCCATCGACCGCAAGTTCATCATCGACACGATCTACTTCGGTCGTGGCAAGCCCGCCGTCTCGCCGATCTTCCGCAGCAATCCCCTGTTCTTCACCGACGACGTACCGAAGTACCCGTTCGATCCTGCAAAGGCGAACGCCCTGCTCGACGCGGCCGGTCTGCCGCGCAAGAACGGCTCGCGCTTCTCGATCAATCTGGTCGCAGCCGCCTGGTTCGAGGAGAACGCCAAACTCGGCCAGTATCTGAAGCAGGCGTTGCAGGATATCGGCATCACCGTGAAGCTCGACTCGCTCGACCGTGCCACGTCGCTCAAGCGGATCTATAGCGATTACGACTACGACATTGCCGTGTCGAACTTCACCGCGCCGCTGGAACTGGTGCCGGTGGTCACGCAATTCTTCACGACGGACGGCATCGTCAAGGGAGCCGCTTTCCGCAACGCGACCGGGTATTCGAATCCGGCGATGGATGCCCTCGTCGACCGTCTGACGGTCGAGACGGACAACGCCAAGCGGCAGAAACTCGCGCACGACTTCGCGCGACTGGCGGCGACCGACGTGCCGCTCGTGCCGCTCGTCGAGATGGAATCGTTCACGCTCTCGCGCACCAACGTGCGACGCGCGACGACCAGCGCCAACGTGCAGGGCGACGCGCTGGCCGACGTCTGGCTCGCCTCGTGAGGAGACGGCTGCCATGGTGACGCGTCTGTTGTTGCGCCGTGTCTTGCAGGCAGTTCCGCTGCTGCTCGGCGTGATCATCATGAACTTCTGCCTGATCCAGTCGGTGCCGGGCACGCTGCTCGACGTGATGACGGCCGAACAACAGGTCACGGACCCTGCACTGATCGAACGTCTGCGCGTGACCTACGGCATGGACAAGCCGCTGTGGCAACAACTGCTCCACTACATCGATGCGGTGGCTCATCTCGATCTCGGCTACTCGTATCGCCACAACCTGCCGGTGTTCGACGTCATCATGGCGCACCTTCCCGCCACGCTCGTGTTGATGCTGGCGAGTCTTGCGATTGCCGTGATCGTCGGCGTGGCGGCCGGTGTCATCGCCGCCGTCAACGTCAATACGTGGCGCGACACGCTGGTATCGATGTTGGCCGTGGTGTGCTTCGCGGCGCCGAGCTTCTGGCTGGGGATCATGCTCATCATCCTGTTTTCGGTGAAGCTCGGGTGGTTCCCCGTGGGCGGCATGACAACCATCGGCCTGGATTACGGCACGGGTGTCGCCGGGGTGTGGCATGCCGCGCTCGACGTCCTGCATCATCTTGCGCTCCCCGCCCTCACCCTCGGTCTGTTCTATGCGGCGACCTACGCCCGCGTGATGCGCGCGTCGATGCTCGAAGTCGCCCGACAGGATCACGTGCGCACGGCACAGGCGAAGGGCCTCACGCGCCGCGCCGTGATCACCCGGCACATGGTGCGCAACGCGATGCTGCCCGTCGTCACCTTGCTGGGCTTGCAGCTCGGCACCGTACTGGGTGGCAGCATCGTCGTGGAAGCCGTGTTCAGTTGGCCCGGCATCGGCGGGGTGCTCTTCGACAGCGTGATGAGCCGCAACTACCCCGTCGTGCTGGGGCTGCTCGTGCTCAGTTCCGCCCTCGTCATCGTCGCGAACATTGCCGTGGATCTCATCTACACGCGGCTCGATCCCCGCATTCGCACGCATGCCTCATGAATGCCCGTAGCGCTTTACCGTAACGAACCCCGGTCTGTCCCATGACGTCTTCTGCCGAACCCACGCTCGATACGCTCACCGCGAGCGACTTGTCCGATTCCCTGGCACCGCCACGCGCGTCCTTGCGACGGCGCGGTGCGTGGCACCAATTCGCCCGCCATGGCGGTGCGCTCGCCGGCGCGGTATTGCTAGCCGCCATCCTTGTCGTCGCGGTGTGCGCGCGATGGTGGTACCCGGGCGATCCGCTGCGCATTGTCGCCTCGCCCGAGATCTGGCCGTTCGAGCAATGGCAATACCCGCTCGGCACCGACGCGCTGGGTCGCGACATTGCCGCCATGCTCGCGCACGGTGCGCGCGCCACGCTCGCCATCGGTCTGGTCGCGAGCGTGGCAGCGACGGTTATCGGTGTCTCCATCGGCGCCGTCGCGGCGTGGTGGGGCGGTTGGATCGACGAAGTGCTCATGCGCCTGACCGAGTTGTTTCAGATTGTGCCGAACGTCGTTTTCGTGCTCACGGTGGTTGCGATTCTCGGCCCTCGCATCGAGAACACGATCATCGCCGTGGCGCTGGTGTCGTGGCCGGCCATCGCGCGTCTCACGCGTGCCGAATGCCTGTCGTTCAAATCGCGCGAGTTTGTGCAGGCGTGCCGCACCGTCGGGCTGTCGCCGTGGCGCATCGCCCTGCGCGAAGTGTTGCCGAACGCACTGCCCCCCGTCCTGGTGATGGGCACGCTGGTGGTCGCTGGCGCGATTCTCTACGAGTCGGTCGTGTCGTTTCTCGGGCTGGGCGATCCGAATATTGCGAGTTGGGGCCGGCAGATTGGCGAAGGCCGCACGCTGATCCGCTCGTCCTGGTATCTGTGCGCTGAGCCGGGCCTCGCGATCATGCTCGCAGTGCTGGCACTCAATCTCGTAGGGGATGGCCTGAACGACGCCCTCAATCCTTCGCTGCGCAAGCGATGAGTGCGACGCTCGTCACCTTATCGGTTGCCCTCGCCCTCATGTTCCCCTGCCCCCATTTTTGCGATTCCGATTCTCATGACACACCGCTGGCATAACCTCGGCGATCTCGTCGACCGAACCCTCGGCCTCGACTCGACGGCCATCATCGACCTTCGTGATGCGCATCAGCCGCGTCAGTACACCCACGCCGAGATCGACCGGCTGGCAGGCGGTGTCGCCGCGGCACTGCGCGCGCGCGGCCTGCCCGACGGCGCGCACGTGGCTATCGCGTCGCTCAACCGTGCCGAGTACCTCATCGCCTACTTCGGCATCATGCGCGCCGGTTACGTCGCCGTGCCGATCAACATCAAGCAGTCGCGCGAGATTCTCGATTACGTCATCGACGACGCCGGCATCTCGCTCGCGTTCGTCGATGCCGAGCGCCACGACGCACTCGCCTCGCGCGTGCCGGTCATCGACTTCGACGACGACGGCCCCGATGGCTTCGCGGCGCAGGTGCCGCCTGCGAGCTTCGACTCGCGGCACCCCGCGCACGACGACGTTGCGCAAATGCTCTACACGTCCGGTTCGACCGGCAAGCCGAAGGGCGTGCCGCTCACGCATACCGGCCAGCTCTGGGCGTTGAGCGCGACCTACGTGCGCCCCGACAGCGCTGCGGCCGAGCGCTATCTGCTCGCGCAGCCGCTGTTCCACATGAACGGCCTGTTCATGGCGAAGCGCGCCTTCGCCGCGAACGGCACGCTCGTCATCCTGCCCTCGTTCGACGTGACGTCGTATGTCGATGCGCTGGAGCGCTATCGGATCACGGTACTGACGGCCGTGCCGACAATGTTCGCGCGCCTCGTCAAAGATCCGCAGACACTGGCCGGACGCGACGTGTCCGCCCTCAAGCGCGTCATGCTCGGCTCCGCGCCGATGAGTGCCGCGCTGCTTGCCCGGATTCAGGCTGCGTTCCCGCACACCCACATCCATCACGGCTATGGCACGACGGAAGCCGGGCCAAGCATTTTCGGCCAGCACCCCGACGGCATCGCACTGCCGCCGCTCGCACTCGGCTATCCGCTCTCGCCCGACACGGTGAAGCTCGTCGACGGCCCCGATGCGAATCAGGGGGTGCTGTGCATGCGTAACCCGGCGGTCATGCACGGTTATCACCGTTTGCCGGAAAAATCGGCGCAAGTGCTCGAAGACGGCTGGTACTACAGCGGCGACGTGATGCGCCGCGACGCCAACGGCTTCTTCTACTTCGTCGGCCGGGCCGACGACATGTTTGTCTGCGCCGGCGAGAACATCTATCCGGTGGAGGTCGAGAAGTTGCTCGAAGCGCACCCGGAGGTCCGGCAGGCCAGTGTCGTGCCCTTACCCGACGAGGAACGCGCCGCCGTGCCCGTGGCCTTTGTCGTGCGTCAGCCGGGCAGCGCGCTGAGCGTGGAAGCCCTCAAGCAACACGCGCTCTCGAACGGTCCGGCGTATCAGCACCCGCGTCGGGTCGCGTTCGTCGCCGAACTGCCGTGGGCGGGCACCAACAAAGTCGACCGTCACGCCCTGTTGCAACAGGCGCGAGCGCTCGAAGCCTCGCGTGGATGGAGTGACGACCTCGCCAACAACCTCACGCTTTCCGGAGCCCTCGCGTCATGAGTCTTCTGCCTGATTCCATCGATCCGATCCGTCTCGACGGCAAGATCGCGCTCGTGACCGGCGCCAGCCGCGGCATCGGACGCGCCATCGCGTCGGCACTGGCCGCGCGCGGCGCCACGGTCGCCGTGCACTACCACGCGGCTGCCAGCGAGGCGCAGGCGCTCGTCGCCCAATTGCGTGCCAGCGGTGCCCGTGCCTTTGCCGTGCAAGCCGACCTGTCGTCGGCCGACGGCGCGCGCTTGCTGGTCGAGCGCTTCACGGGCGCGCTCGCTGCCCACAACCTGCCGCCCCGGTTCGACATCCTCGTGAACAACGCCGGCGTTGGCCTTCGCTCGCGCATCGACACCGTGACACCGGAAGACTTCGACCGGGTGTTACAGGTGAACCTGAAGTCGCCCTTCTTTCTGATCCAGCATGCATTGCCGCACCTGCGCGATGGCGGACGCATCGTCAACATCTCCTCGATGGGCACGCGTGCCGCCTATCCCGAAATGAGCGTCTATGCGCCCGCGAAGGCCGGTCTGGAAGCGCTGACGTTGCTGCTCGCCGCCGATCTCGGTGCGCGAGGCATCACCGTCAATGCAGTGCTGCCGGGCGCGACCGCCACGGATCTGAACAAGCGCGCGAGCGATCCGGTCGCACGAGAGGCCATTGCGCAGACCGTCGCGTTGGGACGCGTTGGCGAGCCGCGCGACATCGCCGACATCGTGGCCTTTCTCGCCAGCGATGCCGGGCGCTGGATCACGGGTCAATCCCTCGACGCGAGCGGCGGTCAGCGCCTCTGAGCGCCGCGTTGCCTCGCTTCCCCGTCGCGAACCTTACGGACAGCCACCATGACGACTCTGCTCGACGTCGAACACCTTACCCTCGACCTGCCACCCAATGCAGATCGCCCGCATGCGCTGCGCGACGTCTCGTTCTCGCTCGCGCGCGGCGAAATCCTGTGTATGGTCGGGGAAAGCGGCTCGGGAAAATCGATGACCGCCAGCGCCCTGCTCGGCCTGTTGCCTCCGGGCGTACAAGCGAGCGCGGGACGCATTGCGTGGGAGGGCGAAGGCAATCTGCTGGCGCTGCCCGAAGCCGAGCGCCGCCGCTGGCGCGGGGCACGTATC
This sequence comes from Pandoraea fibrosis, assembly GCF_000807775.2. Lineage (NCBI taxonomy): Bacteria > Pseudomonadati > Pseudomonadota > Betaproteobacteria > Burkholderiales > Burkholderiaceae > Pandoraea > Pandoraea fibrosis. Next base: position 711,923 of record NZ_CP047385.1, on the reverse strand, counting down.
GGCATGATCTTTCAGGAACCGATGACCGCGCTCAATCCCCTGCGCACCATCGGCGACCAGATCGCCGAGGTGTATCGCACGCACACGCGGCTGTCCGGCAGCGCCATTCGCGCCCGCACGCTGGCGTGGCTCGACGCCGTGCACATCCCGTCGCCCATCGAGGCGGCGAAGCGCTATCCGCACGAACTCTCCGGCGGACAACGTCAGCGCGCCATGATCGCCATGGCGCTCGCGCTGGAACCCGAACTCCTGATTGCCGACGAGCCGACCACCGCGCTCGATGTCACCACGCAGGCGCAGATTCTCACGCTCATTCGCGAGCTTCAGCAACGCAAGGGGACGGGCGTTCTCTTCATCACACACGACTTCGGTGTGGTCGCGGAAATCGCGGATCGTGTCGCGGTCATGCGGCACGGTGAGATCGTCGAGCAGGGGCAGGCGCATGCTCTCCTCACGCGGCCGTCGCATGAGTACACCCGCGCGCTGATGGCGGCCGTGCCGGCGCTGCCTTCGTCTACCGGGCCCGTGACTGCGAACGCGACGAAACTCGACAAACGCGACGACGGCACGCCGCCCGTCCTGCGTATCCAGCAAGTGCAAAAGACTTACGCCAAACCTCACTGGCTCGGCAGGAAACGACAGGCGCAAGCCGCGGCGTTGCGCGATGTCAGTCTCGATGTGGGTCTTGGCAAGACACTGGGGATCGTCGGGGAGAGCGGTTCGGGAAAATCGACGCTGGCGCGCTCGATCCTCCGACTGATGACGCCCGATGCCGGTCGTATCCTCTATCGCGACACCGATCTGGCGTCGGATTCGCTCGACGCGAACGCACGCCGTACCGCACTCGATATCCAGATGGTGTTCCAGGACCCCTTCAGCTCGCTCAATCCGCGTCGACGGGTAGGCGACATCGTCACGCAGGGACCGATCGCACGCGGTGAGCCGCCGCGTCAGGCCCACGACCACGCGCTCGAACTGTTCGAGCTGGTTGGCCTGAGCGCCGATGCCCTTGAGCGCTTCCCGCATGAATTCTCCGGCGGTCAACGCCAGCGCATCGGATTGGCACGCGCCCTGGCCATGCGTCCGAAAGTGCTGGTGGCAGACGAGCCGGTCTCCGCGCTCGACGTCTCGGTTCAGGCGCAAGTGCTGCGACTGCTCGCGCGGCTGAAGTCGGAATTGGGATTGTCGATGATCTTCATCACACACGACCTTCGCATCGCGGCGCAATTATGCGACTCGCTTGCCGTCATGAAGTCGGGTAGCGTGGTCGAGTATGGCGATACCGCTGCGATTTTCCGCACACCGGCGCATCCCTACACGCGTGCGCTGCTCGATGCCATTCCGGGTCGACGCCGGGAGGACAGCGCGCAGGCGCGCTCTGCGGCGTAGCAGCGTTGGGGCAATCATAGGACTCGAGCCCCGGTCTACCGGCGCAGATCGGCAATCGAAAAGTACGGCAGCCAGGTACCCGACGTCGAAAGGCTGGCGAAGACATGTTCCTTTGTCTGCGCGAGAAACGTCTCGATGTGCTGCCGGGCGAGCGCTTCCGCGCGGGTCGCGTCGCCCGACACGAAGGCCGAAATGATCGCCCGGTGATCGTGTTCGATGCGTGGCCGGATGCCTTGCACGCCGAAGCCAAGCGAGACCAGGCGTGCCATGTCGTCCATCAGACCGGCCAGCGTGCGATAAAGGCGCGCATTGCCGCTCGCCGCAGCAATCGTCAGATGGAACTTCCGGTTGGTATGCAGAAACCATTCGATCTGATGACCGATGGGTTCGTGGGCGTGAGGCGCTTCGCACGCCTCGTCCAGACGCTGGAGCAGTTCGGTGTCCACGTTGCCGCAGGCGAGTCTCGCCGCCATCGGCTCCAGTTGTGCGCGCAGGTTGAAAATGTCTTCGACGTCGGCCAGCGTGATCGGCGAGATGCGATACCCCTGTCGCGGAATCGCTCGCGCGAAGCCTTCGTGCACCAGTCGCACGAGCGCCACCCGGCAACTGGTGCGCGCGATGTCGTAACGACGCATCAACTCCGCTTCGCTCACGATGGCGCCCGGCATGATCACGCAGGTCAGCACGTCGTGTCGAATGCGTTCGTAGGCGTCGTCACCACGGGCGATCGCCGCGGCATCTTCAGTGTCGCGTGAGACGGGGCTCATGGTGTCAATATCCTCGCAGGGCGTCGTAGACGAATGGCAACGGCGCGCCGCGCAAATGCGCACCCAGCACGTCGGCCACCTGACGCGCCCGCGCCGCATACGATACGGTCGATGCAATGTGAGGCGTGACGAGAATCCTGGGGTGACGGCGCAGCACATCGTCGGGCGGCAACGGCTCGATGTCGAACACGTCGACGATTGCCGAGCGCAGACGGCCGCTGTCGAGGGCATCGAGCAGCGCCTGCCGGTCGAGATGCGCGCCGCGCCCGACCTGAATCAGGCTTGCCCCTGCCGGCAGACGCGCAAACAGCTTGCGTCCGAGAATACCTCGCGTCGCGAGCGTGTCGGGGAGCAGGTTGACGAGGATATCGGTCTCGGCCAGCAAGGCATCGAGTTGCGCGTCCCCCGCGAACACCCGCACATCGGCAAGCGCCTTCGATGTGCGCGCCCAACCGTTCACCCGGAAACCATGGGCGTGCAAACGGGTAGCGACGGCACGTCCCAGCTCACCCAATCCGAGCACACTCACACGCGTGTCGCGGGCGAGACGTCCCGTCAGTTCGCTGGCCCACCGGCCCTCTCGCTGGGCGGCCACGATGGCCGGCATGTCCCGCACGGCAGCCAGCGCGGCGAACGTCACGAAGTCGCTCATGCGCTCGCGAGTCTCTTCCGTCACCATCCGGACGATGGGGACATTGGCCGGCAACGCCGGGTCTGCAAGGATATGGTCGACGCCGGCGGCAGCACTGAGAATCAGGCGCAGGCGCGGATAGTGGGCAAGACGGCCAGGGTCGGGCTGATAGACCAGCGCGTACTTCACGCTGCGTGCATCGACGAACGGATCGTCCCATCCATACACGCGCAGGCCGGGCATCAGCCGCGCGAAATGGTGCTGCCACTCGGTCAGCGCGGCAGCGCCGCCCGACTTGATCAATAACGTATCGCCTTGCATGACTTCGGGGGTGGCGCCTCGCGTGCAGGCGCGAGAGCATTGAGATAGTGCGGCCTCTCATCGTACCGGCCACCCTGTTCGCGCCTAAGCATTTCTTATCGAAATGCTTATGAATGCCGCGCAGAAATACACACGACGCTCACGCATAAGCCCCCCATCCCGCATCGGCCATCGCGGACACAAAATATTTTCGCGATTTTCGCAGCGTCGTCCCGCCTATTGAAACGCCCGACACGTTCGCGCAAACCGCCGCCCGGCGGGCATCATCACCATGCTGCGACGCAACAATCCATGCAATTGTTTCTATATTCGCAATAATCAATCCGACGCACAGGCATTGTCTGCCCCCGTCGACACCCGCTATAGTGGCCCCGCCCCCGCGACGCGATCCTTGCTAAGTCCTTCGTGTGTGAAATGCATATGAGGTCAACGCCATGTCGCGTCATGTCGCAAACGTAGTTATCAATGCGATGCCCCCATCGCCAGTAGAAATGAGAGACACAGCTACAACCGAAGCCGCCATGGCCACCCAGCCGCCTTCCCCGGAAGAAGTCCGCAGACGCGTGTTCGCGATTGTCGCGGCATCGTCGGGCAATCTGGTCGAGTGGTTTGACTTCTACATTTATGCGTTCTGCGCGATCTACTTCGCGCCTGCATTCTTCCCGAGTTCCGATCCCACCGCACAGTTGCTCAATACGGCGGGGGTCTTCGCGGCCGGCTTCCTGATGCGACCGATCGGCGGCTGGATCTTCGGCCGGATCGCCGACCGCAATGGCCGGAAGAATTCGATGGTCATCTCGGTGATGATGATGTGCTTCGGCTCGCTGCTGATCGCAGCGCTCCCGACGTATGCCAGCATCGGTAACTGGGCACCGGCGCTGCTGTTGTTCGCGCGTCTGCTGCAAGGCCTGTCAGTCGGCGGCGAATACGGCACCACGGCCACGTACATGAGCGAAGTGGCGCTCAAGGGCCGTCGCGGCTTCTTCTCGTCGTTCCAGTATGTGACGCTCATCGGCGGCCAACTGCTCGCCGTGCTGGTGGTCGTGATTCTTCAGCAACTGCTCGACGAGGCGGAACTCAAGGCCTGGGGCTGGCGGATTCCGTTCGTGGTCGGTGCGATCACGGCCGTGGTGGCGCTCATGCTGCGTCGCACGCTGCACGAGACGTCGACGAGCGCGAGCCGCAACAACCGCGACGCCGGTTCGATCGCCGGGCTGTTCCGTCATCACAAGGCCGCGTTCTTCACGGTGTTGGGCTACACCGCAGGCGGTTCGCTGATTTTCTACACCTTCACCACGTACATGCAGAAGTATCTGGTGAACACGGCGGGTATGCCGATCAAGACGGCCAGCTACATCATGACGGGCTGCCTGTTCGTCTACATGTGCATGCAGCCGATCTTCGGCATGCTCTCCGACAAGATCGGTCGCCGCAACAACATGCTGCTGTTCGGTGCGCTCGGCGCGATTGCCACGGTGCCCATTCTCACGGCGCTCAAGACGGTGCAAAGCCCGGTCGCCGCGTTCCTGCTGATCTGTCTGGCGCTGGCCATCGTGAGCTTCTACACGTCGATCAGCGGCATCGTGAAGGCGGAAATGTTTCCGATCGAAGTCCGTGCGCTGGGCGTCGGCCTGGCCTACGCCGTGGCTAACGCCATCTTCGGTGGTTCGGCGGAGTACGTGGCGCTCGGCCTGAAGAAGGCCGGCATGGAGCCGACGTTCTACTGGTACGTGACGGGCATGATGATCGTAGCGTTCCTCGTGAGCTTGCGGCTGCCGCGTCAGGCAAAGTATCTGCACCACGAGCATTAATCCCGACGGCGCGAGGCGAGCGCAGCAGCGCACCGCCTCTGTCGTCTTTCGCTTTACCTCGCGCGGGCATGCATCGTCGCCCGCGCGACGGCCTCTCTCATTCCCGTCTTCCCATCGTCATGCGTCGTCGGCGCGTGCGGCTTCGTCGCCTGAAAGCGCAGCGCAGGTCGTTGAAAGGGTTCTTCAGGCGTCGTCACCTGAGCCCTGACGCACCCGCTGCCAGATGGCGTCGAGCACCGGGTGCGGCTGATGCCTGCGCCGGTAGAGAGCGATATCGAAACCGATCTGCCAGTCCTTGCCACCCACGATAGCGAGCGTGCCGCGTGCAACGTCGTCGGCCACCAGTCGTTGCGGCAGCCATGCAATACCGGTGCCGCGTCGCGCCATCGCCAAAATCGCCTCGTAGGAGTCGGCCTGATAGACAGGTTTGAGCGTGGGCCGATTCGGCATCTCGGCCAGATGACGCGCGAGCACCGCGCGCAGCGTCAATGTGCGCGTGAACGCCAGCCAGGGAATCGGCGACGGTCCCGCCGCCAGTCGATACTTCGCACGGCCCCTGGCATCCAGTGCGCTCACCGGCACCAGCACTTCGCGCGCCACGCTCAGCCAGTCGTAACGCTCCTGATCGATGAGCAGCCGCGTGTGTGCGCTGGAATACACGATGAGCAGATCGACCTCGCCGGCCGCCAGCCGCAAGATGGCTTCCTCCGCACCGCTCGTGGAAAGCGTGGCGCTGAAGAAGCCGATGCGCGAGACCGTTTCGTCGTACCAGTCGGGAAAGAACGTGGCCGCCAGAGTGCGGCCGGTGGCGATCTTCAGATTGTTTTCGAGCGTGGGCGCGGCGTCCTGCAATTGCGTGCGCGCGCTGTGCAGAATGTCGAGCGCGTTGGTGGCGGCGTCGAGAAACACCGTGCCCGCGGCCGTGAGCTCCAGCGGCTTGCTGCGCTCGACGAGTTGCGTGCCGACCCACTCTTCCAGCGCGCGAATGCGTCGGCCGAATGCCGGATGCGTGACAAAGCGGTTCTCCGCCGCCCGCGTAAAACTGCGCGTGCGTGCGAGTTCGACGAAGTCTTCCAGCCATCGCAGTTGCATGCCGTTTCCTCACTGCCTCTTCACGCCGTCATGCCCTGCCCGGGCACGCCGGTTCCGATGACGCTCAGGCCTTGGAGAGCGACTTGAGCGCGTGCTTGATGCCATCTGACACCGTCGTGCCCTCGGGCACGGACTTGACGGCGGCCAGCGCCTCCTTGTCGGAGTATCCCAACGCGAGCAATGCGTTGACGACGTCGCTCTTGTGATCGTGTGGCGTCGCCGTGCCGGGCACGGTACCCAGTTGGGCGCCCAGCTTCCCCTTGAGTTCGAGCAGCAGACGTTCCGCCGTCTTCTTGCCGATGCCGGGGATCTTGGTCAGACGCCCCGACTCCTGCAACGTGACTGCCTGCGCAATGTCCGCCACGCTCATGCCCGAGAGGATCGCGAGTGCCGTGCGCGCCCCAACGCCGGAAATCTTGAGCAGTTCGCGAAAGGTATTGCGCTCGTCCATCGAGCCGAAACCGAAGAGCAATTGCGCGTCTTCGCGCACGATGAACTGCGTGAGCAGCGTCACGCGCTCGCCCATGTTCGGCAGATTGAAGAACGTGCTCATCGGCACCGAGATTTCATAGCCCACACCCTGGCAATCGACCAGAATGTGCGGCGGATTTTTTTCCAGCAAGGTACCGGAGATGCGGCCAATCATTGATGCCCCGAGAGAGTGACTTCGACAGGCGGCAAGTGTAGCAAACGGCAACCCTTGCGGCAGAACCGCCGCGCCGGGCCGTTCACCCTTCGCCTTCGATACCGGCGATCGCATCGCCGGTCGAGCGCGTTGCTGCACGGCGCAGACATTCGAGCGCCTCCACCACCGCCGCCCGGTTCGCACCGTCGTCGCGCCAGTACATCGAGATCGCGCCAAACCCCGCAAGGCGCAGCGGCACGATGCGCAACGCACCGAGCGCCTGCAAACGGCTCGCCGTGCGATGCGACGCCAGCCCGATCATGTCGCTGTTGTTGAGCAGTGTGAGGTTGAGAATCGTGGAATTCGATTCGACGGTGTCGTTCGGTAACGGATATCCGGCTTCCGCGAGTGCCGTTTCCAGCGCATTGCGAATCGGCGTGCCGCGCGGCCAGACCACCCAGCGATAGCGCTGCATGTCGGGCCAATCCACCTGATCGAGCGAGAACACCGGATGACGCGCACGCGCGACGAAATGGAGCGGCTCCAGATATAACGCCTCGGCCCGAACATTGCGGTCCTGCAGCTCCGGAGCGGAGCGTCCGACAACGATGTCGATTTCACTGTGCGCCAGTTGATTCATCAGCCGGTCCATCGTGTTCTCGATCACCCGCGCCTGCACGCGCGGCATGCGTTGCAGAAGCAGCAACACCGCCAACGGCACCGTATCGGCCGACGACGCCCCCGACGTGCCGATCGCCACCAGACCGCTACCGCCCTCGCGCATGGCGTCGAGATCGTCTCGCGCGGTATCGAGCTGCGCCTCGATCCGCCGGGCGTGTTCGATCAGGGCTTCCCCGTAGGCCGTCGGACGCAGCCCCCGCGCCTGACGCTCGAACAGCGGCAGGCCGATATCGTCCTCCAGATCCTTGAGCCACTTCGACAAACCGGGCTGCGTCGTATTGAGCAATGCCGCGGATTGGCTCATGTTGCCGGTCTCCGCGAGGGTCAGCAGCATCTGCAGGTTGCGCAGACGCAGGCGATGGGTCCAATCCATGCGCAGTCTCCGGGCACCCCTCGGGCACCGCAAAAATCGCCCGATCCATACGATTTTTCGTATGGATCCGATGATTTATTCATTTCAAAGAATATGTCTCGCCGAGTATAACGCTATCCATAGACCCGCAAGCCCTCGCTGGCTGGGCTTGCCAGACAAGCCGACCGGGCCCCTACCGATACGGAGACATGCATGTCAGAACGCGCCCCTAGCGCCGAACGCGCTGCCTATTACGAACACATCGGCCGCAACCAGATGGCCCCGCTGTGGGAATCGCTGCACAGCCTGGTGCCGTCGCAGCCTCGCCCGCGCGTAGTGCCGGCCATCTGGAAATACAGCGAAGTGCGTCCGCTGGTGATGGAAGCCGGCAGCGTCATCAGCGCAGAAGAGGCCGTGCGCCGTGTGCTGATTCTGCAAAACCCGGGCACGCCCGGTTCGTCGAGCATTACCGGCTCGCTCTACGCCGGGCTGCAACTGATTCTGCCGGGCGAGATCGCGCCGAGCCATCGCCATACTCAGTCGGCGCTGCGCTTTATCGTGGAAGGTCGCGGTGCGTGGACGGCCGTGAACGGCGAGCGCACCACCATGCATCCGGGCGACTTCATCATCACGCCGTCATGGACGTGGCACGACCACGGCAACCCCGCAGACGGCGAGCCGGTCGTGTGGCTCGACGGTCTGGACATTCCGCTCGTGCAGTACTTCGATGCCGGCTTTGCCGAGAACTACCCCGAATCGCAGCAGCCCGTGCAGCGGCCCGAGGGCGACAGTTTCGCCCGCTATGGCTACAACATGCTGCCGGTGCAGCACAAGGTGAGCGATCCGACTTCGCCGATCTTCAGCTACCCGTATGCCCGCTCGCGCGAAGCGCTCGACACGCTGTATCGCAACGGCGAACTCGATCCGTGGGACGGGATCAAGCTGCGCTACGTCAATCCGGCAACCGGCGGCTGGCCGATGCCGACCATGGCGACGTTCATGCAATACCTGCCCGCCGGCTTTCAGGGCAAGACCTATCGCAGCACCGACGCCACCGTCTTCTCGGTAGTCGAAGGTCGCGGCACGGTGCGCATTGGCGATGAGGTATTCCAGTTCGAACCGCGCGATCACTTCGTCGTGCCGTCGTGGGCGCCGGTGCAACTCGCCGCGCTCGACGACGCCGTGCTCTTCAGCTACTCGGATCGCCCGGTGCTCGCGGCCCTGAATCTGCTGCGCGAATCGCGCACCTGATCGGGCACCACCGCGCCGGTATCGGCACCGCGCGTCCGCCCTTCACTTGATCGGCGCGCGTCGTCACTCCCTTTTCCTTTCATCATCGAGTTCAACACCATGTCCTTCGTCTTCGCTCCACCCGCCACCGTCGCCATTCCCGTTGTCGGCAGCAACGATCAATTCGCCGTGCGCCGTGTGTATTGCGTGGGCCGCAACTACGCTGCGCACGCCCGCGAAATGGGCTTCGATCCCGATCGCGAACCGCCGTTCTTCTTCTGCAAGCCGGCCGATGCCGTGCTGCCCGTGGCCTACGGCGAGACGCTTGAACTGAAGTACCCGGCGCAGACGTCGAATTATCACTACGAAGCCGAGCTTGTCGCCGTGATCGGTAAAGCCGGTTCGGACATTCCGCTCGAACAAGCACTCGATCACGTGTGGGGTTACGCCGTGGGTCTCGACATGACCCGCCGCGATCTGCAAATGAAGATGCGCGAAATGGGGCGTCCGTGGGAAATCGGCAAGGCCTTCGATGCATCGGCGCCCATCGGTCCGATCCATCCGGTATCGAGTGTCGGTCACATCGAGAAGGCCGGCATCTCGTTGAGCGTCGACGGCGTGCAAAAGCAGAAGAGCGACGTCACGCATCTGATCTGGTCGGTAGCGGAAACGGTCTCGTATCTGTCGCAGTTCTTCCGTCTCGAACCGGGCGATCTGATCTATACCGGCACGCCCGAGGGTGTGGGTCCGGTCAAGGCGGGCGAGACGATGGTCACCGCCGTCGAAGGGCTCGGCGAAATCACGGTACGCGTGGTCTGAGACATTGCCATGCAGCTCTACAGCTTCTTCAATAGCTCGACGTCGTATCGCGTGCGCATTGCGCTCGCGCTCAAGGGGTTGGCGTTCGACACCGTTCCCGTGAACATTCGTGTCGGCGAGCATCGCGCCGAGCCGTATGTCGACGAAGTCAATCCGTCGGCGGTGGTGCCCGCCATCGTGGATGGCGACGTCTCGCTGGGTCAGTCCATCGCCATCATCGATTATCTCGAGGCGAAATATCCCGAGCCGCGTCTGCTGCCGCAGGACATTGAAGCCCGCGCGCGTGTGCTCGAACTGTCGATGCTCATCAGTTGCGATATCCATCCGGTGAACAACCTGCGCATTCTGAAGTATCTGCAAGGGCCGCTGGGGCTGAGCGCCGCGCAGAAGGATGCGTGGTACCAGCACTGGATCGCCGAGGGCATGGCGGGTGTAGAGCGGTTGCTGACGAAACACGGTCACGGCAGTTGGTGTTTTGGCGATGCCCCCACGCTCGCCGACGTCTGCCTGATTCCGCAAATCGCCAATGCCCAGCGCATGGGCTGCGATTTGTCGGCGTATCCGCGCGCCATGGCGGTGTATGTCCACGCGCAGACGCACCCGGCGTTCCTCGCGGCGGCGCCCAACCTTCAGCCGGACTACACGGCGTAACTGATATCCGGAACGGCTGGAAGGGCCGCAGGAGACAACCATGAGTCAAACCTCTCAACCCAAAGCCCTCGTCGTTGGCGGTGGCATCGGTGGCCTCGCTGCTGCGTTGGCGCTCGCCAATCAAGGCGTGCGCATCGAACTGCTGGAGCAGGCCGAAACCATCGGCGAGATCGGCGCTGGCATTCAGCTCGCGGCCAACGCTTTTGCGGCCCTCGATGCACTCGGGGTCGGCGAAGCCGCGCGTGGCCGTTCGGTCTTCACCGATCACATCACGCTGCGCGACGCCATCGATCGCAGCGTGATCGCGGAAGTCGACGTGGGCGCACCGTATCGCGAACGCTTCGGCAATCCGTATGCCGTGATCCACCGCGCCGACATTCATCTGTCGATTCTCGAAGCCGTACAGCGCAACCCGCTGATCCAGTTCCGGACCGCGACACGTGTCGAATCGCTGGAGCAAGACAACAACGGCGTGACCGTCATCGATCAGCATGGCACGCGCCACACAGCCGACGCCGTGATCGGCTGCGACGGGGTGAAATCCGCCGTGCGCGCCGCGCTGATCGGCGACGAGCCGCGCGTGACCGGTCATGTGGTGTATCGCGCGGTGGTCGACGTCGAGAACATGCCCCGCGACTTGCAGGTCAACGCGCCGGTCGTGTGGGCGGGGCCGAACTGTCACCTCGTGCATTACCCGCTGCGCGGCGGCAAGCAATACAACCTCGTGGTCACGTTCCACAGTCGCGAGCAGGAAGTCTGGGGCGTGCGTGACGGCAGCAAGGAAGAAGTGCTGTCGTACTTCGAGGGTATCGATGCATTGCCGCACCAGATGCTCGACCGTCCGACGTCGTGGCGACGCTGGGCCACCGCTGACCGCGATCCGGTCGCACAGTGGAGCTTTGGTCGCGCAACGATCCTCGGCGATGCGGCTCACCCGATGACGCAGTACATCGCGCAAGGGGCCTGTCAGGCGCTCGAAGACGCCGTCACGCTCGGTGCCGCCTACGCGGCAGCAAACGGCGATTTCGTCGACGCGTTCCGCCGCTACGAACACGCGCGTATTCCCCGCACGGCGCGTGTGTTGTACGGCGCGCGCGACATGGGCCGCGTGTACCACGCGAAGGGCGTGGATCGCTGGGTGCGCAACTCGCTGTGGAAGGGCCGCACGCAACCACAGTTCTACGACGCCCTGACATGGTTGCACGGCTGGCGCGCGGAGCACTGCCTGTCGCAAACTCCCTGGCTTGCCGACGCGTAAGCCGGCGCTTTCGTCACTCGTCATCCATAACGCGCTGCGCGACGCTCACACCGTCGCGCGGCACACCATCGCGTTGCCTATCGCACACGATGGATTCGCAACACCCATAACAACAATCACTGCAATGCACCCTGGCGATGCAGGCCTGCCCGCTGCACCGCTTCTGGCACCTTCGAGGAGACAACCCATGCCAGCCACCCCCATCAACGTCACGGCGTTTATCGACCGGCATCGCATCTCGCCGTTTCAGGTGATGATCGTCGTTCTGTGCTTTCTGATCGTCGCCATCGACGGATTCGACACCGCTGCCATCGGTTTCATCGCGCCTGCGATTCGGGCCGAATGGTCGCTCACGCCAGCGCATCTCGCGCCGCTCTTCGGCGCCGGACTGGCCGGCCTGATGGCAGGCGCCTTTCTGTTCGGGCCGCTCGCGGACAGGTTCGGGCGCAAGACCATCCTCATCTTCTCCGTGTTGTTCTTCGGTGTGGCAAGCCTTGCATCGGCGTGGTCGATGGAGTTGTGGCAACTGATCGCCCTGCGGTTTCTCACCGGCCTCGGTCTTGGCGGCGCGATGCCCAACGCCATCACGCTCACCTCGGAATACTGCCCCGACTCGCGCCGGTCGTTCCTCGTGACGACCATGTTCTGCGGTTTCACCCTCGGCTCGGCGTTGGGCGGGCTTGCCTCGGCGGGCTTGATCGAAGCCTTTGGCTGGCGCTCCGTGCTGATCGTGGGCGGCGTCATGCCGCTCGTGCTTGGCGTGATTCTGATCCGCGCCCTGCCCGAGTCGGTGCGCTACCTCGTGAAGGCGGGCAAATCGCCTGAGCGCGTCGCGGCGTCGCTGCAACGTATTGCGCCGCATGAGGATCTGCGCGGCGCAACGTTCGACATCGCATCGAAGCCGTCGACCACATCGCCTGTCGGGCATCTCTTCAAACCTGAGTTGCTGCGTGGCACCCTGCTCTTCTGGATCACGTTCTTCATGAGTCTGCTCGTGATCTATCTGCTCTCGAGCTGGTTGCCGACCCTGCTTCGCACCAACGGTCTCACGCTGCGCAACGCCGCCATCGTCACGGCCATGTTCCAGGTGGGCGGTACGCTGGGCGCCATCGTGCTGGGCTGGCTGATGGATCGGTTCAACCCACACTACGTGCTGGCGGCCGCTTATGTGCTCGCCGGCATTTGTGTGGCGGCCGTCGGCCCGCTGGCCAGCTCCCCCGTGCTCGCTTCCGTGGCCGTGTTCTGGGCGGGCTTCTGCGTGTCTGGCGGTCAGGTCGGCGCCAACGCCCTATCCGCCGAGTTCTATCCGACGGACTGCCGCGCCACCGGCGTGAGCTGGGCCAACGGGGTCGGACGCCTCGGTTCGGTCGTCGGCTCGGTCGGCGGTGCCTCGATGCTCGCCATGGGCTGGTCCATGCCGGCGCTCTTCGCCACTATCGGCGTGCCTGCTGTGCTCGCCGGCCTGACGATGCTCACGCTCGGCCGTCTGCGTCGCCGGCAAGCGGCGCTCGCGGTGCAAGCCACCGCCTGAGTGTTTCGCCTCCCGTAACACGCACAACCGGTCCAACGGGCGCCAGTCGCATGACGCGATGGCGCCCGTTGCCTTTTGTGGCAAGGGATTGACGTGACACATACGCGCTCCGGTGTTGCACCGCGCAAATCACGGCGGATAGGAATAAAGTATCGGCTGGCGGCGAAGTCGAAGTGCTCCCGGGCACCCGCGTCATGCCGACGCCGCGCCGCGCATCCCCCGTTCCTCTGATTCCTCTGCCGGAGATTGAAGGTGTCGCTGCCCCCACTGCTGGTCGTTATCCCGATGCATCCCGAGCAGTTGTCCGAACTGCAAACCCGCTTCGACGTGATCTACCATCCGAGCCATCATCCCGTGCCGCAAGGCTGGGGCGCCGATGGCGAGCGGGCGCGCTTCGTCCTGACCAACGGCGGACGCGGTCTGAATGCCGCCGAATTGGCGCATCTGCCGAATGCGGAATTCGTCAGCGCGCTCGGGGCCGGCTACGAAAATCTCGATCTGCCCGCCATGCGTGCGCGCAACATCGTGGCCGTCAATGGTGCTGGCGCCAATGCGCCGACGGTCGCCGATCAGGGCTTCGCCTTGCTGCTCGCCGTCGTGCGCCGCATTCCGGAGTACGACCTGGCTTGCCGCAAGGGGGTATGGCGCGACGCGCTGCCGATGCAGCCCGGCGTATCGGGAAAGAAGCTGGGGATCGTGGGGCTGGGTGCCGTCGGCCGCGAGTTCGCCAAGCGCGGCGAAGGCTTCGATATGCAGATCGGCTACCGGAACCGCAACCGGCGCAACGACTTGCCCGCCCATTATCAATACTTCGACAACGTGCCGGCGTTAGCCGAATGGGCAGACTATCTCGTGGTGACGGCACCAGGCGGCGCCGAGTCCTTCCACCTTGTGAATGCCGACGTGCTGCGCGCACTCGGCAAGCACGGTTTTCTCGTCAATCTCGGACGCGGCAGCATCGTCGACACGGCCGCGCTGGCCGAGGCGTTGCGCAATGGCACGATCGCCGGGGCCGGGCTCGACGTGTATGAAGGCGAACCGTCACCGCCTGCGGCACTGATCGACTTGCAGAACGTGGTGCTCAGCCCTCACGTGGCCGGACGCTCCCCTGAAGCCGAAGCCGCAACGCTCGCGATGTTCCTCGAGAACGCGCGCCGCTATCAGGCAAACGAGCCGTTGCTCACGCCGCTGTGACTGGTGAAGGGCTTCAGTGATTGTCCAGCCCGTCGATGCTGCGCTCCGGCGATGGCGTCAATGTGACGCTATCGTTGACGGGTTCGAACTCGATGCTGCTTTTGGCACTGCCTGTGGTGAAAGCCGTCTCGCATGTCGGGCACTTCACTTCGGCATCCGAATGAAGATAGTCGTAGAGTGCCTGAACCGTCGGCTGACTCGCCGCTACGGCAAAGCGGGCTTTACAGGTGGGACAAACGACGAAACCGGTGTGGATCGACAGCATGGCGAGCCTCCTGTCTATGGTCGTTATCGGCAATGTGACCGATTCTACAGCCAGTCGGTTCGTCTCGGGCTGGCGCGTGTCGCGTCCTCCCGGGCCTGACGATCCGGGGCCGTGGGTGGCGACGGCCGATCGTTGGCGGCCACACCAATCGTCGGTTCGGCGGCGTTCTCCGGCTCGTTGGCGTGATGCACCCGCTCACGCGGATCGAAATCGCGCCACTCACCGTTCTCCCACACGCCGGTCGCTTGCTCGATCTCGGCGGCACCGGCGTCGCGCAATACGGCAATTGCCGCCTCGGCCGTGGACTCGCTCACATGCGTGGCAAGCATCACCCCGGCGTCGCGCCGACCGGCTTGCGATGCCGAGACGTGCTGTCGGCCGCGCATGCGTCGCAGCGCACCGATGAACGCCCCCAGATAGGCCCCGCCCATCAAACCGACGACGGGCACCAGCCAGAAGCGCCAGACAACGAACAGCAATGCGCCCAACGCAAGCCCGAATGCACCGCCGGCAATCACACCCTGAGCGGCGCCCTTGCCTGCCGGGCGTGCAGCGGCATCCGCATTGACATCGCCGCCGATCGGATACCGGGCATGCTGACCGGTGGGATTCAGGAAGAATACCGATACGTCGGACGGCCGGAATGACCGGTCGTAAAGGCGACTCGCTACCAGATTCGCCTGATCGAACGTCATGAACCGCCCTGCCACGATCATTGCCATTACTGACCTCCCTGTGCTGAATTCAGCTAGCTATCTCAGTGGGATAGGCGCCCGAGCGCTTTGTTTCATCAAGGAATCCTTATGGAACAAGGCGACGCATTGAGAAATTCAATGCCTGGGAACTGGCGGGCGGTGCGCTCGATCGCACCCAAATACGCCGCAAGCGCGACGGCGATGGGCCGCCTGTGCCATTTCGTTGCCACCTATACTGGCAATTCGGCTGTCGTCGTTCGCTTCAGCGGTGACTCAACCCGAAGAATCCTGCACTGGGAGCACATATGGCTCGCGCGATATGGAAGGGTGCCATCAGTTTTGGACTGGTCAACGTGCCCGTCTCGCTGTTTCCCGCTTCGACCACGCACACGCTGGATCTCGACTGGCTCGATAAGCGCACCATGTCGCCGGTCGGCTACAAGCGCGTCAACAAGGAAAACGGCAAGGAAGTGCCGCGCGATCAGATCGTGCACGGCTATGAATACGAGAAGGGGAATTACGTCGTACTGAGCGACGACGACATTCGTTCGGCGAATCCGGCGGCCACCCAAACGGTCGACATTCTGGCGTTTGTAGATGCTACGGATGTCTCGTTCATGTATCTGGATACGCCCTACTATCTCGTTCCGGAACGCGGTGGCGCCAAGGCGTATGCGCTTCTGCACGCGGCCCTCATCAAGGCAGGCAAGCTGGGCATTGCGCGCGTGGTGATGCACACGCGTGCGCATCTGGCCGTACTGGCGCCAGCAGGCGACGCGCTCGTGCTCGACACGTTGCGCTGGCAAGACGAGATGCGCGATCCGGCGGAAGTCGGGCTGACGAAGGAGAAGCTCGGCAAACTCGCCGCGCCGGCCGAGCGCGAACTGGAGATGGCAATCCGGTTGATCGACGAGATGTCCGGCCCCTGGCGCCCCGGCGACTATCACGACACGTTTCAGGACGACCTCAAGGCACTCATCGATCGCAAGATCGCTTCCGGCCAAACTCGGGAAGTCGCGCAGATCGAAGCGAGTGCGCCCCAATTGCCGAGTCGGGGCAACGTCACGGATCTGATGGCATTGCTCAGGCAGAGCCTCGGCACCAAGGACAAGCGAGCGGCCGTGACCATCGACGCGCAGGATGTGGATGCGAAAGCCTCCGGCAGCGGAAAATCGAAATCGGCAAAGGCCGCGGCGAAACCTGCGAAACCCTCGAAAGCCACGAAAGCCACGAAAGCCAAAACCGGGAAGAAGGCCACCGGGACGCCATCCCCGGCAAAGAAAGCCGCGTCGGGCAAAGCGTCTGCCAAGCGTGCCAAAGGCCGATGACGTCCACCATGCCGAAACGCAATGCCAAAGCCACATCGACAACGCGACGCCGGCAACCCGACAGCGCGCTGAGCGCCTACGACGCCAAGCGAAATTTCACGTCAACCCCGGAGCCGCTCGGCAAGCCTGCGACATCGGGCAAGGCGCTTCGATATGTCATTCAACGTCACGACGCGAGTCATCTTCACTACGATTTCCGGCTTGAACTCGACGGCACATTGAAGTCGTGGGCGTTGCCGAAGCAGCCGAGCCGGGACATCCGCCGCCCACGCCTCGCCGTTCAGGTGGAAGACCACCCACTGGCTTACGCCGATTTCGAAGGCGACATTCCGTCGGGAAACTACGGCGCGGGACATGTCGATATCTGGGATAGCGGCACATGGGAGCCGGACGGTGACGCTCGGCGCGATTATGCAAGCGGCAAACTGTCGTTCACTTTGCATGGTGAGCGGCTGGGCGGACGCTGGACGCTCATTCGCACGGACAAGACCGCACGTCAGCCTCAGTGGCTGATGATTCATCGACAGGATGAGACGGTCGTGCCGACAACCCCGGACAAGTCGAAGACAGCGTGGGTGACGTCGCGAAAGTCGTCGGTGAAGCCACCGGTCGAGATGCGCCCGATGCTCGCCACGCTGGTCGAGTCTGCCCCCGCCTCGCAGGGATGGCATGCCGAAATCAAGCTCGATGGCTATCGCGTTCTCATCCGCATCGCGGGCGCCGACATTCGTGTCTTTACCCGTTCCGGGCAAGACTGGACGCATCGCTTTCAACCCGCCGTCGATGCGCTTCGCAAACGTGGTCTGCCAAATGCATGGCTCGACGGCGAAGCTGTCGTGACGAATGCGCATGGTCTGCCCGATTTTCAGGCGTTGCAACGCGCGTTCGACGAAGACTCGCCGGACGCCATTCTCATCTATGTTTTCGACTTGCCCTGGTGCAACGGCCGCGATCTTCGCGACCGACCGTTGAGAGAACGCCAAGCCGCACTTTCCCGTCTTTTCGAAGGACGCGAGACAGGTGCCGTGCGCGTGCTCGAGCCGGTCGCCGGGGACATCGAGGCGCTTTGGCATAGCGCCTGCGAGGCCGGCCTCGAAGGCGTCATGGTCAAGCGTGACGACTCGCCTTATGTTGCCGGCCGCAGCGACGCATGGCGCAAGCTCAAATGCTCGCAACGTCAGGAGTTTGTCGTGCTGGGTTTTACGGAGCCCTCCGGCTCGCGGCAGGGTTTCGGGGCGCTATTGCTCGGCTATTACGACGACGACGGCAAGACACTTCGCTACGCAGGCAAGGTCGGCACGGGATTCGATACCGCGGGACTGCTGCGCCTGCGAGAACAAATCGATGCGCTAGAAACTACCCGAGCGCCGCTCTCGCCTGCCCCCCGCCCCGGAGGCCGAACCCGCGTGCACTGGCTTCGCCCCGTATTGGTGGCGGAAGTGCGCTTCGCCGAGTGGACGCGCGACGGTCATGTACGCCAGGCCGCCTTCCTCGCGATGCGTCGGGACAAGTCTGCGAAGGACGTCCGACGCGAAGCCCGACGGGCAGAGTCCGCTTCCTCCACCCCTCACACGGAGACACCGCCTATGCCCCGCGCCGCCCGGTCGAATGATGGAACGTCTGCGTTACCAGTGAAGATCACTCACGGCGAACGCATCATGGACACCTATTCGGGTGTGACGAAAGCCGAGCTTGCAGCCTACTACCACGCGGTCGCTGCGTGGATGCTTCCGCACCTCGCAGGACGGCCTGTGGCCGTGTTGCGCGCACCCGAGGGTATCGGGGGCGAAATGTTCTTTCAAAAGCACGCGGCGAAGACGATTCAGGGCGTGCGCGCCCTGGACCCATCGCTCGATCCGGATCATGAACCGCTCATGCAGATCGATAACGTTCGCGGCCTCGTGGGTGCCGTTCAGATGGGAACGGTAGAGTTCCATACGTGGAATGCCCGCAGCGATCTGATCGAGCGCCCCGACCGTGTGATCTTCGATCTGGACCCCGGCAAGGGCGTGACGTTTGCCCGCATCGTCGAAGATGCGCGGTTGATTCGCGCAATGCTTGAGGAACTGGGACTGACAGCGTTCGTCAAGACGAGCGGCGGCAAGGGGCTGCACATCGTGACGCCTTTGGCGCGACGTCACACGTGGGAGGTCGCCAAGGGGTTTGCCGAAGCGGTGGCCAAACATATGGCGAGCGTGCTCCCGGATCGATTCACGGCAACGATGGGGCCGAAGCATCGCGTGGGGAAGTGCTTTATCGACTATCTGCGCAATTACCGTGGGGCGACGACAGTCTGCGCATACGCCGCCCGAGCCCGCGAGGGTATGGCGGTGTCGATGCCGGTTCGCTGGGAAGAGTTGTCCGATTTACCCGGCGCCGACGCATGGAATGTGCGCAATGCCGTCAAACGGCTGAACGCGTTGAAACAAGATCCTTGGGCCGACTATGACAAGGCCGCACAACAGCGGGTGACGAAGGCGATGCTGGATCGGCTGGCGCCGTGAGCGTGGCATCGCGCGAATACCCGAACACGGCTAAGCGCGAGCCCCACCGCCAGCATCCCCGTCCTGCAACCATCGGCGCTTGTCGCGCAGCGGCGCCTCGCCAAACACGCGCGCATATTCGCGACTGAACTGGGAAGCGCTCTCGTAGCCCACCGCCTGCGCTGCCGCCGCAACGGCAATGTCCGCCGCGAAGATCAGGCGACGCGCTTCCTGCAAACGCAGTTGCTTCTGGTACTGCACCGGGCTCATCGCCGTCACCAGCTTGAAATGGTGATGCAGCGACGAGACGCTCATGTGCACCTCCTGCGCCAATGCCTCCACCCGCAACGGCTGCGCATAATGGTCGCGCAACCACCGCACCGCACGCGCAATGCGATTCATCTGGCTGTCCTGCAACGCCATCTGCCGCAACAACACGCCCTGCCCGTTCATGAGCAGCCGGTAGACAATCTCGCGCTTGATCATCGGCGCCAGAATCGGAATGTCGCGTGGCGTGTCCAGCAGGCGTAGCAGACGCAAGACGGCGTCGAGCAGTGCCGCATCGAGCCGGTTCACATACATGCCGCGACCGCTCGCCGAAGGGGCCGGCGGTGGCAAATGCTCGTCGCCAATGAGCGAGGTCACGTCCTCGGCCACCAGATTGAGGCGCAACCCAAGATAGGGCGATTGCTCGCTCGCGCCCGACACCTGCGCAACCACAGGCAAATGCACCGACGACACCATGTAGTGCATTGGATCGTAGGCGTAATGCGCCTCGCCGATCTGCAAACGCTTCTCTCCCTGCGCGATGACGGCAAACGCCGGTTGCTGAATCACCGGCCTCGGTCCTCCGGGATGCAGAATGCGATGGACGAACAGTCCGTCGACGGCCGTCGGCGTCGTGCCTTCCAGTCCGTGAGTCGCCCGCTCGAGCAGCGCGACCAACTCGTTGCGGGCGGTAAGCGACGGATCGTCGGCGTATTCGCGGTGAATCGCCTCGCGCGGGGGGTTCTTAACCAGATGCATGGATGTGCCTTCGATTCGGATGGACCACGACTGACATCACGGCCGCAATATTGCACAGCATACGCCTGCCGCGGGAACTTGCCTGATCCTCTGTCATCACGTAGGCACGATCGGGCAGAAATCCCGGAGAATTCGGCAAAATCCGGAGACTTTCAGCCGACAATCCCCGCGTCACGCCGCACGTCCCGTCATCCTTGCGCCATATTTGGCGATGCTTTCCAGCGAACGGGAACCCCAATCCGGTGCATGAAATCGAGCGCGTGCAGAATCAGGCAGGAAATGTGCAGGAACAGGTACTGCTTGCCTGATGCCCCGCGACGCATAATGCATCCCATCCCGTGCACGCCGTCTTCCCCCTGACGGCCGCTGGCGACGGGCGGCAATTTCAACGGAGCGATGCAATGCGACAAAGGAAACTCGGCAACACCGGCCTCTTCGTCTCGGAACTGTGCCTCGGCACGATGACCTTCGGCGGCCAGGGCGAAATGTGGAGCAAGATCGGCCAATTGCAGCAGAACGATGTCGACGCGCTCGTAGGCCGCGCGCTCGACGCGGGCATCAACTTCATCGACACCGCGGATGTCTATTCGGAAGGGCAATCGGAAATGCTCACCGGACAGGCACTGCGCAATCTCAAGGTGCCGCGCGATAACGTCGTGGTCGCTACCAAGGTCTTCGGCGTGACGGGCGCACAAGGCGCCAACTCGCGAGGCCTGTCGCGCTATCACATCATGGACGGCGTCAAGGCCAGCCTCAAGCGCCTGCAACTCGATCACATCGATCTGTATCAGGTGCACGGCTTCGATCCGGCAACGCCCATCGAAGAAACGCTCGGTGCACTCGACACGCTCGTGCGTCAGGGCCATGTGCGCTACATCGGCGTCTCGAACTGGGCGGCATGGCAAATCACCAAAGCGCTGGGCATTTCGGCGCGCCTGAATCTCGCAAGCTTCGCGTCGCTACAGGCGTACTACACCGTTGCTGGGCGAGACCTCGAACGCGAAATCGTACCGATGCTGCGCAGCGAAAACGTCGGCCTGATGGTGTGGAGCCCGCTCGCCGGGGGCCTGCTCTCGGGTAAATACACGCGTGACGGTCAGACCGAAGCCGGCAGCCGTCGCCAGAGCTTCGACTTCCCGCCGGTCAACGTGGAACGCGCTTACGACGCGATCGACATCATGCGCGGCATCGCCGCCGAGAAGGGCGTGTCGGTCGCACAGATCGCCCTCGCCTGGCTGCTCGCACAGCCGGTCGTCTCGACGGTCATCATCGGGGCCAAGCGCGCCGATCAGCTCGACGACAACATCGCCGCCACACGCGTCACGCTGAACGCTCGCGAGTTGTCGGCCATCGATGCCGCCAGCGCACTGCCGAGCGAGTATCCGGGCTGGATGCTCTCGCGTCAGGGCGACCCGCGCCGCGCGCAACTCGCCGAGGCCGGTCTGCTCTGATCGCTCGTCGGCAACGCTGAACCGCTGTCACGAAACACGGCGCACAGGAAACACTGTGCGCCGTGTTTTTTGAGAACGCGATTCGTGCCGCAGAGCGCGCAGCGACGGTTCTCGATATGCCCGTGCGTCAGAACGTGTGACGCATGCCGACATTTACCCCCAACTGACTCGTGCCCGCCGTCGGCGCACCGCCCGCCCCGCCGGAGCTCACCGAGTACGCCGCCTGCTCGCTGTTCCCCAGCCATGCCACCTGCGTGTACACCGCCGTGCGCTTGGACAGGAAGTACGTGCCGCGCAGCGTCGCCATGGTCGCCCGCGTGTTCTGACGGGCATTCAACATACGAAAGACTTCACCATCCACGGCAAACGTCGGCGTGAACTGGTACATCGCGCCAAGGTAGAACATGTCGGAATTCACGTCGGCCACCGTCGCAGATGCGGTTTGCACGCGACGGCCGAGCCATCCCGCCCCCGCCTTCCAGTTGCCGCCCTTCACATAGCCGTTCAATTGCCAGCGCGTGTCCTTGTCCGACGAACTCGTGAGCGGCACGCTCGCGGCACCATTGAAGAAGTTGGCGGCGGCACCGGCGCCGCCCCGCTGCTCGTCCCATGCCCCTGCGACCCCGAACCACGCCGTATCGTACTTGAGCATGGCCGAGATCTGGCGGCAGGACGTCATCTGCCCCGGCGTCTGTCCGGCGCAGGTGCCTTGTCCCGGCGAATTGCCGGTACCGCCGCTATCGCGTCCGAACGAGTATGTCGCGCCCACCGTCAAGCCCTGGAACACCCCCTTGTAGGCGACGGTGTTATCGCTGCGCGCGTTCGGAATGTAGCTGTCGAGCGAACCACTGCCGAAGAGATCCGGGCCGAGAATATCGGCATCGCCCATCACCCAGAACGTCATCGAATACTGACGACCGAACGACAGCGTGCCGTAGGCATTCGACAGTCCCACCCACGCCTGACGGCCGAAGAGCCGCCCGCCCTGATTGAGGTCGCCCGCGCGAACGTTGAAGCCATTTTCAAGGGCGAACACCGCGTGCAGACCGCCACCGAGATCCTCATCGCCACGCAGGCCCCAACGCGACGGTAACGACCCGGTGTTGCCCGGCATGCGCACCAGCGAGCTGTTGTTGGCGCCCGCGTGAGAAAGGTATTCGATACCGGTATCGAGAATGCCGTAGAGCGTTACGCTCTGGGCCGAAGCGGAAGTGTGGGCCAACGCGAGGCCGGCGGTCAGCGCGAGCGCGGGCAGTCCCTTGAGGGTCACGGTGAAGTCTCCATGGAATCGTGTGGTGGTCCGGCCTGTGTCGACCGGTGACTGACGCATGCCTGCGGAGCAGGCGCCGCAGCATGACCGTCGGGGGACGCTCACGCTACGGGTACTGCACGGACGAGCGCGATCACGCTCGCCCCAGACTCGGATCAGACAACGCCGGTGACAGGCTTCGCCGCCGCACCTGCGAGCGACCCCGTGCGGCTCACGCGACGACGCATGACGAGCATCAGCGCCGCCGCAAGAAATGCGGGGATGGCCACAATCTGAAACGCCTGCGCCGTGCTCGACGCGGTGGCGATCAGCACGCCGCCGAGACTGGAGCCGAGGATCGAGCCCAGGCGTCCCACGCCGAGCGCCCATGCCACGCCGGTCGCACGCGATGCCGTCGGGTAGTACGCCGCGGTCAGCGCATTGGCGCCCGTCTGCGAACCGGCAACGCCGAAGCCCGCGAGGAAGACGACGATCATCAGCCAGCCGGCCTGATGCGTGACCGATCCCAGCACACACAACGCAATCCCCGCCATGACGTAGGACGCGGCGAGCACTCGGTACGGACTCGTGCGATCCATCGCAAAGCCGATCAGCACTGCGCCGACGGTGCCACCAAGCGGCAGCATTGCGCCGATGCGTGCCGCCTCCGATAACGTGTAGCCCGAATCCTTGACGACGAGCGGCAGCCAGCTTGTGAGCAGATAGAACGCGCACAGCGTGCAGAAATACGTCGCCCAGAGCAGCAGCGTGCCCACGACATACTGTCGCGTGAACAACCCGCCGACGGCGGAACTTGCCGCCCCGGCGGGCACCGCTTCCGGATCGATGCGCGTGACCTGCGGGTCGATGTGACGCGCGATGGCCAGCAACTGTTCGGCGCTGTCGCCGCGCGCCGCAAGGTAACGCATCGACTCCGGCAACCAACGCATGAGGATCGGCACGACAGCCAGCGGCACCACGCCGCCGGCGATCAACACGCCGCGCCAGCCGATGTGCGGAAGCGTCTGCGCCACGATCTCGCCCCCGATGGCGAAGCCGAGCGTGAAGCCGCAGAACGTGGCCGTCACGAGCAGCGAACGCATGCGCTCCGCACAATATTCCGAACTGAGCGTGATGGCGTTCGGCATGGCGCCGCCCAGGCCGATCCCCGTGATGAAGCGCATGACGGCAAGCTCGGTCGGGCTGTGAACGAACGCCGACGCGATGCTGCCCAGCGAGAACAGAATGACCGAGAGGATCAACACACGCTTGCGCCCGATACGGTCGGCCAGCGGGCCGAAGATGAAGCAGCCCAGCATCAGGCCGCCGAGCCCGGCGCCGAAGACAGTGCCGAGGCTGGTCGTCGCCATCGTCCATTCGCTACGAATGGCCGGGGCGAGATAGCCGATCGCCGCCGTGTCGAAGCCGTCCAGCGTGACGATCAGAAAGCACAGGGCGATCACACGCCATTGAAATGGCGTGATGCCCCTGCGGTTCATCAATGCGGATATTTCCATGTCTGTCTCCTGTGCGGTGGTGACCGCAGACTGAGCGGCTGGCCGTGGCGTCTGTCGATGACGCTCTGTGAAGGCCACGCCGCCGGTTGGGGGCGATTACGTAAAAAAGTTATGCATGACGGGTTGAATCACCAGGTCACGATCACGCGGCAACCGACGCGCTGGCGGCCGGCAGTTCGGGGTCTCCGGTCGAGAGGTATTCCCACATGCGCTCGATGATCCGGCCCGAACGCGTCGCGCGCGCGTGGCAGGCGTCGAGGTCGAGTACCGCGGCGGGGTGAAGCGTTTCGAGTGCAAGCACGTCGAGGTCGACGCGGGCCGCGTCTTCGAGGTACCACGTGAGCGCCACCATCGCTTCGAGCGAGTCGGCCGCGACAACCGCGCCGTTGCCGCGCATCACCACGGCGGCGTTTTCGCCCATCTTCGCGATCACCGCCTCGGCCTGCGCGTCGGAGCGAATCAGTTGCGGGTCGTCCCACAGCGGCACGCCGGGGGCGAAGTAGGTCCCCGGGCCATGCAACGCGCGCGGCGTTCTGCGCAACGTCGAGAGCGACATGGTTTTGGGTGGCATCGAGCGCGCTACGGCGCCGATGTCGGGTCGCGAACGATAGATCTTCTGATGCAGACGGACTTCGCCGAGCACGCCATCGGGCAACGGGCCGTTCACAGGCACCACCGTGCCCGCTTCGCCCACGCCGATGAGTCCCATGGGGCGAGCCGCGCACACCAGAAAATGATCGGCGTCGAGCCGTGCACTGCAATGACCATACGCGTGGGCCAGTCCTGCGCGGGCCAGCGTGCGCGCGGCGACGCGAACCCTGCGATCCAGCTCGGCAATGCGCGCGGCATCGAACGTGTGTTGTGTCATGGGGAGTCGGACGTTATTCGGTGTTATTCGGTGTTATCGGGCGATCGGCAGCGTCATGCGGAAAACTCCGGGATCTCGGGCTTCGCGCCCCACATGCAGAACCCCGTCGGATCGAAGGGGAACTGACGCGGCACGTAAGTCGCCTCATCCTCCGGCGCGATCTTGCGCACGCCAGTGGAGTACTCGTAGACCATGCCGTCCGGCCCGGCGAAGTACAGAAACATCGCGTGAGACGTCGGATGACGCCCCGGACCGAAGCGAATCGGCACGCCCTGCTCGCGCAGGAAGTACCACGAGCGCATGAGGTCGTCGATGCCATTCACCTGAAAATTCACGTGCTGAATACCCGCGCGCTTGGCCGGGAACAGCGCGATCTTGTGATGCACGTCGTCGATGCGCAGCAGCGGGGCGTCGCCAATGCGATCCGACACACGCGCGTTGCAAACGCTGGTCCAGAAGGCTTCGTCACGCCGCGCATCGGTCGTGCACAGCCCCACGTGACTGAACGAATCGATGCCCGCATCGCGTTCGCCGTGATACCGGCGGCCGGTCTGCGAGGCGCGCAACACCAGTTCGATCCGATTGCCGGTCGGGTCACGGAACGTCAGAAAATCGGCCACGCGGCGCATGTCGGCTTCGTCTCGCGTGCCGCGCCGAAACTCGATGTGCATGGCTTCCAGTTGCGCGGCGGCAGCGTCGAAGTGCGCATCGCTCGCGATGTCGAACGCGACCGTGTGGTCGGCGGGATCGCCTTCGAAGTAGCACACCGAATGGTCGCGGCTGTCGCTGCGAAGGAATACGTAACCGGCCTCCCGGCGCACTTCCTGCAACCCGAGAATGGTGCGCGCATAGCGCGTCGCCCCTTCGAGGTCGCGTGTGCCCAGCCGCACGTAACGGATGTCGTGCAGATTGATCACCGCTTGTCTCCTGCGGATATTGTGTGTGTCCCGGACGGTCGCCCGGTGACGCCAATGTCGTGAGGGATACGATAAGGATCCGCGTCGCATGACGCCAACAAATTGCGTAAATGCGCGGTATTTACGTTGTGAATTGGGAGTGCAGCATGCGCGAGCCAATGCACCGCCGCCTTGCGCGGCAGCGTGTCATACGAGTGAGGAAGGCAGACAGATCCGTCGTCAGTCTTCGCCGTGGAACAGGCGGAAGATGGTGCTGCGCAGCCAGCGATGACCGGCGTCGGTGTGAAAGCGTTCGTGCCAGAGTTGCGAGATGTCGAACTCGGGCCCGTCAAAGGGCAGCGCGTAAGTGCGCAGATCGGCGGCTCCCTTGAGCGCGCGGCCGAGCCGCGTGGGCACGCAGACCACGAGGTCGCTCGCCGCGATCAGCGCGGAGAGTCCCATCGAATGCGCCATGCGCAGTGCAACGTGGCGCTGACGTCCCGCTTGTGCAAACCAATGCTCGACGGCGGTTTCGAAGACGTCGTGATGCCCCGCCGTCGGGCGATACACCGCATGTGCGGCGTTGAGGAACGCTTCGCTGGTCAGTTCGTCGCGAATCACCGGATGTCCGTCGCGCACAAGGGCGACGTAATGCTCGCGAAACAGACGCTGCTGGTGAAAGCCCGACGAGAAGCGGGTGAACAGGCCAAGCGTGAGGTCAATGTCGCCCATCGCCATGGCGTTCTGGGCTTCGCGCGGGGTGGTGTCGACCGTGACGATGCGCACGCCCGGCGCTTCTGCCGCAAGCGCGGCCATCAGCTTCGGCATGAAGATCAATTGGCCGATATCGCTCAGGTACAGGCGGAACGTGCGTTGCGCGTTCGCAGGCTCGAAGTCCTGCGGCGCTTCCACCGCTCCGCGAATCAGACCGAGCCCCTGCGTGACGGGCGGTGCGAGCGTGAGCGCGAGATCGGTCGGCCACATGCCTTGCGGCGTCTTGACGAACAGCGGATCGCCGAACGCGAGACGCAGACGTTTGAGCGCGTTGCTCACGGCCGATTGCGTGAGGTTGAGTTCCTCTGCGGTGACGGTCGTGCTGCGCGTGCGCAGCAACGATTCGAACACGAGCAGCAGATTCAGATCGAGCGAGCGTAAGTTCATGCCCAGCCGTGCAGTCCTGCAAGAAGCGTTACGGGCCTCGGGGTCGAGTCACCCAAGGCGATCGGGTCCCGCATTTTAGGCAATGTCCGGCACCGTGCGCAGTGCGGGAAACCCCGCCCATGCGGGCCAGTCCGTTCGTGGTACTTACGTGCGCGCGCCGGCACGCGCCGCTTCATGCAGACGCGCAATGACTTCCAGCACCTCGGGACGCTTCTCGCGCTTGGCGGTCACGACGTGGTACTTCAACGGGCACTCGACTTCGATGTTCGACAACCGCTTGAGACGGCTGCGAGCGATCCAGTCGTCGGCCAGCGGCGCACGCGCCAGGGCGATGCCCAGCCCCGCGTCGGCGGCGGCCAGCACGACGGTGTAATCCTCGAAGCGCCGGTCGCGCGCGCGCGGACGCAACGACACGCCCTGCGCATTGCACCACGCACGCCAGCCCGTCAGATCGGAGTCGTGCAACAGCGGCATCGCGAGCATGTCGGCCGCACTCGCGCCTTCCAGGCGCTGCGCAATGTCCGGCGAGGCGATCGGGTACAACCTCTCGCTCATCAATGGCTCGGCATCGACACTGGCCCAGCCGCCCCGGCCGTAACGCAGCGCGATGTCGACTTCCCCCGCGCTCACATCGGCGTTGCGATGTTCGGTCGTGACCTGAATGTCGATGAATGGCTCGCCCGCTTCGAGCGAACGCAAGCGTTCCAGCAGCCAGAGCTTGGCAAAAGACGGCACCACGCTCAACCGCACGGCGGGCGCTTTGCGCGACTGGTGCCATTGATCGGCAGCGGCGTCGATCACGTCGAACGCATGCTCGATACGTCCCAGAAATCGTTGGCCGTCGCAGGTCAGGCTGACACCCCGGGCGTGCCGATCGAACAGCGCGCAACCGAGCCAGTTTTCGACCGCCCCGACCCGGCGGCTGATCGCGCCATGCGTGAGACCACTCGCCTCGGCCGCCGCCGTGAACGAACCGCTGCGGGCGACGAGACAGACGGTCTCCAGATTGGCGAGCGGCGGGCGGGCGCGATGCGAAGGGTTCATGAGATGAGGGGCGACGGAGTATGCACGGAGAGACGCCGAAAGGTGTGAATCCAGATCACAGCTTATTGGCGATTTGTGCAGTAGCTTATCACCGTGCGGGTGCGGCAAGATGGAGGCTTGCGGCGGGTTGCGCCAACATCGCACGCCACTTCGGCGCGCGTCGCCACCACCCGCGTTTCCTCTCACAGGAGTTCATCGTGTCAGCCGCTGCCCCCGCCTCGTTCACGCTCTATGTAGACGCTCAGTTCACGAGCCCCTACGCATTGTCGGTCTTCGTCACGCTGCGTGAGAAAGGTCTGCCGTTCGATCTGCGCACCGTCGATCTCTGGCAGGGTGCACATCACGAAACCGGCTATGCAGATTTGTCGCTCACACGTCGCGTGCCCACGCTCGTGCACGGTGACTTCACGCTGTCGGAATCGTCGGCCATCACCGAGTATCTCGAAACGATTTCGCCCGCCGTCCCGGTGTATCCGGTCGATGTGCGCGAGCGCGCACGCGCGCGTCAGGTGCAGGCCTGGTTGCGCAGCGATCTGGGGGCCTTGCGTGAGGATCGTTCGACGGAAGTCATCTTCTACGGTCCGACGGACAAGCCGCTCTCCGATGCGGGCTACGCCGCCGCCAGCAAACTGATCGCCATTGCCCAGAGCCTGCTGCCCGAGGGCCGCACGTCGCTATTTGACCAGTGGTGTATCGCAGACGTCGATCTCGCGCTGATGCTCAACCGTCTCGTGTACAACGACGACGTGGTGCCGCCCGCGCTGGTCGAATACGCCCGTCGTCAATTCACGCGACCGGCGGTGCAGGAGTGGATTGCCATGACCCGCCCGTCTCGTCCGGGCGATCTTGTGGACGGCAAAGCTGCCTAGCTGCCTAGCTGCCTGAGCGATGGTAGGCGGCGGTAAGGGTCTGTCAGGCCGCGACCATCGCCAGACGTTGGCGGTGAATGCGGATGTGAAGCAAGACCAGCAAACGGTTGGGGCAGTCCTCGCGCAATGCGACGCTGGCCCGGCCGCGTGCACCCGACACCGTGGCGTGGTGCGAGGCGATTGCCGCCTGATACGCCGATGCCGCAAGTGAGCGCGCCGCGAGGATGAGCAGCAGCAGCGATGCCGCCATCGCGATGCGGAAATCGGTCGAAGTGAAGATTCGCTCAGGCACGTCGAACACCAGCATGGCGATCACGACACAGGCGTCGATGCAGGCAGCCCCCAGCGAGGCCACAAGCAGATACGCGCGCAACATCCGAATCGTTGACGATTTCATCTGTCTCCTCTCCCTTTGCTCTCATTGCGCGGGAACGTCCTGGTCTGCGATGGCCACCGGCGGCGAGCCGTCGGCGAAACCGGGGCGATCCCGACATCATCCGCTTCTGATGTTAAATGTCGAGCACCTTCGGCAATGGGATCGGAAACGCTTTTTTACACACGGTTACTGCTGTGTACGATGAAGTTATGGCAGGCAACGCCGCAGCCCGACTTCGCGAAATTCCGCATTTTTATTCCAAAAACGGACCAAATTCCGAGGTTTTTCGGCGTCATTTCCGCGAAAACCCCGGTGCGACGGCTTGAACGGTGAATTCAGTCGACAGGCAGGGGGCGAAAGGAGGAAAATATCGCCACCTTGCCGTTTACGTTAACGGCACTGACGACTGAAGCCACCTCTGCCGAGACATTGAAGAAACATGAGCGCCGATAATCAATTGCGTTTTGTCGTGGAGCCGCACGCCAACCCCACTCCTGCCGACCAGATCGCCGCCAAGCTGGCGAACCCGGTGTTCGGCCGTGTATTCACGGACCACATGGTCACGATCCGCTGGACCGAGGGCACGGGCTGGCATGACGCGAAGGTAGAGGCCCGCCGTCCGTTCGAAATCGATCCGGCGTGCGCCGTGCTGCACTACGCGCAGGAAATCTTCGAAGGCATGAAGGCCTACCGTGGCGAAGACGGCAAGATTTCGTTGTTCCGTCCCCAGGCCAACGCCAAGCGTTTCCGCGAATCCGCCCAGCGCATGTCGATGGCCGAACTGCCGGAAGCCGTGTTCCTCGAAGCCGTGGAAAAGCTGGTCGACATCGACCGCGCATGGATTCCGGGCACGGAAGGCAGCAGCCTCTACATCCGTCCGTTCATGTTCGCCTCGGAGAGCTTCCTGGGCGTGCGCGCGGCACACGAGTACATCTTCTGTGTGATCGCCTGCCCGGTTGGCCCGTATTTCAAGCCGGGCAAGTCGGCCGTGACCGTGTGGGTCTCCGACCAGTACACGCGTGCTGCGCCGGGTGGCACAGGCGCCGCCAAGTGCGGCGGCAACTACGCTGCCAGCCTCATCGCGCAAACCGAAGCCAGTTCGAAGGGATGCGATCAGGTCGTGTTCCTCGATGCCGCACAACACCGCTGGATCGAAGAACTCGGTGGCATGAACGTCTTCTTCGTGATGGACGACGGCTCGCTCCAGACGCCGCCGCTCTCGGGCACGATCCTGCCGGGTATCACGCGTGCCTCCATTATCGAACTGGCCCGGCGCGAAGGACTGACGGTCAACGAAACGCCTTACGAGTTTGCCCAGTGGCAAGCCGATGCCGCCAGCGGCCGTGTGAAAGAAACGTTCGCATGCGGCACCGCTGCGGTCGTGACGGCCATCGGACAGGTGCGTCATGCCAAGGGCGAGTTCAACATTGCCGACGGCGGCGAGGGCCCGATCACGAAGCGCATTCGCGATCAGCTCACGGGCATCCAGCGCGGCAAAGTCGCCGACCCGTTCGGCTGGGTGCACCACGTCGCGTAATCGCGTGCTCACCCACGCCGTAAGCCCTTGCGTACCACGACATAACAAGCTGTGAAGCTGCGCGTCGCCCGAGACAGCGACGCGGGAAATCATTGGCGGCGCGTCACGACATCAGGAGAGTCGTGCCCGCCGTCTTGCTGTTCTTGACTTACAGATCATGAAACACGATACGGGCGCTGTATCCGGCGCCATTGCGGCAACCGACACAATCGGCGTTCCGCACTCCGTGCTCGAAGACATCTATGCGATGGTCATCGGCATGGCATTTGTGGTGGTCGGTCTGGTGCTGCTCAAGGCTGCCGGGTTGGTCACCGGCGGCGTGGCCGGTATCGCGCTGCTCGCCTCCTACGTCTTCCCCCTACCGGTGGGCACCATCTTCACGTTGGTGAACATTCCGTTCTTCCTGTTCGCGTATTTCACGATGGGCCCGCGCTTCGCGCTCAAGTCCACCGTCGCGAGCTTCGGCATCACATTCGCCCTCGCGGCCATGCCGCAGACGTTCAATGTCGCCTTCGTCAATCCGCTGTTCGCCGCGTTCGTGGGCGGCACGCTGTGCGGCATGGGCATTCTCGCGCTCGCCCGTCACGGTGCCGGCGTGGGCGGCACCGGGATCGTCACGCTGTGGCTGCAACGCGAGCGCGGCATCAACGCCGGGATCTCCCAGGTCTGTATCGACGCGACGATTCTGCTCGTCTCGCTCACTTCGATCCCCGCAGGTCGCGTCGCCTGGTCCGCGCTGTCTGCCGTCGCCATGAGCGCGATGGTCGTGGCATGGCACCGGCCGGGGCGCTACACCGGGCGTTAAGCGTCGGCCCTTCTGACGTTATCGTGCTTTATCGTGCATCAGGCCGGTAAGCACTTGCCTGCTTCAGCAGCCACTCGCGGAATACGCTGAGTGGCTGCCCGTGCGTCAGCTCCGTCGGATAGACGAGGTAGTAGGCCGACCCGGCCACGCTCTTCACATCGAACGGAATCGTCAGGCCGAGACTCGCCAACTGCCCTTCGACGAAGAACTTCGGCACCAGCGCGATGCCCAGCCCCGCTGCCGCCCCCGCAATCAACATCGTGTGGAGTTCATACCGCACGCCTTGCAACGCCCGGTGGTCCTCGATGCGCTGCTCGGCGAACCATTGCGTCCATGCACTGGGACGGGTGGTCGAGTGCAACAACGGGTACGCGAGCAAATCGGCCGCACCGTGCACCGGCCCCTTCAGTAGCGACGCGCGGCACACCGGCACCACCTCCTCGCCGAAGAGGTAATCCGACGATGTGCCGGGCCACGTCGGCTGCCCGAAGTGAATGGCCGCTTCGAAGTGGGTTTCGTCGAACGTAAAGAGGTCGGTGTGCACGCCCATGTTCACGCGAACGTCGGGGTGCCGGTCGTCGAAGTCTTTCATTCTCGGAATCAACCACTCGGACGCAAACGTCGGCAGCACCGCCAGTTCGAGATAGCCGCCACCACTGCCGTGGGCCATGATCGCCAGCGTGTCCCGATCCAGTTGCTCCAGCGTGCGACGCACCTGCGTGCCGTACAGACGCCCGGCGCGGGTCAGCACCACTCTCTGCTTCGCGCGAACGAACAGCCGCACGCCGAGCTGTGTCTCCAGCGTGGCGATCTGGCGCGACACGGCGCTTTCCGTCAAAAACAGCTCGCGCGCCGCATGGGTAAAGCTCTCATGCCGGGCAGCCGCCTCGAAAGCCAGCAGCGCTGCTGTGCCGGGGGTCTTGAATTTGCGCATGTTGATTCCTAAAACGCATCAAGTGGCAATTTTATCTCGCTTTACGAGCGTGGCATCCGTTCCAATAATGCTGTCACTGCAAGAAGGCTTCGGGTAACCCATCCCAAGCCAAGCCCTGACACCCTGCGGCACCGCCCCGAGACGGCGCCCACCCTGCGAGACAATCCGATGCGCAACGCCAATGTGCAGTCCTTGCTGGTTTCCCTGCTAGGGGAAGCACGAACCGACGCCCTCTTCGCCACGCTCAATTCGCCGTCGTTTCTGGCGGATTGCGAGCCGGGCCGCGTGACGCGTGCCGAACTGGCGCAGGCCATGAACATGGCCCTGTTCGAGGGACTGCTGGCGCGCTCGCCGAACGGCCGCACCTATACCGAAGAAACCATTGCCGCTGGCGGCAGTGTCTACTTCGATCACGGCGCACTGCGCACGGTACGCTGGGACCAGAACGGTGCGCTGCCGCCGGGCGAAGCGGCCTTTACGCGCATTCTGCGTCCGCTGGGCTTCCGTCTGAACGGCCGCTATCCGCTCGACCGTCTCGGCATGACCGGCCGCGCCTACGCGCATGAAGATGCGCCCGAAGAAATCTCGCAGTTCTTCGTGAGCGAGTTGCATCCGGAGCGCTTCTCCGAGACGTTCCAGCAAGCCGTATCGCGCGTTGTCGGTACATCGAAAGACCCGCTCACGCCGGCAGCCGTCGGCCAACTGTGGGAACTGGAGCGCGATGGCACGTTGCCGCTCGACAGCGCGCAGGCGCTGCTGCCGGTGATCGTCGGCGCGTTCGCCCGTCAACACGACGTGCCGAGCGAAGCCGACTACGAACTGCTGCTGGCCGAATCCGCCGAAATGGCATGGATTGCGACCGAGGGCAATGCATTCAACCACGCGACCGACCGCGTCGAAGACGTGTTCGCCCTGTCCGACGCCGAGAAGGCCAAGAGCCGCCCGATGAAGCCTGAAGTCGAGCGTTCGCGCTCCGGCCGCGTGTTCCAGACGGCCTACCGCGCCGACACCGTGCGTCGCGAGTTCCGTGGCAAGGACGGAGAGATCGTCACGCGCGACGTGCCGGGCTCGTTCTACGAGTTCATCACGCGCCATCGTGAATACGACACCGCCAAACGCTGCTGGAAGATCGATCTGCGGTTCGATGCCGGCAACGCGCAAGGTATTTTCAAGATGACGGCCAACGCCAAGTAACTGAACGACGCGAGTGCAGGCAGCCATCGGGGCACAATACGTCTTGTGCGCCAGCGCCGCCTTCTCACTCGTCGACCCGCCGACCCGGTGAACGGCACCGGCGGCAACACTGAATTCCATAGGGGTATCAACGTGAACGCGACTTCCATCCTCAACGAACTGGGCATTGCCAAACTGGCCGAAGCCGGCGACATCGCCGTGCATTCGCCGATCGACGGCGCATTGATCGGCCGCGTGGCCAGCGCTTCGGTCGCCGACGCGCAAGCGGCGCTCGCCCGAGCCCACACGGCATTCACCGCCTGGCGCAACGTGCCGGCGCCGCGTCGCGGCGAACTCGTTCGCCTGCTGGGCGAAAAGCTGCGCGAGCGCAAACAGGCATTGGGCGCGCTCGTCACGCTCGAAGCCGGGAAGATCCTGCAGGAAGGTCTGGGCGAAGTGCAGGAAATGATCGACATTTGCGACTTCGCCGTCGGCCTGTCGCGCCAGTTGTACGGCCTGACGATCGCGTCGGAGCGCCCGGGCCACCGCATGGCCGAAACGTGGCACCCGCTGGGCGTGTGCACCGTCATCTCCGCATTCAACTTCCCGGTCGCCGTGTGGTCGTGGAATGCCGCGCTCGCGCTCGTGTGCGGTAACGCCGTCGTGTGGAAGCCGTCGGAGAAGACGCCGTTGACCGCACTGGCCGTCAACAAGCTGATGGAAGAAGTCATCGCCGAGTTCGGTGATGCCCCGGCGGGCCTGACCTCGCTCATCATCGGCGGCCGCGACGTTGGCGAAGCGCTGGTTGCCGATCCGCGTTCGGCCATCGTGAGCGCCACGGGCAGCACGGAAATGGGCCGCAAGGTGGGCGTGGAAGTCGCACGCCGCTTCGGCCGTTCGATCCTCGAACTCGGCGGCAACAACGCCGGCATCGTGACGGCCAGCGCCGACATGGAACTGGCCCCGCGCGGCATTCTGTTCTCGGCCGTGGGCACCGCAGGCCAGCGCTGCACCACGCTGCGCCGTCTGTTCGTGCACGAAAGCATCTACGACAAGACCGTCGACCGTCTGAAGACGCTGTACGGCAAGGTTTCCATCGGCAACCCGCTCGAGCGCGGCACGCTGATGGGCCCGCTGATCGACGAAGGCGCGTTCAAGCGCATGCAGGACGCCCTCGATCAGGCGCGCGCACAGGGCGGCAAGGTCACGGGTGGCGAGCGCCACATCGTCGCCGGTGCAGAGAACGGTTTCTATGTGAAGCCGGCCATCGTCGAAATGCCGTCGCAGACGGAAGTCGTGCTGACCGAAACGTTTGCGCCGATTCTGTACGTGCTCAAGTACAGCGACTTCTCGGAAGCCATCGACGGTAACAATGCCGCCTCGCACGGCCTGTCGTCGTGCGTGTTCACGACAGACCTGCGCGAAGCCGAGCGTTTCACGTCGTCTGCCGGTAGCGACTGCGGTATCGCCAACGTCAACATCGGCCCGAGCGGTGCCGAAATCGGCGGCGCGTTCGGTGGCGAAAAGGAAACCGGCGGTGGCCGCGAGTCGGGTTCCGACGCGTGGAAGGGCTACATGCGCCGTGCCACCAACACCGTGAACTACTCCTCCGCCCTGCCGCTCGCGCAAGGCATCGACTTCTCGATCGAGTGAAGTCGCGCTAGCCGGCCCTGGCGTCGCCCATTTCGATGCGCTACGCCGCTGGGTCGGCCGCAACGTCTGTCAGCACCGGACGCCTCATGCCAACACGGCCGAGGCGTTCGGCGCCGCCTCCCCCAAGTCGCCGAATTCCGTCACGCTTTCCGTAGCGAGGCCCGCATGTACGCATTCACTTCTCCGTTCGCCAATCCGGCAGGCTCGCCGATTCGCGAACTGTTCAAATACCTGTCCGAGCCGGGCATGATCTCGTTCGCCGGCGGGTATCCGGCGAGCGATCTGTTCGACGTCGACGGGCTCGCCGCGGCGCAGGCCCGCGCCTTCTCGCAACCGACGCGCTGCCTGCAATACGGCCCGACCGACGGGCTCGCCGAACTCAAGGCCCAACTCATCTCGCTGATGGCGTCGCGCGGCGCTCCGTGCGCCGCCGAAGAAATGCTGGTGACGACCGGATCGCAACAAGGACTCGACCTGCTGTTGCGCGTGATGGTCGCGCCGGGCGATGTCGTCGTGACCGAGCAGCCTGCCTATCCGGCAACGTTGCAGGCATTGCGACTGCAACAGGCGAAGATCGTGACGGTGCCTGTCGACGCCGAGGGGCTGAACGTCGATCATTTGAGCGCCCTGCTGCGCGAGGGCAAGATCGCCGTGCCGAAGCTTCTGTACACCGTGCCGACGTTTGCCAATCCGACGGGCGCCACGCTCTCGCGCGAGCGCCGCATTGCGCTGTTGAAGCTGGCCGTGGAGTACCGGTTCGTGGTCGTGGAAGACGATCCTTATGGCGACTTGCGTTTCGCGGGCGACGCCGTGCCAACGCTGCTGGGTCTCACGGCAGAAGTGCCGGGTTCGCGCGACTGGATGGTGCACTTCTCAAGTCTGTCGAAGATCGTTGCACCGGGATTGCGTGTGGGCTGGACGGTCGCGCCGCCGGAGATTACGCGCCGCTGCGTGGTCGCCAAACAGACCGTCGATCTATGCAGTGTGCCGTGGACGCAAGCCGTCGCGGCCGAATATCTTGCGGATGGCGCGTTGACACGGCATCTGCCGAAGATCACCGACGCGTATCGACTCAAGTGCGACGCCATGTGCGCTGCGCTGCGCGACAAGCTGGGCGATGCCATCCAGTTCCACGCGCCGCAGGGCGGCATGTTCGTGTGGGCGCGTCTCGCCGCCGTGAAGACGAGCGAATTGCTGCCCCACGCGATCGCCGAGAAGGTGTTGTTCGTGCCGGGTACGGCGTTCTTCGCCGAACATGCCGACGAAGCATCGCTGCGGCTCTCGTTCGCCGCACCGGCAGTCACGGTGATTGAAGAGGGGGTGGCACGACTGGCGTGCGCGATGCGCGCGACCGGCCAGCCGGCTAAGTAAGGCGCCGCACGCGCCGCCAATGCTACAACGAAGGCCTCGCTGGCCGCCTGCAACGGGAGGATCAGCGAGGCCTTCGGCGTTTTCGCTCAGAGCTTCACGCAGACGTTGCGCAGCTCGGTATAGAACTCGAGTGAATGAACGCCACCTTCGCGACCAATACCGGATTGCTTCGCACCGCCGAACGCCGTGCGCAGATCGCGCAGGAACCACGCGTTGATCCAGCAGACACCGACCTCAAGTGCCGCGCCCATACGATGCGCGCGACTGACATCCGACGTCCAGACAGTCGCAGCGAGACCGTAAGGGGTGGCGTTGGCCATGGCGATGACTTCCTCTTCCGTGTCGAACGGCGCGATGTGGCAGCACGGCCCGAAGATCTCTTCGCGGATCACCGACGCCGTCTCCGGCAAGCCGGTCCAGATGGTCGGTTGCACCCACGCGCCGTCTTTCATCGACGGCGGCATATCGGGCACGCCACCGCCGGTGACGATCGTTGCGCCTTCCTCACGCGCCTTGGCGTAGTACGACAGCACCTTCTCGCGATGCACCTGCGAGACGAGCGGCCCGAAGTTCGTCCCCTCGGCATACGGATCGCCCAGCTTCAGCGACTCGGCGCGTTCCTTGAGCGCGGCCACGAAGCGCTCGAAGATCGGACGTTGCACGTACACGCGCTCCGTTCCGAGACACACCTGACCGCTGTTATCGAAGCTTGAGCGCGTAATGCCCGCGACCGCCTTGTCGAAGTCCGCATCGGCAAACACGATGCCGGGGTTCTTGCCGCCCAGCTCGAACGACACCGGACGCACACCATTCGCCGCCGCCTTCATGATCGCTTCGCCCGTGCGCGTCTCGCCCGTGAACGTGATGCCGTTCACGCCCGGATGCTCGGTCAGGAACGCACCTGCCGATTCGGGACCGAAGCCGTGGACGACGTTGTAGACGCCCGGCGGCACACCGACTTCGTTCATCACCTCGCCCAGCAGCGTGGCCGTGGCAGGCGTCTCCTCCGACGGCTTCACCACCACCGTATTGCCGAACGCCAGCGCCGGACCGACCTTCCACGTCATCAACAGCAGCGGCAGGTTCCACGGACACACCACGGCGATCACGCCACGCGGCGTGCGCACGCCATAGTTCAGCGCGTTGCCGCCGTCGGGCGTCGTCATCGCGAACGACTCGGTCGGCACGTTCTTGATCATGTCCGCGAACACCTTGAAGTTCGCGGCGCCGCGCGGAATATCCAGATGACTCGCCAGACCGTGCGGCTTGCCCGTGTCTGCGATCTCGGCGGCAAGGAAGTCGTCGAAGCGGCGATTGATGCCATCGGCCACCGCATGCAGCAATTCCACGCGCTGCGCGACCGTCATCTTGCCCCACGGGCCTTGCAGCGCGGCGCGCGCGGCACGCACAGCGGCATCCACCTCGGCACGCCCGGCTTCGTGCACCAGACCGATCAGGCGGTTGTCGACCGGGTTACGGTTCTCGAAGGTGCGGGGGCTGGACACCCACTCACCGTTGATGAAGTTCTGGAAATCCTTCATGTCTCACTCTCGTTCTGTCGGTTACTTCGGGACGGGGCTGTCATGCCCCAACGCATGTCACGCTGCGCGGCATCCCCGTGTCACCACGGGCAGCCGCATGGAGCACACGATAAATCCATGCCCGGGTCCTCGTCAACATTTTCTCGAGAATTTTTATTTATCTCGATTTTTACTCATTTTTGCGACAATCGGAGGGAAGCTGCTTATAATCTCGGCACTTCCCCCGAACCTGACCGCACCGCGCATGCACAGCCCGACTTCGTCTCCCGCTCAGACTGCCGACGCCACGCTGGCGCAAAGCGCCTACATGCGCTTGCGCAGCGACATCGTCGAGGGACGGCTCGCGCCGGGTGAGAAGCTGCGTGTCGAGCATCTGAAGGATCGTTACGAAGTGGGCGCGGGCACGCTGCGCGAAGCGCTGGCGTTGCTGGTCGCCGACGCCCTCGTCGTGCAACACGGCCATCGTGGATTTCGCGTCACGCCGATCTCGCTGGCCGACTTCATCGACATTACCGAGACGCGCGTGCAGTTGGAGACCGAGGCGTTACGCCAGTCGGTGGCGCTGGGAGACGACACCTGGGAGGCCGATCTGACGAGCGCATTTCACTTGCTCTCGCTCGCCGAAGAACGGCTGGGGGATGGGCAACCTGGCGACAGCGGCCAGTTCGCCCAATGGGAGGCGCGCAATCGCGCGTTTCATGAGGTGCTGATCCGGGCGTGCCCGTCGCGCTGGCTGCATCACTTTCTGGCGATCCTCTATCGTCAGTCGGAGCGCTACCGGCGTTTGTCGATCACGCATCGACCCGTGCCGCGCGACGTACACGAAGAACATCAGGCGATCTTCGACGCCTGCCTCGCGCGCAACGCCGACACGGCGTCGGCACTGCTCGCCGCGCACATCCGAAAGACGCTTGAAGCCGTGCGCGAACTCCCCGACGCCGTCGTCAATGCCGGGGCCGTGCCACTCGTATCGGTTCGCTGAGCAGCCAGCGCTGCGCCGCGATCAACGCGGCAGACTGTCGCGCACGATTTGTGCAAAGTAACGCGCGCCGAGCGGAAGGATCGCGTCGTTGAAGTCGTAACCGGCGTTGTGCAACGGAATCGCCCCCGGCTCGTCGCCGCTGCCGTTGCCGATGAACGCGAAGTTGCCCGGCAAGTGCTGAAGGAACACCCCGAAGTCCTCCGACGCCATCATCGGCGCCACATCGGCATCGACCATCGCCTCACCGGCCACCGCCTGCGCCGCACGCACGGCAAGCGCCGTGTTCTCCGCCCGGTTCACGGTCGGGGCAAATTCATGGGTGTATTCAAACTCGCAATGGGCACCGTGCATCGCGCACACGCCCATGCAAATGTCGCGCATGCGTGTCTCCAGCAAATGCTGGACATCTGGCGTGTAGCTGCGCGTGTCGCCCTTGATCACGACGTTCGTGGGAATCGCATTGCGAATCCCATCGGTGATGAATTCCGTGCACGACACGACCGCCGACAGGCCCGGATCGACATTGCGCGACACTACCGTTTGCAGCGCCACGACGATTTGCGCGCCGATCACCAGCGGATCGACGCCCATGTGCGGACGCGCCGCATGCGTGCCCTTGCCGCGAATGCGAATAACGAAGTTGTCTTCGCTCGCCATGATGCCGCCCGTGCGCGTTGCAATGCGTCCCGCCGGAATGCCCGGCATGTTGTGCACGCCATAAATCGCGTCGATGGGGAAACGCGTTAACAGCCCGTCCGCAATCATCGCCTTCGCACCGCGACCGTGTTCCTCCGCGGGCTGGAAGATGAAGCGCACCGTGCCATTGAAGTCGCGCGACTCGGCCAACAGCTTCGCCGCACCCAGCACCATCGACATATGCCCGTCGTGCCCGCAGGCGTGCATCTTGCCCGGCACTTGCGATGCGTATTCGCGCCCCGGCGCCTGCTCGGCGATCATCAGGGCGTCCATGTCGGCGCGAATGCCGATCGCGCCGCTGCCATCGCCCACGCGCAGATTCGCGACGATGCCCGTGCCGCCGATGCCGCGATGCACGTCCAGCCCGAGGCTTTCAAGAATCGTCGCCACGCTCTGCGAGGTGCCGATTTCCTCGAAGCCGGTTTCGGGTTGACGATGGAACGCGTGCCGCCATCCCGTCAGCGCCTGGGCGAAATAGATGTCCTGCGTCATGCGTATCTCCTTGGCTTGCGATGTTCGACGACGACGTCAGCGCGCCATCCACGCCTGCTGGCGCTGCACGACCGACGTGGCGGGTTCGCCGACAAGATCTGCATACACGGACGGGGCCGTCGCGCCTTCGGTGCTGATCAACAGAACGCGCGAATCTGCCGTGAGTCCGATAGCCGCTGCCATCGTCGGCGTTGCCGCGACCTGCATCAATCCTGCCAGACCTGCGGCGCCCGACTCTCCCGCCACGAACGGCACATCGTTCTCGCTGCCACGCGCCAGACGCTGCATCGCTTCGACGGCCAGAGCATCGGTGACGGTCATGAACGCGTCGACCGACGGTTGCAGGAATCGCCACGCCAGCGGCGACGTCTCGCCACACGCCAGCCCGGCCATCACGGAATCGATCGATCCCGATGCCGATGCCGGCTGACCTGCGATGGCGCTCTGGTACAGGCAATCGGCCTGTTCCGGCTCGACCACGACGAACGTCGGACGCCCTTCGCCCCAACGTTCCCAAAGATAGCTCGCAACGCCGGCCGCCAATCCGCCCACGCCACCTTGCAGGAAGACATGGGTCACGGGACAGACGTCGTGATTGCCTGCGTTGGCGTCTGTGCCACACAACGTTTCGTCGACTTCCGCAGCGATGGTTGCATAGCCCTGCATCACGTCGCGCGGGATGACTTCGTAGCCATGGTAGGACGTATCCGAAACGACATACCAGCCATGACGCGCCGCAAGCGCCGCCGCTTCCTCTACCGAGGCGTCGTAGTTACCGGCGATGCGCACGATCTCGGCGCCATAGGCGGCAATCGCCTGTTCCCGCTCTTCGCTCACCTGCGCGTGCAACACGATCACACAGCGACAGCCGAGGCTCTGTGCGGCAGCGGCCAGCGCGCGGCCGTGATTGCCGTCCGTCGCGCTGATCGCCGTGAAGCCTTCGAGTGCGTCACGATGTTCGCCGTTCAGCAGCGATTGTGCTGTGAACCCTTGCCCCACAAATTTGCGCAGCAACAGGCGCACGAGCGCAATCGGCGCCCCCAGCGCCTTGAAGCTGCCCAGCGAGGAGCGCAACGCTTCGTCCTTCACGAGCACGCTTCCCACGCCCAGCGACGCCGCCAGATCAGGCAATGTACGCAGCGGTGTGTTGCCGGGCGTCAGTCCATTCCAGTGCGCGAGCCAGTCGCGGCTCTCCTGCGCACGAAACATGCTCATGATGTCCTGAAGATTCACCGGATACGGCGTGCGCACGGCATGAGGGTTGACGTAGAACATGGGGGGCTCCGGTATTGCGTGGTTCGGGGGGCTGGCTTACGAATTCACACCAAGACGTTGCGCGACGACATCGAGCAGCACTTCGGCACCGCGCACGAGTTGGTCGTCGTCGGTATGCTCGCGCGGGTTGTGACTGATGCCGCCGCGGCTCGGCACAAAGATCATGGCGGCCGGGGCGATGCGCGCGATCATCTGTGCATCGTGCCCGGCCCCCGACGTCATGCGCTTGTACGAGAGGCCACGACGTTTGGCGCTCGCTTCGATGATGTCGGCCAATTCGGCATTGAAGACCACTGGCGTGAAGCGCGCGAGACGTTCGGTCGACACGCGTACCCCCTCCTCCTCGGCAATCTTCGTGAGGAACGCCGAAAGCTGTGCCTCGCTCGCCGTCAGCCGTTGCTCATCCGGATCGCGCATGTCGACCGTGAAGACGGCCTTGCGTGGAATCACATTGATCACGCCCGGTTCGACCTGAAATGTACCGACCGTCGCCAGTGTGGTGCCCGACTCGAGCGCGATACGGCGCAACTCGGCGACCGTTGCTGCGGCGACATAGCCGGCATCGTGACGCAGGCGTGTCGGCGTCGTACCCGCGTGGTTGGCGTTGCCCTGCACGGTGATCTGCTGCCACGAGATGCCCTGCAAGTTCTCGACGACACCGATCTCGATCCCTTCCGCTTCGAGAATCGGTCCCTGCTCGATGTGCAGTTCGAGATACTCGTGCGGCACGAGCGTGCCGGGCGCCATCTCCCCGGCGTAACCGATGCGCACGAGTTCGTCGCCCAGACGAGCGCCGTCGGTGCCGATGGCGTCGAGCGCTTCATCGAGCGGCAAGCCGCCGGCATGCACCAGCGACCCCATCATGTCGGGATGAAAACGCGCCCCCTCTTCGTTGGTGAACGCCGCCACGGTGATCGGGCGCGACGGCACGATGCCCGCGTCACGAAACGCCCGCACAACGGCCAGGCCGCCCAGCACACCGTAGCAACCGTCGAGCGCGCCGGCATTGATGACGGTGTCGATGTGCGATCCCATCATCAGCGGACGCGCCGCCTCGTCCGAGGCGGCTTTCTCGGCCGCCGGAAGCGTGCCGAAGATATTGCCGATGCGATCGATCGCGACGTCGAGATCGAGTTCGCGCATCCATGCGACCACTTGATCGCGGCCCGCCTTCTCGGCATCGGTCAGGGCAACGCGGGTGCGTCCGCCCGCAACGGGGTCGGCACCGATTTCCCCCAGTTCGCGCAGTTGCCGCAGCAGAACAGGGCCATTGAGATGGAGGACAGCGGGAGCTTTCGTTTCGGACATGTGTGCGTCGGGGTGAGTCGTGTTGGCAAGAATTTTGGC
Organism: Pandoraea fibrosis; assembly: GCF_000807775.2. Lineage (NCBI taxonomy): Bacteria > Pseudomonadati > Pseudomonadota > Betaproteobacteria > Burkholderiales > Burkholderiaceae > Pandoraea > Pandoraea fibrosis. The sequence goes on along the minus strand of NZ_CP047385.1, from coordinate 668,537 downwards.
AAGAATCTCGGGGTAAGCCGAGAGTAGCGCCGCCATCAGGGGTTCCCGCTAGCGGAGTATCATTGGACAGCCTGAATAATATTCCGTGGAGCGCGTAGGATTAACGCGTTTTGGGCGGCCGAATCGAATTTTTATTGCGCACCATGAGCCTCGACAGTTACGACATCGCCCTGCTCGCGGCGATTCAGCAAGATGCAACGACACCTCAGCATGCGCTCGGGGCACAGGTGAATTTGTCGTCCGCTGCGGTGAACCGGCGGCTCAAGAAGCTCGCCGACGAGGGGGTGACGTGCAAGACCGTCTCGCTCGTCGATCCGGCGAGCGTTGGCTACCCGCTCACGATCATCACCGAAATCGAAGTGGAGAACGAGCGGCTCGACCTGCTCGACGCCATGAAGCGCAGCTTTCTGGCATGCCCGCAGGTGCAGCAGTGCTACTACGTCGCGGGAGAGTGCGACTTCGTCGTCATCATGGTCGTGCAGAACATGGCCCAGTACACCGAACTCACGCGCGCCCTGTTCTTCGAGAGCAACAACGTCAAGCACTTCAAGACGCTCGTATCGATGAGCAACGTGAAAGTCGGACTGGAAGTGCCACTGGACGCCGCCGCAACGTGACATAAACGACGGCGCGCTCGGGGGTTGAACGGACCTTTCTCAGCGATTTCCGAATGGGGTGTGCCGCGCCGCCCCATCACTCATGAGCGCCGGGTGATATCTCGCTTCGCAGCAGATCGAGGTAAGCGCGCATCGTCGCGATGCGTTGCTCGCCAATATGCTGTGCCTTCGATGTCATCAGGCCTTCGCTCAGTCGAAGCAGCTTGGTTTCGAAATGATCCAGCGCGAAGCGGCGGTCGTCGAGACTGCGGTGCTGTGCGAACGGATCGAGAGCATCGTACAGCCGCGACCCCATGCGACCGGCGACGTAGAACGTGCGCGCAATGCCAATGGCGCCGATGGCGTCGAGCCGGTCCGCATCGCGCAGCACACACGCTTCGCGCGAGCGAGGCGCGATACCCGCCGAAAAGCTATGCGCCTCGATGACATGCGCCGTCGCATCGATCCGCTCGGCAGTCCAGCCCAGCACATGCAGAATGCGACTCGCGGCCTGCGCCGAGAGCCGCGATGCCTGAGCACGGCGCGGGTCCGCCTTTTCGACCGGAACGCAATCGTGCAGCACCGTCGCCACGGCCAGCATCTCCAGATCGACGCCGGCCTCATCCGCGGCAATCTCCGTTACCAGACGCCACACCCGAATCAGGTGTGACCCATCGTGCGAACCGTCTTCGCGACTGCCGTTCCCCTCGGGCGCTTCCCCCTTGGCCAACGACATGCCGGCGGTGCCGAGCACGGTCGCGACCACCTCTTCATAGGGAAAGAATGCTTGCGCCAGTCGCGAAGTCGATGTGTTCATGCCAATGGGAATTCCGTTGCGTCAGTGTTGCGTCCGCGATCGCCTCAATTCATCGTGGCGAAGGCGGCTGCCGCAATTTTACGAACTGGCGCCTCGAACGACAACGCCCGAGGCGCCAGTTCTCAAAGACCTCAAAGACGCTTGGCCTGACGAATACTGCGCAGGAACGCTCGGGTGCGCTCCTGTTGCGGATCGCCGAAGATCTGTTCCGGCGGCCCCTCTTCGCAGACTGTCCCATCGCACAGGAAACAGACTTTCGACGCAACCTCGCGGGCGAAGCCCATCTCATGGGTAGCGAGCAACATCGTCATGCCTTCGTTCGCCAGATCCCGCACGATGTTGAGCACTTCGGAGACCAGTTCCGGATCGAGCGCCGAAGTGATTTCGTCGAGCAGCAGCACCATCGGGTCCATCGCCAGTGCCCGCACGATGGCCACGCGCTGCTGCTGGCCGCCCGACATGTGATCGGGATACTCCTTCGCCTTGTGCGCAAGACTGAAGCGCTCGAGCAAGGCCATCGCCCGATCTTCGGCCTCGCGCCTCGGTTGCTTGAGCACGCGAATCGGCGCGAGCGTCACGTTCTCCAGCACGGTCATGTGCGGGAACAGGTTGTAGCCCTGAAACACAATCCCGATGTCCCGGCGCAACGAATTGACATCGACGCCCGGCCCCGTGATGCGATCGCCATGCACGAGGATCTCCCCCGCATCGATCGACTCCAGCCCGTTGATACAGCGCAGCAGTGTCGACTTCCCCGAACCGGATGGCCCGATGAGGCACACCACCTGATGCTCCTCCACCGTCAGCGCCAGACCGTTGATGACCGACACGTCGCCATACGACTTGGCAATGTCGCGAATCTCGATAAATGACATGGACGTGTGCTCCTCAGGCCCCGCCTGCCCGCATGCGGGCACGGTCGCGTTTTGCCATCCGCTCCACGAAGCGCACCTGCGGAACCGAGATGATGATGAACAGAATGGCGACCGTTGTCGCCGCCGACAGGTTGTAGTGATTCGACGCGATTACCATCGACTGATTGAAGGCGTCGATGACCCCCACCACGTTCACCAGCGCCGTGTCTTTCTGCAAGGCGATGAAGGCATTGAGCAACGGCGGGATGATCTGGCGAATCCCCTGCGGCAGCACCACGAAACGTAGCGTCTGCGTGTACGACAGCCCCAGCGAGCGGGCCGCAGCGACCTGGCTCCAGTGCACCCCCTGAATGCCTGCACGGTAGATCTCCGCCACATACGCACCGACGGTGAGCGTCAGCGCGATCACCACGTAGGTGGTCAGCGACAGGTCCTTCAGGATCGGCACGCCGGTGAGCGGCAGACCGAAGCCGACCAGATAGATCACCAGTACGGCGGGCATGGCACGAAACACGTCCACGTAGGCGGTAGCGATGATGCGCAGCGGCTTGCCTGCCTTGCCCGGTGCGAACATTGCCAGCGCCACGATCAGCCCCCAGACCAACACGAAGACTTCCGCGATCACGAAGATCTTCACGTTGACCCAGAAGGCATCGAGCACCAGCGGGAAGGTCTTGACGATCAGGGGCACAAAGAAGAATGTCTTCGCCACCGCCAGATCGTTCGCCAGCACGAATTGCAGTGCCAGCACGACAAGCACTTGCGCGAGCGTGTAGCCCAACGTGATCCAGCACTGCACGCTCGCCTCGGCACGCGCCACGCGGGCCGCGACAATGTCGCGGCTCGCCGTAGCACGGCCGAATTCGCGCCAGTGCCGGAACGCGCGGGCGAGCGGCACAAGCACTGCCAGCGACGCCAGTCCGAGAAGACCGGCCCCCGCAGGCAGCCACCAGCCGTCGAGCTGATTGGCGAGCAGCCCTTCGCGCAGCGCTGCGATCGTGTACACGCTGCTGGCGATGGCAATGGCCGCCCCCAGCAATGCACACAGGCACAGCACGACCGGCGCCGACGGCATGCCGCCGATGCTCAGGCGCCGCTCGCGCCCGATCATGCCAAGCACCGCGCTGGGCGCCTTTTCCGTGGAATCGCTCATGGTCGGATCGACCTCACGGCGTCAGAATCGGCAGCTTCGCGGGATCTGCGCCCAGACTCGGCACCAGATATTGCGTGGCCAGCCGGTCGAAGGTGCCGTCCTTCTTCATCTCCGCGATCAACTTGTTGAAAGCGGCCAGATTCGGCGAGTCCTTGTTCACGAGACCGCCCCACTGTTCGCTCGTGTCGTAGCGGCCGACGACCTCGAATCGGCCTTCGGACTTCTTCGCGATGGACAGCACGTTAGGCGTGTCGTACAGCACGGCGTCGACCTGACCGGCGGCCAACGCAGCGTACATGGCGGCTGCGTCGGTGTAGACCTTCGGATGCTCGGCGACCTTCACCTTGTCGGTCAGATACGGCAGGATCGTCGTGCCCTGCTTCACGCCCAGGCGCATCTTCTTGATGCTCTCCCTGTCGACCTTGGTGCCCGTCTTGACGAGGACGCCCTGATCCGAACTGAAGTACGGGTCGGTGAAGTTCACGACCTTCTTGCGATCGTCGGTGATCGTGATTTCGCTCAGCGCGATGTCGAAGCCCTTCGCCTGTCCGGTCACGACCTGCGCGAAGGAGCGATTGACGACGATCACGCGATCGAGCCCCGCACGGTACGCTATGTTGGCGGCCATGCAGTATTCGAAACCGTCCTTGATGGTGTCGGGCGAGTCGCCGTTCCACCAACCGGGGGCGGGCAAGACGGGACGCACGGACAATGCGCCGGGCGTGACCGTCTCGAGCTTGATCGATCCGCGGGTGCCGGTCACCTGACAGTTGCCGTAGTCCGGCGCAGCCGATGCCCCGGCCGAGAGGCCGCCCAGCACGAGCGGAATGAGCAACATGCGCAGACGGGGCATCGTGCGGTTTGCGCGCTTCTTGTCTTGCCGTTCGAGTTGTTTCATGGGGGTATCTCCTTGCGTCTTCGGTTTGCGTCTAACGACCGGGCCACTGCCGGAAATTCGGCAGTGGGGACGGCCGCAGTCGCGGGATTCGCGTCCCGCGAGCGGTGTCATCCGGCGTTCGTGGTGAATCTTTCTCGGGTTGCAGTGCCAGTGTGCGCGTTCAGACAGGCAGCGCGGTGGCCGGCTGTGCGATGCCGCCATGCGGTTTGCCGGCGCGAACGTCGCCCCAGAGTACCGCGTGATCGTCGGGCAATGCGCGCGAATTGGGCATCGACAGCCAGAGGCGCATGAGCATGCGGTCCTGACCGGTCTGCACATCATCCTTGAAGGCGGTGCGGCCGTGGTAGACGATGTGATTGTTCAACAGTTGAATGTCGCCCGGCGCAAAGCGCATCTCGAAGCATTCTTCTTCGGCCACGGCCATGAGCATGCGAATCGCCTCGTGCTCGGCCTCGCTCAGCTTGCGCACGCCCGGCAGCATCTGGGCGTTCTCGATATAGGTGAGCGAAAAATGGCTGGTGAGCTTGCCGTCGCGCACGCCGAAAATCGGCAGATCGTAAGCGATGTGTTCGCCACCGGCCTCTTCACCGAAGCGGCTGCGCGGAATCGGTTGGCACAGCAAGGCATGCAGATCGGGACGACGCTTGAGGATTTCGTTGTAGACGGTCACGCTGCTGGCCAGCTTGCTCACGCCACCTTCGGACGCCTGACGCACGCATAGCAATCCCACGACATCGCAACGATCGGTGTGAAAGCGCAGTTGGCCCGGTGAGAGCGTGCGCGCGCCCGACGAGAGGAATGGCTTGCCCGAGCTGTCGACCGTGGCGCCATAGAGCTTCGCACCAACGCCCATGCCTTCGTCCTTGATCTCGCGCATGACTTCACCGCGATAGTTCTGGAACATCGGCGTGCCCAGATGCGCACCCAGTGCGTACCAGATGCGGCGCAGCTCTTCTGCGTTGTAGCGGCTCACGTCCAGTCCGCGAATCTTCGCCATGCCGGAGCCGTTTTCCAGTTCCTCGCGCACGTCGTCGAAAAAGGCGGTGGCGTCGGGCAGCGGGAAATTCTCACGATTGATGTCGCGCCAATCGACCTCCCGGGTCATCTCCAGCGCGGCATCGATCTGCTGCAGCACAACCGCCGGGAACGTCTTGACCCAACGATCGTTGTTCGCCATCTCGGCACCTCGCCAGGCACTGGCGCCCTTCAGACTCTGCTGACTCTCCAACTCGGACATGAAACCCTCCTGATCAATAAAATTAGTGGCTCGCCCTACGTTGTATATACATGTAAAGACAGTACACCTAATTTTTCGATTCCGACAATCAGGGGTTGCGTCCAATCAGGGAAAGTCCTAGCCCTGAAAAACAACATGGCGAAAAGGCGTCTCAGCCCCGCCGGGCGGGGCGCCGGGGGCGCCTTACGCCAGGCGGCAGCCGAACAAAAACACGGGCATCAGACCCCATGCGGGGCCGCCCGAACACCCGGGTGAGGTTCACCCCGATCACATGGACTATACGCGAACATAAATGTGCTCGTATATCATTTATTATTTTCGTATACGATTTTGCGAATGACGAATCGCGATGAAGTCTTCGGTACTCGCCATCGAGGGGGGGGATTCAGGCCGACGGCTTGCTGTTCAGACGGAAATACGCCATCACTTCGCGTTGCGTCTGTTCGAGGTGTTTGCGAAGCAGGCGAACTGCAGTTTTCGTGTCGCCCGCGACGCAGGCCTGATGGATGGCGATGTGCTCGTCGGTGGAGCGTTGATGGTCGTTGACGGCCGAGAGGTGTGTGCGCAGAAAACGTCCCATGCGCTCCTGTGCCGCCTGCGCGGTAGCCACCAGACGCGGACGATTGGCGGGCGCATATAGCGCCTGATGGAAGGCGAGATTCAAATCGCTCCACGACTGCGGCGTATCCGCCTTCGCATATCGCTTGAGCAGTTCTTCGGCCAATGCAAGATCGCTCGGCGCCATGTTCGGCACGGCAAGCTCCAGCGCGCGGCACTCGAGCGCAATGCGCATGTCGAGCATCTCGACGCAGTCGCTCGCGGTGAGCGGCGATACGATTGCGCCAGCGTTACGCTTGAGCGAGACCCAACCTTCGGACTGCAGCCGCATGAGCGCTTCGCGCACCGGAATCTTGCTCACACCGATTTGCGCCGCAATGTCGTCCTGACGAATCGGCGCGCCCTCCGGCAACACTCCGGACAGGATCTGCCGGCGAATTTCCTCATAGGCACGCTCGGCGGTGGATGGCGATGCGTTGTTGGTATCGGTCACAGAGGCTCGTTGATCAAGGCCGGAGGGAGTGGCTCGACGATTATACAATCCTGAAGATCCGTATACTTTCCGTGAGCCCCCCCGGCCCAACAATCAAAGGCCCCGCAAACTGAACGCTTGCGGGGCCTGCCAGTTGCCCTGGATCGCATCGAACCCGAGTCTTACCTCGTGGCTCGATTCATCAAGTGCCGGAGGTCGTTCCTGTCCACATACGAGAGCATCTCGGTTGCCCTGTCATATCCGTGAATCGATCTGAAGCGAGGCATCGTTGTCCGATGCTCTCGCCGTCCAGATGCGCCGCGCAAACCGATACGCGACACAGACTACCGCCAACACCCCGATCGCGATCATGGCCCGCGCGCCAAAGACGGACAGCGCGTTGAGCAGGCGCTGGATCTGCGAAGCGAACATGACACCCAGCGTGAGCCCGGCACCGATCCACAGCGTCACGCCCGCACAATCGTAGCCGACGAAGGTACGCAGCCGGACTCCCATCGCGCCACAAAGTGGCACGGCCACCAATGACAGCCCAGGCAGAACGCGCGCCACGATGAGCAGGCGCGCACCCCATTGTCCGAAGATCTGCTCAGTCTTGCTCACACAGGCTTCGCGCGATAGCGTGAGATCGCACACGGTGTTGAGCGTTCGCGGGCCATAACGCCGGCCCCAGAAAAACCAGATCAGGTCAGCCAGCACGCCTGCCAGGACCGCCACGCCGAGTATCGGCGAGAGCGGCAGTGCGATCGACCACAGGCTCGCCGCCCCCTGCGTCTGGCAGGCGGCGACGGCGATCAGGGTCGGCATGACGGGCAGCGGCAGCCCCAGCGATGCTCCCAATACGTTGAGGAACACCAACAGCACACCGTTCTGTGCGATCCACTCATGCGGCAGCATGGGATCTCCCGGTCGAAGTGTTGCAAGAGGCTTTCTGCACGATACGTCACCTCGTCAGGTAGTGAATGGATCGGAGCACGTGGCGCGTAAGCGAAGTCTGACGATTGCGATGGTCCGCGTCGGGTGCCGTTGGAATCCATGCTAGAGGCGCTACCCGGGCGGCGGTAGCCGCGCGAAAGGACGCACGATGTTGCGCACAGGGCACCAATACGCGGTGCCCCGCCGGGGGGCCGCCGCATTGGTGCGCCCGGCACAACAGCACGCTTCCTCCGGAGCATCTACCCCCCTCGTGAGACCCCGCCTACGATGCCCTTACCCTCTTACCACTCAAGGGCTTCCCGTGAACGATTCGCACAACCCAACCCGTCGCAGCATGCTGGCAGGCAGTGCGGCACTAGCCGCCAGTGCTTTCGCCATGCGCGCAGAAGCGGGCACGCAATCCAATCATCAACCGACCCGGAGCGTACGAATGACCTCCAGCACCCTCATTACCAAAGATGGCACGCAGATCTACTACAAGGACTGGGGCGAAGGCCCCGTCGTCACCTTCTCGCACGGCTGGCCGCTCAATGCCGACGCGTGGGACGGACAGATGCACTTTCTGGCGCGCAACGGCTTTCGCGTGATTGCGCACGATCGTCGTGGACACGGCCGTTCGTCGCAACCCTCGTCGGGCAACGACATGAACGGCTACGCCGACGATCTGGCGCAGTTGATCGAGTCGCTCGACCTCAAGCAGATCACGATGGTGGGCCACTCCACCGGCGGTGGCGAAGTGGCGCGCTACATCGGTCGACACGGTAACCGTCGCGTGGCAAAAGCGGTGCTCATCGGTGCAGTGCCGCCGGTGATGGTCAAGTCGGCCACTAATCCGGACGGTCTGCCCATCGAGGTCTTCGACCGCATTCGCGACGGCGTGGCGAACGACCGCTCGCAGTTCTACAAGGATCTCGCGGTTCCCTTCTACGGGGCCAATCGCGCCGGTGCCAAGGTGTCTCAGGGCCTGCTGGATCAGTTCTGGCTCTGGGGTATGCAAAGCGGGCAGAAGAACGCCTACGAATGCGTGAAAGCCTTCTCGGAGACCGACTTTACTGAAGACCTGAAGAAGATCGAGGTGCCCACGCTCTTCATTCACGGCGAAGATGACCAGATCGTGCCGGTGCATGCCGCCGCGAAGAAGGCCGCCCGCCTCGTGAAGCACGCGAAAGAGATTTACTACCCAGGCGCTCCGCACGGTCTGACGGCCACGCTTCAAGACCGCGTCAACGCCGACCTGCTGGCTTTCCTGCGCACCTGAGAACGCGGGCGTTTCACGGTACGTCGCCCCACGAGAGCGCACTCGGCCGGCAGCGCCGGCCGGCCCTTGCGGGAATCACGACGTCCAGGCGTTGATGCGACCGGCGATCGCTCTGCGGTGCTCGTCAAACGTGACAATTCGATGTAAACAATGACAAAACCCCCGGCGACATAAAGTCCCGGGGGTTTTGTCTACGTTCACTAAAACGTCTTTTTAGAACGGAATATCGTCGTCCATGTCATCGAAGCCACCGCCCGACTGCTTGGCCGGCGCTTGCTGACGCGCACCGCCGCCGCCACCGCCACCGCCGCGCGAATAGCCACCACCGCCGCCACCTTCGTCGCCGCCGCCACGCGAGTAGCCACCGCCGCCGCCACCGCCCTCGCCACCACGGCCACCCAGCATTTGCATCTGGTCAGCCACGATATCCGTGCTGTAACGGTCCGTGCCGTCCTGCGCCTGGTACTTGCGCGTGCGGATCTTACCCTCGATGTACACCGACGAGCCCTTCTTCAGGTACTCGTTGACGATCTCGGCGAGACGGCCGAAGAACGACACGCGGTGCCATTCCGTCATCTCCTTGAACTCGCCGGATTGCTTGTCCTTGTAACGGTCGGTCGTCGCCAGACGAATGTTCGCGACCGCATCGCCGCTCGGCAAATAGCGGACTTCGGGGTCGGCGCCAAGGTTACCGACCAGGATCACTTTGTTGACTGATGCCATAAAACTTTCTCCGGTATTGCTGAAATCCGATCAGGATTGACGAGGCGCTGGCGTCCTCATCGGTGCGGCGATTATAAGCCACACGAAAGCTCCGGCTGCGCATGTGAGGAATATTGCGTTTTGACCGTAGTGGGTCATCAGATAACCCCCTAGTGCCCCGCCGCAGAACAACCCGAGTGCCTGTGTCGTATTGTAGACACCCACCGCCGCGCCCTTGCGCTGCCCCGGTGCGAGCTTCGAGACCAGCGACGGCTGCGATGCTTCGAGCACGTTAAAGCCCAGAAAATACACGAACAGCACCACCGCAATCACGGTCACCGTCGGCGGCAAACCGCCCAGCGCCGCCTGTGCGATCGCTACCAGCGCAATCGCCGAGAGCAGCACCGTCTTCATCTTGCCGCGCTTCTCGGCCGCAATGATCGCCGGCACCATCGCCACAAACGACAGGCCCATCACCGGCAGATAGATCTCCCAGTGCTGCGCGACCGGCAGACCCGCCGCGACCAGCATGCGCGGCATCGCCACGAACAGCGCCGTCTGCGTGGCATGCAGCACGAAGACGCCGAAATTCAGGCGCAACAGTTCCGGGTTATGCAACACCTCGGAAAATGGCGCCGGCCCGGCCTTGGCGTGCACGGGCGGTGTCGGCACCACCCACAACACCACGAAAATCGCCAGCACCGCCAGAATGCCGATCGCCGAGAACAAGCCGCTCATGCCCAGCCAGTGGTACAGGAACGGCGCACACACGATCGCCACCGCAAACGACACGCCGATACTGCCGCCGATCATCGCCATCGCCTTCGTGCGGTTCTCGTCGCTTGTCAGGTCCGCCACGCAGGCCATGACCGCCGACGAAATCGCGCCGGCCCCCTGAATCGCCCGGCCGACAATGATCCACATCAGATCATGCGCCAGCGCCGCCACCAGCGAGCCGATCGCGAACACGATCAGGCCAAAGATGATGACCGGCTTGCGCCCCAGTCGGTCAGACGCCCAGCCGTAAGGGATATAGAGCAGCGACTGCGTCAGGCCGTAAATGCCGATCGCCAGTCCGACGAGGAAGGTATTGTTGCCGCCCGGAATCGTCTGAGCAAACACCGAGAACACCGGCATGATCAGGAACAGGCCGAGCATGCGCAGGGCAAAAATCCCCGCGAGCGACGCACTCGCGCGCACTTCTAGCGGGGTCATGCGGCCACCTCGGCCGCGTGTCGTGGCAGGGGAAGCGGAAGTCACGGAATCAGTCGACATTACGTCCTGGGAGATGGAAAAAACGCGTGCTGCCTCGGAATCTTCTGATGATTACGGCCCGATCCGGCGGCAGGTCTGCCGTCCGGCAGGCGCGTCGATGGCCGTCTTGCCGACGGTCGGGCGCCAGCCTCTGGAAATCGGGCGGTTCGTCCCCATCTGTGCCTCGTGCCGGTGTGCCGCCCGGGACAGCCTGTCAGCAGGTTCAGCCCCGGCAATCAAACTTAGGTATATTAGCAGGTTTAGCCGCCCGGATTTCTCCCCCAGCGGCCCGCCCGACCGCTCCCGCCGCCAGTCGCGTCGACGCCGGCCAACGCCGCGCCGGTACGGCCCGACGTCCCGGGAAACTCGGACTCTTGGGGGCCGGATCCCGCCCCGCGACAATTCGCCGCGCGGATTCCTCGGCGACGACCCGGAACCGTCAATGGAAAGCATTCGTATTCGTGGGGCTCGTACCCACAATCTCAAGAACGTCAATCTCGACTTGCCGCGTCACCAGCTCGTGGTGATCACCGGCCTGTCCGGCTCCGGCAAATCGTCGCTCGCCTTCGACACGCTTTATGCGGAAGGTCAGCGGCGCTACGTCGAGAGTCTGTCGGCTTACGCCCGTCAGTTCCTGCAACTGATGGAGAAGCCCGACGTCGATCTGATCGAGGGCCTCTCGCCCGCGATCTCGATCGAGCAGAAGGCAACGTCGCATAACCCGCGTTCGACGGTCGGCACGGTCACGGAAATCCACGACTACCTGCGTCTGCTTTACGCCCGCGTCGGCACGCCCTACTGCCCCGATCACGGCCTGCCGCTCGAGTCGCAAAACGTCTCGCAGATGGTCGATGCCGTGCTCGCGCTGCCGGAAGATACCAAGCTCATGATCCTTGCGCCGATCGTTGTCGATCGCAAAGGGGAGCACGCCGATCTCTTCGAGTCGATGCAGGCGCAGGGCTTCGTGCGCTTTCGCATCCGCTCCGGCGGTGGCGCCGCCAACGAAGGCCATGCCCGCGTCTATGACATCGACGCCCTGCCCAAGCTCAAGAAAACGGAGAAGCATTCGGTCGATGTGGTGATCGATCGCGTGAAGGTACGCGCCGATCTGAAGCAGCGCCTGGCGGAATCGTTCGAGACGGCGCTGCGCCTGGCCGATGGCCGCGCCATTGCGCTGGAAATGGATACCGAGAAGGAACACGTCTTCAGCTCGAAGTTCGCGTGCCCCGTGTGCGCGTATTCGTTGCAGGAACTCGAGCCGCGTCTGTTCTCGTTCAACAATCCGATGGGCGCCTGCCCGACCTGCGACGGTCTGGGCCAGATGACGTTCTTCGACCCGAAGCGGGTGGTCGCCTTCCCGGCGCTCTCGCTGGCCTCCGGCGCGATCAAGGGCTGGGACCGTCGGAACCAGTTTTACTTCCAGATGCTGCAAAGCCTCGCGGCGTTCTACGATTTCGACGTGGATACCGCCTTCGAGGAATTGCCGGAAGACACGCAGAAGATCGTGCTTTACGGCTCGGGCGAGCAGACCATTCCCTTCACCTACGTGAACGAGAAAGGCCGCACGTCAGTGCGCGAGCACGCGTTCGAAGGCATCATTCCGAATCTGGAACGCCGTTATCGCGAGACCGATTCCGTGGCCGTGCGCGAAGAACTCGCCAAGTACCAGAACAACCGCGCCTGCCCCGATTGCGAAGGCAGCCGCCTGCGCCGCGAAGCACGCTTCGTGAAGGTCGGCGAAGGCCCGCAGGCCCGTGCGATCTATGAAATCGGCAATCTGCCGTTGCGCGATGCACTGGGCTACTTCCACGAACTCGTGTTGCACGGCGCGAAGCGCGAGATCGCCGACAAGATCGTCAAGGAGATCGTCGCGCGTCTCTCGTTCCTGAACAACGTGGGACTCGACTATCTCTCGCTGGAACGCAGCGCCGATACGCTCTCGGGCGGCGAAGCGCAGCGCATCCGTCTCGCGTCGCAAATCGGCTCAGGTCTCACGGGCGTGATGTACGTGCTCGACGAGCCGTCCATCGGGCTGCATCAGCGCGACAACGACCGTCTGATCGGCACCCTCAAACACCTGCGCGACCTTGGCAATTCGGTAATCGTCGTCGAGCACGACGAAGACATGATTCTCGCGAGCGACTATGTCGTCGACATGGGGCTCGGCGCCGGTATCCACGGCGGCACGGTGATTGCGCAAGGCAGCCCCCGGCAGATCGAGCAAGCGCCGGAATCGCTGACCGGGCAATACCTGTCGGGCGCGCGACGCATCGAGGTGCCGACGCAGCGCCATGCGCCGCGTGAAGAGCGTCTGCGCATTTTCGATGCGACGGGCAACAACCTCAAGAACGTCAATCTGGATCTGCCGGTCGGCTTGCTGACCTGCGTGACAGGCGTGTCCGGATCGGGCAAGTCGACGCTGATCAACGACACGCTGTATCACGCCATCGCCCGCCATCTTTATGGGTCGTCGGCCGAGCCGGCGCCGTATGACCAGATCGAAGGGCTGGAACACTTCGACAAGGTCATCAACGTCGATCAGTCCCCCATCGGCCGAACACCGCGCTCGAATCCGGCCACTTACACGGGCGTGTTCACCCCGATCCGCGAGCTCTTCGCCGGCGTGCCGGCGGCCAAGGAACGCGGCTACGATCCGGGTCGCTTCTCGTTCAACGTGAAGGGCGGACGCTGCGAAGCCTGTCAGGGCGACGGTGTCATCAAGGTCGAAATGCACTTCCTGCCCGACGTGTACGTGCCTTGCGACGTCTGTCACGGCAAGCGTTACAACCGAGAAACGCTCGAAGTGCAATACAAGGGCCGCAATATCTCGGAAGTGCTCGACATGACCGTCGAGCAGGCGCACGAGTTCTTCAAGCCCGTGCCGGTCGTGGCGCGCAAGCTCAAGACACTGCTCGACGTGGGTCTGGGCTACATCCGCCTCGGCCAGTCGGCCACCACGCTCTCGGGCGGCGAGGCACAACGGGTGAAGCTCTCGCTCGAACTTTCCAAGCGCGATACGGGCCGAACGCTGTATATCCTTGACGAACCGACGACCGGGCTGCACTTTCACGATATCGAATTGCTGCTAACCGTGATTCACCGGCTGCGCGACCAGGGCAATACTGTCGTCATCATCGAGCACAATCTGGATGTCATCAAAACGGCGGATTGGGTGATCGACCTCGGGCCGGAAGGCGGCGCGGGCGGCGGGCAGATCATTGCACAGGGCACGCCCGAGCAAGTGGCAGCGAACAAGGCCAGTTTCACCGGCAAATACCTCGCCCCGCTGCTCAAGCGCGAGAAGTAAGGCGCACCGCCCAAGCCGCCTCGGCACAGGCTTTTTTGAAGGACGTCATTGCATGGAACCGCGTGCTGGCTGGAATCCGGATCGGAATTTCTGGATCGAACTGACGAGCTACGTCTTCGCCGCCGTAGCCCTCTGGCTGATTCTGAGCATTCACCTGCTATCGGTGGTGCTCTCGGGAATGGTCGTCTATCAACTCGTGCACGTGCTCGGGCCTCGCCTGCAACTGCGGATCTCGAGCGAGCGCGCGCGGCTGGTCGCCGTCGCGCTTCTGTCGGCGGTGATCGTCGCGCTGATGACGGCGCTCATCTTCGGCATCATCACGTTCTTCCGCAGCGATGCGGGCCATCTACAGCACATCAACGGCAAGATGATGGAGGCCATCGAGCAGGCCCGCGCGCAGTTGCCCGCGTGGGTCACTGCACGCCTGCCGGCCGACAGCGATGACATTCATCAGGCCATCACCGGCTACCTGAAAGACCACACGCAGGAGATGTCGCTCGTTGGCAAGGAAGCGCTCAACGCGATGGTGCACATTGTGGTGGGGCTGGTGCTCGGCGCGCTTGTGGCGCTCTCCACGATCCGTCCCGTGCACAGCATGCGTCCACTCGCGGCCGCGCTCGCTCGCCGCGTGACACGGTTCGGCGATGCCTTTCGCCGTATCGTGTTCGCGCAGGTGAAGATTTCGGCGATCAACACCGTCTTTACCGCGATCTTCCTGCTCGGCGTGTTGCCGCTGTTCGACATTCACGTGCCGCTTCGCAAGACGATGATCGTTGTGACATTCGTCGTTGGCCTGCTGCCGGTCGTGGGCAATCTGATCTCGAACACGTTCATCGTGGTGCTGGGTCTGTCCGTGTCGCTGTACGTGGCGATCACGGCGCTCGTCTTCCTGATCGTGATCCACAAGCTCGAGTACTTCCTGAACGCGCGCATCGTCGGCACGCAGATCCAGTCTCGCGCCTGGGAGTTGCTGCTCGCCATGATCGTGATGGAGGCCGCATTCGGGCTGCCAGGACTCATCGCCGCGCCGATCTATTACGGCTATCTCAAGAGCGAACTGGCGGAAAACGAACTCGTCTGAGCGTCTCGCACGCCCGCTGCCCGTCGCCCTTTCACCGGGGACCACCGAGCACCGGGCGATATTTTTCGGCACGATTTGACATTTCGTCACCCAGTGACATAATGTCAAATCATGAAATCCGCCAAATCTCCCACCTCGGGCAAGCTCGACGAAAACACGCTCTTGTTGCGTGAGGGTCGCAAGATCGTCGAGGCGCTTGGCCAGACGTTCGCTCCGCTGGTCGAAGTGGTGCTACACGACCTGACCGACCCCGACCATGCCATCGTGGCAATCTCGAACAACCTGTCGGGACGTGAGCCGGGCGACGCGGTCACGGAGATGGGGCTCGCCCGCATCGCCGATCCGGCATTCCCCGAAGTCATCGCGAACTATGCGAACCGGTTTCCGGACGGACGACCGGCCAAAAGCACGTCCATCGGGCTGAAGAACAGCAGGGGCGAGTATGTCGCGGCCATCTGCCTGAACATGGACATCTCCATGCTCGCCGCCGCCGCCGCCAGTGTTCAGCAACTGGTGAACGTGCCGAATCACGCACCGGCATCGGTTCGCGAGACGCTCTCCAACCGCCGGCTCGACGACATCGCCCCGCTCATTGCCGACTTCGCCGCACAGCGCAACACGACGCCGCAGGGTCTGTCGCTTGCGCAACGCCGCGACGCCATCCGTCTCATCGAAGCGCGTGGACTGCTGGATCTGCGCCACGCTCATGCCGAGGTCGCCCGCGCGTTAGGCATCGCCCGCTCGACCGTCTACACCTACCTCTCCGACCCGAAAGGCGCATCATGACCGCTCCCCCGCTGGCGATTACCTATGGCGACGTCGTCGCCGCCCACGACCGGATTCGCGAGGCCGCGCATCGCACGCCGGTACTCACGTCGCGCATCGCCGACGCCATGACCGGCGCCAGCCTGTTTTTCAAGGCGGAGAATTTCCAGCGCATGGGCGCGTTCAAGTTTCGCGGCGCGTTCAACGCGATCTCGCAATTCACCGCCGAGCAAAAGCGTGGCGGCGTGCTGGCCTTCTCGTCGGGCAACCATGCGCAGGCGATTGCTCTCTCCGCGCGTGAGCTGGGCGTGCCTGCCGTGATTCTGATGCCGCAGGACGCGCCGCAGATGAAGATCGACGCAACGCGTGGGTACGGCGCGGAAGTCATTCTCTTCGACCGCTACAAGGAAGATCGCGAGGCGCTTGCCAAACAGCTTTCGCAAGCGCGCGGCATGACGTTGATTCCGCCTTACGACCATCCGCATGTCATGGCGGGACAGGGCACGGCCACCAAGGAATTGATTGAAGACGCCGGCGAGCTGGACACGCTCGTGGTTTGCCTCGGCGGTGGCGGACTGCTCTCCGGCAGCGCGATTGCCGCCCGCGCGCTAAATCCGAACATCGAGATTTTCGGTGTGGAGCCGGAAGCGGGCAACGACGGTCAGCAGAGTTTTCGTTCGGGCGAAATCGTGCATATCGAGACGCCCCGCACGATTGCCGACGGCGCGCAAACCCAGCATCTCGGCGAATACACATTCCCGGTCATTCGTTCGCTCGTGGACGACATCCTGACCGTGACGGACGACGAACTCGTGCAGACGATGAAGTTCCTCGCGAGCCGCATGAAGATCGTGGTCGAGCCCACGGGTTGTCTGGCGGCGGCAGCCGTTCTGCAGGGCAAGGTGGAGGTACGCGGCAAGCGTGTCGGCATCCTCCTGTCGGGTGGCAACGTCGATATGGAACGCTTCGCCAAACTCACGCTCGGGGAGGCCGTATGAGCGCACAGGAACGCGGTATCGAAGCGGTGAACGTGCCGACGCTGCAACCGCCGCGCGGTCACTATTCGCATGGCGTGTGTGCGGGCGGCTTTGTGTTCGTATCGGGACAGTTGCCGATCACGCCGGAAGGCGAGCGCCTCGTGGGTGCGCCGTTCGCGGTGCAGGCGAAACAGGCGCTGGATAATGTCGCGACGATTCTGACGGCATGCGGCACGACCATCGATCGTCTGGTGCAAGTTCGTGTGTACATTACGAACGTCGACGATTGGGGCCCGTTCAACGAGGTCTACGCCGCCTGGGCCGGTAACGCAAAACCCGCTCGCGCCGTCGTACCGGTGCCCGCGCTCAGTCACGGCGTGGCCGTCGAGATCGAGGCGATGGCGTTGGCGGGTTGACCACCTCGCACCAGCACAATGCCATGCAGGCAGGAGCGCGTTTCGCCCGTTCCTGCCAGTGCGCAGTCGCTCTCAATCGCACGACAAGTAAATTCCGAATCGACTGCCAATGGCCTCAGGCCCGGCAAAACGCGATAGCAATGCATTACGCACGTCTCTAGGCTGGACGATTCTCCTCGTTCCACTCGTGAGCAAGACAGGTGCTGCACGGTGGTGTGGAATGAGGCATCCATTGATCGCCATGACCTATGACCACTCCCAACGCGCCGTCATCCGCCGCATCGTCCCTCTCGGCAAAAACCACCCAGTGTCACGACGCTCGCTTTTCCTTCGATCAGAAGAGGAAGAGAGATGCCCCATTGTTTGCGATAAGCAGCAGCGACTTCATTTTCATCACGGCCGCAGGTTTGTATTTCTGCGGCATGACCATGGTCTCGAGCATGAGTGGCGCGTGGCTCACTTCATTGTTATCTGCCGCCGTAGCTTGGGGATGTTCAACCGTGCTAGCTCGCAGACAACGACGCTCGCTCTCGCTTCAAGTGCTTTGTGCGGTCTTCGTCTTCTTCGTATCCCTATTGGGGTTTTGCACGGCACGTCCGACGGACGCTTCCGTGGAAGCCGTACGACACTCCCTGCATTGGTCCATGTTCTACGCCGGTGTTTTCCTGACAGGCATAAGTGCTGCGCTGTATTGGTGGCGCTTTCGGGCTTGCGCAGCTATAGCGATAGGTATTGGTTGGATTGCGGTTCTTGTCTGGGTATACGCGTTGCTGCTGAAAAGCCCCCGCTTCCAGATAACCGTTTTCATCGCCACCGCTGTCGCTGGCGTGGCGATATACCTCTGGGCATTGCACTGGGACAAGCTCGACCGTCGACGCGGCACGATCCGGTCGGATGTCGCATTTTGGCTGCACCTATTGGCTGCCTGCATGATCGTGAACCCCATATTTCTCGCGCTCAATGACATGCCCCTCCTCGTTTTGGTCGCGTTCGCACTCATGTTCCCGCTATCGGTAGTCGCGGACAGACGTGCATTGATCGTCATATCATCGCCCTATGCTCTTCTCGCCTTTGCCAATATGCTCGCCATCGGCATCCCTATTCGTGCACAAAGCGCCCTTGGCATTGCAAACATGACGTTTGCGCTCGCCCTCGTGGTGATATGGGAGCGCTGGAACCCGGTGCGGAATGCAGCATTGCGCCTCATACCCGCAAGATGGCGTGTCCGTTTCCCCAGCCGGGCCGACGGTTTGTGAAATCCCCCGGGATTTCTGCTTAGGGATGTTCGTCCGACGGATACACTTTGGGCTACACGTGCCGACCTCAGCGAAACCATGACCACCTCAGACATCCCGCCTTCACCGCAAACTGCCACACCCGGTGTGCCGCAGCAACGCATCGACGACGAGCCCATGCAGTTGATCACCAGCTTCAACGACGTTTTCGTCGTGGTCGCGTCGGCACTGCTCGTGTTCGGCACGGTGTGGCTGACGAACACTCTGCCACCGTGGCTCATCGCACTGATCTGTGCTGCGCTCTTCTGGGGACTGTCGGAGGTCTTCGTGCGACGCCGCCGCATGGCGTTGCCCGCGCTGTCTTATAGCTTTGGATTCATTGCCACGCTCGCTTGCGCCGGATTTGTGGCAATTCCGTCGGGGCACGCGGACAGCGGCCCCTCGGACGTGTATATCGAGGCCCAGGGGCTCTTGTATTTCCTTCCTCAAATGCTCGCGAGTTACGTCGGCATCGTCATCGGCACGGTGGCTTACTGGCGACGCTTCCGGGTACCAGCCACCATCGCGCTGGGCTTCGCCGGCGTCGTCTGCCTGACATGGTTCCTCGTGCTCGTTGCCGGTCAGGACTACATCGGCCTGATGCGGGCGGCGAACATCGTTGTCGGCCTGGCCATTTTCGTCTGGGCACTGCGCTGGGATGCACAAGACCCGCAACGCAAGACCATTCGCTCGGACGTCGCCTTCTGGTTGCACCTGCTGGCGGCTTGCATGGTCACGCATCCGATCTTCTGGGCGCTCATGCCCGGCTATCCGATCGCGGTCATCGCCGTCTTTGTGCTGCTGACCGGCATCTCACTTGCCATCGATCGGCGTGCGCTGATGATGTCGTCGTTGTTGTACGTGATCAGCGCGATTCTGAGCGTTCTCGTGACGTCCGCCGCTTCACAGGCATTGGCGGTGGTCGCTGTTGTTGTGGGGGGCGCATTGTTGCTGCTGTCCGCCCTCTGGCGCCCGGCGCGAGCCGTCGTGCTGAAGCTGCTTCCCAGCGGCTGGCGAGCCCATCTCCCTCAATAACCTTGCGCAGTCCCGCGCCGCCTCTCGTTCGAGTGCGGCGCGCCCTCCCCCTCTTTCCTCAGTCGACGAATCGGCACGCGCAAACGGTGCGCGTTCGCTGGCGCATCCGCCGCCCGTCCCCTTACTGCAACGTGACCCGCTCCAGCACCTTCATATAGTGATCGAGTGGCGGTGTCACCATGCCAGCGACCTTCGCCCGGTCGTCCCAACGACGCAGCCGCAGCGCCGCCTCGGCGTGCTCTCGCGCGAGGAACGTCTTCGCCTCGTCGTCGCTGAACACCCCACCCTGCAACGCCAGACTACGCACCGAATCGACCGACAGCTTGCCGTAGTACTCGGGATCGATAGCGCACAGGCAACGCTTCGCGTCGACATGCAGGCGAATGGGATCGAGCACCGCGTCGCTGAACAACGGACGCAGGAACGGCAGCGCGAAGTATTGATGCAGATCGTCGATGCCGCGCTCGGTGGGCGTTTCGCCCTGAAGGTTGAGCAAATGGCCGAGATCGTGGAGGAAACTGGCGGCGACGAGCGCCTCGTCGGCGCCCTCGCTCTCGGCCAACGCGCCGCTTTGCAGCGCGTGCTCCAGTTGGGTGACAGGCTCGCCGCTGTAGGCGATCGAACCGAATTTATCGAACAGGGTGCGGATGTCCGGCAGGCTCAGGGCCATCGTGTGAACTCTCGTTGTCGTCGCGAGAACTTGGGGCAGCGGCCGTCGCGACCTCGGCAAGCGCCGCCAGCTTCGACACCTTCGATTCCTTCGGCGTCTTGATATCCTTCACGTCCTTGGCGTCCTTGCCGTCCTTCGGCTTGTCTCGCATGCGGCTCTTGCGCAGCGCGCCTGCGTCGTCGAGCACCGGGTACGCCGTCGAGCAGAACAGCGAGTTCAGACGCTTCATGTCGCTGATGATGTCCAGATGCAGCGAACTCGTCTCGATACTCTGCACCGACTGACCCGCCAGACGATTCAGGTGCGTGTACGAATAAGCGCGTTCCAGATCGCGGAAGCTTTCCTTCTCGGCCATCAGCCGCTGGGCACTCTTCAGGTCCGTGTTCAGAAACACAGACAGGCCCAGTTGCAGATTCGTCACCAGACGCGCGTGCATGTCGCAGATCTCCTGCAACCCGGCCTCGGAGAACGACAGCTTGTGCGAAATCTTCTTCTCCTCGACCTCCGTCACCATGCGCTCGATGATGTCGCCCGCATGCTCCAGATTGATCGTGAGCGAAATGATGTCCGTCCAGCGGCGGCTGTCCTGCTCGCTCAGGTTCTCGCGCGACACGCGCGTCAGGTACATCTTGACCGCCGTGTAGAGATGGTCGACGTCGTCATCCATCCGGCGCGTCTCGCGCGCCCGCGCCACATCGTTGCTGCGAATGACATCGAGCAATCCGTTGAGCATCTGCTCGACGATGTCGCCCATGCGCAACGTTTCGCGCGTTGCGTTGGCTAGTGCAACCGATGGCATCTCCAGCGCACTCTCGTCCAGATGGCGGGCGCGCGTCACCCCATCCGCCTCCGGCTTTTCCGCAAGCAGGCGAACGCACAGACGTGCCATCGGCTCGGTGAACGCCAGGAACACCACGCAACGCACCAGGTTGTAAAGCACATGGAAATTGACGACGGCTTGCGCAGGGGCGTCCGAGAGCCAGCTCACCAGCATCGGTGCATAGTCGACGAACGGCAGCACGAGCAGGCAGCCGATCAGCTTGAAGATGAGACTGCCGAAAACGACACGACGCCCTGCCGCATTCTGTCCGGCCGAGGTCAGCATCGCGAGCATGCCGCTGCCCAGATTCGCGCCGATCACGAGGCACAGCGCCACCTTGAGCGAAATCACGCCCGAGGACGCGAGCGTCGCCGTCAGCAGCACCGCCGCCAGGCTCGAATACGACACCATGGCGAAGAGCGCGCCGATCAGTGTGTCGAGCATCACGTCGCCGGTCAGCGAACCGAACAGCACCTTCACGCCCGCCGCTTCGGTCATCGGCGTGGTCGCGCCCACGATCAGTTGCAACGCCAGAATGATCAGGCCCAGCCCGATCGATACGCGGCCAAGCTGGCCGGCGCGGGTCTGTTTGCGTGACAGGAAGAAGATGACGCCGAAGAAGATCAGCAGCGGCGAGAGCCAGTGCAGGTCGAACGTCAGGATCCGCGCCATGAGCGCCGTACCGACGTCTGCCCCGAGCATGATCGACAGTGCGGGGGCCAGCGCGATCAACCCCTGAGCGCCGAATGAGGAGACGATGAGTGCCGTCGCGTTGCTGCTCTGCACGAGGCCCGTGACGAGCACGCCCGCTGCAAACGCGAGAAAGCGATTCGAAATGCTGTGCGACAGAATGCGCCGCAGGTCGGCACCGTAGACGCGCAGGACCCCGGTACGCACGATGTGCGTACCCCAGATCAGCATCGCCACGCCGGAAAGTAGGTTGAGCAGTGTCAGCATGCCAGTGTTCCGTGATCTTTTTGTCGACGGGACAGGCAGCGCCTCGCGCCGCCAACATGACGCGTCCACTGGTTTGCCAAACCGGCATCCCGCGTCAGTCCAACACTGGCGTCGGGATGCGTATGAAGTTCACGCGTCATGCGTATCCCCAATCGATACACCGTACACCAAAACGACCAGCGCAACAATCGTGTCATCAATTTGTCACAATTTTTGCTCTGGTTCTGCTAAGCCTTGTTGCGTAAGGGGGACAGGGTGGGTCGAGGGTCGCTGTCGCACCGACTTTCCGCCCGTTGTGTTGTCCCTGCCCCCCTTTCACATCCTGAAATCCGGCTCAGTTTTCAGGCCGCGATCAGGCTCAGATTCCCCACGGCAGCGTAAAGGTTTTGGTGTTGGTGAAGCTCTTCATCGCTTCCTGCACCCCCTCCTTGTAGCCGAGGCCGGAATCCTTGATGCCACCGAACGGTGTCAGTTCGATGCGATAGCCCGGCACCTCCCAGACGTTGACCGTCCCCACCTGAAGTTCGTTGGTGAAGCGCGTGACATAGTCGAGGCGGTTCGTGCACACGCCAGATGACAGCCCGAATGCCGTGCCGTTCGACATGGCAATGGCTTCATCGATGCTGCCGAACGTGAGAATCGGCGAGACCGGCCCGAACGTCTCTTCACGCACCACCGTCATCTTCGGATCGACACGATCGATGACGGTCGGCGAGTACAGCGCGCCCTCGCGCTTGTTACCCACGAGCAACCGCGCCCCCTGCGATACCGCCTCGTTCACGCGAGCTTCGAACAGACGCGCCGCCGCTTCGTCGATGACCGTGCCCATATCGTTCGCGCCATCGGCCGGATCGCCGTACTTCCACGCGCGGGTCTTCTCCACGACTAATTCGGTGAACTGTGCCGCGATGTCGCGATGCACGAGCATGCGCTTGACCGCCGTGCAACGCTGCCCCGAATTCTTGTACGACCCCTGCACCGCGAGATCGGTGGCGCGATCGAGGTCGGCGTCCTCCATCACGATCAGCGGATCGTTGCCCCCCAGTTCCAGCACGATGCGACGATAGCCCGCCTTGGACGCGATGTACTTGCCGATCGATACGCCGCCGGTGAACGTGATCATGTCGATGTTCTCGTTCGTGATCATCTCGTCGGCGATCTCCATCGGATCGCCCGTGATGACCTGGAGCATCTCCGGCGGCAGACCGGCTTCATACAGCGTGTCGGCCAGATAGAACGCCGACAGCGGCACCTTCTCCGACGGCTTGAGGACCATCCGGTTGTTGGTCGCAATCGACGGCGCGACCTTGTGCGCCACCTGATTCATCGGATGATTGAACGGCGTGATAGCCGAGATCGCCCCCAGCAGCGGCTCGCGCTGCGTGACCACGCGGCGCTTTTTGCCGTGCGGCGTGAGGTCGCAGGAGAAGGCCTGCCCGTCGTCCTTGAGCGCCTCGCCAGCGGCGAAACCGAGCACGTCGGCAACGCGTCCGATTTCGTAGACGGCGTCTTTCTTGCACAGCCCCGACTCCATCGTGATGATCGCGGCGGCCTCGGCGGTACGCTCGCGCAGCAACGCGGCGGCCTTGTCGAGAATGTTGGCCCGCTCGAAACGGGTGAGCGTCGAGCGGTACTGCTTCGCGATCGAGAACGCGCGGCGCACATCGTCGAGCGAGGCTTTCGGCACGGTGCCGACCAAATCGCCCGAGTACGGGTTGAAGACTTCGATGATCCGTTCGCGGGTCACTTTTTCGCCACCGATGCGAAGCGCTTCGGCGCGGAATTCGGGGTGCAGCTTGTGCGGCGCGTTCATGGGGTTCTCCACAGCATATCCAACCGGACAGGGGCCCGGCGACGCAAACGTTCTGGGGTTTGCGCGCCGTTGGTTCTCATTGCAAATCTTGGCGGCAAGGCATCAGACGTGATTGAGCGCGACGTCGAGAATGTCGAAGTTGCGCAACCGCGCCTTACCCGGAATGCCTTGCGTCTTCCGGTTGAACAGCAGCGGCACGGTCTGTTCGGAAATCCCGCCGTGCGAGCGCAACGGCACCGTCAGCCCGGTCAGATCGTGACGGCTCGCGCTCGTGCCCAGCACCACCGACTGATCGCTCACGACCACGAGATCGCCCACGCGGTCCGGCGGCAGCTCGAAACGGGCGCACGCTTCGGCGTTGGTATGCACGACCTCGATGCCGGGCAACGCGGCAATGCGCTGGCGGATGGCGTCGCGATCCACGTCGCGCGGCAGATAGATCGTGGCAAACGACCCCAGCGCCCCGTGATGCACCACATACGGATCGGTAATCGGCAGAATCACACGTGCACCACCCGCTTCCACGCCCTTGCCGAGCCAGTCGTCGAGCAGATCCTGCAAATAGATGACGTTGGGCTGACCGGTCTTCGGATCGTGCTTGGCATTCATGCCGTGGTCCGCCGTCAGGCCAATGACCGCGCCCAGTTCGTCCATACGGCGCAGGTATTTGTCCATCATGGCGTAGAAGGCGTTTGCGCCCTCTGTGCCCGGCGCCCACTTGTGCTGAACGTAGTCGGTCGTCGAGAGATACATCAGGTCGATGTGACGCGTCTCGAGCAAACGCACCCCCGCCGCGAACACGAACTCGGAGAGTGCCGCGCTGTAGACATCCGGCACCGGCATGCCGACGAGGCCCAGCACGTCGTCGATGCCGTTCTCCTCCAGCGTGACCTGATCGGATTTCTCCGACGAGAAGCAGATGCCCTTCATGCGGTGGCCGAGCAGCTTGCGCAGCTTGTCCTTGGCAGTGACCACGGCGACGCTCGCGCCCGCATCGGCGGCGGCGGCCAGCACGGTGCCCGCACGCAGATAGGCCGGGTCGTTCATCATGACTTCCGCGCCGCGCCCGCCGTCGGCGGCCGGGTCAAAGAAGTAGTTACCGCAGATACCGTGCACGGCGGGGGGCGCGCCGGTCACGATCGACAGATTGTTGGGGTTGGTGAACGACGGCACGACGCAGTCGCCCTGAAAGACAGCGCCGTCGGCCAGCAGGTGCTTCAGATACGGCGCCACACCTGCCGCCGCAGCGGCTTCGAGATACTCGAACTGACAGCCATCGACACACACGATGACGGTCGGCTGTTGCGGCAACCGGTACTGGCGGCCGTTCACTTGGATCTGCACGGGCTGGTTCACGTCGGGTCTCCTCAAGAGCAACTGGATTGACCACCGCTGGCATCGACATCGATGCGACACCCGCGCGGCGGCCGGGTATTCAACAAGACAACGTTCTCACTGACCTTCGACCGGCGCTCAGCCGGCCTTCGCCTGCGCCGGGGCACCCGGTGCGCGCGCGAGCGCCTCACGAATGCGGGCCCGGCCACGCGCCAGATGCTCGCGCGTAACCTGCGCGGCGCGCTCGGGGTCGCGCGAGGCAATCGCACTCACGATGTCGCGGTGCTCGCGCTCCGACTTCGGCGGCGCGGTGGTATCGCCCGTCAACGCTTCGTGACGGAACAGGCTCAATTCCTTGACCAGCCGGCGGTAGGTCTCGAGCAACTTGCGGTTGCCGACCATCTCGACGAGCGAATCGTGAAACGACACGTTCAACTGGTAATACCCCTCGCTGTCCCCCGACTCCACCGCGCGATGCATCGCTTCGACGGCTTCGCGCAACCGGGTGAGCTGCTCGGAGGTGATCGTCTCGGCCAGCGCTCGGCCCACGTATTCGTCGAGCACGCCACGCAGCGTGTAAATCTCTTCCGCCTCTTCCAGCGAAATGACCCGCACGAACACCCCGCGATTCTTCTCGGTGCGCAACAACCCCGCCTCTTCCAGTGCACGAAACGCCTCTCGCACCGGACCGCGCGACACGCCCAGACGGCCAGCCACCTCGATCTCGTTGAGCTTGGTGCCGGGCGTGAGCGTGCCCGCCATGATCTGGCGCTCGATCTCGTGCTGGACGAGCGTGGTGAGCGACTGACTCTGCAACAGTTCAATTGCCGTAGGCGACGTGGGCTTCGGGGTCATACCGGTCTTCCTTATCTCTGAACACTGACGCTATCGCGCAACGCCATCCGCCAGAAGGCCAAACCGCTTCCACAGGTACGTTTGGCGATTTGTGGCGTTACGTGATTATTTTTGTTGCTTGACATTCAAGCACAGCAGTTTGTAGATTGTCAACAAATCACATCCGACATCGCAGGCAAATTTTGCAACATCGTCGGGTTGAATGGGGGCAGGCAGCGACAAAACCCTATCTGAATCAATGATTTCCATACTATTGGAGGTATTTGACGAGCAGATGACAAAGGCCAAGGGTTTCAAGAAAAAGACATAAATTGCCAATAATATGCAACACATCGCCTCATAGAGGGCGTTTGCCGCACTCACTTACGCGACCTGGAATCGCGACCCACAGGAGCCATCCATGAACCAATCATTGCGCCGTGCCATGCGTGCTGCCGCTGCTCTCGCCGCCGGACTCGTCTGCGCGGCCCAGGCCGGCCACGCGCTCGCCAAGACCACGCTGACTGTCTATACGGCGTGGGAAGTCGAAGTCATGCGTCCGTATGCGGAGGCGTTCCAGAAAGCGAACCCCGACATTGAAATCAAGTACGTGCGCGACTCCACGGGGGTGGTAACGGCGAAGGTGCTCGCGGAGAAGGCCAACCCGCAGGCCGATGTGATCGCCGGGCTCGCGGCGTCGAGTCTCGAACTGATCAAGCAGGAAGGTCTGCTCACGCCTTACGCGCCCAAGGGCTTCGATCAGCTCACGCGCGCTTACAGCGACAAAGCCAACCCGCCGTCGTGGGTCGGTCTGGACGTGTGGGGCGCCACGGTCTGCTTCAACACGGTGGAAGCCGCCAAGCGCAATCTGCCCAAGCCAACGTCGTGGGAAGACCTGGCCAAGCCGATCTACAAAGGCATGATCGTGATGCCCAATCCGGCCACTTCCGGTACGGGCTTTCTCGACGTGACCGCCTGGCTCCAGATGTTCGGCAAGGAAGGCGGCTGGAAGTACATGGACGCGCTCGACAAGAACATCGTCAAGTACACGCACTCGGGCTCGAAGCCGTGCCGCGACGCCGGCGCGGGGGAATACCCCATCGGCATCTCGTTCGAATTCAACGCGCATCGCACGAAGGCCGCAGGCGCACCCATCGAACTCGTATTTCCGAAGGAAGGCCTGGGCTACGACATCGAGGCCGCGGGCATCGTGAAGACGACCAAGAAACTCGACGCCGCCAAGCGCTACATGGACTGGCTCGCCAGCAAGGAAGCGAACGAGATGTACGCGAAGGACTGGGCCATCGTGGCGTATCCGGGCGTGGCGAAGAAGTTCGACACGATTCCCGCCAACTATCCCGACATGCTCGTGAAGAACGATTTCACGGAAATCGCGAAGAGCCGTGAATCGGTGCTCGCGGAATGGCAGAAGCGCTACGGCGCCAAGTCGGAGAAGAAGTAACGTCTCCCGGCCCACCGGACAACGCGAACCCGCAGGAGGTCCCCCGAATGAGCGACGACACGTATCTGAGCCTCGCCGGCATCCACAAACGCTTCGACAGCACTGTGGTGCTGCACGACATTCATCTCACCGTGCGACGCGGCGAAATGCTGTGTTTTCTCGGTCCTTCGGGCTGCGGAAAAACAACGCTGCTGCGCGTCATCGCCGGACTGGAGGCGCAAACGCAGGGCACGTTGTCACAGAACGGCCGCGACATTTCGACGCTACCGCCCATGCAGCGCGACTACGGCATCGTGTTTCAGTCGTACGCGCTGTTTCCCAACCTGAGCGTGGCGCAAAACGTGGCCTACGGGCTGACGAACCGGCGCGTGCCACGCGCCGAGCGCGACGCCCGTGTCGCGGAGTTGCTGGAGATGGTCGGGTTGCCCGACGCCGGCGCGAAGTTTCCCGGCCAGCTATCGGGCGGCCAGCAACAGCGCATTGCCATTGCGCGGGCGCTGGCCACATCGCCCGGCTTGCTGCTGCTGGACGAACCGCTCTCTGCGCTCGACGCACGCGTGCGTGTACGTTTGCGTAGCGAGATTCGTGCGTTGCAACAGCGTCTGGGCATCACCACGATTCTCGTCACGCACGATCAGGAAGAAGCGCTGTCGATGGCCGATCGCATCGTGGTGATG
This sequence comes from Pandoraea fibrosis, assembly GCF_000807775.2. Classification (NCBI taxonomy): domain Bacteria; kingdom Pseudomonadati; phylum Pseudomonadota; class Betaproteobacteria; order Burkholderiales; family Burkholderiaceae; genus Pandoraea; species Pandoraea fibrosis. The sequence goes on along the minus strand of NZ_CP047385.1, from coordinate 640,340 downwards.
AACCACGGCGTGATCGAACAGATCGGCACCCCCGGCGAGATCTATCAGCATCCCGCCACCCCGTTTGTGGCGGACTTCGTCGGCAAGACCAACATCCTGCCCGCCCGGCTCGGCGACGCCGGACGCGTGCGCGTGGGGCAGTACGAACTGACCTGCGGCACGCTCAACGGTTGTCGCACCGGCGAAGACATCCGTGTCTTCTTCCGACCGGAGGACGTTCGCGTGCGCGATCTCGACGACCTCGACGATGAAGCGAACGTCTTCGACGGCGCCGTCGAGAAGATCGAGTTTCTCGGCGCGTTTTCCCGCGTGACGCTGCGCATGCACGCGTGCGAACACCCGCTCTATGCCGACCTCTCGCCCGCAGACATGCGGGCCCTGCGACCGGCCACGGGCAGCGCCCTGCGTTTTGCCGTGCCGAGCGCGGCCGTACGCGTCTTCCGTCAGGGGTGATGCCACGATGAGTTCCTTACCCTCCACCGCGATCAGCGCGCCGCAAGCTCACGCGGCGTCCACGGCACAGGCAGCGCATACGGCAGCGGGCCGCCCGCCACCGTCGGCCATCCGTCCGGTGCGCCTCGCCTCTCACTGGACGGATCGCCTCGCGCAGGCATTGCTGCTCGTGGCCGCCGCCGCCGGCGTTCTCTTCCTGCTCGCGCCGATGGCGGCGATTCTCATCAAGAGCGTGCAGGACAACAACGGGCACTTCGTCGGTCTGCAACACTTTCGCGAGTATTTCCATTCGCCCGCGTTGTTAGGATCGATCTGGAACAGTGTGTGGATCTCGATGGTGACGACGTGCATTACCGTGCCGCTCGCCTTCATCTTCGCGTATGCCCTCACGCGCAGTTGCATTCGCGGCAAGACGCTGTTGCGCAACATCGCGCTCATTCCGATTCTCGGCCCCACCCTGCTGCCCGCGATCTCGTTCATCTTCTGGTTCGGCAATCAGGGGCTGCTGCGGCCGTTCATGGGCGACGTGGACATTTACGGGCCGCTGGGCATTGTGATGTCGCTGGTGAACGCCACGTTCCCGCACGCGCTGATGATTCTGATCACCGCGCTCTCGCTCACCGACGCGCGGCTCTACGAGGCTGCCGATGCCCTCGGCACGCCCATGCTGCGACGCTTCTTGACCATCACGCTGCCGGGCGCGAAGTATGGTGTGATCAGCGCCGCGATGATCGTCTTCACGTATGCGATTTCCGACTTCGGGATTCCGAAAGTCATCGGCGGCGACTTCAACGTGCTCGCCACCGACATCTACAAGCTCGTGATCGGTCAGCAGGACTTCTCGAAAGGCGCTGTCGTGGGTCTCGTGCTGCTCGTGCCGGTCGGTATCACCTACCTCGTGGACTCGGTGGTGCAACGCAAGCAACAGGCGCTGCTCTCGGCGCGCGCGGTGCCGTATGTCCCGAAGCCCTCACGCGGGTTCGACTGGCTGATGGCCACGCTGTGCTGGGGCATGGCCGCGATCATGCTCGCCATTCTCGGCATGGCCGTGTACGCCTCGTTCGTGAAGTTCTGGCCGTACAACTTCAGCCTGTCGCTCGGCCACTATCGCTTCGGCCTTATCGAAAGCGGCGCGTTCGACTCCTACGTGAACAGCCTCCAGATGGCGTTCTGGTGTGCGGTATGGGGCACGGCGGCGATCTTCGTCATCGCCTATCTGCTTGAGAAGACACGCGGCATGACATGGCTGCGCGGTTTCATCCGCATGATGGCTGTGCTGCCGATGGGCGTGCCCGGCCTCGTGCTGGGGCTCGGCTACATCTTCTTCTTTGTCCCCGAAGCCAATCCGCTGCACAGCCTGTACGGCACGCTGGCCATTCTGGTGATCGTCAACGTCGTGCATTACTACTCGTCGAGCCATCTCACCGCAGTCACGGCACTCAAGCAGATCGATCCGGAATTCGAGTACGTGTCGGCGTCGCTGAAGGTGCCCTTCTATCGCACCTTCTGGCGCGTGTCGGCGCCGATCTGCCTGCCGTCGATCATCGACATCAGCCGGTACCTGTTCGTGAACGCCATGACCACGGTGTCGGCTGTCGTGTTCCTGTACTCGGCCGACACCTCGCTGGCGTCGGTCGCCATCGTCAACATGGACGAGACCGGCTCCATCGGTCCCGCTGCGGCCATGGCCACACTCGTCGTGCTCACGTCGATGGGCGTGTGCCTGCTCTATCACGGCATTCAGATCGTGGTGGAGCGCTATACGCAGGCATGGCGCCGGCCGTCGGGCATGGTCCGCAAGGCGCACTGACATCACTGAGGACTTAGCGATCACGAACCAACGCATGAACGATTACCGGCCCCGCGCTGTGTCCGCAGCGCCGGTGCCTGCTGCAATCCCCTTGTCGACAGTGTTGTTACTTCTCTCGCTTGTTTCCCCGCTTGATAGGAGGCGGTCATGATTCTCGGTCAGGAACCGATTCTGCTCACCCCCGGCCCGCTCACCACGTCGCCGGCCACCCGACAGGCCATGCTGCGCGACTGGGGGTCATGGGATACCCAGTTCAATCGCATCACGGCGTCGCTGTGTCGCGATCTGGTAGACGTCGTGCACGGTGGCGACGACTATGTCTGCGTGCCGCTGCAAGGCTCTGGCACGTTCTCCGTCGAAGCGGCCATCGGCACGCTTACGCCGCGCGGCGCGCGCATTCTCGTGCCCGATAACGGCGCGTACTGCCAGCGCATTCTGAAGATCTGCCGCTATCTGGGACGCGACGCCGTCGCCCTGCCCATTCCCGAAGATCAGGCCGCCAGCGCCGCCGCGATCGACGAAGCGCTCACGCGCGATCCGTCGATCACGCACGTGGCGCAGGTGCATCTGGAGACCGGAGCCGGGGTGCTCAACCCGCTCGCCGACATCGCTCGCGTCTGCCAGAAGCACGGCAAGGGGCTCATCGTCGACGCCATGAGTTCGTTCGGCGCGATCGAGATCGACGTGCGGTCGATGCCGTTCGACGCCCTCATCGCCGCGAGCGGGAAGTGCCTCGAAGGGGTGCCTGGCATGGGCTTCGTGATCGCGAAAAAGTCGGTGCTGGAAGCTAGCGCAGGCAACAGCCACTCGCTGGCAATGGACCTGCACGACCAGTACGTCTATATGCAGAAGACCACGCAGTGGCGCTTTACGCCGCCGACGCATGTCGTCGCGGCACTGCGTGCGGCGGTCGATCAGTTCCTCGCCGAAGGGGGACAGCCGGTTCGCGGCGAGCGCTACCGGAAGAACTGCCGCGCGTTGGTCGACGGGATGGCGTCGCTGGGCTTCCGCCCATTCCTCGCCACGGAAGTCCAGGCACCCGTGATCGTCACGTTCCACGCACCTGCCGACAGCAAGTACGACTTCAAGGCGTTCTACGCGGCGGTGCGCGATCGTGGTTACATCCTCTACCCCGGCAAGCTCACGCAGATCGAGACGTTCCGCGTGGGCTGTATCGGCGCCATCGACGACAACGAAATGCGGAATGTCGTCACGGCAATTGCGCAGTCGCTGACGTCGCTCGGCATTCGACAGGTCGCACCGCTTACGCGCGCTGCGTAAGTCCTGCGTCAGCGCTCCGCCATACGACAACGGGTGGCCCTGGGGGTCACCCGTTGCCGACCCTTCCCGCTGAAGTAGGGAATCGTCCGAAACTCCGCTTTTCCCCCGATGCTTCGATGGCGTCGGCGCGTCATCGCACGGCCTTGATTCCCCTGCCAAATTCGGTGTCACGGACAACGCGTTGTCTATGCCCGATACCTGCGCACAACGAGCACTTTCCCATCGCGCTTCCTAGAATGCCCCGCACATCACCCGCGCATTAGCGCGTCATCCGGCAAGACACGTCTCGGTTCGCTGCACGCACTGACCGTTGTTCGTTCGCCGCTGTCGTCGCCTCCCCCCGAATGTCGGCTGTCACAGGCACACGCTCGTCTGGCGTGCTGCCTTTCTGCATTCCATGTCACTGGGGAACCCGAGCACGATGAACAAGCACCTCTATCGGTTGGTCTGGCGGCATTGCCGCGTTGATGTCGTTCCTGCACCGGAGACCGCGCGTCAACGTTCGGGCGCACCGGCTTCGCGTGTGCGTCGCGCACGCAGCGGCACACGCGCCTCATGGCTCTCGCTTTCGCTTAGCCGTGTTTGCCTCGCATGCATCGCATTGCTAGGCGCGGCAGCGCCCGGCGCCGCGTGGGCCGTATGCACCGCCGCAGGCAGCGTGGTGACGTGCACTGGCGCCGCCAACCCGCTGGCCCCGTCATATTCGAATGCTGCGAGCAACCTGCAGGTAAACGTCAACAGCAGTGCGGGGGTCGGGGTATTGCTCGGCGTGGGTGGGACTGCCATGTCCCTGACGGGCAACAACGTGACGCTCGTGAATGGCGGCACCATCGACCCTTCGCTGCTCGGCGGCGTCGGCTTGCTCGCGAGCGGCACGGTCATCGGCAATGCCACCGCCGGCGGGAGCACCCAAACGGTGACGAACAACGCCATCATGCGAGGCACGGTCGGACTTCTCGGCGTGAGCCTGCCGGGCCTCACCGGTCTGGCGCTCTCGGTACAGAACGCCACCGGCGGCACCACCACTATCAATAACAGCGGTACGCTCGGTGCCACGCCACTGCTCGGCATCTCGCTGACCGGCACCGGCAGCGCCCCTGTCGCGGCGGCTTACGGCGGCGGCACCGTCAACTTCAGCAACACGGGCAACGTATTGGGACGCATCGCGTTTCAAGCCAACGGCACGCCGGGGGCCGGCAACACGTTCACCAACGAGGGCGCCATCAGCGGCAGCGTCTCGCTCGGCGCGAACAGCGCGAACACGTTCACGGCCGTAACCGGTTCGACGGTGGACGACGGCGGCAGCACAGGTCTCGGCGCGCTGAGCGTCGTCGGGTTCAATCTCGGGTTCGCAGCCACCGGGATCATCGACGGTGGCGCAGGCGGCACCAATTCGCTGGTACTGCGCAACTCGGCGAACAACGCCTCGACAACCGGCACCGGCACGCTCAATGGCGCCAGCTATCAGAATTTCTCGCAGGCTACGGTCAACGGCGGGACCTGGACGCTGCACGGTCCGTTGGCCGTCACCTCGACAACGCTCAACGGCGGACTTGCCATCTTCGACGATCCCGGCAGTTTCGGCACAGGCTCGCTCACGATCAACGGTGGCGCGATGCAGGCCGCCAACGCGTCGCTTGGTATTGCGCTGCCCGTCTCGCTCGGGACCAATGGTCTGACGGTCTCCGGTGCGAATCCGCTCACGCTCAGCAACACGGTGACGGGCAGCGGCGGCGTATCGCTGACCGGCACCGGCAGCCTGACGCTCGCAGGAAACAACACCTATGCCGGCGGCACTTCGCTGACCAGCGGCACGCTGATCGCCGGCAGCAACACGGCACTCGGCGGCGGCACCGTGCAGGTATCGGGCACGGCGGGCGTGCTCGACGCCAACGCACCGGTCACGCTCGCCAACCGTATCGCGATCGGCGGCGGCAGCACATTGGCACTCGGCGGTAGCGCCCCGCTAACGTTGTCCGGGCAGATTACGGGCGGTGGCAGTCTCACCAAACAGGGCGCGCAGACGGTCACGCTCACCGGTGCCAATACGTTCAGCGGCGGTGTCAACGTCGCCGCGGGAACACTGGCGCTCTCCGGGGCCGGCACATTGCAGATCGGCGGCACGCCGCTCACCCTCTCGGGGGCGGGTGCGATCTTCGATATGTCGAACGCGGATGGCGACCGAACCATCACCGGGTTGTCGGGCGTGGCGAATACGCAGGTCCATCTCGGCGGTCACAACCTGACCCTCGGCAACAGCGCAGGCGGCACGTTCGCGGGCACGATCAGCGGCACGGGCGGCATCGTCAAGACGAACGGCGACACGCAAACCCTCTCTGGCGTCAATACATTTACCGGCGGCACAACACTCAACGCGGGCGGCATTGCGCTCGGCGCCGGTGGCTCGCTGGCCAGCACGGGTGCTGTGTCGCTGCTCGGCAGCGGCACCACGTTCGATATCAGTCAAGCGTCTGCGCAAACCATCGGGGCATTGACCGGTATTGCCAACACATCGATCGCGCTGGGCAACAACACGTTGACCTTCGGCGATGCGACCGACCAGACATTCTCCGGAAGCTTTACGGGAAACGGCGGCGGCATTGTGAAGCAAGGCACCGGCACGATGACGCTGACCGGCACCCATACGGCCGGCGGCGGGATCAATGTTCGCGCCGGCACGCTCGTGCTTCAGGACAGCGCGTTTGCCAACGCCACACCGCTTGCATTAACGGGGAATGGCGCAACGCTCGACCTCTCCGCCGCCACGGGCATGATCTTCGGCGCACTCTCAGGAGTCAACGGATCGACACTACTGATCGGTAATCAGACGCTGACCGTCGGCGACGCCAGCAATTCGACGTTCGGCGGCACGATCTCGGGCGCAGGCGGCCTCGTCAAACAGGGCACCGGCTCGCTTCTGCTTTCGGGTGCCCAAACCTTCACCGGCGGCATCGACGTCGTGGCCGGGCGGCTCGCGCTGCAAGGCAACAATGCGCTGGCTGGCAGCAATGTCCTGACCGTCGGCGACGGCGCCACGTTCGATATCGGTGGCGCAGGCCCGGTGAGCATCGGCTCGTTGATCGGTACGCCCAACAGTCAGGTGACGTTGGGCAGCAATACACTCACGCTCGGCGATTCGGCCAGCGAGACGTTCGCGGGCGGCATCGGAGGGACCGGCGGCATCGTCAAGACCGGCACAGGCACGCAGACGTTGACCGGGCAGAATGCGTTCACGGGTCCGATCGACATCCAGAACGGTACGTTGGCGCTGGGCGGTACCGGCACCCTATCGGCCAACCCCCTGAGCATTGCTGGCGGCGCCGCACTCGATATCAGCAACGGCGAGAACCAGACCGTCGGTGCTTTGTCCGGCGCCACAGGCAGCACGATCAATCTCGGCGGCAACACCCTGTCCTTTGGGGACAGCAGCGATCGGACGTTCGCGGGCACGCTGACCGGCAATGGCGGCGGTATCGTCAAGTTCGGCACAGGCACGCAGACGATAACCGCCGCGCAAACGTTTACCGGGCGCGTTGTGGTGGGAGGGGGCACCCTCGCCATCGGGTCGGGCGGCAGCCTGTCGTCGCAGAATGCCGTGACACTGGGCGACAACACCACGGCGCTGGACATCAGCGCAGCGGGCAATCAGACCATCGGTGCGCTCAGCGGCGGCGCCGCACAAGTCTTTCTCGGCGCGAACACGCTCACGTTCGGCGACAACACCGGAGAAACATTCAACGGCGTCATTCACGGCACCGGCGCACTCGTCAAACAGGGTGGCGGCGTGGAGACACTGGCCGGTGCCAGCGACTTCACCGGTGGCGTCAATGTCGCCGCTGGCGGTCTGCAACTGGGCAACGCGAACGCCATCGGGACCGGCGCGCTCACGATGGCCGATCAGACAACGCTCGACACCACGCAGACGCTGACCCTCGCCAACAACATCACGCTGAACGGCACGTCCGCCATGCTCGGCAGCAACAATCTGACGCTAGCGGGAAGCGTCTCGGGGAACGGTGCATTGCAAAAGGCCGGCGCAGCAACGCTAACGCTGGCGGGTGCTGGCGCATGGACCGGCGGCACGACGATCAACGACGGCACGCTTGCGCTCGGTACCGGTGGCTCGCTTGCCGCGCAGGGGGCTGTTGTACTGAACAGCCCCACGGCAGTATTCGACATCGGCAACGCGGCCGCCGCACAAACCATCGGTACGCTCTCCGGCACCGGCGGCGCAGTCGCCCTGGGCGCCAACACGCTGACCTTCGGCGATGCTACCGATCAGACGCTGGCGGCGACGCTGAGCGGCACGGGCGGCATCGTCAAACAGGGTGCGGGACGACAAACGCTGACGACGACGCAAACCTTTACAGGCAGCATCGATGTCGCCGATGGGACGCTGGCACTGGGGAGCGGCGCGTCGCTTCAAGGGGCCAATCCCCTGACGCTGAGCGGTGCGAACAGCGCGCTCGATATCAGCGCGGGCGGCACGTCGGTGATCGGTGCGTTAAACGGCGTGACGGGCAGCAGCGTATCGCTCGGCTCGCAGAATCTGACCTTCGGCGGCAACACCGACGCTTCGTTTGGCGGCGCGGTTCACGGAACGGGCGCGCTCATCAAGACGGGTACCGGGGCGCAAACCTTCCTCGGCGCCAGCGACTTCAGCGGCGGCCTGTCCGTCGGTGCGGGTGGTCTGGTCGCCGGCAACGACCTCGCGTTCGGCACCGGTGCGCTCACACTCAACGGCAATGCGAGTCTGGACAGCACGCAAGCCGTTACGCTTGGCAACAACGTTGGTCTGTCGGGCACGTTGACGGTGCTCGGCAGCCACGACCTGACGCTCAATGGCGTGCTGTCCGGCGCCGGTGGCCTGACCAAAACCGGGGCAGCAACGCTCACGCTCGGCGGCAGCAACACCTACACGGGCGCAACCGTCGTTGACGCCGGCACGCTGGCGCTGGGCGCCGGGGCGTCGCTCAATGCGTCGGGTTCGATCAACATCGCCAGCGGCGCAACGCTCGACCTGTCGGCGGGCAACGGCACGCAAGTCATCGGCGCGATCGATGGCGCGGGGACCGTCAACATCGGCGCCCTCGTGACCGAGATTGGCGGTGCCACCAACGATACGTTCAGCGGCAGCCTCACGGGCACCGGATCGGTCATCAAGATCGGCACCGGCACTGAAACGCTCACGGGACAAAGCACCTATACGGGCGGCACAGTCGTCCAGGCGGGCACGCTGGCGTTGGGAGGGGCAGGCACGCTTGCCGCCAGTGGGCCGCTCACGTTGAACAATGCCGGTTCCACGTTCGACATCTCCGGCGCCAACGGACCGCAAACGGTCGGGGCGCTGTCTGCCGATGCGAATACGCAGATCCGGCTGGGCAGCAACACGCTCACCTTCGGCGACGCGACGAGCCATACCGTTGCAGCGATCATCGGCGGCAGCGCAGGCATCGTCAAACAGGGCAGCGGAACTACCACGCTGCTGGGCACGCAGCAGTACACCGGCAGCACGACGATTGCCGACGGCACGCTCGCCATCGGTTCGACGGGCAATCTCGGCACTGGCGCAGTCGTGGCGTTGACCGGCAACCGTGCCGTGTTCGACGTCAGTGCGGCGGGAAATCAAACGCTCGGTCATCTGTCGGGGAGCGGCGGCAGCGTGGTCCTCGGTGGCGGCAGCACATTGCGCGTGGGCAACAACGACACCGCCACGCTGGCGAGCGCCATCTCGGGGACCGGCGCCCTCATCATGGATGGCGCCGGGCAATTGACGCTTGGCGGTGTCAACACGTTCACAGGAAACGTCGGCGTAAATAGCGGCGCGCTAGTCCTCGGTGCCGGCGGCACGTTGTCGAACGCCAACGACGTGACACTCGCCTCCGGTGCGACCTTCGACGTGAGCGCCGCCACGGCGCCGGTCATCGGATCGCTGACGGGCGCGGCGGGTAGCACCGTCAACGCAGGCACACAGGCGCTCACGCTCGGCAGCGCGGGAGATGGCACCTTCACCGGCACGCTGAACGGCACCGGCGGCCTCATCAAGCAGGGCAGCGGCACGCAAACGCTCGATGGCGGCGCAGCGCTGACCGGCGACGTTCGCGTCGACGCCGGTACGCTCGCCCTGCGCAATGGCACACAGTTGGGCGGCAACACAGTCACACTCGACGGCGCAACGGCAGCGCTCGACATCTCGACGGGACCGGATCAAACCGTCGCCTCGCTCACTGGCGTCGCAGGCAGCAGCATCCACCTCGGCAACACGGCACTCACGCTCGCCGACGCCGCAAGCGGCGCCATCGCGTCCGACATCCACGGTACGGGCGGCCGTCTCGTCAAACTCGGCAACGGCGTGCAAACGCTCGCGGGCAATAACGATTTCGGCGGCGGGGTCGACGTGCAGGCCGGTGGCATCACTGTGAGCAGCAACACGGCCTTGGGAACGGGTAGCGTGCGCTTCGCCGACGGCACGTCGCTCGACGCGACGCAAACCAGCACCTTGGGCAATCAGATCACGCTCGACGGCAATCTCAATGTCGCCGGCTCGAACGATCTCACGCTCAACGGCGCGATTGGCGGCGCAGGCGGCATGACAAAAAATGGTGCGGCCACACTAACCCTCAACGGGCAGAACACTTACGCGGGAGGGACCAACGTCAATGCCGGCACATTGGCGCTGGGTGCAGGCGCGAGCCTCGACGCGGGAGGCGTCGTCAATGTGGCCACCGGCGCCATGTTCGATTTGTCGGCGGGCAATGGCACACAGACATTCGGCGCGCTCACAGGCGGTGGCGCCATCAACATGGGAAGCAGCACTCTCGAAGTCGGCACGAGCGGTCTCGACGAGATCTACAGCGGCGGCGTGATAGGCACCGGTAGTCTCGTGAAAGTTGGCGCGGGAACCGAGACGATGACGGGTGCGAATACGTTCTCCGGCGGGACGGTGGTGCAAGCAGGCACGCTCGCATTGGGTGGCGCGGGTACGTTGTCGTCAGCAGGTGCCGTCACGCTACAGAACCCGGGTGCGACGCTCGACATTTCCGGGGCCAATGGCGAGCGCACCATCGGCGCACTCACGGCGCAGACCGGCACGAACGTCGTTCTGGGCAATAACACGCTGACCTTCGGTGACGCATCGAGCCACACCGTGAGCGGCACCCTCTCCGGCGCGGGCGGCATCGTCAAACAAGGCAGCGGAACGCAAACGCTGATCGGACAACAACATTTCACCGGCACGACCACCATCGCCGACGGCACGCTGGCCCTCGGTGCAACAGGCCAGCTTGCCAACAACGCGAATGTCGTCGTGGCGGGGATCCACGCCGCATTCGACATCTCGGCCGCCGGGAATCAAACGCTCGGCACGCTATCGGGTACCGGCGGCACCGTGAATCTCGGTGGCAACACACTCACGTTCGGCGACAACACCGACCAATCGCTGGCGGCGTCCCTCGCCGGTGCGGGAGGCATCATCAAGACCGGAACCGGTACCCAATCGCTCACGGGACAAAACACCTTCACCGGTGCCATTGACGTGGCAAACGGCACCGTCGCCCTCGGCTCAGGCGGCACGCTGTCCGGCGCCAACAATGTCTCGCTTGCTGCCGGGACAACGCTGGACATCTCGCGCGCCTCGACGTCGGCGGTCATCGCAAGCCTCGACGGGGCAACGGGTTCCACTGTATCGCTCGGTGCGCAATTGCTCACAGTGGGTGGCACGACGAACAGCACGTTCGACGGTGTCATCAACGGCACCGGTGGCCTCACCAAGCAAGGCGGCGCCACCGTCACGCTCGGCGCCCAAAACACGTTCACCGGCACCACCGCCGTCACGGGCGGGACGTTGGCGCTCGGCGTATCCGGACAGGTGGGCAACAGCACAGGTCTGGCATTGCGCAATACCGGCTCGACGTTCGATGCCTCCGCCTCCGCTGCACCGCTGGCCTTCGCCTCGCTCGAGGCGGATGCCGGCACGCAGCTTGTGCTCGGCGGCGGCGGACTGATCACTGGCGACAGTGGCAACCACACCTTCGGCGGCACATTGTCGGGAGCGGGCGGACTGGTCAAAAACGGTAGCGGAACGCTCATGCTCGACGCACCGAATACGTTCGCCGGCGGCACGACATTGAATGCCGGAACGCTCTCGCTCGGCAACAGCGCAGCACTCGGTTCCGCAGGCATTACCGTGAACGGCAACGGCTCGCTCGCCGCGAACGCGCCGGCCAACGCCCCCGTGACCGTGGCGAATGCCGTGACATTGAACAACGGCGTGACGCTCGGCGTTTCCGGTGCCTCTCCCGTGACGCTCAGCGGCAACGTCACGGGCAACGGCGGCCTTTCCCTGAACAATCCGCAAGGGGTCACGCTCGACGGCAACAACAGCTTCACTGGCGGCACGACCGTCACCGGCGGAAGTGTTAGCGTCACCTCACCGACGGGCCTTGGCACCGGTGGGCTCACCCTCTCGCAAGGGACGGTGACAACACAAGGGGTCGACGTCACGCTGCCTACGCTGAACGGCACGGCGCAAGGCAGTCTCGCTATCAACGGCGGATCGGTCACGGTCTCGGCGGGTGCGTTCCCCGGCAGCGTCTCCGGTAACGGTAGTCTGACCAAGACCGGCACAGATACGCTCACGCTCGGAGGCCAAAGCCAGCTCACCGGGCCGACGACCGTCGCGGGCGGCACGCTCGGCATAGGCGGCCTTCCAAATTCGCCGGTGTCCGTTCAGGCAGGCGCCACGCTGGCGACACCGGCCCCCGCATCGTCAGGCGGCAGCGGCACGGGGGCGCAAACCGGGTCGTTGACGGGCGCAAGCGGAAGTCAGATCCTGGTCGCCTCCCCGGGCACGACGTTGGGCGTCAATGGCAATCTCACGCTGGCCCCCGGCTCGACGCTGCAAGTGAGCGTCGCCCCCGGCACCCCGCCCAGTCAGGTGAACGCCAGCGGCAGTGCCTCGCTCGGCGGCAGCCAACTTGTCGTGAACGCGGCACCGGGAACGCAACCCGCCGATGCCTCGGGCGCCGTCATCGTGTCTGCACCGGGTGGCCTCTCTGGTCAATTTGCGTCGGCGTCGACGAATCTGCTCTACCTCACGCCCCAGGTCAGTTACACGCCGACAGCGGCACTGCTGACGTTCGCGCCGAACGGAACGCCGTTTTCCGCTGGGGCCGTCACGCCGAATCAGCGAGCGGTCGCGGGGGCAGTCTCCGCGCTCGGTTCGGGCAGCGCGCTCTATCAGGCCGCGCTCGGCCTGAGCGCGGCAACAGCACCGGCCGCCTTCGAGAGTCTCGACGGCAGTCTTCACGCGTCGGTCGCGTCGATGTTGCTCAGCCAAAGTCAGATAGCGCGCGATGCGGTCTCGCAACGACTGCGGGAAAGCCTGTCTCTCGCGCAGGACTGTGAGGTGTCGTCATCCGACGAACGCTCGTTCGACAACCCTGCCAAAGTCGACCGAAGCCAAAACTGCCACACGCAACCACGCACGACACAAGCATGGGCTTCGGTCTATGGCAACGATGGCCAGATGCGTAATTCATCGGTCGCCGACGGTGGCTCCGGCGCCGCGACCCTGCATCGGCGCGGTATGGGGGTGCTGGCCGGTGTCGACGCGCCACTGGCCGATGCATGGCGCGCAGGCGGATTCGGCGGCCTGGGCCACAGCACGTTCAATACCGGATCGAGTGCTTCCGGGAACAGCAACGATGCGCAGATCGGCGCCTACGTGAATCGTCGTTTCGGACACCTCGGCGCGACGATTGGCGGCGCCTATGGATGGCAGCAAATCACCTCGCAACGCAGCGTAGCCATCGGTCCCATCGCCCAAACGGCGCGGGCGAGCTACAACGCCTCGGTGTGGCAAGTCTTCGGTGAAGCCGCATGGCGACTGAACGCCGGCCCGGCAAGCCTCGAGCCGTTCGCCAACGTAGCGTACGCACGCGTGCGCACCGATGCGTTCGACGAAACGGGCAGCATCGCCGCGCTCCACGCCGACGAACAATCGCAGGGCATCACGTTCTCGACAGCGGGTTTGCGCGGCGAGATAGCGTTTGGCGGCGGATCGATGGCGTCGGGGCGCCTGCGGTTGTCGGCCGGCTGGCGCCACGCTTACGGCGCGGACCGGCCCGACATGCGGCTGGCGTTCTCGGGAACCTCGGCGGCGTTCACGGTCGGCGGCGTGCCCATTGCCCGTGATGCGGCGGTCGTTAGTGCCGGTGTCGACGCCTTCATCGGTCACGCCATGACCCTGGGCGTGAGCTACTCGAGCCAGTTCAGCGGGCGGGTCAGCGACAACACACTCTACGGCAATCTCAACTGGCGTTTCTGACGCATGTGGCGCCCCACGCCGACCGCGCATTGATTCACCCGGCTCGGACAAGCGGGCGAGCCTGACAGTGGAGGAGGTGCCAGAGGCCGGCGGCGCGATTTGGCGTCGCCGGCCGAGGGCGGCACTCGCCTGTACGGGGCTCATCCGGTAAGCTTTCGGGTGTTGCGCCGTCGCGCGCTCTCCCGGAAGTTGTCCTCCATGCCTTCCTCGAAAACCGCTGACGCCGCTCCCCCGGCCAAGGCCAGCGTGGCGCGCAAGCGTGGCCCCAAACCCTTCGACATTCGCTTCAAACGTGTCTACGAGGCGCCCGATCCGGCCGACGGACAGCGCATCCTCGCCGACCGTCTCTGGCCGCGCGGCCTCGCCAAGGCCAAGGCGCAGATCGACTTCTGGGCCAAGGACGTCACGCCGAGCACGCCGCTGCGGCAGTGGTTTCACCAGCATCCCGAGCAGTTCGACGAATTCCGTCAACGCTTTCTCGACGAACTCGCCGCACTCGATGCCAATCACAACGCCATGCTCGCCGAACTGCGCACGCGTCTGGCTGACGGCCCGGTCACGTTGCTCACCGCCGCCCATCGCCTCGAAGACGACGACGCACACACGCATCTTCATGTGCTGCGCGATTTCCTCGAATCACGTTAGACCGATTTGCATAGACGCTGCGGGCAAAGGCGCTGACGATCGCCGGATCGCCGGATCGACGGATCGACGGATCGCGGGCGTCGCGGGCAGCGAGGAAGTCGTCAACGCGGCATCGGTGGCGGCGCGGCTCACCGGATACCGCTGCGTATCGTGCGCCAACACGCCATTCCGCTCATCAAAACGATGTCGCTCGACGCCGATGCCTTGAAGATCCGCATGACGTCTGGCGTTGCATATGAACGGGACGGGCGGCGGCGAAGTTTGCTATAACGCACACAGTGCTGCCATCACATCAGCCATGTTCGGTGCAGCCTGCGCGTCATTCGTTTCGTTCGCTCGCTCGTCCGCTTCGTTGGCTTTGTCTGCTTCGATCGCTTCATTCGTTATCCCCGACGGCGCACGGATGTCGTGCACCGTGTCGAATTTCCACTGTTGACTCCCGTTGCCACGACGGCAACACCACGCCTCATGCTTGTTCCACTGATAGTTGCCTGCGCACTGTTCATGGAGAACATGGATTCCACCGTGTTGTCCACCTCCTTGCCGTTGATCGCGAAAGATCTCGGCGAGAGCCCGATCACGCTCAAGCTTGCGCTCACGACGTACCTCATCAGCCTCGCGGTCTTCATTCCGATCAGCGGCTGGATCGCCGACCGCTTCGGCACGCGCAATGTCTTTCGCACCGCCATCGGTGTATTCGTTCTCGGCTCGATCTGCTGCGGCATCTCGACCAATCTGCCGACGCTGGTCGTCGCGCGCTTCGTGCAGGGCATGGGCGGCGCCATGATGGTCCCGGTCGGACGCCTCGCGTTGCTCAAATCCGTGGAGAAGCGCGACATGGTGCGCGCGCTCAACTACCTCACGATCCCTGCGCTGGTCGGCCCGGTGCTCGGCCCGCCGCTCGGCGGCTTCATCACCACCTACTGGCACTGGCGCTGGATCTTCTTCATCAACATTCCGATTGGCGTGCTCGGCTTCATTCTCGCGACGAAGTACATTCCCGATCTGTATGAGGACGAAGTGCCGCCGCTCGACGTCAAGGGCTTCATCCTGTCGGGCCTCGGCCTGTCGGTGCTGATGCTGGGCCTGTCCACCATCGGCCGCCATCTGATTCCCACACCGCTCGCGCTGGGCCTCGTCGCCATCGGCGCCGCGCTGCTGATCTCGTATCTGCGTCACGCGAAAGGGCTCGCCCACCCGCTGCTGCGACTCGACCTCTTTCGGATCCCCACGTTCCGCGCCGGAGTTGCGGGGGGCACGCTATTCCGTATCGGCGTAGGAGCCACGCCGTTCCTGTTGCCACTGATGCTGCAACTCGGCTTTGGCATGACACCGATGGAGTCCGGTGCACTCACGTTCGTTTCTGCCGCCGGCGCGATGTTCATGAAGACACTCTCGCTGCGCATTTTGCAACGCTGGGGCTTTCGCCGCGTGTTGATGACGAACGCACTCATCGCGTCGGCAACCATCGGCGGCTACGGGCTGTTCACCGACCAGACATCGCATCTGGTGATTCTCTGCACGTTGCTGTTCGGTGGGTGCTTCCGCTCGTTGCAGTTCACCAGCCTGAATGCGATCTCCTACGCCGACGTGCCCGCGCATCGCATGAGTCAGGCGACGAGCCTCGCCAGCGTCGCACAACAGGTCTCGCTCACACTGGGCATCACCATCGGGGCGGCCGTGTTGCAGACGTCGTCCTGGCTGCACGGTCGCGATCACGTCACCGACGTCGACTTCCCGTGGGCCTTCCTGACCGTGGGCCTGATCGCCGTGAGTTCGACCATTTCGATTGCGCGTCTCGCGCGCGATGCGGGCAGCGAACTGGCGCAGCGTAGCTGACGCTCGCGCCGGAGCACATCGAACGCGTCACCAGAAACGACAACGCCCGGGACACGATGTCCCGGGCGTTGTGCTTTCGGCAGTTCGCGGCAACGCTTAACGGAAGATCACCGTCTTGTGACCGTTGAGCAAAATGCGATGCTCGGCGTGGTAACGCACGGCACGCGCAAGCGCCACGCATTCCACGTCGCGACCGATGGCCGTCAATTGCTCCGGGTCCATCGTGTGATCCACGCGCTCGACTTCCTGTTCGATGATCGGACCTTCGTCGAGATCGGACGTCACATAGTGCGCCGTCGCGCCGATCAACTTCACGCCACGGTCGAACGCCTGATAGTACGGCTTCGCGCCCTTGAAGCTCGGCAGGAACGAGTGGTGAATGTTGATCGCGCGGCCCGCGAGCTTCTTGCACAGATCGCTCGAGAGCACTTGCATGTAACGGGCAAGCACCACCAGGTCGATGTTGTTGTCCTCCACCAGCTCAAACACCTTGGCTTCCTGCGCGGCTTTCGATTCGGGCGTTGAATTCATCAGCGGCAGGTGATGGAACGGGATGTTGTAGCTCGCGGCCAGTTGGTAGAAATCCTTGTGATTCGAGACGATCACCGGGATCTCGACGTTGAGCTGACCGGTCTTGTAGCGAAACAGCAGATCGTTCAGGCAGTGACCGATCTTCGAGACCATGAGCATGACGCGCGGCTTGATCGCGGCGTCGACCAGTTCCCACTGCATTTCGAACTGCTCGGCGAGCGGCGCGAAGTCGCGTTGCAACGACGCCAGATCGGTCTGCCCCGGCAGTTGCTGGAAATGCACACGCATGAAGAAGCCGCCCGTGAAGCGATCGTTGAACTGGGCCGAGTCGAGAATGTTGCCGCCGCGCTCGACCAGGAAACCGGCCACGGTGTGGACGATGCCGGGACGATCCGGGCAGGACAACTTCAGAATGTAGCTATTTTCGATCGGTGCCATGATTGCTCCTGGGCAAAGGCTTGCAATGTCGTTGCAGTGTTGAAATGCTTGTCTGTGGCAGGGTAGCCGTGCGGCTGACGCCCCGGATTACTCGTCGGCCGGCTTGAATAGCGCTTCGATGCCGGCGCAATCTTTCGCGCGGATGGCGCCTTCGCGCAGCAGAAAGTCCAGACTCGCGAGGCTCGCGTCGACGGTCATCTTGCCGCGCGCGATCACATCGCGTACATCGCCGGCGGTACACAACCAGTGTGCGCTCGCCTCGCCGTCCTGATTCTCGGGCACGAAGCCGCGCGGCAATGCAAGGTCGTAGACGAAGATCTGCTCGGACTGCACGCCCTCCGGAATCTCCGCGAGGATGTGCAGCGTGCGACCCGGCCGTGCTTCGTTCGCCAGATAGGCCGGAATGCCCGCCTCCTCCCAGCATTCCTTGACGAGCGTGTCGCCCACGCCGATGCCGTTACCGATACCGCCCGCGGCCGCGTTATCAAGACAGCCGGGATCCGTCGCCTTGAGCACGCTGCGCCGCGCGATCCACATCTTCGGGGCTTCGCCGACGAAGCGCGCCGGCACGTAACCGTTCACATGCACGGCGAACGTGCGCGTGCCGAAAAACCGGGAGGCCGCGCGTTCGATCCACGCGAGCGGTGCGTCGTAGAGACGTTGCCGGATCGCGTAACGCTCGTTGCGCCAGCCGGTAATGCGCCCTTCCGCCGCCAGCGTTTCGACCACCGGCGCCAGCGCATCCGTGCGGGCGTCGCAGGTGTCATGGCGCGGGTGAATGCGCACCGCGAGCGAACTGATCTCGAAGACGTCGGGCCAACGGCACAGCGATTCGACGTCGCGACGGCGAATCCATCCATAACGCTGCGAACCGATCACGAGCGGCAAATGCGCCGTGTCGTCGAAGCGGCGCGCCGCCGCAATACAAGCAAAAGACATACGTCAGAGACCGGACGCGCCCCCGGTCGGAAGCACGCGAAATCGAAGCAAAACCGGCATTTTACAGAAGCGGCGGCGAGTCCGCCCATGTCCGGTGTCGTGACTCGCCATTCCCATGCATGACGCCACCGACGAAGGCCCGCGGTGTCAAGCCTTCACGCGCTCGCCCTTCGGGTCGTACAACGCCCGCAGTTGCACACGGGCGTCGAGCAACTCGCCCGCGAGATTGACCTGATAGCGGCCGGTTTCCACGTATTCGGCAGACACGGCGCCATCGGGATTCGTCAGGAAAGCCAGTGCGACGGGCGCGTCGATCGTGTGTCCATAGGCCGCGGACGAAACGAACCCCGCCGGTTGGCCGTCGCGCAGCACGGCTTCGCCGCCCCACAGCATCTTGTCGTGTGCGCCGTCGAGCGCCACGCTGACAAGCTTGCGTTGCACGCCCTTCGCCTTGGCCAGTTCGACGGCCGTGCGGCCAATGAATGGCATGTCGCTCGCGAGTTTGCACGCGAACGTGAGGCCGGCCTCCACCGGATTCGTGTCCGGCGTCAGTTCCCGTCCCCAGGCGCGATAACCCTTCTCGATGCGCAACGAGTCGATCGCGTAGTAACCGGCGTCTTTCAGCCCGAACGCCTCGCCCGCCGCGTGTAGCGTCTCGTAGACACCCACCGCGAATTCGACCGGCACGTACAGTTCCCAGCCCAATTCCCCCACGTAGGTCAGGCGCGTCGCTCGCACAGTGGCATAGCCGAGATCGATCTCACGGCTCGTGCCGAAAGGAAACGCGTCGTTGGAGAAATCCGCTTTCGAAACCTGTTGCAGCAACGCTCGCGAATTCGGTCCCATCAGCGCCAACACGGCGTATTGCCCGGTGACGTCGACCACGGTGCAGCGCGGATCGTCGGGCAACGACGCGATGCGGCGCTCCAGATAATCCATGTCGCGTGTGGTCTGTGCCGAACCGGTGACCATCAGGTACTGATCGGGCGCAAGACGCGTGAGGGTGAAGTCCGACTCGTAGCCGCCGCGCTCGTTGAGCATGCCGGTGTAGACGGTACGTCCCGGGGACACGGCCACGTCGTTGGTGCACAGCGATTGCAACACTCGCTCGGCGTCGCGTCCCTTGATGAGCAGCTTCGAGAACGAACTCATGTCAAACAGCGCCACGGCGTCGCGGCACGCGCGATGCTCCGCAGCACTCCACGGATGCCAGTTCTGCTGACCGAAGCTGTACTCGATCCGGGCTTGCTCGGGCGACGGTGCAAAGAAGTTCGGCCGCTCCCAACCCATCTTGCTGCCGAAGCACGCGCCTTTGGCGAGCAGCGTCGCATATAGCGGCGAGCGGCGGAACGGACGCGCCGTGTCCAGCTCGCGATTCGGCCACGGCATGGCGTAGTGCAGACCCAGCGTCTCTTTCACACGATCGTGCAGCCATGTGTCATTGCCGTTGAATCCGGCGAAACGGCGGATGTCGACGGGCCAGAGATCCATCGTCGGCTCGCCCGCCACGATCCACTCCGCGAGCGCCATCCCCGCCCCGCCGGCCGAGGCAATGCCCATCGAGTTGAAGCCCGCACCGACGTAGAAATTGCGCAGCTCGGGAGCCTCGCCGAGAATGAAGTTGTTGTCTGGCGTGAACGACTCCGGGCCGTTGTAGAACTGCCGGACCTGCGCCGTTTCCAGCGCGGGCACGCGTATCAGCGCGTTCTCCATGAGGATCTCGAACTGATCCCAGTCGTCGGGCAGCAACTGGAATTCGAAATTCTCGGGAATGCCATCCATGCCCCACGGCTTGGCGTTCGGCTCGAAGCCCCCCATCACCAGACCGCCGACCTCTTCCTTGAGGTAGATGTAGCCATCGGGGTCGCGCATGACCGGCAGATCGGGATGCACGCCGGCAATCCGTTCCGTCACGATGTAGTAGTGCTCGGCCGAGTGCAGCGGCACGGTCACGCCGCACATGCGGCCCACGGCCTTGGCCCACTGGCCGGCGCAGTTCACCACGATCTCCGCGTCGATGCGCCCGCTCTCGCCATTCTTATGGCGCCACGACACGCCCGTCGCCGTGCGAATGCCATTGGGCGACGCCGTATGAATCTCGGTGATGCAGGTGTTCTCGGCGATGCGCACCCCGCGACTGCGCGCGCCACGCGCCAGTGCCTGCGTGAGGTCGGTCGGATTGGCCTTGCCGTCGCCCGGCAGCCACACGGCGCCGACGAGATCGTCGGTACGCATCACGGGCCAGAGTTCGCCCGCCTCGCGCGGCGAGATCACGTCGCACTGCACGCCATAGGCACGCGCCACGGCAGCCGTGCGCTTGAGTTGCGTCATGCGCTCGTGCGTGCGAGCCACCGACAGCGACCCGCATTGTTTCCAGCCGGTGCCGAGCCCGGTCTCCGCCTCGAGCTCGCTGTAGAGCTTCGTCGAGTATCGGATGAGCTTGGTCATGCTCTCCTGCGAGCGCAACTGCCCCACCAGCCCCGCCGCGTGCCAGGTGGTGCCGCACGACAACTGCCCCTGCTCCAGCAGGACAACCTCCGTCCAGCCGAGCTTGGCGAGGTGATAGGCGACGGAACAACCGACGATGCCGCCGCCGACAATGACGACGCGAGCGTGAGTGGGCAAGGCTGAAGACATGAGGGGCTCCCGAATGAGCCCGGAGCGATGACAACGTCATCCCCGGGCGATGCCGTGTGCGATGACGTGAGGTTACGCAAAGTGCGCCATCTTTGCAATAATTTGCAAAATAAAGACACACGATGCAACATTCACATCCTCGTCACATGGCGGGCATCCCCGTCATTCGGTACTCGGCCCAGGAACGTCGGTCAGGCCAAGCCCCGTGCCGTCAGCAAGCTGACGAGACGATCCCCGGCTTGCGCGAGCGCGGTGTCGTTGGGAATCACGGTGAGGGGAATGCCGTCGGGAGGCGTCCATTCCACCTGATGTGCGACACGCTTGTCGAGGGCATCGCCGGTTTCGCGACCGCGACTGGCAAGGCGCTGAGCCCGCACCACCGGATCGACCCGGATTTCCACCAGATGCAGACGTTCGCCGTAGCGATGCACGGCTTGTTCGAGAAATGCGCGCGAGCCATTCATGACGACATTCGCCCCTGCCGCCAGCCAGGCATCGATTTCGATACCGATGCCGTATCGGCAATCGTGGCTCGTCCAGTCCAGTGCGAAGCAACCCAACGAGTGCCGCACCGCGAATTCGGCATGCGTCAGCGCGACGTGGTTCTCCCCATCGGATGGGGCGCGCGTGATGTACCGATGGGCGAAGAGCACCGTCGTGCCGACCGGCGAGGCGGTGCCGATCCGTTCGCGCGCGTAGGCAAGCAGCGAGTCCTTGCCTGCCCCCGACGGCCCCATCACGTAAAAGAGGCGAGCGTGATTCATGTGGCCTTCCCAAAGGCAAAGCGTTCGAATAGCTGGAACGGTTCGCCCGGCGACGGCTCCACGAAGAGGGCCAGACTATCGACGCGCATGGCACCAAGCGCCTGCACGCGCGGCTGCCACCAGTCGACGATGACAGTGGCATCGCTTGCGTCCACACGATCGGACAGGGTCACATGAAAACGAAATTCGTCGAGCACGTAAGGGTATCCCCACTGCGCGAGTAGCTCGCGCTGGCGCGACGATAGCGATTGCGCGTGACGTTTGGCCAGTTCGGCTTCGGTCGGTAACGCACGCAGATCGTCGAAGGCCCGCACGCAGTCAGCCGCAAGGGCATCCACCGCTTTTGCGCCCGCCGCCCCGAGCGAGGGACGCAGCGCGACGAAGCCCGGCCGCTTCCCGCTATCCGTATCGACAACATCGGTGTGTACCGCAAGATCGAACGGCGCATGGCGCGCGGCCACCGCCTTCGCGATGCCGGTCAGATCGCCGAGCCGGGCCTGGGGCGCGAGACGCATCGGCGCCTTGAGCGTGGCGTGCAGTCCGTAGCGCCGCGGATCGAGCGTGACGTCGTGCAGCGCACGGGACAGCCCCGGCACTTGCGGCGCATTGAGACGGCGCCCGGTGATCGCATCGCGTCCGAGCCAGCGGCTGCCCTCGTTCCACCAGCACGAGCCCGCCGGCGGCGCGTAGTAGATGGCGAAGCGTGCCACGCACAGATCGAGCGCCAGTTGCTGTGCGTCGCTCATGCCATGTCTCCCTGCACCACGAGTTGCATGCGATCTGCCGGGAAATAGGCGATGCCGTACTTGACCGGCTTGCCCGCTTCGTCGACGTCGGTACTCTCCACACTCAGCACCGGCTGCTGACGATTGATGCCGAGGTGCCGCGCAATCTCGGCGTCGGGAAGCCGCGCGCCGATACGGCTCTCGCGACGCGTGTAGTCCGTCACGCCAAAGCTCGCCAGCGTGGCGCTGATCGACGTGTGCTGCGCGAAGACCTCCGGAAAGTCGGGAAAACGCGACGCGGGAAACCAGTTCTCGCTGTACGCGAGCGGTAGCTCGATGCCTTGCGCGTCGAGACTGCGGCGCGCGAGTTCCACGCGATACACCAGCGCACCGACACGCATCCCGAGGGCATGCGCCACTGTCGCTTCGGCCTTCACCTTCTGTGCCGAAAGGATCTGCTGCGCCGTCTTGAGATTGTGTTGGGAGAGATTTTCGGTAAAACGCGTGCGGCGTCCGATCACGTAGCCGATAGCGCCCGCCTGCACGAACGTGCCGCGACCGTGCTCGACGTTCACAAGCCCCTGCTCCGAGAGCCCGAGGATCGCGCGGCGCACCGTGTGACGGTTCACGCCGAAGCGCAATGCGAGATCGGTCTCGCTCGGCAGACGGTCGTCGGGCAACCCTTCGCCATACCGGCGCTCACCGATTTCGGTCGCAAGAATCTGTGCGATCTGCCGCCAGACGGCGACACCGCCACCCCGTTCGAGTTGTGCTGTCATCAAATTGACACCCGGAAAAGTTGTAATGGGTTCGCGTGCATTACCCAATCGACGTCATTGCGATCATACACACGTCTATACGACTAGACAATCATGCCAAACCCATCATCCAACACGGCACGGGACGAGAGCAGCGCCGCCCCGCCCGAACGCGCGCAATGGCTCGCGCTGTTCGCCCGCGCCACGCGCGACGAGCTTGACGACGCCATCGCGCACTGCCCGGACGCCCCCGAGTTCGTCTGGCTGCGCGCACCGCAAACCGGACTGGTGCTGGTACAGGGCCGCGTCGGCGGCAGCGGCGATCGTTTCAATCTCGGTGAGACGACCGTCACGCGCTGCACGTTGCGCCAGCAAGACGGTGTCGTCGGCACCGGCTACGTACTGGGTCGCGACGCCGAGCGCGCTGCACGTGTCGCGCGTCTCGATGCGCTGATGCAGATGCCGCAACACCGCAACGCGCTCGCCACCGGCCCGCTCTCCACGATAGCCGGACGTCTGGCCGCCACTGCGGCACAGCACGACGCCGACACGGCCGCGAGCCGCGTCGAATTCTTCACCATGGTCCGGGAGGCCTGAATGTTGATGGCATCGATGCCTGACTGGTCGCAATTGCAACCCGGCTTCGCCGATCCGGTTCACGACGCGCAAGGTGTGTTCCGCGCGGTGCTCGACGCGTTGGCGCGTCCCGGCCGTCTGCGCAGTGTCGGGAGCCGGCTCGCACCGAGCGAGCAAGCGAGCATTGCCGCGCGCGCCACGCTGCTCGCGCTGGCCGACGCCACCACCGCCGTCTGGCTGCAATTTCCGCTGCCCGAAGTGGCGAGCGCGCTGCGCTTTCACACGGGGGCCCCGCTGTTGAGTGGCGAGGCGGATCTCGCGACAGCGCAGTTCGCGCTGCTCACCGATCCGGCGCGCTGCCCCGCGCTTGAGCAATTTGCGTTCGGCACTGCGGAATCGCCCGAGCACAGCGCCACGCTGATCGTCGATGTGCCCACGCTTGCCGCCGGCCATAGCGGTGCTGGCGGCCTGCATCTTCGCCTGCGCGGCCCCGGCATCGAGTCCCATGCCGACGTGACCGTCGGCGGGCTCGGCGCTGCTTTTTGGCAGGCGCGCGCCGCGCTTGCGCCGCGTTTTCCCGCCGGGCTCGACCTGTTGATCGCCTCGGGCGACACCGTGCTCGGCCTGCCGCGCACCACGCATGTGGAGGTTTGCTGATGTACGTCGCAGTCAAAGGTGGCGAGCGCGCCATCGAACACTCGTGGGATCTGCTCGCCAAAGCGCGACGCGGCAATCCCGAGGTCCCCGCGCTGAGCGTCGCGCAGATCCGCGAACAGATGCGGTTGGCCGTCTCGCGTGTCATGAGCGAAGGCGCGCTGTACGACGAGACGCTCGCCGCGCTGGCGATCAAGCAGGCGGCCGGCGATCTCGTCGAAGCGATCTTTCTGCTGCGCGCGTATCGCACCACACTGCCGCGTCTGTGCACGAGCAAGCCGATCGATACCGCGTCGATGCGTTTGTCGCGCCGCATTTCCGCGACGTTCAAGGACGTGCCGGGCGGTCAGGTGCTGGGCGCCACCTACGACTACACGCAACGGCTGCTCGACTTCGCGTTGCTCGCGGAAGGTGAGCACGCGCATGGCGACGGTGCACCGTTGCCCGGCAAAGTCGACACGGCTGCCCGCGTCGTCACGCACCACGCTGCGCATGTCGATTCGCATGACGCCGCGATCCCGCAGTTGCCGCCGCTGGCCGCCACCCCGCGCGTGACGGACATTCTGGGACGCGACGGGTTGCTCGAAACCTTGCGCACCGATGGCACCGACCCCGAGCCGCACGACCTCGTGCATACCCCCCTCTTTACGCCCGCGTCGCGCACAGCGCGGTTGCAAAACCTCGCACGCGGCGACGAAGGCTTCTTGCTCGCGCTGGGCTATTCCACCCAGCGCGGGTACGGCAACGACCATCCGTTCGCCGGAGAGATCCGCATCGGGCAGGTTGCGGTGGAGATCGTGCCGGAGGAGCTGGGCTTCGCCATCGACATCGGCGAGATCGCCGTGACGGAATGCCAGATGGTGACGCAGTTCGGCGGCAATCAGGACGTACCGCCGCAGTTCACGCAGGGCTATGGTCTCGCGTTCGGTCACAACGAGCGCAAGGCGATGGCCATGTCGCTGGTCGATCGCGCGCTGCGCACGCAGGAACTGGGCGACGACGCCACCTCGCCCGCGCAGCAGCAGGAATTCGTGCTCTATCACAGCGACAACGTCGAAGCGTCGGGCTTCGTCCAGCACCTGAAGCTGCCGCATTACGTGGACTTTCAGGCCGAGCTGGCGCTGGTGCGTCGTCTGCGCGCCGAGCACGCCGCGAAATACGGAACGCAGGCCGCCGGCGCCCCTGATGGCCCCCACTCATCCACCTCCCCCGCCGTGCAGAACACTCAGGAGGCCGCATGAGCGACGCTGCCGATTCGCTTCGCACTTCGCGCGACACCGCGCAAGCACCTTCACCCACGGCCAGCCCCACCACGGTGGAGGGCTACAACTTCGCGTTTCTCGACGAACAGACGAAGCGCATGATTCGTCGCAGCCTGCTCAAGGCGGTGGCGATTCCCGGGTATCAGGTGCCGTTCGGCAGCCGGGAAATGCCGCTGCCGTATGGCTGGGGCACGGGCGGCATTCAGGTAAGCGCCGCCGTGATCGGCACAGACGACACGCTCAAGGTCATCGACCAGGGCGCAGACGACACGACCAACGCGGTCAACATCCGCCGCTTCTTCGCCCGCACGGCCGGCGTCGCTACGACGACGAAGACGTCGGACGCCACGGTCATTCAGACGCGTCACCGCATTCCCGAAGCGGCGCTGCACGAAGGCCAGATCATGGTCTATCAGGTGCCGATGCCCGAGCCCCTTTTCCGTCTGGAACCGCGCATCGTCGAGTCGCGCAAGCTGCATGCGCTGGGCGAGTACGGCCTCATGCGCGTGCGTCTGTATGAGGACATCGTGAGGCACGGCGCGATCGCAACGACCTATGACTATCCGGTCATTGTGAACGGGCGCTACCTCACGTCGCCCTCCCCGATCCCGAAATTCGATAACCCCAAGCTGCATATGAACCCGGCCCTGCAACTCTTCGGTGCGGGACGCGAGCGCCGTCTGTACGCCATTCCGCCGTACACACCGGTCGAGAGTCTCGACTTCGACGATCACCCGTTCGAGATCCAGAAGTGGGACGCGCACTGCGCGCTGTGCGGCGCAACCGACAGTTTTCTCGATGAAGTCATTACGGACGATGCCGGCACGCGCATGTATGTGTGCTCGGACAGCGACTACTGCGGCAGCCGAACCGCTGCAAAGGAGGTCGCATGAATGCGTCTCCGAATACGGCCACGAATGCTGCTTTGCGCGCTGCGCCGCCGCTGGACGAACCGCTGCTGCGAGTTGCGGGGCTGGGGAAGCGCTACGGCGATCGCATCGGCTGCACCGAGGTGACGTTCGATCTCTGGCCGGGCGAGGTGGTGTGTATCGTTGGCGAATCGGGCTCGGGCAAGTCGACGCTGCTCAACGCGCTGGCGCTGCGTCACGAGATCGACGCCGGCACGCTGCACTATCGCGGCGCCGACGGCACGTTGCACGACCTGATGGCGCTGGATGAGGCGCACAAGCGTCGTCTGCTGCGCACCGAATGGGGGTTCGTGGAACAGAACCCACGCGACGGGTTGCGCATGAATGTCTCGGCCGGCGGCAATATCGGCGATCGTCTGATGGCGGTCGGCGCGCGCCATTTCGGCGACATTCGTGACAAGGCCCGTCACTGGATGGCGCAGGTCGAACTCGATCCGGCACGCGTGGACGAGATGCCCGGCGCGTTCTCGGGTGGCATGCAGCAACGTCTGCAAATTGCCCGGAATCTGGTGACGGAACCGCGTCTGGTGCTGATGGACGAGCCGACCGCCGGTCTCGACGTCTCGGTGCAGGCACGTCTGCTCGATCTGCTGCGCTCGCTTGTGGAGCGCCTTCATCTTGCCGCCATCATCGTCACGCACGATATCGGGGTGGCGCGACTCATCGCGCATCGTCTGATCGTGATGCAGGCCGGCCGCGTGGTCGAAGCCGGGCTGACCGATCAGGTGCTTGACGATCCGCAACATCCCTATACGCAATTGCTGGTCTCCTCGGTACTGCCTGTATGAACTCCGGAATGCACTTCCCTACGTCTCCCAACGGGGCAGCGCTGCGGCACGAATCCGTCACGCTCGCCACACGCGAGCACGATGTGATGCTGCGCGCGCAGGGCCTGTACAAGACTTTCCGGCTGCACGCGCAGGGCGGCGCGGCCATTCCGGCACTCGACGGCGTGGATCTGACGGTGCGGCGCGGCGAATGCGTGGCGCTGGTCGGTCCTTCGGGCGCCGGCAAGAGCACGCTGCTACGTTGTCTCTACGGCAATTACCTCGTGGGCGCGGGCCGCATCGAGATCCGTCACGACGACGGTCACGCCGAGCGCTGGGTGGACCTGACCTCGGCCACGGCACGCGAGGTGCTCTCGGTACGACGCACCACGCTGGGCTATGTCAGCCAGTTTCTGCGTGTGATTCCGCGGGTGAGCACGCTCGACATCGTGGCGGAGCCGCTGCGCCGTCTGGGCTACGACGATGGCGACGCCGCCGGCCGTGCCCGCGATCTGCTCGCCCGCCTGAATATTCCCGAACGGTTGTGGTCGCTCGCCCCGGCGACGTTCTCGGGCGGCGAGCAGCAGCGCATCAATATCGCACGCGGGCTGATCGCCGCCGCGCCAGTGTTGCTGCTCGACGAGCCGACCGCGTCTCTCGACGCCCAGAACCGAGCCGTGGTCGCGCAATTGATCGCCGAGGCACGCGCCGCCGGCAGTGCAATCGTCGGCATTTTCCACGACGAGGCCACCCGCGACGAGGTCGCCTCACGCACGCTCGCCATGCGCCCCGTGCTCCGTCCCGCTCATTGATCCCCCGGAGTTTGTCATGCTCATCAAGAACGCCCGCATCGTCACACCCGAGACCACGTTCACCGGGGTCGTGGAGGTACGCGAGGGCCGCATTCACTCGGTGGAGGAAGGCACGACCGAGGTGCCGGCGGCCATCGACTGGCAAGGCGATCATCTGCTGCCCGGTCTGGTCGAGTTGCATACGGATAATCTGGAGAAGCACCTCGCGCCGCGTCCGGGCGTGTTCTGGAACACGCACGCCGCATTCGCCATTCACGACGCGCAAGTCGCCGCCGCTGGCATCACTACGGTCTTCGACTCGCTGGTCATCGGGGAGCGCGACGCGTTCGGTCTGCGCAGCCGTAAGGTGCAGAACGAATGCGGACAGGCGATGCTCGACGCCACCGCCGCCGGCCTGTTTCGTGCAGACCACTTCCTGCACTTGCGCTGCGAAGTCGCCACGCACGACGCCGCCGATGCGTTCGCCGAAATGAGCGACCATCCGCTGCTGCGGCTCGTCTCGGTCATGGACCACACACCGGGGCAGCGCCAGTGGCACGACCCGGTGCAATACCGCCAGTATCACGAGCGCAACGGCAAGGTGTCGGACGAGACCTGGCAAACGATGCTCTCCGAACTGAAGGCACAGCAGGAAGCCTTCGCATCACCTCACCGCCGCTCGATCGTGGCGATGAGCCGCGAACGCGGTCTGCCACTCGCAAGCCACGACGACACATCGATCGAACACGTCGACGAAGCAGTACGGGACGGTGTCGCACTCTCGGAATTCCCAACGACGCTCACCGCCGCTCGTGCCGCCCGCGAAAAGTCCATCGGCGTGATCATGGGCGCACCCAACATCGTGCGCGGTGGATCACACTCAGGCAATGTGGCAGCCGCCGATCTGGCACGCGCAGACATGCTCGACATCCTCTCGTCAGACTACGTGCCCTCAAGCCTGCTGCAAGCCGCCTTCCAACTGCACAGCGAGATCGGCTGGTCTCTCTCGAAGGCCATACGTACCGTGTCGTGGACTCCCGCACAGTCTGTCGGCCTCGCCGACCGTGGCGGCATCGTGCCCGGCCTTCGCGCCGATATGATACGCGTCGCTATTCGCCACGGTATGCCACCGGTGCCCCGTGCCACCTATCTTGAAGGACAGCGCGTCGCCTAAGTCGCTCACCTAGCGCTCAGCTCCTCAAGCGCCCTCAACTCAACACCTCCCCCCCGATGGACCGGGGCCCCTTTCCGCCTCTCAGACATAAACCCAACTCGCTGCAGAAAGGCGCCCCGGTCCATCCCCCTCCTCCTCGTCGGTCCCTCCAGCCATACCTCCCCCCCCTTTTCTTTTTTCTTTCTCTCTTTCCTTCTCTCAAATGCAAAACGCCGGTCCACGACCGGCGTTTTTTCTCTGCTGAGTGTCTCGGCTTTTGTTCTGCCTCAGATCACCATCTTTCGCACTCGGGCCGAGAACACGTCAATGCACGTCACCACAACGACCATGATCAACATCACCGCACACGTCTGCGCATACTGGAAGCTACGAATCACTTCGTATAACACCACGCCAATACCGCCCGCCCCCACCATGCCAACCACCGACGCCGAACGCACGTTCGACTCGAAACGGTACAGGGTGTACGAGATCCACAACGGCATGACCTGCGGCAATACGCCATACAGGATTTCGTCGATCGCTCGCGCGCCCGTCGCCCGAACACCTTCCACCGGACGCGGATCGATCGCCTCTACCGCCTCGGCAAACAACTTCGAGAGCGTGCCTGTCGTGTGCACCCACAAAGCGAGTACACCAGCGAACGGGCCCAAGCCCACCGCGACAATGAAGAGCATCGCGAAAACCATTTCGTTGATCGCGCGGCACGAATCCATCACGCGACGCACCGGCTGATACACCCACGCCGGCACCATGTTCGACGCCGACAACAATCCCATCGGGATCGAACACACGACCGCAAGCACAGTGCCCCATACGGCAATGTGGATGGTTACCAGCATTTCATGCACGTACACGCGCCAATCACGGAAGTCGGGCGGGAAGAAATCGTGCGCGAACTGGCTCATGTTGCCGGAATCGCGAATCAGATCGAGCGGACGCATGTCGGCACCGCCCCACGACCACACCAGGACCAGGAAGAAAACACCCCAGCTAATCAGGGACAGCCACGAACGCTTGGGCGGCTCGCCCGGCAGGCGACCATTTGTAGTGAGGGATACGCTGGTGTTCATGTCGAGTACCACAGGTCATTCCGGCTCAGCTTCGGCCGGCGAAATATCGAACCGCAAAGGACACGGCAAGCACGGAGGTCCGGCCCGCCGGTATTCGTCACAGGGCAGCACGCTCGTGCCGCCCCGTGACGTCGCTTGAATCAATGGCTGACGCTTACTTCGCTTTGTTCATTTCCTGATCGAGCGCGGCCAGCTTGCTATCGAGATCGGCCAGTTGCGACTTCTTTTTGGCTGCATCGATGTTGGCGTCCGATTCAAGCTGCACTTTCTGCTTGAACAGCTCGAGCTGACGGATCGGCAGCAGTTGCGCGTCGCTCGACGCGCGGAAACCACCGTAGTTGTAGATATTCTTCAGCACTTCTTTTTCATGCGCATCCTTGCCGTAGGCCAGGAAGAAGTCACGAATCTTCTTCTTGGTGGCATCCGGCAAGTCCTTGCGCCACAGCAGCGGATCCGACGGGATCAGCGGCGACTTCCAG
This sequence comes from Pandoraea fibrosis, assembly GCF_000807775.2. NCBI lineage: Bacteria > Pseudomonadati > Pseudomonadota > Betaproteobacteria > Burkholderiales > Burkholderiaceae > Pandoraea > Pandoraea fibrosis. Next base: position 609,488 of record NZ_CP047385.1, on the reverse strand, counting down.
ATGACCTGAACCTGCTTGGCCTTCTCGGGCTGCGTCGCCTCGAGCTTGTTGAGCTCTTCGGTGTTGTTGGTCGCCACGTCGATCTGGTTGTTCAACACGGCCATCAGGTTGGCACCGTGGTTGGAGCTGCGCGCGGTCTTGAAGTACGTGCGCGGATCGATGTTGTTCTTCGCAAACACGTAGTAGCCCGGCACCAACGTGCCCGACGTCGAGGTCGGATCGCCCAGACCGAAGTTGATCTTCTTGCCGTTCTTGATCACGTCGTCGAGCGTCTTGTACGGGCTCGACTTGTTCGAGATCAGCAGCGAGTAATACCCTTCGGTGCCGTCGGCGTACATGATCTTCGCGAAGACTTCGCCCTGCGAGCGGTCGACAGCCTCCATCGCGCCCTTGTTACCCATCCACGCAAGCTGCACTTTGTTGAAGCGCATGCCTTCGATCACACCCGCGTAGTCGGTGGCGAAGAACGGGGTCACTTTCAGGCCCGTTTGCTTCTCCATGTCGTCGATCAGCGGCTGCCAACGTTGGCGCAGTGCCGCGCTGGAGTCGGTCGAAATAATGCCGAAGTTGATTTCCTGCGCGTGCGCTGCCGCCACCGAGGCGATCATGGCCGCGCCGGCCAGCAGGGTTTTCCACAGTTTCATGAGAGCAAGCTCCAGGTCAGGTCAGGCTGAGGGACATCGAGGTAAGAAAAGGGGCTTCTGCGTCGGCGGGCGTCTCGCCCGCCGTGCCCGCCGCGCTCTCCGAGGCATCGGAGGCTTCGTTGAGCAACTCGCTCGCCTGCACGCCATAAAGGCGGCGCAGTAGATCGGGCGTGAGGGCTGCTGACGGGCCGTCGTACACTACGCGGCCCTGATGCAGGGCAACGGTGCGCACGCAGTAACGCATCGCCACATCCACCTGGTGCAGCGAGACGACAACGGTGAGCTTGTGGTCGCGATTCATGCGCGCCAGCATGTCCATCACCTTGCGCGCCGACTCGGGGTCGAGCGACGCAATGGGTTCGTCCGCAAGAATGATCTTCGCGCCCTGCACCAACGTGCGCGCCAGTGCCGCACGTTGTTGCTGCCCGCCCGACAAGGTGCTGGCACGCTGGTAGGCCAGATCGGCAATGCCCACTTCGGCAAGCGACGCGAGCGCCGCCTGACGCTCTTCGGTGGTGAAGCGGAACATCAGGCTGCGCCACAGCGGCACGCGAGCCAGCAGGCCCGTAAGTACGTTGGTAATGACCGGCAGACGCCCCACCAGATTGAATTGCTGGAAGACGAAGCCGATGTCGCGGCGAATCTGGCGCACTTCACGCACGATGCGACCGTCGCGCTGGATCGGGCGCCCCAGAATCTCGATGCTGCCAGGCTGTTGGTCGGCAGCCACGAAGCCCGCAATGTGACGCATCAGCGTCGACTTGCCCGAGCCCGACGCCCCGATAAGGGCGACCATTTCGCCCGGCATGACTTTGAGCGCCACTTCGTCGAGGGCACGGCGACCACTCCCGAAAGTCTTGGTCAGTCGCTCGATTCGAATCGCTTCGTCCACGGTTCACCTGTCAGTCGAATCGCCGGTCGGACCCGATGCTTTCCTTCTGACGGCCCCTCCACTGAGGGAGCCCGTCGCCCGCATCGCTCGACTAGCTGTTTTGTGGCAATTTGTGCCAAAAGTGAACGCAGTCTAAAAAGCCTCGATGACAAGACAGTGACAATCGGCCAGCTTTTTCGTTTTCACCGAAAACCCTTGTGTACTCAATGATTTGGGAACGTTTTCGGCGCAGACGCTTGTGCCCGTGCACGGGCGGCGCCGTCAGGTCTGTTGACACGGAACGACGTCGCCCTCCGGCCCGGGCGTCGATTTTGTCTACATCTTTTCGGAGGATCGGCGAGGGGTGCCGGGGAAGCCCCCCATGGCGCAAGGCCGCGCCACAGGCAACACCACAAAGGGGAGACGATGAGATGTTTTGTGTCGTGCCCGCCGGTCTTGGCGACGTGTGGCGTGCTGTGGCGACCTATGGCGAACGGGGACCGCGCTTGGCCCTCGTTTGGGCCAGCGCTTGGGCGGGATTAGGCAGGCTTACGTGCTCAGGCGATGAGCAGTTCCGGGCCGCGTGCGCGCAGTTGCGCGAGCATGCCTTTGTGCGGCGCTGCGTCGCTGATGAGGTAACGCGCAGCTTCGAAGTGGCGGATGCGCACAGGCGTGACACGGCCGAATTTGGTGTGGTCTGCCACCACGGCCGAGACGTTCGCACACAGCAACATGCGCGCACGCAATTCGGCCGCCGCGCGATTGAAGTCGGTAATGCCACCGTCTTCCGTCACGCCACCCACGCCGATGAAGGCGAAGTCGGCATGGTACTGGGAGATCTGGTTGATGGCGTCCCAGCCCTGCACGGCGTCTTCATTGTCCTGCAGCTCGCCGCCGAGCATCGTGACCCGGTTGTCGTGATGCCGCCCCAGCAGACGCGCGATCTGCCAATCGTTGGTGTAGATGCGAAGACGATGTTTGGAGAGCAACGCCTGCGCCACCGCGCGCGTGGTCGTGCCGTAGTCGATGATGACCGATGCGCCATCGGGCACGAGCTCGGCCGCGCGCACACCGATGGCGCGCTTGCCCACGGCATTGACGTTCTCGCGCAAGGTCCAGTCGGGCTCGCTGCGATCGGCGGCCAGCGCGCCACCGTGTGTCATGAGCAACAGGCCGCGCGCGGCAAGCGTATTCAGGTCACGACGCACCGTCTCTCGCGAGACACCCAACTCGCGCACCAGATCGCTGATCGCGAGTGCCCCGGTCTTGGCAAGTTGTTCGAGCACGTATTGTTGGCGTTGTTCGGCAAGCATGATCGGACAATGTCGGTTGGACTACGAAATCTTTGGCGGCATCGGCAAGGCCAACGCCGGTCGTGCGCGAACGCAAAGGGTATGCCGCCGGTGCGGCACGCTTGTGTCGGCGTTACCCCTGCAACGCGACACGCAAACCTAGGCCGATGAATATCGCGCCGGCTACGCGATCGAGCCATCGCCCCGCGCCCGGACGCCGCTTGAGCCACGTGCCCAACACGCCAGCGAACCAACCATACGCGCTGAACACCACGATGGTCTGCCCCATGAACACGAGGCCGAGCAGCAACATCTGCCAGCCCGGATGGGCGGCGTCGGCACTCACGAATTGCGGCAGGAACACGAGGAAGAAGAGCGTGACTTTCGGATTGAGCATGTTCGCGAACACGCTCTGACGGAACACGGCCGAGAGCGGTTGCGGGGTAGCGTCGTTGGCCAGTGCCATGGCGCCACGCGCACGCAGCGCCTTGATCCCGATCCAGATGAGATAGGCAGCCCCCGCCAGCTTGATCGCCTCGAATGCCCACGGCGACGAGCGCAGCACGGCAGCCAGCCCCACGGCTGCGATGGTCGTGTGGAACAGGCAACCGAATGTGAAGCCGGCCGCCGCCGCCAGCCCGGCACGGCGTCCCTGCGCAATGCCGCGTGCGATGACCTGCATGTTGTCCGGCCCCGGTGCGAGCGTGATCGCGACCGAGGTCAGCAGGAACAGCCAGAGATTGGGCATCGGGGCGTCCGTGTCAGGTGTGGAAGACGAAGGCGAGGTCGAGGCGAATTGGCACGATAGGCACGATAGGCACGATGGGCACGTCGGACGTATTCAATGACCTTCGAACGAGCACAGCAGGAAGAGCGGCAGTCCCGCATCCCGGATCAGGCGCGAACCGCCCAGCTCGGGCAGGTCGACGATGGCGGCACCTTCGATGACGGTAGCGCCCAGACGCTCGAGCAGCTTCTTGCCTGCCAGCATGGTGCCGCCGGTGGCGACCAGATCGTCGATCAGCAGCACGCGATCGCCCGGACCGCACGCGTCGGCATGAATCTCGACCGTCGCACTGCCATATTCCAGCTCGTATTCTTCGGCAACCGTCTGATACGGCAGCTTGCCTTTCTTGCGAATGGGGATGAAGCCGATGTTGAGCTCGTAGGCCAGAATCGAACCGAGGATGAATCCACGCGCATCGAGTCCGGCGATGTAATCGGGCCGGTGCTCCATATAGCGATGCACGAACACGTCGATCAACACCCGCAAGGTGCGCGGGTTCTTGAGCAACGGGGTGATATCGCGGAACTGCACGCCGGGCGAGGGCCAGTCCGGCACGGTGCGGATCTGGCTTTTGATATAGGCGGCAGGAGACTCATCGATCTGCACGGGGATCCTTCGTGGGGTACTGATAGGTAACACGCCACATTATGCCAAAAAGGCCCGGCGCGCCCGTTCTCTGTTGGAAACGGGACGCGAAGCCGTCGTCCGGCACCCGGTTGGCACGTCGGGATGTGGCGCGCTCGCGTTACTCGCGCCCCAACAGCCGCTGTTCGGCCGCGACCAGTTTCTCGGGCAAACCACGCAGCACCACGATGTCTTCGGCCATCAGACGCGTCTCCGACACCGGCTCGACGCCACGGATGCCGTGCCGGCGGATGGCCGTGACCGTCACGCCGAGCTTGTCGAGCCGAAGTTCGCCAAGCGTGCGCCCGACCGCGTCGGCATTGAGGGTGAGCGGCACGGATTGCAGGCGGACCTGCTCGCGCTCGCCGCCTTCGTCTTCATCGTCGAGGCCGTGGAAATAGCCTCGCAGCAGGCTGTAGCGCTCGTTACGTGCCTGCGCCACACGGCGCAACACGCGGCGCATCGGCACGCCCATCAGCACCAGCGCGTGCGACGCCAACATCAGGCTGCCCTCCACGATCTCGGGCACCACTTCGGTCGCGCCTGCGGCGATCAGGTCGTCGATGTGCGTGTCGTCCACCGTGCGCACGACCACCGGCAACGTGGGCTCCAGCGCCTGCACCTGCGCAAGCACCTTCAGCGCGGCCGGGGTGCTGTCGTAGGTCACCACGATACCGGCGGCGCGGTGTATTCCCGCCGCGACGAGCGCCTCGCGCCGGGCCGCGTCGCCGAATACCACGGTCTCGCCGGAACTCGCCGCTTCCATGACACGATCCGGATCGAGGTCGAGCGCCACGTAGCCGATGCCCTCCTGTTCGAGCATGCGCGCAAGGTTCTGACCGCATCGGCCGTACCCGCAGATGATGACGTGCCCCGACGTCTTGATGCTCTGCGTAGCGATCTTCGTCATCTGCAACGACTGCATCATCCATTCGTTGGCGACGAAGCGCAGGGCGATACGGTCGGCATTGATGATGAGAAACGGCGCGCACAGCATCGAGAGCAACATGCCCGCCAGCACCGCCTGCGACAGCGATGGGTCGAGCAGTTGACGGTCGATCACCAGATTGAGCAGCACGAAGCCGAATTCGCCCGCCTGCGCCAGCCCGAGACCGGTACGGATCGCCGTGCCGGGCGGGCTGCCGAATACGCGTGCAAGACCTGCGATCAGCGTGAATTTGACAACCAGCGGGCCAACGAAGAACAACAACACGAGCAGCGGTTGCTTCATCACGATGGCCGGGTCGAGCAACATCCCGGTCGTGATGAAGAACAGACCCAGCAGCACGTCGCGAAATGGCTTGATGTCGTCTTCCACCTGATGGCGAAACGGCGTCTCCGCGATCAGCATGCCCGCGATGAACGCGCCCAGCGCCATCGACAACCCAAGGTGTTCGGTGATGTAGGCAAGGCCGAGCGTGAGCAGCAGCAGGTTGAGCATGAACAGCTCTTGCGAGCGCCGCGCCGCCACGATGTGGAACCAGCGGCCCACCAGCTTCTGCCCGACCCACAGCAGCAGCGCCAGCGCGCCCGTGATCTTGAGCGCCGCCAGCGACAACGCCAGCACCAACGCCTTCGAATTGCCGCCAAGCGCGGAAATCACGATCAGCAACGGCACCACGGCCAGATCCTGAAACAGCAGCACGCCCATGATGTTGCGGCCGTGCTCCGTCTCCAGTTCCAGACGCTCTGCCAGCATCTTGGTGACGATGGCCGTCGACGACATGGCGAGCGCGCCGCCAAGCGCCACCGACGCCTGCCACGAGAACGACCAGAACAGGTTGACGACCGCGCCCAGCCCGATCGCGACGAGCAATGTCCCCAGGACCTGAGACACCCCGAGCCCCAGCACCACGCGACGCATGCTCTTGAGCTTGGGTAACGAAAATTCGATGCCGATGGAGAACATCAGAAAGACAACGCCGAACTCCGCGAGGTACTGCACGCGTTGCGAATCGGAAGCCAGCCCCAGCGCGTGCGGGCCAATCACGATGCCCACGCTCAGATAGCCAAGCATCGGCGGCAAATGGAGCATGCGGAACAGCACCACCCCGACGCAGGCGGCAAACAACAGAACGAGAGTGAGTTCGAGCGGTGATGCCATCGGCTAAGGTGGGTTTCCTGAGTGAATCCGAATGGGCGCGGCACTCATCATGCAAGTGCCGTGCCAGATTGCGTCCGTGAAGCGGCATCCGAGGAGGGAGCGGGCCGCATCCTGAGACGGCACGAACGCTGCGGGGCCAGGCCTGGCGCGGCTGTCCTCGGCGCCGCGTCCGTTTTGATATACTCCGCGCATGATAGCGAAAATCAATCCAGGCCGGGCACTCGAGGTCGCCCGGGAGGTGTTGCGCACGGAAGCCGACGCCATCGAACGCGTCTCCGCGCACCTCGACGACAGCTTCTCCGAAGCGGTCTCGCTGCTGCTCGACTGCCGCGGACGTGTGGTCGTCACCGGGATGGGAAAATCCGGTCACATCGGCCGCAAGCTGGCCGCCACTTTCGCCAGCACCGGCACCCCCGCATTCTTCGTTCACCCCGCCGAAGCCAGCCACGGCGACCTGGGCATGATCACGGCCGACGATGTCGTCGTCGCCCTGTCGAACTCCGGGGAAACGGGCGAACTCGTCAGCATTCTCCCGATGATAAAGCGCATTGGCGCGAAACTCATCGCCATGACCGGCAACGCCAACTCCAGCCTCGGTCGCCTGTCCAATGTGCACCTCGACGCGCACGTGGACCGCGAAGCCTGCCCGCTGGGGCTCGCGCCCACCGCCAGCACCACGGCAGCCCTCGCCCTCGGCGATGCACTGGCCGTCACGCTGCTCGACGCCCGCGGGTTCGGCGCAGAGGACTTTGCCCGCTCGCACCCGGGCGGCGCGCTCGGCCGACGCCTGCTCACCTTCGTGCGCGATGTCATGCGTACCGGGGAACGCATTCCGCGGGTACGCTCCGATGCCAGCCTGTCCGACGCCCTGCTCGAAATGACAGCAAAGGGCCTGGGCATGACGGCCATTGTCGATGCCGACGATCGCGTCGTGGGTATCTTTACCGACGGCGATCTGCGTAGATTGTTCAAACGTACCCTCGATTTCACCACGCTCACGCTGGCCGACGTCATGAAGGCCAGCCCGCGCACCATCGGTCCCGATCAGCTCGCCGCCGAAGCCGCCGAGCTGATGGAGCGTTTCGGCATCACGCAACTCCTCGTGACCGAGAACGACCGCCTCGTCGGTGCGCTGAACGTGCACGACCTGTTCGCCGCCAAGGTCGTGTGAGTCTCTTGCCCATGAGTCAACCCAGTATCGCCCAATCCACGCCAGTGAACGTATCCGACACGGCCGACGCCATCGCGCGCGCCGCGCGCCTGCGTGTGATGATTTTCGACGTCGACGGTGTGCTCACCGACGGCGGCCTGCGCTACGGCCCGGCCGGCGAGGTCATCAAGACGTTCGATTCGCTCGACGGTCACGGCCTGAAGCTGCTCGCCGAGGCCGGTATCGTCACCGCCATCATTACCGGGCGCCAGTCCGACATCGTCGCCAAGCGTGCGGCGGATCTTCGCGTCGCCCATGTCTATCAGGGCGTGCACGACAAGCGTGCTGCGTTCGAGGATCTCTGCGCCAAGCTGTCGGTAACGGCCGAAACGTGCGGACATATCGGTGACGATTGGCCCGATCTGCCGGTACTTACCCGCGTAGGCTTTGCGGCGTGCCCGGCAAATGCTCACACCGAAGTGAAGGCCCGCTGCCACTGGATGGCGAGCACGCGTGGCGGTGAAGGCGCCGTGCGTGAGCTGTGCGACTTCATCCTGCGCGCTCAGGGACGCTACGACGCCCTGCTCGCAGACGCGCTGGCCTGACGCGCAGAGGAAGCCGATCACTCATGGCCAATCAACGCGTCTCGCCTGCCTCCCTGATCGCCGTCGTGGTGCTGGCCAGCCTGGCTGCCGGCACGTACTGGCTCGTGCAACGCACGCTGCCGTCCGACGCCGATCGCGCGCCGTATGTGAAGCAGCACATTCCCGATTACTACGCCGACGACATGAGCATTTCCACGCTGTCGGCGAGCGGGCTCACGCAATACCGGATCAATGCGGTTCACATGACGCATTACGAAGACGACCAGACAACGGCGCTGAAAATGCCCGCCGTGCGCGCGTTCACGCCGGATCAGCCGGAAGTGACCGCCACGAGCAAGCGCGGCACGCTCAACGCCGACATGTCCATCGTCGATATGTACGACGATGCCGTGGTGGTGCGTCAGGCGGGTCCGCGCGATCCGGAAATGCGCGCGCTGTCCGAACACTTCCAGGTCCTCGTGAACGAAGACATCGTGCGCACGGAACTGCCGGTTCAGCTCTACCGTGGATCGTCGGTGATGTTCGGCGACGGCATGATTTTCAATAACATCTCGCGCGCCGTACAATTGCTCGGCAATGTTCACGGCACGATCCAGCCGGCGGAAATGGGCAGCAAGCGCCCGGCGCCGCCCGCCGCGCCAAGCGCGCCACCCCAGACTAAACAGGGCTCCAAGACCCCATGACCGATCGCCGCAACCCGCGACCCGTTTTCCTGTCGATGCGCGCACTGCGCGCGCTGGCCACCGCCTTCGCCGTGCTCGGTGCACTCGTGTCGCCGCTCGCCCATGCCGAGCGCGCCGACCGCGACAAGCCGCTCAACATCGAGTCGGACCACATGAGCTATGACGACCTCAAGCAGGTCAACATCTTCACCGGCAACGTGACGATGACCAAGGGGACGATTCTCCTCAAGGCCGATCGCGTCGAAGTGACTCAGGATCCGGAGGGTTATCAGTACGCCACGGCGTATTACAAGCCAGGCGGCCCGCTCGCCTATATGCGCCAGAAGCGCGACGGCCTCGACGAGTACATCGACGGCTGGGGCCAGACGATTTACTACAACGGCAAGACCGAAGTCGCCACGCTCACCACGCAAGCCACGCTCAAGCGTCTGGCCGGCGGCACCCGGGTGCTCGACGAGATCCACGGCAGCGTGATTACTTACGACACGTATAACGAGGTCTATACCGCGAACAGCGGCGCCGATCAGGTCAACGCCAACAATCCGAACGGCCGCGTGCGCGCCACGCTCGCCCCGCGCAATGCGACAGGGGCGAATCAGGCGCAGCCCGGCGGCGCGAGCAAGCCGGCCGCCCCCGCCCCCAAGGGCGATCTGCCGCCGCTGTCTCCCTCAAAAAGCATTGGGAATCCGCGTGAGTAATTCTGCCAACAGCAACGCTTCGACCATCAACCCCGGCTTCGGCCAAGCGGGCAAGCCGAGCGCACTCGTCGTGCGCTCGCTCAAGAAGCAATACGGTGCCCGTACCGTCGTCAAGGACGTCTCGCTGGATGTAAAAAGCGGCGAAGTCGTGGGTCTGCTGGGCCCGAACGGTGCCGGCAAGACAACGTCGTTCTACATGATCGTGGGCCTCGTGCCGGCCGACGACGGCGAGATTCAGCTCGACGGCAACCTGATCAGCGAACTGCCGATTCACGAGCGCGCTCGCATGGGAGTCTCGTATTTGCCGCAGGAAGCGTCGGTCTTTCGCAAGCTCACGGTCGAGGACAATATCCGCGCCGTGCTCGAATTGCAGCTCGATGCGCAGGGCAAACCGCTCAAGCGAGACGAAATCGATCGCCGTATTGAAGCGCTGCTCGACGAGTTGCAGGTCAGCCATCTGCGCGAGAATCCGGCCATGTCGCTCTCGGGCGGCGAGCGCCGCCGCGTGGAAATCGCCCGCGCCCTGGCCACGCAGCCGCGCTTTATTTTGCTGGACGAACCATTTGCGGGCGTCGATCCGATCGCCGTGCTGGAAATCCAGCGGATCGTGCGATTCCTGAAGGATCGTGGCATCGGTGTCCTGATTACCGACCACAACGTGCGCGAGACGCTCGGTATCTGCGATCACGCCTACATCATCAGCGAAGGCTCGGTGCTCGCCGCCGGCACGCCTGACCAGATCGTGGCCGACGAAAGCGTCCGGCGCGTGTATCTGGGCGAAAATTTCCGGATGTAAAGCTAATTTTTCGCATGTAAACCCTGCCTCCGATAGGGGACAGGGCCGGTTCCGCTGGCGTGACAAAGCCTCTACAATGAAGGCGAGACACGCTATGAAACCGACTCTTCAACTCCGCACCTCGCAGCACCTGACCCTCACGCCGCAGTTGCAGCAATCGATCCGGTTGTTGCAACTGTCTACGCTCGAACTTCAGCAGGAAGTCGAGCACGCCCTCACCCAGAACCCGATGCTCGAACGCGAGGACGATTGGCTCGCGGGCTCGGTACGTGTGGGCACGGACGGGTCGTTGCGCAACGAGCGGAGCACGTCGGCCAGTCATACGAACGACGGCTCCGAACCCGCCAACGGCCGCGATGAAGCCCGCGAACTCGACGGCGAAGCCCGCTTCGACGACAACGCGCAAGACAACGGCAGCGACTGGAGCCTGAACGACTTCGCTCGCTCGGGCAACGCCTCGGACGACGACGACAACGCGCGTCCGCAATTGCACGTCGACCATCCCAATCTTCGCGAACACCTGCTGGCGCAGTTGCGCCTGACCAAAGCCGCGCCGCGCGACCGTGCGCTGGTGGCATTCCTGATCGAATCGCTCGACGAAGACGGCTATCTCGGCACCACGCTCGACGACATCGAGGCAGAAATGCCCGAAGAGCTGGCGCTGGAAACGGAAGAGATCAACGCCGCGCTTGCCCTGCTGCAAAGCTTCGACCCCGCGGGCGTGGGGGCCCGCGGTCCGGCGGAATGCCTGCGCCTGCAACTCCAGCGCCTGCCCGCGAGCAGCGTTCGCACGCTCTCGCTGCGTATCGTCAGCGATCACCTGGAACTGCTCGCCGCCCGCGATTACACTCGCCTGCGCCGCCTGCTGGGCGTGAGCGAAGACAGCTTGCGTGCCGCCCATCAACTGATTCGCTCGCTCGACCCGTTCCCCGGCGCCGCCTATGGTTCGCCTCAGGCCGATTACGTCATCCCCGATGTGCTCGTGCGCAGACAGGGCAGCGGCTGGACCGCAGAGCTGAATCCCGACGTCATGCCGCGCCTGCGCATCAACGAGATGTACGCGCGCATTCTGCGCAATAACCGCAACGATCCGGGCACCGGCAACTTGCAGCAGCAGCTTCAGGAAGCGCGCTGGCTGATCAAAAACATTCAGCAGCGCTTCGATACGATCCTGCGCGTGGCGCAGGCGATTGTCGAGCGTCAAAAGAACTTCTTCACGCACGGCGAAATCGGCATGCGGCCCTTGGTTTTACGCGAGATTGCTGATACGCTGGGTTTACACGAATCCACGATTTCACGCGTGACTACCAGTAAGTACATGCTCACTCCATTCGGAACCTTTGAGCTGAAGTACTTTTTTGGTTCACATGTGGCAACGGAAGCCGGGGGCGCAGCGTCATCGACCGCCATCCGCGCACTCATCAAGCAACTCATAGGAGCAGAAGACCCGCAGAGCCCCCTTTCCGACAGCCGTATCGCGGAACTGCTGGCAGAGCAAGGGTTCGTGGTAGCGCGGCGCACCGTCGCGAAATACCGCGAGGCCATGCGAATCCCCGCAGTGAACTTGCGCAAATCTTTGTAGGACGGTCCTGGTGCGCCATGTTGGCTCGCTGGGGCATAACGCCGCAGTGCGACATTGCGTCACGTCAATGGCTCGCACTCCCGCTAGCCAGCGTCGCTCATGACGCGGCCTGCACTTCGGCATTTCAGCAAGGAGAGCAGCTATGAATCTGAAGATCAGTGGACATCACCTCGAACTCACGCCGTCACTGCGCGAATTTGTCGTCAACAAGCTCGAACGCGTGTTGAGGCATTTCGACCAGCTCATTGGCGCCGAGGTGATCCTATCTGTCGACAAGACCAAGGAGAAGGCCGGACGCCAGATTGCTAGCGTCACCGTGTATCTCAAGGGCAAGGAAATTTTCGTCGAGAAGTGTGACGAGAATATGTATGCCGCCATCGACAAGCTGATCGACATGCTCGACCGCAAGGTAATGCAATACAAGGACAAGGTTCAGGATCACGGTCGCGAGGCCCTCAAGCACCAGCAACCTCCCGAGGCGGAACCGCTGCAATGAGTCTGTCCGGGCGTGGTAGTCGCATTGACTGACAGCCTCGTGAAATCGCACGGAACCACCCGAGCGCACACGCGTCTGTCATAAGTCTGGCATCACCCACCGCGGGGCCGTTGAACGGCCCCTTTTGTATGGTTCCGCCAAGTTCCGTGGATTGCCGCGGCCGCTGCGGCGGGTGGTCTATAATGCGTGGTCAATCGGGGGTTGGAGGGCGACTCAGCGTTCGCCCGCATTACAAGATGAACCGTTTAGTCAAACTCTTACCTGCGTCCAACATCCTGCTTGGACTGTCAGTCACCAGCAAGAAGCGCGTCTTCGAGCAAGCCGGGCTACTTTTCGAAAACAATGCCGGCCTGTCGCGCGCGCTTGTGACCGACAATCTGTTCGCACGCGAGCGTCTCGGCTCGACCGGACTGGGCGAAGGCGTGGCCATTCCACATGGCCGAATCAAGGGCCTCAAGCATCCGATGGCCGCCTTCGTGCGCCTCGATGACCCGATTCCCTTCGAAGCGCCCGACAGCCAGCCGGTGTCCCTGCTGTTCTTCCTGCTGGTACCGGAGCAGGCAACGCAGCAACATCTTGAGATTCTTTCCGAAATTGCCCAGTTGCTCTCCGATCGCGCGATGCGCGAGACGTTGACCCACGCGCCGAGTGCCGACGAGATCCACGCCGCACTCGCCAACTGGCAGCCCTGAGCCGGCGCTTGCGCCGGTATCCGCCGCGAACATCCGAGAATTCGTAGCTCCCACACCCAACCGAACGAGGCGACGCGGTGGAACTGACCGGCATCAACGCGCAAAGCATTTTCGACGACAACGCCGCCACGCTTCGTTTGTCGTGGCTGACCGGCCATGAGGGATGGGAGCGCGGTTTCACGCCCGAGAGCGTCGCCACCGCCACGTCAAGCGCCGACCTCGTCGGTCACCTGAACCTCATCCACCCGAACCGGATTCAGGTGCTGGGTGAGGCCGAACTGCGTTACTACCAGCGCCTGACGGACGAAAATCGTAAGCGTCATATGGGCGAGGTAATTGCGCTCGAGCCACCGTTTCTCGTCGTGGCCGATGGCCTCGAAGCCCCGCCCGATCTGGTGCTGCGCTGTACCCGTTCATCTACCCCGCTGTTCACCACGCCGATGTCGACGGCGGCCGTCATCGACAGCCTGCGTCTGTACATTTCGCGTGTGTTCGCGCCACGATGCACGATGCACGGCGTGTTTCTCGACATTCTGGGCATGGGCGTGCTGCTCACCGGCGACTCCGGCCTGGGCAAGAGCGAACTCGGCCTGGAACTGATCAGCCGGGGTCATGGGCTGGTGGCAGACGATGCCGTCGATTTCGTGCGTCTCGGACCGGATTTCGTTGAAGGCCGGTGCCCGCCGCTGCTGCAAAACCTGCTGGAAGTACGCGGACTCGGCCTGCTCGACATCAAGACGATCTTCGGTGAAACGGCAGTGCGCCGGAAGATGAAGCTCAAGCTGATCGTTCAACTGGTGCGCCGCCCCGATGGCGAATTCCAGCGCCTGCCGCTCGAAGCGCAGACGGTGGATGTCCTGGGCCTGCCCATCAACAAGGTCATCCTGCAAGTGGCCGCCGGGCGAAACCTCGCCGTGCTGGTCGAAGCCGCCGTGCGCAATACGATCCTGCAACTGCGCGGCATCGATACCCTCAAGGACTTCATGGAACGCCAGCGGCAAGCCATGCAGGACCCGGACGGCATGCAGGGCAAGCTGCTCTGAACCCCCACGGGTAACGCCGGTCGTTGCCCAAAACGCCGGGGTTTACCGCAATTTCTGCTTTTTTCTGTCAACGCCGCGCGATTGCGGCGCGTTTTCTTTCATGTTGTAATCGCCACGCGGTCCCTTCCCGTGCGTGTCGACCTTATGGAGAGACGATCATGAAAAAAGCACTCGCTGCATGGCTTCTGGTATCCCCGCTGCTCGCATCGCCCGTGTTCGCCCAAACGGCCGCCCCGGCGCCAGCTCCCAAGGCAGCCAATTCCCAACAGAACAAGATGAGCACCTGCAATACGCAGGCAGGCGACAAGAAGGGTGACGATCGCAAGGCGTTCATGAAGGACTGCCTGTCGAGCAAGCCAGCCGCCGCCGCCAAGCCGACCCAGCAGGAAAAGATGAAGACGTGTAATGCGCAAGCCGCCGACAAGAAAGGCGACGATCGCAAAGCCTTCATGAAGTCGTGCCTGTCGAACAAACCGGCGGCCTGACGGTTTTCCCCGCCGACGCTCGCCCGACGGCGCCCTACGGGCGCCGTTGTCGCATGTGAAACGCCGTTCTCTCGTGAATCAAGAGAAATCGTCGGGAACGTTCTCGTTTCTGTCGTCTCGACACCCGTAAGACACAATCGCTTACCATGATGGTTGTATCCGGGAAATGTCATGAAGATCGTACTGATTACCGGCGTTTCGGGTTCCGGCAAATCGCTCGCCCTGAACGTCCTCGAGGATGCGGGTTACTACTGCGTCGACAATCTGCCGTCGCGCTTTCTGCCTGAACTCGCCGAATATCTCGAAACGCAGAACTACACGCGCCTCGCCGTCGCTATCGACGCGAGAAGCGGCGGCTCGCTCGCCGATTTGCCACCCATCATCGGTGGACTGCGCCGCTTCGGCCACGACGTGCGCGCACTGTTCCTCAACGCCACCACGCAAACGCTCGTACAGCGCTTCTCCGAAACGCGTCGCCGTCACCCGCTCTCAGCCTCCGGCGACGATACGGTCTCGGCGACCGGTTCGCTCGTCGAGGCGATCGAGAAAGAGCGCGAGATGCTCAACAGCGTGACCGAACTGGGTCACCAGATCGACACCAGCAATTTGCGCGCAAGCGCGCTGCGCCGCTGGATTCGCGAATTCGTCCAACACGATCACACCGGACTCACGCTGATGTTCGAGTCGTTCGGATTCAAGCACGGCGTGCCGCTCGACGCCGATCTCGTGTTCGACGTGCGCTCTCTGCCCAATCCGTATTACGACACACAGCTTCGCCCGCTCACCGGGCGCGATCAGCCGGTCATCGACTTCCTCTCGGCCATTCCGGAAGTCGACGAGATGACCAACGATATCGGCGCGTATCTGCA
The DNA here is from genome assembly GCF_000807775.2 of Pandoraea fibrosis. Taxonomy (NCBI): domain Bacteria; kingdom Pseudomonadati; phylum Pseudomonadota; class Betaproteobacteria; order Burkholderiales; family Burkholderiaceae; genus Pandoraea; species Pandoraea fibrosis. The sequence goes on along the minus strand of NZ_CP047385.1, from coordinate 594,067 downwards.
CAAATGGCTGCCGAGCTATATGCGCGACAACCGTAGCTATCTGACGGTAGCGATCGGCTGCACGGGCGGTCAGCACCGCTCCGTATTCATTGCCGAAACGTTGGGCGCTCGTTTCCGGACGGAAGCCAGCGTGCTCGTGCGCCATCGTGAACTCGCCCCGCCCGACCCCACGCCTATCCCCTGATTCAGGCCGGCAAACTGAGTTGACCGTCGTCCGGCGAAATCGCCGCCAGCGCGTCGGCAATCTTGCGAATCGGCGACGGCAATCCAGCGGCAGCGATGCCCGCGGTATCGAACCAGGCGTGACGCAAATCTCCTGATCGCGCGGCCGATGCCCCGGACAACGTCACCAGCCACGGCCGCAAGTGCAGCCGGAAATGCGTGAAGACGTGCGTGAGCCCCTGAAGCGGCACGATTGACTGCACCACGCCCTGCCTTGCCCCCAGGGCCGCCGCATGCGCGCTCAGACGCTCGCGCAGCGACGCATCGTCCACCTCACGCTCACCGGCCGGCGGTGTCAATTCCGGAAAACTCCAGAGCCCGCCCCAGATCCCGCTGTCGGGCCGTCGTTCGAACAAGATGCGCTCGTGCGCGCAAATCACCAGCACGTCGACATAGCGCTCGGGTTGCACTTTCTTCGGCTTGGATGTCGGCAACACACGCTCGCGTCCCGTGGCATGGGCCACGCAATCGCTGTCGAACGGGCACTCGCCGCAACGCGGCTTGCCACGTCCGCACAGCGTCGCACCGAGATCCATCATGCCCTGCGTGTAAGCGGGCAAGTCGCTTTTCGGCAGCAACGATTCCGCCAGCGCCCACATCTCCCGCTCGATCTTCGGCGTCCCCGGAAAGCCCTCGATGCCGAACACGCGCGCCAGCACGCGTTTGACATTGCCGTCGAGAATCGCGGCGTGCGCATCGTAAGCAAATGCGGCAATCGCGGCGGCCGTCGAGCGGCCAATGCCCGGCAGCGTAGCGAGTGTCTCGGGATCCGACGGGAAACGTCCGCCATGTTCAGCGACGACGACCTGCGCGCAACGATGCAGGTTGCGCGCCCGCGAGTAGTAACCAAGGCCGGCCCAGAGCGCCATGACGTCGTCCTGCGGTGCGCTGGCGAGCGCGGCTACATCGGGAAAGCGTTCGAGAAATCGCCCGTAATACGGAATGACCGTGGCGACCTGTGTCTGTTGCAACATGATTTCGGACAGCCAGATGCGATAGGCGTCGCGCGTGTTCTGCCATGGCAGGTCGTGGCGGCCGTGCTCCGCCTGCCAGGCGATGAGGCGCTCGGCAAAAGTGCCCGCAAGCGAGTTGGCAGGAAGATCGTTGGACGATTCGTTCATATGGATTTCGGGGGGCGTCGGGGGCAGCAGTCGATGGCAGACGAAGACGCATTGCGTTGCCGCTCAATCGGCCATCGCCGCTGTGTTATTTCTGACAATGCGGGCAGAAGAACGTGGAGCGCTGGCCCTGCACGATCTGTCGGATCGGCGTGCCACACACCCGACACGGTTGTCCGGTGCGATCGTAGACAAAATACTCCTGTTGGAAATAGCCGCTCTTGCCGTCGCTGCCGACGAAGTCGCGCAATGTGCTGCCGCCCTTCTCGATGGCGGCGGCCAGCACGTCTTTGACCGCTTTTGCGAGCTTGTCCGCACGCGGACGCGAGAGTTTGCCAGCCGGCATGCGCGGATGGATACCGGCGCGAAAGAGACTCTCCGACGCATAAATGTTACCCACACCCACCACAATGCTGCCCGCGAGCAGCGCCTGTTTGATGGCGACCGTGCGGCCGCGTGTGCCGGCATACAGCCAGTTGCCGTCGAAGTCGTCCGTCAGGGGCTCCACGCCGAGACTGGCGAGCAGCGGATGCAGGAGCACATCGCCGGCCGAGCGCGGATGGAACAGCACCGCGCCGAAACGGCGAGGATCGCGATAGCGCAGCGCGCACCGCTCGAACACCAGGTCGATGTGGTCATGCACGCCAGCGGTGGGAAGCGCCTCCGGTTCGGGCATCACGCGCAGGGTGCCCGTCATTCCGAGATGCACGAGCAACCAGCCGGGCGCGTACTCGAGCAGCAAATACTTGCCGCGACGAGTCACACCGACGAGCGTTTCACCACGCAGGAGCGTGTCGAGGCCATCGGGCACCGGCCAGCGCAACGCGCCGTTGCGCACGTCGATACGCGCGATACGCGTGCCCGCCACGTGCGGCGCAATACCGCGGCGGGTAACTTCGACTTCTGGGAGTTCAGGCATGCCTGCGAACGTTTGCTGAGGATTTAGACTCTATTGTATCGGGCGCGCTACAATCGCTCGAAACCTGCCGTGGATCCCTATGCCGAACACCCGATTCCAGTCCATTCCCGCCGCCGACAAGACAGCGCTCACCGTGGCACCCGTGGTTTTGCGCCTGCGCGGCGCCCTGGCACGCGGGGCGTGGGCCGGCGCCACGGCGCTCAGCGTAACGTGCGCCAGCGCGATCATGGCATTCCTGCCATCTTCGAATGCATTCGCGCAGACCGGCCCTGCCGCACAAACGGCGCCGAAAGCACCGGCGGTGCCGTCCAACGCAGTCGCACCCGGCGCGGCCAGTGACGCCGATGCGGATGTCGACAGCGACGATGTCAAACCGAACGCGAACATCCCGCGCGAAAAGCTGCCGAACGTCGCGCTCACCAGCGAAATCGTTTTCGAAGTAATGGCCGCCGAGCTGAGCCTGCAACAAGGCAGTCTCGCACCGGCGTTCAACACGTACATCGCCCTGGCGAACCGGACCAAGGATCCGCGCATGGCGCGCCGTTCGGTCGAGATCGCGCTGGGTGCGCGTCAGCTCGGCGATGCGCTGGTGGCCGCCCGTCTGTGGCATCAGCTCGACCCGACCTGGCGTCCGGCGTCGCAATTGCTCGCGAGCCTCGAAGTCGGCACCGGCCATCTGGCCGAAGCCGAACCGCTGCTGGTCGACGAACTGAACAAGGTGCCGGAAGCGCGTCGCGGTCAGGCCATTCTCGAACTTCAGCAGATGATTGCGCGCAGTCCGGAGCGCGCTACGGGCATCGATTCGCTCAAGCGCATGCTGGCGAACGACATGCAGCGCCCCGAGGCGCAACTGGCGATCGCCCGCTCGCAACTCGACGCAGGTGACACAGCCGGCGCACGCGTGTCGCTCGAAACGGCCCTCAAGCTCAAGCCCGACTACGAAGCCGCGGCTCTTCTTTATGGGCAGATGGGCCCGGAAGAGCGCACCAGCGCCATCGCCGGATTGAAGACGTTCCTCGATCGCAACCCGAACGCCAAGGAAGCGCGCTTCGCCTACGCCAAGCTGCTGCTCGCCGACAACCAGCTCGATGCGGCACAGAAGCAGTTCGAGACGCTGGAGAAGCGTTACCCGCACGAACTCTCGACGCTCATGGCGCTCGCGCTGCTCAACCTGCACGCCAAGCATCCCGAACACGCCGAGCAGTATCTGCAGAAGTACGCGGCAGAAGCGGAACAGCAGAACACCGATGGCGCTCAGGCCTACGTCTATCTCGCGCAGATCGCGCAGGATCGCAAGGATTATCCGGCCGCCGACAAGTGGCTCTCGAAGATTCGCGAAGACAGCAACGCGTATCTGCCCGCACAGATCGGTCGCGCACAATTGCTCGCCGATCAGGGCAAGGTCGAAGAAGGTCGTGCCCTGTTGCATGGCATCAAGTCGAGCGACCCGCGCGAGCAACTCGCACTCAAGCGCGCCGAATCGGATCTGCTCGTCAAGGCGAAGCGCTACGACGACGCAGAGAAGCTGCTCGCCGTCGAGGTCAAGAACAACCCCGACGACCCGGACCTGCTCTATCAGTACGGCATGGTGGCCGAACTGAACAAGCATTACGACGTGATGGAAAAGGCGATGCGTCGCGTGATGACGTCGCAGCCCGATAACGCACAGGCATACAACGCGCTGGGCTATTCGCTGACCGAGCGCAATATCCGTTTGCCGGAAGCGCTCAAGCTGCTGCAAAAGGCGTCGTCGCTCGCTCCGGAAGATCCGTACATCATGGACAGTCTGGCCTGGGTGAAGTATCGCCTCGGCGACAAGCAGCAAGCCCTTGATTTGCTGCGCCGCGCGTATGGCATTCAGGCACAGGCGGAAATCGGCGCGCATCTGGGCGAAGTGCTGTGGGAATCTGGTCAGCAGGACGAAGCGCGCAAGACGTGGCGCGAAGCGTTGAAACTCGATGGCGACGATGACACTCTGCGCTCGACCATGAAGCGCTACAACGTGGCCCCGTAATGCGAATGATGTCGACGTTCTCGCTTCGTGCTGCATCGTTCTCGTTCGGGGGATCTCGCTCGATTCGCGCCATGACGCTGGCGCTGGCCTGCGCGGGCGCCGTGCTGGCGACGGGTTGCGCGAGTCTCGCACCGCCCGTGCCGACCACGGCGCCGGACGGCGCGAGCGTCGAACACTATCGCGGCCGCTTCGCCGTGCGTTACGAGCAAAACGGCGAAGCACGTAACACTTACGGCAATTTCGACTGGCAGCAAAGCGGCGAGAACGCGACGGTTCAACTGCTCGATCCGCTTGGGCAAACACAGGCGATCGTGCGCGAAAATCCGCGGCGTGCGTCGCTCGAGTTGCCCGGCAAGGCACCGTTGACCGGCCCGCGTCTCGAAGATGTCATGCACGACGCGCTCGGCTTTGCGCTGCCGGTGGGCGGACTGCGCTACTGGTTGCGCATGCAGAGCGCGCCGGGCTCGCAGGCCAGCATCGAACGCGATCCGCAAACGCAACGTCCGACGCATCTGAAACAAGACGGCTGGACGATCGACTATCAGGCCTATTTCGATGGCTCGCCGCTGCGGGTCAAACGCCTTGACCTCTCGCGCGACCTCGACGGCTCGCCGCTCGCCGTCCGGCTGGTGATCGACGAGTAAGTCCCGGTCGGGTTGCGCGTGGATCATCGCATCGCCCGTCTCATCTCTCGTCGCACCTCGCATCTTTCACTCCGCTTTCGCCGACGAGATGGCAACGCCTGCACGGGCGTTGCCGCCGCGACGATGCTATCCTTGGCGCCGCCCCGTCTGACCGGCATCGACCTTGCGAACGCACGTTTGCGTGCCGTTCCCCTATCGATCGGACTCATCGGGACGTTTCCCCTATTTCCGGACATCGGTGTCGCGCGCGTCGCGGCGACGATACCCGCTAGCCCTCGTGTCGCATCGCCATGTACGAAATCCTGCGTGACTGCCCGGCTCCGGCCAAGCTGAACCTGTTCCTGCACATCGTGGGACGCCGGCCGAATGGCTATCACGAGCTGCAAACCGTCTTCCAACTGATCGATTGGGCCGACACGCTGCATTTCGAGCGCCGGGACGATGGCCAGATCGTGCACACGAACCCGCTGCCGGGTGTGCCGCCGGAAACCGATCTCACCGTGCGGGCGGCGCGTTTGCTGCAGGAACATTGCGGCGTGCGTTTCGGCGTGGACATCGCCATCGAGAAGCGCCTGCCCGCGGGCGGCGGTATCGGTGGCGGCAGTTCGGATGCCGCGACGACGCTACTCGCGCTCAATCGCATGTGGCAACTGAATCTGTCGCGCACCGAGCTTCAGACGCTTGCCCTGAAACTGGGCGCCGACGTGCCGTTCTTCGTTTTCGGCAAAAATGCCTTCGCCGAGGGCCTGGGCGAGGAGTTGCACGCCGTCGATTTGCCGCAACGACACTTCCTCGTCGTGAATCCGCGCGTGCACGTCGCGACAGACAAAATATTTCGCGACCCCCTGTTGACAAGGGATACGAAGATCGTCACAATGGCGTTCTTTCTTGAGCACGCCAGCAAAAACATGCTCGAAACGGATGAAATCTTCCGTAACGACATGCAGGCGGCAGTCACTCGAGAATACGCGGAAGTCGCTGCTGTGATTGACTGGTTCAGAACCTTCACCACGGCACGCATGACAGGTTCCGGCGCCAGCGTGTTTGCGGTATTCGACACGAAGGCAGAGGCGGAAGCGGCATGCAAGCGATTGCCAGAGCGCTGGATCGGTCAAGTGACCACCAGTCTGGCCGAACACCCAATGTTCGGATTTGCGTGAGAAAGTTTTACTTTGTTGCGTTTCCTACGACGCAGCAAGGGCATCGGTTAGTGTAGGGGAGTCGCCAAGTTGGTTAAGGCACCGGATTTTGATTCCGGCATACGAGGGTTCGAGTCCTTCCTCCCCTGCCAATTTCTCTGTCGTGCAGTGTCAGCATCCAAACGTTCCGCAGGTAGCCAGATGAGTAGTGATAACCTAATGGTATTCACCGGGAACGCCAATCCCGCCCTGGCCCAAGCGGTCGTCGACACGCTCGGCATCCCGCTCGGCAAGGCCATGGCGAGCCGGTTCTCCGACGGTGAAATCCAGGTCGAAATTCAGGAAAACGTGCGCGGCAAGGACGTCTTCGTCCTCCAGTCGACGTGCGCACCGACCAACGACAACCTGATGGAACTGATGATCATGGTCGACGCGCTCAAGCGCGCTTCTGCCGGCCGGATCACTGCTGCCATCCCGTACTTCGGCTATGCCCGTCAAGATCGTCGCCCCCGTTCGGCGCGCGTGGCGATCTCGGCGAAGGTCGTGGCCAACATGCTGCAAATCGCAGGCGTCGAGCGCATTATCACGATGGACCTGCACGCCGACCAGATTCAGGGTTTCTTCGATATCCCGGTCGACAATATTTACGCTTCGCCGCTGCTGCTCGCAGATGTGCGCGAGCAGAACCACGAAAACCTGCTGGTGGTGTCGCCGGACGTCGGCGGTGTGGTTCGCGCCCGTGCCCTCGCTAAGCAACTGCACTGCGATCTGGCCATCATCGACAAGCGTCGTCCGAAGGCCAACGTGGCCGAAGTGATGAACATCATCGGTGAAGTCGAAGGCCGTACCTGCGTCATCATGGACGACATGGTCGACACCGCCGGTACGCTGTGCAAAGCTGCGCAAGTACTGAAGGAGCGTGGCGCACAGAAGGTGTTCGCGTACTGCACGCACCCGGTGCTGTCCGGTGGTGCTGCGGCGCGTATCAACGCCTCGGAGCTGGACGAAGTGGTCGTGACGGACACGATTCCGCTGCGCGACGACTCGAAGGGCGGCAAGATTCGCCAGCTGAGCTGCGCCAATCTGCTCGCCGAAACGTTCTCGCGGATTCGTCGCGGCGACTCGGTGATGTCGCTGTTCGCGGAATAAGCGTTCTATAGGATTTTGCGGCGGCGCCTGTGTGGCGCCGTTGTTATGTCGGCGGGGAGCATCTCCCCGCCTTTGTCGTTCCTGAAGCCTGTGTTTTTTGGCGGGATCTTCGGGAAGAAATCGCTGCCTGGTCGCGGGCAGTCCAAGGAGTTGTTATGAAAGTCGTCGCTTTTGAGCGTAATCTGCAAGGTACGGGTGCGAGCCGCCGCCTGCGCAATGCCGGTAAGACCGCGGGCATCGTGTACGGTGGTAATGTCGATCCGAAATTGATCGAACTCGATCACAACGCCCTGTGGCACGCCCTCCGCAAGGAAGCCTTCCACTCGTCGATTCTCGAGCTGGAAGTTGCCGGCAAGACCGAACAAGTGCTGCTGCGCGATGTGCAGTACCACCCGTTCAAGCAACTGGTTCTGCACGTGGATTTCCAACGTGTCGACCCGAACAAGTCGATCCACGTGAAGGTGCCCCTGCACTTCCTGGGCGCTGAGAACGCCCCGGCCGTGAAGCTGGCGTCGAACGTGATCAGCCACACCGTGAACGAACTCGACATCAACTGCCTGCCGGGCAAGCTGCCGGAATTCCTGGAAGTTGACCTGTCGAAGCTGGAAGCCGGTCAATCGGTGCACGCCAAGGACGTCAAGCTGCCCGCCGGCGTGACGCTGACGCTGCACGTCGAGCAAGAAAACCCGGTGGTGGCGCAAGCCGTCCAACCGGCTGGTGTTGCTGCTGACGAAGCGGCCGCCCCGGCTGCCGAAGGCGAAACGCCGGCTGCCTAAGCCTCGTGCGTTAGCTTTCAGCGGCGACGCTGGACGCAAGACCCGCCGCGACATTCCTGTCCGGCGGGTTTTTTTATTGGCGGTGCGTATGCCCGACGGTACGCGCACCAAGATCCTGATACCGAAATGATCAAGCTGATCGCAGGGCTCGGCAATCCGGGCGCCGAATATACAGCGACGCGTCACAACGCCGGCTTCTGGTTCGTCGACGCGCTGGCGCAGCAATGCGGCGCCTCGCTCACCCACCAGAAGCACTTCCACGGCTTCTCCGCGCGTGCGCGCATCGCCGGTCAGGAGGTGTGGCTGCTCGAGCCGCAGACCTTCATGAACCGCTCGGGGCAGTCGGTCGTCGCCCTCGCGCGCTTCTACAAGATTCTGCCGGATGAGATTCTCGTCGTGCATGACGAACTGGATCTGCTGCCGGGTGCCGTCAAGCTCAAGCGAGGCGGCGGCAGCGGCGGCCACAACGGCCTCAAGGACATTGCCGCCCACCTGACGACGCCCGAATTCTGGCGCCTGCGCCTGGGCATCGGCCATCCGCGCACGCTGCAACCGGCGGGCAGTCAGCAACAGGTCGTGGACTTCGTGCTCAAGCCGCCGCGCAAGGAAGAGCAAGCCCTGATCGACGACGCCATGTCGCGCTCACTCGACATCATCGATCTGGTCGTCAAAGGCGAGATGGAAAAAGCGATGATGCGTCTGCACGCCACGCCGGGGAAGTAAGCGCAGCGGCAGAGCAGCGGAGCGGCGGACGAACGAGCGGCATGGCGCCGCTCAGGCCGTCTTATCCGCTTGCAGGTGGGTGTATTTCGCGAGCAGTTGCTCGGGCGTCTCGACGTGTTCGGGGTTGATGGGAATGCACTCCACCGGACACACTTGCACACACTGCGGTTCATCAAAGTGACCGACACACTCGGTGCACTTGTTCGGGTCGATCTCGTAGATCTCGACCCCCATCGAAATTGCGTCGTTCGGGCACTCGGGCTCGCACACGTCGCAATTGATGCATTCATCGGTAATCATCAAGGCCATACGGCACCTCCAGCCGTATCGCAACGCCGGTCAGCCGTGAAGCCCCGACCGGCGCGCGCGATACTCATTCCCTCGCCGGCAGCTCGCCGACTTTCGTCACCAGCCACTTTTCGACGGAAGGAAACACAAACTTGCTGACGTCGCCGCCCAGTTGAGCGATCTCGCGCACGATCGTGCCCGAGATGAACTGGTATTGGTCGGACGGCGTCATGAACATCGTCTCCACATCGGGCAACAGATAGCGGTTCATCCCTGCCATCTGAAACTCGTACTCGAAGTCGGACACGGCACGCAGACCGCGCACGATCACGCGGGCCTGGTGCTTGCGCACGAAGTCCTTGAGCAGCCCGGAAAACCCTTCCACGCTGACGTTCGGATAGTGACCCAGCACTTCACGCGCAATGTCGATGCGCTCGTCGAGCGTGAAGAACGGCTTCTTGTTTCGGCTATCCGCCACACCGACAACGAGCTTGTCGAAGATGCCCGCCGCGCGGCGAACCAGATCTTCGTGTCCTCGGGTCAGCGGGTCGAACGTCCCCGGATAGATCGCCACTACCATGCCAACGTCTCCTCGCGGCTGGGGACCGATGCTACGTACTTATTCATTGTGGTCTCTAGGTTTTCGGAATCGATTCAAGCAAATGATAATGCACCGCCCCGGCTTTCGCCCGGCGCAGGCATGCGAGGTCGAGCGCGGCGAGCGCATCGTCCTCCAGCGCAATGTCGGATTCTGCGTATATCACCCCGTTCGGGGCCAGCAGACGGGCCGCAGGCGCCAACAAGTCGCTCAGCCAACCACTCGCAAATGGGGGGTCGAGAAACACCACGTCGAATGCCCCGGGTGCCAGTGTGGTTATCAGGCGTCGGGCATCGGCCTGCACGACCTCGATCTGGCTGGCACCGAGCTTCGCCTGATTGGCGCGAAGCTGGCGCACGGCTGGCGCAGCGTGCTCGATCATCAGCACCCGCGCAGCACCGCGCGATGCCGCCTCGAACCCCAGCGCACCGCTCCCGGCAAAGGCATCGAGACACTGCATGCCGCTCAGATCTTGGCCGAGCCAGTTGAACAGCGTTTCGCGCACCCGATCGGGCGTGGGCCGCAACCCGTCGCCGGGCGGCACCGGCAGCGGCGTGCGTTTCCACTGGCCACCGATGATCCGGACTTGCTGCGGCGCGCCGCGTGCCACGTTACCCGCACCGGACTTCATACCGTCCTCCGCGACACAGCCTTGCCGAATGCCCCGTCGCCGGGGAAAAAGTGAGTTCGCGCGCGCTGCTGCACACGCCAGGAATCCAAAATCATGACAAATCACGCTACATTGTTGAGGCGAAACATACCACATCGCCCGCAATCCCCACCTTATAAGGACACGCAATCCGTAAGGCAATGTGCGAACGCGCGTGGGTCGTTGTCCGACAATGCGCAGATGCCGCACGGCGCACGCCCCCGCGGATTGACAGGAGACCGCCCGACTCGCCATGACCGATGCCGCTATCGAGGTAACCGAGCTATGCAAGGCCTATGACGGCCGCCCTGTCGTCGATCGCCTCTCGCTGCGCGTGGCGCCGGGCGAGTGTTTCGGTCTGCTGGGGCCGAACGGGGCGGGCAAGACCACCACCCTGCGCATGCTGCTAGGTCTGGTCACTCCCGACGCTGGCGAGATCCACCTTGGCGGCATGTCCGTGCCGCGACTGGCGCCCGAGGCGCGGCGCCGTGTCGGGGTCGTGCCGCAATTCGACAATCTGGACCCCGACTTCACCGTGCGCGAGAATCTCGCCGTCTTCGGCCGCTATTTCGGACTCTCCCGCGCCGAGCTTCGCGAGCGCGTGCCCGCCCTGCTCGCATTCGCCCGTCTCGAATCGAAAGCCGACGCCCGCGTGAGCCAGCTCTCGGGGGGCATGAAGCGACGCCTCACCCTTGCCCGCGCCCTCGTCAACAATCCGGATCTGCTGGTTCTCGACGAGCCGACCACCGGCCTCGACCCGCAAGCCCGGCATCTGATCTGGGAGCGGCTCAAATCACTGATGAACGAGGGCAAGACGATTCTGCTCACGACACACTTCATGGAAGAAGCCGAGCGCTTGTGCCATCGTCTGTGCGTGATCGACAACGGCCGCAAGATTGCCGAAGGCACACCGCCCGAGCTGGTTGCCCGGGAAATCGGCTGCGACGTTGTGGAAGTGTTCGGTGACGTTCCCCAGGCGTTGCTCGCCCGGTTGGCGCCGCTCGCCGAACGCCTCGAGACCAGTGGCGAGACCCACTTCTGCTATGTGCGCGACGCCGCCCCGGTCGTAAGCGCGCTTCAGGACCAGCCCGGTGTGCGCTATCTGCATCGGCGCGCGAATCTGGAGGACGTCTTCCTCAAACTCACGGGACGGGAGATGCGCGATGACTGAGCACGATCGACACGATCCCGGCAGCGCCCCCCACGCGGAAGGCACCGCCGCCGCTGCGGCAAGGGCACCTCATCCCGGCACATCGCACGCACGCCCTCCCGACGCGCCCCGCTACCTCCCGGGCATCACGCCGTGGACAGGCGTCTGGCGACGCAACTTCCTCGTGTGGCGCAAGCTCGCCATCGCATCGATGTTCGGCAATCTGGCCGACCCGATGATTTACCTCTTTGGGCTGGGCTTCGGCCTTGGGATGATGGTCGGCGAAGTCGACGGCACCTCGTACATCGCGTTTCTCGCGGCGGGCACCGTCGGGTCCAGCGTGATGTTCTCCGCGAGCTTCGAGTCGATGTACTCCGGCTTCTCGCGCATGCACGTGCAGCGCACCTGGGAGGCGCTGATGCACACGCCGCTCACGTTGGGCGACGTGGCACTCGGCGAAGTCGTGTGGGCAGCCAGCAAGGCGGTGCTCTCGGGCCTCGCCATTCTGCTGGTGGCCAGTGTGCTCGGCTACGCACGCCTCGACAGCCTGCCTGTAGTGCTGCCCGCAGTGTTGCTCGCGGGTCTGGCGTTCGCGAGTCTGGCGATGGTGATGACGGCGCTCGCACCGAGCTACGACTTCTTCATGTTCTACCAAACGCTCGTGATGACGCCCATGCTGCTGCTCTCCGGCGTGTTCTTCCCCTTGTCGCAACTCCCGGCAGCAGCGCGTCATGTGACGGAGTGGTTACCGCTCGCGCACGCGGTAGCGCTGATTCGTCCGGCCATGCTCGGGCGTGCCGTCGAGCTGCCGTGGCTGCACGCCGGTGCACTTGCCGTCTATGCCGTCGTCGGATTCGCGCTCGCGCTGGTGCTGTTGCGCAGACGGATTCTCCGGTAGCCAGTGCGGCGTCCCCCGGGCACGCATCGTCACCCAAGAAAAACGGCACCGGGAATGACACCGGTGCCGTTTCTCATTCGTCGCGCCAACCGCATGACGTGTCACGCAATGCGCCGCAATCCGTCGCATAGGTCGACTCACGTCGACCTATGCGGACTCGTGCCCACTATTTCGCCGACTTGGCCGCATCGGCTTTGCCGCTCGGCGCGGCGGCCCCGGCACTGGCCGCACCGAAGACATCGCTCGGACCGACGACAACCGTGACAAGCCGCTCCGGCTGCACGTGACGCACGAAGGCATCGCGCACCTGCGCCGCGGTGACGGCCTCGACCTTGTCGGTCCACGTATCGAGGTAGTCCAGCGGCAGGTTGTAGAAACCGATGGCAGCAACGTTCGCCAGCAGCTTGCGGTTGCTGTCGAGGCGCAGCGGGAAACCGTTGGTCAGGTTGTCCTTCGCGGCCTGCATCTCCGCGTCGGTCGGCCCGTCCTGCACGAACTTGGCGAGCGTCTCACGCACGACCTTGAGCGCCTCGGGGGCCTGCTCACGACGCGTCTGCAAACTGATCTCGAACGGCCCTTCCTGCAACTGCGGGGCGAAACCGCTCGACACGCCGTAAGTCAGACCGCGCTTCTCGCGAACTTCCGCCGTCAGCCGCGAGACGAAGCCGCCACCGCCCAGCACGTAGTTCCCCACGAGCAACGGGAAATAGTCGGGATCGCTGCGGGCCACCGATGCCTGCCCGGTCACGATATGCGCCTGCTCGGCGGGGTGGGGCAGATCGATCTGCACGGCGCTGCGCAGCGCCGCCACCGGCGGCATGGCGGGCGGCGTCACACCGGCCGGCATCGCATCGATCAGCGAGGCGACGAGCTTCTCCGCCTGCGCACGATCAATATCGCCCACGATCGTCACGACCGCGCGCTTCGGGCTGTACATATCGCGATAGAAACGCACCAGATCGTCGCGCCTCACCGCCTTGACGCTGGCCACCGTCGGGCTCACGCCATAGGGGTGGCTACCGTAGACGGCGCTACGAAACGCCTTCTCGGCAATCGCCTCGGGCTTCGTGTCGGCCTCGGCAATGGCCGAAGCCAGCCGCGCCGCTTCGCGCTTGAGCACGACATCGGGGAACGTCGGATGTTGCAGGAACTGCGCCAGGGTGCTCACGGCGGCGTCACGCTCAGCCGCCGAGGACAGCGTGCGCATGGTGACGGTCGCGGCGTCGCGCCCGGCGCTCGTCGACGCCATCGCCCCGACGTCGGCAAAGCGGTCGGCAATCTGCGCTTCCGTCAACGCCGGCTGCCCGCCTGCCGCAGACGCTCCGGAGTCGAGCAGACCGGCCGTGAACAACGCCAGCCCGGACTTGCCTGGCGGATCGTAGCGGCTGCCCGCATCGAAATCGATGTTCACGTCGATCATCGGAATCGAACGGCTCTCGACCAACAGCACCTTGGCACCCGACGGCGAGACCCAGCGCTGGATCGGCAGCGCCGCCGAGGCGCTCAGCGGCATGAGCGCTACCAGCGCACCTGCGGCAACACTCGCCAGAAGGCCCGTGCGCGCAGGCACGGAGAACGCACGCAACAGTGCGGAAATTTTCATCATCGTGTGGCCTCTCTCAGCGCATGGTCTTCAGGTCTTCCGCCCCTTGGGCGCGGCGCTTGCGTGTCGCTTCGTCGATCGGCTGCGGCACCAGCGTTGCCACGGTCAGGGACTCGTCGCCAAAGTACTTGCCCGCCACCGCCTGCACCTGTGCAGGCGTCACTGCCTTCACCTTTTCGAGCATGCGATCGATCTTGCGCCACGAGATTCCCGACATTTCGTTCAGGCCAATTTCCATCGCCTGACCGAACACCGAGTCGCGCTTGTAGATCTGCGAAGCCACCACCTGCGCCTTCACGCGCGCCAGTTCAGCCTGCGTCACACCATGTGCAGCGATATCGGCCACTTGCGCACGCAACGCCTTCTCGATCTGCTCCGGCGTCTTGCCCTGTGCCGGCGTGCCGTCCAGAATGAAGAACTGCGGGCCACGGCCCACACCGTCGTAACCGGCGCCCACGTCGTTGGCGATGCGTTGCTCGCGCACCAGACGACTCGTCAGACGCGCATTGCCATAGCCATCGAGCACAGCGGCGAGCACTTGCAGCGCATAGACGTCGTCATCCTTCTCGACATCGGTCAGGCGCGGCGCGCGCCATGCGAGCATCACGTTCGGATTCTCGGCAGGCGCCTTTACGAAGATCCGCCGCACGCCCAGTTGCGCCGGCTCGTTCTGAGGACGGCGCTCAGGCAACGCACGCTGCTTGAGCGGGCCGTAGTACTTCTCGGCAAGTTGCTTGACCTGCGCCGGGTCCACATCGCCGCTCACGACCACCACGGCATTGTTCGGTGCGTACCAACGCTCGTACCAATCGCGCGTGTCCTGAACCGTCATGTGCTGCAAATCGTCCATCCAGCCGACGATCGGGCGGCGATAGGGATTGGCCACGAGCGCCGTGGCCATCAGTTGTTCGTAGAGCAATGCGCGTGGCTGGTCGTCCGTGCGCAGACGGCGCTCCTCCATGACCACCTGAATCTCTTTGGCGAACTCGTCGGCCGTGAGCGTGAGGTTGGCCATGCGGTCGGCCTCGAGACGCATCATCTCCGGCAGACGCGACTTCTCCGTCTGCTCGAAGTAGCCCGTGTAATCCTTGCTGGTGAACGCATTCTCGCGACCGCCAAGGGCGGCGACCTGACGGGAGAATTGTCCCGGTCCGACCGTTTTGGTGCCCTTGAACATCATGTGTTCGAGCGCGTGGGCCACCCCCGTCGTGCCATTGAACTCGTCGAGCGAGCCGGCGCGATACCAGACCACGTGGGCGACCGTCGGTGCCCGATGGTCTTCGCGCACGATCAGCCGCAGGCCGTTCGATAGCGTAAATTCCGAAGTGTTGTCCGTTGTTTTGCTGCCGGTGGTGTCCGCAGCATGGCTCAGGCTCATCACACCGGCCAAGGTCAGTCCGACCAAGGCACGTCGCCAGCGCATGGTTCCCGTCATGGATCCCCTTTCGCCCGTCATGGACGTCGATACGCGTCTGATAAAATACGTCGCATTTCCCGCGTCGGAAACAACGACTCGCCCATTGTAGGGTGTTTTGTCCGGTGCGAATGGCAAGACAAATCACAGACGCACGCCGACCGCGCGCCCCCACGTCGAGTTCTTCACCCCATGTTCAGCTTCTTCAAGCGCTTCAAGTCCGGCGGTAACAAGGCCGCCGAGACGAGTCCCGCATCGACCGAATCGCCGGCATCCGCCGAATCGGCACAATTGCCGGAACCGCCCGAATCGTCGGGTGCTCCTGTCGAGTGCCCTGCGCCGAAGGCCGAGGCCGCGCAGGCTCAGCCCGCCGCATCTGCCCCGGTCGCTACGCCGCAACCCGTTGTACCCGCCGCCACGGCCCCGAGCGCTCCCGCTACAGTCGTCACCGCACCGCAGACGCCTGCTGCACCGGCAGAGACCCCGCGTGCGCCCGTCGACCCCGTCGAGAATTCGGCGCATTCCGAACCGGCCTCGGTGAATGTCCCGGCGTTCGAAGCGCCGACACCGGTCGTTGCCACGCCTGCCCCGCAAATTGCGCCTGAGCCGGTCGAGCCGGTCGAGCCTATCGAGCCGGTCGCGCCGGCGCCTGTCGTCGTCAAGGACTCGCACGGCGAAGCCATCGGCGAGATCGTCGCCGCCCCCGCCCCGGCACCGGCTGCCAAGCGCTCCTGGCTCACGCGTCTGAAAGCCGGCCTGTCGAAGACGAGCGCAGGCCTCACGGGCATTTTCGTCGGCGTGAAGGTCGACGAAAATCTGTTCGAAGAACTCGAAGGCGCACTGCTGATGAGCGACGCGGGTGTCGAAGCCACTACGTTCCTAATCGAGGCGCTGCGCAAGAAGGTCAAGTCCGAACGACTCACCGAAGGCGAGCAGGTCAAGCGCGCGCTTCACGACCTGCTGGTCGATCTGCTGCAACCGCTGGAGCAGAGCCTCGTGCTCGGTCGCGACGCGCCGATGGTCGCCATGATCGCAGGCGTGAACGGCGCGGGAAAGACGACGAGCATCGGCAAGCTCGCCAAGCATTTCCAGCACTATGACCAGTCCGTGTTGCTCGCCGCCGGCGACACCTTCCGCGCAGCCGCCCGCGAGCAATTGACGATCTGGGGCGAGCGCAACAATGTCGCCGTCGTCTCGCAGGAGAGCGGCGACCCGGCCGCCGTCGTGTTCGACGCCGTCAATGCCGCCCGCGCCCGCAAGATCGACATCGTGATGGCCGACACTGCCGGTCGTCTGCCGACGCAACTGCATCTGATGGAGGAATTGAAGAAGATCAAGCGCGTGCTGGCCAAGGCTGCCGACGGCGCACCGCATGAGGTGCTGCTCGTGATCGACGCCAATACGGGGCAGAACGCGCTCACGCAAGTCAAGGCATTCGACGACGCGCTGCAACTCACCGGCCTCATCGTCACCAAGCTCGATGGCACTGCCAAGGGAGGCATTCTCGCCGCGATTGCGCGCCAGCGTCCGGTGCCCGTGTATTTCATCGGCGTGGGCGAAAAGGTCGAAGACCTGCAACCGTTCTCGGCACGCGAATTCGCAGACGCTTTGCTGGGATAAACGCCTCCCGCCATACGCTTCGCATCGCCCGCCACAAAACAAACGGCCCGCCATTTCCCATTGGCGGGCCGTTTGTTTTTCCGGGCGAACGTCAGGCGACGGAAATGGATCGCCGAACAATGCGTTACAACTGCTGAGCGACGAGCCCTGCGCAAAGTCCCCACATCATCATGCCGACGATGCCGTCGAGGATCTGCCACGCTCGCGCCCGCGAGAACAACGGCGCGAGCAAGCGTGCACCGTAGCCCAGCAGCGTGAACCACAGCACGGACGCGGTCATCGCGCCCGCCGCGAACCACACGTTACCGGGCGACGCCTCGCGCGCGCCAATGCCGCCGAGCAGAATCACCGTATCGAGATACACGTGCGGGTTGAGCAACGAGAGCATCAGCACGAGGACGAACGCGCGTTGCCACGTCATCTCCTGCGTAGCGGCATGGCTACCGTCCGCCTGCAACGCGCCCGCCCCACGCAACGCCGCACGCCACGCGCGCAGGCCATACCAGAACAGGAACGCCGCACCGCCCCACGTCACCGCCGCGAGGAAGCTCGGATAGGCAGCAATGAGGCCGCCCATCCCGGCCACGCCAGCCGCGATCAACGCCATGTCGCAGACGGCGCACACGGCCACCACCAGGCCCACGTGACGCTTCAGAATGCCCTGCCGCAGCACAAACGCGTTCTGCGCACCAATCGCCATGATGAGGCTGGCGCCAAGCGCCATGCCCCGCCAGAAAGCCGGGTCGACCATGACGGATTTACTCGGCGTCGGGTTGCGCTTCGGGTGCGGCGCGACGGAAGGCGTCGAGCGTCTGGCAGTGAGCGTTCACGGCGGCAATGCGCGGGAACGGCGTCATGTCCACGTTGAAGCGGTTCGCGTTGTAGACCTGCGGCACGAGGCAGCAATCCGCCAACGTCGGCGTGTCGCCGAAGACGAATTTGCCCGGCGACGATTGCGAAGATTGCGACGCCAGCCGCGCTTCCAGCGCCGTGAACCCCTCGACGATCCAGTGAACGTACCAGGCGTTCTTCTGCGCCTCGCTCACGCCCAGATCGTGCTTGAGGTAACGCAGCACCCGCAGGTTGTCGATCGGGTGGATGTCGGCGGCAATGTCCAGCGCCAGTGCCCGCACCTGAGCGCGCGCCACCGGGTCGGCCGGCAGGAGCGCGGGCGTCGGATGCACGTCTTCCAGATACTCGATGATGGCAAGCGACTGGTGAATGTTCGCGTCGCCGTCGATGAACGTTGGCACCAGTCCATTCACGTTGAGCGCGCGGTACGCCGGTTTGAGCTGTTCGCCGCCGTCACGCACCAGATGCACGGGTGCGGTGTCGTAATCGAGTCCCTTCAAATTCAGGGCGATCCGCACACGATACGCGGCGGAACTGCGGAAATAGCTGTACAGCGTGGACATGACAAACCTCGAAATCGGAATGGGGGAAGACGCGCAGGCGGCGAGACGGCTTGTGACGCTCGCGTCCGAACACAAGATGGTACTTCAAGCGCTGGCCCCGAGGACACCCGATTGCGTATGATGAACGGATACGAATCCCCATCCCGAGTGTCATGACCTCTGCCCCTCCTTTTGCCTGCGCGCCGTTGCTCAAAACCATCGCCCGAGGGGCGAAAGGCGCACGGCCGCTCAACGCCGACGAGACGCGCACCCTGTTCGACGCCATCCTCGCCGATCGGGTGGCACCGGCCGAACTGGGCGGGGTGCTGATCGCCTATCGCATCAAGGGCGAAACGCCTGTCGAACTGCGCGCGATGCTCGACGCCGCGCACGCGACCTTCACGCCGCTCGCCGCACCGGCCGACGCGCCGCCGCCCGTCCTGCTCCCCAGCTACAACGGCGCGCGCAAGCAACCGAATCTCACGCCGCTGCTGGCGTTGCTGCTCGCCCGCGAAGGCATTCCGACGCTGGTGCATGGCCAGCATCACAGCGGCGCGAATCGCGTCGGCACACAGGCGATCTTTGCAGCATTGGGCCACGCCGCCTGCCAGTCGGCCACCGAGGCCGAGGCAGCACTGCGAACCCGTCGCGTCGCCTATCTGCCGATTGCCGCGCTCTCGCCCGCACTGGAGCGGCTACTGGAGATGCGTGCCGCGCTGGGCGTGCGCAACTCGGGCCATACGGTAGTGAAGCTGTTGCAACCGTTTGCCGGGCCGGCACTGCGGCTCGTGAACTACACGCACCCCGAATACCGGGAAACGCTTGGCGAAATGTTCGCCGACGCCGCCAACAGCCCGGCGCCCGGTGTGCTGCTGGCTCGCGGCACGGAAGGCGAACCGGTCGCCGATGCCCGCCGCCAGACCGCAATCGACGGGTTCTCGGATGGGGTGTATCGGTTGTGGCAATCCGCAGAGGAAGGCGCGACGGGCATACCGCCGACACTGCCCGCGTCCGATGCCCCCGCCACGGCCCGTTGGATTGAAGCCGTGCTGGCCGGCGACGTCGACGTGCCCGCACCCATTGCCCGGCAGGTCGAGGTGATTCGTCAGGCGTTGGGGCTGGGCATCACGCGGTGAACGGAAATGATGCCGCCATTGGCGATTCGAGCGATATTCGGCCGCAAAACGACTCGATTAGCTCGTAAAGTACGAAAATCTACCGGAATTCGATAAATTTAATATTTTCCGGAACAATTTGTCCCAAAACACATCAAATCTTCTGTTCGGAGAGGACGTCCGGTGAGTACCGGACGAGATAGCCGTCGGGTCCGCCGGCAGACGACCGACGATTCATTCGGCCGACGCCATGCGGGTCGCCTGCCATGAGATGAGGTGCCATTCGTCGGCCTCGAGCACGTGGACCGCCGTATAGGCCATTTGCGACTCAAGCGAGCCGGTCGCGGTTTCCAGTTCGATCTTGAGCTTGCCGGTAACGACCACGGTGTCGCCAAACTGTCGGAGTTCTTGCGCCCGGATATCGATGTCCAGATATCGACGGCGGCCCGAGGTCAGGGCGTCGAGGAATTCGCGCTTGGTTTCGCGTTTGCCGTTTGAATGAACGTAGTGAAGGCCGTCTGCCAGGAGCGCGTCGAGTTGTTCGACGTCCCCCTCAACCATTGCGTCGAAACGCGCGGATTCGCGCTCGCGCACTACGTCAATGTGCTTTCCCGCCATGTTGACCTCCCGTCTTCGCCGACCCCAAACGCTCGCGACTTGGGTTGCAATTTACACCATCCATGCGACGTTTGCGCCAGTGACTTCTCCGGTTTTTCGGGGGGTGCTGGAAAACCCCGAGACGGCGGAAACTTCCCGCCCGGTAAGGGTTCTAACGTCTTTAGCACTCATCTGAAGAGAGTGCTAAAATGCTTTCCCAGAGGCTAACCAGGAGTCCACCACTTGAGTACTGCCGCCACTTTGCATCCGACGACGCCGGCCACCGGCACGGCGCCGAATTCTCGTGCCCTTGCTCTCGCCCCGTCGGCATTGATGCTGCCGGGCAGTCTGGGCAATATCGACAGCTATATTCAGGCTGTCCACCGCATTCCCCTGCTCACCGCCGAGGAAGAGCAGTCGCTCGCCAAACGCCTGCGGGAAAGCGACGACCTCGATGCCGCCCGCCAGCTCGTGCTCTCGCACCTGCGTCTGGTGGTCTCGATCGCGCGCAATTACCTCGGCTATGGGCTGCCGCACGCCGACCTGATCCAGGAAGGCAACATCGGCCTGATGAAGGCCGTGAAGCGCTTCGATCCCACTCAGGGTGTGCGACTCGTGTCGTACGCCATGCATTGGATCAAGGCCGAGATTCACGAATACGTGCTGCGCAACTGGCGCACGGTCAAGGTCGCCACGACCAAGGCTCAGCGCAAGCTGTTCTTCAATCTGCGCAGCCAGAAGCAGGGCCTGCAGGCATTCACGCCGGAAGAGATCGACCAGGTCGCCCGCGATCTGAATGTGAAGCGCGAAGACGTCGTCGAGATGGAAACGCGCATGTCGGGTGGCGATATCGCCCTCGAAGGGCACAGCGACGATAGCGATAGCCCGAGCTTCGCCCCCATCGCGTACCTCGCCGACTCGCATCAGGAGCCGACCGCCGTGATCGCCGCGCGCGAGCGTGACCATCTGCAAAGCGACGGCCTGCAAACCGCGCTTGGCCGCCTCGACCCGCGCAGCCGCCGCATCATCGAAGCGCGCTGGTTGTCGGTCGCCGACGACGGCAGCGGTGGCGCCACGTTGCATGAACTGGCCGACGAGTTCGGTGTGTCTGCCGAGCGCATCCGTCAGATCGAAGTCGCCGCCATGAAGAAGATGAAAGGCGCGTTGCAAGCCTACGCGTAATGCCTTGATCGGGTGGGGGCGGCAACGCGACAAATTGCCACAGACCCTGCCGGATCACCGTCGGTCGATCATCACCGACACCGAAGCCCCGTGAGATTCACGGGGCTTTTTCATTGGACTTCGAAAGTTCACGACTCATTTGCGCCGGACTTGATGCATCGCAAGGTCGCCTGCGCGACCGGTCGATAGAATCGGCTCGTACGTGGCCATGCTACGTGCGAAGGACGGCCCGGGGGCCGTTCGCCGCGCCCGACCTTGTCTCGAACTCGCTTCTCGTCGGCCATCTTTCGTGATGGCGGATTCGCCTCGAACCAGCGTCACTTGCGTGTCATCCGCCCCCGCGCTCCGCGGTTTGACATTTTCAAGCGATAAGGCAAAATGCGCCGGAAGTCGACGCTGTTCCCAACACCACGACTTTCGACGCCAGGAGCCGTCACGGATGGACACCCACTCTCCTAGCAGTCTGAAGCCTCCCGCGCCGAGCGCGCCCGTCGCGGCGTCGCGCAGCGCCGCCATCGTCGCCTGGCTGATCACGCGCTGGCGCACCCGCCCTTCCCGTTTCATGATCGAAATCCTGATCGTTCTCGCGATCAAGGTAGCACTCCTGTTCATTCTGAAGCACGCGTTCTTCGACGCCCCGATGGCCAGGCACATGCAGTTGCCGCCGGACGTCGTGGCTCGCGCCCTGATCGGGCCGCAAGCCGTCGAAGCGCAGTCCCCCACCCCAAGTCAAGGTGTCCGCCATGATCAGTAGCGAAGTCGTTGACCTCTCGCGCTTGCAGTTCGCCATAACGGCGCTGTATCACTTCCTGTTCGTCCCGCTCACACTCGGGCTGTCCTGGCTGCTTGTCATCATGGAGTCGGTCTACGTGATGACCGGCAAGCAGATCTACAAGGACATGACCCAGTTCTGGGGCAAGCTCTTCCTGATCAACTTCGCGATGGGCGTGACCACGGGTCTTACGCTCGAATTCCAGTTCGGCACCAACTGGGCTTACTACTCGCATTACGTCGGCGACATCTTCGGTGTGCCACTCGCCATCGAAGGTCTGATGGCGTTCTTCCTTGAAGCCACGTTCGTCGGCCTGTTCTTCTTCGGATGGAACAAGCTCTCGCGCATTAGCCACCTTGCGACCACGTTTGCCGTGGCGCTGGGCTCGAACCTCTCGGCGCTGTGGATTCTCGTTGCCAACGGCTGGATGAACAATCCGGTCGGGGCGCACTTCAACTACGAGACCATGCGCATGGAGTTGAACAGCATCTGGGAAGTGATCTTTAACCCGGTGGCGCAGGTGAAGTTCGTCCACACGCTCTCGGCCGGTTATGTCACCGCCGCGATGTTCGTGCTCGGCATCTCGGCGTGGTACCTGCTCAAACGCCGCGACGTACCGTTCGCACTGCGCTCGTTCGCGGTGGCGGCCGGTTTTGGTCTGGCCTCGACGCTGTCGGTCATCGTGCTGGGTGACGAATCGGGCTACACCACCGGCGAAGTGCAGAAGGTCAAGCTCGCCGCCATTGAAGCGGAGTGGGAAACGGCCAAGCCGCCTGCCTCGTTCACGCTGTTCGGCTTGCCGAACCAGAAGGAAGAACGCACCGACTTCGCGGTGAAGATTCCCTGGGCCATGGGCCTCATCGCTACGCGCTCGGTCGACACCCCGGTGATCGGCCTCACACAACTGCGCGATGAGCATAAGGAGAACATCCGGCGTGGCATGATCGCCTTCGCGGCGCTCGAGAAGCTGCGCAGCGGCGACAAGTCACCGGCCGTGCGCACCGAGTTCGATAAGTACAAGGACGACCTCGGCTACGGCCTGCTGCTCAAGAAGTACACCGCGAACGTGGTCGACGCCACGCCGGAGCAGATCCACATGGCGGCCAACGACACGATCCCGCCGGTGGCGCCCGTGTTCTGGTCGTTCCGCATCATGGTTGGACTGGGCTTCCTGTTCCTGTTCACCTTCCTGTGGGCCTTCTGGCTGTGCGCACGCCGCCGTCTGCTCAAGCCGCGTTCGGCCTGGTTCCTGCGCTGGACCGTCTGGGCGATTCCGCTGCCCTGGCTGGCCGCCGAATTCGGCTGGATCGTGGCCGAAGTGGGCCGTCAGCCGTGGACCATCGCCGGCATTCTGCCGACGCACCTCTCGACGTCGTCGCTCTCGGCAAGCGACCTGTATATGAGCCTCGCGGGTTTCATCATCTTCTACACCGCGCTGCTCATCATTGAAATGTTCCTGATGGTGAAGTACGTCAAGCTCGGCCCGTCGTCGCTGCACACCGGCCGCTACCACTTCGAGACAGAAGGCACGAACGGTACCGCCATCGCCGGCGACCGTGCGGCGACTTCGGTCTGATCGTCAGGGAGACACGACATCATGATGATCGATTACACCGTACTCAAGCTGATCTGGTGGGTGCTCATCGGCGTGCTGCTGATCGGCTTCGCCTTCTTCGACGGCTTCGACATGGGCACGGCGACGCTGCTGCCTTTCCTCGGCAAGACCGACGCGGAGCGCCGCGTCATCATTAACACCGTAGCCCCAACGTGGGAAGGCAACCAGGTGTGGTTCGTGACGGCAGGCGGAGCGATGTTCGCCGCGTGGCCGCTCGTCTACGCTGCGGCGTTCTCCGGCCTGTACTGGGCACTGCTGCTGGTGCTCTTTGCGTTGTTCCTGCGCCCGGTCGGCTTCGACTACCGCAACAAGCTGCCCAGCGCACGCTGGCGCAATTCGTGGGATTGGGCGCTGTTCGTCGGTAGCGTGGTGCCGTCGCTGGTATTCGGCGTGGCCTTCGGCAATCTGCTGCTGGGGCTGCCGTTCTCCTTCGACAACACCATGCGCTCGACGTACACGGGCTCGTTCTGGGCCCTGCTCAACCCGTTCGCCCTGCTGTGCGGTCTGGTCAGTCTACTGATGCTGCTCACGCATGGCGCCGCACACCTGCGCATGAAGGCCGATCCGGTCGTGGCCGAGCGCGCCGGGCGCATCATGCGCCTGACCGCGCTGGGCACACTGCTGCTGTTCATCGTGGCGGGTGTGCTCGTCGCCACGCACGTCGACGGCTTCGCCATCACGCAGATGGGGCCGACCGACTCGCCGGCCAACCCGCTGCTCAAGGAAGTCACGACCGGCGCCGGCCTGTGGCTCACGAACTACCACACCTATCCGTGGATGATCGCGGCGCCGGTGGTGGCCTGTCTGTGCGCCCTGCTCGCGGCCCTGCTTGCAACCAGCCGCGCCTATGCCTGGACGTTCGTCGTGACCGGCCTGATGATGGCCGGCATCATCCTCACCGCCGGCTTCTCGATGTTCCCGTTCGTGATGCCCTCGGCCACGTCGCCGGGCAGCAGCCTCACGGTCTGGGATGCCACGTCCAGCCAGCTCACGTTGCAAATCATGCTGATCGCCGTGATCGTTTTCCTGCCCATCATCCTGCTCTACACCGGCTGGGTGTATCGCGTGATTCGTGGCCGCGTGACGATCGAGACGGTCAACGACAACCCGCACACGATGTACTGATCAAGGAGTCGCGACATGTGGTACTTCTCTTGGATTCTCGGCCTCGGCCTCGCGCTCGCGTTCGGCATCATCAACGTGATGTGGTTCGAAGCGCACGACGACCTCGAACGCCGCAGTCAGGAAGACAGCTGATCCTGACCCGCAGCAGGTAGAAATGAAAATCGCGCCCCGTGGGGCGCGATTTTTTTGTGCTGCAACCGCCTGTCCTGCGACTCAACGCATTCAGCTCAGCAACGTCTGCAAATCCTTGGCCATCGCATCGACCGGTTCGTCCGGGCGCATGAACAGGCGCAACTGACCGTTCGGATCGAAGACATAGATACCGGCGGTGTGATCGATGGTGTAGTTGTTCGGCGTCGAGCCTTCCACCTTGTTGACCACCACGCGGAACGACTTCGTGACTTCCTTGAGCGCCGCCTCGTCGGCCGGGCGCAGGCCGACGAACGCCGGGTTGAACGCCGGCACGTACTGGCCCATCAGTTCCGCCGTGTCGCGTTGCGGATCGACGGTCACGAAGAGCACCTGGACGCGTTGCGCATCCGTACCGAGCTTCTGCATGACCTGATTGAGTTCTGCCATCGTGGTCGGGCAGACGTCGGGGCAATGCGTGTAACCGAAGAACATGACGACCGCGCGGCCTTTGTAGTCGGCGAGCGTGCGTGTCTTGCCTTGCGGGTCCTGCAACGAGAAGTCCTGCGCGAACTCCTTGTTTCCGGTGATATCCAGGCTCTGGAACGACGGTCCTGCCTTGCCACACGCGGCGAGCAGCACGGTGAGTCCCATCAACAACATCGCACGACGCAACCAGATGACAGCGAGATTCATGAACGAATGACCCCAGAACGTATGGAAAAAATGGCTTCCGAAAATACAACAGGCGCGCCGGCCAAGAATACCGTAACGCGCCTGTCTTCGTGACTCACACCACGGCGGCCGACGCCGCCCCGTGACCGCCCGGCGTCAGCCGAGCAGGAAAATCTGAACGTAATGATCGATCAGCAGTGCCGCGAACAGCAGCGACAGGTAGACGATCGAGTAGCGGAACATCGAACGCGAGAGCTCGTCGGAATAGTGACGCCACAGTTTGACCGCATAGCCCAGGAAGATGCCCGAGAGCACCACCGCCGAGACCAGATACAGATACCCGCTCATCCGATGGGCGAACGGCAGCAGCGACACGGCGAACAGCACCACGCTGTAAAGCAGGATCTGCAGACGCGTGTACTTCTCGCCGTGCGTGATCGGCAGCATCGGCAGGCCCGAATTCACATAATCCTGACGGCGGTAGAGCGCGAGCGCCCAGAAGTGCGGCGGCGTCCAGACGAAGATGATGAGCACCAGAATCCACGCATCGGCAGGCACGGCGCCGGTGGCGGCGGCCCAGCCGAGTGCCGGCGGCATCGCCCCCGACGCACCGCCGATCACGATGTTCTGCGGCGTGGAAGGCTTGAGGATGATGGTGTAGATCAGCGCATAGCCGACGAACGTGGCCAGCGTGAGCCACATCGTGAGCGCGTTGGTGAACGTGTAGAGCACCACCATGCCGGCCGCGCCCAGAATCGTCGAGAAGACGATGATCTGCCACGGGGCAATCTCGCCGCGCGCGGAGGGACGCCACGCCGTTCGGCGCATGAGCGCGTCGACGCGTTGTTCGATCAGGCAGTTCACAGCAAAGGCGGAGCCGGCGAGGAGCCAGATACCGATGGTGCCACCGATCAGCACCTGCCACGGCACCATGCCGCGCGTGGACAGGAACATGCCGATAACGGCGCAGAAGACGGCGAGCTGCGTCACACGGGGCTTGGTCAACGCCCAGTATTGTGCGATACGGCTAGACGGCGGATGGGGAAGGGTCGTGCTTTTCATACACTCAGAGGCAATGCGCTATGCCGAGCCAGTCGGGGCGCCAGCGAGTGGTTCGGTAGCCGACTCCGCTGACGGGAGGGGCTTCTGGCGGGCCGGAAGGTCTGCCTGATCTGTCAGGCCGGCCGCAATGGACGCCGCCGTTCTAGCGGCGCGAATGCGGTAGTTTAACATAACGAGCAGCAGCAGCAGGACGGCCGCCCCGCCGTTATGAGCGATAGCGTTGAGCAGCGGCCATTGGAAAACGATGTTCGACAATCCCGTCGCGAATTGCACGAACACCAGCATCAATACCAGAATAGACGGTTTTCTGAGCGTGGCATGACGCCGCAGCTGGATCGCCAACCACGCCAGATACGCCACGACCACCACCGCAAACGTCCGGTGTACCCAATGGATCGCCACGAGCGCGTCCATCGGAATCACTTCGCCACCGGCTGTCTTGCCCAGCTCGCGCCAAAGCTTGAAGCCGTTGTGAAAGTCCATCGGCGGCACCCACTGCCCCTGACAGGTGGGGAACTCGGTACACGCCAGCACGGCGTAGTTGGTACTCACCCAGCCACCGAGCGCAATCTGGAACACCAGCAGCGCCAGTCCGATCAGCGCCGCCCAACGCCAGCGCAGCGCCCCCGGATCCGCCGCAACACTCGCAAGCGGCATCTGACGCGATGCCAGCCAGGCAAGCGACCCTAGCAGAGTAAGCGCCAACATCAAATGTGTGGTGACGATCACCGGCTGAAGTTTCATCGTGACGGTCCATGCGCCGAACGCGCCCTGCACACACACGAGAAGGAAAAGCCATGTCGCGAGCCAGGGCGACTGCTTCAGTTCGCGTCGCTTCACCCAGGCCATCACCATCAGCACGATGATGAGTACGCCCACCGACATGGCGAAGTACCGATGGATCATCTCGATCCACGCTTTGACGAACGTCACCGGACCGGTCGGCAGCATGGACTGCGCGGCGTGGATGTCCGCGTGCGCGGCAAACGGCGACGACGTGCCATAGCAACCCGGCCAGTCGGGGCACCCGAGGCCCGAGTCCGTGAGCCGCGTGAAACCGCCGAACATGATCAGATCAAGCGTGAGAAAGGTCGTCACCCAGGCCAGTTTGCGGTACTTGTTCGCATCCCGGCGCAATAGCACCCAGGCGAGCGGCAGTACCGCAATACACAGGCCGATGAAGCCCAGTTCCAGAAGGTAAAGCATCGGTTTTACGTCAGTTCTTCGTCATGTCCCGTGCGCCAACGCGCGCGGTCTCGTCTACATTGCGGGGCGTGCCCCTCAACCCGTCCCCGACCACTTGAGCAGTCGCGACAGATCGCTCTTGATCTTGCCCGGATCGGCGTTCTTCGGGAACGCCATCATCAGGTTGCCCAACGGATCGACCAGATAGATGTGGTCGCGCAGGCCGGTGCCGTCCTGTGTGGGCAGCCACGACGCCAGTGCGACCGGGTCGGCCCGCAGGCGACGCGTGTCTTCATACGCCGCATCGAGTTTGTCGGCCACCGGGGCATCGTCGGTCACCAGCCACAGGGTTTCGACACGCGTTCGCTCATTGCCCTGCAACACACGGATCTGCCGCATGTAGAAGAGCTTGCTCACGCAATTCTCGTCACAGGCTGCCGTATCGGCGCTGATCATCAGCCACTTGCCCTTGAGCGACGACAACGGCAGCGTCGCGCCCGTCTCGTCGTCGCGCACCACCAGCGCGGGCAGCGGCCGCTGCGGTTCGATCAGCTTCCCGTAGGCCGACGTGCCACCCTGCGGCTTGAAGACGAAATACATCAGATACGCCGCCACTGCCGGCGCCGCACACACCACGAACAGCAGCACCAGCATGCGCCTCGCCCGGCGTCGTTGCATCGGATCGATGGCGGGGTTCCCCGTGCGTCCGGCACTCACTTCTGTACTCATGTTCGCCTCATGCCCGCGTGAAAGGGTCGGTGGCTGTCGCCAGCCGGCGTCCGCGCCGATAGGCCAGACGCAAACCCAGCAACGCAAGGATCAGCGACATGCCGAACCATTGCGCCATGTATCCATAATTGCGATCCGCGCCGTTCGCCGGCGCAGGCCAGTCGCGCAGCAGATGATCGCCTGTGTCGTTCGTCTGCATGACGACAAACGGTTGTAGCGGCAGCGACGTTTCGCGCGCGTAATCTGCCACATCGAGATTCTGACGAATGACCAACCCCGCCGCCGAGCCGCCATGGCCCAACTCGAAGGCACGCGACGCATCGGGCTGCGCGAGACCTTCGATGGTGACGTCGCCCGCCGGGGTCGCATAGGGCATGATCGCGGCGCGATCGCGCAAATCGCGCGGCAGCCATCCACGATTGACGAGCACCACATGGTCCGGTGCCGTCTGCAATGCCATCACCACGTAAAAGCCGGGCTGGTCGTTGCGCGGTCGATTATCCAGATACACCACGCGATTGCGCAGAAAGCGGCCCGTGACACGCACGCGCCGGTTCGCCACATCCCCCAGCGCATAAGTCTGCGCGCCGAGCGTGATCACCGGTGCATGTTCGGCCTGCTCGATCTGCGCCTGCCGTGCCAGACGCATCTGTGCGCGCTGATACTGCCACACGCCGAGCGCTGCGGTGAGCATCACGCCCAGCAGAATCAGCAGCGCCGGTACCGGCCGCATGCCGCGCATGAGAGTTTTCAACACGTGCATTCCTTGTCTGGCAGCGCAATGAACACTGGCGCAATACACTGCATTGCAGCGTGCCAGCGCGTGTCCGTTGCCCGATAATGACGAATTCCCGTCATCGGACAGATCATGCGCATCATTGTTGCCATCGCCTTCGTCCTGATTCTTGGCAGTCTGGCGTCCGCATTGTTTTTCATGATGCGGGACAAGGGCCGATCGAATCGCACCGTGCATTCGCTCATGGTGCGCGTCGGCCTGTCGGTGACGCTGTTCCTGCTCATCCTGTTCGCCAACTGGATGGGCTGGATCCACAGCACGGGCATACGATACTGAGTCCCGCGCCGCCCTCCTGCGACAAATCGCCGCACCTCATCCTCACTGTCCGTCCCCGATCCCTGTGACGCCTGTCGTCATCGCTCGGTGCCGCGACTTCCGGCGTGGCACTCGGCTGTGCGACATAAGGCCGCATTGCGCGGCCCGTCCACCGCTTTCCCCCGCAAAGCCCCTACTGCCCTATCGGTTGACGACGGCCGCTGCAAATGGAAACGCCGCCGGAATCCGGCGGCGTCCCGAGTGTCTTGCCGCGTTCGACGTCAGAGCCAGTAGACCACGACGTACAGGCCCAGCCAGACCACGTCGACAAAGTGCCAATACCAGGCGGCGCCTTCAAAACCGAAGTGATGCTCCGGCGTGAAGTGGCCCTTCATCAGGCGAATCAGCATGACGCTGAGCATGATCGCGCCCAACATCACGTGGAAGCCGTGGAAGCCGGTGAGCAGGAAGAACGTCGAGCCGTACACGCCCGAGGTGAGCTTCAGGTTCAGTTCGGTGTAAGCGTGGTGGTATTCGTAAGCCTGGAAGCCCAGGAAGACGAAGCCCAGCACCACCGTGGCGAACAGCCAGAAGATCGCACTGCCACGATGGTTGGCGCGCAAGGCGTGGTGCGAGATCGTGAGCGTGACGCCCGAGGTCAGCAGCAGTGCTGTGTTGAGCGTCGGGATCGGCCACGGGCCCATCGTCTCGAAGGCGTCGACCACGCCGGCCGGGCCGGCGTTGGGCCACACAGCGGTGAAGTCCGGCCACAGCAGCTTGTTGTCGAGATCGCCGAGCCACGGCATGGCCAGCGTGCGGGCGTAGAACAGGGCGCCGAAAAAGGCCGCGAAGAACATCACCTCGGAGAAGATGAACCAGCTCATGCCCCAGCGATAGGACACGTCGATGCGTTTGCCGTACAGCCCGCCTTCGGACTCGGCGATCGAGTCGCCGAACCAGCTGCGCAGCACCCAAAGCACCCACAGCAGGCCGGCCAGCGCCGTCCACGGTGCCCACGATAGACCGTTGACCCACGCGGCGGCCGAACCGAGCACCACCAGCAAGCCGACACTGCAGCTCACCGGGTGACGCGAGGGGGCCGGCACGAAGTAGTAAGGCGCCGTTTGGTGTTGACCACTCATTCTTATCTCTCCAGGCTTGGTTCTCTTTGTCTATGCCATTCACGTCGCGAGCCGTATGGCGAGCTTCGCCAACAGCACCAGCGCCACGACAAACAGGATGCCCCCGACCAGTCCCGCAATGATCAGATGCACAGGATTGAGCTGCGCCATATCGCGGTCGTGGTCACGCCCCTTGCGCACACCGAAAAACGACCAGAACACCGCCTTGATGGTCTGGACGAATGACAGCTTGCGCTGGGTCGCCTCCTTCAGGTCATCCATTGCTGCCCTTGCCCCCTCCTGTCGCTCCTGCGTTCAACTCACCGTTCTGCGCGCCCGCCTTGGCGTCTGCGCGCTGATTGGCGTCGTTCTTGCCGAGATCGAAAAAAGTATAGGACAGCGTGATCGTATTCACATCTTTGGGCAGCTTCGTGTCCACCACGAAGACCACCGGGAATTCCTTGGCCTCTCCGGCCCGCAGCGTTTGCTGCGTGAAACAGAAGCACTCGATCTTCTTGAAGTAGCTCGCCGCCTGCGCCGGGGCGTAACTCGGGATCGCCTGCGCACGCACCTCGTGCGGTTGCTGATTCGCCACTTCGTACTCGATGGTCGCGATCTCGCCGGGGTGCACCGTCAGGCTGCTCTTCGCCGGCTTGAAACGCAGCGGTCCCTGCGCGTTGGCATCGAACTCGACGGTGATCGTGCGGCTCTCGTCGACCTGCGAATTGCGCGCCGAAATCTCGGTCGTGCGATCGCCCAACTGGTTGATGCCCACAAGATCGCAGAATGCGCGGTAGAACGGCACCATGGCATAGCCGAAACCGAACATCACCGCGACCAGCAGCAGCAACTTGCTGAAGGTACGCACATTGATTCGTCGCAAACCGCCCATATTCGCCTTGAGGGCACTCGCTCAGTGCCGCCTGTTGCGCTGCATTGCTTCCGCTGCCGTGAGCCTGCTGCCGGGCGCCCCGCCGCGACGGCGAGGCTTCCGGGTCAGATACCGCCCATCAACTTGGTCTTGATCATCACACCGACGAAGAAGACCGCCACGACCGAGGCGAGAATCAGCCCCGTGCGCAGGTTCTTCGCTCGCTGTTCGTGCCTGGCTGCCATGTTCAATGCACCTTCGGCGGCGTCTCGAACGTGTGGAACGGCGCCGGGCTCGGCACTGTCCACTCCAGACCTTCTGCGCCATCCCACGGCTTGGCTTCGGCGGCC
This sequence comes from Pandoraea fibrosis, assembly GCF_000807775.2. Classification (NCBI taxonomy): domain Bacteria; kingdom Pseudomonadati; phylum Pseudomonadota; class Betaproteobacteria; order Burkholderiales; family Burkholderiaceae; genus Pandoraea; species Pandoraea fibrosis. The sequence continues at coordinate 562,170 of NZ_CP047385.1, read as the reverse complement.
GGGCCACCGCGCCACGTCGGAATCGCGACGAAGAACAGGAAGTACACCTGCATCAGGCCAAAACCGAACGCGCCAATCGTCGCGATCTGGTTGAAGTCCGTGAACTGCGCGGGGTAGTCGGCATAACGACGCGGCATACCGGCCAGTCCCAGGAAGTGCATCGGGAAGAACGTCACGTTGAACGTGATGAGCGAGCCCCAGAAGTGGAACTTGCCGCGCCACTCGTTGTACATGTGACCTGTCCACTTCGGCACCCAGTAATAGAACCCTGAGAAGAGTGCGAATAGTGAACCGGCCACTAACACGTAGTGGAAGTGCGCCACCACGTAGTAAGTGCCGTGCATCTGGATGTCGAGCGGCGCCAGCGAGAGAATCAGGCCGGTGAAACCGCCCATCGTGAACACGAACAGGAAGCCGACGGCGAAGAGCATCGGCGACTCGAACGTGAGCGAGCCCTTCCACATCGTGGCAACCCAGTTGAAGACCTTCACGCCGGTCGGCACCGAGATCAGCATCGTGGCGTACATGAAGAAGAGCTGGCCCGTGACCGGCATGCCCGTCACGAACATGTGGTGCGCCCACACCATGAACGACAGAATCGCGATCGATGCCGTGGCGTACACCATCGAGCTATAGCCGAACAGCGGTTTGCGCGAGAACGCCGGAATCACCTGCGAGACGATCCCGAACGCCGGCAGAATCATGATGTACACCTCCGGGTGTCCGAAGAACCAGAAGATGTGCTGATACATGACCGGATCGCCGCCGCCCGCCGCGTTGAAGAACGACGTGCCGAAGTGACGGTCCGTGAGCAGCATCGTGATCGCGCCGGCAAGCACCGGCATCACGGCGATGAGCAGATAGGCGGTGATCAGCCACGTCCACACGAACATCGGCATCTTCATGAGCGTCATGCCCGGTGCGCGCATGTTCAGAATGGTCACGATGATGTTGATCGCGCCCATGATCGACGACGCACCCAGAATGTGCGCACCGAAGATGGCCAGATCCTGCCCCGGGCCCATCTGCACCGACAGCGGCGCGTACATCGTCCAGCCGGCTGCCGTGGCGCCGCCCGGCACGAGGAAGGACGAGATCAGCAGCAGACCGCCCACCGGCAGCAGCCAGAAGCTGAAGTTGTTCATCCGCGCGAAGGCCATGTCCGACGCGCCGATCTGCAGCGGAATCATCCAGTTCGCGAAGCCCACGAACGCCGGCATGATCGCGCCGAAAATCATCACCAGGCCGTGCATGGTGGTGAGCTGATTGAAAAACTCCGGACGAATGAACTGCAGGCCCGGTTCGAACAATTCCGCACGGATCATCAACGCCATCACGCCGCCCGAGAGCAGCATGACAAACGAGAAAATCATGTACATCGTGCCGATGTCCTTGTGATTCGTCGCGAACAGCCAGCGACGCCATCCATGCGGATGGTCGTGCGCGTGATCGTCGTGACCCGCCACGTGATCGTGAGCGATGGAACTCATACCCAATCTCCTTCCTCGAACTGGTCGAACGGCACTTAACTGTTCTTCGCTGCGCCAGCGTCGGCAGCCCCTGCGGCGTTTGCCGACTTGTTGCCACGCGCGTCGCGCACCTGCGCCGGCTGAACGATGTCACCGGTCTTGTTGCTCCACGAGTTGCGCTCGAACGTGATGACGGCCGCAAGCTCTACATCGTTCAGATGCGACCAGTTGGGCATCGCATTCTTGCCGTGCAGCACGATACTGATGTGGTCGGCCACCGGGCCGGTCACGATCTTGCCGCCATCGAGTGCCGGGAATGCACCGCCGCCCTTACCGTTCGGCTGGTGGCAAACCGCGCAATTCGATGCGTAGACTTTCTGACCGCGCTCCATCAGTTCCTGCACGGTGTATGTCTTGTTCGGATCGTCGGCCGATGCCGCCATCTGCTTCTTCTGCGTATCGACCCATTTGTTGTAATCGTCTTCCGAGACCACCTTCACCACGACCGGCATGTACGCGTGCTCCTTGCCGCACAGCTCGGTACAGAAGCCGCGATACTCGCCGACCTTCTCTGCCTTGAACCACGTGTCGCGCACGAAGCCCGGAATCGCGTCTTGCTTGATCCCGAAGGCGGGCACGTAGAACGAGTGGATGACGTCGTTGGCCGTCGTGATGAGACGCACCTTCTTGTTGACCGGCACGACCATCGGGTTGTCGACTTCCTGCAGATACGTGTTGCTCTTCGCCTCCTGGCCGTCGATCTGGCTGCGCGGCGTGCTCAGCGTAGAGAGGAACTTGATGCCCTCGCCTTCGCCCTTCAGGTAGTCGTAGCCCCACTTCCACTGGTAGCCGGTCACCTTGATCGTGATGTCGGCGTTGGTCGTGTCCTTCATCGCCACCACGGTTTTCGTGGCGGGCAGCGCCATCAGAATCACGATGATGAACGGTACGACCGTCCAGATCACCTCGACCGTGGTGCTTTCATGGAAATTCGCGGGTTGATGGCCCTTCGATTTGCGGTGTTTGAAAATCGAATAGAACATCACACCGAACACACCGATGAAGATCACCAGACAGATGATCAGCATCATGGTGTGAAGGCTGTGAAGCTCTTCCGCAAGTTTCGTGACCGGCGGCTGGAAGTTGAGTTCGTTGACGGCCGGCCCCCCCGGCATATCCGTGACCGCCGCCATTGCCGGAGCGACGGCGAGCAGTGAGGCGCCCGCAAGGAAAGCCGCCAAGGCATGTTTCGTTTTTTTCATAGCTTCCTTACCCAAAATTACCATCCAAATCCTCCCTGGCGGTCGCCCGAGATCGTCTCCATCTCTCAGGCCTCTTGGGCAAGACAACGGCGCAGCTCGCGCGCAAACGTTTCGCGGCGATGCGGCGCAAGATAGGCACCGACGGTGACCGAGCGGCTACCCGAGCGCAAGACAATGCGCGTGCGTGGCGGCGTTTCGATGTCGATGCGTACCCAGCGGGGATTGAACTCGTACTGCGTCAACCTCTGTGCTGAACGTTGCTCGACCACAAGGCTCACGGGCGACAACCGAATGACCTCGTAATCTGTGGCATGCCGGGCATGAATGACGAACGCAACGCCCACCACGAGCAAGTCCAGGCCTGTGAACGGCAAGACCAACCACCCACCGCGCCACGCCGCAATCAAGGCAACACCCAGTGACACGGCGGCCAACGACAGGTAGAACAGGACAAACTGGCGCGGCGATATCGCGCAGTTGCGCTTGTGCGTCCATTCCTTCGTCACCGATCCGACGTCGGAGGAAGAGGCTGCGAGCATCGCCGTCACCCGTGGGGCATTTTGGGTCTTTCATGTCCGACGGCCGGGAACCAGTTGCGTCCGGGCCGCGACAAACTGCCGCATTATAGAACGCGCATTCTCGAAGCGACAACATTGATACCGAGTATTTGACGCGTCATAGCATCCTCCTGAACTCATTGATGCAAAAGGGAAATCCGGTTATTCCCCTAGCCGGAAATCTCCACAGGCGCGCGTCTACGGGATACTCCCTATGCGTCGCCGGTTTGACACATCGCAACAAGACACGACTCGTTGCGGTGTCCTGAATACCCGAAACCCCTGCCTCGGGGAACGAAGCTTCCCATCGTCAAACGCGCCTGCCTCGAATCGCACGGCGCGCCACACCCCACGCCACCTTCGCTGCGATGCGGGATTCGTCCGATATCCATCAACACTAGACGCTGTGCGGGATGTCGCATGCGACGTTATGTCGCGCCCGGCGACCACGCGCTACGACGACGTTGCGAAGGACCTTCTCATCCCCTGCGCGCGTCCCCTCGGCGAGCGTCGGTGCGCGCGTCGATATCACGCATGCTACAAGCGAAACATGTTCCCTACATCGATATGTCATGCGTGCCACGCGTTGCGTCACTCCCCGCTCGTTTGCCGACGGTCTGAGCGCCTTGCACTCCGTCACCGACTTCGATGCCTTGCGCACTCTGTTGCAGTCGTTGTGCGTCGCTCTCAGGCAGCGCTATTTCAACTATCGAGGGCATTTCCCGTTGCCGGGCGGAAAGCTCGCGACGCCGCAACTCGGCAATTTTCCCGAGGCATGGCAGAAACGTTACGACGCGCAACATTACGCGAGCATCGACCCCGTGCTCTCGCTCGCATGCCAGCGACTCACGCCCGTTGAATGGATACCGTCGTTGTACGCGTCCCCCGAAGCCCGGCAACTGCTTCGCGACCAGCGCGCCGCAGGATTGCGCTCCGGCATCACGTATCCGGTGTTCACGCCGTCTGGCGCGTCAGGGACCTTGAGTCTGTCGTCGCCACGTCATCCGCCCCGACACCCGCGCGCGCCCGGCGCACACGCGTGGATACAGCATGGCGGCGCGGTGCTGGCCATGCATGTGCACGAGGTCGTTTGGCGCATCGTGCAGCGCGACGCCGTGCGTCACGATGCCCCCGTATTGACGCCACGCGAGCGCGAGTGCCTGCGCTGGGTCGCGCGTGGCAAGACCTCGTGGGAGATCGGTCGCATCCTCACCATCTCCGAACATGGCGTCGTCTTCCATTTGCGCAGCGTCATGCGCAAGTTCGACGTATCGAGCCGTCACCGCGCGGCGAAGCTCGCCAGCGATTACGGGTTGCTCGACGACTTCGCCTCGGCGGGTCCGCACGTCGTCACTTGCGCGCGGCCAGATCTGCGAGCGTCTTGTAACGCGTCAACGTGAAGGTATCGCTCGCGGCATTCACAAACGCCCCTCCCCCCAAACGCCCAACCGGCCTCAGCCCCTGCAAATCCACCTGATGCGTGACGGGGTCGAGCAATGCGTCGTCGACATGTGCCGCGAGCACCGTGCCAAGCACGACCCATCCGCCCCCCGGCGCAGCACTAATCTCGATGATGTCGCGTACCCGGCACTCGTAAGCCACAGCGGCCTCGAGCACACGCGGCGGCCGCACGCGCGATGACGGCACCGGTGTCACGCCCGTCAGGTCGAACTCCGACTCGCCGGCGGGCAGCGGCGCTGCCGAGAGATTCACAGCGTCGATACACGACACGCTCGCCACGTTCACGACGAATTCGGGGACCGCTTCGACGTTGCGCAACGTGTCCTTCTTTTGCTTCGGCGCGGGCGGCACGACGGGGCAGAACAATACCGTCATCGGCACACAACACACCCCCATGAAGTACGCATACGGTGCGAGATTCGGACGGCCGTCCTCATCCACCGTACTTACCCACGCGATGGGACGCGGCAGGATCGTACTCATCATGAAGTTGTAGATGCTGGCTTCGTCGAGCGTTGCCGGGTCCAGTTCCATATCGCATCCCAGAGGGGCGATGCCCGGCAGTCGTGCTGCCGGCACGCCACACGTTAATTGGCCGGTGTCATGCCCGCCAGACGCAACACGTCGTTGGCGCAGCCCCATGACAGCGTGAAACCCCCGCCACCGTGACCGTAGTTATGAATCAGCCGAGAGTGCCGCTCGTCGCATGCGACGCGGGCGACACGACGCATTGGCCGAAATCCGGTGCGAGCATCGATCACGTGCAACGCAGCCACCCCTTCGCAGAGTTGCGTGCAACGGCGCACGATGTCCTCGATTTGTCGCACCCCAATGACGGTCGATGTCAGTTCCGGGTCGGCGGTGCCGCCGAGGACGATGTCGTGGCTTCGCTCCACGATGTAAGTGGGCGCTGCCGGATCAGCGTCATCGATGAAGCAGCCCCGTACAGCAGCGGCGCGCCGGGCACGCAACACGATCGCCCGCGACAACGACAACTCGCCGTCGCCGAACTGCCGGCTGCCGTAACCGCAGCAATTCACCACGTAGTCGGCATCGTCGAGGAGTGAGGCCGGATCATCGATACGTTGCGGCAAGAACTGTCCGCCAAGCTCAAAGAACATATGCATCAGATAGCGAAGGTAAGCTGCCGTGTCGGCGACGGGAACAGACATGCGATACGCACAGGCAAAGCGCGACGGAACCTCCGCGTCCGGCAGTCTCTTGAGGTCGCTCGCGCACTCCGCCCACCAAGGCATTCCGGCGTCCTGTTGAAAGTACTCGGTGAGCGTTCGCATGAGAACGCCCGACGACGTGTCGGCAGACAAGCGATGCATCGTCGTGTAAGTCTGCCGGGCGCGTTCGAGATAAACGAAGTCAGGCGCCTGATAGAACGGATGCCAGATGGCAGCGGCGAGGGCCGACGTCGTCTGCGCAGGTCCTTCCGCCGCGCGGATGGTGACGTCGCATCCGGCCATTGCCATCGTCGTGGCGGTCGTCAGTCCGCTGACCCCAGCGCCAAGCACGATGATGCGTTGCCGCGTCACGCCTGTCCCTCCTCACGGAAATAACGGCGATCTTCGGGAATACCACGAGGCATGACGCCCGCCTCATCCGGCAAGTGTCCCGGTGTCACGCGGTCAAAGTCGTGTGGGGCTTTCAGCCCTGTGCCCGTACCCAGCAACACGACTCGCGCCCCGGGCTGAATCTGGCCGGTGGCAAGACACGCATGCAATGCGGCATACCCGGCGGCCGTCGATGGCTCGAACCACAAGCCGAAGCGCTGCGCCAGCGTTTGCGACGCGGCGAGAATGCGCGCGTCATCGAGCGCGACGCAAACACCGCGCGTGGCGCGCAACGCGTGAAGCGCCGCGAAATGATCGCGTGGACGGCTCACCGACAAGCTGTCGGCCACGGTCTCGGGGCTGACAAGTGTGGGCGACTGCGGCAGAGCCGTCCCTTCGTCGTCCGCTTGCCAGTCCCGCGTGATGCTGTTTGAACTATCCGCCTGCGCGGCGAGTAGCCGTGGCACCGCTGACGTGATCCCCAACGCGTACAGATCGAGGAATCCCGCCGCAATCCCGGAGAGAATGTTGCCGTCTCCCGTTGGCACCACCACCCAATCCGGCACACGCCAATCGAACGCCTCGGCCATTTCGAACGCGCACGTCTTCTTGCCTTCGCGCGTGAAGGGGTTGATCCCCGTATTGCGGCAGCACACACCGGCCTCATCGGCCATGCGCTCGGCGATCTCGAACGCGTCGTCGTAAGTGCCGTCGACCTCGCAAACCCTGGCGCCATAAGCACGAATCTGGGCAAGTTTGACAAACGGCGTGCTGGCCGGGACTACAACGGTCGCCGCCATGCCTTGCGAGGCCGCAATACACGCCAACGATGCACCGGCATTGCCTGTTGATGCCGCCACCGTATTCAAGCATCCGGCCCGCTTCGCGACGGCCAGCACCACTTCGGTGGCGCGATCCTTGAGCGACCCGCTGGGATTGCGCGCCTCGTCCTTCACCCAGAGATTCACTCCGCCATCGTCGCCACAATCGATCATCGGCGTGTCGCCGACGACCAGTCGACTCCCCCAGCGAGCCTCGACGGGCAGGAGCGCACGGTATCGCCACATGCCTCGTCCGCGAAACATGCTCACGATGTCGCCCGCTGTCGGCACCGCCCCCTTCGGTTTGCGTTGGATGCCCAAATTCTGTCCGCACACATGGCATCGGTACCGAATTGCGCCCCAGGACTGCGGTGTCGCGCATCTCACACACGCATAGCGATACGAGAAGCACGACGTCACGCGAGGCACCCCGGGTTCAGCAAATGTGCCATCACGGCGTTCTGCGCATGAAGCCGGTTGGCGGCTTGCTGAAAGACCCACGACGACGGACCATCGATGACATCGTCCGTCACCTCCTGCCCCCGGTCTGCGGGCAGGCAATGCAAATACCCGGCGTCCGGCGCGGCAAGACGCATCACGTCGGCGTCGACGCGCCAATCCCGATGGCGCTCAAAAGTCTCCCGCATGGCCATCTCGTCGACCGCGTCGCCGTGCCGCGTCGGCAAGAGCCCAAGACTGCACCACGACTTGGCATAGACGGCGTGCGCATCGGTCACACCATCGCGCAAATCGTGCGTCACGCGGATACGTGCGCCCGTCTGCTCGGCAAACTGCGTGGCGGCTTGCATGACCTGCGGATCGAGACCCAACGACGCCGGATGCGCGAGCGTGACGTCCATCCCCGTCTTCACGGCCGCGAGCAGCAGACTTTGCGGCACTGCCACGGGCTTGTGCCAACTTCCGGAATAGGCCCAACTGATGCATAGCCGACGCCCGGTGAGGCCTCCGAGTCGCTCACGCATTGTCATCACGTCGGCGAGCGCCTGACACGGGTGAAAGCGATCGCACTCCATGTTGATCACCGGCACCTGGCTCCATTGCGAAAACGCCTCGAGATGGCGATGCGCGGCGCCGTACACCCAACCGGCCGGCTCGCCGTACATGCGAATCGCAATCGCGTCGCCATAGGACGAGAGCACCCTCGCCACGTCGGCGACACGCTCCGTCGAATAGGGAATCTCTGCCTCCGGCAATGCGGGCGTATAAATCCCGTGCTGAGGATCGAGCACAATGGCGTGCCCGCCCATTCTCGACAGTCCGGTTTGGAAGCTGCTGCGCGTGCGCAGTGAGGCGTTATAGAAGAGGAAGTAGATCGTTCGACCGCGCAACGCCCCTTCCGTGTGTTGCGGATATCGGCGCTTGAACGACAGGGCCGCGTCGAGCAGGGCACGATAGTCCGCTGCACTCATGGTCAGATCGGGGGCTAGCCAGGGACAAGTCACACATCTCTCCTGGTCGTTTCTCAATGATGGTTCGCAGACAGCACCACGCCGTCTGTCGCGCTTGAGATTTGCCGGCATGCACACCTGCCGTCGCCCTCGGCGCACGATGGGCGACGCACACTCAGGGAGGACGCCAGCGGCTCGCCTGCTGCGCGAAGCGTTCGGCACATGTCATGCCCAATCGCTCGAACAGACGTCGTGGCACAAGTGCCGCCTCCATCATCTGCACACCCACTTGCAGCGGATCGATACTCTCCCGGATCACAAGGTCGGCGTCGGCTTCATCGAGCCCGATCAAGCACAAGTGGTCTCGCCACACGGGCAATTCGGGGGCAAGAAACGCCGTCATGAGATCGGGCAGGAGGGCATTGAGCGACGCACGTTCACCGGGCGACAGCAACGGCACCCACTCGCTCACAAATCGGACAAATGCCGCCTGATGTCGCATCTCGTCCGCGGCATGATCGGCCAGCAGTTCGCGCACGGGTGGATACACGTCGTCGCAGGCGCCCGCCCGACGCAGCGTGCCGGTAATGAGCGTCTCGGTCACCGACGCTGCTGCCACGATGGCCATCTCCCGATGTGTCGCCGGCACCGTCTCGCACAATGCAAGCACGCGCGCAACGCTCAATGACGCACCTTGCGTCAGCGAATACCCCGTATGGCACAGCAGACGCCTGCGGAAGCGTTCCATCATCCACGTGTGAAAACCCTCGTCCGTGTAGATCGCCAACAGATCGTCGCGGCTGACCGAGGCGATACCCGGCATATTGAGTATCGCTTCGACGGCCCGATTGACGATGTGCAATTCCACGCGCTCCGTCTTGTTCAGGTAGTCCGCTAACCGTAACGCGCTCAATTGCTGCCGGGCTGCCTGTCCAAGCGCACAAACCAGCGGGTGCGTGGCATAGGGCATCAGTGCCACGTTGAAGAACAACTGATCCGGTAACAATGGCGGGAACGGTGTCTCCGCCGCACGGCGAGTGACGACCGCAACGTCCTGCCACGGCCGTTGCCCATGATCGGGCGCGCTTCCGCTGCCAAGCGGGCGCCTCTCACCGTTCGACGGATTTGGGTCAGACATGAGACGACGCCGCAGCAACAGGCGCGAGTTGATGCGCGGTCAGCGAAATCAGACTCGACCTTTCCGGCCCAAGTCCGATGCCGGCCAACGGCGCACCGATGTGCCGCTCAACGAAGTCGACGAAGCCATGCATCGCGGCATCGAGCGTTCCCTCGCGGCCAAGCGCGAGCGAACGTTCGTTCAATCCGGGATAGATCAGCACATCCGGCATGACATGATCCGACAATACATCGCGATGGACACGCATCGGTATGCCTTGATACGCCGAATGAAAATAGTGCGACAGACAGTCGACTTTGTTGAGGTAGACGCAGTCCACCCCGTGCGCCTTGACGACGTCTCGCAGTTGCGCGAGGTCCAGCATGCCGATCCGGCGTGGTCGGCCGGTCCCTGTGCCGTACTCGCCCGTCAGCATACGAAGCGCCGTGCCGACATCGAAAGGATCGCTGGAGCGCAATAGCTGATCCGGCGAATGGCGCACCTGCTCATGCGCAGCACCAACGCTCGCCTGCGACGCGTCGTGACAGTACTGCGCCGAACGCTCGCCTCCCAACTCGGAAGGAAACGGACCTCGCCCGACGCGCGACATGATGGCCTTCGCCACACCAATCGTTCGACGGTGATACTTCGGCGACAGATCGCCCCCCACATACGCGTAGGCCGGCACGGTGTGGCTCGACGTCACAAACGGCTGGCTACCGTCGACAACATCGAGCAGCACCGACTGCGCGCCTTCGAACAGCACGTTGGCACCGCCCCGCACTCGATCCGTCAGCCATCCACGATCCGACTCGATGTAACCCCGCAAGGTCTCCGTGACCCTCGGCAGACTCAGGAACATGTCCGACATCTCTGCGATCCACGGGGACGTGCCACCCTCGGCGTTGATCATGCGAGTGAATACATTTCGCATTGAGGCGACGGTGTCCGTCTCGTTCGTCAGCAGATCGCCGAGCATCAGGTTGACGCGTGTTTCGTTGCGTATGCGCATCGCGCGATCCGCGTAGCACGGCCCGATGCCGTTGCCCGTGGTGCCGATCGTGCCGCTTCCACGTCGGTCCATCGCGATATGGTGCGGCTGCACGAGTGCCGCGCGTGCGCTGATGCGCAAGCGGCCTTCGAGCGAAACGCCCATCTCGCGCAACTGTTCGATCTCGTCGACCAGCTTCCACGGATTGATGGCACACCCTGACCCGATGTACAGCGTTGCGTGTGGATGAAATACGCCAGATGGCAATTGCTTGAGCGCAATGCGACCGGACGGGGTGTCGATGGTGTGTCCCGCGTTGGCCCCACCATTGAACCGGGCGATGACGTCATAACCGGGCGCAAGCGCGTCGATGATTTTCGCCTTGCCTTCGTCGCCGTATTGCAGGCCGACGAGGACGTCGGCGAAACCTTCTGCGCGATCCGAAGCGAGGTGAGCGGGGTGAAGCGAGGGGCTGGAAGATACGGAGGTCATGCGCGTTGCATATCGTAGAAAAATCGGGGAACCGGGGCTTGCTGCGCCGCCAGCCGGTCGTAGACCCAGCGTCCAACGGCAATATCGAGAATGCCCAGTCCGAAGGGTGAAAACACGATTGGCCGGTCGCGCACCGGTGGCTCGCCGCCACACAGCAGATGCGGCAGCGATGTCGTCACGAAGCGCCGGTGGCCGGTCTCGGCTTCCGTAAGATGCAGCGACGTCATGGCCCGCAGGCAGTGGTCGATGTCATCCACCACGTTGTGGGATGCGAGAACGACTGCGGGCGCGAGGTCGCGCAGCGAGAGGTGCAGCACGATCGGGCAATGCGAGAACCAATCGGGATTGTCGAGATATGGTGATGCCGCCGTGGTGGTAAGCACGATGACATCCGACTCGCGAATCGTGGCTTCGAGTGACGCCTCCGGGCGGGCCTCGTAGGCGAGGTGCATCCCGATGCGAGTGGCGAGCGACATGGCGTAATCGTGGTGCAGATCGTGCACCCTCACTTCGCTGATCGGCAGCGTTGCGAGTGGCAGACACTCGGCAACATGACGCGCGATAACGCCCGCACCGACGAATGCCACACGCAAGCCGCTCGACGATGTTTCGCCCGTGGCAAACGCATTGCCCGCGAGGCAGCGCAATGCACTGATCGCACTCGCCGCCGTGCGCGCCGCGCTGATGATGCTCGCTTCCATGCACGCCATCGGATAGCCGGTCACCGGGTCATTCAGAATCAGCACCGCCGATGCGCGAGGCATGCCCCGCTCGATGTTTTCGGGAAAGCTTGAGATCCACTTGATGCCCGTCACGCCCTCGCCTTCTCCATCGCGATCGCGAATGTGCGCAGGCAACGCGATGATGCGATTGCGTTGTCCATCGGGAAATCGGAGAAACTGACTTTCCGGATTCACCGTGCGCCCGGCGTTGTGGGCGCGATATGCCGCCTCGACCGTATCGAGGACAGCAGACTTGTCTTGCGCGAGGGCGGCGTCAATCTGCTCGCCGGTAAACACGCGAAATTGCGGTATCGGTAAAGCGTTCATGGCAATGAGGAACTCACGGTGTCGAGGTTGTGAGGCGCTCCGCCAGCCACGTCGGAACCGTTGTCGACGTAGGCGGCGGCCCAGTCGGGGTCGTAAAGAGTGTCCAGATACTTGTCCCCCATGTCCGGGGCAATGGCGACCACCGTGTCGCTGGCCGCAATATCCACCGACAACATCTGTACGGCACGCAGCACACTCCCCGTAGACCCGCCCGCCAAAAGACCTCGCGCGGCCAGACGGCGGCACATCCGCATCGTTTCCGCTTCGGGGACATGGACGATGGCGTCAGGCGGCTCGGCATCCAGCGATTCACACAACGCCGGCCGGCAGCTTGTCCCCAGCCCAGGTATACGTCGCGGACCCGGCGAGCCGCCGAACGTGACCGAGCCGACGGCATCGACCGCGATGACACGCGTTGGCAGTCGATGCGCTCGCACGTAACGCAAGCACCCAATCAAGGTGCCGGTCGTACCTGCGCCGACGAACAGATGGCCGACATCGGGATAGGCCGAGAAGATTTCAGGCGCTGTCCAACGGTAGTGCGCCCGCCAATTGCCCGGGCTGGCATATTGATTGACCCATACCCATCGCGCATCACGCGCTACTTGCTCCCGAATCCACTCGATGCGCGTGCCGAGGTAGCCGCCCTGCGAATCGCGACGCTCAACGCGAACCACACGGGCACCTGCCGCCTGCATGGCCCGGATGGCCTGACGCGACGTATTGGGGTCGGTCACGCAAGTGAATCGATAGCCACGATTCGCACAGACCATCGCCAACGCCACGCCGAGGTTTCCGGACGACGATTCGACGATCTGCGTGTTCGCGCAAATGCGTCCCGTCGCTTCCAGATCCTCGATCAGTTGAAGCGCAGTTTTGAGCTTGATGGAACCTGCCGGATTCAGTCCTTCCAGCTTGAGATGCACCGTGGCGGGACACAAGCCATCGATAGCAGTGAAGACCGGCGCCGTCGGTTGCAGGAACGCCCCACCGACGCGCAACGGCAATCCGTCGCGCATGCTCTCGCAGGCTTCGGGCCCAGCCTGCGGCGGTGCCACCCACGTTTCGTGCTCATGCCTCACAGCCCACCTCCCGAAGTCCCGCCCGAAGGCGACGCAATGGCGTGGTGCAGTGAAGTGAATGCGATCCGCAAACGTCTTCGCTCATGCACGCCGTGAAGCGTCATTTAAGCGAACCGGACGAGCGCGGAACACCTGCATAGTCGTGTAGGACGCAGGATGCGGCGAGGCTTTTGGGAAGCGGCAGACAGCGGTAGGAGGCGGTGTGAAACGATCCGCCCGTCACCGCACCGCGGATCGAGACAGGCGCGCAATAACGCCCGAGAACGTGTCGAACGCGACGGCGAGCGCCGGCGTTCGCAGGTGACGCTTAACGGGGACGGCCGCCGCGTCCGATATCCTGAATGCGGACGACGGCGTTACCTGCCGCGTCGGTCTTTTCAGGAATTTTCCAGGCGTGGCCGTAGACGAGTTCGAAGGTCAGCGCGATCGTGCCCTCCGCGCCACGCTGACGCTCCAGCGCCGCGCGCAAGGCTGCCAGACGCGCCCGCCCGGTGAGTCCGCTACGCCGCTCCGGCAGCGGATTCACGCCCAGCAGACGCACATCGCGCAACAGCGTGTCCGGCGATTCGAACGTGAGCGTCAGTCGCTCCATATCCGTAACCGGCGTATCGAAGCCGCTCGCCACCATCATGTCGCCCAGATCGTGCATGTCCGTCGGTTCGAGCACATGGGCAACGTCGTCGACCTCCGCCCACGCCGTGCGCAACTCGCGCAGCGTGTCGGGACCATAGGCCGAAAACATCAGCAGGCCGTCAGTGCTCAGCACGCGATGCCACTCGGGAATGACACGATGCGGTTCGCGATACCAGTGCAGCGCGAGATTCGACCACACCAGGTCGAACGTGCGCGGTGCAAACGGAAGCGTCGAGAAATCGGCCTGCACCACGCCGTAGGGGGGCGCAGTGCGCAACAACCGGCGCCAACCGGTCGTCGCCCCGGCCGCCGCCGCCGCTTTGGCCATCGCGAACGAGGCGTCGAGGCCCACGCGATAGGCGTCGGGGTAACGCTCGCCGAAACTCAGCAGGTCGCCGCCGGTACCGCAGCCAACGTCGAGCACGCGTTTCGGCTTGAGCTTGATGTAGTCAAGCCGGCTCGCGAGACGGGACGCCACCTCCCGCATCAGGAAATCGGCCTCGTGCCAGTTCGGCGCGCGGCGGTCGAATGCGGTGCGCAAAAAGCGGGCTGAGAACGCTGAGGACGGTGTTTGGGGAGCGGCAGAGGGCTTCATGGGACGGGCAAAAAGGCGAGTCGGCAGTATACTCGCTGCTGCCCGAATGCATCGGGCACCGCCATGCGCTATGACCTCAACCGGCCCAGCGCCCCTCGATGGCGGTGGCCGCACGGCCCGCCATCTCACTTCGCACCCGCTATCGCCTTGCCCATCCTTCGCGCCACTTTTCCTACGCTCGTCAGGCTTGCTGGCGGACTGCTGCGCACGGCGTTGCCGGATCACTGCGCGATCTGCCATCGACGTGCGGCCCGGCAGGTCTGTGCCGATTGCGCGCAAGCGTTCGACGCGGCCCGGGCCGACGCGCCGCTGCGCTGCGGCCAATGTGCCGCCCCATTGACCTCGCCTGCCGCACGGACGCGTGACGCCATGACGCCCGAGGCCGAAGGTGCGGCAATTTGCCGCACCCAATCAACCGTCGTCTGCGGACAATGCCTGCGACACCGGCCCGCGTTCGATCAAACCCTGACGCTCGCAGACTACGTGGCACCGCTCGATACGCTGATGATTCGTCTGAAATACCATAGCGCCTTGCCACTCGCGCGCGAATTCGGCGAACGTCTCGGCGACGCGCTGACCGCCCACGCGGACGTGACGCCGTTCACACCGCTGCTGGTCCCTGTGCCGCTGGCGCCCTCGCGACTCGCATCGCGTGGCTTCAATCAGGCTTGGGAACTGACACGGGTAGCGTCCCGCCGTGCGAATTTGCCGGCCAGCGCCCATGTGCTGCGGCGTGACCGGACGACTGCCGCCCAGCGGCGTCTGTCTCGCGAAGCGCGCAAACGCAATCTGCAAGGTGCGTTCGTCGCAAGCGATCACGTTTGCGGGCGCCGCATCGTGCTGATCGACGACGTCATGACCACCGGCGCGACTTGCGACGCTGCCGCCGCCGCGCTCAAACATGCGGGCGCCACACATGTACTGGCGGCCGTCGTCTTGCGCACGCCGTCCTCCTCATAACTCCGCCCCCACACCCATGTTCAACGTCGTTCTCGTTTCGCCTGAAATTCCGCCGAACACCGGCAACGTCATTCGCTTGTGCGCCAACACGGGCGCACGTCTGCATCTGATCGAACCGCTTGGGTTTCCACTGGACGACGCACGCATGCGTCGCGCAGGCCTCGACTATCACGAGTACGCGCAGATGAAGGTGCATCGGGACTGGGACGCGTTTATGGCCGCCGAAACGCCCGACCCCACGCGCATGTTCGCATTGACGACACGGGGCTCGCGTCCCTTTGGCGACTTGTCGTTTATGCCGGGCGACTGGTTCATCTTCGGCTCGGAGACGCGTGGGCTCGCGCCGGAATTGCTCGACACGTTTGCCACCACGCAACGCGTGCGTTTGCCGATGCGTCCCGGCAATCGCAGCCTCAATTTGTCGAATACGGTCGCTGTGGTGGTCTTCGAAGCGTGGCGTCAACAGGGTTACGCCGACGGGTCCTGACTGGCGAGCGCCGTCTGATAGCGCGCCAGCATCGGCGCGTCGAAGCAAACGAATTCCACTCGTTCGATGCTCGGGAAGTGAGGCAACGCGTCTCGCACGGTAAACACGGCCAACGGCACGGCCAGTTCGGCTGGATAGCCGTACACGCCGCAACTGATCGCCGGAAACGCCACGCTCCGGCAACCCTGTGCCGCTGCCAGACGCAGGCTTTCGCGGTAGCAACTCGCCAGCAGCGCGGGCTCGTCGTCGGCGCCGCCGTGCCAGATCGGGCCGACCGTGTGAATCACGAACTTTGCCTTGAGACGGAATCCCGGCGTGAGCTTTGCCTGCCCCGTCGGGCAGCCGTGAAGTTGGCGACAGGCCTCGAGAAGTTCGGGGCCGGCCGCGCGATGAATGGCGCCATCCACGCCACCGCCGCCAAGCAGCGATTCGTTCGCGGCGTTCACGATGGCATCGACCGGTGCTTGTGTGATGTCGCCTTGAGAGGCATACAGACGGAGAACTTGCGACATGGGCTCGACTCCCTTGTGGCGAGTGTTGGCAACGGACCTCCGCCGCCGGAGAAACGGGGTATCGGCGCCCGGCGATCTCACCAGGCATCGCCGGCACGCCATGCGCGTCTGGCGTTGCATCAGCAGCGCAGCGTGCGGTGACGCGCCTAGCCCGCGTCGTCCTCGCGCTCCGCGCGCGCGTCGCGCCGCAGCAGCGCTTCTACCGCCGCGCGGGCAGGCAACCCCTCGAACAATGTGGCACAGACAGCGTCGGTAATCGGCATTTCGACGCCATGCGCACGCGCCAGATCACGGACCGCTCGTGCACATCGCACGCCTTCGGCCACATGCCCCAACGACGCCAACACGTCGTCGAGCGACTTGCCCGTCGCCAATTGCAGGCCCACGGTACGGTTACGCGATAAATCGCCAGTCGCCGTCAGGATCAGGTCGCCCATGCCTGTGAGCCCCATGAACGTCTCGGGCTTCCCCCCCAGAGCGACGCCCAGGCGGGTCATCTCGGCCAGACCGCGTGTTACCAGCGCCGCGCGCGCGTTGAGCCCCAGGCCCAGCCCGTCGCTGACACCCGTGGCAATCGCGAGCACGTTCTTCACCGCACCACCGACTTCGACACCGACGAGATCGTCACTCGAATAGATGCGCAACGCACCGAAGTGGCACGCAGCAATCGTCAACTCGCACAACGACGGCACCGCGCTGGCAATGGTGAGCGCGGCCGGAAGTCCCTGCGCGACTTCACGTGCAAAGCTCGGTCCGGAAAGCGATCCACCCGCAACTTGCGGGAAAACCTCGCTGACAATCTGATGTGGGAGTAATCCGGTCTCGGCCTCGAAGCCCTTGCACAGCCAGATCAGGTTCTCTGGCGGATGAGCGGCGAGCGCCATATGCCCGGCCAATGCCCGCAGCCCTGCGACAGGCACAGCAGCGACGCACAATGCGTTCTCGCCCGTGCCATGCGCCAACGCCGTCGCGAAATCGGTTTCGAATCGCAAACGGGGGGACAGCGTGGAACCGGGGAGATAGGCGGAATTCTCGTGGGAGGCGGCCAGTTGCTTCACAAGCGCCGCATCGCGCGCCCAAAGCACAACATCATGGCGTGCTGCCATGTGGCTCGCCATTGCGGTGCCCCAGGCACCTGCACCGAATACGGCAATCTTCATGAAGGAGGCCCCGACGCGACGCCCGACACCCCGTCGGTCGTCACGTCGATCAAGCGCAAGCGCTTAGTGGGTCTGGGCAGACGAGCCGTCGGGCATCACGATGCCCGGCGCCGGCGTCTCGCCGTTGGCCGCTTGTTGCTCGGCCAGTTGTGCCAGACGTTGCTCGTACAGCGCCTGGAAGTTCACTTCGGCCAGGTGGATCGGCTGGAAGCCGGCACGGCTGATAGCGTCGGCCACGTTGGCGCGCAGGTACGGGTACACGATCGTCGGGCAGGCGATGCCGATGAGCGGATCGAGCTGCTCGACCGGCACATTGCGGATTTCGAAGATACCGGCTTGCTTGCCTTCAACCAGGAACGCAACCTTGTCCTTGATCTTGGCCGTCACGGTGGCGATCACGGCGACTTCGAAGATTTCTTCGGCCAGACGCTCAGCAGCGACGTCCAGTTGCACTTCAACGGTCGGCATCTCCTGCTCAAGGAAGATCGCGGGCGAATTCGGCTGCTCGAGCGACAGATCTTTCAGGTAAGCGCGCTGGATGCTGAAAAACGGCTGATTCTGGTCGGACATTTCGTTTCCTTGGGTATAAGACAGCCGCGCAGACACGCGGCTGGGCGCACTATTTTAGGGGGTATCAGGCCGCTTGCAAGAGCGGCAGGAGGCCGCCGGCCCGATCCAGCGCCGACAGATCGTCGTAACCGCCGATATGACGCTCGTCGATATAGATCTGCGGGACGGTACGACGGCCCGTGCGCGTCATCATTTCCTCGCGACGGGCGGGTTCCTTGTCGATCAGAATCTTCTCGATGTCCTGAACGCCGCGCTGGCGCAGCAGGCGTTCCGCCATCTGGCAATACGGGCACACTTGCGTGCTGTACATCACGATCTTCGGCATGACTTGCAACTCCTCGATTACTTGACGACCGGCAGGCCGGCTTCCTGCCAGGCGGCAATGCCGCCCTGGAGGCTGAACGCCTCAGCATAGCCAAGATTGCGCAGCAGCGTCTGGGCGCGCGCCGAGCGCTGGCCGCTCTTGCACACGATCAGTACCGGTGCTGCCTTGTTTTTGATGACCTGAGCGACTTTTTGCTCCACGTCGTCGAGCGGCACATTTCGCGCAGACGGCAGATGGCCGGCGGCGAATTCCTCTCCCGAACGCACGTCGAGCACCACAGCGCCCTTACGGTTAATGAGCTGGGTCGCTTCGATGGTCGACAGTCCGCGACCGCCGCGCTTGAAGACCGGCCAGGCCAGCATGCCACCCGAAACGAGGGCAATCGCGATCAGCGCGAGGTTGGTGTAATCGGAAAAGAACTTCACAAACCACCTGAAAAAGATCAAAAGAATCCGATCATT
Organism: Pandoraea fibrosis; assembly: GCF_000807775.2. Classification (NCBI taxonomy): domain Bacteria; kingdom Pseudomonadati; phylum Pseudomonadota; class Betaproteobacteria; order Burkholderiales; family Burkholderiaceae; genus Pandoraea; species Pandoraea fibrosis. The sequence goes on along the minus strand of NZ_CP047385.1, from coordinate 543,195 downwards.
ATAAAATAATCCGTGATTGCGCCGACGGGTTGCGTTGCCAATCGCTGCGCCGGACGTCGGCGGCCGCTTCACTGCTGCCCGAAATGTCCCTGAATTAATGCTGCAAAGCCCTTGCCCGGCCTTGTCGCGCAAGGCGCCGCGAACCGCCTCCGTCCCCGTCGGCTGCCCCCGCTTTCCAACTCTGACAGAAGTTTGCTCATGTACAAGCTCGTTCTCATCCGCCACGGCGAATCGACGTGGAACAAGGAAAATCGCTTCACCGGCTGGGTCGACGTCGACCTGACCGAAAAAGGCGTCGCGGAAGCCAGCCAGGCCGGCAATCTGCTCGCCGAGGCCGGGTTCAAGTTCGATCTCGCCTACACGTCGGTCCTCAAGCGCGCGATCCGCACCCTGTGGCATGTGCAGGACGCCATGGACCAGATGTGGATCCCCGTCGTGCATACCTGGCGCCTGAACGAGCGTCACTACGGCGCCCTCGCAGGCCTGAACAAGGCCGAGACCGCGGCCAAGTACGGCGACGATCAGGTCCATGTCTGGCGTCGCAGCTACGACACGCCGCCGCCCCCGTTGGCTGCGGACGACGAGCGCAGCTCGTACAACGACCCGCGTTACGCCAAGCTCAAGCGCGAAGAGATCCCGCTCACCGAGTGCCTTAAAGACACCGTGGCTCGCGTGCTGCCGCTGTGGAACGAGTCGATCGGCCCGGCGGTGCGTGCCGGCAAGCAGGTGCTCGTCGCCGCCCACGGCAATTCGCTGCGTGCGCTCATCAAGCACCTCGACAACATCTCCGACGACGACATCGCCGGCCTGAACATTCCGAACGGCACGCCGCTCGTGTATGAACTGGACGCCGAACTCAAGCCGATCCGTCATTACTATCTGGGCGATCAGGAGAAGATCGCCGGCGCGCTGGCCGCCGTGGCTGCGCAAGGCAAGTCGAAGTAATCGCCGGCGCTCGCGTGACGCGAGCCTCGGAACCCGGCGCACCGCCCCGCGCGGTGCGCGCTCCCTCCGCCTCCCGCTTTCTCCGCCCTTCCCCGCTTTTTCCGCCTCGCCCGTAATACCCCGTAACACGATGTCGACGGCGTTCGAGGCGTCGCTTTTTCGGCTGCGCAACGTCTGCCAATGCGCGCGCCGCCGGCAAAAGCCACGCGCTATTGGACGACGCCCGCTCAAAATCCCGTCACAGCGGCACATCGAATGGAACTTTTTGTCGAACCACTCGGGAAAAGTCCCTGTCGAATGGCCAATGCCCGCCCTGCGGGCAAACGGTTATACTTCGCCAAAGTGCGCGCGCCCATTGGCGGGCGCCCCGAAAAATCCGGAATTTCCACGCCTATATGCGCCAAACCCTCAAACACATCGGCCTGATCGTGCTGGGCCTCGCGACCGGTGCGGCTGCCACCCTCGCGTTCTCGCAGGCTTCCGCACAAAGCGCTACCACGCCATTGCCGCTCGAACAGCTTCGCCTGCTGGCCGAAGTGTTCGGTCAGATCAAGCGTGAGTATGTGCAACCGGTCGACGACAAGAAGCTGCTGACCGCGGCGATCAAGGGCATGGTGTCGAGCCTCGATCCGCACTCGTCGTATCTCGACAAGGAAGAATACAAAGAGCTGCAAGAGCAGACGCGCGGCCGCTTCGCGGGTCTCGGCATCGAGATTTCGCAGGAAGACGGCCTCGTGAAGGTGATCTCGCCGATCGAAGACAGCCCGGCCTTCAAGGCAGGCCTGAAGCCCGGCGACCTGATCACCCGTATCGACGACAAGCCCGTGCGCGGCATGACGCTCGACCAGGCGGTCAAGCGTATGCGCGGCGCCCCCGGCAGCAAGGTCACGCTGACGATCTTCCGCAAGTCCGACGAGCGCACCTTCCCGGTGTCGATCGTGCGTGCGGAAATTCGCGTGCAGAGCGTGAAGGGCAAGATGCTCGAGCCGGGTATCGGTTACGTGCGTATCACCAGCTTCCAGGAACGCACCGTGCCGGATCTGGCCAAGAAGCTCCAGGAGCTGGCCAAGGATCAACCGCTGAAGGGTCTGGTGCTCGATCTGCGTAACAACGGCGGCGGTATTCTCCAGTCCGCAGTCGGCGTGTCCGCCGCCTTCCTCAAGGAAGGTGCCACGGTCGTGACGACCAACGGTCAGATCGAAGACGCCAAGCAGAAGTACACGGCCACGTTCGACAACTACCGCCTGTCGGCCAGCCCGGACGATCCGCTCAAGGGTGAAGCCGCCTTCTGGAAGACGGTGCCGATGGTAGTGCTGGTGAACGCCTACTCGGCCTCGGCCTCGGAAATCGTGGCGGGTGCACTGCAGGATTCGAAGCGTGCGCTGATCATGGGCAAGACGACCTTCGGCAAGGGCTCGGTGCAGACCGTGCGTCAACTGTCGCCGGACACTGCCCTGCGTCTGACCACGGCGTACTACTACACGCCGAGCGGCCGCTCGATCCAGTCCATCGGTATCAAGCCGGACGTGCCGGTCGACCAGAATCCGAAGGGCGATCCGGACGACGTGCTGGTCACGCGCGAAATCGATTACCAGAACCACCTGCACAACACGCAAACGCCTGACGAGCAGAAGGAAATCGACGCCCGCGAAGCCCGCCGCCTGGAAGAACTGCGCCGCCTCGAGGAAGAGAACGCGAAGAAGACGCCGGACGAGCGCAAGAAGGAACGTGAGGAACGCCTGCCGGATCTGGGCAGTGCCGACGACTTCATGCTCCAGCAGGCCATCCATCAGCTCAAGGGCGAGCCGGTCCAGCGCACGAAGTCGCGTCTGGAAGCCAACGCCGGTCCGCTGCCCAAGGACGCCGCCGCCAAGGCTGCGGCACCGGCAGCCGGTGCCAAGACGGACCCCAAGACCGATACCGTCGTACCGGCAAAGCCGGCAGACAAGAAGTAAGCATCCGCTTTACACTGCAAACCGTGCCCGCGAAAGCCGGCACGGTTTTTTATTCCTCTCCGGTTTGCGATGAACGACGATCAGTTGCTGCGTTACTCCCGCCATATCCTGCTCGACGAACTCGGCATCGAGGGTCAGGAGCGCTTGCTCGCCGCCCACGCCGTGATCGTGGGGGCTGGCGGCCTCGGCTCGCCCGCGGCACTCTATCTGGCGGCGTCGGGCGTCGGACGCATCACCTTGATCGACGACGACGTCGTCGACCTCACCAATCTGCAACGTCAGATTCTTCACGACACGCAGAGCGTGGGCCGGCCCAAGGTGATTTCGGGACGAGACCGCATCGCCCAGATCAACCCGGACGTGATCGTCGACGTCATCGGCGAACGCGTGGACGAAGCGCGGCTCACCGCGCTGGCACGCGACGCCACCGTGGTACTCGACGGCTCGGACAACTTCGCTACGCGTCACGCGGTCAATCGCGCCTGCGTGGCGGCGGGCGTGCCGCTGGTGTCCGGCGCGGCGCTGCGCTTCGACGGACAGATCAGCGTCTTCGATGTGCGCAACGATGCGTCGCCCTGCTACGAATGCATCTTCCCGGCGGACGAACCGTTCCCCGAGCAGGCCTGCGCCACGATGGGGGTGCTCGCGCCGCTCGTGGGCATCATCGGCAGCATGCAGGCAGCCGAAGCCATCAAGCTCATCACGGGGGTGGGCGTGCCGTTGGTTGGCCGCCTCCAGATGCTCGACGGACGCAAGATGAGTTGGCACACCATGCACTGCGCGCGCAATCCCGAATGCAAGGTTTGCGGACAGCGTCACTGAGTCCCGCGAAACGAAGCGCCGCAAAAAAAGCGGGCGCCCCGATATCGGAGCGCCCGCTTTTCATTTGAGGAACGTGGTCCGTTCGTCGGTCCACGTTCGTCCGGGTCAGTCGATCAAGCGACGGCCAGACGCGCCAACGCCGCCTGCATTTCTTCCGGCTCGGTCGCGGCAAGCAGTTCCTGCACCGGACGTTCGAGATCCGGCAGGTGTGCCCGCAGGATTTCCTGCTTGACCTGCAACAGTTGGCTCGGATGCATCGAAAACTCCCGCAGCCCCATGCCAAGCAACAAGCGCGTCGCCGTCGGATCACCGGCCATCTCGCCGCACACGGCCACCGGCACCCCGAACGCGTGCGCTTCGCGGATGGTCATGGCGATCAGGCGTAGCACGGCAGGGTGCAACGGGTCGTACAGATGGGCAACGGCATTGTCCGCGCGATCGATCGCCAGCGTGTACTGAATCAGATCGTTCGTACCGATGGACAGAAAATCGAGTCGCTTCAGGAACATCGAGACCGTGAGCGCGGCGGCCGGCACTTCGATCATCGCCCCCAGTTTCACACCCGGATCGTAGAGCAGACCCGCCGCGTCGAGTTGTGCTTTCGCTTCGCGCACGAGTTCAAGCGTCTGATCGATTTCCTGTGCATGCGCGAGCATCGGGAACAGAATCTGCACCTTGCCGAACGCGGATGCGCGCAAGATCGCCCGCAACTGCGTGAGGAACATGCGGGGCTCCGACAGGCTCCAGCGAATGGCGCGCAGGCCCAGCGCCGGGTTCGGTGCGGTCTCGTAGGTCTCGTGGCTGTCGAGCGGTTTGTCGGCACCGACGTCGATCGTGCGGATCGTGAGCGGCAGCCCCTTCATCGCCTCCACAGCGCGCTTGTACGCCTCGAATTGCGCCTCTTCTTCCGGCGCGTCCTTCTCGTTCATGAAAAGGAATTCCGTGCGGAACAGCCCCACCCCGACGGCACCCGCGGCCACGGCGGTCTTGGCGTCTTCCGGCAATTCGATGTTGGCGAGCAACTCGATGGGAGTTCCATCGATGGTTTGCGCGGGCGAGTGCTTCAGACGCTGCAAACGACGCTCTTCCAGCGCCCGCTCGCTTTGGCGGTAGCTGTACTCTTCGAGCACGATCGGCGCCGGGTCCACGATGACAATCCCGCTGTCGCCGTCGATGATGATGATGTCGTCCTGCTTGATGAGCAGACTGGCTTGCGCCACACCGACCGCCGCCGGAATCCCCAGACTGCGGGCCACGATGGCCGTGTGCGACGTCTTGCCGCCCAGGTCCGTGACGAAGCCCTTGAACGTCTGCGACTTGAATTGCAGCATGTCGGCAGGCGCGATATCGCGAGCCACGACGATCATGTCGTCGCGCGGGGTCTCGGCAACCACATGGCGAATACCGGGCGCGCCGGCAAGTGCCTTGAGCACTCGCTCGGTCACTTGCTCGATATCCGCACGACGCTCGCGCAGGTATTCATCGTCGATGTCTTCGAAGCGGGCGACAAGCACCTCAAGCTGCGTGGTCAGCGCCCATTCCGCGTTATAGCGGCGTTCGCGAATCAGCTTGATGACCGCATCGGCCAGCAACGTGTCGTTGAGAATCAGGGAGTGAACGTCGAGGAACGCGCCCATCTCGCCCGGTGCGTCGTCCGGCAGTTCGGCCTTGAGGGTATCGAGTTCGTGCTGGACGCTCGCTTGTGCGCCGTGAAAGCGCGCGATTTCGTCGTCGATCTGGGAGGGATCGAGCAGATAATGCGGCACATCGAGCGTGGCGGGCGCGAGCAAATAGGCGCGTCCGATCGCGATGCCGCGCGAAACGGGAATGCCGTGCAGGGTGAAAGACAAGGAACTCTCCCCAGTTCAGAGGCGGATGATTCGACCGTAATCCAGGTGTTTTCGCTGCGTTCGGGGTAGCGTTCTGCGGTGGGCAAGGATTCGTCCGCAGGCACGGTCCGCGCCCGGCGGCGCGCTTGCCATGCGCCGCAACTTACCGCAACGACGCGTTATTCCCCTTCGCCGAACTTGTTCGCGATGAGGGCCAGGATCTCATCCATGGCTTGTTGCTCGTCGGTCCCCTCGGTTTCCACTTCGACCTTGGCGCCGATCCCGGCAGCCAGCATCATGACGCCCATGATGCTCTTCGCGTTGATGCGCCGACCATTCCGGGTCAGCCAGACCTCACTCTGAAATTTCGCCGCCAGTTGCGTCAGCTTTGCAGATGCCCGGGCATGCAAGCCCAATTTATTTACGATCGTCGTTTCTTGTCGAAGCATGTTTCAGTGTGACGTAGTGTGTGTGGCCGGCGCACCCGCGCCGACTTCGAGAATACCTTTGGATCCGCCGGAAAGCACCTTCTCCGTCAGGGTGTCGAGCGGCACGGAGCGATAACACACCGCCTTGATGAGCATCGACAGGTTCACCCCTGCGAGCACACGCACTTTCGGTCCGACGAGTTGCGCCGCGACATTCGACGGCGTGGCACCGAACAAATCGGTGAGGACCAGCACGCCGTTGTCTTCACGCAATTGCGCGAGGCGTTCACGGGCAATCTCAACGAGTGCCGCCGTGTCCTGGTCGGGGACGACGTCGATCGCGCCGATGCGCGACGGACAGCCGCCGTAGATGTGCGAAACACACTCGCGAAGTGCCGAGGCGAGCGGTGCGTGGGCAATAATCAGAATTCCAGCCATGATGCTAGGCACGCCAAGCGCCGCGGGTGTCCGGGATACAAACACAACGACGAACGCGAACCTGTCGATTTTGGGATTCTTATTTTAGCAGGCGCGCAAAAACCCCGAATTTTCATCATGTTAGGGCCTGCCCCAAGCGAATTGCAGAGCGACAGACCCGCTTCCCCTCAAACGGCCAGTTCCAGCGCGTCGATGAACATCTTCGGCACGTCGAAACCGGTCTGCTGCGTGATTTCCTGGAAGCACGTCGGGCTCGTGACGTTCACTTCCGTGAGGTAATCGCCAATGACGTCCAGTCCCACGAGCAGCAGGCCACGTTGCCACAGCGTCGGCGCCAATGCTTCGGCAATCTGACGATCGCGTGCCGACAGGTCGCGCGCTTCGCCAAGGCCCCCGGCGGCGAGATTGCCGCGCACTTCATTGCCCTGCGGGATGCGCGCCAGCGAATGCGGCACGACCTTGCCGCCGATCACGAGCACTCGCTTGTCCCCAAGCTTGATATCGGGAATGAAGCGCTGCGCCATCACCGAGCGGGCGCCGTTTTCACCGAGCATCTCGATCACGGCACCGAGGTTGCGACCATCCGGCCCGATGCGAAACACGCCTGTGCCCCCCATGCCGTCGAGCGGCTTGTAGATCACGTCGCCATGTTCGGCGTGAAAGGCACGCAGCCGTGCGGCGTCGCGCGTCACGAGCGTCGGCACCACGAATTGGGGAAACTCGGCGATGGCAAGCTTTTCGGAGTGGTCCCGAATCGCGCTCGGCTTGTTGAAGACTCGCGCCCCGGCACGTTCGGCAATTTCGAGCAACCACGTCGAGTTGATGTACTCCATGTCGAACGGCGGGTCCTTGCGCATGAGCACCGCATCGAACTCGGTGAGCGCCGCCACGCGCGTCTCCACAACGTCGTACCAGGCATCCGCGTCGCCCGTCAGGCGGATTTCCTTCACACGCGCATCGACCGTTGCGCCTTGCCACGCCATCTCGTGCGGCTCGCACGCGAAGATGCGGTGCCCGCGACGCGACGCTTCGCGCATCATCGAGAACGTGGTGTCCTTGTAGGTTTTGAACTGGTCGAGCGGGTCGGCGATAAAGAGAATCTGCATCGATCGGCGGAGGTCTTGGGGGGTTCGGATGCACACACCGCAGTCTGCGGCGACAGGCATCTATTCTAGCCGAGGCGCCGTTTTGCCGCTGCGCACCGCCGCACCGACCGTGAGGCGTGCTGCGGGGAAAACCGTCACGTTCGGTGCATGTTTCCCGTCCCTCCCGGACCGCCAAGTCCGAGGAGCAGCGCGGCGTCGCGTACCGGGTCGAGACGGGCACGCATCAGCGACAGATGCGTCTTGAGTGTCTGCACACCGATGGCACACGCCTCCCGCGTCTGCGAGCGCGATTGACCGGCCAGCAGACGCATCGCAATCTCGCGCTGGACGGGCGTCAGCGCGGTCTCCCAGAGCCGTTGCAACAGTCGAATGGCCGGCGGCACGGCAAGGTGCAGGGCAATGCGCACGCGGTCGGTCGCACGCCCGCCCATGCCGCACAGGTGCGTCGCGTGCAGATGCAGCGTGCCACCGGGCACCGCCACCGCCTTGCAGACCTGCACGCCCAATGAAACGGCGTCCGGGCGGTGAACCGTCAACTCATCGGCCAGTGCCTGGCACGCCTGAACGACGACACACGCGTCGGGCCACGCGGGCCCCGCCGTGGGGCGCCAGACCCGGTGCATGAGCGCCAGCGCGGCGGGGTCGGCCCACTCGGGCTGGCGCTGATGCCAGACGAGCGTGCCGGCAACGTCGTCCCCGACCGCCCCCGAGGTCCCGGCCCCCTCCGACCACAGATTGGGCGCCGGCGGTGCCATCGCCGTCAGCGGGGGAAACGCGGGGCGATCGGGAGCGGTTGTGAATTCCGCGGCGGCCGTCTCGAATGCCGTGACCTCGCGAGCACTGAAGCGTGGCCGCGATCGGCGGCGCGACACCAGCAGCCGCAACACGCCGACCGACGCCGCTGGCGGCATGCCGGCTCGCTCGCTTGTCTCGCCTGCCTCGACCCTTGCGCCGACCGCCGGCAACAGGCAAACGTCGAGTACATCACCGTCGGGCAGACATCGATCCAGCTCCAGCGGGCGACGAAACGTTGTCGGCAATGCCCCCGGGCAGCCTCGCGAACGCCGCGCATGACCGCGTAGCAATGCACCGTGCGAAAGCGCGCGTTGCAATTGCGCCACTGACGGCATCGCCCACCCACTGGCGGCGAGCCGTTCGCACGCGGACATGGGGGCTTGCGGCGCGTACCAGCAGGTGCCGTCCGGCGCCGTATCCGGATCGTCGGACGCATGGCCCCAGAGCGCCGCTACGCCGTCTGCCGCCAGCCAGATGCGCAGCGTCTCCAGCCAGAGTGGCAGATAGCCGAGCATCGGCACTGGCAATTGATGGATTTGACGAAGGCATGTACGCATATCCCCCTGCATCCCGGTATTCCTCCCAGCGCAGACAATTCCGAGGAAATTTCCTATTCCACTCGATCGCGTACTGACATCCCCCATTCGGGGGATGTTGGACGCGTCAATCGGTCGCATCATCACGCCATTGCTGATGCAAACCGGACGAAGGATCGGCACAGTACACCGATCCGATCATCGAAAGGAACGCACAGGAACTGGTTTGCGGGGGGGCCCGCTCAGGGAAGCCCCGATTTCCGGTCGTTGCATGAGGCGACCGGTAAATGTGACGCCCGGCTAGTCGGGGGGCCAGCCGGGCGTCTTTTTCTTTTCATCTCTCAGGACGAGAGATGACTGGGGCGGCAACATAGGCGCGCCCGTCCATCAAATTCGGAAACATCTCAAATCGACGGCGAGACCGAAAGGCTGCGAGCGAATGTCACTTGCCGCAGCACAAGCCTCGCGTGATCAATACGTCTCAGGGTCCGGATCGGTGCGTTCGAGTTCGACCGATGCCGCGAGCAGCGCAAGACGCGCCACCACGCCATACATATAGAACCGGTTGGGCGGCGCCGCCCCCGGCTTCGCGTGAACGTCGGGCAACGCCGTGTGCTCGAAGGCGAGTGGCACGAAATGCATGCCGGGCGCGTTGAGGTTTTCGTCGGTCCCGCGTCCGGTGTGTACCCGGTAAAAACCACCAACGACATAGCGATCGATCATGTAGACGACCGGTTCGGCCACGGCTTCGTTGATGCGCTCGAACGTGTAGACACCTTCCTGCACGATCACGTCGTGCACTTCGAGGCCTTCCTTCACCACACTCATCTTGGTGCGTTCGCGGCGGTTCAGGTTTTTGATCTCGGCGGCGTCGTGCACCATCATCACGCCCATGCCATAGGTACCGGCATCGGCTTTGATCACGACGAATGGCTTCTCGGTGATGCCGTACTCGCGATACTTCTTGTTGATCTTCTTGAGGACGGCGTCGACCGTATCGGCGAGCTTCTCTTCGCCAACCCGCTCGTCGAAATCGATGCCTTCGCACTTCGCGAAGTACGGGTTGAGCATCCAGGGGTCGACGTCGATCATCTTGGCGAATTTCTTGACGATGTCGTCATACGCCGAGAAGTGCTGGCTCTTTCGACGTACCGCCCACCCCGCGTGCAACGGCGGCAGGAGGTATTGCTCATGCAGACCTTCAAGAATCGGCGGGATACCGGCCGACAGATCGTTGTTGAGCAGGATCGAGCAAGGGTCGAAATTCTTGAGCCCCAGCCGGCGCGGCGTGCGCTCGAGCGGTTCGATCACGACATGCTGGCCATCGGGCAGCTCGATGGTCGTGGGCTCGGTGATGTCGTCCGACAGACTGCCCAGGCGCACATGCAACCCCGCGTGGCGCATGATCGTCGACAAACGGGCAATGTTCTGCAGATAGAACGAATTGCGCGTGTGACGCTCGGGAATCAGCAGCAGGTTCTTGGCGTCGGGACAGATCTTTTCGATGGCGGCCATGGCCGCCTGCACCGCGAGCGGCAGGACTTCGGGCGCCAGATTATTGAAGCCACCGGGGAAAAGGTTGGTGTCGACGGGAGCGAGCTTGAAGCCGGCATTTCGCAGGTCGACCGAACAGTAGAACGGCGGCGTATGTTCCTGCCACTCAAGCCGGAACCAGCGCTCGATGGCAGGTGTCGCATCGAGGATCTTCTTTTCCAGGTCGAGCAGGGGGCCTTTCAGGGCCGTGACGAGATGCGGAACCATGCTTCTCTCATATCCAGATGGAATATCGATTGTAGAGCATACGCCTGGCGTCCCCGCCGTTCGCCATGCCCCTGGAAGGGGCACCACGCCTGGCCTTGTACGCGGCCTCTTGCCTGTTGTCGGTCGGACAACCGCTGGGAGACACGTGAACGCAGGCAGGTTCGGGGAAGGTGCAGTGCGATGCTGCGATGAGAGAAGGTGGGGACGAAGCCGGCAATCGCAAGCAAAAAAACGGGCACCCCTCGGGTACCCGTGCAAAGCTGGGGCCGGCTGTCCGACCGGCCGTCAGCAACTCCTCTCGCTCGCCCCGGGCGGGGCCAGAGGCCCAACGCCCAAGCCCGGGCTGAATCACGAACCCTTGCCGATTCGTTGATCGTCGTTGGCGTCAGGCCCGGCGGGTGCCGGGCCTAAACGGTGCGATGAGACAGATGGAGACGAACCGATCGAGATCAGTTGTGATAGGCCGATTCGCCGTGCGAGGTGATGTCCAGCCCTTCGCGCTCTTCGTCTTCCGGCACGCGCAGACCCAGCACGATGTCGGCAATCTTGAAGGCGATGAACGCCACCACACCCGACCACACGAGCGTAGTCACCACGCCCTGGAACTGAATCCAGACCTGACCGGCAATCGAGTAGTCCGGAGCGACCTTGTTGGCCACGTAGTCATAGATACCCGTGCCGCCCAGCGACGGTGCCGCAAACACGCCCGTCAGAATCGCGCCGAGCATACCGCCCACGCCGTGCACGCCGAACACGTCGAGCGCGTCATCGGCCTTGAGCAGGCGCTTCAGACCGTTCACTCCCCACAGGCAGATGAGACCGGCCAGCAAGCCGAGCACGATCGAGCCCATCGGACCGACGAAACCTGCGGCCGGGGTCACGGCCACCAGACCGGCGACCGCCCCCGAGGCGCCGCCGAGCATCGACGGCTTGCCCTTGCCGATCCACTCGCCGGCCGTCCACGACAGCGTGGCAGCAGCGGTGGCGAGCAGCGTGTTGACGAACGCAAGCGCAGCGCCGCCGTTGGCTTCCAGGCCCGAGCCAGCGTTGAAACCGAACCAGCCGAACCAGAGCAGCGAGGCGCCGATCATCGTCATCGTGAGCGAGTGCGGCTTGAAGGCCTCCTTACCGAAGCCCACACGTTTGCCCACCATGTACGAACCGACCAGACCTGCGATAGCGGCGTTGATGTGCACCACCGTACCGCCTGCGTAGTCGAGAGCGCCCTTCTGGAACAGCCAGCCAGCGTGCGCGTTGGCAGCGTCAGCGGCAGCCGCGTCGGTGTACGCATCCGGACCCGGCCAGAACCAGACCATGTGGGCCATCGGCAGGTACGAGAACGTGAACCAGATGACGGTAAAGAGCAGCACGGCCGAGAACTTGGCGCGTTCGGCGAAGGCACCGACGATCAGCGCACAGGTAATGGCGGCGAAGGCTGCCTGGAACGCCATGTACGCGTACTCCGGCACATTCACGCCCTTGCTGAAGGTCGCAGCCACCGAATCCGGCGTCATGCCTTTCAGGAACAGCCGGTCGAAGCCACCGAAGAACGCCCCGCCCTCGGTGAACGCGATGCTGTAGCCGTAGATCGCCCAGAGCACGACCACCAGCGAGAAGATGATGAAACACTGCATCAGCACCGACAGCATGTTCTTCGAGCGCACGAGGCCGCCGTAGAACAAGCCCAGACCGGGCAGCGTCATGAGAATCACAAAGGCAGTACAGGTGAGCAGCCATGCCGTATCGCCCTTGTTCGGCGGTACGGGTGCCGCAGCCGCGGCAGGTGCCGGTGCTGCCGCAGCAGCGGCGGCGGGTGCAGCGGCGGGTGTTGCTGCGGAAGCCGCAGCCGCAGCCGCGGCGGGCGACGCAGCTTCGGAGGCAGCAGCGGGCGCCGAGGCGTCCTGGGCAAGCGCAGCGGTGGAGCCGAGGCTCACGGTGCCGGCAACGCCCAGAAACGCGGCGGCGAGCAAGAGTTTGGCAAGCAGTTTTTTCATGATTGTTGTCTCTTATGTAGGACCTTTACAGCGCGTCTTCGCCGGTCTCTCCCGTACGGATGCGGACCACGTGCTCGACGTTTGACACGAAAATCTTGCCGTCGCCGATCTTGCCGGTGCGGGCTGCCTGTTCGATGGCGTCGATCGCCTGGTCGAGCAAGGCGTCGCCGATTACCGCCTCGATCTTCACCTTCGGCAGAAAGTCGACGACATATTCTGCGCCCCGATACAGCTCGGTATGGCCCTTCTGGCGGCCGAAGCCCTTGACTTCGGTCACCGTAATGCCCGCCACGCCAATGTTCGAGAGGGCTTCGCGCACCTCGTCGAGCTTGAAGGGTTTCACAATTGCGGTAATCAGCTTCATGATGAGTCGCTCCTTAGAATGTCTTCGACAGCCCTACGACGACCGTTGCCTTGGAGAGCACTTTGCCGGAATTCGCGGCGGTGTAGTACTTCTCGTCGGCATTCGTATCGACGTAGGAGACCGACACGGAGAAGTTCTTGCCCAGGTCTTTCGACAGGCCGATCTTCCAGTCGGTATAGCTCGCCGCGCTGAAGTTGTGCACCCACTGGTGACCCACGTGGCCCACGGCAGAGATGCCCCAGAAGCCCAGATCGTAGGTACCCGTCAGGTCAAGGTAGCCGCTGTTCGACGTATCCTGGCCGTCCGGGCTGACCAGACCGAACAGACGGGTCAACGAGTGCGAGTACTTCAGCGTCACGGTTTTCCAGCCCACGGCGGCATACAGCTCGAACGTATGCGGGCGCGGGTAGTAAGCCCCGGACGGATAAGTGCCCGGGTAGTAGTACTGCAGACCACCCACATCGATGGTCCAGTCGGGAATGATTTCCTTCTTCCAGCCCCCGTAGAAGTCCATCTCGATGGGCGCGCTCACGGCGGAATTCCCATCCGAAATCCAACTGATGTTCGATGCCCACACCCCGGCATACAGACCGGATTCATGGGCGAGATCGAAACCGCCCTGCACTGCCGGACGCTTGCCCGTTTGCGAAATACCGCGGAAGCGATAGTCCGAGAACAGGCCGATGTTGGCGGTGATCGTCAGCGGTTCGGCCGCAGCCGCGGCTGCATCGGCCGGTGCCGCAGCAGGCGCTGCGGCGGGTGTGGCGGCGCCATCGGCGCTTGCCTGCGCAAAGGCGCCGGCGGAAATTGCCATCGCACCAGTCAACACAACACCAGCCATCGCAGTTGACACTTTTTTCATCACTTTCCCCTAAGTTGAATTTCAACGTCTTTGGTACAGCGTGCGGCAGGTTGCGGACTGGGTAGAGCAACTCCCGTGCCAGCCTCGGAATCTGCGTGCGCTGCGACGCGCAAGATACGAATTTCGAGATAAAAAATTGGCAAAATTGCAGGGACGATGAGGCCGGCGAGCAACGCGGGCGATGGCAACGATGCCCGTCGATTCGTGTCAGATCCTTACCGGGTAACGGTTAGACGGGGTGCCGGCGCTGGCTGGGTGCGGGAAACGGTGATAGAGTTGCGCCAACATTGATGTGCGTACCCAATGCACCACCTTGCACCGGCCAGACCGACCCGTTGAAGCACATTGACGGTGCAAGCACCACCTTGGTGCGAAGAAACGAAGAGAGGAAGGCCTATGAAACCGAACGAGATCCTGCAAGACATGCAAGCCAAGGTGAGCGAGATGCTCAAGCAATCGCCCGCCAAGGATATCGAGCGCAACGTCAAAAGCCTGCTCAACCAGGGCTTCACGCGACTCGATCTGGTAACGCGCGAAGAATTCGACGTCCAGGCGCAAGTGCTCGCTCGCACACGCGAGAAGCTCGAAGCGCTGGAAAAGCGCGTGGCGGAACTGGAAAGCCTGCGCGGCGAAGCGCAAGACTGACGCATCACAGGGGCGCTACGGCGCCCCTGATCGTTTTCGGGGCCTGCGTGCCAGCGCTAGCCTCTGGCAGACCGTTGTTCTCCCTTGCCCCACCGCTCGCTGGGCATGGCCCCCTCCTGAAATCCCGATCCTCAATCGGAATCATCCTAAGTTCCGACAGACCTTTCCGGTACGTCCACAGCACCACTCCGAAAACGTCTCCGCTTCCTGTCTTTCCGCCGACAACCCATTGCGCGACGCGGTGTCTCGCGACGACTATCGACGCATGCGAGGCCTATCGCGGTTCGCGATGTTTCGGGAAACGAGGAGACGTCATGTCATTGGCAGTTGTCAGCAGCCGGGCGATCACAGGAATGGCGGCACGCGCGGTCACCGTGGAGGTACATCTGGCCAACGGGCTGCCGGGCCTGTCGCTGGTCGGTCTGCCCGATACCGAGGTCAAGGAAAGCCGTGAGCGCGTGCGCTCGGCATTGCAGAACAGCCGGTTCGAATTCCCCGCGCGGCGCATCACCGTCAATCTGGCCCCGGCCGATCTGCCGAAGGCGTCCGGCTGTTTCGATCTGCCGATAGCGCTGGGCATTCTCGCGGCGAGCGGTCAGTTGCCCGAAGCTGGGCTGCGCACCCACGAGTTTGCTGGCGAGTTGTCGCTCACCGGAGAGTTGCGCGCCGTGCGAGGCGGGTTGGCCATGGCGAGCGCCGTTGCCGCCGAACCCTCGGCACGCGCGCTGGTGCTGCCCGCCGGCAGTGCGCAGGAGGCCGCACTGGTCGAAGACGCCACGGTCTATGGCGCACGCACCTTGCTCGACGTCTGCGCGCACCTTGCCGAACCCGGCGTGGCGATACCGCTGCCGCGCGCCGTAGTCCCGAGCGCCGTCGCGGCAGCGTCTGGCGTCGGCCACGATGGCGCACGCGCCACCGGCCTCGCCGAGACAAGCGACATCAGTGATGTCAAAGGACAGGCCCATGCCAAACGCGCACTGGAAGTTGCAGCGGCGGGCGGGCATCACATTCTGTTTTACGGACCACCGGGCACGGGCAAGTCGATGCTGGCGACGCGGCTCGCCGGGTTGCTCCCCGCGTTGAGCAAAGCGCAGGCGGTCGAAGCGGCCACGCTGGCCAGCCTGAGCGCACAGGGCTTCGATATGCGGCATTGGGGACGGCGGCCGTTCCGTGCGCCGCATCACACGGCGTCGTCGGCAGCCCTGGTGGGCGGAGGGAGTGCACCGCGTCCCGGCGAAATCAGCCTTGCCCATCGCGGCGTGCTGTTTCTCGACGAATTGCCCGAATTCCAGCGGCGCGTGCTCGAAGTCTTACGCGAACCACTGGAGCTGGGTTACGTCACGATCTCACGCGCGGGCGGCCACGCCACGTTCCCCGCGGCCTTCCAACTCGTGGCCGCCATGAACCCCTGTCCGTGCGGCGATCTGGGACATCCGTCACGAAGCTGCCGTTGTACAAGTGAAGCAGTGGCACGCTATCGCGGCCGTCTTTCGGGACCACTGCTTGAGCGCATCGACCTGCATGTCGAAGTGCCCGCGCTGAACGCCGAGACGTTCGCCGCCCCGGCCAGCGGCGAGCGCAGCGACGTCGTGGCGCGACGTGTCAGGCAAGCGCGTGAGCGTCAGTTGTCGCGACAGGGACAGTTGAACTGCGGCTTGTCGGGGCGCGCCCTGGAAACACAATGCGCGCTGCGCCCAGACGCTCTGGACGTTCTGCACCGGGCAGTGACGCAGCACCATTGGTCCGCACGCACCTATCACCGCGTCCTGCGCGTGGCACGCACGGTGGCCGATCTTGCCGGTTGTACCGACATCGACGCTCACCACGTCGGCGAGGCGGTGCAGTATCGCGAAGCCCCGGCATCGTGACGATGCCCCTCCCGGTCACTCCAGCGTGAAGGCGTCCAGAAACTGATCGACCTGGTCTTTCGCGGGGGCCTTGGTCGCCAGCACGACAACCTGATAAACGTGGTTGCCGCGTCCGACGAAGCGGGCCGCGACGTAACGCTCGGTCTTGTCGCTGGCCATGCCTTGCGCGGAGACGGCCAGCCCCGGAATCGCCGGCGCGTCACCGGCCTGACGCACCATCACCTGCACAGGCGTCGCCGCGCCCTCGTTCACATTGGCGAGCAGACCGTGCTGCAACTCGGCCAGAACGGCCTGACGCAACGTCGCATCGTCGCTGGGCAGGGTGACGACGCCGACCGCAAAGAGCGCTGCGTCGACCCGCGCGGCTTGCATGCGCATCGGCAACGGGCCGGAGGCGAATTTCACCTCGCGAGCATCCTGCGTCGGCTTGGCGGGATAGGTCGCCGCATAGGCGCCGTCCTTATCATGCACTTCACGCCAGTCGTAGCGGGGCGAACAGGCGACGAGCACCACCGTCGCGGCGAACATCACGCAAACACGGACAACGCGATTCATAGACGAGAGAGGAAGTCGGAGGACAGAAAACGCCCATTATCCGCCATGTGTTACGGCACGAAAAACGCGCCGTGAAGGTTCCCGGTATCATCCGCAGCATGGAACACGACCTTGCCCACCGGCTCTGCGACCTGCCCGCCCGCGTCTTCAGAACGCAGGGCAAGCGCGAGTCTGCGCGCTTGCGCTCAAAACGCTCGCGAATCGTCAGCCAAATCGCCACGGCGTTGCTCGTGGTGACGGCAGGACTTGCGATCGGTACCGCCATCGCCGCACCGACCAGCGCTGCTGGCCCTGCCGGAGTAGCAGCACCGAAAGTCGAATTGGCGAAAATCGAACTGGCGCAAACGACGGGCATCACCTATCCGCGTGAAGGCGCAGTTGGCGCCTCGCCCGTCGACAGCAAGACGACCGCGAAGCCACGGGCCGAGCCGTCCACTGTCCCCATGGCGACGGACTTCGCCGCCCATGCCCGCCGCGCGGCGTCGCTCGACGCGCCGCTGATCGTGCTGGTGTCGTTGCGCGACTGCGTGTATTGCGGCCCGATCCGTCAGCGCGAACTCGCGCCGCTCGTGCGAAGCGGCAAGTACGAAGTGCGCGAGATCGGTATGGACAGCCGCACGGCCGTGCGCGACTTCGACGGTTCGACCACCACCGGCGTCGCCTGGGCACGTGCACATGGCGTCAAGGTTTCGCCGACGGTTTTGTTCCTCGACACGAGCGGACGCCCCGTGGCCGACCCGTTGATCGGTGCCGGGCTGCCTGACTTCTATGGCGCATATCTCGACGACGCGATCGCCCGTGGACGCGCGCGTTTGCACGTCGGGAGCGGCGCCACGACGCGCTGAGATTCAGAGTAGAATCGACGTCACCCAATGAACCCCACCATCCTCACGGCTGTGTCATGAGCGCTACGACCTCCCGCAAGTCTCCCCTGGGCAAGATTCTCGCCGTGGCGATCATCGCCGTCGTGGCGGTTGCCGCATATTTCACCTTCGCCGGACAGAAGCGCGCGCCCGAGGCGACGTTCACGCTGCTCTCCGGACAGAAGGTCGGCACCGAGCAACTCAAGGGCAAGGTCTATCTCGTCAATTTCTGGGCGACGAGCTGCACGACGTGCATGAAGGAAATGCCGACGATGGTGCAGACATACGAGAAGTACAAGGGCCAGGGTCTGGAGTTCGTGGCGGTCGCCATGAGCTACGACCCGCCGATGTACGTGATGAATTACGCGCAGTCGCGTCAGTTGCCGTTCAAGGTGGCCATGGATTCCGATGGCAGCGTGGCCAAACAGTATGGCAACGTGCAACTCACGCCGACGACCTTCGTCGTGGATCGTGACGGCAAAGTGCTCAAGCAGTATGTCGGCGAGCCGGAGTACGCCGAACTCGACAAGCTCATCGAAAAGGCACTGGCCAAGCAGGCGTAACCCGTCTCACGCCCGCCGACTTCCTCGGGCTTCATTCGCTGTTCACCGCATTGCATCGCAAGCGCCCTTCGGGGCGCTTTTGTTTTTCGGCGGGCCGGGAGCCTGTCGCCGCCTTTTCGCACCACGACGCTAACGCTTGCGATCTCGGCACCAGAATCGTCACCGTGCGACCGGCAATGCCCGTAGCGTTCGACTAACGTCGCACCGAGTAGATGCGTTCCGTCAGCCCCGGCAATCCCATCAACGTCCGTTGTCGCTCCCCTCGCCGTGCCCCCGCGTATGCAGGCCATAACGCTTGAGCTTTTCGTAGAGCGTTGCCTTGGGCACATGCAACGCCTCGGCCGTCGCCGCGACGTTGCCCTTGCTGTGTTCGAGTGCCTCTTGCAGCACGGCGCGCTCAAAACGTTCCACCTGCTCCTTGAGCGGCAGCGGCGCGAGCGAGTCGCCTTCGGGTGCGCTTGCTACGCCCAGCACCAGACGGTCCGCCGCGTTACGGAGCTCGCGCACGTTGCCCGGCCAATCCGCCTGCATCAACTCCTGGCGCATCCGGTCCGACACGACCGGTGCCGGACGTCCATAACGCACGGCAGAATCGAGCATGAAGTGTTCAAACAGCGGCAGGATATCCTCACGTCGCTCGCGCAGCGGCGGCAACGCCAGCGTCACCACGTTCAGGCGGTAATACAAGTCGCGACGGAACGTCCCCTCGCGCACGAGCGCCTCCATATCGCCTTTGGCCGCAGCGACCACGCGACAGTCGACGCGAATCGATTGGTTCGATCCCAACCGCTCTAGCACGCCGTCCTGCAACACACGCAGCAGCTTGACCTGCAACGCTGCCGGCATGCTCTCGATTTCGTCGAGAAACAACGTGCCGCCCGACGCGTGTTCCAGCTTGCCGATACGACGCTTCGCCGCACCGGTAAACGCCCCGACCTCGTGCCCGAACATCTCGCTCTCGAAGATCGCTTCGGGTAGCGCGCCGCAGTTCAACGCGACGAACGGCGCATCGCGGCGGCGCGACAACTCATGCAGGCTGCGCGCCACCAGTTCCTTGCCAGTGCCGGTGTCGCCGTTGATGAGCACCGGCGCGTCTGTCATGGCCACGTTGGCGATGAGCGTGCGCAGCGTCTCCATCGACGGGCTACGACCGATGATGCGCGAGGCACGCCCACCCTGCTCGGCCAGTTCGCGCCGCAACGCCTGATTCTCGAGCATGAGCTTGCGTGTCTCGAGCGCGCGCTTGGCCGACTCGATCAGGCGATCCGGCGCGAAGGGCTTCTCGATGAAGTCGTAAGCGCCATCGCGAATGGCCTGCACGGCCATCGAGATATCGCCGTGACCAGTCACGAGAATCACCGGCACTTCCGGGGCGTGCTGACGCAGATGCGCGAGCAATTCGAGCCCGCTCATGCCGATCAGGCGAATGTCGGACACGACGATGCCGGCGAAATCCGGCGTGATGCGCTCGCGTGCCGCCTCGGCGGAGGCGAGCCCGAAGGCGTCGAGTCCGGCGAGTTGCAGGCTTTGCAGCGTGGCACGCCGCACGAGTTCGTCGTCTTCGACGAAAAGGATCTGAAGGTTCTTGTACATCATGCGATTGTCTTGCCTGTGCGCTGCACACGGCGCAGCGTCACGAGAAATTCCGCACCACCGCCGGGAACGTTGCGCGCGACCAACTGGCCGCCGTTCTCCTGCGCAATGGACGATGAGATGGCGAGTCCGAGCCCCATGCCCTGACCGCCTTCCTTGGTACTGAAAAATGGCTCGAACAAACGCGGCATATTGGCCTCCGAAATGCCCGGCCCGTTATCGCGCACATAGATGCGCACCCACAGGTCGTCGGCGTCTACATCGATCCAGATCGACGGCGGCGCATGCGAACTTGCGCCCCCCGCGCTGCTGGCAACACTCGCGGCACCTGCCACGGCATCGATGGCGTTCCCCACCAGATTGATCAACACCTGCTCGAGACGCAATCCTTCGCAGGCAACCTGCACCTCGTCCAAACCGGTGGCGAATGTTGTCGTCACCTGAATGCCCGCGAGGCGCCCACGCAGCAGCATCAACGTATTGTCGAGCGCGCGATGCACCAGTGCTTCCATATCGCCACGACGCGCACGGCCTGCGAACAGCCGCAGTTGCCCCGTGATCTTGCCCATGCGATCGGTGAGCGACGCGATGGCTTCCAGATTCTCTTGTGCCGCAGCATGCTCACCGCGTTCGAGCAGCACGCGCGTATTGTCGGAGAAGCTACGCAGCGCCGAGAGCGGCTGGTTCAGTTCGTGGGTGATACCGGCAGCCATCTGGCCCAGCGCGACGAGTTTCGATGCCTGCACAAGCTCGCTCTGCGCCTCGCGCAGCTCATGCTCCGTGCGCGAGCGCTCCTGGACTTCCGTCTGCAAACGCTCGTTCGCCGATTGCAGATCCGCCGTGCGCTCGGCTACTCGCTCGCCCAGTTCCGCATACGCCGACTGCAACAACTCACGGCTCTTGAGCATGTCGCGCACGCGTTGCCGCCGCTGGTTCCAGGCCACGCCCAGCAAGCAGGTGAACGCAGCCAGACACGCCGCGGCCACCGCCGCGATGCGCGCGTTCGCGATGACCTGATCGAGGGGGGCGAAGTACATCAGCGTCCAGTCCGGCTCGCCGAGTTTGCGTTGAACGGCAAGGAAGCGCCGCGTCTTGCCCGCCCCGCGACCGTCACGCACGGTCACCACTTCGCCGTCGGCATCGAGCCGTTCGTCCTCGGTCCAGCCAAGTGGCGTGATGTGCTGGTTGTAATACTGGCGCGTGCTGTCGAGCGCCGCCTTCACGTCGGGCGTCAACGGCGTGAGCGACCGATACTGCCAGCGCGGCTCGGACGACAGGAACACCACGCCATGATCGTCGGCGACGACGACCGGTTCCGACGCGTCGGCGCCGGCGCGCTGGAACCACTCGAGATTCAGTTTGACGACGACGACGCCGCGAATCTGACCGTCCACGACGATCGGCTGCGAGACGAAATACCCCGGCTCGCCGGAGGTCGTCCCCACGCCGTAGAAACGGCCCAGCGCCCCTTTGATGGCGTCGATGAAATAGGGGCGGAAACGATACTCCTGCCCCACAAACGTGGCTTTCTCACGCCAGTTGCTGGCCGCGAGCGCCAACCCGTTGGCGTCGATCACATAGGCGGCCGATGCCTTGGCGCGCTGATTCACGTCGAAAAGATAATCGTTGGCACGCTGCACGACCGCGCGATCTTCAGGATGGCGCAGCAGATCGTGCACGTAGGGATGCAGCGAGAGCAGATACGGCAGAAATTCGTAACGGTCGACGGTGCTGCGCAGGCTGCCCGCATAGCGCTCGACACGCGCACCGGCATTCACGCGCAGATCGGCCACGCCGCGCTGCCAGCTCAGGGCATACGTCAACCAGCAAAACAGGACACTCGCCAACAGCATGACGACGATCCATGACCAACGGCGCATCGGCACAGTCCTCTCGAGATCGATGGGGACTTCGTCGCGCCGGGGGTCCGCAGGCAAGGCTGTGTCACCTTTCGGTGCGCGGATCAGATTGTCGTGCAGGGTGGCCATTGGGGCACAGCGTGCGTGAACCAAAGGACCACCGGGCGGCGAAGCTCAGGCGCTATTGTGCCTGTGCCGCACCGCCCGGTGGCGAACGTTGCATTGGCGCAGGACCGATGCCCTCACGCGAGATCACTCACGCGCAGCACCGGCCATCCGCGCCACCGGCCGTCAGGCCAGCTCCGGCGCTTGCTTGCCGGACAGGGCTTGCGCCAGCTTCTTGCGGTCCAGCTCTTTCTCCCAGGCCGACACAACGATCGTGGCGACGCCGTTGCCGCAGATGTTCGTCAGCGCACGGCATTCGCTCATGAAGCGGTCGATACCGAGGATCAGCACCATCCCGGCCACCGGGATCGTCGGAATCACGGCGAGCGTTGCGGCCAGCGTGATGAAGCCTGCGCCGGTCACGCCCGAGGCGCCCTTCGAGGTGAGCATTGCCACGGCGAGCAGCGTGAGCTGTTGGCCCCAGGTCAGGTCGATGTTCGTCGCTTGCGCAATGAACAACACGGCCATCGTCATGTAGATGTTCGTGCCGTCCAGGTTGAACGAGTAACCGGTCGGGATCACCAGACCCACCACCGACTTCGAGCAACCGGCCTTCTCCATCTTTTCCATCAGGTGCGGCAGCGCGGCTTCCGACGAGCTGGTACCCAACACGATCAGCAGCTCTTCCTTGATGTAGGCGAGGAAGCGGAAGATCGAGAAACCCGTGAACTTGGCAATCAGACCCAGCACGACGATCACGAACAGGAACGACGTCAGGTAGAACGTGCCCATGAGCTTGGCAAGCGGCACCAGCGAGGCGATACCGTACTTGCCGATCGTGAACGCCATGGCACCGAAGGCACCCAGCGGGGCGACCTTGGTGATGATGTGCACCACGCGGAAGAGCACGCCCGAGACGCTGTCGATCCAGCCCGTCACCACGCGGCCACGCTCACCGATCATGCCCAATGCGGCACCGAACAGAATCGCGATCACGAGGATCTGCAGGATCTCGCCCTTGGCGAACGCATCGGTAATCGTGTTCGGGATCAGGTGCAACAGGAAGTCGACGAACGTGTCGCCATGGGCAGCCTTTTCGGCATAGCCCGCGATCGCCTTCGGATCGAGCGTGGCGATATCGACGTTGAACCCGGCACCCGGCTTCAGGATGTGCGTCGCGAACAGGCCGATGATCAGCGCCAGCGTCGAGACGACTTCGAAGTAGATGAGGGCCTTGCCGCCAACGCGGCCGACCTTCTTCATATCTTCCATGCCGGCGATACCGGTCACCACCGTACAGAAGATCACCGGGCCGATGATCATCTTGATCAGCTTGATGAACGCATCGCCGAGCGGCTTCATCTGAACGGCGAGGTCGGGCTTGAAATGCCCGAGCAGCACGCCGATGACGATGGCGATCAGCACCTGCACGTACAGGATGCGGTAAAAGGGTTTTTTGGTCTGGGTTTGCATGTTGTTTCCTCTTCAGGCGGCGGGGCAAGCCACCGCCCTTGTTATCAATCCGCGGTGACCCCGCGAATCTCGCTTTGCGCGAAGCGCATTTGCTCCTCCATCACCATCTGGGCCAGCTCCTTCTTCAATTCATTGAATTCGCTGCCTGCCGTGTCGCGCGGACGGGGTAGTTCAATGACCACGTCTCGCTTGACCGTGCCCGGCCGGTACGTCATGACGACGACCCGGTCGGCCAGATAGATCGACTCCTCGATGCTGTGTGTGACGAAAATGATCGTCTTCTTGAATTCCTCCCAAATCCGCAGCAGCTCGTCCTGCAAGGTGCGGCGCGTGAGGGCGTCGAGCGCACCGAACGGCTCGTCCATGAGCATGATCGGGCTGTCGAGCGCGAGCACACGCGCAATTGCCACGCGCTGACGCATGCCGCCCGACAGATCGCGCGGGAACCGGTCGCGAAACTCGCGCAGGTTCAGCTTGCCGAGCAGCAGGTCGACCCGCTCGTTGATCTCGGCGCGCTTCATGCCCTTGATTTCCAGTCCGAAGGCGATGTTCTGCGCCACCGTCATCCACGGGAACAGCGCGTACTCCTGAAACACCATGCCGCGGTCCGGGCCCGGCTCGGCAGCCGCGTCTGCACGGCCATCGATGCGAATGGCACCCGAGGTCGGTTGTACGAAACCGGCGAGTGCGTTGAGCAGCGTCGACTTGCCGCAACCCGACGGGCCCAGCAGGCAGACGAACTCGCCGGCGCCGATGTTCAGGTCGATGTTCTTGAGCGCATCGACCGTGCCACCGGGCACGGGGAACTGTTTGTTGACGCTATCGATTTCAATCAGCATGTCGCTCGCCTCACTTGGTTTCGAGACCACGGTGCCACTTGAGCAGGTGGTTGTTGAGACGATCCATGCCCAGATCGATCACCAGGCCGAGCAGACCGATGGTCAGCATGCCGGCGATGATCTTGTCCGACCACATGTACTCGCGCGCTTCCAGAATGCGGTAACCCAGACCGTTGTTCACGGCAATCATCTCGGCCACGATCACGACGATGAACGCCGTACCGATACCGATGCGAATGCCCGACAGGATGTACGGCGTGGCCGCCGGCATGATCACGCGGCGGAAGATCGTGAACTGACTCGCGCCGAGGTTGCGCGCCGCACGCAGATAAATACCATCGACGTGACGCACCCCCGCGATCGTGTTCATCAGCACGGGGAAGAACGCGCCAAGTGCGATCAGGAAGAACGCCGGCGGGTTGCCCAGACCGAACCAGAGAATCGCCAGCGGGATGTACGCGATCGGGGGAATCGGACGCACGACCTGCACCAGCGGATTGAACAAGCCATAGACGCGAGTGCTCGTGCCCATGAGCAGGCCGAGCGGCAGCGCGATCACGGTGCCCACGAGAAAGCCCATGATGACGCGATAAAGACTGTTGGCGGCATCGGTGAGCAGTTCGCTCGAATGCAGCCATGCGCCGACGCCTTCGGCCAGCGTGACAGTCGGTTTGAGGTATTGCCACCACTTGGTCACGACAGCGACCGGCGACGGGAGAATGATCGGGTTGATCCACTCGAGGCCCGTGACGATCTGCCAGATCACCACGACCGCGAGCGGAATCAACACACCACGCAACAAACGCGTGGTGCGCGAGGCGCCCGAAGAAGCAAGCACAGCGGCCATCCGTTCGCCTCGCCTTACTTGATGTTCAGCTTGGTTTTTGCCTTGGCGAGCAGGTCGAGCTTGACCCAGTCTTCCGCCTTCGGCACCGGATCCTGCAGCTTGCCCACGCCGTACTTCTTCATGAGGTCGGTCGTGAGTTGCACATGCGAGACGCTCAGGTCGTAGCTATACGGCGAGTTGCCGATGGCATCCGTGAAGTCCTGGGTCGTGATCTGGTTCTTGAACATGTCCTCGCGCACGTACTTCTCGGCCGCTTGCGGGTTCTTGATGAAGTAATCGGTCGCTTCGACGAACGCATACATCAGGCGTTGCGCCACGTCCGGCTTCTCTTTGTAGAGCTTCTCGGTGATCACGAGCGCGCGCACCGGCTCGCCGATAGGCGTGTCGTATGGCTTGAGCACTTCCACGCCAAAGCCCTTGTTGATGGCTTGCGATGCCTGCGGCTCCGACTGACACATCGCGTCGATGCTGCCGGCAGCGAGCGCCTGATTCAGATCGGCGAAGGCCATGAACATGATCTGCACGTCCTTGCCCGGCTGATCCGACCACGTCAGACCGGCCTTGGCCAGTTCGGCGTACAGAATCAGTTCCTGAGCGCCGCCACGGGCGACCCCCACCTTCTTGCCCTTGAGATCGGCCACCTTGGTGACCGGCAGCCCCTTCTTCGCGACCAGACGCACACCGCCCTTCGCGAAACCGGCCACGGCATAGATCGGCGCCCCCTGCGCACGACCGGCGATGGCGGCGTCAAGCGCGCTTGCCGACACGTCGATCTGCCCCGCCACGATCGCCGGCATGATGTCCACCCCCTTGGCGAACATACGCTCTTCGATCTTCAGACCGTACTTCGGCCCGATCACCTTCATGTACGACACCGCGCCGTAGTGGGCGAACTTCAGGTTGCCCAGACGCACCAGATCGTCGGCGAAAGCGTGTAGCGAAGCCGCGCACAGCGCTGCGGCGGCAAGACATTGCTTGAACATAAGGTCTCCTCTCTTATTTGAACGGCTTGCCCGGCATTCCGGATTCCCGTCGGGATTCCAGACATCGCGGCAGCACGCGCGTTAGAAAGCAATACTTATGCCAGATGCATAACCCATTGATTTTATTGAGTGAAATCGTGGAAAACCCGATGGTCGGTTATATGGAAAACCGGAAAACAGGCGAAGAAGCTTTCTGGATTTCCAGAAAATCAGGTGAAAGGGGGACATTTCACGCGAGGTATCGGGGCAAATCCCGAGGCAGGCCGCATCCAACGGGCCGTTGAAGGCTTCGATACCTTCCTTGCATGCGTTCGCCGACGTTGTGGCGAACGCATCGGAAGAGACGGCGCCGCGTCAGGCCGACAGGGCTTCCGGCACGGGGATCTGATAGCCCAGTGCGGTGGAGATTTCGGCAGCGCAGGCGGACAGGCGCGACGAGATGTCCGGCAGCAGCGCGCGCGTCATGCGGGACGACGGACCGGAGGCCGACAGCGACGCGATCACTTCGCCAGACGCGTCGCGCACCGGCACTGCGACCGACACCGCTTCCGGCGCGAGTTCGCCGAAGCTCACCGCGCAGTCCTGACGACGCACGTTAAGCAGCTCGGCCGCCAGTTCGTCGCGCTCGATGAGCGTGCCTGCCGTGAAACGCTTGCGCGGGCGGCCCAACACCTGCGCGCGAACGTCGTCGGACGCAAACGCCAGCAGCACGCGCCCCGACGCACCGACATACAGCGGGCGACGGTTGCCGACCACGCCATGCACACGCAACTCGTGTGTCGATTCCACTCGCGCCACGCACAACGACTCGAGACCGTCGCGCACGCGAAGCTGGATATTCTCGTTGAGTGCACGGTTGAGCGCCTGAAGATGACGATGCGCCACCTTCACGAGATTGACCTGCTCGTGGCCTGCGACACCGAGCACCAGCGCCTGTGCGCCGAGCACGTAGGTGACCGGGCTGCCCTCGCGGACCACCCAGCGATGCTGCTCGAGCGTCGCCAGCAGACGAAACGCTCGCGACTTGTTCAGGCCGGCGCGCTGCGCCAGTTCCGTCACACCCAGACCGGGGCACTCCCCGACCAGCGACAGCAGCGAAAGCGCTGTGTCGACCGAAGCGACTGTGTAGTCCATCAAACTTCCTCGCTATGTTGTTCGGCATAAGCGGCGAGCGCCGCCGCAAATTGGCCAAGTTGCGCTTGCAGCGTCGCGAAGCCGTCATGCTTCTCGCCGCGTGATTCATTCAGGTAAAGCGCCTGGTTCAGTTCGATCTGCACGCTGTGACGACGCGCGGCCGGGCGTCCGAAGTGACGCACCAGATCTTCGCGGCCCTCGAGATGACCCGGCGTGTTGTACGCCACGCGAAAACCCAGCCGCGTGAACTCGGCCATGATCCAGCGCGAGAACGCCGGGTCGGCCGTCGTACCGCCGCCGTCGCTGACACGAACGTCTGCGCGCAGGCGTCCCGCGTCGGGATCGAGCGCGCCGCCGCGCGAGCGCATCGAATGACAGTCCAGATGCCAGACCACACCGTGCCGGTGCCAGGCGGCGTCGAGTGCGTCGCGCAAGGCGTGCCGGTACGGCCGGTAATAGTCGTGAATGCGTCGCTCGACCTCGGCCACGGACAAACGCCGGTCGTAGAGCGGCACGTTCGGCGCGGCAAACCGGTGGAGCAGTCCGACACCCCGCTCGCTACACACCTGAGGGCGTGCGTCGTGCGGCCACAGGCTGGCAAGCAACTCGGGGTCGATGTCGTGCTCGGCACGGTTCGGGTCGATGTAGGCGCGCGGGAAAAGCGCAGCGACGAGCGTGGCGCCATGTCGTGTGGCGACCGACCATAACTCGTCGACATAGGCATCGCCGCACGCGAGAATCGCCGCCGTCGGGGCAATGGTGTCGAAGTCCGGCGGGAAGACATGACCGCTGTGCGGCACGTCGATCACGAGAGGCAAACGTCTCCCCAGGCCCCCTTGTGGCGCTTCCACAAAATAACGGCCCTCAGTGACCTGACGGGACATGCCCTCTCCTCACGCGCATCCGGAACCTCCCTCCGCCAATACCCATGACGGACGCATTGTTTTGTCAAGCAAAACAAGGTTTCAATATTCTGAAACAACGGGGGGACGGCGACAAGGTAAGGGTTGTTACAACATATTTCGGGCGGCGACGGGACGCCCCCGGGGAGCGGGACGGTCAGTTCAGCGACGTTACTCTCAGATAACGACGTGTTTTCGACGAGATACCGCCGCACACCCGTCCGCGCTGGCCGTATTACGTATTGAACCGGGCGCCGTCTGTGACGCGACGTAATCCACGCAGCGCGTGTCACTCAGTCAAGACGCACCGGCAACGTCGGCGAAGTCGGCCGACTCGTTCGCCCAAACAAAAACGCGGACCGTCTTTCGACGGCCCGCGTTCTGTGTCTGCCAGTGCTATGAAGCGGAAATCAGATCGCGTCGGCCACGCCCGCTTCATGCGCCTGCACGTCGGCGTGATAGCTCGAGCGCACCATGGCGCCCACGGCGGCGTGCGTGAAGCCCATCTTGTTGGCTTCTTCTTCGAACATCTTGAACGTCTCCGGCGTGACGTAGCGGCGCACCGGCAGGTGATGCTCCGACGGCTGAAGGTATTGACCAATCGTGAGCATATCGACGTTGTGTGCACGCAGATCGCGCATCACTTCGAGAATTTCCTCGTCGGTTTCCCCCAGGCCGACCATCAGCCCCGATTTCGTCGCCACGTCCGGATGCTTCGCCTTGAATTCCTTGAGCAGCGTGAGCGAGTGCTGGTAGTCCGAGCCCGGACGCGCTTCCTTGTACAGGCGCGGCACCGTTTCGAGGTTGTGGTTCATCACATCGGGCGGCGCGGCGTTGAGAATGCCCAACGCGCGATCCAGACGCGCACGGAAGTCCGGCGTCAGGATTTCGATGCGGGTTTGCGGCGAAAGCTCGCGCACGTGCCGGATGCAGTCGACGAAGTGCTGGGCACCGCCATCGCGCAGGTCGTCGCGATCCACGCTCGTGATCACCACGTACTTGAGGCGCATCGCGGCAATGGTCTTCGCGAGGTCGAGCGGCTCGTCGACGTCGAGCGGGTCGGGACGGCCGTGGCCAACGTCGCAAAACGGGCAACGGCGCGTGCACTTGTCGCCCATGATCATGAACGTGGCCGTGCCCTTGCCGAAGCACTCGCCAATGTTCGGGCAACTGGCCTCTTCACACACCGTGTGCAGATTGTGCTCGCGCAGGATCTGCTTGATCTCGTAGAAGCGGGACGTGTGGGTCGCCGCCTTCACGCGAATCCAGTCCGGCTTCTTCAGACGCTCGATCGGTACGATCTTGATCGGAATGCGCGCCGTCTTGGCTTGCGACTTTTGCTTGGCGGTGGCGTCGTAATCGCCGTCGATCGTGCGAACTTCCTTGCTCGCGGTGTCGTTCTGAGTCACGGTGGTCATGATGGGGGCTTTCCAGGCGTCCAATCAGGCGGCGGCGTTTGCGCTGGCGGCCGGGTCGGCCTGTGGCGCGGCTTCGGCCGTCGCGGGGTGCTGTTCGAGATGATGACCGAGTTGCTGCGCCAGTCGCGCGGCCACTTCGTCCCAGCGGGGGGCCACGCCGAGCGTGGCCATGTCTACGGTTTGCAAGCCGGCGTAACCGCACGGATTGATCCAGTCGAACGGCCGCAGATCCATCGCGACGTTCAATGACACGCCGTGATAACTGCATCCGTTGCGGATTTTCAACCCGAGTGCCGCGATTTTCGCGCCGGCGTGCGCTGCGGTGCCGTCGCCCGGGCTCACATAGATCCCTGGCGCGCCGGCCCGGCGCTCAACGTCGAGATTATACGCCCCAAGGGTGTCGATCACCGCCTGCTCGATCAAACGCACCATTTCGCGCACCCCCAGCTTGCGCCGTCGCAGGTCCACGAGCAGGTAAATCACCACCTGTCCCGGGCCGTGATACGTGATCTGGCCACCGCGGTCTACCTTGACGAGCGGAATACCGGTATTGGCAACAAGCAGGTGGGCGGGGTCGCCGGCCAGTCCAAGCGTATAGACGGGCGGATGCTGGACGATCCACAGCTGGTCGGGGCCGTGCGGGCCACGTGTGTCGGTGTACGCACGCATGGCGTCGAACGATGTGGCGTAGTCTTCGGTGCCGCGCCAGCACACTTCGATCGGGGAGGTCATGCCCGCAATTTTAGCGAAACCGGCGCAGTCTTGCTCGACGTGGCGTTCCCCGCCTCCCGGTCCCTGTTCACCGGCCGGCGGTGTTGCCCGAGCACAACGGCCGACACGCCTCCTGCTCACGCGCTGCCCACAGTGTCAGCCCGCTTTTTTCGCGGGCGTTACGCCAAGGCCCCGGGCATAAAAGCCGGCGGCCAGCAGAATCATGACCCCGCCGAGCCATTGCGTCGGATGCAGCACAATGCCGAACGCGAGAAAGTCCACGGCGACCGCCACCACCGGGTAGACAAAGCCGAACACGGCCAGACTTGACGTCGATGCCTTCTGGAACGCCCCGTACAGCAACAGATACATGAACGTCGTATGGAACAGGCCGAGCGTCACGACCGCCCCGATCTCACGGGGAGCCGAAGGCAGATGATGGAAATCCGCCATCCACACGAAGACCGCGGCACCGATCACCATGTGCAATGCCGCGATGATCTCGGGCCGGATCGTGCCGGCCAGCCGCTTCGTGAAAAGGGTCGTCGCCGCGTAAAGCGTGGCGGCGGCCAGCGCACTCGCCACGCCAGTCAGATACCCCGCGCCGTGCACGCCACCCGGTTCCGCCAGAATCACCAGCCCCGCGAATGCCACACCGAGACAACCGAGCGTCGCCAGCGACGGGCGCTCGCGCGTGACGATCACGCCCGCCAGCACCAGCAGGAACGGCTGTACGTTGTACACGACGGTCGTGATGCCCACAGACGTCAACCGGTAGGCCGTAAACAGGAAATACCAGTTCGAGACGAGCGTAATGGCGCCCAGCGTGACGTTCACCACCTGCCAACGGGCCATGCGCAACCCGCGCCAGTAGCCCCGGTAAGCACACCACGCGCACAGGCTGGCCGCGCCGATCAGACAGCGCAAGAAAACGACATTGAGCGCCGGTTGTCCGGACATCAATACGAAATAACCGATCGTGCCGGAGATCACCATGGCGGCGATCATCAACCACCGGCCGAGACGCTCATCGGCCTGAGGATGGCGAGGTATGACGGTGTCCGACGCAGAGGAAGGCAGGGGGGCCGGGCGGGAGGCTTCGGTCATCGGGAAACTACTTCTCTTGTTTTGACGCGTTATCGAGATGTTTTAAGGTCGATTATTGCGCGTCTTGTTGTGAATTCCAGTAACAAATTGACGGGTCCGGCATCCACCCTCTGAAACGAAACACGCGCTCTCTGGCGTTCACCGCCAGAGAGCGCGTGGTGTCGACGGGCAAATGCCCTGAGTGTCCTCAGGCAGCGGCCGTGCAGGAGTTCGCTTCGCGGGCCGCACGGCGTCCGGCGAGCCACTTGCTCAGCACACGGGCCAGCGGGAAACGACGGCTGACTTCGCGCTCCAGTTGGGCTTCCGCAACGTTATCGGACGACACCCAGTAACGGCGTCCCGGCTCTACGGTGAGGCGCTGGCCGGGCGTGAGCCAATAGTCACGCGGATCGCCTGCGCGCGTCACCCAAACCGCCGAGCCGCGGGCAACAAGCGTATGCTCGTGATGCAGGTCGAGGGTGACCACTTCGCCCGGACGAATTCCGTAGAAGTACTGCACCTTTGTCAAATTGTTTTGCATTTTACGACCCCCACTCAGTGCGAGACAATGACTGAATCATAGGGACTGCCAAGCGCTATACCAAACGACATATTTTCACGGCCTTGCGAATAAATCTCACATGGATCTTCGGAGACTTCCCAACCTGAGCGCCCTGCGTGCCTTCGAGGCGGCTGCCCGTCTGGAGAGCTTCTCGCGTGCCGCCGAGGAGTTGTTCGTCACGCACGGCGCCATCAGCCATCAGATTCGCGCGCTGGAACAGGAGCTGGGCACGACGCTCTTCACCCGCAACGGCAAGCGCATCAGCATTACGCCGGCGGGCCGCCAGTACGCCGCGTCGATCCGCACGGCCCTCGGCGACATCGCTCAGGCAACGCGCAAGCTACAGGCCGGCACGCGCAGCGAACGGCGTCTGGTACTCACCACCATGCCATCGTTTGCCAGCCGGTGGCTCACGCCACGCATCGGTCGCTTCATCGATCGGCACCCCGAACTGGAAGTGGAGCTGCGGTGCAGCGCACAGCTCACCGACTTCGAACGCGACGACGTAGATATCGCCCTGCGCATGGGCAAAGGCAACTGGCCGGGACTGCACATCGAGAAAGTGCTCGACGATGTGTTTTTCCCCGCTTGCAGCCCATCGTACAACCATGGGAACCCTCCGCAGACCGCAGAGGACTTTCGCCGCAGCACGTTGCTACGTTCGGAGGGCGAGCCGTGGGCGCCGTGGTTTGCCGCGGCGGGCTTCGATCTGCCGGAGCCGACGCAAGGCATGATGTACGAGGATTCGGGAATGTTGTCGCAGGCGGCCATCGTCGGTCAGGGCGTGGCGCTCGTGCGACGCTCGCTCGCCGTGGGCGACATCATGGCCGGACGCCTGGTACGGCTGTCCGACGTCGATACGCCGTGCGAGTGGGATTACTACTTTGTGTGCCCGCCCGCGGTACTCGAAACGCAGCGCGTTCAGGCGTTCAGAACGTGGTTTCTGGAGGAGCTGGCAGCGTTCGAGAAGGTGAAGCACATGCAGCGCCGCCCGGCGCAGCCGAGTCCCGCAGCGCTGGCGGCCGGCATGGCCGCCACGGCGGGCGAGATGACGACCGACGCCCAGTTGGGACTGGACCCCGCCCTGCCGGCCGACGACGGGGCGCCGACACATGCGTAAAGCGTGGATGAAAGATGCGTGAAGCGCGTGCGTTTCTCGCACCCGCTTCACTTGCCGGGCTTCGGCGTTACAGCACGACCTTGACCATCGGGTGGCCGGTCAGC
This sequence comes from Pandoraea fibrosis, assembly GCF_000807775.2. Classification (NCBI taxonomy): domain Bacteria; kingdom Pseudomonadati; phylum Pseudomonadota; class Betaproteobacteria; order Burkholderiales; family Burkholderiaceae; genus Pandoraea; species Pandoraea fibrosis. Next base: position 510,130 of record NZ_CP047385.1, on the reverse strand, counting down.
GCACGATAGATATCGTCGAGGTGCGCTTTCGAGTGAGCCCGCACCGTGACGGTCAGCCCGAGATACTTGCCCGAACTGGACGGCCGCATTTCCACCGTCGCCGCATCGAATTCTGCGTCGAACTCCCGCAACAGTGCCACGATGGCGTCGGCAAATCCATCCTGCGTCGCCCCCATCACCTTGATGGGAAAGTCGCACGGAAACTCAAGCAAGCTTTCCTTCTTTTCCGTCGTCATAGTGCCTCCTTGGCGCGTTGATAGGCCGCGTAAAGCGCGCGGAAGACGGGGCCCGGCTTGCCATCGCCCACCGGCTTGCCGTCCAGCGTCACCACCGCCAACACTTCCTTCGTGGCCGAGGTAATGAGTAACTCGTCCGCCGCGCGGACTTCCGCCTCGCTCACGACACGCTCATGGAACGCAATGCCGCACTCCTGCGCGAGGCTTTCGAGCGCACCGTAACGAATGCCTTCGAGAATCCGATTATCGCGCGGCGGCGCGAACATTTCACCGCCCTTGACGACCCACACATTGCTCGACGACGCCTCGGTCAGATTGCCGTCGCGAAACTGGATCGTCTCCTGAACGTCGTGATCGGCCGCGTATTGCGCCATCAGCACATTACCCAGCAGCGAGGTCGACTTGATGTGGCAGTTCAGCCAGCGGCGATCCTCGTGCGTGACCGCGCCCACCCCATGCTCCACCTTCTCGCGGTTGGGCAGCGTGAGCGGCGTGGCGATACCGAACACCGTCGGCGTAATGTCTTTGGGGAAGGTGTGCTGACGCGGCGCGACACCGCGCGTGACCTGTACGTAGACGCTATGCGGATCGGCCGCACAGGTGGCCGACAGACGCGCGAAGAGCGCCTCCCATTCGGCGCGCGTGTACGGATTCTCGATACGGATCTCGGCGAGACTGCGCTCGAGGCGATCGAGATGCTGCGCCAGCCGGAACGGCTTGCCGTGGTAGACCGGCACGACTTCGTAGATGCCGTCGCCGAAGAGGAAACCGCGGTCGAGTACGGAGATTTTCGCGTCGCTGAGCGGGATCAGGTCGCCATTGAGCCAGACGGTGGGGTTATCCATGTTTGCAAGGTGCGCGCCAGACGCGCGGCGAAAGGAAAAAACGCGCCCACCGGGCGCGCCTTTGCGTTGCAGCAGGCCCGCACCGCGAGCCTGCCAGACCGGTTGCCGGATCAACGCATACGGGCATCCTACGCGTTTTGCCGGCGAACGTCCCGCGAGCGGGACGTCACTCCCCATCCTTACTTCTTCACGAACATCAGGCGCAGCGCATCCCAGGCGCGACCGATGAAGCTGGCCTGCGGCACGTCGGCGAGGGCCACAACCGGGAATTCGGCCAGTTGCTTGCCATCGGCCATGACCTTGACGGTGCCGACCGGCGCCCCGTTGGCCAGCGGCGCGATCAGCGGCTCACGCAATTCGAGTTGCGGCTTGATCTTGTCGGCCATGCCCTTCGGCACCGTGATGAAGGTGTCCTTCTTCACACCGATCTTCAGCTCGCTGTCCTTGCCCTTCCATACCTTGGGCGTGGCGACGACCTGATTTGCGCCGTACACACGCAGCGTGTCGAAGTTCTGATAGCCGTAGTTCAGGGCCGAGAGGCTGTCCTGCACGCGGGCGCGCTCGGTCGGCTCGCCCACGACCACCGACAACACGCGGCGGTTCACGCCAGGCGTACCCGGCAGCGGACGCGACGCCGTCGACACGAGGCAGTAGCCCGCTTCCTTGGTGTGGCCGGTCTTCAGGCCATCGACCGTCGGATCGAGATACAGCAGACGGTTACGGTTCGGCTGACGGATGTTGTTGTACGTGAAGCTCTTCTCCGAGTAGATCTTGTAGTACTCGGGGAAGTCTTGAATCATGTGCGTCGACAGCGTGGCGATATCGGCCACCGTCGTGTAGTGCTGCGGATCGGTCAGACCGTCGACGTTCGTGTAATGGGTGTTCTTCAGGCCCATGCGCTGCGCCGCGCGGTTCATCAGCTCGACGAAGCCCGGCTGCGAGCCGCCCACGAGTTCGGCCAGCGCGATCGAGGCGTCGTTACCCGACTGAATGATCATGCCGTACACGAGGTCGTGCACCGAGACCGGCTTGCCGGCTTCGATGAACGTGCGCGATTCGTCGCGCCCCACCTTGCGAACCGACTCGCCCGGAATGACGGTCTGATCCATCGAAATGCGCTTGTCGCGCAGGGCTTCGAAGATCAGATACGACGTCATGATCTTCGTGAGCGAAGCCGGCTCCACACGTGCATCGGGGTCACCGGCGGCGAGCACCTGCCCGCTGGTGACGTCGACGATGGTCCAGGCCTTGGCCGTCATCGGCGGCGGCGGAATCTGTTGAGCACGGGCAGGAAGCGCAGCAAGCGAGCCGCAAGCGACGATCGCCGCGGCAGCGGCGGCACGGGACAGCGAAGCGTTGAATTTCATTGGCGATGAGGGAAACGATGTGAGACTCAGGGGCATCTGCACTTGAAGAAGCGCCGTGCAACCGACACTTTGACTAACGCGCGGCACGGCGAAGAAGACAGCGGCACCGTGGCGCCGGTGCCATGCCTGTCCGGGACATAGACCCGGCACGGCACGACATGGTTCAGAAGCGAATTATACCCGCCGCGATTTCGCGACCCCAGCGCGGCGGCCCAACGCGGCCGAAATTGGCCCAAATTCGCCCGGTGTGTATCAATGACGCCACGCGTCGACCACGATCTGTTTCAGCAGCGGTAACAGGCCATGGAAGAAGTGCTCGCCGCCGGGAATGACCACCACCGGCAGCGTCTGCGGACGCGCCCAGTCCAGTACCGATTGCAGTGGCACGGTATCGTCCACTTCGCCGTGAATCACGAGCGTGTCGGCCGGCACCGTCGCCACGTCCCAGTTGCTCGCCGCCGTGCCCACGAACACCAGACGCTGCGCCGGCGTGCCCGCCGCCTCCAGTGTCTTTGCGACGTGCGAGAGCACGAACGTGCCGAACGAGAACCCGGCGAGGGCCAGCGGCAACGTTTCCCAGCCCGGTTGCTGGCGCATCCATTCGATCACGGCCAGCAGATCGTCGCGCTCGCCTATGCCCTTGTCATGCTCGCCCGCCGACTTGCCGACACCGCGAAAATTCGGGCGTACCACGGCGTAGCCGAGCTGCACGAATGCACGGGCCAGCGTCTGCGCGACCTTGTTATCGAGCGTGCCGCCAAAGAGGGGGTGCGGATGCGCCACGAGCGTGATGCCGCGCGGCGCGCCGGCCGGACGGTCGATGGCGATTTCGATGGCGCCGACCGGGCCGTCGATGGTGAAGCGTTCAGTCTGAGCGTTCATGAGCGATGTTGGGCTGGGGCGCGACGGCGAAAAAACGCGGCGCGCGGGGCAGCTAAACGATGAATCGGCAAGCCAATGGATCGATGCCTTCGCGAATCGACGAGACGACCGCCGGCATCAGTCGATCAGCAGACGCTCGACGATTTCGCCTTGCGCCAGATGCTTCTCGACGATCTCGTCGATATCGGTTTCGTCGATATACGTGTACCAGGTGCCTTCGGGATAGATCACCACGACAGGCCCTTGCTCGCAGCGATCGAGGCACCCGGCCTTGTTCACGCGCACCTTGCCGGGACCGGCCAGGCCGAGCTGCTTGACCTTCTTCTTCGCGTACTCCTGCATCGACTGCGCGTTGCAGTTGGCACACGAGGGCCGATCCGCGCCGGGTTCGCGCTGATTCAGGCAGAAAAAGACGTGATGCTGGTAGTACTGCGGCTGGGTGGCCATGTCGGTGCTTTTGGGGAGTGGCAACGTATTGCGGGCCATTCTAACCGACCTGCCCGGCAGTTGCGGGCGCGCGCACCGCGCACGCGCTACGCGCCCTGCGGCAGGCATGAAGAAATGCGGAATCCGGGACGCCCGGGCCGCCATGTCTCTTAACGCAGGCGCCGCTGCACCGCCATGAAGATGGCGCAGAGCGCGGCCAGACATGCGAAGCCGAAGAACACGTTCACGCACGCGAGCACCAGCGCCTGCTGCGACGCCAGCCCACCGACCCACGCCGATGCCATATGCGACGCCGTCGTGGCATCGACACTCGCACTGAACGCCTGCTGCGCTTGCGACACCGCAGCGTTATACGCCGGATTGAGCGGTGTCATCGATGGCGTGAGCTGATGCATGAAGACCGCTTGCCGGTCCTGCATCAACACGGCCATGACCGACACCGACATGGAACTCACCAACTGACGCACGATGTTCTTCGTCTGATAGCCGTGCTGGAAGACGTACTCATCCATGCCGCGAAACGTCAGCTCGGCAATCGGAATCATGGCGAACACGCCGCCCAGCCCGCTCAGCACCATTGGCAGAATCAGCCACTGGCTGGACACGCCCGGGTAGCTTTGCGAGAGCAGGAAGGCGTAGCCCAGCAGGCACAGATAGCCGAGCAGCACGAACGGTTTGAGTTGCACGAATTTCGGCCTTGCCATCGTGTACAACACAGCCACGACGAGACTCGTCACCGACGCCACCGCTTGCAGATAGCCCGTGTGCTCCACGCTCCAGTTCAGCCCCTGTTGCATGTAGATCGGGAACAGATACGACGTCGAATACGAGAAGAAGTAATACACAGCGTAACCGCCCAACCCGAGCACATAGACGGGGTTGCGCACCAGCACGCGAAAATCGATCAGCGGCTTGTGGTGCGAGTATTGATGCCACATGTAACCGATCGCGCAGATCGCACCGACCAGACACAGTTCGAGCAGGTGCAGCGGATTGGAGAAGAAGTCGAAACGCGATTGCTGCATCATCACTTCGACGAATAGCACGCCAGCGGCAAAGAACACGATGCCGCGCATTTCAAACTCGCCTTCGTCGCGCAAACGCTCGCGAAAATCCGGAATCACGAGCCACGAAGCGATGGCCCCCGCCAGCGCAATCGGCACGATGACGAAGAACACCGACGACCACAGGAAATGGTCGACGAGATAGCTCGCGAGCAAGGGCGCGGAAATCTGTGCGCCGAAAAACCCGTAGGTGAAGAAAAGCAGCGCCCGCAGCCGCTCTTCGGGCGCGAAGCACAGGTTGATGAGAATCCGGCTGGCGGTGAACAGCGACCCGGCGCCCAGGCCAAGCACGAAGCGCGCAATGGCAAGCTGGGTCGGCGTGTGAGCCATGCCACACAACCCGGCGCCGAACGCCATGAGCGTGAGCGCGCCCGCGAGGAAGGTGCGATACCCCAGACGCGCCGCCAGCCAACGCTGTTTCAGAATGACGAGAATCCCGGCTACGGCGTAGAGCGTGGAGACGAATGCGTACTCTTCGGGCGCGGCACCGACGCCGCCCGCGATATGCGACGACGCGAACACGAACATGCCGTTCTCCAGCATTTCGATGCCCGTGGCGGCAGCGATCACCGCCATCAGCACTCGCTGACGTGTCTTGTGCGCAAACCTCAATCCCCAGGTACTCATCGCCTCCCTCACCAATGAAAAACCGCCCGGGATCTGCCTGAAGATGCCGGGCGGTCGCGACACACCGAATATCAGCGTGCCTTACATGGGAGTTTAGGATCGGCGGGCCGTGTCACCAATGGGGTCGCGACCAATACGCTATTGCCGAATTGGCAACAATCTACCGTCCGGCCCGGCCGCTCAGCCAGACAGGACGGGGCTTAGCGCTGATTGCCGACGCTGCGGGCGGGGCCGCGATGGCTCGGATCGAACATCGCGAGCAGATAGATCAGTACGAGGTATGGCCATGTCCATGCCAGCCAGCGGGCCAACACGTTGAAGTGGACATAGCGGCCTTGCCGCCACGATTGAAGCGCCGCCTCGTAGTAGGGATTGGCGGGCAATAGATTCACGAAGACGAGCAGCACCACGAGCGCGGCCAGTGCAACGGCGCCGCGTAGCGCGCGTGGCCCGCGGCCGGCGACGAGCAGGACGAGCGCACCGACCGTGACCCCGTAGATGGCCCCCGCGGTCACCCAATCGAACGCCTGCGCGGGAGAGAACTGCCACGCCGATGCGACAGCCTTGATCGCGAACGCGCTGACGAACATCGCACACAGCAACGGCACGCGCGGCGCCGAGCGACGCATCGCGAGCGTGGCGAGCAACCCCGCGAGAATGGTGCCGCTCGCGCTCACCACCGTCTCCCACAAGGCGTGACTGGCGACGGCGTCGAGTTCGGAAAGGTAGTCCTGCAACTGTCCGAGTCGCGGCACCCAGTCGAGGACCAGATCGGTGACGTCCGGGTCCTGCCAGAGCCAGATTTGCCGGACGAGATCACCATCTCCGAAGAGGAATTGCTGCGGATACGCCTGCGCCCATGGCCATAGCGCCAGCAACACGAGCAACAAACTGGCCTGCCGCTCGAACCACGCGAAGCGCAAATGCCGCAGCCATCCGCGATCCAGCAAGGGGCTTGTGAGAGGCACGGCAATCGCGCCACCGATGAGCGCGCCAAGGGCGTTCGTCGCGAGATCGACATTCGACGCCACACGCGTCGGCAGATACGTCTGCAACGCCTCCATGCCGCCAGAGAGCATGGCGCCGAGCAGAAATGCGGTGAGAACAGCGCGGGTGCCTCGCCAGGCAGGGTGCAGCGCCAGTACCGTGAGCATGCCGAGCGGGAGGTAACCCAGCACGTTGGTGACGACGTCGAACAGCGTCATCCATCGAGGTAACGGCGCGAACAGATAGTCGAACGGCCCGACGGCCGCGCGCTGAAACTCAAACGGGTACAGGCTTGCGTAGGCAATCAGCAGAATCAGGCAGATCAGCCCCTGACGCGTGAGCGGAGAGGCGCGTCGCTGCCAGGGTTTGACATCCGGCTCAGGCATCGGCGGCGGGCTCTATCTCGCTGGCGCAGCGGCACCCGATGCCGACGACGCTGCGGGCAAAGCCCGGGACTGGCCGGGTGCGCGAGTCGTTGCCGACGGCGCGGGCACACGCCCGGCGAGCCATTGGATCAGTTGCGTCTGTACGGCATCGCTGGCCACGGCGAGCGCGCGCGTGCCACCTGCGGCGTCTGCGCTTGCGGCGGGGGCCTGTGCCCGCAACGTGGTCTGTGCGAGCAGTTTCGGGCCATCGAACAGGGTGGCGCGCACCTGCACGACACCGTGGCTCGACGTGGTGCTGTCGAAGTATTGCGCGAACTCCTCGAGTTCTACGCGCACGGCCGGTGCCGCCGTCGGATCGCCCGCCGCGAGTACCGGGCGGTCGATCGACAAGGCAGCGCGCAGGCGATCTCCGAAGAGCCGCGCGGGCGACGCCAGCCATCGACTGTTCGCGTACACGCGCGCCTGATCGCCTTCGCTTGCGGGCAGACGGTAATAGATCACGTCGGCGTCGAGCCAGCTCGGCGCATTGACCACGACCTTCAGCGGTGACAGACGCGGTGCGCCTGCGGCGGTGACGTCCGACGCCGGTGAGGCGGCGTTGGTCGCGTTGGCAGCGTTGCCGGCGGTCAGGGCAGCAGGCCCTGTCGGCGGACCAAGATCGAAGCGCGTCAGCGAGCCCGACGGCGTCGAGGTAGCGCATCCGGCGATCAGGGCAGCCGTCCCGGCACCAAGTAACCAGGTGGCCAGCGTGCGCCCCCTGCGGGCGCTACGTCCGCGCGGTGACAGGGCGGCAGTTGCCTCGTTCGTCCGGATCGCGCCGGTTGGCTCAGTCATCTCGATATCCCCTTGCATGACGGTGTCGCGCATCATTGACCTGCCCGGCCGGGCCAGGAGAAGCCGGATTCCCCCGGACCGGGTGGCGGCGGCGATGTGCCAAACAGCAGCGCGCGCGGATTGCGATTGATGGTCTCGGCCGCCTGCCCGACGGCCTGCGTCGTCGAACGCAGATCGTCCGACAGCGTATTCAGACGCGGCAGCGCCTCTTGTTGCAGCGATCCCTCGAACGTCTGCATCGTTCCCTGGAAGGCCGCGAGACTCGACGTCGCCTGATCGGCAGCCCGTCCCACGCTGTCCAGATTGCGAATCAGCGGCCCTTGCGGATCGGCCAGTGCGTTCGTCAGACGATGCGTACCGGCGAGCGTGCCGTTGAGTTCGCGAACGGTGTCGGGCAGTTGCTTCGTGACGGGCTCGAGTTGCTGTGCCACGCGATTCACGCTTTGCGCTGCCATCTTCACGCTGTTGATCGAATCCATCATCGCTTGCCGGTTGTCCGGCGCAAGCAGCTTGTTGACCGAGGAAGCGGCCTCTTCCAATTGATGCACCAGATTGTTGCCGCGCCGCTGAAGTTCGTCGACAAAGCTCGGGCGTAGCCGCAGTTGGGCAACGTGCGCCGCGGACGACGGCAACAACGTGCGGTCGTGCCCATCGTCGTCCAGTTGCACGAAGGCCAACCCCGTCACCCCCTGATAGCTCAGCGTGGCGAACGTCGACTTGGTCATCGGCGTGCCTTCGTTCACGAGAATACGAATCAGAATCTGGCCGGGCGTGTGCGGATCGAACTTGATCGAGTCCACCTTGCCGACCCCCAATCCGCGATAACGCACGGCGGATTCGGGATTCAGGCCGGTCACGTTGGTACGAGAGACCAGCTCATAGGGAATGCGAACGCGATTGTCGCGATTGAACCAGTACACCGCAGCGGCCACGGCAGCGAGCAACGCCAGCGTGAAGAGGCCCGCCATGAAAGCGTGCGATTTATTTTCCATCGTCGAGTAACTCCGAAATCTTGGCGCGCCGCGCTGCGGGCAAGGCCAGCAACGCGCGTCTGCCGCGCTCACCGAGGAAGAAGCTGTGGATGAACGGGTGATCGACGCACACCACGTCTTCCACCGGCGCGTTGACGAGCACCTTGCGCTCGGCCAGCACGGCTACGCGCGTGGCGAGCATCATCACCGTATCCAGATCGTGGGTGACCATGACAACGGTCAGACCGAGCGAGCGGTGCAGGCCGCGAATCATGTCTACGAATTCGTCCGAGGCCTGCGGATCGAGACCGGCCGTCGGTTCGTCCAGAAAGAGGAGTTCCGGCTCCAGTGCAATGGCGCGCGCAATCCCCACGCGCTTGATCATCCCGCCGGACAACTCCGACGGCATGCGGTTGGCCATGCGCCCCGACAACCCGACCATCTCCAGTTTGTACATGACGACATCGCGCACCAGATCTTCCGAGAGCGTGTGCAACTCGCGCAACGGTTGCGCAATGTTGTCGAACACGGTCATGGCCGAGAACAGCGCGCCCCGCTGAAACAACATGCCCGAGCGGCGACGCAGCAGGTGTGCGGTACGCCGGTCGATCATCGTGATGTCGTGACCAAAGACGCTGATGTGGCCGCTGGTGGGGGACTCCAGTCCGATGATCTGTCGGATCAGTGTCGTCTTGCCCGAACCGGACCCACCGACGAGCGCGATGATCTCGCTTTGACGAACGGTGAGATCCAGATGCTCATGAATCGTGTGCGTGCCGTACCGCTTGGTGAGATCGCGCACTTCGATCACGGGTTCGGCTTCCCCCGGCAACGTCGACGATACCGGAGGACAACCCGCCGCCGTGACAGGCCGCACGTCGCCGGCAAACACAGGCGCTGCCGGCGTTGCTGCGGTCGCCGGTTGAGTCGACGAATGGGGGACAGTGGTTTCGCGCATCAGCCGATCCCCACACTGCGGAACAGAATCGCAAAGACCGCGTCGGCGAGGATCACCACCGTGATCGATGTCACCACCGATTGCGTCGTGCCTTCGCCAAGACTCTGCGTATTGGGTTTGACGCGCATGCCGAAGTGGCAGGCCACCAGCGCAATCAACATACCGAAGACAACGCCTTTACCCAGGCCGATCCAGAGATTGGCAATGTTCACCGCGTTGGGCAGCGTGGTGAAGAAGTAATGCAGCCCGATGCCCAGTTCGTACTTCGCAGCAAGCGCGCCACCGAGCAAGGCAACGATATTCGTCCACATGACCAGCAGCGGCATGGCGATGGCCAGCGCAATTACCTTGGGCAGCACCAGCCGCAGCCCGTGGGGAATGTCCATCACCCGCATCGCGTCCAGCTCTTCGGTCACGCGCATGACACCCAGTTGGGCGGTAATCGCCGACCCGGAGCGTCCCGCCACGAGAATCGCAGACAGCACCGGCCCAAGTTCCCGGATCACCGAGAGACCGAGGATATTTACGATGAATGTGCTCGCCCCGTACAGTTTCAACTGCTGAGCGGACAGATAAGACAGCACGATGCCGATCAGGAACGCGACCATCGCCGTAATGCCGAGCGCCTTGGTCCCTGCACTATAGATATTGGCGGACATCTCCAGCCAGGGCGCACGCACCGGATGGCGAATCACACGACCGAGGTCGATCACGAAGCGGCCGAACATCGTGATGCCGTCGCGCAGATGCTCCCCCAGCGTGAACAGCGAGTACCCGAGGCGGCTGACCGGATCGACGCGACGCGCAGGCACCGGACTTTGTCGCGTGCGGTCGAATTCGGCAAGGTGATCGAACAGCGCTCGCTGCGTCGGCGTCAGCGCGATCTGCTCGGGATACCGGCGTTGCCAGTAGCGCCACAGCGCTTGCGCGCCGACATGGTCGAGACGCTCCACACAGGTCAGATCCCATGCCAGCTTCCCCTGAGGCAAAGCACGCACGAGACCCAGCAACGTCTTCTTGCGCTGCGAAAGCGCCAGCGCCGTCCATAGGCCGCGCAGCATGACCACCGGGCCTTGTGGCGAGGTGGTCAGCTCCAGAGTGGGCACGGCGTCGAGGTTCAAAACAGGCGATCTCCTGGCAAAAAAAGCCGCCGGAATCCGGCAAAACGAGGTCATTGTACGGTACAGGGGCGACCGATCGATGGCAACCCGCCAAGGGCTGAAAACGTGCCGGAATCGGCCGACTTACGCCTCGGATCATGCCGAAATACGAGGATCGACGCAGCGCAGACCGGCGCGGCGCCTGCCTCGCCGCTACAATAGCAGCCATGAAAAACGCCGCATCCTCCTCATCCAATCCGCCCCTTACCGCCACGACTGCGGACTCGCCTGAACGGCCGTCCGGCACGGGTGGCGAGCCAGCGCGCGACATGGTGTCGCGCTCGCTCGACGGTGAACGGATTCGACGGCGTCTGGCGACCGCTTGCCGTGGCTGGCAGATTGAAGTCGTCGACGCGACCGGCTCCACGAATCTCGACCTGCTCGCTCGACTTCGTGAAAACGCGTCGTGTGCGCCCACGGTGCGAGCGGCGATGCAACAGACCGCCGGACGCGGGCAGCGCGGCCGGGCCTGGCAAAGCGTGCCCGGGGACAGTCTCACGTTTTCGCTGGCCTATGTGATGCCGGGGGGGCCGGCCGAGTTGGCAGGACTGTCGCTTGCCACCGGTGTCGCGGTCGTAGAAGGGTTGTCCGATCTGCCACTGTCGGCGCCGCATGCCCTCGGCCTCAAGTGGCCCAACGACGTGCTGCTGCGTGGCGGCAAGCTCGCAGGCATTCTGATCGAGACCGTTCCGGCAGGCGTGGGACGCATCGGTGTCGTGATCGGCATCGGGGTCAATCTCCGGCACGCCGGGGATGTCGCCAAGCGTATCGACAACGCCACCGGCGCGCCCCTCAGCACGGGTGCCGCAACGGTTGTCATCCCCGCCACGCCACCCGCCGCACTCGAATCGGTGCTCCCGGCGCCTGACATGTCCTCGGTCCTCATCGCCCTGGTGCAGCGCCTTGCGGCCATGCTGGACCGTTTTGCCGAACACCGATTCAGCGCATTTCGCGATGACTGGGAGGCGATGCACGCTTACGGCGGGGCATCGATTCGCGTCATCGAACATGGTCGCGATCTCTTGCATGGCGTGGCGCTCGGTGTCGACTCGCAAGGCTGCCTGCGCGTGGCGACCGACGAAGGCGAGCGCGTCATCGCGAGCGGAGAAGTCTCGGTGCGATTGCTCGACACGTCCGGCGCCCCGGGCACACAAGGAGTTCGCTGATGCCTACGCCACGGCACACGGCAACCACGAACGACAACCGCGCCAACCATGGTGCCGCGAGCACGAGCGGTGCCGACGGCACGCCGTGGCTGCTCGTCGACGCCGGAAACAGCCGGATCAAGTGGGCACTCGCGCCCGCCATGCGGCCGGCAGATTGGCGCGCCGCATCGCCGTCGTTTCTGGCCAGCGGCGCGGTGGATCATGCCGAGTGGCGCACCCTCGCGACCCAAATCCGCGCGGGCTGGGCGGCGATGACCTCCGGGAGCGGCCACGACGCGCACTTCGCGCCGAACACAGCGCCGCTCGCCATTGGTCAGGGCGGACAGGATGAAGGCTTCATTTGCCCGGCGCCCGCCGGCGTCTGGCTCGCGAACGTCGCGGGCGACGCCGCCGAGCAAGCGGTTCGCATGACGCTGCAAACGCTGTGGGGCATGGCATCGTCCGATTGGCTGCAAGTCCTGCGCGCCAGCGAGTCTCGCGCGGGCGTGCGCAATGGGTATCACACGCCCACGCAACTCGGCAGCGACCGATGGGCAAGTCTGATTGGTGCCCACGCCGCGTGGCCCGGCGAGCATCTGCTGATCGTGACGCTGGGCACTGCCACGACCGTCGAAGCGCTGCGTGCCGACGGCAACTATCTCGGCGGGTTGATCGCGCCGGGCCCGGCGTTGATGCTTCAGTCCCTTGCGCAAGGCACAGCCCAGTTGCCGACGCTCGACGCCGCCACGCCGTCCGGCGGGCAGGACTTTGCACGCAGCACGGCCGACGCCATTCTGCGCGGCTGCGCCGCCGCGCAAGCCGGTCTCGTCGAACGAAGCCACGCACAACTTCAGGCGCAATTGGGAGCGCCCGTGCGGTGTGTGCTTTCGGGCGGCGCCCGTCAGGCGCTGGCGCAAACCCTCACGCTCCCCTTTACCGAACACGATCAATTGGTGCCCGCCGGTTTGTACGAGGTCGCGTTGCGTGCGGCCGACGCCGGTGCGGCAACGGCAGGGAGTGACGCTGCCAGGACGGATTCATCGGCATCCGCCCCGCGCGATGCCGGACATGCCCGGGGAGGTGCCTGAGATGTTGCGTGCGCTGTTGCTTGTCATGTTTCTCGCGGCCAATGTGGCGCTCGCTGCGGTGCAGTTCGGCTGGCTGAAGTGGCGTGACGTGTTGCCCGCCACCGGCCGTGAACCCGCGCGCGTCGAAAAGCAACTCGATCCCGGAAATATCCGTCTGACCGGTGTTGAAGTCAGCGCACAGGCGTCGGCGGCAATGATCGCCGACAGCGCCGACACCGCGAATCGCGACGGGCGCCGCGACACCACCCCGGAACCGGCATTGGCACCGACACCGACGTCGTCCGTATCGGCATCGACCGCAGCCGCCGCGAGTCAGGCAGTTGCCGCGACCGCACCGAGCGCCGTCTCGGGCGACACGGCGGCATCGCAAGCCGCGGCGGCCATTGCCGCGTCTGTCTGCCTCGACATCGGTCCCTTCGCGTCCAATGACGCACAACAAGCCCGCGGTCTGTTGCTCGCGGCGCTGCCCTCGGGACAGGGCGATATTCAATCGCTAACGCTCGACAAACGCTACTGGGTGCATCTCAACCCTGTGCCGAATAAGACCGCGGCAGACAAGCAAGTGGCGCAACTGCGTTCGGCCGGTATCACCGAGTACTTTCTGCTCAACGACGACAGCTCGAATCTGGTTGTCTCGCTCGGCCTCTTCAACGACCGGGAACGTGCGGTGCGCCTGATGGCAGCAGCACAGAAGAAAGGCATCACGCCGCAATTGAGTGAGCGGCCGAATGCGAAGAGCCGGATCGTCTACCGGATCGCCGGGATCAATGCGAACGCCGCAACGCAGGTGCGCAGCGTAGTGACCCAGCAATGGTCCGCGCAGTTGGTACGAGCCTGCCCGTCACCGGCAGGGAGTCCCCCCGAAGGGACACACTGACCCAACCAGGCGACGTGGAGCCAGCCACGGCCCCGGCATCACAAGCGAAGAAGGGCGGCCCGTCCGGGACCGCCCCTCTTCGCTTCGTTGCTTCTTCGGCGCCAGACTTATCCGACGCGCTTGAGTTCGACCACTGAGCGCACAACCCCGGTATGAGTGCCGCGCGCGTTCTTGACGACCGGCGACACCCACGGTGCCAACCCGGTCGACTCGGGCGACTCCACCAGGCCGAGTGCCTTGAGAACGGCAACGGCGGCCGTATAAAGTGCTCGCATATTGCCGTCGACCACCTTGATCGCAATACCGAGTCCGGCGGAGCGTACACCGATCGTCTGGACACCGTCCGCACCAATCTTCGCCACCCAGTCACCGGGGGCCATGCGCATGAACGCCAGATCGTTACGCGCGGTACCCGACACCATCTCCGGCTGCTGCGTCATCGCCGCGAACAAGGTCGACAGCGCGGCATCGTCGCTCGCAGCCAACCGCGCGTAAGCGGCAGCCAGTTTGTCGAGCGGTAACGCATAGTTCGGTGCTGAGCAGCCGTCGATGCCGAGCGGCAATGTGTCGCCATGCACGCCCACCACGTCGCCCACGCGAGCGCGAATCGCCTGCTGCAGCGGGTGTGCCGGATCCAGATAGGTCTCGAGCGGCAACCCATGCTGCACGCAATACGCGAGGAACCCTGCATGCTTGCCCGAGCAGTTATGGTGCAGCGGCGTCGGTTTCAGATCGACCGGCGGACGCTTGCCCGTCGCTGAGTAGAACGTCGGCGTGTGGCAGCCGCACTGCAAATGATGCTCGTCGCACCCGGCTTTGCTCAGCAGGCGCTTCACACCGTCAACGTGAAAGGTCTCGCCCGAGTGGCTCGCGCATAGCAGCGCGAGCTCCGATGGCGTGAGCCCGAAGTGGGCAACACCATCGCCTTCGACAAACGGCAAGGCCTGAAACGGCTTGAGCGTGGAGCGTGAAAACGTGAGGAACGACGGGTCGCCTGCCGCATACCGCAAACGCCCTTGCGCGTCGACCACAGCGACCGATCCGTAATGCACGCACTCGACCGTGTCGACGCCATTGGCGCCACGCGTGACTTCAACAAGCGGTGCAAGACTCATGACTGGGCCCGCACCTTCTTGAGCAGCGATGTGGTCGAGCGTTGATGCTCGAACGGAATGGCCACGGCCGTGCCACCCCATCCGCGAACGAGCGCGGACTCCGGCAACTTGTCCATCTCGTAGTCGCCGCCTTTGACGAGGATGTCGGGACGCACCGCAGCAATCAACGACTCCGGCGTGGTCTCGCCGAACGTCACGACATAGTCCACGCTTTGCAGCGCCGCGAGCAATGCCGCACGGTCGTTTTCGTTGTTGATCGGACGGTCGTCGCCCTTGCCTAGCGTGCGCACCGACGCGTCAGTATTCACACCGACGATCAGGCACGCGCCCAGCGCCCGCGCCTGCGCGAGATAGGTCACATGGCCGCGATGCAGGATGTCGAATACGCCGTTGGTAAACACGAGCGGGCGCGGCAACGTCGGCGCCAGCGCCGCGAGCGCTTCGCGCGAGAGAATCTTGGCCTCGAAATCGGCCGGAGACGTGGCTTGAGAAGATGGCATGGCAATGAGTCGGAGTAGACGCGCTATTGTCCCACGCCCCGCATAAGACAACAAAAAAGGGGCCGAAGCCCCTTTTCTGCGAATGCGCCGACGCTACCTGCGTATTACGCCGACGCGGCCACGGCCGATGCCGGTGCGGTCACCGCAGCCAGACGGGTCGTGATTTCCTTGCGGTAGCGATTCAGGTCCTGCGCCGTCGCGAACGTGCGCTCGAACAGCAGCGACATGTTGTGCAGAATGCGCTCGACCACCTTCTTCTCCCAACTGTCGTCGAACTTGATCTGTTCGTCGAGCCAGTGTTCGAGCCATTCCGGCTCCGGCAGACGCGACTGCACCGTGTCATTCGGGAACAAGTCCTTGTTCACATGCAGGTTGGTCGGGTGCAGCGGCTTTTCCGTGCGACGTGCCGAGGCCATCAGCACACCGATCTTTGCGAACGCGGCACGCGCGTTATCGCCAAAGCTCGTCAGCGCCTTCTTCATGTAGCGCAGGTAAGCGCCGCCATGACGGGCTTCGTCACGCGAAATGATTTCGTAGATGGCCTTGATGACCGGCTCGGTGTGCCATTCGGCAGCACGGCGATACCAGTGGTTCAGGCGGATTTCACCGCAGAAGTGCAGCATGAGCGTTTCGAGCGGCGGGGCCGGATCGAACGGGAAACGCACGGCATGCAGTTCAGCCTCGGTCGGCACGAGCTCCGGGCGGAAGCGGCGCAGGTATTCCATGAGCACCAGCGAGTGCTTCTGCTCTTCGAAGAACCAAACGCTCATGAACGCAGAGAAATCGCTGTCGTCACGGTTGTCGCGCAAGAACATCTCGGTGGCCGGCAGCGCCGCCCATTCCGTAATGGCGTTCATCTTGATGGTGCGCGCCTGATCGTCGGTGAGTTGGCTGGCGTCGAACTTATCCCAGGGGATGTCCTTCTCCATGTTCCAACGCACTGCCTCCAGCGACTTGTACAGCTCGGGATACAGCATTTCGTTCATTTCAATTACCCCCAAGGTCGCGAGACCTTACACCAGGACTCAAGATAGTATTGTGAAAGTTTACGCCGAATTTCGACAGACAAAACGGTGAGCGTGTCGCGGGCGGCCCCCGCCGTCCGGCTTCACGTCTTGAACCCTGCCGTCGCAGAAGGACGGCGATTTAACGCCTGTTATCTGGCCGCACGTTGGCGATATGGCTTAGAGCGACCCTACTAAAATATGGGCAAACTCTTGAATCATAACATAAAAGCCTTTCAGAACCCCCTTCGCTGACAGCCACATGACGGTAATGCGTCGTAATGTTGACGCCCATCAAAATGTCACGCAAAGCGCCTAAGCTCAAGGGGCGACAGGCATCCCGGCAACACAGACGAACCGGCCTCTGCACACTCCCCGTGCCCTCCCGCAGCCACGTCCCTGAGGGAAGCACCACGGCGGGGCGTCAGGGTATGTCCTTGTGCCACGGGCCTGCGCGAGCGGCGTCTGATGGTCTACGCTGAAAGCAATCGTTCCGCCTATGCGGGCTGAGTCCGGAAGTCACGACTGCCGACGCGATGTCTTGCCGTTTGCAGCGCCTCATTTCGAGGATAGTTCTCAGTCGCAATTACGCAACAAGTTGTACCGGCCGGTGCGTCGGAGAACGACCTGCGCACCGCCAACGGGCCTTCCTACTCGACTGGATTCCTTGACCGATAAGGAGCCGAGCATGGCAACTCGTCCCGCATTTGCCGTATGGCTGCGCACCGCCTGTTTTCTGGCCGCAGTGGCGACAGCCCCCGGTGCCATGGCGTTCGACGCCGGGCAATTGGCCTCGGCCGAGATTCCGGCCGCCCATCTGGTCGGCCATGGCTCGTTCACGCGCATGGGCTTCCATCTGTACGACGCAGAACTCTTTTCCGGCCCCGATCGCCTCAGCGCCAATTGGGGTACGCACCCATTGGTACTAGACCTGCGTTACGCGCGGAGTTTCAAGTCCCACACGCTGGTGCAGCGAAGTCTGATCGAAATGACCCGGCTGCAAGTGGCAACCGACGCAGAACGTCAGCGCTGGGCCGATGAGCTTGCGCGCATCTTGCCTGACGTCTCCGCCGGGCAGCATTTGACGGGGGTATTCCGGCCCGGTGACGGCACGCGCTTCTTCTCGGACGGCAAACTTATCGGACAAATTGCGGGCGACGCCTTCGGCCGCGCTTTCTTTGCCATCTGGCTCGATCCCCGCACGAGTGCCCCCGACCTGCGCGCCGAGCTGATCAGCGACGCGCACTGAGCGCCGTGCAGCGAATACCGACGGGTGTCTCATCGACGCCACGCGCGCCGCGCCATCGCCATGCAGGTGTAACTTAAGACAATGCCTTCCCCGAGGAGCAGAGGGGCATCGCCCGAACCGGCCACGGGTTTGTCCATTGAATCGCGCTGTGACAGCGCCCACGCGAGCGTGCCTATGGATATCGATCATGCTGCAGCGCTTACGCGCCTGACGCGCTACTTCGAGACCCTCACCCGCCTGAGCGTCGGGAATCTGGGCGAGTTCTACACGCCCAACGTCTATCTCAAGACACCGCTGCACG
The DNA here is from genome assembly GCF_000807775.2 of Pandoraea fibrosis. Classification (NCBI taxonomy): domain Bacteria; kingdom Pseudomonadati; phylum Pseudomonadota; class Betaproteobacteria; order Burkholderiales; family Burkholderiaceae; genus Pandoraea; species Pandoraea fibrosis. The sequence goes on along the minus strand of NZ_CP047385.1, from coordinate 492,087 downwards.
AGGTCCGCAGCGCAGCCGAAGTCGCCACGCTGCTCACCCACCTGTTCGAGCGCGTCGACGTGCCGCGCTTCGAAATCACCGCCACGCTGCTGCAACACAATCAGGCGATGCTCGTCTGGAATCTGCATTTCCATACCAAGCGATGGCTCGACGACGAGCAGATCATCCATGGCGCCTCTCACCTGCGCCTGGCCGTCGACGGGCGAGTCACCTATCAGCGCGACTATTGGGACGCCACGGAAGACGTCTACGCCAAACTGCCTCTCGTCGGTCGCCTATTACGCTGGATGCAACAACGTCTGTTCCGCTGACACGCCTGCACCGGCCCGATCCCCAAAGGGCAGTTTTCTTCAATACGCAGCGCACGTCCGCGCGTACATTCGGAACCTCGATTGACATGCGTCTCCCGCAGTGAGGTTTCCGATGACACTTTTCTACTCGATGGCCGCGTTCGCGCTGGCGGCATCGATCACCCCCGGTCCGGTCAACGTCGTGGCGCTGGGATCGGGCGCGCGCTACGGGCTCATGCCGAGCCTGCGTCACGTGACAGGTGCGACCGTAGGTTTCGTAGCGCTGCTCATCGCAGTCGGCTTCGGGGTCTACGAATTGTTGCAACGCATGCCGATACTGATGCACGCGATTCAGTGGTTCGGCGTGGCGTTCCTGCTGTACATGGCGTACAAGCTGGCGATCGATAACGGGGAACTGGGCGACGCCGACGCCAATGCGCGGGGCGGCCCGACGATGTCGCATGGCGCCGTCATGCAGTGGCTCAACCCGAAGGCATGGCTTGCGGCGCTGGCCGGCATGGGGGCCTACACGGCGGGCGAGCCCATGCGCATCTGGCAATTCGCCGCGATCTACTTCGTGATCTGCTGGCTATCGGTGGGATGCTGGGCGGCTGCGGGCGCCATGCTGCGTCATCACATGCGCGACGCACGCCGCGTGCGGCGTCTGAATCGCGTCATGGCAGCGCTACTGGCCGGCAGTGCGGTCTATCTGGTGGCGGCGACGTAGCGATCGACAAGCACGCGATGACGGCTCGATTGCCGCGCGATGCGACACGATGGCGCGCCGGCAGGACGCCGGCGGCATCGGCCGTCACCGTATCAGGCCGCGCGCGATTCCCGGTAGTGACCGGGCGTAGCCGCAAGCAGTTGCTTGAAAGTGCGCTGGAAATGCGCCTGATCGGCGAAGCCGGCATCGAGCGCAACTTCTGCGATGGCGTGCCCGCGACGCAATCGCCCACGGGCGTACTGAATTCGCTGATTCATCAGAAAGGCGTGCGGCGTCAGGCCGTATTGCGCGCGAAATGCGCGCGTGAGATACGACGCCGACAATCCCGCCGCCGCACAAATCTGCGTCAGCGACAGTGCCTCGCGGCAATGTGCGCGGATGAACTCGGCGGCGTCGCGCAGTTTGTGCGAGTCGTCGCGCATCGCGCGCGGCGCGGGATTCAGGCGCTCGTGCACGTCGATGAAAAACTGCTGCACGACGCTCTCTCGCTCGAGCCGGTCGCGAGCAGCATCGGTGCAAACGTCATAGAGTCGGTTCAGTCCCTCGTACAACACCGGATCGGTCGACGACATCGTGTCGAACAGATGCAGATCGTGTCCGCGCCCGAAGCCCAACTCGCGTTGCAGATTCCCTAGCCATACCGTGTCGACGAACAACATGCGATAGGCCCACGCTTCGTCGCCGATGGGATTGCAGGCATGCACAGCATCGGGATTCATCACGACGACACTGCCGCGACCGACCGTCTCGCGTGCCTGGCCGTTCAGATAGGTGCTGCGCCCGCCGGTTACGGCACCGATGGAGAACGTCTCGTGACTGTGCAGCGCATAGCACACGCGACGGCCATCGAGCACTTCGCGGGCTTCGAGAAACGGCAACGCCGGATCGCGCCAGAACGTCGAGGGGTAAGGACAGGAGACTGAGGATTTCGACATAAGCGTGTGATTTCGTGGCGACGGCCGGGTCACGTCGTCAATTCAGGCCGCAGGCTTGCCGGTGTCGGCAACGGCGTCGGACGGTTCTGCGGAAAGCGGCGAATTCGCGGACTGTTCGACGCTGCCCACCGCGCCGGCTTCGACATCGTCGAACGGACTGGTGCCGTCGGCCTCGGCGACGAGCCACGCGGCAATCGCGTCGCGTTGTGCGTAGGCGTCGGCCTCTCCGAGTGCAATGAGCTCCTGCGTGTACGACGATTCGAACAGCAGATAGCTGGCGAACGCTGCCCCGCGCGCTTCGTCCGCCCCAATCGCGCCGAGCATGGTGCGTACCGCACGCGGCAACTGTTGCAGGTGGCGCGCCGCAATCGGTTCGATGCGTTGGCTCGGCGAGATCACCAGCGTCTCGATGGGCCGCCAGCCGCTCGACTCGCGATGGGCTTCGGGCACATGCCGCAGCACGTTATTGATGTGCTGAAGTCGTTCCAGATCCGCCGACAAGCCGTCGATGAAAACGCTCGCGAGGGCTTGTCCGCCGATTTGCGCAAGGCTCGGATAGCCACCGATGCGCTCGCCGCTGCTGTCGAGTCCGTACTGTCCGTGCGCGGCACCGATGATGAGGATGCGGGTCGCACCCAGATGAATCGGCGGACTCAGCGGTGCGATCTGACGCATCGATCCATCCCCGAAATATTCGGGCTGGCCGTCGAGATCGAGTTCGATGGCCGGGAACAGAAACGGAATTGCGCTCGACGCCAGCAGGTGCTCGACGGTCAACGGCACGGCACGCGCCAGACGCAGCGAACGCTTCCACGCCTGAATCGGCGACGCGCTTTGATAGAAGGTAACGTGTTTGCCCGACGAGTACGACAGCGCGGTGACCGACAGCGCTTCGAGCGCTCCCGAGGCGAAGACTTCCGGCAGCCGGTCGAGGCGTATCGCGCTGCGCAACATGTCGGCGAGCGGCGACCAGTCGAACAGCGAGCGCGGCGAGCGGCGTAGCGCCCAACCGAGCGAGAGCGCGGCAAGCCAGCGCGCGCCGGTGCCCGCCATGCCCAGCGAATCGGCACGGAACACCTGACCGGCGTGGAACTGACGCCACACCGCATCGAGCTTGATGACACCATGCTGGAAATCGTCCGCATGCGAGGCGAGCGCCGCCGCGTTGATCGCGCCAGCCGATGTGCCGCAGACAATCGGAAACGGGATGGTGCGCCGCGATGGCAGGACTTCGCGCTGGATCGCAGCAATCGCCGCGAGCACGCCCACCTGATATGCAGCGCGTGCACCGCCGCCCATCAGGACGAGACCGGTACGTTCACCTGAAATCATGGGGGCCTCCTCCTGACTTTGTTGTCGTTGCGCTTGTTATGTGCCATCCGGGGCGAGGTCGTTCCCTCTTACCACTTCCAGGCGGATGGCTTTCCCGGCGCCTTCCCGGTCGCAGGCGCGGGCTTCTCTTCCCCCTTTGCGCCTTTGGCGGCCGTCTTCGTCGAGGTCTTCGCCGACGTTTTCGCCGCAGCCGACTTCGCCGGTGTCTTCTTGCTGGCCGGTGCGCGCTTGGCGGCGGTCTTGCCCGCTGCCTTGGTCGCGCCAGTGGCACGTTGCGCCGCAGCGCCTGCCTTGCCCGGTGTTTTGTCAGAAGACTTCGCAGACTTCGATCCTGCCGGTTTGGCCTGCGGGGCATGTGTCGCCTTGGCGGCTGCCTCAGACATTTGCGCCGTAGCGGCTTCCGTCATTTGTGCCGCCGACATGCCGGCGGCCTGCGCGGCGGCCGCGATTTGATCGAACTGCGCGCGCATCGCGTTGAACCACAGCGAAGGGTCCAGCGCTCCATACGCGTTGCTCGCCTGAGCGAACGGCGACTGCGCATCCCCTCCCTCCGGTGGGGCCTCGTCGGCTGCCGGCGCAGCTTCCGGTTCGGGTTCTGGTTCGGGCTCCGGGGCACGCGCCTGCGATTCGACGTCCTGCGCGGGTTCCGTTGATGCATACGGGGATCGCCAGAAGTTGGCGGCGGCCTGCCCAAATGGCGCTGTGAACGCGGCGCCGCTGTCCGGCGTACTCGTCGCGCCTGCCTCGGCGCCGCTCGCGGCACCGAAACCGCCGGAGCCGAACGCCCGCAGCGTCGCATACGTCGCACGTTGCACTTCGAACGCCTGGATGGTCGAGCGCAGCACGTTCAGATTGAGCGTGAGCCATTGCTCCACCGCACGCATCTCGGCGATGCGGTTCTCGATTTCATCGGGATCGAGCAACGGCGCGGCACTCTGCATCAACTGCGTGAGCGGCGAGGTGAATGTCGCAGGAGGGCTGAACGCCTCCCACATCTTCTTGAGAATGTCGAAGCCGTTGGGCATGGCACTCGTCGAATCGCTCATTACAGTCTCCAGTCTCGGTCGGGGACGGATGGCCTGTGGGCCGGTCCCGGCAGGCCACGCGCATGGCGTATGGATATCGATCATACGCCGAGCCTGCGCCAGTGGTGTGTCAGAACGGCGCTTCGCCGCCGTAGTCCGGGGCACGACGCTCGCGCAGCGACGCGATACCTTCGCGCACGTCCGGCCCCGCAAATCCCATGAATTCGAGGGCAAGCGACGCGTCGAACGACGGCCCTGCACTGCGCAGCCAGTTGTTGAGTGCGTATTTGGTCCAGCGAATGGCCGTCGTGGAGCCGCGCGCGAGCTTGTCCGCCACTTCAAAGGCTTTGGGCAGCAGGTCGGCTTCGTCGACGGTGAGCGAGACGAGTCCGATGCGCTCGGCCTCCTCGCCGGACACCGGCTCGCACAGCAGCAGGTAGTACTTCGCCTTCGCCATGCCGCACAGCAGCGGCCACACAATGGCCGCGTGATCGCCTGCGGCCACCCCCAGGCGGGTATGACCGTCGATGATGCGAGCGTTCTTCGCCGCAATGGAGATGTCGGCGAGCAACCCCGCGACCAGCCCGGCACCGACGGCCGGACCATGCATGGCCGAGACGATCGGCTTGCTGCAATTGATCACGTTGTAGACAAGGTCGCGCGCTTCGCGCCAGACGCGTGCGCGCACGGCGAAATCGTCGGCCATGTCTTCCACGAGCGACAGATCGCCGCCGCCGGAAAAGCCTTTGCCTTCTCCGCGAATGACGACCGCGCGAGTCTCGGTGTCGCGGTCGATGTCGCGCCACACGTCGGCCAGTTCGCGGTGCATCTGATGATCGGCCGTCGACAAGCCGCTCTTGTTCGCGCCGGCCCCCATGATGAGTTCGAGCACACCGTTGGGATGCCGCTTGAACTGAAGCGACTGGTAGTGTTGATACGGGTCTTGCGACATGGCTTACCGCTCCAAAAAAATATCCCCGCACAGGCGGGGATTGGGAAACAGCGGCACCGGCCGAAGCCAGCGCCGCCGACGGTCAACTGGGCGATGTGAGCGACGTCGGGCGCTTCACATCCATCATTTAGGGTTCGGCAGTGTTCGCCGCGTTCATGCCGCGATCACGGCGCGAGCAGCCACTTGCCGTTCTCGATCTTGACCATCACGCGCGCACGCTGGTCGAGGCCAAGGTGATCGGTCGGGCTCATGTTGATCACGCCGTTCGACACATGCACTTCCTTGCTGGTCTCGAGCGCATCGCGCAGCGCCTTGCGGAATTCGGGCGTCCCCGGCTTGGCCGTCTTCAACGCAATCGGAATGGCGCGCTGGAGCAGAATGCCTGCGTCCCAAGCATAGGAACCGAAGGCCGCCACCGTGCCTGCACCGTATTTGGCTTCGTATTTCTTGATGTAGTCGAGCGCAACGGTCTTGGCCGGATGATCGTTGGGCAGTTGCGACGCCACGAGCACCGGGCTCGCCGGCAGGTAGGTGTTGTTGCAGTCCTTGCCGCACACCCGCAGGAAGTCGTTATTACCCACGCCGTGGTTGTGATACACAAGGCCCTTGAAACCACGCTCGGCCAACGCCTTCGGCGGCAGCGCAGCAGGCGTGCCAGCCGCCCCCACAACGACAGCGTCCGGATTGGTCGCCATGATCTTCAGGATCTGCCCGGTAACGCTCGGGTCGGTGCGCGCGAAACGCTCGTTCGCCACCATCTTGATCTTGTGCAGACCAGCGAACTTGGCAACTTCTTCGTAGAAGGCCTCTCCCAACGCATCGCCCTGACCGATGAACGCCATCGTCTTCACGCCATGACGACTCGCATGCTCGGCAATGGCCGACGCCATCTGCGCATCGGTCTGCGGGGTCTTGAACATCCAGTAACGCTTGGCATCGACCGGCTCGATGATGCGCGCCGACGACGCCAGCGATATGGTCGGCGTGGTGCCGCTGGCAATCACGTCGAGCATCGCCAGCGTGTTCGGCGTGATCGACGAACCGATGACCGCGTCAACGTGATTCTCGGAGATCAGCTTTTTGGTGTTCTGAACAGCGGTCGTGGTGTCCGACGCGTCGTCGAGCACGATGTAATCCACCTTCTGACCACCAATTTCGGTCGGCAACATGGTGATCGTGTTGCGCGCAGGAATGCCGAGCGAGGCCGCCGGGCCCGTCAGCGAAATGCTCACGCCAATCTTGACCTGAGCAACTGCGCCACCAGCCATTGCCAGCAACATCGCACCCAGCAGGGCAGTGCGCACGGGGTTTCGCATGGAAAATCTCCTGGTCTGGCCTGCGCTCGTTTTTTTAACGCCGACACCCCGGAAAGGGCACCTCGCGCCGCGCCGGCGAAGTTAGGGCCCGCTCGCTCACCCAATAGGGGCGAACCGGCTCAAGGAGACAAAGAATAGCGGAGCCGGAATTCTCAGCCATATCCGGGTTCACCCTATGGAGGTATCTACTATGCCGTTTTTCGGGCCGCTTTTTTAACACCTCCCCACAGACGGACCGGGGCCCCTTTCCGCCTCTCAGACATAAACCCAACTCGCTGCAGAAAGGCGCCCCGGTCCGTCTCTTCTCACGCCCGTAGCACCTCCTGGGGACACCCTCTGCTCTGCGCGCGACTGCGTCTTGTTCGACTTATTCGTCTTTCGGTGCTACCGCCTGATCGATCGCGCCGAAAATCGATTTGCCCTGCGCATCGAACATTTCAATTCGCACTCGATCGCCGTAACGCATGAATGCCGTCTCCGGAGCACCCTTTTCTATGGTCTCCAACATGCGCTTCTCCGCGATGCACGCACTCCCACGGCTGCGATCCTTGTTCGAAATCGTGCCCGATCCTACGATCGTGCCCGCCCGCACATTGCGCGTCTTGCACACATGCGCAACCAACTGGCCAAAGTCGAACACCATGTCTTCGCCACACTCGGGAGCGCCGAACTTTTTGTCGTTCCACTTCACCGTAAGCGGTCGGTGCACTCGGCCTCCCTGCCACGCATCACCCAATTCGTCCGGTGTGATCGCCACCGGCGAGAAACTGCTCGCCGGCTTGCTCTGGAAGAAACCGAAACCCTTGGCGAGTTCCGCCGGAATCAGGTTGCGCAGACTCACGTCGTTGACCAACATCAGCAGTCGAACGCCCTCAAGGGCGCGCGCAGGACTCGCGCCCATCGGCACGTCGGACGTCACCACCGCAACCTCGGCTTCGAAGTCGATGCCGAAATCCTCGGAGGCGCACACGATGTCGTCCGTCGGCCCGATGAAGTCGTCGCTTCCCCCCTGATACATCAGCGGATCGGTCCAGAATTCGGGCGGCATCTCCGCACCGCGTGCCTTGCGCACCAGCTCGACATGGTTGACGTAGGCCGAACCGTCAGCCCACTGGTACGCACGTGGCAACGGCGCCATGCACTCCGCCGGGTCGAACGCGAACGTGTTACGCGCACGGTGGTGGTTCAGTTCCGTGTATAGCGTCTGGAGTTGGGGAGCGTAGAAGGTCCAGTCGTCAAGCACGCGCTGGAGCGTGGGGGCGATGGCATCGGCAATGCAGGCGATGGACAGGTCGCGCGACACGACGATCAACTGGCCGTCGCGGGTGCCGTCCTTGCGGGTAGCGAGTTTCATGTGTTGGAGTCTGCGAGCCGTCTCAGGCCCGATAGAATGGCGCTTGAAGCCGAAGATTCTACCCGAGGGCTTCGGCCCGGCAACGCCGGGACGACGAAGACGGAGACACACCACTGTGCCTGAGCAAGACAACAAGATCGAGAACGACGACAACACGGCCACCCCCGAGGAGGAGAAAACCCGCTCGGGTATCCAGTCCATCGAGGTGGGCTTCCGACTCATCGAGGTACTGACACAAGCCTCGAACGCGATGATGCTGCGCGACCTCGCACACGCAGCCGGCATGAACCCCGCCAAAGCACACCGCTATCTCGTGAGCTTCCAGCGGCTCGGCCTCATCGTGCAAGACCCCATCAGCGGACGTTACGACCTCGGGCCGTTCACGCTGCGCATGGGTCTCGCGCATCTCGCCCGTATCGATGCGTTCAAGGCCGCCCGCTTTGCACTGTCCGAGTTGCGCGACGCCATCGACCAGACGGTAGGCCTCGCCGTCTGGGGCAATCAGGGGCCGACCGTGGTGCATTGGCTCGATTCGACCTTTCCGATGCGCGTGCCGCTACGTCTGGGCGACGTGATGCCAATGCTCGAATCGGCCGCCGGTCGCCTGTTCGCCGCGTATCTCCCCGAACGCCAGACGGCACCGCTCATCAACGCCGCCCTCACCGCCCTGCAACACGCGTCGCGCCATCATCTGCCCGCCACGCGCGCGCAGTACGACGCGGTGCTGGACGATGTGCGTGCACACCGGGCGGCACGCGTCGAGGGCACGGTGCTGCCGTCGGTCAACGCTTTCTGCATGCCGGTGTTCGATGCCACAGGGCAACTGGTGATGGGTCTGATGGCATTGGGCCCGGAAAGCCGGTTCGACGCGAGTTGGGGGGGCCCGATCGATACCGCCCTGCGCACGCTCGCCCAGCAACTCTCGGCCGACCTCGGCCACTCGCACGCACCGGGGGCCAAGCCTTGAGTGGCAGCGCTGGCAGGCGTCGACGACAGCGGATATGCGACGGCCCCGCCACGTCTTGAACGGCCCCGCGCGCGATCTGTCGAACCGACATTCGCCGCAATGTGCGATCCTGACGCCCTGACGTTCCGGCCTATCGATTCTCGTGTTTTCGCGCGCCCCTCGCCCACCTCGTACCGCTCGCCAAACAGCGCCTAACGTGCCTCCGTCTCCCAACGACGCCACCGACACCGTCTCGACGCCCTCCGGCACCACGCCGCCGGGCTCGCGCGACCGCCGGGTCGTCTGGGTCAGCGTGCTCGCCGCGGTGTTTGTCGCGCATGTGCTTATCGCACTGTGGGTGGCCAGCCACCGCACGACGCTCGACGACGCGCCGATCCCCGAGATTCCGATCACGCTGATTCCCCTCAAGCCAGTCGCCCCCCCCCCGCCACCAGCACCGCCGCCCCCGAAGCCGAAGCCGGTGGTGAAGCCGAGTCCGCCCAAGTCCCCCGCGCTGGCACGGCCCGATACGCTGGCTGCACCGGCAACGGACGACTCGCCGGGACCGCAAGCCGCCTCGGAGACGGTCGCCGGTGACGGCAATACGTCCGACGGCCCGGCCAGCGGCGCGCAAGCGGCCGCACCGGCAAGCCCGCCGCTGACGGCAGCCGCAGCCAATGGCGACAAGTTCGACCCGCCGCCATCGGTCACGCTGACCTACGACGCCTTGATGAACGGGGTTCGCAACCAGACCGGCGAAATGCGTTGGGTAAACGAGAACGGGCATTACCGCCTGCGCGTCGCGGTGCCGATCATCTTCCTGGGCACGTTCGAGTTCATCAGCGAGGGCGCTTTTGACGTCAACGGCATTGCGCCATCCCGCTATGTGGAAAAACGCGGCCGGCGCGCCGAGTACACCACCGACTTCCATCGCGACGGCACCCCCACGCTCACCTTCACGCGCTCCGGTCAGTCCCTGCCCCTGGCGCCGGGGGCGCAAGACCGGTTCAGCGTGATGATGCAACTGGCGAGCTACGCGAGAGGTAACCCCGAACGCTATACCCAGGTCGGGGTGACGCACGAGTTCACGGTCGTCGACACGGACAGCAGCGAGGTCTGGCCGGTGCAGTACGTAGGTGTCGAAACCCTGCGCACACCGCACGGTTATGTCGAAACCCGTCATTTCACACGACTGCCGCGCAAGGCGGGGGACGAACGGCGTGTCGATATCTGGCTCGCGCCATCCCTCGATTGGCTACCGGTGCGGGTGAAACAGACCGAACCTTCGGGCAACGAGTTCGAGCTGATCTTCACGCAAAAATCGGCGCCCTGACCCCGACTCCTCCCCCCCGGCAGTAGAAAATCGATTCGTTAGAATTTCGAGCGATGCCGAATTCATGCGGGGCTTCGGGAAAGTGTTGCCCCACTACTACGATTCGCTCTGCACAAGTCGGGGGTTCCTGACATAATCGGAATCATCCCACTGCATCGACGCCACATCGTTAGCAGACGCATCGCCGAGATCAGGGAGGCCGCTCACCATGAAAGTCAGTGCCAACGGAGCATCGATTCATTACGCGGTGGACGGCCACGGCCCGTGGCTGACACTGGCGCATCCGTTGGGTGCGGATCTCACGGTATGGGACGACCTCGTGCCCGACCTCGCAGCACACTTCCGGATATTGCGGTATGACAGTCGCGGTCATGGCGGCAGCGACGTGCCGCGTGGCCCGTACACCATCAGGCAACTGGCGGCCGATGCGACCGCCTTGCTCAGCACGCTGGAAATCCCGAGAACGCATTTCGTTGGCATTTCGATGGGCGGCGCCGTCGCGCAACAAGTGGCGCTCGACGCCCCGGAGCGCATTGCCAGCCTCACGCTCATCGACACCACCGGGGGCTACGACGACGCCGACGCGAAGCTGTTTCTCGAACGCGCTGCCCATGCGCGCGAGCACGGGATGAAGGCACTTGCCAACGGTACGCTGGAGCGCTGGCTCGGCGAACGCTTCCGTAAGCGCCACCCGGAGCAGGCCGAACGCATTCGGGCACTCGTGGCCCACGCGCACCCGGAGGGCTTTGCGGCGTCATGCGAAGCGCTGGCGTCGTTCGATTTGCGAACACGCCTGCCGGAGATTGAGGCACCCACGCTGGTCCTCGTCGGGGAAAACGACCCGTCGACGCCGCCCGCCGTCGCCCAGCGTCTGGCCAGCGGCATTGCGCATGCCCGGCTGGAAATCGTGCCGGACGCGGCGCATCTGTCGATCGTCGAACAGAAACAGTTCGTAACCAATGCCGTTGCAACATTTCTGCAGGGAACCGCCTCTAATGTCTGAACCCTGCAAACTGCGGGACCTGAAAACGGGACCTTTGACAAGGAGGGCAAAAATCCATTGAATTCGTCAGCCGGTGTGCCGATAAGCGAATCATGGGGCACTGCCTCTTGAAATCGCGCCGCGTCGCCCCTATGTGGGTTATCAAGGACCATGCAGGAACACCAGGAGAGTTGCCATGCTCATGATTTACAACAGCCCAAACTACTGTGTCGTTGAGTTTTCCGCCGATAACGGCAATCACGCGCTGTCTGCCGGTGGCTATGAAATCGTGGACAAAACCGCTGGCCGTGAGATTTTTCTCGACGGCACGCTCGCCCGGCAATTCCGTGAAGAAGTGCAGAAGCTGATCGCTTCCGAGCCCTCCGAGGACGAAGTCGATGAATTTCTCGGTCAGTTCGATAACTTCATGACGAACCCGGTCGTGCTCCACTGATGCCAACACCGTACGCGGTGTCGCCACACGAAAAACCCTCGCAGCGCGAGGGTTTTTTCATTGGCAAGAGCTTGACGCAATGTGAGACTTTGACGCCCTTCTTTCCCTGACGTCCCGACGGTTTGCCGTTCTCAGCACTGTTCCCACGGCAGCCCATCGAAGCGCCAGCCGTTGACGGCGTTTCGATGATGGGTCGCGTCGAGATCGCCCTCGAAACCGTGCAGTACCCCGTAGATATTGCGAAACCCCGCCGCCTCGAGCGCTTCGCCGGCAGCCGCACTGCGATTGCCGCTGCGACAGATCAGCAGCACCGGACGCTCGCCGCCCGCACCGGCGAGCTTGCGCACGCTGGGCACGAAGTGAGGATTGATCTCCCAGTCCGGGCCGTCGTTCCAGGCCACATGGATCGCCCCCGCCGGGTGGCCCACGAACAGATATTCCATCTCGCTTCGGCAGTCGACGAACAGCGCGTTGGCGTTGGCTTGCAGAAACTGATGAGCGGCGTTCGGGAGCAGGAATTCCATATCGTCGGCAAGTCGGCAAAAAAGATTGAAAACGGGGCATCGGGCACATCGCGTCTTCGCAATCCCCCGCCCGGCGCGGCCCGACGGGCGGGCGACAGGCGCGAAAACCATTACAATTATAGGTTTTCCGGCTACTCCAAGGCGACGTCCGTCATGACTACCGCAACCCCATCCGCCGCCAACGCCCGTCCGGGGATCGCTTCGACCACGGCCCAGGCCCCTGTGCAGACCCGCTATACGCGTGGTCAGGCGCTGCCTGCGCTGCTCGATTCCCGCATTCTGATTCTGGACGGCGCCATGGGGACGATGATCCAGCGGTACAAGCTGGACGAAGCGCAATACCGTGGCACGCGCTTCGCGGACTTCGCTCACGACGTCAAGGGCAACAACGAGCTTCTCTCGCTCACGCGCCCCGATGTCATCAGCGAAATTCACCGCAAGTACCTCGCGGCGGGCGCCGACATCCTTGAGACGAACACGTTCGGCGCGACAACGATCGCGCAGAGCGACTATCACATGGAAGATCTGGCCGACGAGATGAACCGCGAGTCGGCACGTCTCGCCAAGGCGGCCTGTGACGCGTTCAGCACGCCGGAGAAGCCGCGCTTCGCCGCTGGCGCCATTGGCCCGACGCCCAAGACGGCAAGCATCAGCCCGGATGTGAACGATCCGGGGGCACGCAACGTCGACTTCGACCAACTGCGCGACGCCTACTACGCACAAGCCAAATCGCTGCTCGAAGGCGGTGTCGATCTGTTCCTGGTCGAGACGATCTTCGATACGCTCAATGCGAAAGCCGCGCTCTTCGCCATCGACGAGCTGTTCGAAGACACCGGCGAGGTGCTGCCGATCATGATTTCGGGCACCGTCACCGACGCCTCCGGACGCATTCTGTCCGGCCAGACGGTCGAGGCCTTCTGGAATTCGCTGCGTCACGCACGTCCGCTCACGTTCGGCCTGAACTGCGCACTCGGCGCGACGCTCATGCGGCCGTACATCGCCGAACTGGCCAAGCTGTGCAACACCTACGTGTCGGTCTACCCGAACGCCGGCCTGCCGAACCCGATGAGCGATACCGGCTTCGACGAGACACCGGACGTGACCTCGGGGCTGCTCCGGGAGTTTGCGCAGGCCGGTCTCGTGAATCTGGCCGGCGGCTGCTGCGGCACGACACCCGAGCACATCGCCGAGATCGCCAAGGCGTTGGCGGACGTGAAACCCCGCCGCTGGCCGTCGCAATACCGCCATGCGAACGCCGACGGCATCGACGCCATCGACGCATAACGCGTCACCGTCCGCCCGAAGCCACTTCACTGATTGCACAAGCCCGGCGCGCCGCCATCGCCCCCGCGCGATCGCCATGACAGGCGCGCCCACCACTGAACGGATTGCCCCATGAGCCAAACGCCCTTCCTGAAGCCGGTCGAACCCGTGCAGCCGATGCGCCTGTCCGGCCTCGAGCCCTTCAACATTGGCGAAGGAACGCTGTTCGTGAACGTCGGCGAGCGTACCAACGTCACGGGCTCGAAAGCGTTCGCGCGCATGATCCTGAACGGCCAGTTCGACGAAGCCCTCGCGGTCGCCCGCCAGCAGGTCGAGAACGGCGCGCAGGTCATCGACATCAACATGGACGAGGCCATGCTCGACTCCAAGGCGGCGATGGTGCGCTTCATGAACCTGATCGCTTCCGAGCCGGACATCGCGCGGGTGCCGATCATGATCGACTCCTCAAAGTGGGAAGTGATCGAGGCGGGGCTGAAGTGCGTGCAGGGCAAGGCCATCGTCAACTCGATCTCGCTCAAGGAAGGCCACGACGCGTTCGTGCATCACGCCAAGCGCATTCGCCGCTATGGTGCCGCCGCCGTGGTCATGGCCTTCGACGAGCAGGGCCAGGCCGACACCTACGCGCGCAAGACCGAGATCTGCGAGCGCAGCTATCGCGTGCTGGTCGACGAGGTAGGCTTCCCGCCCGAGGACATCATCTTCGATCCGAACATCTTCGCCGTCGCCACCGGCATCGAAGAGCACAACAACTACGCGGTCGACTTCATCAACGCCACGCGCTGGATCAAGCAACACCTGCCCGGCGCGAAGATCAGCGGCGGCGTGTCGAACGTCTCGTTCTCGTTCCGCGGCAACGACCTCGTGCGCGAAGCGATTCATACCGTATTCCTGTACCACGCGATTCAGGCGGGCATGGACATGGGCATCGTCAACGCCGGCCAGCTCGGCGTGTACGAGAACCTCGATCCCGAACTGCGGGAGCGCGTCGAAGACGTGGTGCTCAATCGCCGCGAAGACAGCACCGAACGTCTGCTGGAAATCGCCGACCGGTTCAAGGGCGGCGCGCAGAAGCGCGAAGAGAATCTGGAGTGGCGCAATCAGCCGGTCGAAGCACGTCTCGCGCACGCGCTCGTGCACGGCATCACCACGTTCATCGTGGAAGACACCGAGGAAGTGCGTCAGAAGATTCACGATGCGGGCGGTCGCCCGATTCAGGTGATCGAAGGCCCGCTCATGGACGGCATGAACGTCGTGGGCGACCTGTTCGGCGCCGGCAAGATGTTCCTGCCGCAGGTGGTGAAGAGCGCCCGCGTCATGAAGCAGGCCGTGGCGCACCTGGTGCCCTTCATCGAAGAAGAAAAGGCGCGCATGGCCGCGGCCGGCGAAGACGTTCGCTCGAAGGGCAAGATCGTGATCGCCACGGTCAAGGGCGACGTGCACGACATCGGCAAGAACATCGTGACCGTGGTGCTTCAGTGCAATAACTTCGAAGTCGTCAACATGGGCGTGATGGTGCCGTGCGCCGAAATCCTCGCCAAGGCGAAGGCAGAAGGCGCGGACATCATCGGCCTGTCGGGTCTCATCACGCCGAGTCTCGAAGAGATGGCCTATGTCGCCTCGGAAATGCAGCGCGACGAGTACTTCCGTCTGCGCAACATTCCGCTGCTGATTGGCGGCGCAACGACCTCGCGCGTGCACACCGCCGTGAAGATCGCGCCGCACTACGACGGCCCCGTGATCTACGTGCCGGACGCATCGCGTTCGGTGTCGGTCGCTTCGAACCTCCTCTCGGACGACGCCGCCGAGCGCTACCTCGCCGAGGTCAAGACGGACTACGAACGAGTGCGCCAGCAGCACGCGAACCGCAAGGCCACGCCGATGGTCTCGCTCGCGAGCGCGCGTGAAAACAAGTTCAAGGTCGACTGGTCGACTTATGTGCCGCCCAAGCCGAAGTTCATCGGCCGTCGCGTGTTCAAGAATTACGATCTGGCCGAACTCGCGGCATTCATCGACTGGGGCCCGTTCTTCCAGACGTGGGACCTCGCAGGCCCCTACCCGGCGATTCTGACCGATGAGGTCGTCGGCGAGTCGGCCCAGCGCGTTTTCGCAGACGGCAAGGACATGCTCGACCGGCTCATCAAGGGCCGCTGGCTGACGGCCAACGGCGTGATCGCGATGCTGCCGGCCAACGTAGTCGGCGACGACGACATCGAGATCTATACCGACGAATCGCGTTCGGAAGTGGCCTTCACCTGGCACAACCTGCGCCAGCAAAGCGAGCGCCCGGTCGTGGACGGCGTGCGCCGCCCGAACCGCTCGCTGGCCGACTTCATCGCGCCCAAGGACAGCGGCGTGGCCGACTATATCGGCGTGTTTGCCGTCACGGCGGGGCTTGGCGTCGATGCCAAGGAAGCGAGCTTCCTCGCCACGCACGACGATTACAGCGCGATCATGCTCAAAGCGCTCGCCGACCGTCTGGCCGAAGCGTTCGCCGAGTGCATGCACGCCCGCGTGCGTCGCGACTTCTGGGGCTACGCCAGCACCGAACAGTTGGACAACGACGACCTCATCAAGGAAGCCTACGTCGGTATCCGTCCGGCGCCGGGCTATCCGGCCTGCCCGGAGCACTCAGTCAAGGGTCCGATGTTCCAGTACCTTCAGGCCCACGAGATCAACATGAGCGTGACGGAATCGCTCGCCATGCTGCCTGCGGCAAGCGTCTCCGGCTTCTATCTGTCGCATCCGGACAGCACGTACTTCAGCGTCGGCAAGATCGGCCCCGATCAGGTCGAGGACTTCATGGAACGTGCCAACGTGGACGAGGCGACCGCCCGGCGTCTGCTCGCACCGCAGTTGTCGTAGGAACCTGCTGCAAAAGCGATCCGGCGCACGGTATGGCTACCGCCCGCCGGATCGGAATGCCATAATCGCGGCGGCGCACCGACCCGGCAATGGCATCGACCTGACTGACGGCGGGGCACCCTCCAGTGCCTGCCGTCTCCTGTGTCACGTGCCTGTCGCAACCGAAGCGTAGTGTCCCGCCCGACCGGGCCGATCCGATCGGACTGCCGGCCTCCGACCCGCTCTCTGCCGGTTGGCTCTCTTCGAGACGTTCCATGCACGCACTCCAAAGCATCCAGAATTTCCAGCTCCTCCCACTGCTGAACACGGCAGTCTCGCTCTTCGTCGCGTTCGTGCTCGGCACGATCATCGGCGTGGAACGACAGGTCCGCCAACGCACGGCCGGTCTGCGAACCAACGTGCTCGTGGCCGTGGGCGCAGCCGCTTTCGTCGACTTATCGATGCGGCTCATGCCCGGCGATACGCGTGTGATCGCCTATGTGGTGTCGGGCGTCGGCTTCCTCGGCGCGGGCGCCATCATGAAGGACGGCGCCTCGGTGCGTGGCCTGAATACCGCCGCCACACTGTGGGGCTCGGCCGCCGTGGGCGCCGCCGCAGGCGCGAGTCTGATCGTCGAAGCCTGTGTCGTGGCCGCCTTCGTGCTCGCCGCCAATACGTTGTTGCGTCCCATCGTGAACCGCATTAACCGTGCCCCGATCAACGAGGCAACGTCCGAAGCGACTTACGCGCTGTCGGTCATCTGTGCACGGACGACGCAGCGCGAAGTGCTCGACAAGGTCGAAGCCTGGCTCGAGGCGTCGAACTATCCGGTGCGTGCGCTGGACATTCATCCGTTCGGCGAAGCGGAGGTCGAAATCGAGGCGCTGCTGCTGCCGACGGCGGTCAAGGCAGGCGAACTCGACGCGCTCACCGATCATCTCGAAATGCTGCCTGGCGTCAATCAGGTGTTCTGGTCGAGCCGTTCGGATGACTAAGTGAAAAAGCCGAATTACAAACGATTACAAAGCCTTACAGCACCGCATGCTGCGTCTTCTTAGACTGGAATCTCACTAACGCAAGTGATGCCTGCACGAAAGACATTCCTTCGATGTGCAGCGCAAAGCAAAGGAGTCCATCTGATGAAGAAGCTGATTATTTCGGTTGCCGCCCTGACCCTCGCCGGTGCTTCGGCACTGAGTTTCGCGCAAGGCTCTGCCGGTGGCGGAGCGGCTGGTCCTGGCGGCGGCACGACGACCGACCCGTCGAGCCCGATGCCGAGCCAGGCGTCGCCGGACTCGCGTCAGGCTCCGACACCGGGCGCGCAGACGATGACGCCGTCGGACCCGCATCCGAATTCGAAGGCACAAAAGCCGCGTCACAGCACGAAGAAGACGCCGAACAACGGCAATACGGGTAACGGTGCCACCAACGCGCCGGATAACGCGCCGGGCAAGGCGCAGTAACGTCGGTCAAGATGACCCGACGGTGGCCTGCGGAAGCGGTACTGCGGTAATGCGGTACCGCGCCATGGCATCGGCGCCGCCAAGGTTCACGGCCTTTTTACCCCTCCTTCCACCCTCCGTTTGTCGCGAAGGTCAAGGCCGAGCCTGACATCCTCGCCCGGGGGTGGCCCGTTTGCGCAGGGCACAAAAAAAGCAGGCTCGCAATTTGCGGCCTGCTTTTTCATTACCTACGTTCCAGCGTTCCGGGCGCCCTCATCGGGCAACCGGTGCCGTGCGTTTAACGATTGCCCACTTCCCACATCACCGCCACGTTCTCCTTGCGGGACTCGCGCAGCATGTCGAGCAACGGATACGCACGTTGTGCCAGACGCAGACGATCGTCCTCGTCGCGTTCGTCGGACTTTTTCCCTTCGCTTTCCTTCTTCGCAGCGGCGTTATCCTCCGCGATGGCAGCCTCGAGCTTGGCGATCGCCTCGCCCATTTCGTCTTCGCCGATCGCTCCGCGCTCCCCGAGCTTCTTGCCGACCAACCCGAGCAGAAACTGCGCGAGATTCTCCAGCATGGTGATCGTGGGCGAGGCGTGCGACTTGAACGTTACCAACATGGTTGTCTCCCTGTTCGCGTTATCACCACCGCCGCCCCCCGGCTTGTTACGCAACGAGGGGGACCGGCCGGTACCGTGACTTTATGATACACCTGTTAAAATCCGGTGCTGACGATTCAATTGCCTGTCCGGACGCGTCCGGACGCACCCGAAACACCCGCCAATGCTACCCGCCCAAAAGAATGCTCTCGTCGCGCTGATCGGCGACGTCGTCGCCGGTTTGATACCCGCAGACGGCACCGCGCCCGTCATCCTGCTCGAACGCCCGAAAGTCGCCGCTCATGGCGACCTGGCCTGTAACGTGGCGATGCAACTCGCCAAGCCGCTGCGCGCCAATCCGCGCGAGCTGGCACAGAAGATTGCCGACGCCATCCTCGCCGACAGCCGCGCCAAAGGCCTCGTCGACGCCGTCGAAATCGCCGGTCCCGGCTTCATCAACCTGCGACTGGCCAACGCCGCCAAGCAATCGGTGGCGCGCGCGATCCTGACCGAAGGCGCCGCCTTCGGCCGCCGTGCCGCCAGTAACGAAGCCTTGCCGGTGCTCGTCGAGTTCGTCTCGGCCAACCCGACCGGCCCGCTGCACGTGGGCCACGGACGTCAGGCCGCGCTCGGCGACACGATCTCGGCACTGCTCGGTACGCAAGGTCGTCCGGTGCATCGCGAGTTCTACTACAACGACGCCGGCGTGCAGATCCACACGCTCGCGACTTCGGTGCAGGCGCGCGCTCGCGGCTTCAAACCGGGCGACGCCGAGTGGCCGGAATCGGCCTACAACGGCGACTACATCGGCGACATCGCGCAGGACTTCCTCGCGGGCAAAACCGTGCAGGCGTCCGATGGCGCGCCGGTCACCGGCAGCGGCAACATCGAGGACATCGACTCGATCCGCGCATTTGCCGTGGCATATCTGCGCCGCGAACAAGACATCGATCTGCAAACGTTCGGTGTCATCTTCGACCAGTACTACCTCGAGTCTTCGCTGTATGCGGACGGCAGCGTCGAGCGCACGGTACAGGCGCTCGTCGACGCTGGCGTCACGTATGAACAGGAGGGCGCGCTGTGGCTGCGCACGACCGACTACGGCGACGACAAGGACCGCGTGATGCGCAAGTCCGACGGCACTTACACGTACTTCGTGCCGGACGTTGCGTATCACACGCGCAAGTGGGATCGCGGCTTCCATCAGGTCATCAACGTGCAGGGCTCGGACCACCACGGCACCATCGCCCGTGTGCGTGCCGGCTTGCAGGCACTGGGCATCGGTATTCCGAAGGGCTATCCCGACTACGTGCTGCACAAGATGGTCACCGTCATGCGCAACGGCGAAGAGGTGAAAATCTCCAAGCGCGCCGGCAGCTATGTGACCGTGCGCGACCTGATCGAGTGGTCGGGCGGCATTACGGCGGAAACGCCGGTGACGGACCCCGCCGAGCGTGAAGACGCTCTGCGCCGTGGCCGCGATGCCGTGCGTTTCTTCTTAATTTCGCGCAAGGCCGACACCGAATTCGTGTTCGACGTGGATCTCGCCCTCAAGCAGAACGACGAGAACCCGGTGTATTACGTCCAGTACGCGCACGCGCGCATCTGCTCGATCCTCACGCAGTGGGGTGGGAACGACATCGAACTGGTCAACGCCGAGCTCGCGCCGCTCGACAGCGAACGCGCACTCGCGTTGCTCCAATTGCTCGCCGAGTACCCGGACATGCTCACGCGCGCCGCCGAGGAACTGGCACCGCATGCGGTGGCCTTCTATCTGCGGGATCTGGCGGGAGCGTTCCACTCCTTCTATAACTCCGATCGCGTGCTGGTCGACGACGAATCCGTCAAGCGTGCCCGTCTGGCGCTGCTGGCGGCAACGCGTCAGGTGCTGCGCAACGGCCTTGCCGTGCTGGGGGTGTCTGCCCCGGCCAAGATGTAAGGACCGGCAAGGTCCGATCACGCCAATTACCCAACCATTCCGAACGGCAACCGCATCGGAACTCTGTAAGGACGGAATCGACTCGATGGCAAACACACGTCGACCACCCCGCCAGCGGGGCGGTACTTTTCTGGGCATCGTGCTCGGCCTGATCGTTGGGCTGGCCGTTGCCGTCGTCGTTGCGCTCTACATCACGAAGACGCCGACCCCGTTCGTCGAAAAGACGCCGCCGCGTCCGGCCGAGAACTCGCCGGCCGCGCAAGCGCCCGATCCGAACAAGGCGCTGCAGCCACGCACGCCGCTGCCGGGCGCGTCGGTGCCTGGCGCACCGGACACGGCATCGCAGGCCGTGACGTCGCCGCTCGTGCCCGGCACGACGGTCCCGCCGGTCGAGCCGAGCACACCGCCGAGCGCCTCTGCCGCGACGGCGCCAAGCACGCAACCTGGCCATACGAAGCCGTCGCCGGCCGACATCCTCAACGGAAAGTCGACGGTCCCGGTTGCCCCGCCGACCACGCCGCCCGCCAGCGCCACGGATAACGCCAACACGGGCTACTACCTGCAGGTCGGCGCGTTCAAGTCGCAAACCGACGCCGAGCAACTGCGCGCCAAGCTGGCCCTCTCGGGCTTCGAGGCGAAGGTCACGCAGCGCGACGCGAACGGTCTGACGCTCTACCGCGTGCGCCTCGGCCCATACGGCAAGCTCGACGAGATGAATCACGTGCGTCAACGCCTGCAGGATGGCGGCTACGACACGGCGGTTATCCGCTTCACGAAGCAGTAAATGCAAAAGGCGTTGCACGATGGGTGCAACGCCTTTTGTTTCTTCTCCCGAAACAGCCCTCCCCCTCACGAGCATGACAGGGGAAAACAACGCATCATTCGGGAGGATCCGGCCTCGCCGGATCGTTGAACCCGGCGGCACATCGCCGGTCATACGCACTGGCTAATGTAGCTGAATCCGGGATATGGTTTCGCAGGAGCACCGCTCAATCGATGGCAGGCGCGCCTGCTTCACTCCTAAACAACGATCATGAAAAAACTTCTTGGTGCCGTTCTGATTTCTTTCGGTTTCCTCTCCGGTGCGGCCTCGGCGTCGCCCGAAGCACCGGTCGCGGGGACCGACTATCTGGTGTTGCCGCAGGCACAGCCCACATCGGCTGGCGCGGGCAAAATCGAAGTGACCGAGTTCTTCTGGTACGGCTGCCCGCACTGCAATGCGCTCGAGCCGTCGCTCGAAGCCTGGGTGAAGAAGCAAGGTAAGGATGTCGTGTTCAAACGCGTGCCGGTCGCCTTCCAGGACCGTTTCGAGCCGCATACCCGCATGTTCTACGCGCTCACCGCGCTGGGCCGCGAAGCCGACCTCACGCCGAAGGTCTTCAATGAAATCCATGTCAAGCACAACTACCTGCTGACGGCGCAGACGCAAGCCGATTTCCTCGCGCAGTTCGGCATCGACAAGCAGAAGTACATGGACGCCTATAACGGCTTCTCGACGCAGGCTAACGTGAAGACGGCGAACAAGACGTGGCAGGACTACAAGATCGACGGCGTGCCCACGATCGCGATCCAGGGCAAGTACCTGGTCTCGCCGGCCACCTCGGGCGACGCGCTGCAAAAGGCCGGCAAGCCGGCCACGACCGAGCAGCAGACGTTCGATGCGGCGCTCAAGACAGCCGACTCGATCATCAATCAGATCCGCGCGAAGAAGCTGTAAGCTTCGCCACTCATAAAGCCCGGCCCCGGCCGGGCTTTTGCGTTACATGGCCACACACACGACATCTCCGAAAGTCTTCATCACGGGCGCCTCGAGCGGATTGGGCGAGGCCCTCGCGCGTCACTACGCCGCAGAGGGCGCCATCCTCGGGCTGGTCGGCCGTCGCGGCGAAAAGCTCGCCGAGCTTGCCGCCACACTGCCGCATCCGCATGCCGTGCATTGCTACGCGCTCGACGTGCGCGATTCTCTCGCCCTGCGCGCGGCGGCCGGAGACTTCATGTCGCGCCACGGTGTGCCGGACATCGTGATCGCCAACGCCGGCATCAGCCACGGCGTGAATACGGAAGATGCGGCCGACCTGCCGCATTTCGCATCGGTGATGGAGACCAACTGGATGGCGATGGTTGCCACCTTCAGCCCCTTCGTCGCACCCATGCGCGAGCGCAAACGCGGCAGGCTCGTGGGCATTGGCAGCGTGGCCGGGGTGCGCGGGCTGCCGGGACACGGCGCTTACAGTGCATCGAAAGCCGCGGCCATGACGTATCTGGAAAGCCTCCGGGTGGAATTGCGCGCCGACAAGGTCGCTGTCGTGACCATTGCACCGGGTTACATCCGCACCCCGATGACCGATGGCAATCCGTTCCCGATGCCGTTCCTGATGGACTCGGACAAGTTCGCACGCAAAGCGGCCGCGGCGATTGCACGGCGCAAGCGCTTCGTGGTGCTGCCGTGGCAGATGGGGGTGGTGGCTTGCGCCATGAAATGCCTGCCACGCTGGCTCTACGACATGCTCTTCGCCCGCGCGCCGCGCAAGCCGCGTTTGTCCGAGCGGCAGGCAAGCGAGAGTACGCCGGCCAGGCCGGAACGTCCGGATGAGCCAGGCAAGTCGGGCAAAACGACGGATATCCCGCCGAATACGCCTGAATAAACCTGAATATTCCCGAATCATCGAGCATCGTAAGGACATCACCCAAATTGAAGGGCGAACCCGCGCGAAGCCGTGAGAGGCACGTTACAGTGCCCCAAATTTCTCACGCGCCTGGTCCCCATGAACGCCATGTCAACGCAAGACGCGTCAAGCGCTTGCCACAATCGCGGCGTCGCCTCTTTCCGGCGCGTCGCTCTCCTTCTTCTTGTACCGGTCGCCGCCGCCATTTCCGGATGCGCGGTGATGGACCCGGGTAACTGGCAGGTCGTTGGCCCGCCGCAGTCCTACGTCCGCCCGGCGCCGGCCATCGTGGCACCTGCCCCCGCGATCGTGACACCCGCACCGGTCATCGTCACCCCCGCCCCCATGATCGTTGCGCCGCCGCCCGTGATCATTGGTCCGGCACAGCCCTACATCGTCGTACCTCAGCCTCGCCCGCGTACCACGCGCGATACGGCGCACTTTCTCAGAGAGCGGTGCTATCTGGAGAAGGGCGGCTGCTACACCACCGAGTATCAGCAGCGGTACGAGTACGATCCTTACTCCGGCACCTGGGGATGGATCGGACAGCGTGACTACCGCTGGAAAGGCAGCCGGGGAAATCGCTGATCCCTGCCGCGCCCGCCCGAGACGCCCCCTCTCCTGCGATGCCTGTACGGAATATTGACCCGTTGTGGTGCATTACAAACCTGCGCTAGAGTGCCTGTGTAACTTGAATAGAGGTACACACGACGTTAAACCGGTCTTGCCGCCATAGAGCGGGCGTATGCCGAAGGACGTTACATCGCATACCGATCCGACTGCGGCAGTCCCAACCAAGCAGGAGAGGCATATGCAGGCAACCCCCACCGGCGCGCCGGTCATCGATCCGGCACTGCGACGCAAAGCCGTGATCGGTTCCACGCTGGGCAATGCATTCGAGTGGTTCGACTTCACCGTCTACGGGCTTTTCGCCGTCGTCATCGCAAAACTCTTTTTCCCTGCAGAAAACGATACCAACTCGCTGCTCGCGAGTGTGGCGTCACTGGGTGTGGCGTTCTTCTTCCGCCCCATCGGCGGTCTGGCATTCGGTTTGTACGCCGATCACGCCGGGCGCAAGTCGGCGCTCTCGGTCATGGTGCTACTCATGGCGCTCGGCACGGGCCTGATCGGCATCGCACCGACCTACGCGCATATCGGCTTCGCGGCCCCGCTGCTGATCCTGCTGGCACGGGTGATCCAGGGCTTCTCGGCCGGTGGCGAATTCGGCGGCTCGACCGCCATGCTCATCGAGTTCTCGCCGCCGCATCTGCGCGGCTTCTACGGCAGTTTCCAGATGTGTTCGCAGGCATTGGCCGTCGCGCTCGCCGGGCTTTGCGCCTATGCGCTCAACACCGGGCTGACGAAAGAAGCGCTCGAATCGTGGGGCTGGCGTCTGCCGTTCCTGTTCGGGATTCTGATCGGACCGGTAGGCTTTTACATCCGACGCCGCATGACGGAGTCGCCGGAGTTTCTGGCCTACGCTGCCGCCCGTGAGCCCACGCGCCGCACGCCCCTTGCCGACGTCTTCTCGAAACACTATCGTTCGCTGGTTGCGGGCTTCGGCCTGACGGTAGCGGCAACGACGTCGTTCTACGTGACACTGATCTACACGCCGATCTACGCCGTCAAGCAATTGGGCCTGACCCAAGGCTCTGCCAGCCTGTCGACGTTCATCGCCGCCATCCTGATCGCCGTGATGTGTCCGCTCACCGGGTGGATTTCGGATCGTGTCGGCCGCAAGCCGCTGATTCTGTTGTTCGTGCTGCTCTACGGTCTGGTCTCGTTCTGGATGTTCACACGTCTGCACGGCGCGCCGTCGATGGGTAATCTGCTGCTCGCGCAGATTCTCCCGGCGATCTGCATGGGCTTCGTGTGGGGCGCCTTCCCGACGGCGGTGACGGAAGTGTTCCCGGTCGGTGTGCGCTCGACCGGCGTGTCGATTCTCTACAACGTCTCCGTGATGCTGTTCGGAGGCCTCGCGCCGTTCTGGATCACATACCTGATCAAGGCGACGCAGAACCCGCTGGCCCCGGCGTACTACATTCTCCTGACGGTGGCGATCAGTCTGGTGACCTACGGCCTGCTGGGTCGCGAAGGCCGGCACGTTTCGGCGTCGACGCAACACGCCTGACGCCGCGCTCGCGGCACCATAAAAAATGCCCCGGTGACGATGGTCACCGGGGCATTTTCCATTCCTGTCGAATCAAGCAAGCCGCGATACGAAGCTCAGACCGGCGAGAAACGCCAGACGCCCTTTTCGTCGCGATAACGTTTGAGTTCCCCCGCGCGCCAGAGCATGTGCAAATGCGCCAGTGCTTCGCCCATGGCGAAGGTCGTCTGATGCGCGTCGAGCTTGCGATGGAACATGATCGGCACGATGTCGCCCGCGCTGCGCGGCGACGTTGCGCATGCCTCGCGCACTTCCTGCAACCGCGCGGCATGGTGATCACGCAGTTGACGAATGCGCGTGTGAAGGCCCGTGAACGGACGGCCGTGCGAGGGCAGCACGAGGCAGTCGGCAGGCAGATCGAGATATACGCCCAGCGAGTCGAGGAATAATTGCAGCGAGTTGGCTTCGGGCTCGATGTCGAACACGCTCACATTGGTCGAGATTCGCGGCAGCACCATGTCGCCGGAGATCAGCACATTGTGCTGTTCGGAATACAGCGCCATGTGTTCGGGCGAGTGGCCGTAGCCCGCGATCAAACGCCAGTCGCTGCCGCCAATGCGCAGCGTATCGCCGCCGCGCAAACGGTAGAAACGCGACGGCACTTCGGGCACGAGATCGCTGAAGTAACGCTTGCGGCTGCGGATCTGCTCGATCATCGCTTCGTCCGCAAGGCCGTGCGAGATGAAGTGCGTGACGGCGAAATCGCCACCGGCATTGGCCGCGTTGTTGTTGTCGCCCTCCGACATGAGACGCCCCCACGCGTAGTCGCCCAGCGACATGGCAAGACGTGCCTGCCAACGCTGCTTGTCACCGCCCTTGCAGATCCAGTGCGCCAGTCCCAGGTGATCCGGGTGGCAGTGCGTGACGACAACGCGCAATACCGGCTCGCCGCCCAGCGCACTGTCGAACACCTGCTCCCAATACGCCTTGATCTGCGCATGCGTGATGCCGCAATCGACAACCGTCCAACCTTTGACGCCATCCACTTCGTCGCGTAGCAACCACAGGTTGATGTGGTCGAGCACGAAGGGCAGCGGCATGCGCACCCAGAAGACGCCCGGCACCACTTCGTGCACCGTGCCGCCGTCCGGCAGAAAATCGCCAAGGGGATAGTTCAGTTGTTGTTCAAGGGCATTCACAGGGAACCACGCTCCAGATGGACTTGTTCTTTTGTTGTCAGGTTGACGCCGTCACCGATTGCATACGATGCAAGTTGACGCTAACGTAAACGGCAATTCTATCTGCAATGGTAAGCACTTGCTTAACCCGATGCTCACATACACGATCACCGACCTCGCGCGCGAGTTCGACATCACGCCCCGCGCGATCCGCTTCTATGAAGATCAGGGTTTGCTCACGCCAGCCCGCGAAGGCCCCGGCGGACGCCATCGCGTCTATACCGGACAGGACCGCACCCGTCTCAAGCTGACACTGCGTGGCAAACGCCTCGGACTGACGCTCTCCGAGATCAAGACCATTCTCGATCTCTACGAGTCCCCCAAGGATACGGTGCCCCAGCTCAAAGTGTTCCTCGAAACGCTCTCGCAACACAGGCAAGTGCTCGAGCAGCAACTCGAAGACCTGCACGCGACGCTCGACGAAGTTTCGCAACACGAGGCGCAATGCCTCTCGTTGCTCGAAGCCGCCGGGGAAGCGGCACCGGCCACCGCCGCCCGGCGGACGAAAGCCGCCGCCACGTCGCACTGACGCGCCGCCCCCTCTATTGCCGCCCCCGCGCCGACCGAACGACGCGCAGTCCGGCGGGATTTTCCCTCCTGAGAACGCCCATAGACGCCTCAGGAAACCCCTTACTTTACGTTTACGTAAACGTAAAGTAAGATCTGCGAACTCAGCCCTGTCAGCGCTTTTGCTCCCATCATGGCCAACATTCCTGTCTCTCACGCCGCACCGCTCGACGACGACGTCGCCGCGAAAATTCGCGCCAGCTTCGACAAACAAGGCGTGATGACGCATTGGGGCGCGCAACTCACGCACCTGGCCGACGGTCATTGCGAAATTACGCTGCCGTTCTCCGACAAGGTCAACCAGCAGCACGGCTTCTTTCACGGCGGCGTGATCGGCGCCATTGCCGATTCGGCGGGCGGCTATGCGGGTTACACGCGCATTTCGCCGGATCAGGAACTGGTCACGGCGGAATACAAACTGAACATTCTGGCGCCCGGCAAGGGCGATACACTGGTCGCACGCGGTCAGGTCGTCAAAGCCGGACGCACGCTCATCGTCACCACCGCCGAACTGTTCGTCATCGACAACGGCAAATGGACGCTGTGCGCACTGATGCAGCAAACGCTGTTCGCGCTGGCGACCACGCCTTCGGCGTCCGGCACACGCTAGGCGCCCGTGCAGCGCCCGCACCGAACCAACGCTTCTCGAAATACCATCGAACATCAGCGCGGGCGAGCCGCCACGCGCCACCCTCTGGAGACTGTGTCATGACTACGTTGCCCGGCCTCAATTTCATGCTCGGCGAAGACCTCGACATGCTGCGCGAATCGGTCGCGAACTTCGCGTCCAAGGAAATCGCACCGCGCGCGGGCGAAGTCGACCGCACGGACCAGTTCCCGATGGATCTCTGGCGCAAGATGGGCGACCTGGGCGTGCTGGGCATGACCGTCTCGGAAGAGTATGGCGGCGCGAACATGGGCTATCTCGCGCACATGATCGCGATGGAGGAAATCTCGCGCGCGTCGGCCTCGATCGGCCTGTCGTATGGCGCGCACTCGAATCTGTGCGTCAACCAGATTCACCGCAACGGCACCGCCGCACAAAAGGCGAAGTACCTGCCCAAGCTGGTGTCGGGCGAGCACATCGGCGCGCTCGCGATGAGTGAGCCGAACGCCGGCTCGGACGTCGTGAGCATGAAACTGCGCGCCGAGAAGCGTGGCGACCGCTTCGTGCTAAACGGCACGAAAATGTGGATCACGAACGGCCCGGATTGCGACACGCTGGTGGTCTACGGCAAGACCGATCCGGAAGCCGGCGCACGCGGCATGACCGCGTTTCTCGTGGAAAAGGGCATGAAGGGCTTCTCGGTCGCGCAAAAGCTCGACAAGCTCGGCATGCGCGGCTCGCACACGGGGGAACTGGTGTTCGAGAACGTGGAAGTGCCTGAGGAGAACGTACTCGGTCAGGTCGGCGGCGGCGTCAAGGTGCTCATGAGCGGCCTGGACTACGAGCGCGCCGTGCTCGCCGGCGGCCCGCTGGGCATCATGCAGGCCGCCATGGACGTGGTCGTGCCGTACATCCACGACCGCAAGCAGTTCGGCCAGTCGATCGGCGAATTCCAGCTCATTCAGGGCAAGGTCGCCGACATGTACACGATCCTTCAGGCCAGCCGCGCCTATCTGTACGCGGTGGGCCGTCAGCTCGAGGCGCTCGGCAGCGACCATGTACGCCAGGTGCGCAAGGACTGCGCTGGAGTAATTCTCTACACCGCCGAAAAGGCAACGTGGATGGCTGGCGAAGCGATTCAGATTCTGGGCGGCAACGGCTATATCAACGAGTACCCGGTCGGCCGTCTCTGGCGCGACGCGAAGCTCTATGAAATCGGCGCGGGCACGTCGGAGATCCGCCGCATGCTGATCGGCCGCGAATTGTTCGCGGAAACCCTGTAACGACGTCGCTCCACGACGGACATTGCGGCACAGGCAGCGGCGCTACAATCCATCGAAGCACCGCCCTGCGCCAGTCCCGACCGGTATGAATCACTTCCCGAAACTCCTGTCGTCGCAGTTTGCTTTCGACGTCGCCCGCTTGATGCTGGACGGCTTCGACAAGCATTACCGCATTTTCCGCGAGGTGTGTGTCGCGGCGCAGGCGTGTTTCGAGGCAGGCGACTTCACGGGCATTCAGAAACTCCAGCGCGACCGCATCGCCTATTACGACGAACGCGTGCGCGAATGCATCATGACGCTGGAAGACGAGTTCGACGCCCAGTCGCTCGACGACGATGTCTGGCAACAGGTAAAGCTGCACTACATCGGCTTGCTCACGGAGCATCGTCAGCCCGAGTTGGCCGAGACGTTTTTCAACTCGGTGTGCTGCAAGATCCTGCATCGTTCCTACTTCAACAACCGCTTTATCTTCGTGCGTCCCGCCGTGGCGACGGAGTACATCGAGAACGACGCGCCCGCGGCCAAACCGACCTATCGTGTCTATTACCCGGCGCAAGACGGCATGGCCGCCACGCTCGCGCGCATCGTCACGAACTTTCAACTCCGCCGCCCGTTTGCCGATCTGTCGCGCGACGTCGGTTATGTGATGCGAGCCATCGAAGACGCCTTCGGCGTGTTCGAACCGGCCCCGAATTTCCAGATTCACGTCCTCGCGTCGCTGTTCTTCCGCAACAAGGCTGCCTATATCGTGGGCCGCATCGTGAACGGCGACGTGATCACCCCGTTCGCCGTGCCGATCATGCACGATGCCAACGGCAAGCTCGTACTCGACACCGCCCTGCTGCGCGGCGACGAGCTGCGCGTGGTGTTCAGCTTCACGCACGCCTATTTCCTTGTCGACATGGAAGTGCCGTCGGCCTACGTGCATTTCCTGCGCACCCTCATGCCGGGCAAGCCCAAGGCCGAGATCTACACGTCGGTCGGGCTGCAAAAACACGGCAAGAACCTGTTCTACCGCGACTTTCTGCATCACCTGAAGCACTCCAGCGACAAGTTCGTGAGTGCGCCGGGCATTCCCGGGCTGGTGATGCTGGTGTTCACGCTGCCCTCGTATCCCTACGTCTTCAAGCTGATTCGCGAGCGCTTCGCGCCGCCCAAGGAGACCACGCGCGAGCAGGTGAAAGCCAAGTATCTGATGGTCAAGCAGCATGATCGCGTCGGCCGCATGGCCGATACGCTGGAATTCTCGAGCGTGGCCTTCCCGCTCGCGCGTTTCGACGATGCCCTGCTCGCCGAGCTTCGGCGCGAAGTGCCGTCGTTGCTCGAAGTCGATGGCGACGCGCTCGTGATTCGCCATTGCTATATCGAACGCCGCATGACGCCGCTCAATCTGTGGCTTCAGGCGGCGTCCGACACGCAGATCGAGCACGCCATGCGCGAATACGGCAACGCGGTGAAGGAACTGATGGCGGCGAACATCTTTCCGGGCGACATGCTGTACAAGAATTTCGGCGTGACGCGTCACGGCCGGGTGGTCTTCTACGACTACGACGAACTGGAATATCTGACGGATTGCCACATCCGTCGAGTACCGGAACCGCGTAACGAAGAAGAGGCGATGTCGGGGGAAGTCTGGTACCGTGTAGGCCCGCACGACGTGTTTCCGCAGACGTTTGAGACGTTTCTGACGGGAGATGCGCGCGTGCGGCACTATCTGAGCCAGCATCATCCGGATTTCTTCGACCCCGGCCTGTGGCAGGACTATCAGGACCGGGTACGAGCCGGACAGATGCACGACTTCTATCCGTACGATGTCTCGCTGCGTTTCGTCAATCGCTACGGCACCGGCAGCGGTGCCACGAGCGCCCCGCCCCGCGCGGCGGCCGCTTGAGCATGCGACGTCTCCCAGCACACGACACGCCCGCCGGATGACACGATCATGACCGAAGACAAAGACCAACCTCTTATCCATCTGCTCGACAACAATCGCGCCTGGGTTGCCAGCGTGAACGCGGAAGATCCCGCATTTTTCGAGCGGCTGTCGAAACTGCAAACCCCGGAATATCTCTGGATCGGCTGTTCGGACTCGCGCGTCCCGGCCAACCAGATCACGGGGCTGGCGCCGGGCGAGGTGTTCGTCCACCGCAATATTGCGAACGTGGTCGTGCACAGCGACCTGAACTGTCTGTCGGTATTGCAGTTCGCCGTCGAAGTGCTGAAGGTGCGCCACATCATGGTGGTCGGCCACTACGGCTGCGGCGGCGTGGGTGCTGCGCTGGACGGCGCGAAGATGGGCCTGGTGGACAACTGGCTGCGCCATGTGCGCGACGTCTACGAACGCCACGTCGACCAGATCGACGCGTTGCCCTCGCGCGATGCGCGTCACGACCGGCTGTGCGAGCTCAATGCCATCGAACAGGTCGTGAATATCTGCCATACGACGGTATTGCGCGACGCCTGGGCCCGCAACCAACCCGTGACGGTGCATGGCTGGGTGTACGGCCTGCGCGACGGACTGGTGCGCGATCTGCGCATGTCGGTCAATAGCCTCGAAACATTGCCGCGCGTCTACGACCGTTGTGTCGCCGCGATGGACGAACTGCGTCATCCACGCGCTTAAGCGACGGGCGCACCTTACCCCTTATGCCAGCGCCAGCAAGCGCTGGCCAGCGCGGGCGCGTGGACGATGGAAGGACTGAAGCATTGGATATTCGGGGGCTGACGAACCCGTTCGCCAGAACGGATCGCCGGCCCCGGCACCGATTACAGGAGACTGCCATGCAACAAGACCCGATCGTTATCGTTTCCGCTGCCCGCACGCCGATGGGCGGCCTGCAAGGGGTATTCGGCGATGTCGCCGCACCGCAACTGGGAGCGGCCGCCATTCGTGCCGCCGTCGAGCGCGCCGGCCTCAAGCCGGAGCAGGTCGATGAAGTGGTGATGGGCTGCGTGCTGCCGGCCGGCCAGGGCCAGGCGCCGGCGCGTCAGGCCTCGCTCGGCGCCGGACTGCCGCTCGCCGCCGGCGCCACCACCGTCAACAAGATGTGCGGGTCCGGCATGCGTGCCGCGATGTTCGCACACGACATGCTCGCCGCCGGCAGTGCCGACGTAATCGTCGCCGGTGGCATGGAAAGCATGAGCAACGCCCCCTATCTGCTGCCCAAGGCGCGCGCCGGCATGCGCATGGGGCACGGTCAGGTCATCGACCACATGTTCTTCGACGGTCTGGAAGACGCCTACGACAAGGGCCGCCTGATGGGCACCTTTGCCGAAGAATGCGCCGACCGTTACGCCTTCACCCGCGAAGCGCAGGACGCCTTCGCCATCGCCTCGCTCGAGCGCGCGCAGAACGCCACGAAAGACGGTTCGTTCGCGTGGGAAATCACACCGGTGACGGTACCCGGGCGCAAGGGCGACACCGTCGTCGATCAGGACGAACAGCCGTTCAAGGCCAATCCCGAGAAGATTCCGACCCTCAAGGCAGCCTTCCGCAAAGACGGCACGGTGACGGCCGCCAACTCGTCGTCGATTTCGGACGGCGCCGCCGCGCTCGTCCTCATGCGCGAATCCACGGCCAAACGCCTCGGCCTCACGCCGCTCGCCCGCATCGCCGGCCACAGCACCTTCGCTCAGCAGCCGGGCCTGTTCACGACCGCCCCGGTCGGCGCCATGCGCAAGCTGTTCGAGAAAACCGGCTGGTCGACGAAGGACGTCGATCTCTTTGAAATCAACGAAGCCTTCGCCGTCGTCGCGATGGCCGCGATGCACGAGTTCGATCTGCCGCATGCGAAGGTCAACATTCACGGCGGTGCGTGCGCGCTTGGCCACCCGATCGGGGCCTCCGGTGCGCGTATTCTGGTCACGCTGATCGGCGCCCTGCGCAAGACCGGCGGCAAGCGTGGCGTCGCCAGCCTGTGTATCGGCGGCGGCGAAGCCACGGCCATGGCCATCGAACTCGTCTGACCCTCTGTTCCTCTGACCTCGGCGCTGGCCGACAGGACAAAACCGTCATGAAAACTGCGCTCATCATCGGCGCCTCGCGCGGCATCGGCATGGAATTCGCACGGCAGTATCGCGACGACGGCTGGCGTGTGATCGCCACCGCGCGCGACGACAACGGCCTGTCGGCCCTGCGCGAACTCGGCGCAGAGCCGTTCAAGCTCGACGTCACGCGCGTCGAATCGCTCTCCGGCCTGTCGTGGCAGCTCGACGGCGTGGAACTGGATGTCGCCGTCTACAACGCGGGCGTGAATTCGGATCGCACGATCGGCCTCGCCCCGATCACGAAGGAAGCGTTCGACCGCGTGTTCCACACCAACGTGCTCGGCGCCATGCAAACCGCGCCGCTCGTGTTGCCGTTCGTCGAAGCCGCAGGCGGCACGTTCGGCTTTCTGTCGAGCCGCATGGGCAGTGTCGCGCTGATGGACTCGAACGGAAGCTGGCTGTACCGCGCGAGCAAGGCGGCGGTGAATTCGGTGGTCAAGGCCGTCTCGCTGGAAGCACAGCGCGCCACGTGCGTCGCGATGCATCCGGGTTGGGTGCGCACCGACATGGGCGGCGAGAACGCCGACATCGACGTGCAGACGAGCGTGGCCGGAATGCGCCGTGTGTTTGCCCGCGCGCCGGGCGAGCGCGCCACGCACAACGGCGGGTTCTTCAATTACGACGGCAACGCGCTCACGTGGTAATCACCGGGCGGGCGGCCATTTGCCGGATCGGGTTTGCCGGATGAAGTTACAGGCGTGAGTCATCCACGCGGGAACGGAGCACGGGAAGAGACAACGTAGCGACCGGGCAAGCATTGCCCGGCGTCAGACGGAATAACAAGCTGTCGCCATACCGCCGTATCTTTTGATTCGCGGGCCAGACACGTCACTCGGAAACGGAGCCAACATGACGGCCGCCATCGACTTTTATTTCGACTTCGCATCCCCGTATGGGTATTTTGCGAGCACCCGCATCGACGACATCGCCGCGAAAGCCGGACGCGGTGTCGCGTGGCATCCGATCTTGCTCGACATCGTCTACAAGGTGAACGGCACGGGCGCACCGGTGCAACATCCGATCAAGACCGAGTATTTGCGACACGACGTGGAGCGCACCGCGCGCTTTCACGGCATCGCGTACAAGCGACCGACGCATTTCCCGATCCCGACGCAAGCCGCCGAACGCGCCGTGCTGTGGGTGCAGGATCATCGCGGTGGCGACCTGTCCGCAGAGTTCGCGAAATCGGTCTTTCAGGCGCTGTACGTCGACGATGTGAACATCGGCGACCCGGCGGAACTGGTACGTCTGGGCGAGGCCCTGGGCATCGACGGTGCGGCGCTCGACGCCGGCATGCACTCCCCCGCCGCCAAGGACCACCTCAAGGCGGAGATCGATCTGGCCATCGCGCGCGGTGTCTTCGGCTCGCCGTTCGTGATCGTGGATGGCGAACCGTTCTGGGGCTTCGACCGCTTCTCGCAGGTCGAGGCCTGCCTGAAGCAAGGCAAGATCTGACAACAAGGCAAGACACACGATGGCAAGACCCCAACCGTCGCGCAGCACCACGACACAGGACCTCGAGCGCGAACCCTGCCCCTGCGGCGGGCTCGCGTTCGACGACTGCTGCGCTCGCTATCTGATGCGCGGCGACATCCCTCCCACGGCCGAAGCGCTGATGCGCTCGCGCTACACGGCGTTCGTGCGTCACGACGCGCCGTACCTGCTCGATACGTGGGCGGTGCGCACGCGTCCCGCCACGCTCGACTTCGACGATGCGCCGCAGTGGCTCGGTCTACAGATCAAGGCCCATCTGCAACGCGACGATCATCACGCCGAAGTCGAATTCGTCGCCCGCTACAAAATCGGCGGACGCGCCCACCGCCTGCACGAGCGCAGTCGCTTCGAGCGCACCGACGACGGTCGCTGGCGATATATCGACGGCGATCTGTTCGACTGAGATCGCAAGAGCGCCATGTCACGCTCACGCACGTACCGACAACGAATTCAACGACAACTCACTCTCCACCGGATTTCGTCACATGCCGATTCTCGAAAGCAAACTCAACCCGCGCGGCGAAGACTTTGCACGCAACGCGGCCACGATGCAGACCCTGGTCGACGACCTGCGCGCACGCGTGGCGCAACTGGCCGGTGGCGGCGGTGAGGCCGCACGCAAGAAGCACGTTGGCCGCGGCAAGTTGCTGCCGCGCGACCGTGTGCAGCAGTTGCTCGATCCGGGCTCGCCCTTTCTCGAACTCTCGCAGCTCGCCGCCTTCGGCATGTATCACGACGACGCGCCGGGCGCGGGCATCATCACCGGCATCGGCCGCGTGTCGGGTCAGGAATGCGTGATCGTCTGCAACGACGCCACGGTCAAGGGCGGCACCTACTACCCGATGACGGTCAAGAAGCACCTGCGCGCGCAGGAGATTGCCGAGCAGAATCATCTGCCGTGCATCTATCTGGTCGACTCCGGCGGCGCCAACCTGCCGAATCAGGACGACGTGTTTCCCGATCGCGATCACTTCGGCCGCATCTTCTACAACCAGGCGCAAATGTCGGCGCAGGGCATTCCGCAGATCGCCGTGGTGATGGGCTCGTGCACGGCCGGTGGCGCCTACGTGCCTGCGATGAGCGACGAGTCGATCATCGTCAAGGAACAGGGCACGATTTTCCTCGGCGGGCCGCCGCTCGTGAAGGCCGCGACCGGCGAGGAAGTGAGCGCCGAAGACCTCGGCGGGGCCGACGTCCATACGCGCCTGTCGGGCGTGGTGGATCACTTCGCGCAAAACGACGCGCACGCCCTTTCCATCGCACGCAGCATCGCCGCCAATCTCAATCGTCAGAAGCCGGCCACTGTGGCGATCAGGCCGCCTGTCGAGCCGAAGTTCGACGCCCGTGAACTGTACGGCGTGATTCCGTCCGATACGAAGAAGCCGTTCGACGTGCGCGAAGTGATCGCGCGTCTGGTCGACGGCTCCGAGTTCGACGAATTCAAGGCACGTTACGGCACCACGCTCGTCTGCGGCTTCGCGCATCTGTGGGGCTATCCGGTCGGCATCGTGGCGAACAACGGCATTCTGTTCTCCGAGTCGGCCCAAAAGGGGGCGCACTTCATCGAGCTGTGCTGCCAGCGCAAGATCCCGCTGATCTTCCTGCAGAACATCACCGGCTTCATGGTCGGGCGCAAGTACGAGAACGAAGGCATTGCCAAGCACGGCGCGAAGATGGTCACGGCGGTGGCGACGGCGAATGTGCCGAAGTTCACCGTCATCATCGGCGGTTCGTTCGGCGCGGGTAACTACGGCATGTGCGGTCGCGCATACTCGCCGCGCTTTCTGTGGATGTGGCCGAACGCCCGTATCTCGGTCATGGGCGGCGAGCAAGCCGCGTCGGTGCTGGCCACGGTCAAGCGCGACGGCATCGAAGGCAAGGGCGGTCAGTGGAGCGCCGAAGAAGAAGACGCCTTCAAGCAACCGATCCGCGATCAGTACGAGCGTCAGGGCCACCCGTATTACGCGAGCGCCCGCCTGTGGGACGACGGCGTGATCGACCCGGCCGATACCCGCACCGTGCTCGGACTGGGACTGTCGGCAGCATTGAATGCGCCGATTCCGGAAACACGCTTCGGCTTGTTCCGCATGTAATCGTCTGTCATCGCCTGCACCGGTCCATCGAGGAATTCCACGTCATGAATCTCGCCACGTTAAAACTCAGCGTCGAAGCCCACGTCGCCACGATTACGCTCAATCGTCCGGAGGTGCGCAATGCCTTCAACGAAACCGTCATCGAAGAATTGACCGGCGCCTTCCGTGCGCTCGCCACGAACGACGACGTGCGCGTCGTCGTGCTCGCCGCCGAAGGGGTTGCCTTCTGCGCCGGCGCCGACCTGAACTGGATGAAGAAAATGGCCGGTTACTCGGACACCGAAAACCGTGCCGATGCGATGACGCTCGCCGTCATGCTCAATACGATCTACCGCTGCCCGAAGCCGGTGATCGCCCGCGTGCAGGGCGACACGTATGCCGGGGGCGTGGGGCTCGCCGCCGTCGCCGATATCGTCGTTGCCGTCGATTCCGCGCACTTCTGCCTGTCCGAAGCGAAGCTCGGCCTGATCCCTGCCACGATCGGCCCGTATGTCATTCGCGCCCTTGGCGAGTCGGCCTCGCGCCGCTACTTCCTCACGGCCGAGCGCTTTACCGCCTCCACGGCACAACGGCACGGCCTGGTGCACGAAGTCGTGAGCGCAGACGCCCTCGACAGCACCGTGCAGGCACTTGCCAAGGCGCTCGTCGACAACAGCCCGAACGCCGTGAAGGAGTGCAAACGCCTGGTGCAGGACTTCGCCAGCCGCGCCATCGATGAGCCGGCCATCGCGGAAACGGCGGACCGTATCGCGATCATCCGCGCCTCCGACGAGGGCCGCGAAGGCGTGCGCTCATTCCTCGAGAAGCGTTCGCCGTCGTGGCGCGAGGTGTCCTGAGCCCGAAACGAGACCCAGCACGCATCATCGGTTACAAATTTTTTTGAGGAGGGCTGACGGCGGAGATGCCGCAACGTTATCGACGGGTTTTGCGAATTTATCGATAACGTCTTGCTACGGCACATAAACCAGCGATTTTTTGCGCCAATTCCGCCTATTGCCCTGCCAAAACGCTTTGCCTACCATGCGCCCATCCCCCACCTCCGGCCCCGTGCGGCGACGCTCAATGCAGCGCCCGCCATCGGCCAGCCGGACGCGCGACGCACGCCCCTGTGCCTACGTCGTTCGTCACGGCCAACCAAGGAGTCAATGATGGACGCCTTCACGCGCCCTCCCGCCGGCCCCGGCGATCTCGCCGCGCGCAGTCTGCGACAGGTCTGGCACCCCTGCACGCAGATGAAGCAACAGGCAAAGCTGCCCCTCGTCGCGCTGTCTCACGGCGAAGGCCCCTGGCTCGTCGACACCGACGGCGAGCGTTATCTCGACGCCATCAGTTCGTGGTGGGTCAACCTCTTCGGCCATGCGAATCCGCGAATCAACGCGGCGCTCATCGATCAACTCGGCCGCCTCGAACACGCGATGCTCGCG
This sequence comes from Pandoraea fibrosis, assembly GCF_000807775.2. NCBI lineage: Bacteria > Pseudomonadati > Pseudomonadota > Betaproteobacteria > Burkholderiales > Burkholderiaceae > Pandoraea > Pandoraea fibrosis. The sequence goes on along the minus strand of NZ_CP047385.1, from coordinate 454,281 downwards.
GGCTTCACGCACGAGCCGGTCGTGGCGTTGGCCGAACGTCTGTCGGCTTTGACCGGCGGCGTGCTGGGCCATGCCTTCTTCGCGTCCGACGGCGCGTCGGCCGTCGAGATCGCGCTCAAGATGAGCTTTCACGCGTGGCGCAATCAGGGCCACAGCGACAAACGCGAGTTCGTGTGCGTGCGCAACGGCTATCACGGTGAGACCCTCGGTGCGCTTGCCGTCACCGACGTAGCGCTGTTCCGCGACGCCTACGACCCGCTGCTGCGTCATGCCCATGTGGTGGCGTCGCCCGATGCCCGGCTGGCGCGGGATGGCGAAACCCCGGTCGACGTGGCCCGGCGCGCTGCGGCCGAACTGGAGACATTGCTCGTCGAACGCGAGGGCCGAGTCGCCGCCGTCATCGTCGAGCCGCTCGTGCAATGCGCGGCCGGAATGGCCATGCACGATCCCGAATACCTGCGTCTCGTGCGGGCGTTGTGCGACCAACACGGTGCGCACCTGATCGCCGACGAAATCGCCGTCGGGTGCGGACGCACCGGCACGTTCTTCGCGAGCGAGCAAGCGGGCATCTGGCCCGATCTGCTCACACTGTCCAAGGGCATCAGCGGCGGCTATCTGCCCCTCTCGCTGGTGCTCTCGCGCGATGCGATCTACAACGCCTTCTACGACGACGACACCACGCGCGGCTTCCTGCATTCGCACTCGTACACCGGCAATCCGCTGGCGTGCCGCGCCGCTCTCGCCACGCTCGACATCTTTGCCGACGACGACGTGCTCGCACGCAACGCCGTTCGTGCGGCGCACCTCACGCAGGCGCTCGCGCCATTGGCCGACGACCCGCGCGTCCGGCACTTCCGCCAGCGCGGCATGATCTGGGCCTTCGACGCCGTAGTGCCGGACGCCCCCGGCGCCGCCAGTGCCTTCGCCAGGCGCTTCTACACCGAAGCCCGCGCACGCGGTGTGCTGTTGCGCCCGATCGGCGCCACGGTCTATCTGATGCCGCCTTACGTGCTGGACGACGGCACCATCGACTGGCTCGCGCAGCAAACGCTCGCCGCCTTCGATGCGACGATGACGCACGGCAGGGAGGTGACGGCATGACGACCCATCCCCTGCTCGCCCGCCTCGACGCCGGACTCGCGGAGATCGACCGCGCCCATCTGCGCCGTCGGCATCGCGTGGTGTCCACGCCCTGCCGGCCACATGTGCGTGCCGACGGCCACGACGTGCTCGCGTTCGCCAGTAACGACTATCTCGGTCTGGCCGCCCACCCCAAGGTCGTCGAAGCGCTCATCGAAGGTGCCCGCCGTTACGGCGCAGGCAGTGGCGCGTCGCACCTCATCAGCGGACATTCGCAGGCCCACGCCGAGCTTGAAGACGCGCTCACCGCGTTCATGTCGCCGCATCTGGTCGACGGTCGCGCACTGTACTTCTGCACCGGCTACATGGCCAATCTGGCGACGATCTCCGCACTCGCCGGCAAAGACGCCGACATCTTCTCTGAGGCGCTCAATCACGCCTCGCTGATCGATGGCGCGCGTCTGTCGCGTGCCCGCACGCATGTCTACCCGCACGGTGACGTCGACGCCCTCGCGGCCATGCTCGCCACCAGCACGGCCGAAACGAAACTGATCGTCACCGACGGGGTGTTCTCGATGGATGGCGACATCGCGCCGCTGCCGTCATTGCTCGCGCTGGCCGAACGGTACAACGCGTGGCTGGTGGTGGACGACGCGCATGGCTTCGGCGTCGTCGGCGAAAACGGACGTGGCGTGTTCGAGCATTTTGCTTTGCGCTCGCCCAACCTCGTCATCATTGGCACGCTCGGCAAAGCGGCGGGCGTTGGCGGTGCTTTCGTCGCGGCGAACCACCGCGTGATCGACTGGCTCATCAATCGCGCACGGCCGTACATCTTTACGACCGCGGCCGCGCCCTCGCAGGCGCACGCGCTGCTCACGAGCGTTGCCCTGATTTCGGGCGACGAAGGACGCGAGCGCCGCGCCGCGTTGCAGGCCCGCATTGCCCAACTGCGCGATTCGCTCACGCTGCGGCATTGGCAACACATGGCCTCGCCGAGCGCGGTGCAACCGATCATTCTCGGCGAAAACGCGGCGGCGCTGCACGCGCAGGCAGGCCTCGCACAAGCCGGCTTGTGGGTGCCGGCCATTCGTCCGCCGACCGTGGCCCCGGGCACCTCGCGTCTGCGCGTCACGCTAAGCGCCGCGCATACACAGAGCGACGTTGCGCGCCTGGCCGCCGCCATCAACCAACTCGATCGGGACTGGAGGGAGCACGCGCATGGCTGATCAGCACCTTATCGCAGCAACGAATGCCCCGGCCGCGCGGCCGACGCCTGCCCGCCATGCGTTCTTCGTGACCGGCACCGACACCGAGATCGGCAAGACGCTCGTCTCGTCGGCTCTGCTGCACGCCGCAGCGCGACGCGGGCTGGTGTGCGCCGGCCTCAAGTCGGTGGCGGCAGGGGCGTCCGAACTCAACGGACGCTTCGTCAACGAAGATGTCGAGCAATTGCATCAGGCCAGCAATCTGAAGCTGCCGGACGACTGGTATTGCCCTTACGTGCTCAAGGACGCCACCGCACCGCATATCGCGGCTGCGGCTGAAGGCGTCGCCCTCGATTGCGGCGTGATCCGCGCGGGCTATGCACGCGTTGCCGCGCGGGCCGACCTCGTAATCGTCGAAGGCGTGGGCGGGTTTCGCGTGCCGCTCGGCCCCGACGCCAGCGCGCCGGACACCGCCGATCTCGCCCGTCAACTCGGTCTGCCGGTGATCCTCGTGGTCGGTCTGCGGCTGGGCTGCATCAGCCACGCGCTGCTCACGGCCGAAGCCATTACCTCGCGCGGACTCACACTCGCGGGCTGGGTCGCCAATCACGTCGATCCGGACATGCGTCATGTCGACGCCAATATCGAGGCGATTGCCACACGGCTGGCCGCTCCGCTGCTCGGACGCGTGCCGCATCTGCCGCATCCCGACGCGGCAACGGCATCCGGCTATCTCGACATTGCCCCGCTGGTCGATACCCCGCAGCCGAATGCGGTAGAGGCGTCGCTCAAGACGCGCCCGCACACGGCACCCTGAACGCGCGACGCTCCCCCATCGCGCGACATTCACTCACATAAAGAATTCAAGGAAATCTCAGCATGCAAGTTCACGCCCACACCGCCGCTCACGGACACGACGAAGCACTGCGCCGCAACGACAAGCCCTGGACCGTTCCCGAGATCGAGGCCCTCTTCGCGCTGCCGTTCAACGATCTGATCTTCCGCGCGCAACAGGTGCACCGCGAGCATTTCGACGCCAATGCCGTGCAGCTCTCGACGCTGCTCTCGATCAAGACGGGCGGTTGCCCGGAAGACTGCGCGTATTGCCCGCAGTCGGCACGCTACGACACGGGCGTGGAAGCCGAGAAGCTCATGCCGGTCGAAGAGGTGGTTGCCGCCGCGCAGCGTGCCAAGGATGCCGGCGCCACCCGCTTCTGCATGGGCGCGGCGTGGCGCAGCCCGAAGCCACATCAGGTCGACGCCGTGGGCGAGATGGTGCGCAGCGTAAAGGCCTTGGGTCTGGAGACATGCGTGACGCTCGGCATGCTGCGCGACGGTCAGGCCGAACAGTTGCGCGAAGCCGGTCTCGATTACTACAACCACAACCTCGATACGTCGCCCGAGTTCTACGGTCAGATCATCACCACGCGCACGTATCAGGATCGTCTGGACACGCTCGCCCGCGTGCGCGACGCCGGACTGAAGGTGTGCTGCGGCGGCATCGTGGGTCTGGGTGAGACGCGCCGCGAGCGCGCCGGTCTGATCGCGCAACTGGCCAACATGTCGCCGTATCCCGAGTCGGTGCCCATCAACAACCTGATGAAGGTCGAGGGCACGCCGCTCGAAAATAACGAGAACGTCGATCCGTTCGATTTCGTGCGCATGATCGCCGTAGCCCGCATCACGATGCCGCGCGCCATGGTGCGTCTGTCGGCCGGGCGCGAAATGATGGACGACGCGTTGCAGTCGCTGTGCTTCCTCGCCGGCGCCAACTCGATGTTCTACGGCGAGAAGCTGCTCGTGACGCAGAATCCGCAGGCCGAGCACGACCGTGCGCTGCTGGCACGCCTCGGCATGCGCACGTCGACCGAGGAGAAGCTCGGCGCCGAGAACGCCGGCGAGTGCGACGGTCTTACGGCCTGCGCCACGCACTGAGCGCGCTCGATCATTCGGCTGAGCGTTGCGGCGCACGGCTGGCGTTGAAGGATGTGTTGACAGGTTAAACGCCGCGACGGTCACGAGATCGCAGAAGACGATCCGCCGTCACGGCGAAGTTGGATAGCAACGACAATGGCGCGAGTGCATAGGCCTTCCGTCACAAGCGGAGGTGCGATGCGCAAGCGCCGCCCCAATCGATCATTTTCCGGAGGCAATATGTTCGACAAGATCCTCATCGCCAACCGCGGCGAAATCGCCTGTCGCGTCGCGGCAACCGCGGCACGGCTGGGTATTCGCACGGTGGCCGTCTATTCCGACGCCGATGCCCAGGCCAAGCACGTTGCCGTGTGCGACGAAGCGGTTCACGTCGGCGGCGCCGCCGCGCGTGACAGCTACCTGCGCATCGACGCCATCATCGACGCCGCCAAAGCCACCGGCGCACAAGCCATTCATCCCGGTTACGGCTTCCTGTCGGAAAACGAAGCGTTTGCCGCCGCATGCCATGAAGCCGGCATCGTCTTCATCGGCCCGCCGGTCGGCGCGATTCACGCCATGGGCAGCAAGAGCGCCGCCAAGACCCTCATGGAAGGCGCCGCAGTGCCGCTGGTGCCGGGTTATCACGGCGACAATCAGGACGCCGCGTTCCTGCACGCGCGCGCCGACGAGATCGGCTACCCCGTGTTGCTCAAGGCCAGCGCGGGGGGTGGCGGCAAGGGCATGCGCGTGGTGGAGCGCAGCGAGGATTTCCGCGCCGCGCTGGCGTCGTGCCAGCGCGAAGCGGCGAGCAGCTTCGGCGACGAGCGTGTGCTCGTGGAGAAGTACCTGACACGTCCGCGGCATATTGAAATTCAGGTGTTCGCCGATACGCATGGCAATTGCGTCTATCTGTTCGAGCGCGACTGCTCGGTGCAACGCCGGCACCAGAAAGTGCTGGAAGAGGCGCCCGCGCCAGGCATGACCGAAGCACGCCGCCGCTCGATGGGCGAGGCCGCCTGCAACGCGGCGCGCGCCGTGGGCTATGTCGGCGCCGGTACGGTCGAGTTCATCGCCAATCAGGACGGCTCGTTCTACTTCATGGAAATGAACACGCGCCTGCAAGTCGAGCACCCGGTCACGGAAATGATCACCGGCCTCGATCTGGTGGAGTGGCAATTGCGCGTGGCAGCCGGTGAAGTGCTGCCGCGCAAACAGGACGAATTGCGTATTCACGGCCATGCGCTCGAAGCGCGTATCTACGCCGAGAACCCGGACAACAACTTCCTGCCGTCGACGGGCACGCTGTCCACGCTGCGTCCGCCCGCTGCGGTGCAGTTCGAGATCGGCAATGCGGGCTCGCCGGCCGCCGTGCGCATCGACTCGGGCGTGCGCGAAGGCGACACCATCTCGCCGTTCTACGACCCCATGATCGCCAAGCTGATCGTGTGGGGACAGGACCGCGACGAGGCGCTCGCGCGCATGCGACGTGCGCTGGGTCAGTACCGCGTCGTCGGTGTGCAGACCAACATCGCGTTCCTCGGACGTCTGGTTGCCAGCGAGCCGTTCGCCGGGGCCGATCTCGATACCGGTCTGATCGAACGTCATCGCGACACGCTGTTCCCCGCGCCCGCGCCGGTGCCTGCGACTACACTGGCGCTGGCGGTCGCCGCACAACTCAGCCGCGAGACCGTGATCGGACGCCGCAAGTATCAGGACAGCATCGACCATCACTCGCCGTGGCAACTCGCGACCGGCTGGCGTCTGAACGGCGATTACCAGCGCACGCTGTCGTTCGATCATGGCGAGACGCGTCTGGACGTCGTGCTCACGAGCGGACCGCAAGCCAGCACACTCACTGTCGACGCGCAGACCTATCCGTATCGCTACGCCCACGACGGCGGGGTGTACCGCGTGACGCTCGGCGAGCGGCGTGTGCAGGGTCACGTCGACTTCGAGCAGCAGGCGGCGCACGTCTTCGCCGATGGCCTGTCGTGGACGCTGCGCTGGCACGATCCGCTGGCACAGGCGGGGGCGCAGGAAGGCGGCGAAGGCCGGCTGACGGCGCCGATGCCGGGCAAGGTCATCGCGGTACTCGCGAAGGCCGGCACGAAGGTCGAGAAGGGCGCCCCGCTGCTCGTGATGGAAGCCATGAAGATGGAGCACACCATCAGTGCCCCGGCCGACGGCGAGATCGAAGAAGTGCTGTACGCGGTCGGCGATCAGGTGCCCGAAGGCGCGCAGTTGCTGGCGTTCAAGCGGTAACCGCCGCCCACCGGGCCGCGGGCAGCCCGACCCGGCTCGTCAGGTCGGGTCGGCATTACGCCGGATCTGACCCTGCCGCGCCCATAATCGTCTGACGCCGGAACTGCTCCGGCGTCAGACCCGATTCGCGCGTGAACATTTCGATGAATGCGGAAGGTGTGGCGTAGCCCAGATCGAACGCGATCGACTTGACCGTGCGTCCCGCCTCCAGTCCTTCGATGGCGCGCAGAAAGCGCATGCGTTGCCGCCACTGGCCCAGCGTCATCCCCAATTCCGCGCGGCAATGGCGCGCGAGTGTGCGCTCCGTCATGGAAACGGTCTCTGCCCACGCTTCGAGCGTGCGGTTATCGGCGGGCTCCCGCTGCAAGGCGTCCAGTACCCGGAGCAGCGACGGCGAGCGCGCCTGCGGAAGGAATCGTGGCTCTGCCGGCGCGAGCGCCAACTGATCGATGAGCACCTGCGCCAGACGCCGGTCGGCGTCCGTGCTCGGACACGCCACCCCTCGCTCGGCAAAATCGGACAGGATCGCCCGGAGCAGGCCGCTGATGCGCAAGGTCGCGGCATTCGACGGGAGCGCGTCGGCGAGCGACGCGTCGATATACACCGACCGATAGATCACGGCGTTCGCGTTGAAACTCGCATGGGCGGCCTTCGGCGGTGTCCACACAGCGTATTGCGGCGGCGCCAGAAACCGGATGCCCTCGATCTCCAGTTGCATCACACCGCTGGCGACATAGTGGAGCGAGCCCCAGTCGTGACGATGCGGCTCCCACGCCGTCTGCGCGTCGAACGCCTCGTACCGGAAATACACCGGATACGGCAGCTTCTTGAAACTTGGCCAATTGTTGCGCAGGCTCATGGCGATAGGCGATAGCGGGGAACGGATACGCCCGACGACGGCGGGCATCACGCGCATCTTACCTTCGGCGGTTCCGCCGGGCCTTCTCTGCGTCAACTCGCGTTCAGTGTCATGCTTTCGCACAACGCGCTCGGCATCAGCATGCGACGCGCCCGTCTCGCGGTGCACCTGACGTCTGCCTTCATCCCGTCCTGCCGCTGCGTAGCATCGATATCTCTGGCTTCAGGAGCCCTTATGAAAATCGGATTTCTCGGACTCGGCACCATGGGCACCCCCATGGCACGCAACCTGCTCAAGGCGGGCTTCGCACTGCACGTATGGAATCGCTCGCGCGGCCCCGTCGACGCGCTGGCCTCGGACGGTGCCACACCTGCCGCCACCCCGGCCGACGCCGCGCGCGGCGTGGACGTTCTCATTGCGATCCTGTCGGACGACGACACCTCGCGCGCCGTGCTCTGCGAAGGTGCCGACGGTGGTGCGCTGAACGCCTTGCCGCGAGGTGCCATCGTCGTGAACATGGCTACGGTCTCGCTCGCCTTCGCCGGGGAGATGGCGGCGCGATGCGAGTCGCTCGGCCTGCGTTACCTTGCCGCCCCGGTGCTAGGACGTGTGAATGTGGCCGAAGCAGGCAAGCTGAACATTCTGGTGGCAGGCGATGCGAACACGATCGATACCGTCCAACCGCTCTTCGACGTACTCGGCCAACGCACCTGGCGCTTCGGCGATTCGCCCGGACAGGCCAACGTCGTGAAGCTCGCCGCGAATTTCATGATCGCCAGCGCCATCGAATCGATGAGCGAAGCCGCAGCACTCGCGCAAGGGCACGGCGTGGCCGGCGCCGACTTCCTCGACATGATCACGACCGCGGTGTTCGCAACGCCCGCCTATACGGGCTATGGCGGGGCAATTGCCAAGGAGACCTTCGAGCCGGCTGGTTTCAAACTCGCGCTCGGTGCGAAGGACGTTCGCCTCGCGCTGCTGGCGGGCGAGGCGGCGAACGTGCCAATGCCCTTCGGCACGGTGTTGCTCGACAACCATCTCGACAGCCTCGCGCACGGCGAAGGACATCTCGACTGGGCTGCGCTCTCGCGCGTGGCGCTGCGACGCGCAGGTCTGCCGAAGAAGGCCCAATCCTGAGCCTCGTCGCGAGGAAGACTTCACGCGACCGCTTACTGCGTTATTCATCGATGAAATTTGAGGAGGGTTCCTAGAAACTTCGGCAGCGCCCCTAAGAAGCGGGCGCTGCCATGCGGGGTTTCATTCATTCGGAATTTTCATAAGGAATCCGAATGGGTGTTCGGAAATATTCTCGGTGTCGATTTCAACCACGCGCGCCAAGGCGCTCGACACCATGACTCCATACCCTCACACGCACACCGGTCTGCGCGCCCTCGCACTGGCCGCCACTCTCACAATGCTCTCGCTGCCCGCCAGCGTCAGTGCACAAAGCAATGTCACGCTCTACGGCACGATCGATTCGGGGTTCGTCCACGCCAATCACACCGCCACCGAGAATGGTCCGCAATCGCGCTCGATGATCACGAGCAACATACTCTCCGGCAGCCGCTGGGGGCTGCGCGGCACGGAACCGCTGGGTCAGGGGCTGTCCGCGCTGTTCCAACTGGAGAGCGGGTTCAACGCCGTCAACGGCGAGATGGGCAACGGCGGCCGCGCGTTCGGGCGCAAGGCCATCGTCGGTCTGAGAAGCGCTCAATGGGGTGAAGTCACCATCGGCCGACAGTACGATCCGGTCGTCAACCTCGTGCAGGGCACAACGGCCGACGGCATCTTCGGCGGCTTTTTCGCCACGCCCGGCGACGTCGACAATTACGACAACGGCGCGCGCATCAACAATTCGATCCGCTACGCCACGCCGAACTTCGGTGGCCTGCAATTCGAAGGCATGTACGCGACGGGCAACGTCGCGGGCAAGGAAGGCGCCGGACGCACCTATGGCTTCGCAGGTGCCTACAACAACGGCCCGGTGTCGCTCGGCGCGGGCTTCTTCTTCGCCGACGGCGGCAGCCGTGAAGTGACCGATTACACGAAAAAAGACTTTGGCTATCGCGAATGGACCAGCAGCGCCGGCTCGCTGTTCAGCTCGCCGATCAACCGAGGCTTCCGCACGGCAAGCAAAGTCCGTATTGCGCGTGTAGGCGGCAAGTACGCTGTCGGCCCGGCAATTCTGGGCATGTCGTTCTCGACTGCGCAGTATGCGAGCGACGGGCTGTCGGATTTCACCGGTACCGCGAAATTCGACACGGTGAATGCCTTCGCCACCTACGCACTGACGCCAGCCATCAACACGGGTATCGGCTACAGCTATACGCGTCTGCGTGGCGGACGCCAGGTCGGCGCGCACTACAACCAGTTCAACGCCGGCGTAACGTATGCGCTGTCCAAGCGCACGTCGACGTATGTGATCGGCGGCTACCAACAGGCGGTCGGCAAGACGCTGGATAACGGCCGCGTCGTGGAAGCCAGCGCATCGGTCGGCTCGGCCGGTCTGGACGCCGGCGCGCGAACGCAGTTGCTGGTCGGCATGGGCTTGAAGCACAGCTTCTGATCCATCGCTTCGATATCGGCCCGAACCCGTTGAAACATGCGGGTTTGGGTCGATTTTTCCAATGAATCAAGTGACTTAAAGTTCAGACGTTCGTTTGGAAAACTTGGACTCATTCGTCTAAAAAAATACACTATTTACAATTTTAAGGGTTTACCCTATTCGGGAATCTATTTAGAATTCGTCTTCATTGAAGTTCAATGCAGTCGCAACCGGTGGTAACCACGCTTTCTGGATTTCCCTTCGAATTCGACGCGCTCCGGTTTTTCAAAGGCTGCCGTCATCAGGGAGAAGTGTTGTGGTCTTCGTCGGTTGGTTGATGTTTGCAGTCGTCGCCGTAGCAGTCTCGGCGGCGCGTGTGATGCAGTTGCATCGCCGCGCAGAACGCGCCGCAGCCGCCACGCACGTTGAGCGTGTGTTGCGATTCCGCCGCCGCCATCGCAGTACGCCCTGCTCACGCATTCAGTTCAAGGACGCCGCGTAACGCTGCGTCGTCCGGCAGTAGCAGTAGCAGTAGCAGTAGCAGTAGCAGTAGCAGTAGCAGTAGCAGTAGCAGTAGCAGTAGCAGTAGCAGTAGCAGTAGCAGTAGCAGTAGCAGTCGAAATCCCGCAGTACTGGTAGTTCCGTTTTTTCCGCAGTAGCCGTTCAGCAAGTCGCAGTATCGGAAGTTTCAGGTCTGCATCGCTGTACACGCACCACCCGCAGTCCTGCAGTACAGAAGGTCTCGCATCAACAGCATCACCCGTTGCCGATGTCTGGCAACCGCAGTTTTCGCAGTGAATTCAAGCACGACCCGCAGTTGCAGTCCGCAGTACTCATGCTGTATTCCGGCACTTGTGTCATGGCCGGATGGAGAGTCATCCCTCCCTGCTGTTACGAGGCATCGCTCTCACGCGTCAGAGCCGTACCGCCGCCCGCACGTCAGGCGGCGGATTGCGCGCCCACAGCCTCGTATTGCCCACGCGTTGCACTAGACAACCCGACGCCCCGATCACGCATCGCAGGCATCGTCGGAATGGTTTTGGCCGCCACGATGGCGTCTTTCCGTTCGTCAGACGTGTTTGCCGTGTTCGCCGCATTCATCAGCGCGGCCGACGGCTCGCAGTCGGATCACGCTCGCCTGCGTTATCGCGTGGGCGCTTGGCATGCGCACCATCCACGCGACATGCCCCATGCTTAAAAAAGAGAAAATTGACAGTCATGAACACCGACCCTGAGCGCATCACCCTGACGATCACGCTGCACCCGAACGATTTGAAACAACTCGATAAGGCGTGCCAGCGCGTGGGGATGAAACGCGAAGATTTCTGCGTGCTGTCTACGCATCTGGAAGGCGCTCGCGTGCTCAACGGCGAAGGGCTGGCAACGCTGGCGCGTCCGTTTGGCTTCGCTGCCGCATTGCCCGCCGCCCTTCGCGGCGCATTGACTCGCCTCTGCGCACGCTGATCAGCGCGAGGTATCGGCAGCGCGGATGCCTGCGCTGCCTCAGATGAGGCCGGCGCCAGCGGTCTCAGCATCTGCACCCGTTTCGCCCTCGCGCGCCGACTTCACCACCCCTTCTGCGTCGAGCACGACCATGCCGTCGCGTCCCTCGCGTTTCGCGCGATACAGCGCGCGATCGGCGTGCTGAAGCCACGATTGCGGGGTATCGAAGGTCGAGGAAAATGGCACCAGCCCGATGCTCACCGTGCACTCGGCCAACGAGAGGGACTGCGCCGTCTGCATCTGCGCCTCGGCCTGTGCGACCCGCGCCCGCAGATCGGCAAGCAGGCGGTACATCAGACCCTGACCTGCCACACCACCGGTGTTCACCAGCGTCTCGCATACGCGATTGACGTCTCGAACCCGGAATGGCGCCATTCTACCTGCCACGCATGCCGGCAAAGCGTTATGGGTCAAACCGGTCCAACCAGCCGACATCTTCCAGCGTTCCCCGCCAAAGCCCAGTCTCGACGTCGCGTCTGAAACGCCTTATCGTTTGTCTTAAATTCGCTATGCCACTCGCCGCTTTCGGGCGGACAATTCGCTCCATCGTGTCCGCCTCATGCGAGCCGCGCCATCGCGGTGTCACCCGGCCCCACGCCCAGATTCCCGTACCGTTTTGTGCTTTGCCGGCCGCGCGCCGTGCCCCCCATTCCAGAACCATGTTCAATTTCATCCTGCCGCTGACTGCCGTACTGATCTGGTCTGCCAACGTGATCGTCAGCAAGTTGGCCGTCGGCCACATTTTCCCCGCCGAGATTGCGTTCCTGCGCTGGTTTGCCGCCGGGTTGATTCTTACGCCATTTGCGTTGCCTGCGCTGTGGCGCGTCCGCCGGGTGTTCCTGCCGCATCTGCCGCAGTACGCAACGTTAGGGGTGCTCGGCATGGCGATTTATCAGGGGCTCGCCTACTCGGCAGCGCACTACACGAGTGCCACCAACATGGGGATCATTCTGGCGTTGTTGCCCCTTACCACGCTCACGCTGGCCGTCATCATGCTGGGCGATGCGCTCACCGCCGGTGCGCTCGCGGGTGGCCTGCTGTCGATCTTCGGCGTGCTGCTGGTGGTCGGACACGGCTCCCTGTTGCATCTCGCGGATCAAGGGATTGGCATCGGCGACGCCATGATGTTCGGGGCCATGCTCGCCTACGCGGTCTATTGCGTGCTGCTGCGCAAGTGGCAACTGCCGCTCGCGCCGCTGCCATCGCTGTACGCGCAGATCATGTGCGCGGTGGTCGTCTTGCTGCCGTTCTATCTGTTCTCCCAGAAGGCGGGCGTGTCGATGGACAACCTGCCTCAGTTGGCCTTCGCCACCCTTCCGGTATCGGTCGCCGCGCCGTTCATCTGGATGATCGGTGTTGCACGGATCGGCCCACGACGCGCCACCGCCGTCATCAACCTCGTACCGATCTTCACTGCATTGATCGCGGCGGTCGGTCTCGGCGAGCATCTCGCGAGCTATCACCTGGTGGGGGGTGCGCTGATTCTGGCCGGCGTCGCACTGGGTGAAAACTGGCATTTGCCGATCCGCAAAGCACGTGCACCCGTGCCTGCACTGTCCGAATAATTGGGAATCGTCCGATAAATTTTGCGCTATTAGCGTCACCGACTCTTTATAGAGGCCCGGCTGTAACGCATGGGAAGGAGAGCGATATAACGTCGCAGGACACGGGGGGATTGATTACGCTGTGTGACTCGTCAACGGAGTTCCGCCATGCAAACAAATCCACTCGCGCTGTTCGGAGACCATCTGGCCCGCCTGCGAAAGGCGCGCGGCTGGTCGCAGGAGAAACTTGCTCTCGAGAGCGGTCTGGCACGCTCGTATGTCAGCGGCATCGAACGCGGCAGACGCAATGTCGCTCTCGTCAACATCTGCGTCCTGGCCGATACGCTCGGTGTGCCAACGTCTGAGATGCTGCGCTTCGCTCAGGCGGCGCCCGGCGCGCAAGACACCAGCGCGCCGTCCGATCGCACGCCGCTACCGCAAATCAGCCGCTCGCTGTGTCGGCTCGAAAATCGCGATCAGGTCTGGCTCGCCGAAATCATCCGAAGTCTTAGTTCCCGTCTGAGTCACGCTGCCCCACCGGGGAGCACTCACGCCGTGACGCAGACCTCCGCCGTTTCGCGTGCCGGGCACAACGACCGAATCGAGAAAGAGGACGACGAAGACCCCGACGCTTTCCCTGACGCTGTCGATGCCGAGCGCGCGAACGACGCCCGCGTGCCACGCCCCCCACTCGGTAACGTTCCCGCATCTGCTCAATTCGCCGCATCGATGGAAACGGTCTACCGTGTCGACGACGACGCAGACAGGCCCGCCGATACCCGCATGCATATTCGCGAACCGGCGCATACCTCGTCCGATGACGCGCCCCCCTCCCCCGACCCGGCCACGACGCACCGATCCGATGCCATCGCGCGCGAAGACTCCCGGCGTTTCCCCAACGACGACGAAGCGTGAGCCATCGCCGGGCATTTGATTCTTAGGACATTGCGCAAAGTCGCCCGGAGATTCCGGCGGCATTGCGCGATTGTTCGTTCAGTAAAAGTTACCAAGACCCCTGGTGAAATCGATCACCCCGGCAGGCGTCCGGCGTGGCACCCAACAACGCCCCACGGCTTGGAGCCGAATGCGTGTACGCCAGTCACTACGGGCATGACAGCGGGTTGATACCCGCCGCACCCCCATGCGCATCGACGCCGCACGGGACTCGTCCCGTCGACATCGAGTGACATCCCAAAGCGGAACCTTTCAGAATCGCCCCGTGGCTTGGTTTCGCATGTCCGGTGTCACACTGCGCGGCTCCGGTTGACGGGAGTGCGACATGCGGTATCGCAATGCCTTCGCAGCGGTACGCAGATTGGCGCCGTCACGACCCTCGGAAAGCTCGCGCATTTTGTGCCTTCTCCGAAAGATCGCAAAAAATCCGTATTGCGGACCCGCTAGTTCGTGCCTCGCAAACGGGGGATACCCGAGGCACCGCCCTCAATACCGGATTTTTGTTTCAATCTTCTCGTCCCTAACAAGGAAAACATTCTTATGGACACCAACTTATTTCGATTCGGCAGACACCTTGCCGGCTTGCGCAAGAAATACAACTGGGCACAAGACAAGCTGGCGCTGGAGAGCGGATTGGCACGTTCTTACCTGAGCGGTGTCGAGCGAGGCAAGCGCAATATTTCGCTGCGCAACATCTGCATTCTGGCGGACACGCTAGGGTTGCCGCCGCACGAGTTGCTCGCATTCGATGCTTCGAACGGCATGGCGTCGGATGCCGGCCCGAGTGCGGCAACCCCGTGCGATCCGTATCCGTCGCTCAATCGGGCGATGCAGAAACTGTCGGACCGCGATCAGGCATGGATGGCCGATCTGGTCCGCACGCTGAGCTTGCGTCTGGGTCACGGCGTGTTGCGCGACGAATAAGAAGGAAACGCGAAGTCGAGACGACGGGCTCGCGTCAGGTGTCGGGCGACACCGCAGGTCAGGCGTCCAGCGTTTCCGGACGTTAGTCGTTGCCCAGGAAGGCGTCCACCGCGAGGTGAAACGCGATCGGATTGGCGAGATTCATGCCATGCGACGCGTCCTGAATCACCATGCGGCGGGCTTCCGGCATGGCGTGCGCGAGCGCATTCAGCACATCCGGATAGGGCGCGGGGCTCTGCGCGCCGCCCATCAGCAAGACCGGTGCATGCAAGGCACCCAGCGCATCGATCGGCAACGGCGTGCGCGGCTCGGCCACCTGGCCGATCAACGTGAGTGCGTTGTCACGAACCATCTGCTTGAACCAGGGCACCATGCGTCGCCAGGTGTCCGGCCCGCTCACCGTGTCGATGAAGATCGCCAGACCGCCGTCGATATCGCCGGCCTCGATGGCGGCAAGCGCGGTTTGACGGAAATTGCCTCGCTCACTATCGAGCGGCACCTGAATCGGGCCACCGCTGATTTCCACGCCCGGGTCGGCCAGGATCAGCGAGCGCACGGTGTCCGGCGCCAACAGTGCCGTGCGCAGCGCGACATAGCCGCCGCGCGAATGGCCGAGCACATGAACGGGGCCGACATCGAGCGCCGTGATGAACGCGGCCAGATCTTCGGCGTGCTGTTCGCCCGAGAAAGTGCCGTCGCGGCCATTCCAGGCTTCCGGCCAATAGTGGCGCAGGCTCACCGAGATGACCCGCCGGCGTTGTCCCAGCGGCGCCATGTTCGGCTTGAAGTAGCGACAGTCGCAAAGCGAGCCGTGAACCAGCACGAGCGGCGCACCGACGGCGTCGGCAGGTGCGGGGGATTCGACATACGCCATCGGATAGCCGTTGACGTCGATCGTTTGCGGTGCAGGAACCGGCATGGGGACACATCAGGTAAGACGGGCCGCCAGTATACCGAGCTTGCTGCCCCCTTGCTGCGGCGCGCCGCCTGCGCCGTGCAGGGCAAACGAGCGGGCATCGGGCGCTGGTGTATGCTTGCGACTTTCTTCATTCCTGCGGTTTCCCGGCATGGCACTCAAAGCCACTATCTACAAGGCCGAGGTGCAAATCACCGACCTCGACCGCCACTACTACGCCTCCCATAGCCTGACGCTGGCCCGGCATCCGTCGGAAACCGACGAACGCATGATGGTGCGTCTGCTCGCCTTCATGTTGTACGCCGGTGAGCGCCTCTCGTTCGGCAAGGGCATCTCGACGGCCGACGAGCCCGACCTGTGGGAACACGACTTTGGGGGCGATATCGTCCGGTGGATCGACGTCGGGCAACCTGACGCTCGCCGCCTCGTCAAGGCCGCGGGCCGCGCCGAGCATGTCGATGTACTGGCCTACGGCGGCAAGCCTGCCGCCATCTGGTGGCAAGCGACCGAAACGCAGATCACCCGCCTGTCGAACCTCACGGTGCGCATGCTTGACGAAGCCTCGGCCGAAGCGCTGACGGCGCTGGCCTCGCGCACGATGCGTCTGCAATGCACGATTCAGGACGGTGAAGTCTGGATCGCCGACGACAACCACAATCTGCCGGTGAATCTCGTCACGTTGCGCGCCGCAGCCGACGACTGACCGGTTTCCGGCCGAGCCTTCGGCCCGGAGCGGATTTCCCCGCCGCTCCGCCCGCCCCGCTTCCCCTCTGTCCCAGCCGCTTTGCCGGCCATCCCCTCCGGCCTCGCCCCAATACGCGGCACACCACAAGCTGCGTTACACTTGACGTTAACGTCAATCGAGTCACTGCGACCGCGCCATCCGCGCTCGCCGGACCGGCAGGCGCAGCGCGCCAGATGCGCATGCCGGCTCGCTTCGGTGTGTGTACGTGTGTCGTCAGCTCGCTGCCCCTGTCGCCGTGCCTCATTCCTATATGCGTTTGCCCCGCACCTCATGGACATCCTGATCTTTTCGCCAGACGGCAAGACCGCCCCTTACGAAACCGGACTCGCCGAGCATTTGCCGCAGGCCAGCATCCGCAGTTGGCAACCCGGCGACAGCGCCGCCGCCGACTATCTGGTGCTCTGGAAGCCGAATGCGGAAGTGCTGCAACCACGCGAGCGTCTGAAGGCGATCTTCAACATGGGGGCCGGCGTCGACGGCGTGCTCGGCACGCGTGGTGAAGGCGCCCAGCGTCTGCCGGCAGGTGTGCCGCTGGTACGTCTGGAAGACGCCGGCATGGCCGATCAGATGGCGCAGTACGTGAGCGCCGCCGCGTTGCGTTACTTCCGTCGTCTCGACGTCTTCCACGACCAGCAAGCTCAGGCGCAATGGAAATTTCAGAAGCCGAACCGGCTCGCGGACTTTCCCGTCACGGTGCTCGGCTATGGCACGCTCGGCGCACACGTCGCCAAGACGCTGAAGACGTTCGGCTTTCCGGTGCGCGCGTGGAGCCGCAGCCAACGCAGCGAAGGCGCGCATGGCGACGGCGTCGAGCTGTATCACGGCAGTGCCGGCTTCGATGCCTGCGTGTCCGGTGCTCGCATTCTCGTCAATCTGTTGCCGCTCACGCCGGAAACGGTCGACGTTCTCAACGCCAGCCTGTTTGCAAAACTGGCGCAGGGGGCATTCCTGATCAACGTGGCGCGTGGCGCCCATCTGGTCGAGGCCGACCTGCTGGCCGCGCTGGAAAGTGCGCAGATCGCGGGCGCCACGCTCGACGTCTTCCGCACGGAGCCGCTGCCCGCCGACCATCCGTTCTGGCGCGAACCGCGTATCACGGTCACGCCCCATATTTCGGCCCTGACCTTGCGCGACGAAACAGTTGCGCAGATCGCAGGCAAGATCGCCGCCCTCGAGCGTGGCGAAGCCATTACCGGCATCGTCGATCTGACGCGCGGCTACTGAACCGCCGCGCTCGAGATCCCCTGCCCGCACCGCAACGAGGAGACAACTCATGGTGACGTCCCAACTGCCGCAACGCGTGAAAGTGGTCGAAGTCGGCCCGCGCGACGGCCTGCAGAACGAGAAGCAGCCGGTACCGACCGACATCAAGATCGCGCTGGTCGACCGTCTGTCGGCCGCCGGTTTCGCCAACGTCGAGACAGCGTCGTTCGTCTCGCCCAAGTGGGTGCCGCAGATGGCCGACGGCGCCGAGGTGATGGCCGGCATCACGCGTCGTCCCGGTACGATCTACTCGGTGCTCACGCCGAACATGCGAGGCTTCGAGGGCGCCGTGGCGGCCAGGGCGGATGAAGTCGTGATCTTCGGCGCCGCGAGCGAAGCGTTCTCCCAGCGCAATATCAACTGCTCCATCGAGGAAAGCATTGCGCGCTTCGAACCCGTGGCGCGTGCAGCCAAAGACGCGAAGCTGCGTCTGCGCGGCAGCATTTCGTGCGCACTCGGCTGCCCGTATCAGGGCGAAGTGCCGGTCGCGAGTGTGGTCGATGTGGTGCAACGTCTCGCTGCGCTCGGTTGCGACGAGATCGATATCGCCGACACCATCGGCGTAGGCACGCCGTCACGCACGCGCGAAGTCATGGAAGCTTGCGCGAAGGTGTTCCCGATCGAGCGCCTGTCCGGTCACTTCCACGACACCTACGGACAGGCAACCGCCAACATCTACGCCGCATTGCTCTCGGGCATCACGATTTTCCACTCGTCGGTCGCCGGTCTCGGCGGCTGTCCTTACGCCAAGGGCGCCACCGGCAATGTGGCGACGGAAGACGTGCTGTATCTGCTGCACGGACTGGGCATCGAGACGGGTATCGATCTCGACGCCGTGGTGCACACCGGCGACTTCATTTCGCAAGCCATCGGTCGTCCGAACGCTTCACGCGTGGGACGCGCCATGCTCGCGAAGCTCAAAGACACCGCGGCTGCCGGTGCCTGACCGGCGCCCCTTCCTGTGAATCGAGATCATCGACATTGACCTGACCATGAGCGAGACACCCCACACTCCCGAACCTGCGAACGCGCAGGATCTCCCCGAAGGCGCGCGTCATGTGGCGCGCCTGCTCGCCGGCATGGGCCACGATCAGCCGATCGTGCTGCTGCCGGCCACGGGCAAGACGTCTGCCGAAGCTGCCGCCGGATTGGGCTGCGAAGTCGCGCAGATCGCCAAGTCGATCATCTTCCGCCGTGCATCGGACGACACACCGGTGCTGGTCATTGCAAGCGGCGTCAATCGTGTCGACGAGAAGAAGGTCGCAGCGCAAGTCGGCGAACTGGCGCGCGCCGATGCGCGCTTCGTCAAGGAAAAGACGGGCTATTCGATCGGGGGCGTGAGCCCGATCGGACATGTCGTCTCGCCGGTCACGCTGATCGATGAAGACCTGCTCAAGCTCGCCAGCCTGTGGGCCGCCGCCGGCCACCCGCACGCCGTGTTCAACCTCACGCCGCAGCAACTCGTGGCGATGACGGGCGCGCCCGTCGTCGATGTGGCGCTGCGAAGCTGAGCGCTCGCGCGGGCGGATCTGCGACGCTCAGGTCGAGCGTCGCACCCAGGAACAACATCAAGGAGACGTGCGATGCCGAGCCCCGAACTTGTGCCGGGCCTGACATTCGAGTGGACTTATCGCGTGCCGAAAAAGGCCGTGGTCCCCGAACTGTACGACGATGTCGAACTATGCCGCGACATGCCGGCCGTGCTCGCCACCGGCTATCTCGCGGGCATTCTCGAATGCGCCTGCCTCCAGGCGATTCGCCCGTATCTCGACTGGCCGCGCGAGCAATCGCTCGGCACCCTCGTCTCGTTCTCGCATCTGGCGGCCACGCCGGCAGGCGACACGCTGCGCATTCGGGGCAAGCTCGTGGATGTCACAGGCCGCACCCTTCGCTTCGAAGTCGAAGCCTGGGACGGTCTGGACAAAGTGAGCGCCGGAACCCACGAGCGCGTCATCGTCGATCAGGAACGTTTCCACGGCAAGCTGCGCGAGAAAGCCGCCAAGCTCGGCCTCGCCGTCTGAACTTCGCGCCGCCCTGCGCCGCCTACTGGCTGTCATGACCACACTCGCCTCCCCCGTCCCGTCGCCCTGCACCAACATCTGTCGCATGAACCCGGCGACGGGCTGGTGCTCGGGCTGCTGGCGCACCCTCAGCGAAATCGCCGCCTGGTCGACCATGGACGACGACGACAAGCGCCGCATCTGGTCGTTGCTGCCCGCACGGCGCGTCGAGCACGAGGAACCGCCGGTGCAGCATCGTCGTGTCGTCGCGAGCGGCACCGGCGGCGCCGGCGGGGCCGGCGATGCTGGCGCGAACAACACATGAACCCCCTTTCGTCACCGCATATGGGAAAAATCGTTGAAGTTGGCGAAACGTTCTCCGCCACCCATCACTTCTCGCCCGACTCGATCCGCGAGTTCTCCACGCTCGCGCATGACTTCAACCCGCTGCATCTCGACGCCGACTACGCGGCGGCCGATCCGCGTTTCGGCGGATTGATTTCGTCCGGCACGCAACAGATGTCCTATCTGGCTGCACTGCTCGCCACGCATTACTCGAAGACGGCGCAACCCCTCGGCCTCGAATTCGACATGAAGCTGCGCCGCGCGGTGCACGCGGGCGACGACATCACCGTGCGCTGGACAGTCACCGACAGTCTCTGGAAAGAAAAACTCGCGGGCGACATCGTGTCGCTCGACGGGGAGGCCGTCAATCAGCGCGGCGAGACGGTGATTGCCGCCACGGCAAAGATTCTCGTATGCGCCAAACCGGCCTGATGCGCCGCGCCCTCCCGCCCCCCGCCGTGTCACCCGACATCCCCCGGATCGCCGTTCACGAGACACGCCCATGACCTCGCTTGCCCTCCCGTCCGGGCTGCGCGTGTTCGAGCGCGGCTGGCTCTCATCGAACAATGTGCTGTTCCTTGGCGACGCGCCCACGCTGGTCGACAGCGGCTACGTCTCGCACTCGGAACAGACGCTGGCGCTCGTCGCGCACGCGCTGCCCGACGGACAGCCGCTCGCTCGGCTCGTCAATACGCATCTGCACTCCGATCACTGCGGCGGCAACGCCGCGCTCCAGACCCGCTATGGATGCCGCACATGGGTGCCGGCCGCCGAAGCCGATCCGGTCCGCCACTGGGACGAGCGACGCCTGTCGTTCGAGGCGACGGGGCAGCAATGCGCGCGCTTCACCTTCGACGACACGCTCTCGCCCGGCGACGCCATGACGCTCGGCGAGCACGAGTGGCTGGTGCTCGGCGCACCGGGGCACGACCCGCATGCGCTGATGCTCTACGACGCCACCGACGGCATCCTCATTTCGGGCGATGCCCTGTGGGAACGCGGCTTCGGCGTAATCTTCCCGGAACTTGGCGGCGAGTCGGGTTTCGCCGAGCAAGCCGCCGTGCTCGAGCTCATCGCGCAACTCGATGTCTCGCTGGTGATTCCCGGGCATGGCAAGCCGTTCGACGATATCGACGCTGCGCTGGTTGCTGCACGCTCCCGCCTCGATTACCTGCAAAGCGATCCCGCCCGCAACGCACGCAATGCGCTCAAGGTGCTGATCGTCTTTCGTCTGATGGCCGAGACGGCGATGGCCGCTGCGGCGCTCAAGGCCACCTTCGACACCGCACATGTGTGGCGCAATGCCGCCGCGATGCTCGCGCCGCCGTCGGGCTGGCCCGATCTGCTCGACACGCTCGTTGCGGAATTGGTGAAGGCCGGCGCGCTGCGCCATGACCGCGAGACGGATATGCTGTACGCCGTATGAGCGACTTGGCCCAGCCCCAAAAAAACAACGCCACTTGCCAGCAAGGGCAAGCGGCGTTTGAGGACGTGACGTGCCGGACGAACGCTGCGGTCGCTAACGCTGCGCCCGTCCTGCGACATCGTGATGCTGAGGCCGCCTGGCACGCGATTTCATCCTAGGCGCCACACCCGCTTCGCCCCAAGGGGACTTTCCCTGATACGAGGCAAAAGCGGGACCGTGGCGTGGGACGACAACGCGGACAAAGCAATATCGGCGGCCCGATGCGTCCCGTCGGAACCGAAGATTTCTTCGAGTGCCCGCTCACCGGGCCACGGGCGAATCCCCCTATAATCGAACGATCGTTCGCGAAACTGGATCTCCGCAAATTGCGCGCCGACGCAATGCTCGCCGACCGTCGAACGTCCTGCTCAAGGAGACTTCATGGCACTTCCCAAGATTCTGCAAAACCTGGCGCTGCCCGTTGTGGCCTCGCCGATGTTCATCGTGAGCTATCCGGAACTGGTACTTGCGCAGTGCAAGGCCGGTATCGTCGGCTCGTTCCCGGCGCTCAACGCGCGCGAGCCGCAGATTCTCGAAGACTGGCTCTCCCGCATCACCGAGGAACTCGCGTCGTACAAGGCAGCGAATCCGGAGGCGGTTGTCGGCCCGCTTGCCGTCAACCAGATCGTGCATCAGTCGAATCAGCGGCTCGAGCATGACGTGCGCGTGTGTGTGGAGCATCGCGTGCCGATCTTCATCACCAGCCTGCGCGCGCCGCCCAAGGAAGTGCTCGACGCGGTGCACAGCTACGGCGGCATCGTGCTGCATGACGTGATCAATCTGCGTCACGCGAACAAGGCGCTCGAGGCCGGCGTGGACGGACTGATCCTCGTTGCCGCCGGCGCAGGCGGACATGCGGGCACGCTCTCGCCATTCGCGCTGGTCGGCGAAGTGCGCAAGATTTTCGACGGCCCCCTCGTGCTCTCGGGATCGATCGCCAACGGTGGCTCGATCCTCGCCGCTCAGGCGATGGGTGCCGATCTGGCCTACATCGGCACGCGCTTCATCGCCTCGACGGAAGCGAATGCGAGCGACACCTACAAGCAGGCCATCGTCGACGCGAGTGCCAACGACATCATCTATACGAACCTGTTTACCGGTGTGTCTGGCAACTACATCCGCCAGAGCATTCTGAACGCCGGCCTCGATCCGGACGACCTGCCCACCGCGGACAAGACCGCCATGAATTTCGCCAAGGCAAAGGCGTGGAAGGACATCTGGGGCGCCGGTCAGGGCGTGGGGCTGATGGACGACGTTCGCCCGGCGGCCGAGATCATCGCGCGTCTGAAGCAGGAGTACGACGACACCCGCCGGCGCCTCGCCGGCTGAGCGCCCCATCGGCTGCCCCAAACGAATGGCCGCGGGCGCCTGACCCACGCCCCGGCACCCCGAAATCGATAAGGCGTCCCACCGAAGCGCAAGCCCGGCGGCTGCCCGATATGCCATCGTCACTCCCGGACTGCCGGTAGCGTACACGTCGCTCACGACGCGCACTACGGCAGCCCTTTCAGGAGAGGAGTTGCCATGTCATCGATTTCTCATCAACGCGCTATCCGACCGACGCCGCAGTACGACCTTCCGACTGCGGCGCGTCGTCCTCGTCAGTCGACATCGGGGCGTCTCGAGTCAGCACGTTGCCGCCGTTCACCGTCGACGCGCGAATATTTTGTCGCCACGTTTGTCGAGGCACGATGCACACGGGCATCCGTAGGCCTGCGTGAAATGACCGCTCGCAGTGGCGACAATGCCTCGCGAGAACCCACCGCCATCTGGCGTGCGGCCCTTGCCGTGATGTTGATCTCCCATCTTGCGACGCCTGCCACCGCAGCGCTCCCGGATCGCTCTGTCGCCAGCCCACCGCGCGATACCGAGCCACCGGTCGAGGGCCATCTCCCCCACCCTGCGTCGAATCATGCGACCGACAGCGGCGCCACCATTCTTGTGCAGCGCATGGAGCACCCGGCATTCAAGTCCGACTACACGTTTCCCGATGTACTGCGCTCGGTCAGTTCGGCGCGCGAGCCCTTTCGCCGTCTGGGCGAATCGGTCGGCGACGCCATCGAGATCCTTGGCGGACACGACGTGGCACCGGGGCTGCGTCAAGGCATGACGATAAGCGGCGAACTCGTCGATATCGCAACGGGGTTCATCCCCGAAGTTCAACTCGTGAGACTGCCCGGCGAACTCGCCGGCGTGGTCGTGGACAGCCTCGATGGCAAGTTGCCGACCGGTGACGTGCTGTCCGGACTGGTGCAAGGCGCAGACCCACGCACCTTCGGCTTATCCATGGCGTCACACGCGCGCCCCAAAGTGCCGCCCTCGATGGGAGACGAATTGCCCATCGAGCCGATCGTCTCCCTAAGCCGGAGATTTCATCCGGTGCCTCGCGCAAGAATGGCGGCTCGACGACATCCGCCCAGCGAACATAAAGCTGACACTGCCAGAGAGGCGACCAATGGAGCAGAGCATATTGCCGCCGACCCCGTTGACCTTGCTCCCGAGTCGACACATGACGACCACCCCGCGTTCGCAGCGCCGCTGTATATCGCAGGCGAGGCCGAACACTTGTCCGGTTACGAGCAAGAGTTCCCTGCGGACCCATTGCCCGACGGCGAGCGACCGCGTCTGCTGGTGATGAATGGCGAGCGCTACATCGGTGGCGAAGCCGGCTACTACCGCGCGACACGCGGGGGCAGCGACGACCATTGGCTGATCGACGCACCGAGGCGCGACAAGGCACAGGTTCCCGTGACATTCGATGCGGCAAGCGGGCAGTGGCAGGCGCACGCCCCCTTGCGCTTATGCGGAGGCGGTTGCAGCCAGAGCAAAGCGTTGCCGACGGATAGTATCGACGAGCGACATGCGGAAATCGAAGCGCCGGTCGGCCGCCTCCACGAGGAGATTCTGAGCAACGGACTGCCGTCAGATAGCATCGACGAGCGATACGTGGAAATCAAAGCGGCGGTCGGCCACCTTTACGACGAGAAAATGCAGTTGGCGATTTTGCGCGGCATGGAGACGTTGGCCCATATGCATCTGTTGCGCACGAATCGCCCCGACACGAGAGGTACCGGCGACAACTCGATCATGGCCCACCGGGCGGCGTTGCGCAAAGCGATGGCACATATCGATCGCTATGCGCCACTGGTGACACAGCAACGGCAAGCCGCGGAAATCACGTACAGGCATTACGACCGAAACCACTACGCAGAGGCCTTTTGTCACGAGAACGCGGAAATCCTCTTCCATCAATTGTTGCAGGGCGGCGTACCGGAAGACCGGATTCGCATCATTACCATCACTCCACAGCGCCGCTCACCGCACGTGCTCGTCCTCTATACCGAGACGCACGATCTCACGACATTGCTCGATCTCGCGACGCCCCAGCCCCCCATCGTCAATCATCGCGACGGCATCAGCGGCGTGACGTTCAGTGGCTTCATCTACATGAACAAAAAAACGACGCTTCTGCTCGATCCATGGAGTCGTATCAAAGCCTTTGAATTCTCCCGTGCGCGCGACGAACGCGATGTCATGCGAATGCTGGACAACGCCCTTGCCGATGTCGGGCACCAAAGCGGACAGCCCTTCACCGTATCGGTTACCCGGCCGTTCGGCACTCGCATCTTCGGAAACCGTCAGCACAGCATCTCCAGCCTTAGCACTTCCGGCAGCCCGGCAAGGCTCGGAAAAGTGTTCGACGGCGTAGAATCGCCGCCCTCGGATCCCGAGGCGTTAAGCCGCCCCGAGTCCGAGTCACGCGGCACTTCGGCGTCGAACGGTGATACCGTCCCCTCCACCTGATATCGTGCGAATTCCGTCGTCGTCGTGCGACGACGGAATCGATAACTCGGTCCGCCGAAGCGCAAGCCTGACGAATGCAATATGTCATCGTCCTCCCCAGACTGCCGGTAACGCCCGCGTCGCTCGCGATGCGCAAGACGGCAGCCCTTTCTGGAGAGGAGTGGCCATGTCATCGGTTTCCAATCAACGCGCTGTCCGAACGACACCTCGTTACGATCTTCCCCCCACGGCACATCGCACGCGCCTGACGCATGAGCGTCTCCACGCGTTTCGCGCTCGGTCTTCCGCGTCGCACGCGCCTTTCGCGCAGTCGTTTCTCGGGGCACGAGGTACGCCTACGTCGGTGGGGCTGCGCGCGATGACCTCGCGTGCTGTTAATGCCGAAACGCCGGAGCGCGTACCCGTCTGGTCCGCCGCGCTCGCGGTCATGCTGATCTCTCAACTCGCGACGCCGACTGTCGCCGCCCGCCCGGGGCAGCACACCGCCGATGGCGCGCTTGACGCCTTGCCCTACCCCGGGGGCCGTCCCGCTGAGCTCCTGTCAAATCCTTCGTCCAGCCCGGCACCGTTGCATGACCCCGCCATTGCGGTGCGTCCTGTGGAGCACACCGTCATCAGATCGGACTACACGTTTCCCGAGGCGCTGCGCGCAGTCAGTGCGGCACGCGAGCCGTTTCGTCACCTGGGAGAATCCGTGGGCGATGCCTATGAGGTCCTTGGCGGGCATGAGATGACGCAGCAGACCCGTGAGCGCATACGTGCGGGCGCCGAAGTCATCGACTTCGCGACAGGTTTCCTCCCCGACGTACAACTGTTGCGACTGCCCGGCGAGTTGGCCGGCGTGCTGGCAGACAGCCTCGAGGGCAAAGCACCGGAAGGCGAAACACTCGCGGGTCTGGTGCAATCCGCCGACCCTCGCGGCCTGAATCCTCACGTGGCACCTCATGCGGCACCTCATGCGAGACGTCTCGCATCGCGCCCGGCGCGGGGCGAAGCGCCGCATGCCCCCGGCATCCCCTCGGATCGCCCGCTTCATCCGGTACCTCGTGCGCAAATGGCGGCCCGAAGAAAACCGTCGCCAGATGGAGAGGCCATCGAGGCCGAGCACTTCTTCCTTGCGCCCGATGCGGTTCGGGCCAAAAATCCCGCGCCCGCCACATCGCTGTATATCGAGGGCGAGACGGAACACCTGCGCGGTTACGAACAGGTGCTCAGTGGCGAAGCTTTACCCCCGGGCAAGCGCCCACGTCTGTTACTCATCAACGGGAATCACTACATCGGCGGCGACGCCGGCTACTACCGCGCCGCACGCGGTCGCAGCGACGACCACTGGCTGATTCACGCCCCAAGACGCGATAAAGCCCAGGTCCCCGTCACCTTCGACTCCGTGACCGGGCAGTGGCAGGCCCACGCGCCGTTGCGCTTGTGTGGGGGAGGTTGCGGCGGCAGCAAAGAGCCATCGACGGACAGCATTGCCGGCACCTACTCGGAAATCGAAGCCGCCATCCGTCACCTGCATGACGAGAGAGCGCAGATGGCGATTCTGCACGGTATGGGAGAACTGGCAGACATGCACTTGCTGCGAACCAACCGCCGTGACACACGAGGTTCCGGCGACAACTCGATCGTGGCGCATCGCGCCGCGTTGCGCAAAGCGATGAAACACATCGATCGCTATGCGCCGCTGGTGACACAACAACGTCAGGCCGCAGAGATCACGTCGCGGCATTACTACTGGAACCACTACGCCGAAGCGTTCTGTCACGAGAACGCGGAGATTCTCTTTCATCAATTGCTGCAACGGGGCATATCGGAGGACCGGCTCCGTATCATCACTGTCACGCCGCATCAACGCTCGCCGCACGTTCTCGTGCTCTATACCGAAGCGCATGACTTCATCACGCTTCTCGATCTCGCGACACCGCAACCGCCGGTCGTCGATCGTCGTGACGGCATCAGCGGCGTAACGTTCGGGGGGTTTGTGTACATGAACAAGGGGCAAACGATTTTGCTGGACCCGTGGAGCACCACCAAGGCTATCGAGTTCTCGCGCGCGGGCAACGAACTCGACGTCATCCGTACACTGGACGAGGCTTTTGCGGACATCGGACTCCAAAGCGGTCAACCGTACACCGTGTCGGTCACCCGGCCGTTCGGTTCACGCATTTTCGGGGCACGTCAGCGCAGCATTTCCAGCCTGGGCAGCACCGGCAGTCGGGGAAGCGCGGGCAGCCTTGGCAGCCTGTTCGGCGGCGAGGGGGCCATCCTTTCGCGGCCCGAGCCGCTAAGTCGCCCTGACGCCTCGCCCAGCGGCAGACGTCTTGGGGTGCCAAAGCCGGATGCTGTCCCACCCACATGACTCGACGTGAGTGCCGTCGACGTTTCGCAGCAACGCGACGGAATCGATAACCCGCACGGCCGAAGCACAAACACATCCTGTTTGCGAATGCGAATCTTCCCCCTTGGCTGCCGGCCCGGCTTCCTGCCCGCCTCGCCATGCTCATATTCCGTTCATCTTCAGGAGGTCATGCCATGCGGTATTCGTCGCATTGTCGTGCGATCAATGCTCCCCCTTGTTATCAAGCTGACCGTCACCCGCCCTCTCGCGACACGCTCGCGTTCACGCTGCCTGCCTTCCCAAACGAGTTTCACGGCACACACAACGCCCGAAAGTGTTCCGCCAGCCCTCGCTCGGATCGCACCTCTCCCACCGGTGCCGCGTCGGCGTCCACGAACCCCTGGTCGATCGCCCTGGCCGTGATGCTGGTGGCCAATCTCGTCGCGCCGCCGGTCCTGGCCACGCCGATGCTGCCGCGTCGGGCGGCGCAACAACCGGAAGGGGATAGCGCGTCCGACATCGCCACAGCCTCCCCGCCCGAGGCGCAAACGCAAGCCTGGCACGATATCGAGCGGCACCCCCTCGATCATCCACGCGTCAAATCCAGCTACACCGTTCAGGAGTTTCTCAGGGCCATCGCCATGGCCAGTTCGCCGTTCCGGAATCTTGGCAGGGTGGTGGGCGAAGCCTACGAGGCGGTGAGCGGCGAGCAAGCGAACCCGCCAGCCGTCGCGACGGCCGAGCGGGTCGGCAGCGTTGCCGATGCCGCCACCGGCCTGATCCCACAAGTTCAGCTCGCCCGGCTGCCCGGACGTGTCGCCGAGGTCAGCGCGGACGCCCTCCAGGGCAGGCTGCCGCCACCATCGACGATCGCCGATCTCCTGCAGTTTGGCGACCCGCGTTCGTTTGGGAGCCACGCGCCAGCGCCACATGAAGCGCCGCCGGATCAACCTGTGCTTTTCCGCCGCGCGCCCGTGTTCGACGCCTTCCCCGATGAGGACATCGATATCGGCCCGGCAGCAAACTTGCCTGCTGACGAGAATCCGCCGGCAATGTCCCGCGCGGCGACCGAAGAAGGCGACGGAGAACGTTTCGGCCCGCTCGCGTCCGCGGCGATCCATCGCCCAGGCGCTCCGGGTGGCATGCGCACCCTTCATGGCCTCAGCGGCCTCGGTGGTCTCAGTACCCTCAGCAAACTCGGTGGCCTCGGTGGCAGAAAGGGGCGAGGGGGTCGGGACGCCCCCGATGCCGCAGCAATTCCGGACGCGCTCGACACGCTCGACACGCCCGATGCGCCCGATAGCGCCGAAGCCGCACTGCACATCGAAGGCGAGCACGAATATCTTCAGGGATACGAACAGACGCTCCCTTTGTCGCAACTCCCCACCGGCTCACGACGCCAGTTGATGACGCTCGATGGCCGTCACTATCTCGCTGGAAAATCCGGCTACTACCACGTGAGTCCCGGGCGCAGCGCCGACCACTGGCTGATCAACGCCCCGCGCGGCACACGGGCGCAAATCCCCGTGACATACGATGCGCAGACGCACACTTGGCGCGCAGACGCCCCATTGCGTCTATGCGGAGGCGGATGCGGACCGAGCCGGGAGTCCACACCGGACAGCGTTGGCATGAGCAAGAACGATGTCGCCGAGGCGATTCGTCATATTGCCGATCGCGATGTTCGCGACGCCATACAGCAGGCATACAGCGATCTGGCGCACTTGCATCTGATGCGCACCAATCGCGAAGACCTGCGCGCATTGCGCGACAACTCCATCGTCGTTCACCGCCGTGTGCTGGTGCCGCAATTGATGCGGCTCGATCCGTATTCGACGCTGCTCGAACAGCAACGCGAAGCCGCCCTGATCACGACGATCCACTATGACAACTACTCGGATCACAATCTTCTCGATCTCAGCCCCGAGGCCTTCTGTCAGGAGAACGCGGAGATTCTCTTTCACTACCTGCTCATGCGCGGCGTGTCCAGCAACAACATCCGCATGATTACCGTGCGCTCGCACGGCCGCCCGCCCCACGTCATGGTGCTCTATACGGAATCGGACCCATTCATCGATCTGCTCGATCTGACGACACCGCAGCCCCCCATTTTCGGTCACGACGACGGTATTCCCGGAGACATGTTTGCAGGAGCTCTTTTCCTGTCTCGCAGCTCCACCGTCCTGCTCGACCCCTGGAGCCGCATCAAGGCATCTTCATTTCCATGGGCCAACGACGCCGACGATGTGCGGCGCATGCTCGACATCGCACTGGCCGATACCGGACGCATTCCCGGTAGCCCTTTCACGGTCGCCCTGACCCGGCCGTACCCGGCTGCACGTGAGCGATCCGTCTCCTCGAGCGGAAGCTCCATCAGCATGCGAAGCCAGGGAAGTTCGGCAGGAGACTCGATACGCTCGGGTCCCTCGCACCGCGCCCCGCCCGACTCGCCGGACTCACCGCCGGACGCCGCCCGCGACACGCCGCTTTGATTCCGGTCTGACGCCCCCCGGTGCGCTTGCCGCGCGCGAGCGCCCCCCATCGTTCGCAAGCCTCCGGGCCCTCGCTTAACAGTGCGTCTCACATCCTATGGAGATGTGTCCATGCCCTATTTGTCACGCCATCGCCTCGCCAGCGCAGTCCCTCACTACGGTATTCCGATCTCGGTCAGTCTTCGGGATAACCGGCCGCACACGACCTTCGCAGCGGAGTTGCGGCACGCACGCATCGCGCGAGCCACCGACGTCACGCACGCGGCGGAAACCCGTGCGCGACACACCTCGTCGGTCGTCTGGCCGACTGCCTTTGCCATGATGCTCGTTGCCGCCAATATGGGGACGTCTACCGCGCTCTCCACGCCAGGGCCGCAAAACCCGGGGGACTGGCTCCCGGGCGATTTGGACGAAAGAGGTGTCGTCCCGGCAACACCGACGGTGACGCCAGTGGAAACCCAGACGATGTCGGCGGGCGAACACGCCGACGTCGTGCGCGTTCCTATGGAGCACTCGTCCATTCGAACGCACTACACCTTCGGTGATGTGCTGCGAGCTATCGCCGCGGGCGACCAGCCCTTTCGCAAGTTGAGCGAGTCCATTTGCGACGCCCACGCGCTCCTGAGCGGAGAAACACTCGATCCGCAGACCTGTACGACGTTGAAGAAAATCGCGAGCATGATCGATTCGGCGACGAGCCTGATCCCGCAAGTCCAGAAAATTCGCATCCCCAGCCATCTGGCCGGACGAATCGCGGACGAAGTGGAGGACATTGCGGTGGTGGCAGGTGAGTTGGACGAAACGCTTCAACTGGTGGACCCGCGCAACTTTGTCGAGCCGGAGGGAATGCGCGCAACGCAACGCGGCGCCAACGTCCCCTTCATGCCGGAGGAGGACACCTTGGCAAGACAGGTGCCGGCAAAATCCCCCGACGCTGATGTCGCTGGCAATGCCGGTGAAACCAACGAGGTCGACGAGGCCAGTGAGGAAGATAAAGCCGGCAATACCGGCGAAGACCACGGTGTCGATAGCGTCGAAGACGCCGCATCGCCATGGCACAGCCCTCTCAGGCAATACCACGCCCACGATACCGGGGGTGCGCCAAGCCATGCCATCTCGCCCGGATCTCGCGGCCGCGAGATGGCCAACCACACGCCTGCGGACTTCCGGATCAAGGATGAACGCCAATTCCTGTCAGGTTACGAACAGGACCTGCCGCGTGTGCGGTTACCGGCCGACACACGCGCACGGCTCATGGTTGCGAACGGTCACTACTACATTCGGGGCGAACTCGGTTATTACCGGGCTACGCGGGCTCGCGACGGTCATCATTGGCTGGTCGACGCGCCCCAGAAGGGCGAGACGCGGGCACAGGTTCCCGTCACATACAACAAGGCAACCGCCGAATGGCAAGCCCATGCGCCGTTACGCCTGTGCGGTGGGGGCGGGTGCGCGCCGAGTCGTGAAGCCTCGCCCGACAGCATCGCGATGAAGTATCAGCAGATCGCCGATGCGGTGCGACATATTCCTGAGGAGCCTGTGCGCACCGCCATCGAGCGCGCATTCCACGACGTCAGCCGAATGGCCCTGGTGCGGTCCAATCGAGAGGACCTGCGGCAAATGCGGGACAACTCCATTGTGGGGCACAGAGCCGCCCTGACACCGACCATGAAGCGGATTAACCACAAAGCCTCCCTGTTCATCCAGCAACGCGAGGCTGCGCTGTCGACGACGACGCATTACTACTGGAACCGCGAGGCCGAGGCCTTCTGTCAGGAGAACGCCGAAGTGCTGTTTCACTATTTGCTGGATAACGGCGTGCCCGGCGATCGGATTCGCATGATCACCGTTCAGCCACGCAATCGTGCGCCGCACGTCATGGTGCTCTATACGGAGTCGCCCGTTTTCATCGACCTGCTGGAACTGGCTACGCCGCAGCCGCCCGTGGCCGGCTATATCGACGGCATCGACGACGCCTCGTTCGCGGGGTGGGTATCCATGACGCGCGACAGCACGCTGCTGCTGGACCCGTGGAGCACGGTCAAGGCCACGTCGTTCGTGGACACGACCTCCGAGCATGAACTGGTTGACGAGCTCAACGCCGCACTCGCCGACACCGGTCATCGACCCGGCAATCCGTACGTCGTCTCCATCACGCGTCCACTCGGTGGGCGACGCACCCTCGGGAGCCGTCGCGGCAGTATGGTGAGTCTCGGCAGTTCGGGCGGGTCGGACTCCCCGGGCATTTCGGCTCGAGCGTCGTCCACCTCCGGATCAGGCAGCGGTGGTGTGGCCGTCTAACCCGCCAACACGCTTCCCCCCTATCACGATCCAGCCGTCCGCACATCAGTGTCCCGGCCCCTTGGAGAAGTTCATGCCATTTGCTTCGCACCCTCGCGTTTCCAGCTTTTCGCCGTGTTACGGATTACCGCATGCGCACCGGCATCACGAGCGCAAACCAGACACCCCGGCAGGTTTGCCACGCGCCTTTCGCAGCGCGCGCTGTGTGCCCCAGGAGACCGGTTCGCGGGCACTCCTGCGTCGCGAACGCACGCGCGCCCACCGATCGCCAAACGACACCGTCTGGCCCGCCGCGCTCGCCATTCTTCTGGTCGCCAATCTCGCGACGCCCGCCGCTGGCGCCGTGTTGAGTCGCGCGTTTCATTCTGACGGGGACGACGACGTCAGAGGACCTCGCTTCCAGTCGTTCAATCCCGGCCATATGCCGGACGCTCAGCCCTCCGAAGTCGAAGCGCCCATATCGTCGGCGCACGACGACGTCATCATCAGGCCCGTGGAACATGCCTCGTCTTTCAAGACCGAATACACCTTTGAGGAATTCGTCAGGGCGGTGTCCACGGCAAGCGCCCCATTCCACCATCTGGGCGAATCGATGGGAGAGGCTTACGAAGTGCTGAGCGGAAGCACAGTCAGCCCGGGCCTGCGCGAGAGCGTGCGGAAAGGGGCCGATGCGCTGGACTTCGCGACCGGATGGGTGCCGCAGGTGCGACTCACGCGATTGCCCGGCGATCTTGCGAGCGTCGTCAGCGATGAACTGGAAGGCAAATCTTACGATCCCGAAAAGCTGATAGGCCTACTGCAATTCGGCGATCCGCGCAGTCTCGGTTCAGGCCCGCAAGCGCACGCCGATTCGGCTCATCCCATTCCAGCATCTTCAGCACGTCGCCCGGCAGAGAAATCCTGGCTGGCGCTTCATTTCGACGCGTTGCGTCCAGAGCCGGAGGCGAGGGACGTGTCGTTGCAAGCGCGGCCGCCTGCCCGAGGCCAGAGCGGCGCAGGGCCGCGAGAGACTCACCCGGGGCAAGCCACGCACCCGGCCTTGAAATCCGCCGGTGGTCGCGCGAACGACCCCGCGTCGGCAAGCCGGCCGCACATTGTGGGGGAACATGAACATCTGCAAGGCTATGCACAGACCTTGACGGCAGATCAGCTTCCTTCCGACGCACTGCCGCGCGTCGTGGTGGTCAACGCACAGCACTTTCTCAGGGGCGAAGCGGGCTTCTATCGCGTGCAGAAAGGTCTGAGCGCCGACCACTGGCTGGTCGACGCCCCCAGAGGCAGCGAAAGCCGAGCGCAGGTGCCCGTGACATACGACGCAGGCACCGGCAAGTGGCAAGCCCACGCGCCGTTGCGACTATGCGGCGGCGGGTGCGGCGCGAGCCGGCTCGACTACGTGCAGGACAGCATCGCCGGCAGTCTTGAGGATATTTACAGCGCGATACGCCACGTTCCCGACGAAGGCGCACAGGAAGCGATCCAGAATGCGTTCGTCGAGCTGAGCGAATTGCATTTGCGGCGAACCAATCGTGCCGATCTACGACCGATTCGGGACAATTCGATCGTGAACCATCGGGCGGTGCTGCGCAACGCCATGAACGGCCGGGTCGACCCGCACGCCCCACTGATCAAGCAACAGCGCGATGCATCCACGATCACGGCGATCTATTACGAGTGGAACGTCACCGCCGAGGCCTTCTGTCAGGAAAACGCAGAGATTCTTTTCCACGCATTGCTCCAGAACGGCATATCGAAAAACCAGATCCGCATGATCACCATCAAGCCGAAAAACCGTCCACCTCACGTCATGGTGCTTTATACGGAGTCCGAACACTTTATCGAACTCATGGACCGATCCACACCCCAGCCACCCAATCCGGGCTATCGCGACGGCATCAACCATGAGCTCTTCCGAGAGGCGGCGTACCTCACACGTCAGTCGACGGTGCTTCTCGATCCGTGGAGCACAACGAAAGCCATCTCGTTCGCGAGCACCACCAGCCGGATCGATGCCGGGCGCGTCATCAATCGCGCACTGATCGACATCGGGCATCTGCCTGGCAATGAATACACCGTTTCCGTCACGCGTCCGCTCGGCGCTCACCGTGTCAACGCGAGAGGCCGGGGAAATTCGTTGAATTCGGAAGGCACATCGAGTCAATCGGCAACGAGCACGATGAGTCGGGGCGGCAGTCTCGCGTCGGGGGATACGTTGCCATCGCAACTGGAGGAGGACGAGGCTGAGGTTTGACGCGAGGCCTGTCCCTCGCTACCGGCGCGATGCCCGCGCCGGTGCTTTCCTGCGGTCACACGATTGTCAGTAGGTGTACACGCCGCGTCCGGTCTTGCGCCCGAGGTACCCCGCCGCGACCATCTCCTTGAGCAGCGGGCACGGGCGATACTTCGAGTCGGCAAACTCTTCGTAGTACACATTCATGACCGACAGGCAGACGTCCAGACCGATCATGTCGGCAAGCGCAAGCGGCCCGATCGGGTGATTGCAGCCGAGCTTCATGCCTTCGTCGATCTCTTCGGGTGACGCGAGATGCTCCGCCAGCACGAAGAACGCCTCGTTGATCATCGGCACCAGAATGCGGTTGACGACAAAGCCCGGCGCATTCTTCACCGTAATCGGCGACTTGCCGAGCTGGCGCGCGAGCGCATCGACACGCGCGTGCGTCGCGTCGCTCGTTTGCAGACCGCGAATGATTTCCACGAGTGCCATGAGCGGCACCGGATTGAAGAAATGCATGCCGATGAATTGCGCAGGCTTGGCAACGATGGCGGCAAGCTTGGTAATCGAGATCGACGACGTGTTCGAGGCGAGAATCGCATCCTCCTTCGCCACGCCTTCGAGTTGCTTGAGAATCTTGACCTTCAGATCGAAGTTCTCGGTCGCGGCTTCGATCACGATGTCGGCCCCGGCAAGCGCCGCATAGTCGGTTGCCGTGGTAATGCGGGCGAGCGCCGCCGTCTTGTCGGCAGTGCTCAGCTTGTCCTTCTTGATCAGGCGGTCGAGACTGGCCGCGATCGTCGCCACGCCCTTCTGCACGGCCGCATCACTGATATCGACCATCGTCACCGGCAACCCGGCCACCGCACAAGCCTGTGCAATGCCGTTACCCATCGTGCCTGCGCCAATGATGCCTACGTGTTGAATCGTCATGTCGTCTCTGCTCCGTTTGTGCTGAATGGTGGCGGGAATACCGTCTTGCGCGGTGCACAAATCATAGCGCGGACACGTCGAATCGGTGACACCTGAAACCGCTGTGCGAAACGCTCAGGGCTGCAACGCGCAGCGCAGTGTTGCCGTGAGTCTCGTCTGCCGGCAGCATCGGCACACAAACCAAAGGGGGCAGACGCTCCCTGAACAGCGTCTGCCCCCTTCGTCGATCTTGCCGGGCGCGCGACTCGGGCACGCGCGCCACGCAACGTCAGAACTTCATGCGAACGCCACCACCAAAGGTATCGCCGCCGGACATCGAGCTGACCTTGTCGTTCATGTAAGCCGCATAGATATCGGTGCGCTTCGACAGGTTGTAGTCGTAACCGAGCGCCCACGTCTTGCGGTTCACGTTGGTCGTACCGGAACTCTTCGTATACGCGTATGACGCCAGCACGCTGCCACCGCCCAGCGGCACGGACACGCCGAGCTGGCCGCCGTTCTCCGACACACCACCGCCGGTGATGTTGTTGCGGATGTACTGGTACTGGCCGAAGAGCTTCACGACCTGCAGGTCATACGTCGCGCCCAGTTGCACGGCCTGCTGGCTGCGGAAGCCCGCCATGCCGGCGAGATCGTCCGGCTGCGAGTCGAACTTCACCTGCTGATACGCCACGGTCGCGGCAAACGGGCCGTTGAAGTACAGCGCCGATGCGCTCCACTTGTTCTGACCGGCTTCGCCCGCCTTGTTGCCGAACGCATACGACACGCTGCCCGACAGGCCCTTGAAGTTCGGCGTGGTGTACATCACGGCGTTGCTCCAGCCGGAGTCGCCCACGATGCCCTGACCGGCCTGACCAATGAACGTGTGGAACACCATCGGGCTGAAGGTGTACGAATCGACGAACGGGTTGAACAGAATCGTCGAGACGAAGTACGACGTGGTGAGACGACCGATCGTGACCGTACCGGCGGAGTCCGAGGACAGACCGACGTAGGCGTTGCGCGAGAACATCGAGTCGCCCTGGAAGCGGCCATACTGGCCGTTCTGCGGACGGAAGAAGTCTTCGAGCACGAACACGGCCTTCAGGCCGCCGCCAAGATCTTCATTGCCCTTCATGCCCCAGTACGACGTGGACATGCCCCCGCCGCCCTGCGTCCAGGCACGATCGCCCCCTGGATTCTTGACCGCGCCCACCCAGGCGTCGACCTGACCGTACAACGTGACGTTCGATTGTGCGAATGCCGGTGCGCTCATGCACGCGCCCAACACGATTGCCCCGCCAATGCCCTTGGCCATGCTCCGCTTCATTGACTTCTCCTTGGTTTATGTATTTTGTATGCCTGTTCCCGCGTTGCGCGGGACCTGCCGGCGCCCGCTGAAGAAGCGCCTCCCTGATAAACGGCCGTGATTCTCGCACAGCCCCGCCATGCGCAGATAGGGCGGCACCGCACGAAAAAAGCACCACACGACGTGGCTCGGAAATGGTGGGGAGACAAAAATCGGCCGACCACCCGCGCCGCTATTAATCCCGGTATAACGAAATCGATATATCCCTTATATCAGCGGGTTAGCGAACACTCACATTCACCGTGACGTGCGGCAATAATAGGCAATTGGCATATACGACCGTCAGACGTCATTGGGTCGCGTCGGCCGCAGTCAATGTTGCACATGTGCAACATTCGATGCATTCGGGAGGGGGTGAGGAAAAAAATGCGGCGCGATGCCGGGCAAATTGTCCGGCACGGTGACATACGGGCTGTAGGGGGTGCGATCAGCGGGCCGAAGGACTCGCCCGCGAACGGTGAATGGCGTCAGCGCGTCATGAGGGTGGGCGCCGGCGCCCGTTAGCGATTGCGACGGTTGCCCTCGCCGCCGCGCGGGCCGCGTGGCTCGCCCTGCGGGGTGTACTGACGTTCGCGGGGCTCCGCCGGGGCAGCCCAGTTCGGATAGGCGGACTGTCCACGGCCACGATCGGCGTTGAAACGACTGATGTCTTCCCGAAGCGATGCCTTGTTCACGTCCAGCACGTCGCGCCCACGCCCACCGTCAGCCCAGGCAGGGTAGGCACACACCAGCAGCAACAGGAAACAGTAACGAAGTCGGGCACGCATTTGGGTTCAGCCACGGCACCCGGCCCTGAGTGGGGCCGGTTGGCACGGGACGCATTGGCTACCTTGCGGGTTGCAAGTGCGCCATACGCCTCAAGAATGACTGTACCGGGTCAGCCGAACGAGCGTCGACCGAAAAAATGTTAATGCCTGACGTGGTCTGCAACCGTTTGTAACTGCGGCAATCCGCTTACACAAGCCGCCCCGCAGGGCCATAGCCGACGGGGCTTTGAGAGCATTGATCGACGTGAGCCAAGCGCGCCGTCAACGTCTGCGAGTGCGACACTCGTCTTACTTCTCGACCTGTTTCTCGACGGACAGCGAAATCTCGCGCATCCGCTCGCCGCGCGGCGTTACCAGATCCTGCGCCGTGACCGTGAAGTTGACCGGACGCGCATACTTCCTGGTCGCGCTCTGCCATTCGGCAGGCAGGCCCGCCGGGTTCGTGGTCGTGGTGCGCAACGTCGTCACGCCACGGGTGCAACGCGAGACCTGCGTCGCGAACGACTGCGCCTGATTGCGCAGATCCATCGGCGTGATTTTCTGGTAATCCCAGATGCACTCGTAGGTCGGCGCGAGGCCTGTGGCCCGGAACACCTTGCAGTCGCCGCCCGGCACCGAATAAGTGGCCTGATAGCTTTCGCCACGCTCGTTCTTGGCCGCGAGCGGGCCGGTGATATCTTCAAAACCGTTCTGCGCGCTCTTGGCCAGCAAGAGGATGCCCTCACACTGGTCGGCGGCGAAGGCCGGCTGCACTGCGCAAAGGCAAGCGAGCAAGGCCCATCGTTGTCGTGAATTCGTTGCCATCGTTGGAATGTTATGACTGAGTGCGGTGGCGTGCAGCGTGGTCGCCGTGCGGGGCTGCGCCACTTGCGATATCCGCCATGAATGGTGCCATTAGAACCCAAAGTCGGCACGGACGAAACCACGGTCACAGGGGAAATCGTGCGCCATTTCGAGTGTGTGAACGCCCGATAGTTCGCTTGCGCTGCGTGCTCATCCAAAAGGCCGATTCACGAAGGCTGCCCGCGACCTATACTGCAATCGCAGTGAAACTGCATGGGCACGGCCGGGAACCGATGGTGGTTCAGTGCATGACGGCAATACCCCCAGGTGCCAAGTCTCCTTGGCCCTTACCACGCCGCGCCGGTACACGCGGCTGGCGATGCCCCGATGGGGCCTCAACCGGCGGCTTAGCCCGCCGGTTTCCATTTGTGCCTCTCCTGCCGACACACAGCCGCACGCTGCGATAGATGACAGCCGTCATCTGTCGGCCTCGCGCGACACCTCATGCCGACGGATTAAGCGAAAGTGCGGATTTCGCACGCGGCATCGCTCTGCAACTATCGAGACACAAGATCAATATTCGCCGGGCACTCACTTTCGGGAAGTCAACGGAGTGTTTGTGGATACGTGTGCGTCTTCCGCAGTGCATTGCTCGCAATGCGCTCGCGTGGTTGTGCGTGACGCGGGGTGAACCATGGGACACCCCACCCTCCCCTGCGGTCTTCGCCCCGATAGTCCGGAGAACGGCAAGGCGCGCGATATGGCGCGTCTCATGCGGCACGTTCGCGGGCACGGCGGCACGCTCGCCCATGTGCTTGGCGCCGTGGGCAAGTTCCGCTTTCGCCACGGCCACTGGCCCCGACGGTTGTACCTCTACCCCGAAACGCTCGCGGCGCTCGTGCAGGATCTCACCCCGCTGGGCTTCTACCGATTTCAGCAACGGCTCGACATCGTTGCCGACCTCGAGCGCGATCTTTTCTGTGTCGACGACAGCGGCAACGTGTCGATTTATCGGGTTCAGGCGACGTCCGATCCTGCAAGCATCGAGGCGGCCGCCGTCTGGCTGGGCTTGTTATCGATAGGCGGAGAGACGTCATGAGCCGACTCGCGATCGTTCTGGATGGTCTGATGCTGCTTTACCTCGCGGCCGCGACGGTCGTCGGCGTGCAATCGAGCGCCGCCGACGGGCATGAGCTGCTCGCCAGCGTACTTGGCGTGTTGCTCGCGCTATGCGTGCTCGCCCTGCTTGCCGCGCCGTTCTATGTCTCGCTTGTGGTGCTGGTCGCGCAATCCGAACGGCATCTTCGTTTGGCAGCATGGCTACATCGCGCGATGCTTGCGCTCATGATCGGGCTGACGTCCATCTCGGTGCTCGCGCGCGACACCATCGAGGTCTCCGCGCCACTCTTCGTGCTCGTCGCCGTGGTGTGTGTCGTCAATCTTGTCGCGCTCTCGCGACGGCGCACGCACTTCGAAGCGTTTCATCTTTTCGAGCATTGGTGATCGACACGACGTCGTGTCGATTTGCGAGCGTCGCACAGGCGGTGCTAGACTGCGCGGCATGAATCGCTGGCGCAAACTTCTCGTGCTGTGGCTGTTGTGCGTAACCATGCCCTTGCAGGCAATGGCCGCACTGCGCACGCATTGCGCACCGGGAACGACGACTGACGCCAGCGCCACAATGGCCATGCATCACGCGATGACGATGTCTGCACAGGGCAACGCCATGCCCGGCATGCATCACCATGACAGCGCCGCTGCAGACAACGCGAGCGCGTCTCCGACGGCCAATCAAGACGCGTCGTCGGACCCCGCGGCGGCGGCCAACCCGCACACCCTCCATGCGAGTTGCTCGGCCTGCGCGGCGTGCGTCGTCTGCACGGCGCTCCCGCCCAGTGTTGCCATTCGCACGCCGGACGCCCAACCGTCCGCCGCGATCCCCTTCCTTCGCACGTCGGCCGCCAGCGCCGTCGTTGCCGTGCCTGAGCGCCCACCGAAAGCCCTCGTCGCCTGACGGTTCCTCGCCGGTGTCTCGATGACAGACATCATTCGATGCTGCATCGTGCCGGCCGATGACTGACCGTCTCCGTTCTCCGTCTGACTGACTTTGCGCACTGTCACGTGACCGGCCTGCATTCGCCGGTCGTTCGCGTCGTCGCGTTGAGTCCGTCTGCCAGTTGAACCTGCGACGCCGTCGCGCCTCGTCAATGCGTGGCGCGGTCACGGCATCGCCAGATTGACGAGCCTTTCGATGACGTTTCTCACTTCTCTACGACGGCACACGTGGATCGTGCCGGCCGTGTTATCGCTGTGGAGCGCGTGGCCAGCGCCAGCCAGCAGCGCGACGAGTGCCCCGGCACTCCCGGCTCACGCGGCTCATGATGGTCACGCGAGCCCGACCGGATCCGATGATCCCGCTTCGCCGGATGCCCTCGCCGGTCCGTTGCCCGTCGGCGTGCTGCACGACTTTTCCCGTCCCGCGCTATCTGTCCCCACGGGCGATTGGCGCAAGGTGAACGCCAGTGTTTCCGCGATGACAGACATGACAGAGATGTCCGGCAGTCGCCACGACATGGGCGGCGCCACTGCGGCACCGGTCAATGGACATGCGGGACATGCCGGACACGGCACGCAAGGAGGCGCGCGATGACAGCTTCCCTCCTCCTCCCGCGCTCCGTCATGCCGAATGCGACGCTTGCGTTCCCCGCTCGGCAAAGTGCGCCCGCCGTCTCGCGACCGGGCCAACACCGCCGCGCACCGTTGATCGTCGCGGCCCTTGCCACGCTGGCACTATCGGGTTGCGCGACGTTCAGCAGCGACGGCGGCTTTGGCCCGGTCGCGCAAGCGACGCAGCAGCACCTTGGCGAACCGGCAGTCTGGGCACGCGACGATGCCGCGTTACAAGACCTCGCAAAAACACGCGACGACTGGCTCGCCCGCCCCCTGGACATCGACACCGCCGTGCGTCTCACGCTGCTCAATCATCGCGGCCTGCAAGCGACCTATGCGGAACTCGGCATCGCCGAAGCCTCGCTCGTGCAAGCCGGACGCCTGCCCAATCCGCGCTTCTCATTCCAACGCGTGCAGGGCGGCGGCGATATCGGCATCGAACGCACATGGGGACTCGACTTCGTTCGTGTGCTCACGATGCCACTCGCCTCGCGCATTGAAGCGCGCCGCTTCGCGCAGGTACAGGCACAAGTGACGCAGGCCGTCATCGAACAGGCGACGCTCACACGCCGCGCGTGGATTGATGCCGTGGCCGCGCAGGAACGCGTGCAGATTCTCGAGCAGACGAGTCTCGCCACCCAGGCGGCCAGCGAACTCGCCGACGGCATGGCGCGCGCGGGCAATTTCAGTGCGATGCGTCGCACGCAGGAAAATCTCGTCTACGCCGACACGGCGGCGCGCCTCGCACGAGCGCGTGAACAGGCCGGCACAGCACGCGAACAACTCGCCCGGCAAATGGGTCTGTGGGGCCAGCAACTGAGCTTCACGCTGCCGGCACGTCTGCCGGCGCTCCCGCGCATGCGGCCGACATGGCCTGACGCCGAAGCCCAGGCGTTACGCGAACGTGCCGACATTCGCGCCGCTCGTGCCGCGCTCGACAGCACGGCGAGCGATCTGGGACTCACGCGCGTCACGCGCTTCGTCAACGTGCTCGACACCGCCTATCGCAACAACAGTGCGACGGGCTCACCCAACGAGCGGGGTTACGAGATCTCGCTGGAGGTGCCGCTCTTCGACTGGGGCACCGCACGCGTGGCCGGTGCCGAAGCGCGCTATCGCCAGAGCGTCGACCGCCTTGCGGACACAGCGGTCGCCGCGCGTGCCGACGTTCGCACGCGGCGCGCCCAGACACTCGCCGCCTGGGACATCGCCGAGCACTACCGCGTGACGATTCTGCCGATGCGCCAGCGTGTCTCGGACGAATGGCTGCTGCGCTATAACGGCATGCTCGCCAGCGTCTTCGACCTGTTGACCGACGCGCGCGAGCAACACGATACGGTGCTGGCCTACATCGATGCCACGGCAGATTACTGGCTGGCCGACGCATCGTTTCGCGAGAGTCTGGGCGGTGGAGAAGCCGACACCGATGTCACCGCCGACACCACAGGCCCAGCCTCCACACCCGCTACGCCTCAAGGCACGGCGCCGGCCGCACCGCCCTCGCAACCTTCCCCGACTCACTCACATGGAGGTGGCGCATGACTTCGCGCCGACGATTCCTGCGTGACGCCAGCCTCGCCGTCATGGGCGCGACCGCCGTCGAACGCACCAGCCTGGCCGCCCTGCCCGACGCCGCCACGCGCAGCGACGCCAGCACCGCCAAACCGCTCGCGCCGCCCAACGGCCGCCCGTATCGCCCTGTCGTCACGCTCAACGGCTGGACACTGCCGTGGCGCATGCGCAATGGCGTGAAAGAGTTTCACCTGATCGCCGAGCCGGTCGTGCGCGAAATCGCGCCGGGCATGCAGGCAAATCTGTGGGGCTATAACGGTCAGAGCCCCGGGCCGACCATCGAAGTCGTGGAAGGCGATCGCGTGCGTCTGTACGTCACGAACCGTCTGCCCGAGGCCACCAGCGTGCACTGGCACGGCCAGCGCCTGCCCAACGGCATGGACGGTGTGGCGGGTCTGAACCAGCGCGCCATCGCACCGGGGCAAACCTACGTCTACGAGTTCGAAGCGAAGCGTCCCGGCACGTTCATGTATCACCCGCATGCCGACGAGATGATGCAGATGGCGATGGGCCTGATGGGCTTCTGGGTCACGCATCCGAAAGACCCGTCGTTCCTGCCGGTCGAGCGCGACTACGTGTTCCTCATCAACGCCTACGCCATCGACCCCGGCAGCCGCACGCCCCGGGTGAACGAAATGACGGACTTCAATCTGTGGACATGGAACAGCCGGGCGTTTCCCGGCATCGATCCGCTGGTGGCGCGTCAGGGCGACCGGGTGCGCATTCGTATCGGCAATCTCACGATGACGAATCACCCGATCCACTTGCACGGTCACGAGTTCAAGGTGACGGGCACCGACGGTGGCTGGGTGCCGCCCACCGCGCAATGGCCCGAGGTCACCACCGACGTCGCCGTGGGACAGATGCGCGCCATCGAGTTCGAGGCGACCGAGCCCGGCGACTGGGCCTTGCACTGCCACAAGTCGCACCACACGATGAACCCGATGGGCCACGAGGTACCGACCATGCTGGGCGTGAACCAGCGCGAGATCGCCACCCGGATCTCCCGCATCATTCCCGACTATATGGCGATGGGCGAAACCGGTGCGTCGATGAACGGCATGGAGATGCCTCTGCCGGAGAACACGTTGCCGATGATGACCGGCACCGGCCCCTACGGCCCCATCGAAATGGGCGGCATGTTCACCACCCTGAAAGTGCGGCAGGACCTGCCGCGCGACAGTTATCGCGATCCCGGCGCGTATCGCGCGCCACGAGGCTCGGTCGCGAGTCCGTGGCAAGGCAGCGCTTCGGCGTTACCCTCTCCTCATCGTCAGCCCGCCAACGCGGGCAAAACCGGAGTCAAATCATGATTCGCTCACGTATCCCTTCGCGCTTCACCCGTGTCTTCGCCATGCCGTTCGTGTTCGGCGCCGCCTCGCTCGCATTCGCTGCCCCTGCCGTTGCCGACGATCCGCACGCCATGCATATGCAGCACGGTCA
Source organism: Pandoraea fibrosis (assembly GCF_000807775.2). Taxonomy (NCBI): domain Bacteria; kingdom Pseudomonadati; phylum Pseudomonadota; class Betaproteobacteria; order Burkholderiales; family Burkholderiaceae; genus Pandoraea; species Pandoraea fibrosis. Next base: position 410,076 of record NZ_CP047385.1, on the reverse strand, counting down.
CGGCGGCGCGGCCACCGCCATCGGCGAACCCGGCGACGACGCGCAGGCCACCCGGACGGTCGATGTCGACATGCGCGACACCATGCGCTTCTCGCCCGCCACGCTCACCGTGCGTCGCGGCGACACGGTGCGCTTCGTGGTGACCAACAACGGCAAGATCCGCCACGAAATGACGTTGGGCACGGCGGCGTCGCTCGCAGAGCACGCCAAGATGATGCAGCAGATGCCCGGCATGTCCCACGCCGAACCCAATGCCGTGACGGTGGACCCGGGTGAGCGCAAGACGCTCGTGTGGCATTTCACCCAGCCGGGGACGGTGGAATTCGCCTGCCTCGAACCGGGACACTTCGAAGCCGGCATGCGCGGCGTGGTCAACGTGCGCTGAAACGCCGCTGATCGTCACGCGAGGGCGGCGGGTCAGTCGCAGCGCACCAACCCGCCGCTGAGCGCTTCGGTTGCGTCGGCTTCGAATGCCTCCACGTCACGCACTTTCAGCCGTAACCGGAGCGTGACGGCGTCGTCGTACCCGACGTCGAGCACCTCGGCGCAATGACGTTCCGCGATCCGGCGCAGCGTCGCTTCGTGGGCAAACGTGCAGCGGTAACGGGGTTCCGCCGTCGGCTCGACGGCGGTCAGCGTCGCGAGCTTCAGCGCTTCGCTGACCGCCTGTCCGTAGGCCCGGGTCAATCCGCCCGCGCCGAGCTTGATACCGCCGTAGTACCGAACGACGACCGCCAGCACGTTCGCCAACCCCTTGTGCATGAGCACGTTGTACATCGGCTTGGCCGCCGTGCCCCCCGGCTCGCCATCGTCATCGAAACCCGACGCCCCCTCGCACAACAACACCCAGCAGTAATGCGTGGCGTTGGGGTACCGCACACGCAGCGCGTCGAGTTCGCGCATCGCGGCCTCTCGCGAGGCCACAGGCATGACAATGCCGATGAACCGGCTCTTCCTGATATCCAGCTCGGTCTCGACCGGTGCTGCCAAAGCATACATACGACTGTCGTCCCCCGCGCGCCTTACAGGCGCACCTCGCCGCGAGCGAGTTCGATGACATTGCCCCCCACACGAATCTCCCGGTTCGCCGTGACTTCGAGCGTCAGTCGGCACGGACGCTCGATGGCATCGCCCTGCGTCACGCGTGCACGCACGGGCAACGGGTAGCCCTGACCGATCAGCCAGCCACCGAGGTTCGCGCATGCCGAACCGGTGCCCGGGTCTTCGCTCACCCCACCGCCCTGCGTGGTGAAGAAGTAGCGTGCCGTCACCTCCAGCTCGCCGCCGTTCGCGCTATCGATGGAAAACACGTAACCCGTCTTGCGCTCCAGGCTCGAGAGCGGCCACCGTTCCAGTCGCGCGCTGTCGGGTTGCGCACGCGCAACGGCGTCGGCATTGCGCACGGGAATCAGCAACTGGTCGGCGCCGGTGTCGACCCATTGCGGCGATTGCGCAAGGTCGTCGCGGCTCAGTCGCACCAGCGCGGCAATGTCGGCGTCCGCTTCGCTCGCCTTCTCGATCTTGGGCTCGCCCGACGACGGTGCCGTCAGCGTCCAGTGATCGCCCTCGGCCTTGACAGGTACCAGGCCTGCGGCGAATTGCAGCGTCACGTCATCGCCCAGTTCGCGCAACGCACGCAGCACGTGCGCCGTGCCCAGCGTCGGATGCCCGGCGAAACGCATCTCGTAGCCCGGCGTAAAGATGCGCACATGCGCATCGGCCTGCGCCGTCTGCGAAGGGAAAATGAACGTCGTCTCCGACAGGTTGAACTGCCGTGCCAACAATCGCATTTCGTCGTCGCTCAGGCCCCGCCCATCTTCGAATACGCACAGCGGATTGCCACCGAAGGTCGTTTCGGCGAAGACATTGACGATACGAAAGGCATAGGTACGGCTCATGACAAATCTCCAGTGGGGGCGGCGTCAGACGATGGCACGGCGAAAGAAGGCTCGTAGTCTCGCACATCACGCCACGGCACGCGCGCCAATGGCGGTGCTTTCAGCCGGTTGTCCCCCGTCCCATAGGAATCGTCTGCCGCATTGCCGGAAAACGGGCCATCGAAGCCCGCCCTTAATTGTCACACTATGGATGACAATTATTCACGATTCAGATGGATTGTAGTTCTCCGTCAGGACTCTAAAATGACATTCATCGAGGCCGATCAAGCCTCCCAACGAAACGATGAAGACTCAGGAGCCCATCATGCTGGACATCAGAAAAGCTGCAGACCGAGGCGTTGCCGATCATGGCTGGCTCAGCTCGCGCCACACGTTCTCGTTCGCCAATTATTACGATCCGAAGCAAGTCGGCTTTTCCGATCTGCTGGTGATCAACGACGACCGTGTGGCCCCGGCACAGGGCTTCGGCAAGCACCCGCACCGCGACATGGAGATCTTTTCCTACGTGCTCGAAGGCGCACTCGAACATAAGGACACCATGGGTACGGGTTCGGTGATCGAGCCGGGCGACGTCCAGTTGATGAGTGCCGGGCGCGGCGTGGCGCACAGCGAGTTCAACCACTCGCCCACGACGCCGGTGCACTTCCTGCAAATCTGGATCGTGCCGAACCAGACGGGGATCGCGCCTGAGTATCAGCAACAGCGTTTCACGCCGGAAGAAAAGCGCGGCCGCCTGCGCCTGATCATCTCGCCGGATGGCAACGACAACTCGCTGCACATCCATCAGGATGCTCGCGTGTATGCCGGTCTGTTCGACGGCGACGAGTCGGCTACGCTGACACTCGCACCGAATCGCTACGCTTACGTGCATGTCGCACGCGGTAGCGTGAGCGTGAATGGCGTGGCGCTGGGCGAGGGGGACGGCGTGCGTGTACGCGACGAAACCGCGCTCACGCTCTCGAACGGCACCGACGCTGAAGTGCTCGTGTTCGACCTGCGTCCGGTGGAAACGCCTGACTTCTAAGGCGAGGCAGGTAGACGCCGGATGCGCTCAACTTCCCGACGCATCTGGCGCCTTGGGCGCGACTTCCCGCGCGCCCGCGGCCGGTACCTCACGGTGCCGGCCGCTTTTCTTTGTCTGGGGTTCGCGAATGCGTGAGCGAATCAACGCTCGCGAAGGGTGAGCGAGCAGGCGTCGCCGCGCGCATCGCGGCTGACCGTGACTCGAGACAACCCGTCGAGCGTTGGTGCCAGCGCACGCCAGAGGAACGCACACAAATTTTCCAGCGTGGCCGGGCCAAGACCCGCCACATCGTCGAGCAACCGATGATCGAGCCGCTCGCGCACGCGGGTGAGTTCGGCGTCCAGACGGCCAAGATCGAGCACCATGCCGCTTTCGCCTTGCGGGTCGCCCGTCACCTCCACCGTCGCGCGGTAGCTGTGACCGTGGATGCGACGGCTGGCATCGATACTCGGCGGATCGATGTCGCGCCGGATCAATGTATGCGCCGCTTCGAACACGAAGCTACGCGAGAGCGTGAATTGCGCACGCGACTCCACCACGGCAAGACTGCGAGTCTTGCGTTGTGTGGTGCGCTTGAGCGCGCGCTCGCGCCCATCGTGCGACTCGCCGGATCCCCCACGACTCATGCGCTCTCGCTGGCCATTTCCAGAGGCAGCGCATGTTCGGCGTCGCGCCACGCGCTTTCGCCCTGAGCCAGTTCGACGACACTCAGTCGGCAAGCGTGGAAGGCCTGCTCGATGGCGGCCCGATCCATGTCGCGTCCGATGAACACGACTTCGTTGATGCGATCACCCCACGGCGCTTCCCAGTTCGCTTCGATCGCAACGCGCTGCGGATCGCCTTGCGGCGGCCATTGCGCCGGATCGGCGGCGGCCCACCAATGGCCCACGGGTTCCAGCGTTGCGGTATTGCCTGCACGCGAGTACGCCAGCGCCCAGGCCGGGCGGCTCGCCGCCCAGACATACCCCTTGGCGCGAATCAGTCCATCGAACGGCCTAGACATGAACGAGGCGAAGCGCGCCGGATGCAGCGGCTCGCGCTGACGCAGCACGAAGCTCGTCACACCATAGGTGTCGGCTTCGGAATCGTGCTCGCCCGCGAGCGCCTGCGCCCAACCGGCCATCTGTTCGGCACGTTCCGGGTCGAACAGCCCGGTACCCAGCACTTCGGTCAACGGCACCTGTCCGCGCTCGCCCAGCACGATGCGGGCCGACGGATTGAGACCGGTAATCAGCGCTTTGACGGCCTCGAGCCGCTCCGCGTCGACGCAATCCACTTTGCTGACCACAACCACGTCTGCGAACTCGATCTGTTCGGTCAGCAGTTCGGCGAGACGACGCTCGTCTTCCTCGCCGGCCACTTCGCCTCGCTGAGCGAGCGTGTCGAGGCTATGGAAGTCTTCGAGCACATGCAGGGCATCGACGACCGTCACCATCGTGTCCAGGCGCGCGATGTCAGCAAGCGACTGCCCCGCCTCGTCGCGAAACTCGAACGTCGCGGCGACCGGCATCGGTTCGGCAATGCCCGTCGATTCGATGAGCAGGTAGTCGAAGCGACCGTCCTGCGCGAGTTCGCGTACCGCGATGAGCAAGTCCTCGCGCAGCGTGCAGCAGATGCAACCGTTGCTCATCTCGACCAGACGCTCCTCTGTGCGCGAGAGCGCCGCGCCGGCGTTAGCCGCGCCACGCTCGACGAACGAGGCATCGATATTCACTTCGCTCATGTCATTGACGAGCACGGCCACACGCAGGCCGTCGCGATTGCGCAGCACATGGTTGAGCAGCGTGGTTTTGCCCGCACCGAGAAAGCCGGAAAGTACGGTGACGGGCAGGCGACGATCGGCGTCGCCGGATTTCGCGAGAGGGAGAGTCATGACGGCAAAGTCCTGTGATCTTGTGGGGGCGGGCAACGCGTGCCCGGTGCGCGCGATCTCCCGAAGGATGCGCACCGACGACACCCACCCGGGATGTCCCGCCGCACCCGCCGCCTGGGATGGCGGGTACGGCAATGCATGACGCCGCTGGCGCGCACCGTCGGGGGGATCGGCTCGGCATCACGCGGCACGGGCGCGTCGGCGCGCATTCGTGGCGATGCCAGCCGTTCACCGGACACCGCATGGCGCAAGACCCGCGACAGCCACGGCATGACGCCGGCCACTTCGCACCCACGTCATCGCCCGTCGCTGCACTGTCCGCAGCCGGATTCGTACCACCCAATTAATGCAACCGAGTTGCAATATGACGCGATGATACGGCGATCATTCCGATTTTGCAACTCAGTTGCACATACCCGACCTGTGGCGTGGTGCAGCCGCGCGACACATTGCCGCGCGAGGCGCCGCACTGGAACCGACGGGCGGCTGCGCCGGTCTGCAAGGTCTGCGATACTGCGCGAGCGGCGCAAGTCGCGTATTCCTGCGGGCCAAACCAGCCCTTGTGGCGTGGCATGCTCGGCGCAGAGCCCGTACCTCCGGTTCGCCGGCAAACGCCGCTTTCCCGACTTTTCCGTCCTTAAGCCGAACTCGATATGCGTACTTCCAAGATCGCTTCCCATGCTCCTCGCCCCACGACGTTGCTGCGCCGTGCCACGCAGGGACTCACGCTTGCAGCAGTGCTCGGTCTGGCCGGTCTCTCTCAAGGCGCCTGGGCGCACGCGCACGCCGTATCGAGCGAGCCTGCCGCGCAGGCCACTGTCGATGCGCCGAAGTCCGTGCGTGTCACGTTCGATTCGGCGCTCGAAGGCGCCCTCTCGAAGCTGAGCGTCGTCGACGCCAAGGGCAATCCGGTCACGCAGGCGAAACCCGAACTCGACGCTGCCCGCAAGACGCTCACCCTGTCGCTCCCCGCGTTGCCGGCCGGCGACTATCAGGCGAACTGGGTCGCTGTCGCAAGCGACGGCCATCGCACGCAAGGCAACTTCAAGTTCACTGTGAAGTGATGCCGGACGACCTGGCCGCCGGTACGTGGCAACCTGCCACGGCGGGGTTGCTGAACCTCGCGCTGGCGCTCGCCCTCGGGGTGTGGCTGTTACGTAGTCCGCACGCCGTGCGGCGCGGCCTTACGGTGCGGGTACTGCCCGCGTTCGCGGCCGGGCTCGCCATGCTCGCGTGGATCGCCTACGTGCTCGCGAGTACCGAAGCGATGACCGGCGGCGATTGGGACAGCACGTCGGCCATGCTCGGTGACGTGTGGCTCGTGCTCACACAATCGCACTTCGGCCGGATGCAGTGGGTCGCCGGTCTTGGCGCCGTGCTGTTATGTGTCGGCGCCTGGGCCTGGTACGACGCACGCCGCCGTCTGCGCGCGGTGCTGCCGGTCGCCGACGACCCTCGCGACCGGCATCACCGACGCGAACATCGTCAGGAGCGTTACGCCCGTGCGATCTATGCGGGCGGTGCCGTCGTGCTGGCGCTCGCCCGGGCCGGTACGGGGCATGCCGCGGACGCATCGATGCCATGGCTTGCCATCGGCGTGCATACCCTGCATGTGGGGGCTGCCGCGTCGTGGACCGGCGTCTTGCTCGTCGCCGGATGTGCGATCCCGGGCTGGCGTCACTGGCCGGTCGGCGCACGTGCCGCTTATGGTGAAAGGCTGTCGTCGGTCGCTACACTCGCGATGTTCGTGGCGCTCGTGACCGGGGCGTTCAACGCATGGCGCACACTCGGTGAAACGCCTTCGCTGTGGTTCACCGATCAGAATGCGCCGTATCTGGCATGGCTGGTCACGAAGCTCGTGCTGGTCGCCTGCGCCGCATTGCTCGGTGCGTGGAATCGTTGGCACTTCCTGCCACGTCTGGTGCTCGATACGGGGGAGACGCCACTCGATACTTCCGCCTTTGCCCGCGTCGTCGCCGTGGAAGCGCTCGTGCTGGTGATGGTGATGAGTCTGGCCGCCAAGCTCGGCACCACGATGCCTCCGGGCGTCTGATCGAATTCGATAGCAAGAAACGGAGCGCAGCATCGCGACCTGCTCCCTACACTGAAGGCCAGACTTCAGTCATCCGGAGACCATCGTGATGCGTACCGACCCAATGACCGCCAAACGTCCCCTTCGCTCCGATCCGCGCGATGCGCAGCCCCGAACCGCGTCTGCCCCAAACGCGACGCGCTACGCGACCGACAACGCGAAGTGGGCGGCCGTTGTCGCCCGCGACAAACAGGCGGATGGCGAATTCTTCTACTCCGTGCGCACGACCGGCGTGTATTGCCGCCCGTCGTGCGGCGCCCGGTTGGCGCGCCGTGAAAACGTGGCGTTTCATACGGACATGGCCGCCGCCGAGCGCGCCGGCTTTCGTCCGTGCAAACGCTGCAAGCCGGATCAGGGCGCACTCGACGCGCGTCACGCCGCGCTCGTGACCGCCGCATGCCGGCGTATCGAAACGGCCGAGACGCCGCCGCGTCTGGAAGCGCTCGCTGCCGAGGCCGGCCTGAGCCCTCACTATTTCCATCGACTCTTTCGCTCGGTGACAGGCGTGACGCCTCGCGCCTACGCGAACGCCCGTCGCGCCGAACGTGTGCGTGACGCACTGCCCGCCGCCGAGAGCGTCACGTCGGCGTTCTACGACGCAGGCTTCAACTCCAATGGCCGCTTTTATGCAAATGCCGATGCACTCCTCGGTATGAAACCGGCCGCGTTCCGCGCAGGCGGCAAAGCCGAATCGATTCGCTTCGCGGTGGCGCAATGCTCGCTTGGCGCGCTACTGGTGGCAGCGACCTCGCGCGGCCTTTGCGACATCTCGTTGGGCGACGACCCGGAGACGCTCGTGAAGGACTTGCAGGATCGCTTCCCAAAGGCGGAACTGGTCGGCGCAGACAGCGAGTTCGAACGTTGGGTCGCACAAGTCGTGGGATTCGTGGAGTCGCCGCGCATCGGTCTGTCGTTGCCGCTCGATGTGCGCGGCACGGCGTTCCAGCAGCGCGTCTGGCAGGCGTTGCGGGAAGTGCCCGCAGGGGAGACGGCCAGTTACGCACAGATCGCCGAGCGCATCGGATCCCCCCGCGCCGTGCGTGCCGTGGCGCAAGCCTGCGCGTCGAACAAACTGGCTGTGGCGATTCCGTGTCACCGGATCGTGCGCAACGACGGCGCGCTGTCGGGCTATCGCTGGGGCGTCGAGCGCAAGCGCGCGCTACTCGCTCACGAGCGTGCAGAGCGGGGCGACGCGTCGGACAAAGTGAACAAGGTGAAGCGGTGAGCGCAGGCACCTCAGTCATCCACTCGCTCGACTGGGCTGCACTGGAAGACGAACTCAATCGCTTCGGTGCAGCACACATTCCCCGTCTGCTGAACGATGGCGAATGCACCGACCTCTGCGAGATGTACGGCGAGACGAACGGCAAAACGAGCGCGACACCAACATCGCCTCGCTTTCGCAGCCGCGTCGTGATGGCGCGTCATGGTTTCGGTCAGGGGGAATATCAGTACTTCGCCTATCCGCTGCCTTCGCTCGTTGCCGAACTGCGCGAAGCGTTCTACGCACCGTTGCGCGAAATCGCGCATCGCTGGCACGCAGCGATGGGCATCGACGCTCGCTATCCGCCCACGCACCGCGCCTACCTCGCGCAGTGCCACGACGCGGGCCAGCGCCGCCCAACGCCGCTACTGCTGCGCTACGAAGCCGGCGACTACAATTGTCTGCATCAAGACCTTTACGGGGAACACGTCTTCCCGTTACAGGTGGCCATTCTGTTGTCGCAGCCCGGTAAGGACTTCACAGGCGGCGAATTCGTACTCACCGAGCAGCGTCCGCGCATGCAGTCGCGTGCCGAAGTGGTGCCGCTCACGCGCGGCGACGCCGTGGTGTTCCCCGTGCATCACCGCCCGGTGAACGGCACACGCGGGGTATATCGCGTCAACATGCGTCACGGTGTGAGCCGTGTGCGCAGCGGCCATCGGCATACGCTCGGCGTAATCCTGCACGACGCCACATGACACTCGACCTCTTCGGCAACGACGATGCCCGCCACGACAGCCCCCAGACGGACGAACTCGGCCCGGGCGCTTTCGTGTTGCGGGGGTTTGCGCAGCCGCAACTGACGACCCTGCAAGCGGATATCGACGCGGTGATTGCGCAGGCACCGTTGCGTCACTGGCTGACGCCGGGGGGCAAGCGCATGTCGGTCGCCATGACGAATTGCGGGGAAGTGGGATGGATCAGCGACCGGATGGGATATCGCTACGGCGCGCACGATCCGCTCTCGCGGCAACCGTGGCCGTCGATGCCGGCCTCGTTCGAAGTGCTCGCGCAGCACGCCGCCGAGGCGGCCGGCTATCGGGACTTCCGGCCCGACGCCTGCCTCATCAATCGCTATGCGCTGGATGCACGGCTCACGCTGCATCAGGATCGCGACGAGCGCGAACTGGGGGCGCCCATCGTGTCGGTCTCGCTCGGCCTGCCCGCGATTTTTCTGTGGGGCGGCCTCCAGCGCAGCGATCGCACACGTCGCGTGCGGCTTGCGCCGGGCGACGTCGTGGTATGGGGCGGGCCGTCGCGACTCGCCTATCACGGCATTGCCAGCGTCGAAGGCAGCTTCGACGCGCAAGCCGTGCGTTACAACCTCACGTTCCGGCAGGCGCGCTGATCGCTGTCTCGAACAACGAACGACGACTCACGCGCGCCGCCGTCACACCACGCTCAATAGCCGACCGTGAAACGTGCGCGCGGATGCTGGTTCTTTTCGAGCTCGTCGACAAGCGCGATGGCGTAGTCCTCCATCGAAATCCAGCTCTTGCCGTTGGCATCGACCAGCAGGCCATCGCCCCCCACACGGAACTTGCCCGTGCGCTCTCCCGGTTCGAACAACGCCGACGGCGACAGGAACGTCCAGTTCAGCGGTGAGTCTTTCGGCTCGGCGCGCAACACTTCCAGAAACACGCGACCGGCGCTGGCTTCCGGCTTGTACGCTTGCGGAAACTCCGGCGTGTCGATCAATGCCTTGCCCGGCGCAATCTCCAGACTGCCGGCACCGCCCACCACGAGCAGACGCGGCACCTTTGCGCGCTTCACGGCGTCGATGAGCTTGGCCGCATCCATCGAGACAAAACGACCGGCGCTGATCACGGCATCGTGACCGGCGAGCAGCGGCGCGAGCGACGCCGGATCGGCGGCATCCCCCTTGACGACGGTGAGGCCCGCCTCGGCTTCGACGCGCTCGGGATTACGGGCGATGCCCGTGACGGTGTGACCACGTTGCAGCAACTCGGCGGCAACGCGCGTTCCCACGCGGCCGGTGATACCAATCAAGGCGACTTTCATCAGGAATCTCCTGGGAGTGAGGGGGAATTCGGGGTTCACGGGTGAGCAGGTAAAGCGCGAGCGCTCAGAGCGCGCAGCCGTCGGGACCGCATTGCGGCAACGCGCTGCCATCGCCATCGGCAGACGACACCTGTGCGGCCAGCAAACGCTCGCGCAGCGCATCGCGCCACGCATCGGGTTGTCCTAGATAGCGGCCCGGTTCCAGCCGCTCGATCTTGCCGCCGATATCCAGCGCAAACGTCGGAAAGCCGCTGCCACCCACGCGGGTCAACCACGCGCGACTGTCGCGGAAATGCTGCATGAGCGCAGCGGCATCCTGCGCGTCGAAGGCACTGGCGAAGGCGTTGCGATCCAGCCCCAGATCCGCGGCGATACCGACGAGCACGTCGCGATCGGCAATGCGTCGACCGTCGACGTAATGCGCGCGCTGTAACGCGGCGAACATGTCGAGGCCGCGGCCAGCCAATGCTTCGGCCGCCAGCACGGCGGCAGTGGGCGGCGCAGAGTCGAACACGGCAGTGCCGTCGCGCAGCAAGCCGTCGAAATAGGCGTCGCCGAACGGCTGGCCGGTCAACGACGCAATGCGATGGTCGTGCGGCATGACGTAATTGCGAAGCTGTGGCGTGACGGGTTGGGCGTTCGGACCGGCCATCATGCCGCCCCCGTGAAACGCCACGTCGAGGCCCGCCACATCGCGCGCCGCACGCACCAGCGGCGCGGCGGCATAACACCATCCGCACAGCGGATCGGCGATGTAATGCAAAGTTGCCTGAGTCATTTCGGTCTGTCCTGTGTCGTGCAGCGCCGTCGCTCGACGGCGTCTCATGAATGCCATCGTAGTCGCGCCAATCGCTCAAAAAAAGCCCATAATGGCGATCACTTTGTTGCACAGATCGAGCAAATCATGGACCGTCTGACGGCAATGCGTGTCTTTACCGAGGTGGCCGATCGCGGCTCGCTCACGGCGGCAGCGCAACGGCTGGACATGTCGCGGGCGATGGTCTCGCGGTATCTGGCGGAACTCGAGGCGTGGCTCGGCACGCGCCTGCTGCACCGGACGACGCGCGCCGTGAGCCTGACCGACGCCGGCAACGACGCGCTGCCGCGTTGCCGCGAAATGCTCGGCATCGCCGACGATCTTGCCTGCACCTCGAACGCCGACAGCGCGCCGCGCGGCCTGCTGCGCGTGGCGTGCAGCACCTCGCTCGGTCAGGCGTTTCTGGCGGCGGCCGTCACGCGTTTCATCGCCCGGCATCCCGGCGTAGCCATCGATCTCGTCGTGGCGGACCGCGCCGTCGATCTGGTGGACGAGCGCATCGATCTGGCGATTCGCGTGACTTCCGAACCGTCGCCCGGCCTGATTGCCCGCCGTCTTGCCACTTGCCACTCCGTGGTCTGCGCCTCACCGGCGTATCTCCAGCGTCATGGCACACCGGAGCGTGCCGAAGACCTCGCGCTGCACAACTGTCTGACGTACACCTATTTCGGCAAGAGCCTCTGGCAATTCACCCATCACGGCACGCCGCTCGGCGTACCCGTCGGCGGCAATCTGTCGGCCAATGAAGTGAACGTGGTCTTCGCCGCCACGCTGGCGGGTGCGGGCATCTCCATGCAGCCGGTGTATTCGGCACTGCCGCATCTGCGCGACGGCACGCTACGTGCCCTGCTGCCCGACTACGTGCCGCGCGAGATGACGGTCTACGGCGTGTACATGTCGCGCAAGCAGATGCCCAGCGCCCTGCGCGCGCTGCTCGACGATCTGGTCGAACAGTTCCGTACCGGACTCTTCGAGGACACCGGCTACGCAGGACGTCAAGCCACGCCCTCTGCCTGAAGCCTCCCCAGCGTTTCGTCTGTCGTGACGCCATCGCGGCGTCACCGAATTGTCACAATCCCCGCGTAAAAACGTCGTCTGCCTCGCCCGCGCGGGAAAGCCGTCAATGCCGTTTCCGTGTGTCGGCGCCTGCTGCCGCCGACCGGTGGCCACGGCCCACGTCCCCCGCGCGCATCTAGCCGAACGCCACTGCCCGATACGTCAATCAAGGACATCATGACGAACGACGCCACGCCCCACCCCCACGATCCCGCTCTGGATGCCGACCTCTCGCACGACGACAATCCGTCGGACCCGTCGCGTCGCCGTCTGCTTCAGGGGCTGGCCGCCATCGGCGCCGCCGGTGCAGCAGGCGCCACTACAGCTCTGACTGGCTGCGCCGCCGAAGGCGGTGCGGGCACCCCGACAGTCGTGCCCGCAGGCGGCACGTTCGACGCGCAGCTCAAGGCCAACATCAAGACGGTGGTCGTGATCTATCTCGAGAACCGCAGCTTCAACAATCTGTTCGCCGATTTCCCCGGCGTGGAGAAGCCGCTCTCGAAGGTGCCCGCATCGGCCTACACGCAGCTCGACCGCGACGGCAAGACGCCGATGTCGCTGCTGCCGCCGTTCTTCGACGGTCTGGTGCCTCGCCCACAGATGATCGGCGGCAAGAAGTACCACATCACCGAGAAGGATATCGGGCGTCAGCCGAACGCCCCATTCATGCTCAAGGACGCTGACGGCAAGCTGCTGCCGGAATCGGTCATCACCCGCGACCTGTGGCATCTGTTCTGGCAGAACCAGATGCAGATCAACGACGGCGCGAACAACCAGTTCGCCGCGTGGGCCGACTCGGGCGGTACGGTGATGGGCTACTACGGCGAGACCGCCAAGACGCTCGACATGTACAAGATCGCGCAGCAGTACACGATGTGCGACAACTTCTTCATGGCGGCATTCGGCGGCTCGTTCCTGAATCACCAGTTCCTGATTTCGGGCCGCCCGCCGGTCTATCCGAACGCAGCGCAAAGCCCTGCGAAAGACAAGATCGCCGTGCTGGCCGATGGGCCGCAGGGCGTGCGTCTGGCGGTGGCCCCGGACTCGCCCGCGTCGGCCGCCGACGGTAAGCCGAAATTCGTGCGCGACGGCGCCATCACACCCGATGATTTCGCGGTCAACACCATGATGCCGCCGTATCAGCCGTCGCCGATCAAGCCGGCGGCAGCGGGCGACAAACGTATGGCCGATCCGTCGAACCCTGCGACGCTGCCACCGCAGACGTTCGCCACCATCGGCGATCTGCTCTCGGCGAAAGGCGTGTCGTGGGCCTGGTATGCGGGCGCGTGGCAATCGGCGCTCGATCACAAAGGCGGCGCGGACCGGCCGAACTTCCAGTATCACCATCAGCCGTTCAACTACTTCGCGCAGTTCGCGCCGGGCACGGCCGCACGTGAGGCGCACCTGCGCGACGGTGGCGAGGGCGACAGCCCGATCGCGAACAAATTCCTCGCCGACGCCATCGCCGGCAAGCTGCCCGCCGTCACGTTCTACAAGCCGCAAGGCAATCTGAATCAGCACGCCGGTTATTCGGATGTGGAGTCGGGCGACCAGCACGTGTCGAACGTGCTCGCGCACCTGATGAAGTCGCCGCAGTGGCAGAACATGATGGTCGTGATCACGTATGACGAAAACGGCGGCTGGTGGGATCACGTGGCCCCGCCGAAGGGCGATCGCTGGGGTCCCGGCTCGCGCGTTCCGGCGCTCGTGGTCTCGCCGTTCGCCAAACGCGGCAATGTCGATCACACGTTTTACGACACCACGTCGGTGCTGCGCTTGGTCACCCGTCTGTACGACCTGCCGACGCTCGAAGGCCTCGCCCATCGCAACGCCGCCTTCGCCGCACGCGGTGCCATGCCGCCGGGCGATCTGACGAAGACGCTGACGTTCGCCTGAGCATGAAAATGCGCATGCGGCGGACATCGTCCCCGTCGCGCGCCTAAGGAAAAGGGCACCTTCGGGTGCCCTTGCCTTTTGCTACCGCGCAATGCCTGCGGCGCGCGTCACGCCTGGGAGTCGAGTTCGTCGGAGCGCACCAGCAGCTTGTCGAGCAAACGCTCGTACACACGCATTTCGTCGTCCGTCAGCGCGTCGAACAACCGTTCGTAATGCGCGCGCGCGGCGTCTATCACCACGCGCCACACACGCTCGCCTTCCGGGGTGAGCGACACCTTCACCGCACGGCCGTCGTGCTCGTCCGGGCCGCGACGGACCAACCCGCGCGAGACCAGTCCGTCCGCCCCGCGGCTCGCCTGACTCTTATCGAGATTCGCCCGGCGCGCCAACTCCGAGTTCGACAACGCCCCCGCCGTACCCACGGCGGCAAGCACGCGCGACTCGGCCAGACTCAATTGCGCCGCGTCCGCATACGACTGCGCGATGCGCTTGTCGTGCTGCTTCATCAGGCGGTGCATCTTGTACGTCAGGAACTGGTCGAGCGATGGGTGAACAGGCCGCATTTCAGTGTTTTCCCCTAGACGAAATGGGTCGATATTTGGTTGCGAACGCAACCTTAGCACACTAGAATTGTTGTGTTAGCAACTAAATGCTCGATGACGTTTTTCGTCATTCGCGCGATGTGCGACCAGGGGTCCCTCCGCTGACACGAGACTGCCTGCACATGCGCCGAGCGGCTTATAGGGTGCCGCATCATGCATCGACCAGAGACCACCCCGCGCGCGTCGCTTTATCACGCGTACCGCGTTCATCCCCACTTCGCGCCGCAGGGCGACACGTCGGAAGTCCCCGTCACCGTCGTCGGCGGCGGCCCCATCGGCCTGGTCACGGCGCTCGCGCTGGCGCGCCACGGTGTGCGCTGCGTCGTGCTGCAAGCCGAACAGCAAGTCTCGGAGGGCAGCCGCGCCATCGTCTTCACGCGCCGCTCGCAGGAAATTCTGCAAGCCGTGGGCGTGGCAGACGCCGTGGTCGCCAAGGGCCTGCCGTGGACCAGCGGCAATTCGTACTATCGCGGCCAGCGCGTGTTCCGCATGGAATCCCCCGTGGACGAGGACGACCGCTTCGCACCGCTCATCAACCTGCAACAGAACGTGCTCGAGAGCTATCTGGTCGAGGCTATCGAGCGTGAGCCGCGCATCGAGATGCGCTGGGGCAACAAGCTCACTGGACTCACGCAGGATGCACACGGTGTCACCCTGCAAATCGACACGCCCGATGGCGAGTACACACAACGCACGCAGTGGCTCGTCGCCGCCGACGGCGCGCGCTCGACCGTGCGTACCGCGCTGGGCCTGCGCTTCGAAGGCGCGAGCTACGAGGGCCGTTTCGTCATCGCCGACATTCGCATCGATCTCGATCTGCCGACCGAGCGGCTCGCGTATTTCGCGCCCGACTGGAATCCGGGAAACACGGTGCTCATGCATCGCGAGCCTGACGGCATCTGGCGCGTGGACTATCAATTGCCTGCGTCGGAGACCTCCGAACATGCGCTGCAACCCGAGACGATTCGCGAATGCATCAACGCGCAGCTCGAGATGATGGGGCTGGGCGGCAAGCCGTGGGAACTCGATTGGTGTTCGGTATATTCGGCGCGCGCGCTGACGTTGCCCGACTACGTGCAGGGCCGCGTGCTCTTCGCGGGGGACGCCGCGCATCTGTTGCCGATCTTCGGCGTGCGCGGCGCCAACACGGGCTTTCAGGACGCCATCGACCTGTCGTGGAAGCTGGCGGCCGTCGCGAAGGGAGCGGCGCCTGCGCCACTGCTCGCGTCGTACACGCACGACCGTGTGGGCGCGGCCCGGGAAATCATCGCGGAAGCCGGCAAGAGCACACGTTTCATGACGCCGCCATCGCATGGCTTTCGGGTATTGCGCGACGCCGTGCTGGATCTCTCGCTCGACCACGAATTCGTGCGGCCGCTGTTTCACTGGCGCACGTCGCGCGCACACGACTATCGCGACTCGCCACTGAACTGCCCCGACGACGATAACGCCCGCATGACGGCCGGCCCGACGGTCGGTGCGCCGGCGGCGAATGTGAAGCTGGGCGAGAACGACTATCTCTACGATCACCTCGGCGCGGCATTTCATCTGGTGACGTTTGGCGACGCACCGCTCGACGAGGGCTTGCGTCACGAAATCGTGACGTGGCGCGAAAGCGGTGTGCCGGTGAAGGTCATCGCGTTTGCCCCGTCGCAACGCACTGTCCCGGGCGCGGATATCACGCTGCCCGATCCGACCGGGCACGCCGCGATGAAATACGGTGCCGCCAACGGCACGGCATATCTCGTGCGCCCCGATCACCATGTCTGCGCCCGTTGGCAGCAGATCGACGCCGCACGTCTGGCTCGCGCGCTCGCGCAGGCCACGGCCCGCGCGTGAGTCGTCGCGTCACACAAGGAAGCCCATCATGACCACCGCACAAATTGCCATCGCCGGACTCGAGGAGATCTACGACGCCCTCGCACTGGCTATCGACGCCGCGCCGGAAGACAAGCGCGAGTTGTTTCTCGCCAAAGTGGCTCTGCTGCTGGCCCATGAGATCCGCGACCCGCAGCGTGTAATCGATCTCATCGGACGCGCCGCGAACAGCGCACAGAACGCTGTCGCACAAGCGCACTGACCGGGCAAGCGTTCGGTATTGCCTGTGCTTGCCGGTGCTTGCCCCTGATTGCCCCATCGGTGTCCGCCCTCGACGGCGAACCCGTTCACATCACACCGCCACACCCAGACCAAGGCGGGGAGCGTTGGAGAAGACACCCATCATGAGTCGTATCACACCTGCCGCCAGACTTGCCGGCGGCATTGCCGCATCGGCATCTCACGCCACCGCAGCCACTGCTTTTGACGGCACACACGGGCAACCGACAGCACAGAACGACGCAATGGAGCGCGCCGTCGTGCGCAAGATATCCCGGCGCTTGCTCGGCTTCCTGTTCGTCCTGTTCCTGTTTTCGTTCCTCGATCGCATCAACGTCGGCTTTGCTGCACTGACGATGAGTCAGGATCTCGGGCTCACGAGCACGATGTTCGGCATGGCCTCGACCGTGTTCTATCTGACGTATGTGCTGTGTGGCGTGCCGAGCAATCTGATGCTCGTGAAGTTCGGCGCGCGCCGCTGGATCGGCGCGATTCTGATCGCATGGGGGCTCGCCTCGAGCGCCACGATGTTCGCGCACGACGCGACGAGTCTCTATCTGATTCGCGCCATCGTCGGCATTACGGAAGCGGGTTTCCTGCCCGGCATGCTGCTGTACATGGGCGACTGGTTCCCGTCGGCCGCCCGCGCGCGTGCCAACGCCTGGTTCATGATCGCGATGCCGGTGACGTCCGCCATCGGCGCCGCCGCTTCGGGTTTTCTGCTGCGTCTGGACGGAGTCGCCGGTCTCGCCGGCTGGCAATGGCTGTTCGTGCTCGAAGGATTGCCGACGGTGCTGCTGGGTGTCGTCACCTGGTGGTATCTCGACGACAAGCCCGCCGACGCGCGCTGGCTAAGCGCCGCCGAGAGGCAGACGCTCGACGCGATGATCGCCCGCGACCGTGCCGCTGCCATCGCACAACAAGTGGCCAGGGCTGGCCTGCCATCGGGCAAAACCGATAGCGCGTGGCGCGCGATCCTGACGCCGAGCGTGGCGAAATTCGCGCTCGGGTACTTCTGCCTCGTCAACACACTCTCGCTCGCCTCTCTGTGGATTCCGCAGATCGTGAAGAGCTTTGGCACCACCAGCAGCAATGTGACCATCGGCCTGCTCGCGGCCATCCCGTCGGTATGCACGATTGCCGGCATGATCTGGTGGGGACGCCGGTCCGACCGCTTGCAGGAACGTCGCTGGCATCTGGTGCTGCCGATGCTTTTCTCTGCCGCCGGCTGGGTCGTCACCTGTTTCGCGCCGGATCCGTCGTTGCGTCTGGCGGGCGTCGCAATGGCTTCGACCGGGGCCTACACCGCGATGGCGATTTTCTGGACGGTGCCCGATCGGAGTCTCGCGCCACACACGCGCGCGCTTGGACTCGCCGTCATCAACGCCGTCGGCAATCTCGGCTCGGCGCTGAGTCCGATTGTCGTGGGCGTGCTCAAGGACTGGACGCACTCGTTCACGTCGGGCCTGATGTTTGCGGCGGCGAGCCTGCTCGTCGGCATTGTGGTGTTGTGGTTCGCACCGTTGGGACACCGTCGCGTCGCCCACTGATCCGTTTCAAGGCATGGCGGACACACTTCCGGGCCATAATGCGGAACGTCCTCGCCATCAAGGAAACTGCCATGCCCGTTACCACCCCCGTCACCGCCCAGGGCCCCACGCTCGTCGTGCTCATCGATGCCGACAATGCCGCGCCCGCTATCGTCGAAGGTCTGCTGACCGAAGTGGCCAAGTACGGCGTGGCGAGTGTGAAACGCATCTACGGCGACTGGACGAAGCCGAATCTCGACGGCTGGAAGAAGTGCCTGCTCGAATACTCGATCCAGCCGATTCAGCAGTTCCGTTACACCGTCGGCAAGAACGCCACCGACAGCGCCATGATCATCGACGCGATGGATCTGCTCTACACCGGGCGCTTCGACGGCTTCTGTCTCGTCTCCAGCGATAGCGATTTCACGCGCCTCGCGTCGCGCATTCGCGAGCAAGGGCTGATCGTGTACGGCTTCGGCGAGCGCAAGACGCCGCAGCCGTTCGTGACCGCCTGCGACAAGTTCATCTACACGGAATTGCTGCGCCAGGACGATGAGCCCGATGGAGACGAAGCGCCCGCGCCGCGCAAACGTCGCACGGCGTCGGACCTCAAGCGCGACACCCGGCTCGTGCGACTGCTGCGCAATGCCGTGACCGGTGTATCCGACGAAGACGGCTGGGCCAGTCTGGGCCCTATCGGCAGTCACATCGCCAAGCAGGCGCCCGACTTCGACGCACGCAATTACGGCTTCGGAAAACTGAGCGACCTCGTGACGACCATCGGCCTCTTCGATGTCGAACAGCGCGCGGGAAGTGGCGGCAACAAGGGACTCTGGGTGCGAATCAAGCCGAAACGCGGGACCGCGAAGCGCGGCGAATGAGCACGTCGGAAACTTTTTTCGGATATTTCGTGCGGAATTCGTGCAAAACGCTTGCCAGCTTCGAAAATTGACCCTATACTCGCGGTCTTTCTAGGCTCGTAGCTCAGCTGGTTAGAGCACCACCTTGACATGGTGGGGGTCGTTGGTTCGAGTCCAATCGAGCCTACCAACGAATCAAAGCACAAGGCGTTGCGCGTTTTCGCGTGACGCCTTTTGTTTTTTCGGCGATCGATTTTTCTCGTCACCTCCGCCGGCTCTCCCTCGTCGATTCACCGGGTCGATGCGCAAACGAAGCCCGTCCACCCGCGTTACAAAACGACACATCCCAGACAAACTCGTAGCACCTGCTACGCGACCTCGTCGATACACTGGTTTCAACGATTCGACGACTGGCTTCTCCCCTTTTGCATCACCCGCCTTCGCGAATCGATCCGACTCACTGGCTACATTGCCTACGCGCGCGCAGCATCTTCGCCTTTTGCGTCCACCTGCAAGCGCCCCCTGGAGGACACCATGAAACGCATGCTTGTCATTGCTGCCCTCGGCGCCGTCGCCGCCGTCGCATCGACCGCTGCCTCGGCCCACGTTGATGTGGGCGTCTATCTCGGCGTGCCCGCGCCGGTCGTTGTGGCACCGCCTGTCTACGTCGCACCGCAGCCGGTTTATGTCCAGCCGCGTCCGGTGTATGAGGCGCCGCAACCGGTCGTCTATTACGGCCGCGACCGCTGGCACGACTGGCGCGATCGCCGCTGGGACGACCGTCACGATCGCGGCTGGCACCGTGGCTGGCGTCGCGGCGACGACGACTGATCCTATCCAGAACGAAGCGGCCCGCCGGTTGGCGTCGGCGGGCTTTTTAAGCGGGAAGCGGCGCTGTCGCTTTCCGCGTTCTTTTATCCGACGCCCGCATTTTCACCATGGCTCGCACGCGCCTACACCATCGGCACGTCGCGTAACTCACGCTTCATCCATTCCACGAACGCGCGCGTGCGTGACGGCAGCAGCCGCGCGTGCGGATACACAATGCTGACAGGGCGCGCCGGCCCTTCGTACTCCTTGAGTACGCGTACCAGACGGCCATCGGCCATCGCGCCGGCCACCTGATACGAAAGGAAGCAGCCGTAGCCCATCCCGTCGATGCATGCCTCGACCGCCGTGAAGCCGTGACTGATTTCGAGATTGCCGTCGACCGGCACGACGAACTCGCGCCCACTCTCCCAGAAGCGCCACTGCCCGTAGCCGCCGCCATGCGAGCGGATACAGTTCTTGCCGACGAGTTCGCGCGGATGCGTCACTTCGCCCTGCTCGGCCAGACACCCGGGACTCGCGACCACCACGCGACGAATCGCGCCGATGCCCTGCGCGACGAGGGTCGAGTCTTCCAGCGGCGAGATGCGAATGCCGACGTCGATGCCCTCTTCCCAGAGATTCACCACACGGTCGTTGAGTAACAAGCGGCATTTGACAGCCGGATAGGCCCGCAGGAAGCGATACAGCGCAGGCGCGACATGCAGTTGCCCGAAGAGCACCGGCGCCGTGACCACCAGCGTGCCGGTCGGCGCTTCGTGGCGTGCCGCCAGACGCGCTTCGGCCTCTTGCAATTCGCTGAGGATCTGGCGGCAGGTATCGAGATACGTCCGCCCCTCCTCGGTCAGCGCGATCCGTCGGGTCGTGCGGTTGAGCAACCGCACATCGAGCGAGGTCTCGAGCGCCGCCAGCGTGCGCACCACCGCCGGAAGCGAGGAATCGAGCACGCGCGCCGCAGCGCTCAGGCTGCCCTGATCGACGATGGCGACGAACGTCTGCATAGCGCGAAGTTTGTCCATGCCGCGCATCATTACTCCGTTTATCGGAGTAGTCAAATCAACTCACGAGTATTTATTCGGAAATCGGCAGGATAGAGAATGGCCCTATCGTGCGACGGCGCAGGCACCCCGCGCCGTCTGCGGTCCATCACTACCGGAGACATTTCATGACTCGCCCTGCCGAAGCCCAAGCGCAGTCCCTCGTTCGCCCTGCTCGTCCGATTCGTCTGTACCGGCATGCGCTGTCGGGTCACTGTCATCGCGTCGAACTGATGCTGCACCTGCTGGATCTGCCCTACGAGACCGTCGACATCGACTTCGCGGCACGCGAGCACAAGCAGCCGGCGTATCTCGCCATCAATCACTTCGGGCAAGTCCCGGCCATCGACGACGATGGCGTAGTGATCGCCGATTCGAACGCCATCCTCACGTATCTCGCCACCCGCTACGACGCCCGTGGCACCTGGCTGCCGCGCGACGCGCTGAGCGCCGCGAAGGTGCAGCGATGGCTGTCGGTCGCGGCAGGCGAGCTGGCGTTCGGACCGGCGGCAGCGCGCGTCGTGGTGCTGTTCCAGCGCCCTGTGGACGCAACGGAGATGATCGAGCGGGCCAAGACACTGCTCTCGAACATCGAGACCTATCTCAGCGCGCCGCAAGCGACAGCGTTCCTCGCGGGTGACACCCCGACGATTGCCGATGTCGCCTGCTATGCGTATCTCGCGCATGCCCCAGAGGGCAATGTTTCGCTCGCCCCCTATCCCGCTGTACGCGCATGGCTGGGCCGTGTGGCCGGGTTGCCGCGCTTCGTCCCGATGGCGTCGACCGCTTGCGGCCTGAATGCCGCCTGAACGTCAGGAGAAGATCATGACCGCACCCGTCGCAACATCGTTCGCTGCCTCGCCGTTTCACCCCGGCGAGATGGCCGTGCAAACGCTCGCCGGTTCCCGCGAAGCGATGGCGGAAGTCGGGGCGCGCCTCATTCGTACCGCGATGCCGGAGCAGCATCGGCAATTCTTCGCGCAGTTGCCGTTCCTCGTCGTGGGTGCGCTGGACGCCGACGGTCAGCCCTGGGCGACGCTGCTGAACGGCACGCCCGGCTTCGCACACTCGCCGGACCCGACGCTGTTACGTGTGGATGCGTTGCCACCCGAGACCGATCCCCTGTACGGCGCGATGACGCCGGGCGCACCGGTCGGCATGTTGGGACTGGAACCGTCGACGCGCCGCAGAAATCGCGTCAATGGTCCGATCGTCGACGCCGATGCGCGAGGCTTTGCGATTCGCGTCGCGCAGAGTTTCGGCAACTGCCCGCAGTACATCCGCAAACGCGAAATCACACCCGACGGCCACGACGACACGCCGCAGGCAGATCTGCCGCAAACGTCGCTCGACGATGACGCACAATGGCAGATCGCCAGTGCCGATACCTTCTTCGTCGCCACGCATTACGCCGGGGAAGATGCCAGCGAGCGCAACGCCGGCACGGACGTGTCGCATCGGGGCGGCAAGCCGGGCTTCGTGCGCGTCGAGGATGCGCACACGCTGACGTGGCCCGATTTTCGCGGTAACGCGTTCTACAACACGCTCGGCAATCTGCACGCCAACCCGCGTGCGGGACTGGTGTTCGTCGACTTTGCGTCGGGCGACTTTCTTCACATCGCAGGCGACGCCGAGATTCTGTGGCATGACGAAACACAGAGCGGCTTCGAAGGGGCGCAACGGCTCGTGCGCATGAAGGTACGCGAAGTTCGTCGCGTTCGCCGCGCTCTGCCCGCCCAATGGCGAGATGGCGAAGCGTCGCCCAGCGTCGGGCACACGGGGACGTGGCCGGCACGCTGATCCGACTGATCCCGCTGATCGGTCTGTCGCGTCGCACGCTTGCCGCAGGCAGAGGGTCCGTGTAAAGTGAGTCCACGCCCGCCGAGTGACGGGCGCCGCTTTGTCTCATCATCGATCCATGACAGCTCACGCGTTCCCGCGACTTACCAGGTCCGACGTCGCACCGCTACCACGCGGTGTTGGCTTGCATCTGCGCGGACGCTTTGCAGCCGTCGCACCTCCCCCGCTGTCGCCGCCGGCCGGCGTAGCACCGCCCGCCGTGGTGGTCACAGTCGCCAACGTCGTGGCCTGACGCCACCGCTGGCGTGCCGGGTGTTCGTCACCCGGCAAACACCTTTTCATCCGAATTTCAGTTTCGATCCGCCTGTCTGCGCGTCGTGCGTCGAACGCGATGACACGTTGTGATGCTGCGCATGTGACGTGAATCGCGTCACGGGAAAGGGCACTCGCCCCCCCGTGTCGTCGACCCGGTGCCAGGCAGGCTGGACATCCTGTTCAGGGGAAGATCGATGCAAGTCGAAAGTCTCGCGTGGCGCCGGCATGGCGCGACGCTTCTGTTTGTTCTGTTGTGGAGTGGCGGCGCGTTGGCCGCCAAATGGGGGCTGACGCATGCGTCGGCATTTGCGTTCCTCGTCGTGCGGCTCGGCGTGGCGCTCGCGGCGCTAACGCTCATTGCTCTGACGCGGCGTCAATGGTGGCCGGCGGTGGGCACGCGATGGCAGGTCGCCGGAACCGGCGTGTTGCTCATCGGTGGTTATCAGGCGGCGTACCTGCTGGCGCTCGCGAACGGCATCACACCGGGAGCGCTTGCCACGGTGCTGGGCGTGCAGCCGATCCTCACGCTCGTCGCGCTTGAACGAACGCACAGCGCACGGCGTCTCGCGGGGCTGGCCGTCGCGCTGGCCGGACTCGCGCTCGTCGTGGCGCAGAGCCTGATGTCGGCGAAGCTCTCGGCCGTGGGCTCGGTGTGGGCGTTGAGTGCACTCGTGTGCATGACGCTCGGCACCCTCGCGCAGAAAGGCTCACGCCAGACGCCGCTCGACGTGCTGCCGCTGCAATACGCCGTCGGGCTCGCGATGGCGCTGCTCGTCGCGCCGACTCAACCGTGGCACCTCGACGATTCGTGGGGCTTCTGGTTGCCGCTGCTCTACATGGGACTTGTGATTTCGGTCGGCGCCACGTTGCTGCTGTACCGGATGATCGCGACCGGCAACCTCGTCACCGTCACCAGCCTGTTCTATCTGGTTCCCGTGGTGACGGCATTGCTCGACTGGGGCATCTTCGGCCATCGCCCGACGGCGCTCGCCGTCGCGGGCACCGCCGCCATTCTGCTGGGGCTGCGGCTGGCGCTTCGGTAACGCCTCACCTCGGCTAAGATTGTCAGCTACCGGGTGACAATGACGCAGTCAACGCGCTCGTTGTCACCCGCACTCTCTTACCACTGGAATCTTGCCGATGGACTTGCTCGACGACATGCGGATCTTCGTCACCGCCGTGGATGCCATGAGTTTTACGGGCGCGGCGGCGAAGCTCGGACTCTCGAAGCAGTTCGTGAGCCGGCGCATCTCGTCGCTGGAGCAGACGCTAGGGGCGCGGTTGCTGCTGCGCACGACGCGTCGGCTGGCGGTCACGGACCTCGGCCGCATCTACTACGATCGGGCCCGCCGCATTCTCGACGACGTGGAAGCGGCCAATCTTGCGGTGAGCAGCCAGGGCGAGCGCCCTCGCGGCAACTTGCGCGTCTCTGCCCCGATGTCGTTCGGGACGATGTTCCTCGGATCGGTCATCCCGTCGTTTCTCACGACCTATCCCGACGTCACGATCGAACTTGAGCTGAACGACCGCACCGTCGACATCATCGCGGAGGGCTACGACGTGGCGGTGCGCATCGGTGAGTTGGCCGATTCGTCCCTGATCGCCCGGACGGTCGCCCCCATGCGGATGGTCACCTGCGCCAGCCCACGCTATCTGGAGGCCCACGGCACGCCCCAGACCCCGGAGGACCTGCGCGAGCACGCCCTGCTGCCCTACGGCCACACCCAGCGCGTGAACTGGACATACGCACGAGACGGTCATCCGGTCGATATTGCGGTGGCAGGCCGCCTGCGCGTGAACAATGGGGAATTGGCGCGCGACGCCGCCGTGGCGGGCCTCGGCCTGTCGTGGCTGCCGGTGTTCATCGTCGCCCCGGCGCTGCTGAACGGGCGGCTAGTGACGGTGCTCGACGACTTCGCGCCCGCACCGATGGCCATTCACGTCGTCTATCCGCAGCATCGTCAGGCATCGCTCGTGATTCGGGCGTTCTCCGACTTTTTGGCCTCGGCATGCAGCGTGGCGGGGATGCAATGGTGAGGATTTAGGCGCTCACGCCGCTCCCGGCGCACGGGAGTCGGCCGTCAGACTTGACCATCCATAGCCCGGACGGGGATACTTGACAGGTTAAAAACCCAGCTTTTTCACGCCGATGACCACGATTCTGCAACACATTCCCACGGGACAACGGGTCGGTATCGCCTTTTCGGGCGGTCTCGACACCAGCGCTGCGCTGCTTTGGATGCGCCAGAAAGGCGCGATTCCGTATGCTTACACGGCCAATCTGGGTCAGCCGGACGAACCGGACTACGAGGAAATCCCGCGCCGCGCCATGGGTTACGGCGCCGAGAACGCCCGTCTGATCGACTGCCGCGCGCAACTCGTGTCCGAAGGCATCGCCGCTCTGCAATCGGGCGCCTTCCATATCTCGACGGCCGGCGTCACCTACTTCAACACCACGCCGATCGGTCGCGCCGTCACGGGCACGATGCTCGTCGCTGCGATGAAGGAAGATGACGTCAATATCTGGGGTGATGGCAGCACGTACAAGGGCAATGACATCGAGCGCTTCTACCGCTACGGTCTCTTGACCAACCCGGGCCTGCAAATCTACAAGCCGTGGCTGGACCAGACGTTCATCGACGAGCTTGGCGGCCGCAAGGAAATGTCGGAATTCCTGATCGCCAACGGTTTCGATTACAAGATGTCGGTCGAGAAGGCCTATTCGACGGACTCGAACATGCTGGGCGCGACCCATGAAGCCAAGGATCTCGAGCACCTGAATTCGGGCATCAAGATCGTGCAGCCGATCATGGGTGTGCCGTTCTGGCGCGACGATTGCGCGATCAAGGCCGAAGAAGTCACCGTGCGCTTCGAAGAAGGCCAGCCGGTGGCGCTCAACGGCAAGACGTTCGCCAATGCCGTCGAATTGTTCGAAGAAGCCAACCGTATCGGTGGCCGTCACGGCCTGGGCATGAGCGACCAGATCGAAAACCGCATCATCGAAGCGAAGAGCCGCGGCATCTACGAAGCCCCGGGCCTCGCGCTGCTGTTCATCGCCTACGAGCGACTCGTGACCGGCATCCACAACGAAGACACCATCGAGCAGTACCGCGAAAACGGCCGCCGTCTGGGCCGTCTGCTGTACCAGGGCCGTTGGTTCGACCCGCAAGCCATCATGCTGCGCGAGACGGCGCAACGCTGGGTGGCCCGCGCCGTGACCGGCGAAGTGACCATCGAGCTGCGTCGCGGCAACGATTACTCGCTGCTCAACACGACGTCGCCGAACCTCACGTACAAGCCGGAACGCCTGACGATGGAAAAGGGCGACTCGGTCTTCACGCCGCTCGACCGCATCGGCCAACTCACGATGCGCACGCTCGACATCGTCGACACGCGCGAGAAGCTGATGACCTACGCCAAGGCCGGTCTGCTCACCGCATCGAGCGCCGACGCCCTGCCGCAGCTCGAAAGCAAGAAGGACTAAGTCAACTGCTAACGCATCGCCCCACTGGGCGGTGCGCATGTGTTGTCTGTCACAACAGGCGGCGCGCCCCGAAAGGAGCGCGCCGCCTTTGTTTTTGGCCTGTCACGGTTCACGCGCTAAGATAGCGTCAAAATAAGCTAAATCCTAAATCATCCCGCATTCGGGGTGCGCGCTTTCCTCCGTGATCAGCGGGGACAGGCGCCTGCGATGGAGACCTAACGTTGGTACGTCTGATACTGCTGTTGCTTGGCGTCGATTACCTGCGCCGCCGGGCGCGGGCGCTGATCTGGATCGGTGCGATCTTCTTTGCCTTCGGGCTGGCTCTCATCGTCGACGCGCTCGACGGTGTCGTGCACTTCCCGCTCAAGGTATTCGCCTGGATGCTTCTGCTCGAAGGGCTGGCCACACTCGCCATCGTCACGATCGGTGTGGGAGGCCAGCGCATCGTGCGCGGGCTCAAGGGGGGAGCTTTCACACTCGCCGCGTTGCTGGTGCTCTTCTTCGACCAGCGATACGGCAACTTCTGGCTGTCGATGCTGTTCGGCACGCTGTTCCTCGCCGATGGGCTGCTGCAATGTGTGGCGGCGTATGTCGTGCGTTATCCGCGCTGGGCGTGGGCGATGGCAGGCGGGCTGCTCGAAATCGCGGTGGCGATCTTCTTCTATCAACCGTATCCGACGCATTACAAGGGCACCCTGCCATACGCCATCGGGCTGGGACTCGCGTTCACCGGCTGGAACGTACTGGTGCTCGCGATGCGCGCACGACGCATGCGCCGCGACTTCCGTGTCGAGCAGATTCTCGGTAGCCCCGAGGACAAGCGCCATCTGTGGGAAGCGCGACCGCGTGCGCCTCGCTGGGAAGGCCCGCCGACCGATTCCGAGCCGGCGCTGACGGTGCATGTCTGGACGCCTTCGGGCTCGTCCAAAGCGCCGGCCCGTCGCCATCCGGTGATCGATCGCTACATCGCTGCCGTCGACAAGAACGGCGTGATCTCGACGGGCCACGCCGCGCTGGAAAGCCATGAGGGCGTGTACGTCAGTCTTTATCCGGCCAAGGAAATCGACCGCTCCCCCGACCAGTTCGGGCAACTGCTGCGCGCCACACGCGAAAACGATGTGCCCGGCGTGTTCCAGCCGGACTACGCGACGGAGTCGAAAGCGTGGTGTCCGTCGACGGTTCGGGTCCGCATTCGCAACTACAGTCCCCAGCAACTTAGCGCCTTCTGGCAGACATACCGGCAGAACCCCACGTATAACCTCACCCACCGCAACTGCTCGAGCAGTGTCGCCAAGGCACTCGAGGCGGCCATCGAAGGCCGGGTGGGACAATTGTCGAACGGTGCGGATGCGGGCTGGTGGACGTTCGTGCGCCTGTGGCTCACGCCGGAACTGTGGGTCGCGGCGCAACTTCGCAAGCGTGCCAAGACGATGGCGTGGACACCCGGCCTGGTGCTCGATTACGCCCGCGCGGTGAGCATGCTCGTCGATCCGCGTCCGTTCGGCTGGATCACGATGGCGTCGCTCGCGTTGCGTCGCATGCGCCGCTCGCGTCGCGCGTGGCGAGCGGCTGCCGAGCAAGCTGCCGTCGTACAGGCACAAGGCAATCAGGCATCGCATGGTTGACGGCGCATTGACACGGAGCGCGCAAGACATTCGTATGGGGACGGTGTAACGTCACTTGTACTGGCCAAGGTAACGGCAACCGGCATTCGGGCGACGTGTGTGCGTCGCTCAGGCTAGCTTCAGAAGCACAACCCGAGACGAGGACAGTTCAACATGTTCAACCGCCTGTGGCGCTTCGCGAGCGCCGCCCTGTTCGCCAGTCTGGTCGTCGGCCGCACCGCCCATGCGCTCACCCCTGAAGCGGCTCCCGCCACCATTCCGCATGGCGCCATCGTCGACCGGCAACCGCTCGAAGCCGACCACGGCTTGCCCGAGGCCGGCGAGCAATTCCGC
This sequence comes from Pandoraea fibrosis, assembly GCF_000807775.2. Classification (NCBI taxonomy): domain Bacteria; kingdom Pseudomonadati; phylum Pseudomonadota; class Betaproteobacteria; order Burkholderiales; family Burkholderiaceae; genus Pandoraea; species Pandoraea fibrosis. Next base: position 381,624 of record NZ_CP047385.1, on the reverse strand, counting down.
ATTCGATACAGCTCCATCGACGGCGTGGGGGGCATCGAAGCCCGAGAAGACACGGGCGCCGTCTTCCTGCCCAAAGGTCCGACGCCGCCCGGCGGCTGGCCTGTCGTCGTGTGGGCGCACGGCACCGTGGGCGTCGCCAGCGCGTGTGCGCCATCACTCAATGTGCGCAGTCAGCGCGATATTCAATATCTCGGTACATGGCTATCGCTTGGCTTCGCGGTGGTTGCGCCCGACTACGCCGGCCTTGGCTCGCAAGGGTTGCATCACTACCTGAATTCGCGCGCCGAAGCCTATAGCGTGCTCGACGGTCTGCTCGCAGCCCGCAGTGTGTTCCCGTTGCAAAACCGCGTGGTCATCGTCGGCCAATCGCAGGGGGCACATGCCGCGTTCGCGGCCGCGGGCTACCAGCCGCAGTACGCGCCGGACGTCAAAGTGATCGCCACCGTGCTGACCGGCACGCCGTACTTCAATGCGCAGACGTCGGCCGCCATGTTGTTCGCGGGCCAGCCCGATCCAGGCGCGCCGGACCCGAAGATCCCCTACGCGATGTACTTGTTCCTGTCGGCCGCAGACCGTGATCCGTCGTTGCAGGCGGCACGGTACTTCTCGCCGCAGGCGTTGCCGGTGCTCGATGAGGCCCGCACGCTGTGCATCGATGAGCTGACCAATCACTCCACGGCTGCGGGTCTGAACGCCGGCAACAGCCTTCAGCCGATGATCCAGAAGCTCCTGACCAACCAGACGCCCTCGCTGCGCTACCCGACACTGCACATCAAGCACCCGGTGTTCATCGGCATGGGCAGCAAGGACATCGACGTGCCGGTCATCATGCAGCAAGCGTTTGCGCGCGATGTCACCAAAGCGGGCACCACAACGTTGGTACGCGTGTATGACGGGCTCGATCACGACGCGACGGTCAATCCATCGCTGCGCGACTCGGTGCCGTTCGTTCTCGAACAGATGTCGACGAAAAAACGTGCGCGCGCACAATAACTAGAGGAAGGACTCGAAATTCTGAGGGATGGCAGGCGGGCAGATGCTGGGGCAATGGAAATAAATCATTGATTTTATGAGATTTATTTCCCGTTGCGAGTACGCAACATATGGGAACTTACGTAAAAATACATATGGTGCGTTGCAACACGTCGTCCTATACTGAACTCGTCTCCTCCATGTCTCCTCCTGATATGGATTTAGCCCGCACCATGCGGGCTTTCTTTTTTTCTGCGACCGGAAAACGGACACCGCCCGGGCGCCAGACACGCGGGACGATCAATCAATGGCAGCCGCGCATGCATCCGTCGGCGCCGCCAGCACGCCCCCGACACCCGGGATGATCTTCAACCCGGCCGAGGTCACTCGGCACGGCGCGGCCATCAATCCGCATCCCGACACCGACATCACAAACGGAAGAATGGCGAACAATGCCCACCAACGGCGTAAGTTGCGTGGCGCGGGCTTCGATAACGATGGCGCGTCAGTGGCGATAGCGTTACGGGGAGTGTGCGCATCGGCTGCGGCGAGGGGCGCGCGCGAATCGATCATGGCCGAATGGCGCATCGGGGGGAGCGTGGTCATGGAAGGCGTGTCCTGAAAATGGCGAGGTGCAATGAATCGTGAAGTCCGTGCGCACAGTTACCCGACGCGCAACGCACGATGGCTCAGGCGGCGGGAGTCGTATGACCGAGGTACGTGAAGCGCGCGACCGGGCCGCTATCCGTCATCACCGGTTCATTCCAAATACGCAGCAGGCGGGTGCTCATGGGCAACCCTTCGCGCGGATAGAGTCGCGTGTAGACGACGACCGGTTCGTCGGTCTCGTCGGCGCGGGCGATGCCCAGCGCGAGATAGCAATTGCCTTTGTAGTGACGGTAGACACCGGGGCGGAACGCCTCGATTTCCGGCGTGGATTCTGCCGATGACGCTGGCATATTCGAATACATCGTTCTCTTCTCCTGCATACGACAACCGGAAGCGGTCCGGCATAGGAAAGGCTCGCGAACGTTCCGCGTCAGTGCGGCACGACAAGACCTACCGATTTCGCCAGCGGCGCGGGTGAAATCGCCGACACGCCGCGGAATGGCTCGTCCAGATTGATGATCAACGCCACCACCATCCCGATCGCGCCCATGTGGATCGCAATGATGAAATTACTCTTCCACGAGCCGGGATACCGGCCGTTCATCGCCATGGCCGCCAGCAAGAAAAGTGAAATGACCCACCAGAACACGCCCGGCACGGTCTTCGTGGCGTTTTCGAAACGCCCCTGCCGCGACTCCTCGAGCCGGTCGAGCAATGTCCGGATCGAGCTTGCACTATCTTCATGTTTGGCCACCACGCGACGCGTGGCACCGACAAACGTCGTGAGCGCCTCTTCCGTGAGCGGCGACAGATCCGGATCGGCCGTGCTCAATGTTGCCCATTCGTCGGTGATGGCTGACTTCACATAGCTGCGCAGCAGCACACGTGCTGACTGCGCGTCGGCATCTCCGACCGCTTTGAGTTCTCGGTCCAGACGCCGCACCACCGACGCCTCGTGCAGCGCCTGATCGTCGGCATGGCCGAGATTGGCTCGCACGTCGGTCAGCACGTGAGCGAGCACGAAGACAATGAACGCGAGCAAACTGCCGTGGACCACATCGGCGACCGTACCCCGCACTTCCGACGGATCGGCCAGACGGTCGAACAACCACATGCGCGCTAACCAGGCGACGATCATGGCGACCAGCGCCGTGCCGAACGCCATGCTGACGAGCAACAGCCCCGTCGGCAGCAACGTCATTTGGTCAACCAGCCATTGCATTCGTGTCCCCTCGCAGGCGTCTCTTTCAGGTCGTGATGAAACCGGCATGACGGCGGTGCACGATGCCCCGCCGCCGATGCGGCGACTATACCTGATGCACGAAAGACGGCAACTCTGGCATATTTCCGCGCCTGACATTGGAAACGTGGCGAAAGGTCTACCGTTCAGAGCGTCTTGGTCAGCAGCACGGTCGTGAACCCGCTATCCCATTCCTCGTCGGGATACGTCGCGACTTCGGCGTAACCGTGTCGGGCGTAAAACGCGCGGCTTTGCGTGTTGAACGTGTCGGTTTCGAGCTGGGCGACGCGGTGTCCCTGCGCGCGCATGTGTGCCTCGGCATGCGCGAGCAACAACGCGCCGATGCCGCGACGCTGCTGCGCCGGCGCCACATGCAGGGCATCGATGAAATCGCCCACCCCATGCACCATGCCAACGACCCGATCGTCATCCGCACCGGACGTCGCCACCGTGAACTCGGGCCAATGACCCTGCACGTAGGCCCGCGTTCTTTCGCCGGAAGCGAACGCCGCCGCCGCTTCCGGTCGCAGCATCGGCGCCCACGTCTCGTAATAGGTCTGCATGAGAAGCGAGGTCACCGCCGCGATGTCAGACTCACGCGCGCTGCGCAGCAGGATGTCAGGACCATGCATTGCGAAGCTTCCTTGCGACATCGATGTGCACAGTCACGTCGCCCACTGGCCCGCGTGGCACTTCGCCTTCGCGTGGCTTCGGGAGCATTTCGTAGAGCGGCAGCATCTTGTCGGACACGAAACGGCTACGCGTGCCATACACGTGGCGATCGCCCAGACCGGTTTGTTGATGCACGTAAAACCGCTGCGGCACGACCAGTTGCAGCGATTCCTTCGCACGCGTCATCGCCACGTACAGCAGCCGCCGCTCCTCCTCGATGTCGGCGTCGTCGCCCGTACTCATATCAGAGGGAATGCATCCGTCGACAACATTGAGCACATAGACCGAATGCCACTCCTGTCCCTTCGCGCTGTGAATGGTCGACAGAATCAGATAATCCTCGTCGAGCAACGGCACACCCGATTGCGCACTCGTCGCGTCCGGGGGATCGAGCGTCAGTTCGGTCAAAAACGACTCGCGAGAGCCGTAGGTACCGGCAATGCGTGCGAGTTGCTCCAGATCCGCCTGACGCACGGCGGCATCGTCGAAGCGCTGCGTAAGCAGCGGGGCGTACCAGCGCAAGGCAAGATCGACGTCGGCGGGCCATGCAACACGCGTGTCATGCAACGCCATGAAGACTTCGACAAACGCGCGCCAATCGGCCGCAGCGGCCGACGGCGGCTTGAATTCCGCGAGCACTTGCGCGGGCGTGGTCGATTGCGCCATGGCGTCGAGCAGACGCGTCGCACTCACCGGGCCGATGCCCGGGATAAGCTGCGCCACACGAAACCCCGACAAGCGGCTGGCGGGGTTGTGGGCCCAGCGAAGCACCGACAACATGTCCTTCACGTGTGCCGCTTCGAGAAACTTCAATCCCCCGAATTTCACGAACGGAATATTGCGGCGCGTCAGTTCCAGCTCGAGCGCTGCGCTGTGACTGCCCGTGCGGAACAACACGGCCTGCTGCTTCAGTCGCGTGCCGGTCTCGCGTTGTTCCAGTACCTGATCGGCCACCCAGCGGGCCTGCCCGGATTCGTCGCTCACATTGACGAGTTGCGGCAAACGCGTCGATTGACGATCGGTCCATAGTGCCTTCGCATAGCGCTCGCTCGACTCGGCGATCACGGCATTGGATGCGTCGAGAATCGGCTGCGTCGACCGGTAATTACGTTCGAGCGTGACCACATGCGCGGGCGCGGCGAACTGGCCGGGGAAATCGAGAATATTGCGGATGGTGGCCGCACGAAACGCATAGATGGACTGCGCATCGTCGCCGACAACGGTCAGGCCGCGACCATCGGGCTTCATCGCCAGCAGAATCTGCGCCTGCAAACGGTTGGTGTCCTGATACTCGTCAACGAGCACATGATCGAAGCGCTCCCCCAACTCACGCGCGAGTTCCGGCGCACTCATCGTCTCGGCCCAGTACAGCAGCAGGTCGTCGTAATCGAGAACGTGTTGCGCTTGCTTCGCGTCGACATAAGCACCGAAGAGCGTCTTGAGTTGCGCCTCCCATTGGGCGCACCACGGGAAGTGCTTCGCCAGCACGTCGGCGAGCGGGGCCTGACTATTCACCACCCGCGAGTAGATCGACAGGCAGGTGCCCTTGAGCGGGAAGCGCGACTGCGTGTTGGAGAAACCCAGTTCGTGACGCGCGAGGCCCAGCAGATCCTCGGCGTCGCTGCGGTCGTGAATGGTGAACGCTTCCGACAGGCCGATGCGCGTTGCGAAGTCCCGCAAGAGACGCGCACCGATGGCGTGAAACGTCCCGGCCCACGGCAGCGACGGCGGTTGCGACGACGCCAGCCCCAACACCTTCTGGAGCACCGCGCCCACGCGTCGCTCCATTTCACCCGCCGCGCGACGCGAAAACGTGAGCAACAGAATGCGATTCGGATCGGCCCCACTCACGATCAGCCTGGCCACGCGATGAGCGAGGGTGCTCGTCTTGCCCGAGCCGGCTCCCGCAATGACGAGCAGCGGACCGCCAGGCGCGCCGTCGTTACCCACACCGTGGTCGACAGCCTCGCGCTGGCGTTCGTTGAGTTCGGCCCACGGATCGCGGGCGGGGGCAGTCGGCTGGTCTGACATGCGAAATCTGGGAAAACGGCGAGAATGCGCCACGAGAACGCGGGCTATCGCGCGCGGCTACGTTTGTTGAGTACTGTATATTTATACATTATATCGATGACGCCAACGCCCATCGACCTCCTATCCGAAATTAAGACGACACCCGGCGCTCGTCCGGCCGACGGCGCCCTGACCCATCTAATGACGATTCGCACCGGCACTTCGTCGTGGACCGATCCGACGCTCATTGCGTGCGGACGGTTTTACCCGCCGGGCGTCGATACGCCCGAGGCGCGGTTGCGTCATTACGCCTCGAAATTCGATCTGGTAGAGGTCGACAGCAGCTACTACCGTTTGCCCGATGCCGCTGTGGCATGGCGCTGGGCACAACGCACGCCGCCATCGTTTCGCTTTCACATCAAGGCATTTCGCGCGTTCACGGGGCATACGACGACCCTCGCCGCTTTCCCTGCCGATATCGCCGAAGCGCTTGACGCGAATGCCGGCGCCACGACATCCGCCGCGAACACCATCGCGCCAGACGACATCCCTGCCGAGCTGCGCGACGAACTCTGGCGACGCTATCTCGAAGCGGTCGAGCCGCTGCGTCAGAGCGGTCAACTGAGCGCGATTCACTTTCAATTCTCGCCACGGGTGCGTAACGACAAGGCGGGTCGGGCACTCGTCTTCGAGACGGCCCGACGCCTGGATGGCGAGCGGCACGCCATCGAATTTCGTCACCGTAGCTGGTTCGACACGCCCTCGCGCGAAGCCGCCACGCTCGCCATGCTGCGGGAGACGGGCGCGGCGCACACCATCGTCGACAGCCCCGGCGGATTCGACAACACCGTACCTGCGGTCTGGGCGACAACACGCGACGACCTGTGTGTCGTGCGCCTGCACGGCCGTAACGCCGACGCATGGAACCGGCGAGGCGTTGTCGCCTCATCCGGGCGCTTCGTCTACGAGTACAGCGCGAGCGAATTGATCGACATTTCCGCTCGCGTCCAGCGCATCGCAGCACAGGCCGACGATACGCACGTCCTGTTCAATACGAATCACGAGGATCAGGGCATGAAAAACGCGTCGGCATTTCAACGCACGCTCGTGGATCTGGCGCGCGGCAAATTCTAGGAACGGCGAGTCTTCTCGGTAGCGCGACGAGCGACGTCAATCGCTCGCGCAAACGAAAACGGCGGGCGCAATACCTCGCATCGCGACCCGCCGAAACCGACACCGTGACAATAAGCGTCAATAAAGCGCCTACTTCTTCGCGCGCTTCACAGCTTCCTCAATGCGTGCACCGACATCCTTGTCGATCTGCTTCCAGTAATCGAACGCGCGCTCCAGCACGGGGCTACGCACGCCGGCCAGCAGCGCGCCCGACACCGTCTCGACCAGACGCGCGCGAGCCGCATCGTCGAACACATTGCGCACCAGATTGCCCGGTTGCGAGAAGTCGTCGTCTTCCTTGTGCAGCGTATAAGCGCTGCGCACCATGTCGCCGTCCGACGCCCAGCCGTCCTCCGCCGGGCCGGTCTGATCGGCGTAGGGACGCCCACCGCTGTTCGGCACATACGTCGGCGCATTGCCACTGTGCTCGAACGTCATGTGGCCGTCGAACATGTACGACTGCACCGGCACCTTCGGACGATTGACCGGCAGTTGATGGAAATTCGTCCCGATGCGATTGCGTTGCGCGTCGTTGTAAGCGAAGGCACGTCCGAGCAGCATCTTGTCGGGCGACAGGCCGATGCCCGGCACGGTATTGCCGGGCGAGAACGCCGCCTGCTCGATCTGTGCGAAGAAGTTCTCCGGATTCCGGTTGAGCGTCATCTTGCCCACCTTGATCAGCGGGTAGTCCTTGTGAGACCACGTCTTCGTCAGATCGAACGGATTGAAGCGATACTGCTTCGCATCGGCATACGGCATGACCTGCACCGAGAGAATCCAGCTCGGATGCTCACCCCGCGCGATGGCATCGAACAGATCGCGGCGATGGAAGTCCGCGTCCTGACCGGACATCGTTGCCGCTTCGGCGTTGGTGAAAAACTCCATGCCCTGCTGGGTATGGAAGTGATACTTCACCCAGAATTTCTCGCCGCTCGCATTGATCCACATGTAGGTGTGCGAACCATAGCCGTTCATATGACGCCAGGTACGCGGCAACCCACGGTCGCCCATCAGATAGGTCACCTGATGCGCCGACTCCGGATTGTTCGTCCAGAAATCCCATTGCATGTGGTTGTCGCGCAACCCCGAGTCCGGCAGACGCTTCTGGCTGCGGATGAAGTGCGGAAACTTCATCGGGTCGCGCACGAAGAAAATCGGCGTGTTGTTGCCGACGAGATCGTAGTTGCCTTCGTCGGTATAGAACTTGAGGGAAAAGCCGCGCACGTCGCGCCAGGTGTCGGGACTACCGGCCTCGCCTGCGACCGTCGAGAAACGCGCAAGCATCTCTACCTTGGCGCCCTTCCTGAACAACGAGGCCTTGGTGTAACGGCTGACATCCTCAGTGGTTTCGAAGACGCCGAAAGCACCAGCGCCTTTGGCGTGAGGTTGACGCTCGGGCACCTTCTCCCGATTGAAGTGCGCCATTTGCTCGATGAAGTGAACGTCGTGGAGCAGCAGCGGACCGTCCGCCCCGACCGATAGCGTGTTTCGGTCGCTTGCTGCCGGCGCACCTGCACCGGTCGTCGATCCGGTATCCGGACGATCTTTCTCATGACTCATACATACCTCCGAGATGAAGGTGGGTGGGGAGAGGAAGAGAATTGGAGTCTGCGATATCGCAAGTCGTTCAAAGCATAATACAAGACGACGCAATACACTCACCGGCATTCGGTGCATTGAATATTCGTCAACTTGCGATAGATCGCGCCGAGCGCGCAAGATTGCCCCGGCTCGCGGCGTTGCGCGAATGGCGGCAAAAAGAAACGTCCGCGAGCGCGGACGTCGATGACGTTACCGCGTCGGCCTCGCCCGCCTCAAAGACAACGGGCCAGCACCGACGCCGGCGGCAATCGTCAGCTCAGGCGGCTAACGCCCGGCACTGACAGACCGCACGCTCAAAGCAAGCGATGGCGAAGTCGATGGAAGCTTCATCGGTAAAGCGCCCCAGGCTTACGCGCACGGTGCGGCTGGCGGCTTCGCTGTCGAGTCCGATAGCGCTCAGCACATGCGAAGGGGCCCCCGACGCCGAGTTGCAAGCCGACGTCGACGATACCGCGAGATTGCCGTTGAGCATGAATGTGGAAAACCCGGGATGTCCGATCGTCAGGCTCAGCGTGTGCGGAATGCGCAATGCGTCGGCGGCGTTGTGGACTACGCCATCGAGCCCCCGCACGCCATCGAGCAGACGGCGGCTCAGTTGCGCGATTCGCGCGTTGTCCGTCGTCATGCCTCGCATGGCCAACTCGCAGGCCGTTCCCATACCGACGATCTGATGCGTGGCCAACGTGCCGGAGCGCAAGCCGCGCTCATGACCGCCCCCGTGAATCTGCGGCGCGATGCGCGACATGACGTCTTTGCTCACGTACAGTGCGCCGATCCCCTTGGGCCCGTACACCTTGTGCGCCGACATCGACAGCAGATCGATGCCCATCGTCTTCACGTCGATAGGGGTCTTGCCCAGCGCCTGCGCCGCGTCGACATGCAGCAGTGCGCCGGCCGCGTGGACCACCTTCGAGATGGCGGCCACGTCGGTCAGCGTGCCAAGTTCGTTGTTGACCAGCATGAGCGACACCAGCCCCGTCTCGGGACGCAGCGCCGCCGTCACCGCGTCGACGGTGATTTCGCCGGTGGCCGACGGCGTCACATACGTCACGGGCACGCCGCCCTTTTCCAGATACGCCATCGTGTCGAGGATCGCCTTGTGCTCGAGCACACTGGTGATCATGTGCGCGCGTGCCTGCCCCAGCTCCGCATACCCCTTGAGCGCCAGATTGTTCGATTCGGTCGCGCCGGACGTCCACACGATCTCTGCGGCGTCGGCACCGATGAGTGCCGCGACTTGCATGCGCGCGCGCTCTACGAGACGGCGCGCGCTCACACCCGCCGCATGCGAACTCGACGCCGGATTGCCGAACACGCCATCCACACCGAGACAGTCGGACATCGCGGCAATCACGGCTGCGTCCGCAGGCGTGGTGGCGGCATAGTCAAAGTAATGGAGTGGTTCTTTCTCGCGCATGATCGGCCCCGGATAAATAAGTGCATCGATCCTACGCGACGGAAGTGAGAAAAAGCTTGCGAAATCACCCGACAACAATCATTTTCAGGGAAAATTAATCCCAAAAATCATGAGAATTAGGAATTTTCTTCCAAGCGTGGTCTATCGCTTCCAGCATCCTGAATCGCACTGTCAATTTGGTGAGCTTGTCGTCGTGACCTGACCGGCGCCGCAGACACGCAGATCGGTATCACCGCAGGCATTCACAGCATCGCTTCCGACGCTTTCCTCAACGACGGCCTGGTGGTTGCGGGAGGCAGACCGCTTGTGCCGGGCCATCGTGCCTTTTTTGAGGAACGCCCCTCCCCTGCCTCAGGAGAGAGATTCGATGTGCGTCGAATGGGCGTAGACCTGACCGAAGCGATTCGCCAGAAAATCCGGCAGTGCGATCTGTTCCTGACGCACGAAACCGCGTTGCGGTAACTGTCCGGCAAAGAACATATCGACAGCGGCACAGATGGCCGATGCGGTGGTGATCTGGATCGCGCTGGCGCTGTGACCATTGTTGCGCTCCGCAAAGATCTTCCGCGCGAACACTTCCTGTGTGAGCACCCCGTTGCGCAGGCCGCTGACGACCACGAAGATGAGCACCACATCCTGCAAGGTGCTCGGCACCGCGCGTTTGAGCATCGTCTTGAGCGTGTCCTGATCGTCTTTCAGGCGCAACTCGTTGAGCAGAACCTTCATCAACGCGCCATGCCCCGGATAGCGCACCGACTTGTAGTCGAGATCGCGCACGCGTCCGCTGAGCGTCTCGCATAGCGTTCCCAACCCGCCCGACGTGTTGAATGCCTCGTACTCGACGCCGTCCAGCGAGAAGTGCTCCAGATCCTCAAGCGGCTGCACGGTGAGCCTGACACCGTCGCGAATCGCCTCGCAAGGCTGGCAATACTCGTTGATGAGTCCGTCGACGCTCCATGTCAGGTTGTACTTCAACGAGTTGGTGGGAAATGCCGGCAGCGCGCCCACGCGCATCTTCACCGAGTCGACCTGATCGAAGGCCGCAGCCAGATGATGGGCCGCAATGGCGATGAAGCCCGGCGCCAGACCACATTGCGGCATGAGCGCGGTGGACGCCCCTTCGGCAAGTTGCTGGATGGCGTGCGTTGCCGCCACATCCTCAGTCAGATCGAAGTAGTGACACCCGGCCGCCACGGCGGCTGTCGCTGCGCTCGTGGCCATCGTGTAGGGAAGCGCATTGACGACGGCATCGTGCCCCGCCACGGCCTTTTGCAACGACCCCGTGTCGCTGCCGGTCAACTCGACGAACGCATCGGCATTGTCCTGCACCACCGCCGCCGCGCGCGCATTGCGGTCGAACACCGTCACCCGGTAGTCGCCGCTGCCATGCAACAGACGAGCGATGGTCTGGCCGATATGTCCCGCACCAAGCAAAGCGATCTTTTTCATGTTGTCTCCCCGGATCAAGACGTCGAACAAGACGGCTCGCAACGCGTGTTTTGGGGATGGCCCCGGCGGCGTGAATGCGAGCACCACGACATCAATTCTAGGGAGAGTGCCCGATGAAATGTAGCGTCAATTCGTCGTAAAAACGTATTTTTTTGTCGAAACGACAAGTTTCATGACGAATCACGCTTTCAAAGGGGGCAAGCCATTGTCGGCAGAACGGAACGGGTGAGAGAGGGACTGCCGACATGCACGCAACCCATCACCGCGTCGAAGAGGACACACACGGCCGGAACTTGTGCGCATTCGTCGTTATAGGGCCCGCATGTGTCATCGAAATGAAACTCGCGAGATTTTTGGCAAGGACATTCAATGCGTTGTAGCGTGCCGACATCCGCGCCCCAATTTGGTTAATACACCTACGGAATTTCTGTTTCGTTCGATATAGTTCGGCCCGAACCCACGGGGCGCTACTCCACAGGCGACGGGTTCGCATCAACTCAAAAAGTTATCGAAAGAGGAATAGACCGATGAAAAAGACGCAATTGGCTGCCGCACTCGGTGGCGTTATCGCGGTGGTGGCCGCCGGTGCCGCGCACGCGCAGAGCAACGTTACGCTGTACGGCATTCTCGATGGCGGTATCGCTTACGTGAGCAACGTTGGCGGCAGCAAGAACTTCACCACGGCTGACGGTCTGCAGTCGGGTAACCGTTGGGGCCTGAAGGGCTCGGAAGATCTGGGCGGCGGTCTGTCGGCCGTCTTCAACCTGGAAAACGGCTTCAACATTTCGAACGGCGCGCTCGGTCAGGGCAGCCGTGAATTCGGTCGACAAGCGTTCGTCGGTCTGTCGAGCAAGACCCTGGGTAGCGTGACCATCGGCCGTCAGTACGACTCCGTGGTCGACTTCGTGAGCGGCCTGACGTCGGCCAAGCAATTCGCCACGAAGCTGGGCGCCCACGTCGGCGATGTGGACAACCTGTACAACTCGTTCCGCATCAACAACTCGGTCAAGTACACCAGCGCCAACTACGGCGGCTTCTCGTTCGGCGGCCTGTATGGCTTCTCGAACCAGGCCAGCAACGGCACGGCCGGCACGGGCTTCGCCAACAACCGCGCGTTCAGCGTGGGGGCTGGCTACGCCAACGGCCCGATCAAGTTCGGTATCGGCTACCTCGACGTCAGTTCGCCGAACAGCACCAACACCGGCGGCTCGGTGGCTGGCGATTACAGCGGCGACTTCTACTCGGCGAAGATCGGTGCCACGACCTTCGGCGTCGACAAGCAACGCGTGTTCGCCACGGGCGGCAGCTACAAGTTCGGCCCGGCAACGGTCGGCCTCGTGTACAGCAACACACAGCTCAAGTACGTGAGCGGCACGGGCGCACGCGTATCGAACTATGAAGTCAACGGCACGTACAACCTGTCGCCGTCGCTGCTGCTCGGCCTGTCGTACACGTACACCGACGCCAGCACGCGCAGCACCACGCTCGCCGACCTGAAGCCGAAGTACCATCAGGTCAACGCCGCCGTCGACTACCTGCTCTCGCGTCGCACCGACGTGTATCTGGTCGGTATCTATCAAAAGGCCGCTGGCGACGCCACCGCAGCGTCGATCAACGGTGCTGGTGGTGCCTCGAGCACGAAGACCCAGGCCGCTGTGATCTCGGGCCTGCGTCACAAGTTCTAAGCCAACGTCTTCGCGAGACGTGTAGTACCTCGTTTGAGTGCTCCAGTATTAAAGGGAGTCCCGGTGGGACTCCCTTTTTTCCTTGTCTGCGGCGTTTGCGGGCCGGGACACGCCCCAAAGCTCGCACGCCGGGGAACATACGCCCGCCACCAAGACACTAACGCGCACCGCCCGGCATGAACCATTGAGTGCCGGCCTTACGAAGGAACCCCGGTGCAACTCTCCGAATACTTCCCCGTCCTGCTGTTTCTGGTGGTCGCCCTGCTTATCGGCGGAGGGCTGCTGGTGGTCGCCAAGCCGATTCGGCCTCACCGTCCGGACTTCGCGAAGAACTCCCCCTACGAATGCGGGTTCAATGCCTTTGACGATGCCCGCAAGCAGTTCGACGTGCGCTACTACCGCGTCGCGATCTTCTTCATCGTGTTCGATATCGAACTGGCCTTCACGATTCCGTGGGCAGTGGCGATACGGGACGTAAGCTGGCCCGGCTTTTTCGCCATGATGTTCTTCCTGTTCATTCTCGCGGTGGGCTTCGCCTACGAGTGGGGCAAGAAGGCCCTGGAGTGGGAATAACGTCGAAGCGCGTCGAATGGCGGCGGCCTTGCGCGCGGGTTGGAAAGTGAAGTTCTGACGTCCTGTTGAAAATCATGTGACGGCAAAAAAGGCCGGCTCGCGCAAAGCGAAGCCGGCCTTCTTTTTTGAGAGGGGCGATGTGCGCCGCCTCGACTTACTCCACTGTCACCGATTTGGCGAGGTTACGGGGCTTGTCGACGTCGGTGCCGCGTGCGCAGGCCGTGTGATACGCCAGCAGTTGCAGCGGCACGACGTGCAGAATCGGCGAGAGTTGGCCATAGTGCTCCGGCATGCGAATCACGTGGATGCCCTCGGCGTTCGCGATCTGCGTATCGGCGTCGGCGAATACGTACAACTGGCCGCCGCGCGCGCGCACTTCCTGCATGTTCGACTTCAGCTTCTCGACCAGCGCATCGCGCGGTGCGACTGTGACCACCGGCATCTGGTCCGTCACCAGCGCAAGCGGGCCGTGCTTCAGTTCGCCCGCCGGATACGCCTCGGCGTGGATGTACGAAATTTCCTTGAGCTTGAGCGCGCCTTCGAGTGCGATCGGATAATGCAGACCGCGCCCGAGGAACAGCGCATTCTCGCGACGGGCAAATTCCTCTGCCCACGCAATGATCTGCGGCTCGAGCGCCAGCACGCTGTGCAGCGCCGCCGGAAGATGGCGCAGCTGCGTCAGGTAATCGGCTTCCTGTGCCGCCGTCAGACGGCCGCGCAGTTTTGCGAGGGTCAGCGTCAGGAGGAACAGCGCGGTCAACTGTGTCGTGAACGCCTTGGTCGACGCCACACCGATCTCCGTTCCGGCACGCGTCAGGTAATGCAGCGCCGTCTGACGCACCATCGCGCTGGTGCCCACGTTGCAGATCGCGAGCGTGTTCGTCATGCCCAGCGATTGCGCATGTTGGAGTGCGGCCATCGTGTCGGCCGTCTCACCCGACTGCGAAATCGTCACCACCAGCGTCTTCGGATTCGGCACGCTGTCGCGATAGCGATACTCGCTCGCCACTTCCACTTGAGTCGGAATCTGCGCCAGCGATTCCAGCCAATACTTGGCCGTCATGCCCGAGTAGTAGCTGGTGCCGCACGCCAGAATCAAAATCGAATCAACGCTGCTCAGCACCGCCTCTGCGTTCTCGCCGAAGAGCGTCGGCGAAATACCTTCCACACCCTCCATCGTGTCGCCGATGGCGCGCGGCTGCTCGAAGATTTCCTTCTGCATGTAATGACGATACGGGCCAAGTTCCACCGCCCCCGAATACGCCTGTACCGTGCGAATCTCGCGCTCGACCGCCACGTGATTGCGGTCCATGATCGTCACGCCATCCAAAGTGAGTTCGACCACGTCGCCCTCTTCCAGATAGATGAACTGATCGGTCGTGCCCGCGAGTGCCAGCGCGTCGGAAGCGAGGAAGTTTTCGCCCTCACCCACCCCCACGACCAGCGGCGAACCCGCGCGAGCACCAATCACCCGATGCGGCTCCTGCTTGCGGAACACGGCGATGGCGTAAGCACCGTGCAGACGGCGCGTCGCTAGACGCACGGCGTGATACAGATCGCCGGCCGCGCCGTTCGTCAGAATGTGATGAATCAGATGCGCGATGACTTCGGTGTCGGTCTGCGACACGAACTCGTAACCCAGCCCGCGAAGCTCGTCACGCAGGCTTTCGTGGTTCTCGATGATGCCGTTATGAACCAGCGCCACTTCGTCGCGCGAGAAGATCGGATGCGCGTTGTTCGTGACCGGTGCGCCGTGCGTCGCCCAGCGGGTGTGTGCAATGCCCGTCTCGCCGCTGAGGTGCGTTTGTGCGAGCTGATCGTCCAGATCCGCTACGCGCGACACGCTGCGGGCGCGTTGAGGTACGCCGTCCTTCAACACCGCAACGCCGCACGAGTCGTAGCCGCGGTACTCCAGGCGGCGCAAACCTTCGACCAACACGGGGACTACATTACGTCGCGCTACCGCGCCGACAATGCCGCACATATTCGCTTCCCTTTATGCCAGAGGGCCCTGGCTCATTCGATCGGATTCGATCCGTTTCTCTCGCCGGCCCGCTTTTGACGTCGCGCGCCGGCCCATAACCGCCGATTTTACTGCTTCTGCTTGCGCGGACGGACATAGCCCATCTTCGCTTCCTGCGTCTTGCCGTTAAGGACCAGGGCGTCTTCCGGCGTGTCCTTCCACACGGTCGTGCCGGCAGCGATCGTCGTGCCGCGACGCACCGTCACCGGCGCCACCAGTTGCGTGTCGGAGCCAATGAAGACATCGTCCTCGATCACCGTGCGATGCTTGTTCGCGCCGTCGTAATTGCAGGTGATGGTGCCCGCGCCGATATTCACCCGCGCGCCTACGGTCGAGTCGCCGACATAGGCCAGATGGTTGGCCTTCGATCCCTTCGCGAGCGACGCATTCTTCACTTCCACGAAGTTGCCGATATGGACCTCGTCGGCCAGATCTGCCCCCGGGCGCAAGCGGGCATACGGCCCGACATGCGCGTCGGCGCCCACCACGGCGCCGTCCAGATGACTGAACGCCTCGATGCGCGTGCCGGCGCCGATGGTGCTGTTGCGAATCACGCAATTCGGGCCGATGGCCGCACCGTCGCCAATCGTCACCTTGCCTTCGAAGACGCAATTCACATCGATGGAAACGTCGGTGCCGCAGGCGATCTCACCACGCAGGTCGAAACGCGCCGGATCGATCAGGGTGACGCCTGCCGCGAGCAGTGTGCGCGCCGCGTTGCGCTGATAGGCGCGCTCCAGCTCTGCAAGCTGCGCCTTGTCGTTCACGCCGTCGGTCTCCCACGCGAAGGCCGATTGCGTGGTGACGACCGGCACGCCATCCGCCACCGCACACGCGATCACGTCGGTCAGGTAGTACTCGCCCTGTGCGTTCTGGTTCTTCAGACCGCTCAGCCAGCCCTTGAGCGCGCGCGTCGGCGCCATCACGATGCCCGTGTTGATCTCGCGGATGGCCAGCTCGGCCTCGTTGGCGTCCTTCTGTTCGACGATTCGCTGCACGTTGCCAGCGGCATCGCGCACGATCCGGCCATACCCCGTCGGGTTTTCCAGATCGACGGTGAGTACGCCCAGCTTGTCGTTGCCCGCGGCGTCGATCAGCGTCTGCAACGTCTCGGTGCGCGTGAGCGGTACGTCGCCATAGAGCACCAGCGTCGGTACCGACTCGTCGAGCAGCGATGCCGCCTGCTGCACCGCGTGTCCGGTGCCCAACTGCTGTGCCTGCTCGGCGAAACGAACGCCATCCCCGGCCACGGCTTCGCGCACGGCGTCGCCGCCATGCCCGATCACCACGATGAGTTGGCCCGGCGCGAGCTTGCGTGCGGTGGCAATGACATGCGACAGCAGCGGCCGGCCGGCCAGCGGTTGCAGCACCTTGGGCAGTTTCGAGCGCATGCGCTTACCCATGCCGGCGGCGAGAATCACAATATTCATGGCGTCGTGACGATTGGTGTGTCGGAGTGTCGGTAGCTTGCGGCCCGCCGGTCAGACTGGCGGCGCCGCATCAAGGAATGTCATGTCGCGAGCGAGAGCGATCGCGCTCAGTCGTCGAATTGCGTGATGCGGATGATGCCCGCGTCGTTCTCGTCGCCACAGGGCGCCTCGTCGAACGCAATATCGCCAAGCGGATCGGGCTGCCCCGTCGCACGCAAATTCTTGAAGTCGTGAAGATTCGTATCCATCAGGTGCGACGGGATCACGTTCGAGAGCGCGCTGAAAATCGACTTGATGCGCCCCGGGTGCTGCTTCTCCCACTGGCGGATCAGCGCCTTCATCTCGGCGCGCTTCAGGTTCGGCTGGCTGCCGCACAGCGTGCACGGAATGATCGGGAATTGCTTGTACTCGGCGTAGCGCTCCAGATCCGACTCACGCACATACGCGAGCGGGCGGATCACCACATTCTTGCCGTCGTCCGACTGCAACTTCGGCGGCATGCCCTTGAGCTTGCCTCCGTAGAACAGGTTCAGGAAGACGGTCTCGATGATGTCGTCTCGATGGTGGCCGAGCGCGACCTTGGTCGCCCCCAGTTCGCCTGCCACGCGATAGAGAATGCCGCGACGCAGCCGCGAGCACAGCGAGCAGGTCGTCTTGCCCTCGGGCACCACGCGCTTGACGATGGAATACGTGTCCTGATTCTCGATGTGGAAATCCACACCGATGGAACGGAAGTAATCGGGCAGCACATGCTCCGGGAACCCCGGCTGCTTCTGATCGAGATTCACAGCGACGATCGAGAAGTCGATCGGCGCACGCTCGCGCAGCTTGAGCAGGATGTCGAGCATGGCGTAACTGTCCTTGCCGCCGGACATGCACACCATCACACGATCGCCTTGCTCGATCATGTTGTAGTCGCCGATGGCCTGCCCCGTCAGACGGAACAGCCGCTTCTCGAGCTTGTTGTTCTCGAACGCGAGCTTCTGGGCTTTCTTCACGCTATCGACGGCGACGTTGCCGGTCGCCGCCATGGGCGCGCCGGTCTCGGGCATGACGGCACTCATGTCAGGCATCCTTCATCTTGAACACTTCGATGCCGACCGAGTGGCAATCGGGATAAACGTCGGGCTTCTCGGTCGACACGCCCACGGCACGCACGCGCGGATGCGCCAGCAGCGCACTCGCCACGTCGTCGCACAGGGTTTCCTGCAAATGAATGTGGCCTTGTCCCACGCGCTTCGCGATCGTCTCGCGCATGAAGTCGTAGTCGACGACCTCGTCGAGCTTGTCGGCCACGGGCGTGCTCTCGGCCAGCGGCACGAAGAGTTGCACGTTGATCAGCACGCGCTGTTCGCCCCGCTTCTCGTGATCGTGCACGCCGATGTTGATGAACACTTCGTAGTCGCGCAGGAACATGCGACGGCAGTCCATCAGGCGAGGGTGGGAAAGAGCGCTATGCATTTTGAAAACTCGTAATGACAATCAACGAGACCGGTCGGCATCCGCCGGCTCGGTCAGAAATTTCACGTCGCGCGACGAACTCGCGAGATGTTGCCCGCCGTCGACATACAGCACCGTGCCGGTCACGGCAGGGGCTTCGGCCAGATACGCCACGGCCTGCGCAATATCCTCCGGCGTCGACGAGGCGCCCAGCGGGGTCGAGGCGTGTGCCGCCGCAAAGCCCGCCGGTGTCTGATCGACCGACAGCAGCGTCACGCCGGGCGCCACACCGACCACGCGCAAGCGCGGCGCGAAGGCCTGCGCCAGCAACGTCGTCGCCACGTCCAGCGCTGCCTTCGACAGCGTGTACGACAAATAGTCGGGGTTCGGATTCGCCAGCTTCTGATCGAGCAGATTGACGACGACACCGCGTCCCGCATCGCCCAGTGCAGCGTGCATCTCACGCGCCAGCACGAGCGGCGCGCCTGCATTCACGCGCATGTGGCGCTCCAGCGCCTTGTAGCCGAAATCGCCGGCGCTATCGTACTCGAAGCGCGAGGCATTATTCACCAGGCATGCGGGCACGCCCAGCGCTTCGATACAGCGAGCGATGAGCCCGGCCGTGGCGTCCTCGTCAGCCAGCGAGGCTTGCAACGCAACGGCCCGGCGACCCAACGCCTCGATAGCGGCAACGGTCTCCAGCGCCTCGTCGTGCGAGCGCTCGTAGTGAACGGCGACGTCCCAGCCCAGGCTCGCGAGCCGCAACGCAATCGCGCGCCCGATCCGGCGCGCGCCTCCCGTCACGAGCGCCACGCGCGGCACGGCAGGCGTGCGGGCGGCGTCGCTTGTGGCAGGCGTAGGGCGTGGCGTCGATGCAACGGTCATGCGGCGAATTCCGGTCAGAGGGCAGGCAGGTGGACGATCTTCGGACGGCGGTCGGCTTGGCCGGCCCCGGGGCATCATGGCTCGCGATGCCCCCGCGCGTTCCCGGGACAACGGGCAAATATCGCGAGAACTGGCGAAAACCATGCAAAAACGGCTAAAAAGTGACGAAAATCGGCGGAAATTACGTCGATATCGCCCGCAGACGCGCTTTCATATCTCCAGCAGCCAGTCTGCACCGTCTCCGTTACAATGCCCGCATGAATCAGGCCGCACCGAAACCCCATAGTTTACCCGTTCCGGAGCCGGACGCGCTCGAACACTCGCGCCGTCTCACGGCGCATCTTGCCGACGCCATCGATGCGGCCGGCGGCTGGTTGCCGTTCGATCGCTTCATGGAACTGGCCCTGTACGCGCCCGGCCTCGGTTATTACGCCGCCGGCGCCGCCAAATTCGGTCGCCTTGCCGCCGACGGCAGCGACTTCGTCACCGCACCGGAACTCACCCCATTCTTCGCGCGCACGCTGGCCCGTCAACTCGGTGAAATCTTCGAGCAGACGGGCGACGCCCATGTGCTGGAATTCGGCGCCGGGTCGGGACGTCTGGCCGCCGATCTGCTGCTCGCGCTCGAGGCCGAAGGCACGCCCTGCGAGACGTACTCGATCATGGAACTGTCCGGCGAGTTGCGCGCACGCCAGCGCGACACCATCGCCAGCGCGGCACCGCATTTGCTCGAGCGTGTGACGTGGCTCGACCGCTTGCCCGACGCGTTTCACGGCGTGATGCTCGGCAACGAAGTGCTCGACGCCATGCCGGTGCACCTGTGGGCGCGACGTCCGGACGAGACCGGGCAGCCTGTCTGGTTCCAGCGCGGCGTGATTCGGACACCGGCGGGTTTCGGGTGGGAAGAACGCTTGTATAGCGGCCAGTTGCCGGAAGCGCTCGCCACGCTGGCCGAGCTGCCGCCCACACAGGAATACCTGACGGAAACGCACGAAGCCGGATCGGCCTTCGTGCGCAGCGTGGCGCCGTTGCTCGCGCGCGGTGTGTTGCTGCTCATCGACTACGGGTTCCCCGCGCGTGAGTACTATCACCCGCAGCGGGCTCACGGCACGTTGATGTGCCACTACCGTCATCACGCACACGACGATCCGTTCTACTATCCGGGCTTGCAGGACATCACGGCGCACGTCGAGTTTTCCGGAATTGCCGACGCCGGTGTCGAAGCCGGGCTCGATCTGCTCGGTTTCACGTCGCAGGCGCGATTCCTGATGAACGCAGGCATCGTCGACCTGATGAGTGCGCTCGATCCGACCGATCCGAAGACGTTCCTGCCGGCGGCCGCCGCCGCGCAGAAGCTGCTCTCCGAAGCGGAGATGGGCGAGCTATTCAAGGTCATCGCCTTCGGACGCGGCATGGACGAGTGGGCCGGTCTGCTCGGCTTCGCCACGGGCGATCGCAGCCACGCGCTCTAACGCAATCCCTTCATAAAAGGTCATGCCGATGTTTCGCTGGATGTTCACGATCTTCATTGCGATCTGCATCCTCTCGGCAGCCTCGCCATGGCTCACCAAGCTCGGCATCGGCCGGTTGCCCGGTGACCTACGTCTGCGCTGGCGCGGCCGCGAGATGGTCTTCCCCTTTGCCTCGACGGTCGTGCTCTCGCTCGTCTTCAATTTGCTGATTCGTTTGCTGTAATCCCCGGCGCTGCGCGCAACACCTGTTGCAACGCCCGCCGGCGGCTTCCTGTCTCCGGCTCCCCCCTGATCCTCCGCCTGTCCACTGCCCTCAAGGGCCGGCCAGCGCCGTCGCGCGTCGCCATCAAACCCCTGTCGCTGCTAGGGTTAACAACCATTTGATCATTTGTTGCAAAAAAATTAACATGAAACAAATGATTCAAACGGGAATCACGGTGAGACCATTTCAGGAGCAGGACATGATCAAGATGCGATTGACCGGGGTAATGCTGGGTGTAGCAATGTGTGTCGCGGCAGGCACGGCGTTGGCCCAGAACGCATCAGAGACGCTGCAAAAAATCGATAGCAGCGGCGTGATCTCCATCGGGCATCGCGAGTCGTCGATTCCGTTCTCGTACTACGACAACAACCACAACGTCATCGGTTACTCGCAGGATCTGTGCAACAAGATCGTCGACGTGGTGAAGACCCGTCTGAAGAAGCCCGATCTGCAAGTTCGCTTCATTCCCGTGACCTCGCAGAACCGCATCGCGCTCGTGCAGAACGGTACGGTCGATATCGAGTGTGGCGTGACGACGAATCTGAAAGCGCGTCAGGCACAGGTCAACTTCTCGAACACATTCTTCGTTGCCGGCACGCGATTGCTGGTGAACAAGACTTCGGGCATCAAGGACTTCCCCGATCTGGCCGGCAAGCCTGTCGTGACCAATGCGGGCACGACGTCGGAGCGCATCCTGAACAAGATGAACAACGACAAGAAAATGAACATGAGCGTGATTTCGGGCAAGGACTACGGTGAATCGTTCACCATGCTCCAGGGTGGCCGGGTTCAGGCGTTCATGATGGACGACGTGCTGCTCGCCGGCGCGCGCACGATGGGCCGTAACCCCGACGAGTGGATCGTCACGGGCACGCCGCAGTCGTTCGAGGCTTACGGCTTCATGATGAAACATGGCGATGCGGAGTTCAAAAAGCTCGTCGACGACACGCTCGCGGGTGTGATGAAGAGCGGCGAGATCAACACGATGTACAAGAAGTGGTTCGAATCGCCCGTGCCGCCGAAGAACACCAGCTTCAACTTCCCGATGAGCGAGCAGCTCAAGCAGCTCTACGCGAATCCGAACGACAAGGCGTTCGAGTAACGCCTGTCGACCGCGTGCAACAGCGTGCCTTCTCGCTGACTGCAAATCCGTAGTTCGCGCGTCGGGGGCAACATCGGAGAAAGGCAAAGATCTCCATCATGGGGGCTTTGCCTTTCGTCTTTTCCGGAGCCCCGTTCATGATGTCTTCACCCTGCGGCCACGCGCCGGCCGCTACACACGTCCCCCGCCCCTCGCTCCCCTCTCGCCCGGTTACCCTGAGCGACCCCGAAGGCCACGCGCTGCCCGCAAGACGTTTCAGTGCGTCGCTGGAGTTTGCCGGGAACGTTCCGCCCTCGCCCCCCGACGCCCTGACACTGCCCGAGACGCCGACGCACTACTACAACTTCGCCGTCGCCTTCCTGAAGGCAAACCGGCAGAGTCTCGATATGTACTGGGCCGACCGGGGCGCCATCCCCGCACTGATCCGCTCGGAGATGTTGCTTCATCCCGGCTTGCGAATCACCCATCACGAGACACCCGGTGATTTTGCGAAGTACGTGAATGAGCAATGCCTCAAAGGAGCGCCGCTCCGCGAGCAATGTCTGGTCGAGCTTAGCCCCATGGAGGGGCACTGTGTGGGCGTCGATCTGCGCATCGACGCGGGCGAGCCTACCGTCATCGCCGTCGAATCCAGCACGCTGAACGCGACGGGCTCGGCCATGCTGCTCGTGCGGTTAGCCGCAGCCCTGAAGCAAACCGTGACGTGCGTCGCTCGCAACGGCCTTGACAGGCACTTGATGTTCTTCGAGACGGGCGCCCAGCAAAGCCCCATCGACTGCGCCATGTTCAGCCTGTGTGCGTGCAAATCCATGTTCCGGAATGCCGACGCCTTCACGTTGTTGCACACGCGCCTGCGAGCGGGCGAGTTCAGCGAGATGCTGGGCAAAGGTTATGTGGCCAGCCACGAGGCTGACCTGATGCTGCCGTCGGCGCTCATGCAACATACGCAGTCGTCGACGCGACTCGCCCTGCATGCGCATCGCCGCATCCAGCACGATCCCGCGCAGGCGCAAACGGTCGACAGGCTGATCCGGCGTCAGAAGGGCCTTGTCTTCGCTCGCGACGACCGGACTTACAGTGTCTCGATTGAAATGGCGAGGATCAAGATGGCAGGGCGCGCGCTCTCGCTGCCGACCGAAAATCCGACATTACTGGCGCCGCCGTGTCGCGACGACTTTCTGTCGTCTACGGAATCGCAATAGTCCTTTCCCGTAGCGTCGAGCGCGCACAAGTGTGGCGCGAACGGCCACACTTGCGCTGCGCTCATTCGTCTGCGGTGCCCAACCCCGCCGCCTCGACGGCATCGATTCTTGCGGCCTGCACGGCGTCGCGAATCTTCTCGGGATGGTCCGTGTATCGGCTCGCGACAGCCCCTGCATCGATGCTGCGCGCCGCGGCAAGCGCCGCCATCAACCGATCTCGCTGTGGATAGGGTGCGGTTGCGAAATCGCCGCCGCGTCCGCGTGCGTCCGCCTCGCACGCCTGAAGCACTTCGACAAACCGGTCGGGTTTGCGCAGCGCGTCGCACCGCTCGAGCAAACGCACCAGCGCCGCCGCGCCGAACTTCTGGCTCCCATGGATATTGCCGTGCTCGCGCGCCACAACTTGCGCCAGTTCGCGGCACTCGACGGGGACGCGCAAGCGCGCGCACAACGGGCCGAGCAATCCCACACTACGCCCCTCGTGTCCGATGTGACGCGGCAATATGTCTTCCGGTGTCGTGCCTTTGCCGAGATCGTGTGTGAGCGCCGCAAAGCGCACCGGCAGCGAATAGCCTTGCTTCGCGGCGTAGTCGATCACCATCATCACATGCACGCCGGTATCCACTTCCGGATGGAAATCGGCACGTTGCGGCACGCCCCATAGCTGCGCCAGCTCCGGCAGAATGCGCTCTAGCGCACCCGAATCGCGCAACACGTCGAACATGCGTGATGGCTGACGCTCCATCAGCCCACGTGAAATCTCTTGCCAGACGCGCTCGGCCACCAGCGCATCGACCTCGCCGTTGGCCGTCATCTCTCGCATCAGGTCGAGCGTCTCCCCGGCCACGGAGAAGTCGGTGAAGCGTGCGGCAAACCGGGCGCAACGCAGAATTCGCACCGGGTCTTCCGCAAACGCTTCGCCCACATGACGGAACAACCGCGCCTCGAGATCGCGCTTACCGCCGTAGGGATCGACCAGTTCGTCCGACAGACTGTCATCGGGCATGACTTCGCGTGCCATCGCATTGATGGTGAAGTCGCGCCGCGCGAGATCTTCCTCCAGCGTGACTTCCGGGGCGAAGTAGAACGAGAAACCGTGATAGCCGCGTGCCGTCTTGCGCTCAGTGCGAGCCAACGCGTATTCGGCACGGGTCTGGGGATGGAGAAACACGGGAAAGTCTTTGCCGACCGGTTTAAAACCCTGCCGCACCATTTCCTCGGGCGTCGCGCCCACCACCACGTAGTCGCGATCCTTGACGGGCAGTCCCAGCATGGCGTCGCGAATCGCTCCGCCGACAGCGTAAATCTTCATGGACGCACTTCGTAATAAGCGATGCTCACCGTCTCGCCACGCCCCGCAGCGACCCACGCCTGCACGGCCGCCACTTCGCGAACACGCTCGACATAGGCCTGCGCATGCGCTGACAGCGACGGCTCGAAGGTAGCAAAGCGCATGACCACCGGCGCATAGAACGCGTCGGCAATGGTGAAGTCGCCGAACAGGAACGGACCTTCGTAGCGCGCGAGACAGTCTTCCCAGATCGCTTCGATGCGACGGATATCGGCCAGTACCTCGGGCGTCGTGCCTGCGCCCGGCCAATGCGCGCCCACGTTCATCCACATGTTCGTGCGCAACGCGGTGAAACCACTGTGCATCTCGGCGCAAACGCTGCGCGCGTGGGCACGCGCTTCACGCGACTTCGGCCACAGCGGCAGATGCGGATAGCTATCGGCCAGATATTCGCAAATGGCCAGCGAGTCCCAGACCGTAATGCCGTTGTCGATCAGACATGGCACTTTGCCCGTGGGGGAGTAGCGCAGGATCTGCTCGCGTGAGTCGGGTTGAGCGAGCCACACCTGCTGCTCTTCGAACGCGATACCGAAGTGCTTGAGCAGGACCCATGGACGCATCGACCATGAGGAATATTTCTTGTTGGCGATGATCAATTGCATGAGGACTTTCCTTGCCCGCGGCACGCCGGGTGCCGCGCGACTGTAATGAGGAAGCGTTGTCGCACAGATTGCGCAGACGTGCAAACGCGAAGCGTCAACGTCCGGCGTACCGCCGGTAATCCGACAGACGCCGCTCCCAGTTATCGCCATCGAGATAATCGACGGCAATTTCGAGCCCGTTCGGCGTGAGTCCGAGTTCGGGCGCCAGCGGACCACTCATGACATTGTCGACCGTCATCGAGTCGAGATTGTCGCGCGTGATGATGGGTTCGCCCGGCAACTTCTCGAAGATCGCGGCCTGCAATCGCGCGGTGCTGTCCGGCAATGCCAGAACCGGCCGTTCGCAGCCACACGCGGCACCGGCAAAGCGCACGAGCGCTTCGAGCGTGTAGACGTCGGGGCCACCCAGTTCGTAGGTTTTGCCCACCGTCGCGTCGTTATCGAGCGCCCCTGCGAACGCCTGCGCGACGTCCGTCACATAGATCGGCTGAAAGCGTGCCTTGGCACACGCGAGCGGCACCACCGGCAGACGCCTTTGCAGCCTGGCAAACGTATTCAGGAATTTATCGCCCGGGCCGAATACCACCGACGGGCGGAAGATCGTGGCAGGAATGCCCGTCTCGCGAATCGCCACCTCGCCGTCGCCCTTGGAGCGCTGGTACATGCTCGGGCCGTTGGAATCTGCGCCGAGTGCACTCATGTGAATGAGCCTGTCGATTCCCCTGTCGCGACAGGCCTGTGCGATCTTGCGCGGCAGTTCGACGTGAGCGCGGGCAAACGCGCGACCGTAGGGCGTGCCACGATCGCTGTGCAATACGCCCACAAGATTGATCACGGCGTCGCAACCCGCCATCACGCGTTCCAGCGCGCGCGGGTCGTGCACGTCGCACTCGACCAGTTCCACACCGGGCAACACGCCGAGCGCCTTTGCGGCCTCGACGCGCCGCGTCGGCAGGCGCACCGCGTGTCCCAGGGTCACCAGTCGGGCTACCAGATGGCTGCCGATGAAACCGGTGCCACCGACGACACAAACGTTATAGCGCATGCGTCACCTCCGCGTCATGACTGTGGGACGGCGGCGCCGTCACTGGGGCAAGATTACGCCGAGCCGCTCCTTGAGCGATTGCGGGCGGCCAGTGATCAGGGCCGAGTAATACGTCGTGTTCGACAACACGTTCTCGACATACGTGCGCGTCTCGTTGAACGGGATCGTTTCGGCGAAGATCGCGCCCTCGACCGGACGGTCCAGCGTGGAGCGCCAGGTCCGCGGACGCCCCGGGCCGGCGTTGTAACCGGCCGACGCGAGCACGGCCGAGCCGTCGAACTTATTGTAGATATCCGACAGATAGCTGGTACCCAGACGGATATTGGTATCGATGTCGTGCATCATGCCCGGCTGGTAATCCATGCCGATCTGCTTGGCGACCATCTTCGCGGTCGCCGGCATGATCTGCATCAGACCGCCGGCACCGGCCGACGAACGGGCATTGATGATGAAGCGCGACTCCTGACGGATCAGACCATAGGCCCACGCCTCGTCCAGATCGACAGCGGCGGCGAGCGGTTCCACCTTGCTGCGGAACGGCATCAGATAGCGCAGTGTGAAGTCGTGCTCGGCCTTCGTGCGATCCGCCGTGTTCACGGCGCGATCGAACAGTTCGATGCTATTGGCGTACTGGGCGGCGGCGATCAACTGACGGTCGGTCATGTTGCGCAGTTCCCAGTTCCACTCCCGGTTGCCCTCGAAACGCAGGCCCAGATCGTAGAACTTGGCCGCACGCTGGAAACCGGGGTTCGCGCGGTTCGCGTCGATCTCCGCCTTGGTGACGGTCGTGCGTGCGGGCAGCGCCGTCTTGTTGCCCAACTCCTCGTTCGCCAATTGACCGTAGAAGTTCGTCTGCATGGCGATCTTCTGGAACTGGGCGCGGGCGGCGTCGCCCTGACCGGCTTCGCGCAGCGCGCGGCCATACCAATACGTCCAGACGCCGTCGTCGCGCAACGCGGCGGGCATCGCTTCGATGCCCGTGCGCACGAGATTCCAGTCGCCCGCGCGCAGTGCAGCTCGAATCTTCCATTCCTGCGCGGTGTTCGAGAGCTTGGCGCTGCCGGCCTGACGGTACCAGGTGATCGCCATCGGGCTCTGCGACAGGGCACCGCGCATGCCAATGGCGCCCCAGCCGATGGCGCGCTCGTCCTGCGACAGACTGCCTGCGATGCCCGAGAAGCTGCTTGCGGCGAGCATGGCGTCGCTGCGCGCCATGCGCACGGTGGCGAGCAGTGCGAGCTGGCGCGACGCCTCCGAGCCGTCGACGCCGCGCGCGAGAATCTGCGCCGGACGCGTTGCCGCCATATCGAGCAGGGTATCGTCGGGGCGCGCGGTGCCGAGCGCATCGGCAATCTGCTTGCCCAGCGAGGTGTAGTTCTCCTCATATGCCAGACGCATCTGGTGCCAGACTTCCTTGCGCGGCAACTGCCCGCTCGCGGCCAGCGTATTGATCATGTCGACGCAACCTTCGCCGTAGTACTTCGGCGTGGTCAGCAGATCGGTGGCGGCCTGCGTGACGTTCTCGCCACGCGCAGCGCGCGACATCATCGAATAGCACTTGACCTGGGTATCGTCGTCGAGCACGAACTTCGGATACTCGGCATCGAACGTCTGCCAGTCGTGGCGCTTGCCCAGCACCAGCAGCCAGTCGTTGCGCATCCGGTCGGCAATCGCCTGACCGTCATACGTGCGCAAGAACGCCCGGATATCGTCGTCGGGCGTATCGATGAGCGCCTTGCCCGAACGATCGAACATGCGCGACTTGATCTGGAAGTACTGGACATACGACGGCACGTCGTAGTCGGTGAGCATGGCGGCGAGCGCGGTGGCGCGCGGCGCATCGTTGGTGCGGGCGGCGTCGCGCAGTTGCACGAAGATGTCGTCGGGCGAGCGCTGCGAAAGCGCGTCGGCAGATGTCGTCGAGCGGCTTGCCGCCGGTGGCGCCTTCGGACGACCGGTTGCCTGGGTCGTGCTGCAGGCGACCAGCGCGGCAGCGGTCAGGGCCAGCGCAGCGGCGCGATATACTCGGGTCAAACGTTCTGACATCTTCGGGGAGCGTCGGTTAAAAAGTGGATTCAAGCATAGCACGGGACCCCGCCCAATCGGCGGCCCAAACCGCCGGGAATGGGATGGAATCAGCCACCGGAAAGGCACGTTTGCGCAAGGCTTTGCTGGACACGCGTGCAACGCTCGCTGACCGCGACGCACGCGACGCCGCGCTCGCCGCTCGATTGACCGACGAACTGGCACGCCGTGCACCGCGCTGTGTGGGCTTCTACTGGCCGATCCAGCGCGAATTCGACGCGCGCGAGGTCGTCGGTGCCTGGCTCGCACAGGCACCTCCCGGAGCACCGCGGCTGGCCGCCCTGCCGGTCGTCACGGCCCCCGCGACGCCGCTCGTCTTCCATCGCTGGACACCCGCTACCGTCATGAAAGAGGGCCGCTACCGCATTCCCGTGCCGGCCGATACCGAAGTGCTGGTGCCCGACTTGCTGCTCGTGCCTTGCGTGGGCTTCACGCGCGACGGTCTGCGGCTGGGCTATGGCGGCGGCTTCTACGACCGCACGCTGCATTCGATGACTCCCGCCCCGCAAACGCTCGGCATCGCCTACGACGCGCTCGAGATCGAACACCTCAGCGCCGAAGCCCACGATCTGGCGCTCGACGCCATCGTGACGGAATCCGCCACCTTTGCACGCCCTTCCGGCACCCATCGCTAAATCCATGACAACGCTCAAGATTCTGCCGCTCGGCGACAGTGCGCTCATATGCGAGGCCGGCACCACGCCTACGCTGGCCACACAGCGCCGCGTGTGGCACGTGGCGTCGCTCGCGCGCGAGTGGCCCGATGTGCGTGAAGTCGTGCCCGGCATGAACAACCTCACGTTGCTGTTCGATCCGCTCGCCACCGACATCGACTTGCTGAGCGAGCGCCTGCGCGATGCCTGGCAGACGCCTCCCGCCGCCGGAGACGTCGGACGCGATATCGAGATCCCGGTGCACTACGGCGGCCAGCACGGCCCGGATCTGGCCGAGGTGGCCAGGCTCGCGCGTTTGCAGCCGAAGACGGTCGTACAGCGCCATACCGCGCCGGAATACGTCGTCTACTTCCTTGGCTTTCAGCCGGGCTTTGCCTATTTGGGTGGCCTCGACGAGTCGATTGCCACCGCTCGCCGGGCCGAACCAAGACTGTCGGTACCCGCCGGCTCCGTGGGCATCGGCGGCAATCAAACCGGCATCTACCCCCTCACCTCGCCCGGCGGCTGGCAGATCATCGGCCACACTGCCAGTGCGCTGTTCGACCCCGCCGCGACCCCGCCCGCCTTGCTGGCGCCGGGCGACCGCGTGCGCTTCACTATCGCGAGTCTTGACCTGTGATCGACATCCAGCGTGCCGGCCTGCTCACCACGGTTCAGGATCTGGGCCGTACCCGACAACGTGAATTCGGCGTGGCCAGCGGTGGCGCCGTCGACCCGCTCGCCTGCGCCGTGGCCAATCGCCTGGTCGGCAACGCCCTGAGCGCCGCGACCCTCGAAATCACCATGGGGACGTGCGTGGTGCGCTTCAGCACCGCCACGCTCGTCGCCCTGACCGGGGCCGATTGTCATGCCGACCTCGACGGCACGCCCGTGTGGTCATGGTGGCGATTCCCGGTCGCGCGCGGTCAGACACTCACACTGCGTCCGGCCCGCTTCGGCATGCGGACCTATCTGGCTGTCGCGGGCGGCATCGACGTGCCCGAGACACTCGGCTCGCGCAGCACCGATCTGGCCGCCGGCTTCGGCGGTTTCGAAGGCCGGGCGCTGCGCGACGGCGACCGCATCGGCATCGGGCGCGCCAACGCCGCCCTGCGCAAGGTCGAGCCATTGGGCGTGCGTCCCCCGTTGTGGCTGTCCGATCCGCTGGCGCAACGGGTTCGCGTCCTGCCGGGTCCGGAGTACGACGATTTCACCGCTGCCACGCACAAGAGCTTCTGGGAGAATCCGTGGCAGGTCACGCCTAACAGCAATCGCATGGGCTACCGTCTGGCGGGACCCGAACCGCTCGCACGCAAGAAGAATCGCAGTCACGATCTGCTCTCGCACGGTGTGCTGCCGGGTGTCATTCAGGTGCCGCCGTCGGGACAGCCGATCATTCTGCTGGCCGATGCGCAAACCACCGGCGGATACCCCAAGATCGGCACCGTCATCACTGCCGATCTGTGGCGGCTCGGTCAGGCGCGGCTGGGCAGCACCCTGTATTTCTCGGAATGCAGCGCCGCCGAGGCGCGCGAAGCCCTGCGCGAACAGTTGCGTTATCTTGCCCAGATCGAGCGCGCCCTCGCGTGGCACGATCGCGGCATTCTGCACACCCCTCGGGTACCGGCCATCACGCGCAAGCGCTGACGCAGCGCAAGCGCGACGGCTTGTCCCCGGCTGGAGAACTGATGATGAAGATCGATCTGAATGTCGACCTTGGCGAAGGTTGCGATTACGACGAGGCGCTGCTCGCGCTGGTCAGCTCAGCCAACGTTGCCTGTGGCTGGCACGCGGGCGACGCAGGCACCATGCAGCAGGTCGTGCGTTGGGCGCTGGAGAACGGTGTCGCCATCGGTGCGCATCCGAGCTTCCCCGACCGCGAGAATTTCGGACGCACCGAGATGCAGCTTCCGCTCGACGAGATTCGTGCCGGCATGCTGTATCAGATCGGCGCACTCGCGGCGATGGTGCGCGCGCAAGGTGGCTGGCTGTCGCACGTCAAGCCTCACGGTGCGCTCTACAATCAGGCCGCACGCGATCCGGCGCTGGCCGAAACGCTCGTCGAAGCCGTGCGCGCGTTCGACACCGATCTTGCGATCTTCGGCCTGGCGGGCGGTGAATTGGTGAAGGCGGCGCGCGCCGCCGGCATGCATGCGGTCGAGGAAGTCTTCGCCGATCGTGGCTACAACCCGGACGGCTCGCTGGTCAAACGCGGCACGCCCGGCGCCCTGATCGAACGCGAAGAAGACGCGCTGGCGCAAACGCTGACGATGGTGCGCGAGCAACGGGTACGCGCGATCGATGGCACGCTCGTTCCGATTCAGGCACAAACCGTTTGCCTGCATGGCGACGGAGAACACGCGCTCGAATTCGCCAAACGCATTCGCAGCTTCCTGCTCGACGAAGGTATCGAGATCGCACCGGTGCGCTAACGTCGACGCATGAAAAAAACGCCGTCAGAAACCTCCTGACGGCGTTTTTGTTTCCGGCTTACGTCGTTACGCCGTCTCGCGAATGGCTTCGGCCACGATGCCGAACAACTCGTCGAGTTGCGCTTCGCTCACGATGAGCGGCGGCGAGAACGCGAGAATGTCGCCGGTATAACGCACCAGCGCGCCCTTCTCGAAGCACTTGACGAAGACCTCGTGTGCACGTGCACCGGGCTTGCCGTCGCGAGTGGACATTTCAATGCCGCCGACCAGCCCGAGGTTACGAATGTCGATGACGTTCGGCAGATCGCGCAGACCGTGAATCGTCTTCTCGAAATACGGCGCGAGCTTTGCGGCGCGTTCAAACAGGCCGTCGTTCTTGTACACGTCGAGCGCGGCGCACGCGGCAGCGGCGGCCAGCGGGTGCCCCGAGTACGTGTAGCCGTGGAAAAACTCGATCGCGCCCGCGTTACCGGCATTGACGATGGTGTCATGCACGCTCGTCTTCACGGCGACGGCCCCCATCGGAACGGCAGCGTTGTTCACCCCCTTGGCCATCGTGATGATGTCCGGCGTCACGCCGAAATACTGCGCGGCGAACGGCTTGCCCAGACGGCCGAGGCCGGTGATGACTTCGTCGAAGATCAACAGAATGCCGTGCTTGTCGCAGATTTCACGCAGCTTCTGCAGGTAGCCCTGCGGCGGCACCAGCACGCCAGTGGAGCCGGCGAGCGGCTCGACGATCACCGCGGCAATGGTCGACGCGTCGTGCAGCGTCACCAGACGTTCGAGTTCGTCGGCGAGATGCGCGCCCCACGTCGGCTGTCCCTTGGTGAAGGCGGCTTCCTTGATGTTGAGCGTATGCGGCAGGTGATCGACGGCCGGCAGCAGTTGGCCCGAATAGGCTTTGCGGTTCGGCGAAATACCCCCCACCGAAATGCCGCCGAAGCCCACGCCGTGGTATCCACGCTCGCGACCGATGAGCCGCGTGCGCTGGCCTTCCCCTCGTGCGCGGTGATACGCGAGGGCCATCTTCAGTGCGGTGTCGACCGACTCCGAGCCCGAGTTCGTGAAGAAGACGCGATCCAGTCCCTGCGGCGTGATGGCGGCAATCTTGCTAGCGGCTTCGAACGCCTTCGGGTGCCCCATCTGGAACGTCGGCGCAAAGTCCATTTCACCGGCCTGCTGACGGATCGCCTCGACAATCTCGGTACGGCAGTGACCGGCGTTCACGCACCACAGCCCGGCCGTGCCGTCCAGAATCTGTCGATTGTCCGACGACGTGTAATACATGCCCTCGGCCTTCACCAACAGGCGCGGCGAGCTTTTGAACTGCCGGTTGTTCGTGAATGGCATCCAGAACGCCGTCATATCGAGATTCAGGTCTTTCATGTTCATCGCGGGGGCTCCTCAGGTCTTGGCTCGATCAGGATGTCCCGCGGACGGCAAGACAGATCGCCACGGGTGGATGGCATCGATCCTACGAGAGGCCAACCGGTACAGACATGTACAGTTTCTCGGAAAATGTATATTCTGTATCGGTCAATTGCCTCAACTGTATTGGCAACAGCCTCTACCCTGCCACCATGGTCCAACCGCTCGCCTTTTCCCTGAATCGCGCCCAACCGGAAGCGCTCGTCGACCAGATCGTGCGCGAGGTCGAACACGCGTTGCAGCGTCAGACGCTGCATGCGGGCATGCGAATGCCGTCGATTCGTGCGCTGGCGAAGGCGCACGGCATCAGCACGTTCACCGTGGTGGAGGCTTACGACCGGCTCGTAGCCAACGGCATGCTCGTAGCGCGGCGTGGGGCGGGGTTCTTCGTCGCGGGGGCGGCCGACGCGCGAGACGCCGGATCGACCGGTCCGGGCAATGGCCTGACCGTCGGCGGTGCTGCAAGCGAAGTCACGAATGCATGGCTGCTCTCCGAGATCTTTGCGGACGACTCGATTGCCGTGAAAAGTGGCTGCGGGTGGTTGCCGGATAGTTGGCTCGACGAAGACGGCCTGCATGGCGCCCTGCGTTCGCTCTCGAAAGGGCCGGGGGCGCATTTCGCCCATTACGGGCATCCGCACGGCTACGGCCCATTGCGTCAGTGGCTGGCACGACGTCTTGGCGAGTTATCCATCGACGCGCCGCCCGAAACCATCGTGCTCACTCACGGTGCGACGCAGGCGCTCGATCTGATCGTTCGCACACTGCTCAAGCCGGGCGACACTGTACTGGTCGAGGCCCCGGCGTACTGTAATTTGCTGGCGGTGCTGCGCCTGGCCGGACTGAACGTCGTGGGCATCGAGCGCACGCAAGCCGGGCTGGATCTCGCTGCACTGGAGCAGGCGGCGCAGACGCATCGTCCGCGCGCGCTGTTCGTCAATCCCGCGTTGCAGAATCCGCTCGGGACATCACTTTCGCCCGCAACGGCACATCGCATTTTGCAGTGTGCCGAGCAACATGGATTCTGGATCGTCGAGGACGATATCTACCGGGAGCTGGCCCCCGCAGGCACCCCGTCGCTTGCCGCGATGGACGGTCTGTCGCGGGTGATTTATGTGTCGAGCTTTTCGAAGACGATTTCGCCGTCGGTGCGCGTCGGCTATCTGGCCTGTTCGCGCGATCTGGCGCATGAAATCGCCCGCAGCAAGATGGTGGCGGGACTCACGTCGTCGGAAATTAACGAACGCATCGTGCATGCGATTCTGACCGAGGGACGTCACCGCAAGCACATCGAACGCCTGTCGGACCGGCTGACGCGCGCTCGTGCGCGGCTCATCACGCAATTGCAATCACACGGGGTGACGTTGCTGGCGCAGCCGGAAGGCGGCATGTTCGTGTGCGGCAGCTTGCCGCAGACCGCACGACCGGCGCGCGAACTGGCGGAAGCCGCCTTGCTGGAAAGCATCATGCTCGCCCCGGGCGAATTCTTCCTCGCGCACAACGAGCCCTGCCACTGGTTCCGTTTCAACGTCGCGTATTCGGACGATGCGCGTTTGTTCCGCTTTCTCGATCGGGCGGCGGCGGGAAAGCTGGCGGCATAAGCTGCGACAATCGATGACGGCTCGCGGCACCTCTTGGCGAGGTGACGTTTCCAACGGCTTTAGCATCGCAAACCGCTGCACCACCCTCAGGCCAGTGTCACAACGCGCGCGCACGCCCCCTCCCCCATCCCGAACCGCTCCCGATAGGCCAAGGGCGTCACGCCGTACTGACGTTGAAACGCCCGGCGCAGGTTTTGCTCGTCGCCAAAGCCAACGCGCGCGGCAATGCGCTTGAGTGGCGCGTCCGAGTCGAGCAAGGCGAAACGCGCCGCTTCCAGGCGCATCCGCTCAACCGCCTTCGCCGGTGTCGACCCGGTATGCGCAAGATAGCTTCGCGCGAACGTGCGCGGACTCATGTTCGCCTGCTCCGCCAAACGCATCACCGACAGATCGCCATCCAGCCGCGTCGACATCCACGCATGCAACTCCCCGAACGGTGCGCCAGCGGCCACCTGCTCCCGCAACGGCGGACTGAACTGCGATTGCCCACCCGCACGCTTGAGAAACACCACCAACCGGCGCGCTGCCTGCAACGCCACGTCCACGCCGCAATCGTCTTCGACCAATGCCAGCCCGAGATCGATGCCCGCCGTGATCCCGGCAGACGTCCACACCGCATCGTCGCGCACATAGATCGGATCGGACTCGACCCGCGCCTCCGGAAAGCACGTCTGCAACATTGCCGTATCCAGCCAGTGCGTTGTCGCGCGACGTCCGTTCAACAATCCCGCCGCCCCCAGAATGAATGCCCCCACGCACACCGAGCACACGCGGCGCACGCTCGGTGCATAGTTGCGCAACCACGCCCCCACCTCGCCGGGCACCGCAGGACGATGCGCCACCGCACCACCGACCGCGATCAACGTGTCGACCTGCATCGCTTCGAGCGCGCGCATCGGCTCCGTATGCAGCGTGATCCCCGAGCCGGTCTCCACCGGACCACCGTGCTCCGACACCACCACGGTGCGATAGGGCGCCGGCTGTCCGGAATCGTTGAAGTTGCGGATGACCGCGTGAAACGCGTCGAGCGGCCCCGCCAGATCCAGCAGCACGAACGGCGGCACGATGAGAAAGGCAACGAGACGAGGCTGGCGGATGTTCATACGGTCATACGCTCACAGACAAAAGGAATCGTCAGGCAGGCACATGTGCCGGGCGCCGTTTCGCGTCGACGGCGTACCAAACGGTCGCCAGCGCTGCGATCGCGAGCAAAGGAAAGGTCGCCTGATTGATCGTGGCCCAACCGAAGCGAGCGAGCAGTTGTCCTGCAAAGAGGCTCGAAATCGCCGTTCCGGCAAAGGTGATGAATTCATTCGCGGCCTGCGCTCTCGCGCGCTCTGCCGGGCGATACGACAGGGTGAGCAACGTCGTGCCGCCCACGAACATGAAGTTCCAGCCCACACCGAGGAACGCCAGCGCCGCATAGAAGTACGGCAGACTCGTCGACATCAGCGCCAGCACGCCGCACAGCGCACTCATCGCAATCCCCGCCAATAGCACCGGCACAACACCCCAACGCTTGACGAGATGTCCCGAGAAGAACGACGGCGCATACATGCCCACCAGATGCCACTCGATGATGTGCGCCCCGTCGTCGATGCTGTGCCCGCAAGCCACCGCCGCAATCGGCGTCGCCGTCATCACGAACATCATCACCATGAAACCGATCAGGTTGTTCGCCAACGCCGCCATATAGATCGGCTGACGCATGATTTCGCCCAGCGGACGCGCAGGCAATGCCGCCGCATCGGCCGCCGCGCCGCTTGCCGCGTGCACGGGCAAATTGCGCAGGAAGCCGACCAGCAACAGCAGTGAAATACCGGAGAGCAGCGTCACGACCAGATACGATCCGGCGAACGTGACCGGCGCGAGCCAGTCCTTGCTGCCTGCCGCGAGCGCGGGTCCGAT
The DNA here is from genome assembly GCF_000807775.2 of Pandoraea fibrosis. Taxonomy (NCBI): domain Bacteria; kingdom Pseudomonadati; phylum Pseudomonadota; class Betaproteobacteria; order Burkholderiales; family Burkholderiaceae; genus Pandoraea; species Pandoraea fibrosis. Next base: position 345,298 of record NZ_CP047385.1, on the reverse strand, counting down.
CACGGCCGCCAGCACGCCCCCCGTGAGTACGATGGAGATGGCGCGCGGCTTGTCCTCGACAGGCACCACGTCAGCCGCCGCGAGCCGGTAGTAGCGCGCAAAGGCCTGAAACACGCCGACACATGCCGTGCCCGCACAGAACATCGCGAAGTGCCGCTCGTAGATCGCCACGACCGACACCAGCCCGCCCACGGTGCCGAACAACGCGCCCAGGGCGAAGCCCAGCCGTTGGCCGAAGCGCTGAATCAGCATCGACGCGAAGATCGTCGTGATCGCCGACGCCACGGTAATCAGCGAGAACGGCAGCGTCGCGTAGCCCTTGTCCGACGCCAGCATGTATCCGACGAGCCCCGTCAGGGTCAGGTCAACGGACAGCGCAGCGGTGTACAGCGCCTGACAAGCCGCCAGCACGGCAGCGTAGCGACGACCCATCTTGCGCCGTTGCATTTCGGCGTGTCCGGGTTCGGTAGGGGGGGCGGTGCGCCCGGCAATGGCATCGGTCATGAGTGTGGTGTCGAACAAGTCGGGAGTCCTCGAGAGCCCTCATCTTGCCGACGCCCGTTTTGGCACGAATGCCAATCATGCATCAAAAAATGCCACTCGGTGACCTCTCCTCCCCGGCGACGCTCCGAAAGTCGCGACGGGCCATCTCCGCCCCGCTTCGCGCCAACTCGGTGCGCACCAACTCTGCGCGTCGCCGCACCAACGTGCTTCGCCCCGCGTTCTTCCATCAGCCGAAAGACGGATACCTGCGCGGTCTCCCGGCATCGTCGCTCCCCGCGCCAGAAGCCGGACATCGCCGCCTTGTGCACCAGATGGCGTCTTGACTTGTACACCAGTCGATCGCGCGTGACGGCCGGTTCGCGAAGTCCCCGGGGGCATCGCACACGCCGGCGCCTCGCCGCTGGCACGACCTTTGCGTGAGTCCCCCCATACCGGATCCACCGGTCTAACCAGGAAAGGGGAAGACGTACCATGAAACGACGCACGCTACTCCAGATGGCGGCCCTCTCGGGCGCCGCTTCGCTTACCGGCATGGCGCCGAACTTGTTCGCCCAGAGCAAGCAGCCCATCAAGGTCGGCATCCTGCACTCGCTCTCGGGCACGATGGCCATCTCGGAGACGTCGCTCAAGGATGTCGCGCTCATGACCATCGCCGACATCAACGCCAAGGGAGGCGTGATGGGCCGCCCGCTCGAAGCCGTGGTGGTCGACCCCGCCTCGAACTGGCCGCTCTTCGCCGAAAAGGCCCGCCAACTGCTCACCACGGACAAGGTCGCCGCCGTGTTCGGTTGCTGGACGTCGGTGTCGCGCAAGTCGGTCCTGCCGGTCTTCGAAGAACTCAACGGCCTGCTGTACTACCCCGTGCAGTACGAAGGCGAAGAGATGTCGAAGAACGTCTTCTACACGGGCGCAGCGCCGAACCAGCAGGCGATCCCCGCCGTGGAATACGTCATGAGCAAGGAAGGCGGCGGCGCGAAGCGCTTCTTCCTGCTCGGCACCGACTACGTCTACCCGCGCACGACCAACAAGATCCTGCGCGCCTTCCTCCATTCGAAGGGCGTGGCCGACAAGGACATTCAGGAGGTCTACACGCCGTTCGGTCACAGCGACTACCAGACCATCGTCGCCAACATCAAACAGTTCGCACAAGGCGGCAAGACCAGCGTCATCTCGACCATCAACGGCGACTCGAACGTGCCGTTCTACAAGGAACTGGGCAACCAGGGCCTGAAGGCCACCGATGTGCCGGTCGTGGCGTTCTCGGTCGGCGAAGAGGAACTGCGTGGCATCGACACGAAGCCGCTCGTGGGACACCTCGCCGCCTGGAACTACTTCATGTCGGTGAAGAACCCGACCAACGATGCGTTCAAGAAGGCGTGGTTCGCCTACGTCAAGGCGAAGGGGCTGTCGGGTGGCGACAAGCGCGTGACGAACGACCCGATGGAAGCCACCTTCGTGGGCATGCACATGTGGAAGCAGGCCGTCGAGAAGGCCGGCAGCGTCGACGTCGACAAGGTACGCACGGCCATGGTCGGCCAGTCTTTCAAGTCGCCGGATGGCTTCGACATGGTCATGGACGCCAACCACCACCTGCACAAGCCCGTGATGATCGGCGAAATCCGCCCGGACGGTCAGTTCAACGTGGTGTGGAAGACCAAGTCGACGGTGCGTGCACAGCCGTGGAGCCCCTTCATCGCCGGTAACGAAGGCAAGCCCGATAAAGTCTGACCCTCCTTTCATTCCTTGCGCCGGAGCCGCGTGGACGGTCTCCGGCGCACGCAGAGGTTTTGATGATAACGATAAGACGCTGGACCGCTGCCGCCCTTGTCCTGATATCGCTGGGCGCCGCGCTGATCACTCCTTCCACGGCCCGGGCCGCCCAACCGGGCGTCACCGATGCCGACCTCACCGCGCTCGCCGGCGACGACTTCGACGCCAAGGCGCAAGCCATCGATCATCTTGCAGCCGACGGTTCACCGCAGGCGGCTGCACTTCTCAAGGCGTTGGCCGACGACTCGGCCGTGACCGTAGGCGAGCGCATCGCCATTCAGAGCGGCGACAAGTACATCGATCCGATCACGGGCGCGGCACTCAAGGCCGACAACGCCGGCTCGCTCACGCTCAACAACGTGTTGCGCGCCAAGGTCGCGACAGCCGCCGCCGCCGGCGCGCTGCTCTCGACGGATCACGACGCCCGGGCGCAAGCGATCGACACGATGCTGCAAAACCCGTCGCCCGCGTTCAAGACCTTGATCGAACAGGCTCGCCAGAAGGAGACCGACCCGGCGTTGCGCAAACGGCTCGATCAACTCTGGGCGCAATCGGCATTGCACGATACCGATCCCGCCAAGCGCCGCGAAGCCATCGATCTGATTGCCGCAGCAGGCGATCCGCAGATGCGCGACCTGCTGCTGCCCATCGTCGCCAAACAAGCGGACGGCACCTACGCCGAACCCGACGCCAACGTGCGCAGCGCCGCCGACATCGCGTTGACGAAACTGGCCGCCGCACAACGCCGCAGCGAGTTCTTCGGCACGTTATTCGCCGGTCTGTCGCTGGGTAGCGTGCTGCTGCTCGCCGCGCTGGGACTGGCCATCACGTATGGCCTGATCGGCGTGATCAATATGGCGCACGGCGAATTCCTCATGGTCGGCGCGTATGCCACCTACGTGGTGCAGACCCTCTTTCATCGCTTTCTGCCGGGGGCGTTCGATTTCTATCTCGTTGCCGCCGTGCCTGCCGCGTTTCTTGTCGCGGCCGTGCTTGGCATGGTGCTGGAGCGCACTGTCATCAAGCACCTTTACGGTCGCCCGCTCGAGACGTTGCTCACGACATTCGGTATCAGCCTGCTGCTGATTCAGGGCGTGCGCACGCTGTTCGGTGCGCAGAACGTCGAGGTGATCAATCCGTCGTGGATGAGCGGCGGTATCGCGGTGCTGCCCAACCTGATGCTGCCGTACAACCGCATCGTGATTCTGATCTTCGCGCTGGTGGTCGTGGCGCTCACATGGTCGGTGCTCAATCTCACGCGTCTCGGCCTGTTCATTCGGGCCGTCACGCAGAACCGCTCGATGGCTGCCTGCGTCGGCGTGAAGACCGGCCGCGTCGACAGTTACGCCTTCGCATTCGGCGCGGGCATTGCCGGACTAGGCGGATGTGCGCTTTCGCAGATCGGTAACGTTGGCCCGGATCTCGGACAGAGCTACATCATCGATTCGTTCATGGCCGTGGTGCTGGGAGGAGTGGGACAACTCGCAGGGACGATCGTCGGCGCGTTCGGTCTGGGCATCGCCAACAAACTGCTCGAACCCGTGTGGGGTGCCGTGCTCGCCAAGATCGCCGTGCTGATCCTGATCGTGCTGTTCATCCAGAAACGCCCGCAGGGCATGTTTGCGCTCAAAGGGCGCAGCGCGGAGGCCTGAATGCAGACGTCGAACTATTTGCCCGAAGGCACCGCGCCGTCGATCACGCTGGATGTGCCGCCGCGCGCCCGTCTTCTGCCGAAGCACGTCGCGCCCCTGCTGCTGGCGTTCGTGATCGCAGTCGGGATTCTGGTGCCTGTTTGCGCGCTGGTGTTGCCCGCCACGCATCCGCTGCATCTGTCGGCCTATGCCATGACGCTCGTCGGCAAGATCATGTGCTACGCGATTGCAGCGCTCGCGCTCGATCTGGTGTGGGGCTACTGCGGCATTCTCAGCCTCGGCCACGGCCTGTTCTTCGCCCTCGGCGGTTATGCGATGGGCATGTACCTGATGCGCGGCATCGGACGCGACGGCGTGTATCACAGCGATCTGCCGGACTTCATGGTGTTTCTCGACTGGAAGTCGCTGCCCTGGTACTGGACCGGTACCGAGCATTTCGCGTGGGCGATGTTTCTCGTCGTCGCCTTGCCGGGCGTCGTCGCATGGCTCTTCGGTTATCTGGCCTTCCGTTCGCGCGTCAAGGGCGTGTATCTGTCGATCATCACGCAAGCGCTCACCTTCGCCGCCATGCTGCTCTTCTATCGCAACGAGACCGGCTTCGGCGGCAACAACGGCTTCACCGATTTCAAGCGCATTCTCGGTTACTCGATCACCTCGGCGAACACACGCACGGTGCTGTTTCTCGTGACGTTCGCGGTGCTCGTCGGCGCGTTCCTGTTGTGCCGCGCGCTGGTCGTGTCGAAGTTCGGTCGCGTGGTCACGGCCATTCGCGACGGCGAGTCCCGCGCCATGTTCCTCGGCTACCGGCCGCTCAGCTACAAGCTGTTCGTGTGGACGCTGTCTGCCATGCTGTGCGGTGTTGCCGGCGCGCTCTACGTGCCGCAGGTCGGCATCATCAATCCGAGCGAAATGGCCCCGGTCAACTCGATCGAGATGGCGATCTGGGTGGCCATCGGCGGACGCGGCTCGCTCGTCGGCGCGATTGCCGGGGCCTTCCTCGTCAACGGCGCGAAGAGCTTCTTCACCGCGTACTTTGCCGAGTACTGGTTGTTCTTCCTCGGTGCCATGTTCGTGCTCGTGCCGCTGTTGCTGCCGCAGGGCGTGATGGGACTCGTCACGCAACTCTCGCGCAAGCGGGCCCGACACGCGCCGGCCGCCGCCGAAGGCGATGCGCCCCACCCTGTCACCGGAGACCGCGCATGAACAACTACATGGCCGATATCAGTTGGCAGTTGGCGGATACGCCCGATGCCTCGGTTGCCGTCAACGTCAGCGGCGACACCACCGGCATGTCGCACTTCGTCGTGCCGGGTGAGATCGACACGTCGCACGGCCTGATCCTGTATTTGGAGAACATCTCCGTGTCGTTCGACGGCTTTCGTGCGCTGAACGATCTGTCGTTGTCGATCAAGACCGACGAGTTGCGCTGCATCATCGGGCCCAACGGCGCGGGCAAGACGACCATGATGGACGTGATCACGGGCAAGACCCGCCCCGACGCCGGCCGTGCCTTCCTCGGCCAGACACTCGATCTCACGCGACTCGACGAGCCAGCCATCGCGCAGGCCGGCGTCGGCCGCAAGTTCCAGAAGCCGACGGTATTCGAGCATCACAGCGTGTGGGAAAACCTCGAACTCGCCTGCGCGGGCGACAAGCGCTGGTTCCGCTCGCTCTGGGCCATGCTCACGCCGACCATTCGACATCGCATCGAGGAAGTGCTGGCGCTCACGCATCTGGAGCATCAGGCGCGCGTGCGTGCAGGACAGCTATCGCACGGCCAGAAGCAGCGGCTGGAGATCGGCATGTTGCTCATGCAGCAGCCGCAGCTCCTGCTGCTCGACGAACCTGCCGCCGGCATGACCGATGAAGAGACGGTGCAGCTTGCCGAATTGCTGGGTCGCCTGCGCGGTCACTGCTCGATGATGGTGGTCGAGCACGACATGGCGTTCGTCGCGGCGCTCGCGGGCGAAACAGGGCTCGTCACCGTGATGGCCGAGGGCCGGGTGCTCGCCGAAGGCACACTCGACGCCGTACAGCGCGACGAACGCGTGATCGAATCGTATCTGGGACGCTGACCATGCTGGAAATTCACGCACTCAATCAGTACTACAGCGGCAGCCACATCCTGCGCAATGTGGAATTTACCGTGCCCGACGCGCAGCTCACCGTGCTGCTCGGACGCAACGGCGTGGGCAAGACGACGCTGCTCAAATGCCTCATGGGGGTCGTGCCCGTGAAGTCCGGCAGCATCGCCTGGCGGGGCCACGCGCTGACCTCCGCGCCGCCGTATGCGCGCGTGGCCAACGGACTCGCCTATGTGCCGCAGGGGCGCGACATCTTCCCCCGGCTAACCGTCGAGGAGAATCTGCTGATCGGCGCGGCGAGCCGCCCCGCGCGCGAGGCCAAGCGCGGCGTGCCCGATCACATCTACGAACTCTTCCCCGTGTTGCGCGACATGAAGCAGCGCCGTGGCGGCGATCTGTCGGGGGGACAGCAGCAGCAACTTGCCATTGGACGCGCCCTCATGAGCGATCCGCAACTGCTGATTCTCGACGAGCCGACCGAAGGCATTCAGCCGTCCATCATCAAGGACATCGGTGCGACCCTGCGTCGGCTGGTCGACGAGCGCGGCATGACAGTGTTGCTCGTCGAACAGTATTACGACTTCGCGCTCGAACTCGCGGATCACTATCGCGTCATGAGTCGTGGTGCCATCGTGGCGAGCGGTCTGGGCAAGGACATGGAGGCCGACGGCGTGCGGCATATGGTGGCGGTGTAATACAGGCACCGCCCGACATACGTAGCGCGCGCAATGCCCACCACGCGCGCTACGCTGCCCCCCATGCTCGCCGCGTGCTAGATTCGCGGCATCCACCGCCGATCCCTTTTTCATGAATTCCCTGCACGCTTCCTCCACCGGCTGGCATGCCGAGCTGACGCTGGGCTTTGCGCGACACGATGCGCGCACCGTCCTCGCCACGCGCCGCCATCAAGGTCCGCTCGTCGTCCAGAAGTCGCTTCACCCGGAAGGCCCCGGCATCTGCCACGCCGTGGTGGTGCATCCGCCCGGCGGCATTGCCGGTGGCGACACGTTGTCCATCGATGTGGACGTTGGCGAACGTGCACATGCCGTGCTCACGACGCCCGGCGCCACCAAGTGGTACAAATCGCAGGGCCGCTTCGGCACGCAGGACATCTCGCTCACAGTGCAAGACGGCGCAAAGCTCGACTGGCTGCCGCTCGAGAACATCGTGTTCGAACATGCGGACGCACGCCAGCGCATTACCGTTCGGCTAGGCGCTGGCGCGAGCGTCATCGGCTGGGACGCCACCTTGCTTGGCCGTCAGGCCGCCGGGGAACAGTGGACGCAAGGCCGCTGGCGATCGACCTTCGAATTGCGCGACGCCAATGACCGATTGCTGTGGGCGGAACAGGCCGTGCTTGGCGCTAACGACGCGCAACGCACCGGCGCCACCGGCCTCGCTGGCTTCCCGGTCTTCGCCGCTCTGTGGGCAGTCGGCGACGCTTGCACGAGAACGCTTGCCGAATCGCTCGCCGAAGGACTGCCGTTCACCGACGACCTGCGCGCCGGCATCACCTGCCTGCCCGGGAACGTCCTCGTGCTGCGCGTGCTCGGTCACGACATGGAGACGGTGCGCGGCTTGCTCGTCTCGCATTGGCTAACACTGCGTCCGCTGGTCCACGGCGTGCCCGCCGAACCTCTGCGTCTCTGGGCGACATGATCCGACGGGCACACGAAATGCACCAAAACGGTGACGCAGCCCCGGCCACGACACCCTGCCACCTCGATTTCGCACCAATACTGGGCTGACCTTTCGTCTTTCCGCTTCCCGCCGTCGCCCTTGTGTCGGCGGTGATGACGCGCTTGCGCCCTGCGCCGTATCACGCACGGCATTCGGCAACACCGGGCACGATTCCTGCTACCTCACTGTATCGACCGGTCAGACCAGATGATCCGGCCGCCGGCACACTCCTGTTGCCGGAATACTTCGCCCCCGATACCCGAGGTTGCCGTCATGCTGCCGTTCACCCGCACCGCCGTCTCTCACGAAGTCGTCGCCACCACGCTCAGCGCACGTGCCCGCGCCCGTCGCACCTTCACGACGCTGATGCTCGCCGTCAGCGCCATCGCTGCGTTCACGGTGGCGATGCCGCGCGCCGCCCACGCCGACGGGCTCGACGACATCGTCAAACGCGGCACCCTGCGCGTGGCGGTGCCGCAAGACTTCCCGCCGTTCGGCTCCATCGGTCCGGACATGAAGCCGGCCGGCTACGACATCGACACCGCCGCCCTGCTGGCCAAGGGCATGGGCGTGAAGCTCGAACTCGTGCCGGTCACCAGCGCGAACCGCGTGCCCTACCTCACGACGAACAAAGCCGACCTCGTGATCTCCAGCCTCGGCAAGAACGCCGAGCGCGAGAAGGTCATCGACTTCTCGGAAGCGTATGCGCCGTTCTATAACGGTGTGTTCGGCCCGAAGGATCTCGCCGTGTCCAAGCCTGCCGACCTCTCGGGCAAGACCATCGGTGTGACGCGCGGTGCCGTGGAAGACCTCGAACTGTCGAAGATCGCACCGGCCGACGTCACGATCAAACGCTTCGAAGACAACAACGGCACGATCTCGGCCTTCCTCTCGGGTCAGGTGCAACTGGTCGCCACGGGCAACGTCGTGGCCGCGGCGATTCTCGCCAAGCATCCGCCCAAGCAGCCCGAGCCGAAGTTCCTCATCAAGAATTCGCCCTGCTTCGTCGGCCTGAACAAGAACGAGCCGCGACTGCTCGCCAAGGTCAACGACATCCTCACCGCATCGAAGAAGGACGGCTCGCTTGGCAAGGTCTCGCAGAAGTGGCTCGGCATGCCGCTGCCGGCCGATCTCTGATCTGCATGCGGGCTGCGGCCCAACTTACCTGGCGACTCACCACCGGCTTCACATGCATTACGTCCTCGACTTTGCCGATCTGCGGCAATACCTGATGCTCTTTGTGCGCGGCGCCGCACTGACGATCGCCCTGACGGCCGTGTCCACGGTCGTGGGGGTGATCGTCGGTGCGCTGTGCGCCGTCGCCCGCGAAGAGGGGCCGAGATGGCTCAAGGCGATCGCGGGCCTGTACGTCGAACTGATCCGCAACACGCCGTTCATCGTGCAGCTTTTCTTCATCTTCTTCGGGCTGCCGAGCCTGGGGATTCATATCGACGAGACCACCGCCGCCATCGTCGCCATGAGTGTGAACCTTGGCGCCTATGCCACGGAGATCATTCGCGCGGGCATGCGTGCCGTGCCGAACGGACTGTCTGAAGCCGGACTGTCGCTCGCCATGACGCGCGCACAGATCCTGCGTCATGTGATCCTGCCGCAGGCGTTCGCCAAGGTATTCCCCGCGCTCGCCAGCCAGATCGTGATCGTGATGCTCGGATCGGCGGTCGTCTCACAAATCTCCGTGCCCGATCTGTCGTATGCCGCGAACTTCGTGCAGTCGCGCACGTTCCGGGCATTCGAGAGCTATCTGATCGTCACCGCCCTGTATCTCATGCTCGCGATTGCGCTGCGCCGCGTGTTGATGCGTTGCGCGCGCCGGCTCTTTCGCGGCACCGTCAAGGTCCGGGGAGGTGCGCGATGACCGAGTTCTCGATATGGGACATGCTGCACGGTCTGCTATTGGCCGGACGCTGGACGCTCGCCCTGTCGGCGATCGCCTTCGTCTTCGGCGGCCTGGTCGCGCTGCTGCTGCTCGTGGTACGCGTGGGACGCGTGCAATGGGCCGCGAATGCCGTGGCGCTATACATCGAAGTCTTTCAGGGCACACCGTTGCTCATGCAGTTGTTTCTGGTGTTCTTCGGCCTGCCGCTGCTCGGCCTGGACGTGTCGCCGTGGATCGCCGCCGCCGTTTGCCTCACGCTCTACACCAGCGCCTATCTGACGGAAATCTGGCGCGGCTGTGTCGACGCCATCCCGCACGGTCAGTGGGAAGCGTCGTCGAGCCTTGCCATGCGTTACGGCGAACAACTGCGTCACGTCATTCTGCCGCAGGCGCTGCGCATCGCCATCGCGCCCACGGTCGGTTTCTCGGTGCAAGTGATCAAGAGCACGGCGCTCGCGTCGATCATCGGTTTCGACGAACTGACCAAGACCGGCACCATGCTGACCAACGCGACGTTCCAGCCGTTCACCGTGTACGGACTCGTTGCCCTGCTCTACTTCGCTGCCTGCTATCCGTTATCGCTGTGGGCGCGTCATCTTGAAAGGAAACTCCATGTCGCTCATTGAAGTCAGGGGCATGCAGAAACGCTTCGGCGAAACCCCGGTGCTCAAGGGCATCGACATGGACGTCGAACGCGGTCAGGTCGTCTCGATCATCGGCAAGAGCGGCTCGGGCAAGAGCACGTTGCTGCGCACGCTCAACGGCCTTGAGCGTTTCGACGCCGGCAGCGTCGCCGTCGACGGTGTACACGTCGGTGCGCGCGACACCGACTTGCGCGCCCTGCGTCTGAAGGTCGGGATGGTGTTCCAGCAGTACAACCTGTTTCCGCATCTGTCGGCCGGCGAGAACGTGATGCTCGCGCAAAAGGTGGTGAAGAAAACGTCCGGCGCCGACGCCCGCGAGATCGCCCACACCATGCTCGCCAAGGTGGGACTCGCCGACAAGTTCGACAGCTATCCGTCGCAACTCTCGGGCGGCCAGCAGCAACGTGTCGCGATTGCCCGCTCGCTCGCCATGAACCCCGCCGTGTTGCTGTGCGACGAGATCACGTCGGCACTGGATCCCGAACTGGTCGCCGAAGTTCTCAAGGTGCTCGAAGACCTTGCCGCCGAGGGCATGACGCTGATCCTGGTGACGCACGAGATGCGCTTCGCGCGCCATGTATCGGATCGCGTGGTGTTCATGCATCAGGGCAAGATCTGGGAGTCGGGCGAGCCGGAGTCGCTGTTCACGCAGCCGTCCACGCCGGAATTGCAACGGTTCATCTGCCAATGACAACGCCGGGGAACGACGCCTTCCATCGCCGCCAGGAACACACTTCGCACATTTTTGGTGCGCGGCAAGCGGCCTGCAAAACGCAGTGGCGCACACGCGAACGCGCGCCTATGATGTGCGGCAGCCGCGTCACCCCCTTGAACCCTTCGCATTGAAATTTCTTCGTTACGATGAAGCTCACGCCACGCGAAAAAGACAAGCTGCTCATCTTCACCGCCGCCCTGCTCGCCGAACGTCGGCGCGCGCGCGGCCTGAAGCTCAACTATCCGGAGGCGGTCGCCTTCATCAGCGCCGCCCTCATGGAAGCCGCGCGCGATGGTCGCACCGTGGCCGACCTGATGCACTACGGCACGACGCTGCTGACCCGCGACGACGTCATGGACGGCGTGCCGGAGATGATTCCCGACATTCAGGTCGAAGCGACCTTTCCGGATGGCACCAAGCTCGTCACCGTGCATCACCCGATTCCCTGATGGGCGCACGCGCGCGCGAGTGCCGGCATTCCCTGTCGCGTCGCCTTCGCTTGTGTGCGATCCGGTTTCGATTCGTATCCGTTTCTTCGTCGTCGATAACAACACCCTAAGGACGTCTCATGTCAGTGGACCGCCCCCTCAATGCTCATGATGCCGCCGAAGTGTCCGCCACTTCGCTGACGGCTTGCGCCATCGCCTCCGACCACACGCAGCGTCGGCTCGCGCGCGCCGCGACCGGCCTCGCGCTGCTCGCCGCATCGGGCGTCGCGCTCGCGCACCCCGGCCATCCGGGTCACGACGCCGCCAGCAGTTTCGCCGCCGGCTTCTTCCATCCGCTGACCGGTGCAGATCACCTGTGCGCCATGATCGTCGTCGGGTTGTGGAGTTCGCTCACGTCCAGGCGTGTCTGGCTTGCTCCGGTGGCCTTCGTCGCCATGCTCGCCGCCGGTGGCCTGCTCGGCATGTCGCACGAGGTTTCGTTGCCGGGCGTGGAGCCGATGATTGCTGTGTCGCTGCTCGTGCTCGGACTGATGCTCGCCACACGGGCGAAGCTGCCGGGCTGGGCAGGCGCCGCCATCGTGGGCGCTTTCGCCGTCTTCCACGGCTTCGCGCACGGCGCGGAACTGCCCGATGAGGCGAGTGCGATGCATTACATGGCCGGCTTCCTCCTTGCGACCGGCATGCTGCACGGCATCGGCATCGCCGTCGGCGTTGCCCTGCGCCATCGCACCGTCTGGGTCCCCCGTTTGCTGGGCGCCGGTGTGCTGGCGTATGGCCTTTCGCTGCTCGCCGCAGCGGCCTGAGTCGCCGTCGCCCCCGTCACGCCTATTCGGAGACGCGCATGATTCCCGGAGAACTGTTACCCGCCGCAGGTGAGATCACGCTGAACGAAGGTCGTCCGACCCTCAGCGTGAGCGTCGCCAATACCGGCGACCGTCCGATCCAGATCGGTTCGCACTTCCACTTCTATGAAGTCAACGACGCTTTGCAATTCGACCGCGAAGCGGCGCGTGGCTTTCGTCTGAATATTGCGGCCGGCACGGCGGTGCGCTTCGAGCCGGGGCAGCAACGCACCGTCGAACTGGTCGCGCTCGCAGGCGATCGCCGCGTCTTCGGTTTCGCGGGTCGCGTCATGGGGGCGCTATGAAGATTTCACGCCGCGCTTATGCGGAAATGTTCGGCCCGACAACGGGCGACCGTCTGCGACTAGCCGACACCGAACTCATCATCGAGATCGAACGCGACTACACGATCTACGGCGAAGAGGTGAAGTTCGGCGGTGGCAAGGTCATTCGCGACGGCATGGGCCAGTCGCAGCGCACGCGCGCCGATGTCGTCGACACCGTCATCACCAACGCCGTCATCATCGATCACTGGGGCATCGTCAAAGCCGACATCGGGCTCAAGGACGGCCGCATCTGGGGTATCGGCAAGGCCGGCAATCCCGATATCCAGCCTGGCGTCACCATCCCGCTCGGCGGTGCGACGGAAGTGATTGCCGGCGAAGGGATGATCGTCACGGCCGGTGGCATCGACTCGCATATCCACTTCATCTGCCCGCAGCAGATCGAGGAAGCGCTCTCGTCGGGCGTGACCACGCTGCTCGGCGGCGGCACCGGCCCCGCGACCGGCACGAACGCTACCACCTGCACCCCCGGACCGTGGCACCTGGAGCGCATGCTGCAAGCCGCTGATGGCTGGCCAATCAATCTCGGTTTTCTCGGCAAGGGCAACGTGAGCCAACCCGCGCCGCTGCTCGAGCAGATCGAAGCCGGCGCCATCGGTCTGAAGCTGCACGAGGACTGGGGCTCCACACCTGCCGCCATCGACGCGTGCCTGTCGGTGGCCGACGCGACTGACACTCAGGTCGCGATTCACACCGACACGCTCAACGAAGGCGGTTTCGTCGAAGCGACCGTTGCGGCCATCAACGGCCGCACGATCCACACGTATCACACCGAAGGCGCCGGGGGCGGTCACGCCCCCGATATTCTGAAGGTGTGCGGCGAGCCGAACGTGTTGCCCTCGTCCACCAATCCGACCCGTCCCTACACCATCAACACGCTCGACGAGCATCTCGACATGTTGATGGTTTGCCATCACCTCGACCCGGCCATCGCGGAAGATATCGCCTTTGCCGAGTCGCGTATCCGGCGCGAGACGATTGCCGCCGAAGACATCCTGCACGATCTGGGCGCGCTGTCGATGATCTCCTCGGACTCGCAGGCAATGGGGCGCGTCGGCGAAGTCGTCATGCGCACGTGGCAGACCGCGCACAAGATGAAGGTGCAGCGCGGCGCGCTGGGGACCGACACGGCACAGGCCGACAACTTCCGCGTCAAGCGTTACGTCGCGAAATACACGATCAACCCGGCGATCACGCACGGCATGGCCCATGAGATCGGCTCGGTCGAAGTGGGGAAATGGGCCGATCTGGTGCTGTGGGAGCCGGCGTTCTTCGGCGTAAAACCGACGCTCATTCTCAAGGGCGGCATGATTACCTCGGCGCTGATGGGCGACCCGAATGCGTCGATCCCGACGCCCCAGCCGGTGCATTACCGCGAGATGTTCGGCGCGCGCGCCGGGGCGATGGCACGCACATCCCTCACGTTCGTGTCGCAAGCGGCGTACGATGGCGACGTGGCCGGCCGTTACGGGCTGTCCAAGCGCATCGTGCCGGTGCGCGATATCCGGCAGGTCACCAAGGCCAACATGGTCAACAACGACTGGCTGCCGCACATCAGTGTCGACCCCGAGACCTATCAGGTCATCGCCGACGGTCAGCTGCTGACGTGCGAGCCCGCCACCGTGCTGCCGATGGCGCAACGCTACTTCCTTTTCTGAACCATGTCGCAAGATTCCGAATCACCCTCCTCCACCGGGAACGCCGAGACCGTCGCATCGTCGACACTGCGCCGTGTCGAGAAACGTCTCGACGCCGGACGCATTGCCGCGCCGCTGGCGCGTCGCGCCCCCGCACTCGTGTTGCCGTTCGACGCCCGCAGCAAGAGCCGACTGCGCGCCACGCTCGACACCGGTGAAGAGGTGGCGCTGTTCCTGCCGCGCGGCACCGTACTGCGTGGCGGCGATGTGCTCGTGGCCGACGATGGCGGTCTCATCCGCGTGGAAGCGGCTGCCGAGACCGTGCTGCTCGTGAGCGCAGCCACAGCGCTCGCGCTCACCCGCGCGGCATATCACCTTGGCAACCGGCATACCCCGGTAGAGGTTGGCGACGGCTATCTCAAGCTCGAATACGACCCCGTGCTGCGCGACATGCTGCTGCGGCTCGATGTCGACGTTGCCGAAGCGCTCATGCCGTTCGAACCCGAGGCCGGGGCTTACGGCGGCGGACACAAGCACGGACACGATGCGACGTTCGCCGAAGACTTCGCTATCGCTCAGAAGGTTTTCCACGAACACCATGGTCACTCGCATGATCATGATCATGAGCACGATCACGGCCATCACCACGGACACTCGCATGGGCATGGGCATGGGCATTCGCATGGCCATGATCACGGTCACGTGCATGGCGCGGCCTGCGATCACGATCACGCGTCGGGACATGTGCACGGCCCCGATTGCGCTCACTCGCACGCTCACGACGATCGCACCACCGGTCAAGTTCACGTACACGGCCCCGACTGCGGGCATGACCCTTCTCCTACGCCGGGCGTCAGCAACGTTGGCGTCGAGCCTACCCCTGTGAGTCCGACCGATGACGGCAAGTCTGGCCAGTCCTCTCACTGAAACGGTTGCCGCCGCGTCGTTGCAATCGCTTGCGGCGCTGCTTCATCTCGCCTCGCCGGCGCTGCCCATCGGCGCGTTCAGCTATTCGCAGGGCCTCGAGGCGGCTGTCGAGCACGGTATCATTCACGACGCGCCGAGCGCCGGGCAATGGATTGCCAGCCAACTCGACGGAGTCTTCACGACCGGCGAGATGGCACTACTCGCCCGACAGTGGCGGCACTGGCGAGCGGGGGATATCGCATCGCTCACGCAGGTTAACGATTGGCTGCTCGCCACGCGTGAGGCAGCCGAATTGCGCGCGGAAACCGAGCAGATGGGCTGGTCGCTCACGCAACTCGCGCTCTCGCTCGAATGGGGCGAACCGGCCCAGCGGGATCACCTGGCGTCGCTGCGTCCGATTGCCCTGCCGACGGCCTTCGCGTTTGCGGCACTGACGCATGGCGCCGCGCTGCCCGACACGCTCGTGGCTTACGCGTTCAGTTGGCTCGAGAATCAGGTCGCCGGTGCACTCAAGGCGGTTCCGCTCGGACAACTGGCCGCGCAACGCGTCATTGTCGCGCTGCGCCCTCGCGTCGTCGACGCGGCCCACCGGGCGGCGTCGTTGCCCGATGACCAGATCAACACGTTTTCCCCGGTGCTCGCGATTCTCGCGTCGCGTCACGAGACACAGTATTCACGTCTGTTCCGTTCGTAAGACGCGATGCCCTGCGTCTTTCTCTTTGTGCCTTTTCTCCGCCACCCACGACATTCGCCATGACGACTTCTGCCAACGCCCGTCGTACCAAGAAGAATCCGCCGCTGCGTGTCGGCATCGGAGGCCCTGTCGGCTCCGGCAAGACCACCCTGACCGAGATGCTCTGCAAAGCCATGCGCGAGCGCTACGATCTCGTCGTCATCACCAACGACATTTATACGAAGGAAGACCAACGCCTGTTGACGGTGGCAGGTGCATTGGAGCCCGAACGTATTCTGGGCGTCGAGACAGGAGGCTGCCCGCATACGGCCATTCGCGAAGACGCGTCGATCAATCTTGAAGCTGTCGAGCGCATGCTGGATCGCTTTCCCGACGCCGACGTGGTCTTCATCGAATCGGGTGGCGACAATCTCGCCGCCACGTTCAGCCCCGAACTCTCGGATCTGACGATCTACGTGATCGATGTCGCAGGCGGCGAGAAGATCCCGCGCAAGGGTGGCCCCGGCATTACCAAGTCAGACCTCCTCGTCATCAACAAGACTGACCTTGCACCTTACGTCGGTGCGTCGCTCGACATCATGCGCTCGGATACGCAGAAGATGCGCGGCATGCGTCCTTTCGTCATGGGGAACATGAAGGAAGGCAAAGGCCTTCAGGAAATCATCAGCTTTATCGAAGCGCGGGGGATGCTGGCTTGAGGTAATGCGCGAGCCCGACGGGGCGCCACTCACACGAGTGTTGCCCAATTAATCGTCAGGGTTGGGAGGAATCAATCGGGTCGGCTTGTTTCTCGGGCGATTCCTACTGAGATCGCCCGCTGTTCTTATGACCGTCCCAGACTACCGCTGCGCCACCGAAAATCCGTGCTCGCGCAGCAGTTGCAGCACGCCGTGCGGACCACCGAGGTGCAATGTGCCGATGGCGACGAACACCGGTTTGCCCGGGTCTGTCAGAAAGAGCATGCGTGCCAGAAAACGCCGGTTGCGCGAATACAGAATGCGCTCGTCGATGGCGTCGGCCAATGCCACGTTACGTCGCACTTGCGCCGACTTTCCCTGCGACCAGTCGAACACCAGCTCCGCGTCGCCCGCACGCCACAAGCGGTGCAGTTCCTCGACCTGCGCCGTCGCTGTCTTGGGCGTGAGCACCAGTTCCTGGGCCAGCAACTCGTTCTGCTGCGCCGAGGTCAGGCCGGTGAAGGCGTCCATCTGCTCCGCGAGCGACTCGAGACCGACGATACGGCCGCGATAGATGTTCTCGAGCTGATTCTCGGTGCCGTACTCCGTTTGCAGATCGGCCCCCATCGAATCCAGCGTCTCGACCAGCAGCGCGGCCAGCCACGGTCGCATGTGACGAATCTCGGCCAGCATCGCCGGATTGCCCTTCAGACGATCCCTCAACTTGCGCCATAACGGCGCCGGAATCATCTTCGGCAGACAGGCGCGCGTGCACATGCCGTACTTCTGCACGTCGTCCTGCGACATCGTCAGATCGTCAGGCGAGAGCTCGAATGCCACCACCTTCGACACGCGCAAGGCATCGACCACCACTTTGCGGAATGGATAGTCGTCGGGCTTGCCAACGTGCAGGGTGCCCATCACGTAGATGGTCATGTCGCCCTTGCGGGCTTCGTAGAACGGGAGATTGGCGCCCGGCGGCGATTCGCCCGGCTCGGGCACCACCAGCGGCAACGTGCGTGGCGTCACGGCACGCGGCGTCACGCTCGACGCGGCGTCCAGTGTGACGGCGAGCGTCATGAGCAGGCAGCCAAGCAGCCAGCCAGTCAATGCAACGCCCCGGCGAACCTGCGTCGCGCGTGGTGGTCCACCCAATCTCGTTATCCCTCAATGTCTTCAACCCGATGGCACGCCACCAGACGTCCTTCGAGCTTGCGCAATTGCGGCACTTCCTCGCGGCAATGATCGACGGCATACGGACAGCGCGGCGCAAACGCACACCCCGGCGGCGGGCGCAACGGCGACGGCAGCTCGCCGATCAGCGGAATCTTCACTCGCCGCTCGGAGGCTTTGATCGCCGGTGTCGCCGACATCAGCGCCTTGGTGTACGGATGTAGCGGCTTGCCGAACACGGCGGCCTTGGGACCGTGTTCGACCGCGCGACCGAGGTACATGACCATGACGTCGTCGGCCACATGCTCGACCACGGCGAGATTATGCGACACGAACACGTAACTCGTCGCGTATCGGTCCTGCAAATCCATGAAAAGATTCAGGATCTGTGCCTGAATTGAGACATCCAGGGCCGAAACGGGCTCGTCGGCCACCACGATGGCGGGCGACAGGATCATCGCCCGGGCAATCGCCACCCGCTGCCGCTGACCGCCCGAGAACATGTGCGGATACCGGGCCACGTGCTCCGGACGCAAGCCGACCGTGCGCATCATCGCGGCGATCTTCTCGCCCCGCTCCGCACGGCTGAGCGAGGTATTGATCGCCAGCGGTTCATCAAGCGCCTGCCCCACGGTCTTGCGGGGATTGAGCGACGCATACGGATTCTGGAACACCATCTGAATGCGTGTGCGCAGCGGCGCCAGATCGCCTGCCGACGCCCCCGTGGTCTCGGTGGCATCGATAGCGAGTCTGCCGGACGTGGGCGGTTCGATCAACGTCAGCACCCGGGCCAGCGTCGATTTGCCGCACCCCGACTCGCCGACCACGGCCAGCGTGCGCCCGGCCGTCAACTCGAACGACACACCATTCAGCGCCTTGACGGTGGCGTGTGCGCGCATCAACCCGCGGTTCACCGTGTAGAAACGCGTCAATTCCTGCGCGGCCAGTACCAGCGGCCCACCGTCGCGGCCGCTGCCCTCCGATGCCGGCGCTTGCGGGGCTCCCGGAGGTGTCGCGAAAACGGTTTCACTCATTGCGCGCCTCCTGTCGTCTGAACACTCGTCTGTATGCCCGCCGCCATATGCGGCAGCGGTTTGAAGCACCGCACCAGCGGCGCTCCGGTGGCCTGCGACCCGGTGTAAGGCTCGAGCGCGGGCGGCACCGTCCGGCAATGGTCGTCGGCATATGGACAACGCGGCGAGAGCAGGCAGCCTGCCGGACGGTCGTCGCGTCCGGGCACCACCCCCGCCAGCGTGTGCAGACGGCGCACCCCCCGGTTGTGTTCGGGAATGGCCGCGAGCAAGGCCTCCGTATAGGGATGATGCGGCGCGTCGAACAACGCCGGCACCTGCTGGACCTCGATCATCTGCCCGGCGTACATGACGGCGACACGGTGCGCGACTTCGGCCACGACCGCAAGATCGTGCGAAATCAGCACCAACGCCATCCCGTAGTCCTTCTGCAGTTGCAGCAGCAAGGCCATGATCTGCGCCTGAATCGTGACGTCGAGCGCGGTGGTCGGCTCATCGGCAATCAGCAGCTTCGGGCGGCAGGCAATCGCCATGGCGATCATCACCCGCTGGTTCATCCCGCCCGACAGTTGGTGCGGATACGCACCGAGCCGGTTGGCCGCATCGGGGATCTCGACCTGCTCCAGCAGTTCGACGATGCGATCCTTCAACGCCTTGCCGCGCAGCCCCATGTGACGTCGCAGCACTTCCCCGATCTGATAGCCCACGGTGTAGCTCGGGTTAAGACTGGTGAGGGCGTCCTGAAAGATCATCGAGACGTCGCGCCCCACGATGCTTCGCCGCTCGCGCGCCGACGCGTTCAACAGGTCGCGTCCGTCGAAGCGCACTTCGTCGGCCCGCACACGCCCCGGGGCGTCGATGAGGCCCATGAGCGCGAGCATCGTCACGCTCTTGCCGGAACCGGACTCGCCGACCACGCCGAGAATCTCGCCCTGGCCGACGTTCATGTCGATGGCGTCGACGGCGCGCGCGCCGTCGAAGTCGACCGATAGATTTCGAATGGAGAGCAGACTCATGCGATTCGCTTCAGTTTGGGGTCGAGTGCATCGCGCAGGCCGTCGCCGACCAGATTGATCGCGAGCACCGAGATGACGATCGCAAGGCCCGGCAGCGTCACGATCCACCAGGCACTTTCCATATAGTCGCGTGCGGAGGCAAGCATCGAGCCCCACTCCGCGAGCGGCGGTTGCACGCCCAGGCCCAGAAAGCCGAGGGCGGCCGCATCGAGAATGGCCACCGAGAAGCTCAGCGTGGCCTGCACGATCAGCGGCGCCGCGCAGTTCGGCAGCACCGTCGAGAACATCAGCCGCAGTGTGCCGGCCCCGGCCATGCGCGAGGCCACGACATACTCGCGTTGCAATTCGCCAATCGCCGCCGCGCGCGTCAAACGCACGTAGGCGGGCAATGTCACGATCGCAATGGCGATGGTCGTATTGGCCAGCCCCGGACCGATCACGGCGACCACGGCCACGGCCAGCAGCAGCGACGGCAGCGCCATCATCATGTCCATCAGGCGCATGATCGGCGTGTCGAGCCAGCGTGGGAAGAACGCAGCAAGCAGCCCGAGCAGAATGCCCGGAATCAGCGACAGCACGACCGACGACAAGCCGATCCAGAACGACAGACGCGCCCCGAAAATCAGACGCGAAAGAATGTCGCGACCAGCTTCATCCGTGCCCAGCAGGAATCGGGCGTTGCCGCCTTCGAACCATGCGGGCGGAATCTTCACGAAGTCGCGGTATTGCTCGATGGGGCTGTGCGGCGCGATCAGCGGCGCAAGAATCGCCGCGGCAAACATCAGTAACAGCACGATGGCCGCGGCCGTCGCACCACGATTTGCGGTAAAGCTGCGCAGAAACTCCCGGACCAGACGCGCACGAGGCGTGGCCGTCACCGTGACGGGAGGCGGCAGCGTAGCAGGCGTGTCACTCATCGTTGACCTCCTTCAGTGCCGAATGCGCGGGTTGACGACGCCATAGAGCACGTCGACCAGCAGGTTGACCAGAATTACGCCCGTCGCGATGAGCAGAATGCCGCCCTGCACCACCGGATAGTCGCGGCGCAGAATGGCGTCGATCAGCCATTTGCCGATGCCTGGCCACGAGAACACGTTCTCGGTCAGCACCGCCCCGGCCAGCAGCGTGCCGACTTGCAAACCGATCACGGTGATGACGGGAATCATGGCGTTGCGCAGCGCATGCACCACGATCACACGCCACGGCGAAAGACCCTTTGCCCGTGCCGTGCGGATATAGTCCTCGCGCAGCACTTCGAGCATGGCCGAGCGCGTCATGCGGGCAATCACGGCGAGCGGCACGGTGCCGAGCACGATGGTCGGCAAAATCAGGTGGCTCACCGCCGAACTGAAGGCCCCCTGATCGCCCGAGAGCAACGTATCGATCAGCATGAAGCCGGTGACCACCGGCACGTCGTACTCCACGCCGATGCGCCCGGACACCGGCGTCCATTGCAGGTCGACAGAGAACAGCATGATGAGCAGCAATCCCCACCAGAAAATCGGCATGGAGTAGCCCGTGAGCGCGGCGCCCATGGTGGTGTGATCGAGCATCCTGCCGCGCCTGAGCGACGCCGCAACACCCGCCGGCAACCCGACCACGAGTGCGAAGATCATCGCGCAGAGGGCCAGTTCCAGCGTGGCGGGGAAGCGCGAGAAGAACTCGTGAAGCACCCCCTCGTTGGTCACGATGGAGCGCCCGAGGTCACCTTGCGCTGCGTGCTTCAGATAGACGAAATATTGCGTGGTGAGCGGCTGGTCGAGTCCAAGCCGTTTCATCGCCTCCGCGTGCATGACCGGGTCGAGGTTCCGCTCGCCCACGAGCACTTCGATCGGATCGCCGGGAATAAGGTGAATGAGCGCGAACGCCAGGATAGTGATGCCGATGAAAGTCGGGATCACCATGCCCAGTCGTCTCAGGACGAATCTCAGCATAGGAGGGTTCCGTGGGGGCTTCGTGCACCGCCCGCCCCCGGCGCAGGGACGGATGGCGCTGTGCCGCGTTAATCAGTCGTAGACGGTCTGTTGTCTGGGTGCGGCAGACAGATCCGGGCGCGGCGGCCGGGTCTGCCTGCTTGATACCAACGTCTTGCCTCTGGCCGACGCCAGCCGGAATCGGCTGACGTCGAGGTCGTATTGCGGGACTCGATCAGTCCAGCGACACGCCG
Organism: Pandoraea fibrosis; assembly: GCF_000807775.2. Lineage (NCBI taxonomy): Bacteria > Pseudomonadati > Pseudomonadota > Betaproteobacteria > Burkholderiales > Burkholderiaceae > Pandoraea > Pandoraea fibrosis. The sequence continues at coordinate 323,395 of NZ_CP047385.1, read as the reverse complement.
GCGAAGCTGTTGCGGCTGAACGGGCTGAGCTTGAAGCCCTTCACGTTCGTGGCCATCGGTTTGTATTGCGTGGAGTGCGCGATGGGCGAGAACGGCAGTTGCTGCGCGAAGATCTCCTGCGCTTGCGTGTACAGCTTGGTACGCGCAGCAACGTCGGTGGTCTGACGCGCCTGCTTGATGAGATCGTCGAACGGCTTGTGGCACCACTTCGAGAAGTTGTTACCGTTCATCGAGTCGCAGCCGAGCAGCACACCGAGCCAGTTGTCCGGATCGCCGTTGTCACCCGTCCAGCCGATGAGCATCGCGTCGTGTTCGCCGGCCTTGGCGCGCTTGATGTACTCGCCCCACTCATACGTCACGATGTTGGCCTTCACGCCGATCTTCGCCCAGTCGGCCTGGATCATTTCCGCCATGAGCTTGCCGTTCGGGTTGTACGGACGTTGCACCGGCATCGCCCACAAGGTGATTTCGATGTTCTTCACGCCGGCCTTGTCGAGCAGCGCCTTGGCCTTCTCGGGGTCGTAGCTGGACGACTTGATGTTCTTGTCGTAGGACCATTGCGTCGGCGGCATCGGTGCGCCGTTCGACAACTGGCCGGCCGAGCCGTAGACAGACTGAAGAATCGCCTTCTTGTTGATCGCCATGTCGAGCGCCTGACGCACTTCCACACGATCGAGCGGCTTCTTCTGCACGTTGTACGCCACATAGCCGAGGTTGAAGCCAACCTGATCCGGCATCTTCAGCTTCGACGCTTTGCCCTGTGCCGAGATGTCGGCCTTGAGCGCGTCGACGTCCGCCGGACGCGGGTAGGTCGCGACCTGGCATTCGTTGCGCTTGAGTTTCTGCATGCGGACGTTGGCGTCGGTCGTGATCGCGAAGATCAGCTTGCCCACCTTCGGCGGCAGATTCGCGTTCCAGTAGTCCTTGTTGCCATCGAGGCGCAGCGTGGCGTCCTTCGTGTAGCTGCGGAAGATGAACGGGCCGGTACCGACCGGCTTGAGCGCAATGTCGCGCGGGTTGTTCGCCGCGAGCAGCTTGTCCGCGTATTCCTTCGAGAGGATCGACGCAAACGACATCGCCAGATTCTGGATGAACGGGGCGTCGACCTTCTTCAGCACAAAACGCACGGTGTACGGATCGACGATCTCGATGCGGTCGATGTCCGCCTGAAGCCCCATGTCGACAAAGTACGGAAACTCGGTCGGATAGGCCTTGCGGAACGGCATCTCGCGATCGCCCATGCGATCGAAAGTGAACTTCACGTCTTCAGCGTTGAAGTCGCGCGTGGGCGTGAAGTAGTCGGTGGTGTGGAACTTGACGCCGCGACGCAGATGGAACGTGTAGATCTTGTTGTCCGGCGAGATGTCCCACTTCTCCGCGAGCGATGGCATCACACCGGTCTCTCCCGGTACGAAGGCGATGAGGCGGTTGTAGATGGCGTCGGCGGGATCGAAATCGGTGCCAGTGGTGAGTTGCCCCGGATCGAAACCGGCGGGGCTGCCCTCGGAGCAATACACGAGAGTCTTGTTCGGGAGCTCGACGGCTGCCGCGGGCGGGATCACGGCCGCACCGGCAAGCAAGGTCGCAGCCAAAAGCAAACGCAGGGTGTGGGTCTGTTTCATAGGCTCCTCGGGTATGGGATGTCGCCCGGCGACGATCCGCCGCCGGGCCCACGAGGGATATTACTTAAGCTTCTCCCGCGTCACAACACGCCAAATCCCTAGCAAACCGCCTATTTGTGGTGTTTTTGATTAGGAAATCGCTTAATTATGATCAGGATTGACTCCCATCGACCCACCCGCTAGCCAACGATTGCGTGACGCCTTACAGACCGAGGCGCTGCCACATCGCCTTGGTCGCCGACGCGGCGTTCAGCGTATAGAAGTGCAATCCCGGCGCGCCACCCGCAAGCAAGCGCTCGCACAGCGCCGTCACCACGTCGAGCCCGAAGGCGCGGATCGCCTCGCGGTCGTCGCCAAAACCTTCGAGACGCTTGGCCACCCAGCGCGGCACTTCGGCACCGCACATTTCCGAGAACCGCATCATCTGCGAGTAATTCGTGATGGGCATGATGCCCGGCACGATCGGCACCGTCACGCCCAGTTGCTGCGCGTCTTCGACAAAGCGGAAATAGGCGTCCGCGTTGAAAAAGTACTGCGTGATCGCGGCGTTCGCCCCGGCTTTCACCTTGTTGGCGAAATGCTCGAGATCCAGACGCGGCGACTTCGCCTGCGGGTGGTATTCGGGATAGGCCGCCACTTCGATGTGGAACCAGTCGCCGGTCTCGGCCCGAATGAACTCGACCAGTTCCGATGCATAGCGGAACTCGCCGATCTCGCCCATCCCGGACGGCAGATCGCCGCGCAGCGCCACGATATGACGAATGCCGTTATCGCGATACGTCTTCAGAATGGCGCGGATGTTCTCTTTGGTCGAGCCGACACACGAGAGGTGTGGCGCGGCTTCCACGCCTTCGCGTTGGATTTCGATGACCGTATCGAGCGTACCCTGCTGCGTCGAGCCGCCGGCGCCGAACGTCACCGACACGAATTTGGGGCCAAGGGGAAACAGTTGCTGGCGCGTGGCGCGCAGCTTTTCCGCGCCGTCGACAGTCTTGGGCGGGAAGAATTCGAAACTGAAGGAAGGCTTCGTCATGATGGTCTTGTTATCGAGAGAGCCGCTCATGCCGCGCGCGTGGCGTGCACGAAGAACTCCCGGTTGCCGTCACCCCCGGCGATGGGGCTGTCGAGCCAGGCGGCCACGCTCAGTCCCAGCGCTTCACAGGCGGTGCGGATCTTTGTCTCCACTTGCGCATATTGCGCAGCATCTTTCACGAGGCCACCGCGGCCAATGTGTTCGCGCCCCACTTCGAACTGCGGTTTCACCAGCATCAGCAGATCGCCCGTCGCAGCCAGCAACGGCGCGAGTGCCGGCAGTATCAAGGTGAGCGAGATGAACGACACGTCGCCGACGATCAGATCGAAGCCCGCTGCCGGCACGGCGATCGTCGCTGCCATCGCGACGTCCCTCGTGTCGTCATCGGCCGCGCGCTGCGCCAGACGTTCGTCGAGCATCTCGCGCGACAGGTGACGCGCGTTGATGCCCTCGAGCGAGACGAGGCGCGGCTCGCTCGCCAGACGCTGATGCAGTTGCCCGTGCCCGACGTCCACGCCGACAACCTGCGCGATGCCCGACTGCAACAGACAGTCCGCAAAGCCGCCAGTCGACAGGCCAACGTCGAGCGCGACACGCCCCGTGACGTCGAGGCCGGTCTGCGCCAGCGCACCGGCCAGCTTTAACCCACCACGCGACACGTAGCGATCTTCGCCGGGCAAGCCGTCCGACGCCGCACGCACTTCGAGGGCCTCATCGTCCGCCACAACCTGACTGGCTTTTTTCAGCGCCGTTTCAGTGCCGGCGAAATACACGCGTCCGGCATCGATAAGACGTTGTGCGGCGGTGCGCGATGCGGCCAGCCCCCGAGAAACGAGCGCCTGATCGGCACGAAGCGCTTGCGACATCACTGCGGGTTTCCTACAAAGTACCGTCGACGGCCATGCGTCGACGTTTATACGTTAGTGGCGCGGTCGCCGCCGAACACCAGCGCCGACAGAATCCACGAAATCAGGCTGTACAGCAGCGAGCCGAAGAGCGCCGCCCAGAATCCCGAGACTTCGAAACCCTTGACGACATGCGAGGCCAGCCAGAACAGCAAGGCGTTGATCACGAAAATGAACAACCCCAGTGAGAGCACCGTGACCGGCAGCGTCAGCACGACGAGCAGCGGCCGCAAGAATGCGTTGATCAGGCCGAGCACGACCGCAACGATCAATGCCGTGCCGATACCCTTGAGCTGAATGCCCGACACGATGTACGGCAGGACGAGAAGCGCAATGGCATTGATGAGCCAAATCAGCAGCAGACGCATGGCAAGCTCCGAAGATCGGGCCGGTGCGGGATTGACGGTCCCGCACCGGCGTTAGCAAAAAACAAGCGCGGCGGCATTCGATGCCGCCACATTAGCTCGTCGCACCTGACCGGCACATCGCACCCCTGCGTGCCCCGTACCGGCTCAGCGCGCAAGACGATCAATAACGGTAGTGCGACGGCTTGAACGGACCGTTCTTGTCGACGCTGATGTACTTCGCCTGGTCGTCGGTCAGCACGGTCAGATCGGCACCGATACGGCCCAGGTGCAGACGCGCCACCTTTTCGTCCAGATGCTTCGGCAGCACGTACACGCTGTTCTTGTACTTGGCGCCATGAACGAACAGTTCGATCTGTGCGAGCGTCTGGTTCGTGAACGAGTTGCTCATCACGAACGACGGGTGACCCGTGGCGCAGCCCAGATTCACGAGGCGGCCTTCTGCCAGCAGAATGATGCGCTTGCCGTCCGGGAAGATGATGTGGTCGACCTGCGGCTTGATGTTTTCCCACTGGTACTTGCGGGTCGACGCCACGTTGATTTCCGAGTCGAAGTGACCGATGTTGCACACGATGGCCTGATGCTTCATCGCAGCCATGTGGTCGTGGTCGATCACGTGGAAGTTGCCCGTGGCCGTCACGAAGATGTCGGCCTTGTCTGCGGCGTATTCCATCGTCACGACGCGATAGCCTTCCATGGCGGCCTGCAGTGCGCAGATCGGGTCGATTTCCGTGACCCACACCGTGGCGCCCAGACCGCGCAGGCTTTGTGCGCAGCCCTTGCCCACGTCACCGTAACCGGCCACGAGCGCGATCTTGCCGGCGATCATCACGTCCGTCGCGCGCTTGATACCGTCGACCAGCGACTCACGGCAGCCGTACAGGTTGTCGAACTTCGACTTGGTGACCGAGTCGTTCACGTTGATGGCCGGGAACGGCAGCGTGCCGTCCTTTTCCATCTGATACAGACGATGCACGCCCGTGGTGGTCTCTTCGGTCACGCCCTTGATTTGCGACAGGCGCTTGCTGTACCACTGCGGATCGATTTCGATGTGACGCTTGATCGAGGCGTACAGCGCGACTTCTTCTTCGTTGGTCGGGTTGGCGATCACCGACAGATCCTTCTCGGCCTTGCTGCCCAGAATCAGCAGCAGCGTGGCGTCGCCGCCATCGTCGAGAATCATGTTGGCGAATTCGCCGTTCGGCCATTCGAAGATGCGGTGGCTGTATTCCCAGTATTCGTCGAGCGATTCGCCCTTGAAGGCGAACACAGGAATGCCCGCGGCGGCGATAGCGGCGGCGGCGTGGTCCTGCGTGGAGAAGATATTGCACGAGGCCCAGCGCACTTCGGCACCCAGCGCCGTCAGCGTCTCGATGAGCACGCCCGTCTGAATGGTCATGTGCAGCGAGCCGGCAATGCGCGCGCCCTTGAGCGGCTGGCTGGCCTTGAACTCGGCACGCGTGGCCATCAGACCCGGCATTTCGCTCTCGGCGATGGTCAGTTCCTTGCGACCCCAACCGGCGAGGTTGATATCGGCAACGTGGAAATCGGAGAATTTCGAATCGACTACGGCGTTCATCACGCCTCCTTTTCTCTAAATAAAGACTAGATAGTGGGACGTGAGCGCCGTTCTGGAGGCTCACACGCCATGCTATCCGTAGAAAACCGGCGGCCGGCGCGGCCAAAAGGAAGGATCTTGAGCCTGGCAGCACGGTGGCTGTCGCAACGCTCCTCAAGATCCCGGCATTGTAGCAAAACTGATGCGCGGCGTCGGGCCGCGAGTACCGCCTGAAGGATTATTTTTGCGAGGAAGATGACCGCGGTAAGCGCCGCGCGCGACGCAACGCTCGTCGCACACGCTTAGCCCGCCGGGAATTCAGATGGGCAGATGCGCGAGCAGCGGTGCGGCGAACACCATCAGAATGCCGTTGATCATCATGACAAGACTGGCCACCACGCCCTCTTCGCTGCCGATCTGGCGCGCCTTGGTAGTACCGAAGCCGTGGGCACCCGCGCCAAATGGTGCGCCGCGCGCCATGCGGGTACGCAGCGGCAGCCACGAGAGCAACGCCTCGCCGAGCAGCATGCCGATGAACCCGGTGATGATGACGAAAAGTCCCACCAGATCGCGCGAACCACCCACCTGATCGGACACGGCAAGGGCAAACGGCGTCGAGATGGACCGGGCGAGCAGACTGCGCGCCATCTCGGGCGGCAGCTCGAACAGTCGGGCGAGCACAAAAGAACTGCCCACGGCCACGATCATCGCGACCAGCACGCCGACAATCAGCGCAAATGCATGCCGGCGAATAATGTCGCGATGCTCGTAGATCGGCACGGCAAACGCAATCGTGGTCGGGCCGAGCAGCCAGACCAGCCAGCGCGAGTCGGAGATATACGTCGTGTAGGAAATGTCGCCGCCGACCATCACGATGATGAGCAGGATCGGCGCGAGAATCGCCGGGCCGAGCCATACCTTGCCGAAACGCGCGTAAAGGCGCTTCGACACGTAATAGAACACGACGGTGAGAACGAGCAGCAGGAGCGCCGTATGATTCATGGCAATACCCGGCAAGCGCTAGAGGAACCGATGGCGATAACGACGGGCTCGTGCATCAGCGGGCGTCGTGCGCATGCGCACGGCGAACCGGGATACGAACGAGCGCACGCTTCATGTGACGTTCCGCACGGCATGCGAGATCGACAGCCAATGCCGTCGACACCATGACCAGCACCGTGCCGACGCCAATCACGGCGAGCAGTTGCAGGCCTTCGTGACGCAGCAGATCGGTGTATTGCATGACGGCGGCGACCATCGGCACGAAGAAGAGGATCATCTCGGCCAGGAACCAGTCGGCGCCCCGCTTGATCTTCTCCGTCTTCAGCACGCCGCTCATGAGCAGCACCACGACGGCGAGCAGGCCCAGCACACCGCCCGGCAGCGGCAAATGGAAATGACGCGATGCAGCATCGGCCACCAGATAGATGCCCGTGAGCAACGCAATCTGCCAGACCACGTCGACAACGCGCTTGCTGCGGCTATACAGACGGCTGGCAATCATCTTGGTCATGGCGGACTCCCGGGGTTGGCATCAATATGAAGGGGAGTATAGGAAGCACCGCAACATAAATATAATGAATTAATCGTATAAAATCGATTCCATATTGGAATAATTTAAGTATTAACCCTAATAGTGCATGAGAAAGCCTTGTCTGACGGGGCTTTCCGGGATTTAGCACCAGTTTGGGGCATTCGCGAGAACCAAAATGGAACTGCGTGCATTGCGAGGATTTGTGGAAGTTGTGCGACAGCAGAGCTTCACGGCCGCGGCCGAAGCGCTGTTTGTCACCCAGCCGACCGTGAGCAAAATGGTCAAGGCCCTAGAAGACGAACTGGGCACGCCGCTGATGTTGCGCGAAGAGCGCGGCATGGGCCGTCGGCTTCAGTTGACCGATGCGGGCCGCGTCGTCTTCGAGCGCGGGCAGGATGTGTTGGCCGCCTACGCCCGGTTGCAACAGGAGTTGGCCGATCTGGAAACGGTGGCGCGCGGCGAGTTGTCGATCGGCATTCCGCCGCTGGGCGGCGATCTGTTCATCCCGGTGATCGGCGCGTTTCATCAGCACTATCCGGATATCGAGATGAAGCTCTTCGAGACTGGCTCGCGCGCCATCGAACAAGCGCTGCTGGCGGGGGATATCGAACTCGGTGCGGTGCTGTTGCCGGTCGATCCCACGATTCTCGACGTACTGCCGGTGTGTCATTACGCGTTGCGCCTGATCGCGCCGCGCGAGTCGCGTTGGGAAGGACGCGCCTCTGTCGGTCTGGGCGAATTGCGCGACGAGCCGTTCGTCTTTTACGGCGAAGGGTTCGCATTGTCCGAACTCGTGATTGCCGCGTGTCGTCGTGCAGGCTTTTCGCCAAAAATCGCGGGACGCTCCAGCCAATGGGACTTCATTGCCTCGATGGTGGACAACGGCGTGGGCATCGCCCTGCTGCCCGAGCCGTTCTGTGCGCGGCTTGATCCGAAACGTTTCGTGATGACAGATATCCGTGACCCGGAAATCCCGTGGGATCTCGCGATGGCATGGCGGCGCGACTCGTATCTGTCGCACGCGGCACGACGCTGGCTTGCGCTCGCGCGCGACATCCTCGGCCCGGGTGGCGACGGCGACGCCCAGGCAGCCATCGCCGGTGGCGCTCGCCGCACGTAAGGCGGCGCCACCGGCAGCGCCCGACACCGCACCGCGATTGCGGTATCCTTGCCGCTGACATTTTTCCCCCTTTTGCCGCGCGAGCGCGGCGCATCGACACTCATGCGCATCATTACCGCGAATCTGAACGGCGTGCGATCGGCCGCCAAGAAGGGCTTTTTCGAGTGGTTCGGCAAGCAGGAAGCCGACATTCTCTGTGTGCAGGAAATCAAGGCGCAGTTGCCTGACATGACGCCGGACTTCCTCAAGCCGCACGACTATCAGGGCTATTTCCACTACGCGGAGAAGAAGGGCTACAGCGGCGCCGGCGTGTACGTGCGACGCGAGCCCGACGACATCGTCATCGGCTGGGGCAACGCCGAGTTCGACGCCGAAGGCCGCTACGTCGAAGTGCGTTACGGCAATCTGTCGGTGATCTCCGTGTACATTCCCTCGGGTTCGAGCGGCGAGGAACGTCAGGCCGCCAAATTCCGTTTCATGGCCGACTTCATGCCGCACCTGCTCGCCCTCAAGGCGGCCGGACGCGAAGTCGTTCTGTGCGGCGACGTGAACATCGCGCACAAGGAAATCGACATCAAGAACTGGAAGGGCAACCTGAAGAACTCGGGCTTCCTGCCCGAAGAGCGCGCGTGGCTCACGCAGTTGTTCGACGATCACGGCTACGTCGACGTCTTCCGCACGCTCGACCCGCGTGCCGACCAATACACGTGGTGGAGCAATCGCGGTCAGGCCTATGCCAAGAACGTCGGATGGCGTATCGACTACCAGATCGCGACGCAGGGCATCGCAGGCAAAGCGAAAGCCACGTCGGTGTTCCGCGACATCAAGTTCAGCGATCACGCACCGCTGACCGTCGACTACGATCACGCGCTGTAACGCATTGCACGATGAAGACGCTTTTGTTCTGCACCAGCTATATGAAAGATGCCGATGCCTGGCAGCATCGGTATCGGCGCTGGCTCGACTATTACCGAAACGGGCCGATCCACGCCGACAAGATCCTCATGATCGACGACGGTTCGCCCTACCTGCCACCGGCCAGCATCATCCCGACAGTGCCGGCGCACAGCGACCTGTCCGCACACGAGCCGGTGCACGCCGTGGTGCGGTTCGAGAATAACCTGGGGCGGCAGAGCATGAGTCTGTATCCCGGATGGTGGCGCAGCTTCCTTCATTCGGTGAGCATTGCGCGCGCCATGGACGCAGACAAGATCGTCCACATTGAATCCGACGCATACACCCTGAGCCAGCCACTCGTGGACTTCATCAACGACACGCAGTCGGGATGGCATGTCATGTGGGCCCAGCGCTACGCCATGCCCGAGACGGCGATTCAGGTCATCGGTCGGGATCAATTCGCGGCGCTGGAGAAGATCAAGGATGCGTACCCGAATCTGGATTTCCCCGACATTGCGGAGCGCCTCCTGCCGTTCACCTCGGTGAACCGGCATTTCAAGGGAGATCGGTACAGCGAATTCAAACGCAACCGTGGCATCTTCCGATCGAGAAAATTCAACCGTATCCCGATCTTCCAGTGGGACTTCTTCTGGGAACCGATTCCGCCCGATGCGGATTTCGCCACTCAGGTCGTCACGCGTCAGAAGGTGTCTTTTCGCGGCGCCTGAACCCCGCGCCCCCGCCCACGCGACGCCCCGGTACCGACATCGCTTAGCGCTCGCTCAGCGTGATCCGCTCGTGACGGGCACACCATCGCCACCATCGTCGTCCGCCCCCCAGGGGGCGACCTTCGGCAGCAACAACATGCCGGGCAGCGCAAGTGCCGTGCAGATGAGGAAGAACGTCAGCCAGCCCACGCCGTCGACGATATAGCCAGTGCCCGCGTTGGCGAACGTGCGCGGCACGGAGGCCAGACTCGTGAACAGCGCGAACTGCGTCGCCGTATAGCGCGGGTCCGTCGTGCGGGCGATGTAAGCCGTGAACGCTGCGGTGCCCAGCCCTGCCGTGAATGCCTCGAAGGCGATCACGGCGCCGAGCCCGGTGACCACCGGTCCGGCTTCCGCGAGCCACGCGAAACCGAGCACCGACACCAGTTGCAGCACGCCGAACACCCACAGCCCGCGATTGATGCCGAGCTTGATCAGCCAGATCCCGCCGATGATGCCGCCCGCCACGCTGGCCCACAGGCTCGTCGCCTTGGCCACGACGCCGATTTGCGTCTTCGTGAACCCGAGGTCGAGGTAGAACGACGTGGCCAGCGACGTCGCCATCGAATCGCCGAGTTTGTAGAGAAAGATGAACGCGAGCACCAGCAGCGCCTGCGACCAGCCGCCGCGCGTGACGAACTCGTGAAATGGCTCCACGACAGCCTCGCGCAACGTCTTCGGCGGCGTGCCGCGAATCTCCGGTTCCTTGACGACGAGCGTCATCACGATCCCCGGCAGCATGAACGCCGCCGTCGCGAAGAACACCTGCGACCACGGCAGATGATCGGCCATGATGAGCGCGAGCGACCCCGGCACGAGCCCGGCCACCTTGTAGGCGTTCACATGCATGGCGGTGCCCAGCCCCTGCTCGCGATCGGAGAGCAACTCGCGTCGATAGGCATCCAGACAGATGTCGAGACTCGCGCTGAAGAACGCCAGCGCCGCCGCCAGCGCGGCAATCGTCATCAGATCGCGCTGTGGCGAATAGGTCCCCATGACCGCCACCGCTCCCGCCACCAGCAATTGCGTGACGAACATCCAGCCGCGGCGCCGCCCCGGTTTCCATCCGAACACGTTGGGCGCGAAGCGATCCATGAGCGGGGCCCACAGAAACTTCCACGTATAGGGAAACTGGATCAGAGCGAACAGGCCGATCGACTTGAGATCCACGTGCTCGCTGCGCAGCCACGCCTGCACAAGATTGAGCAGAATGAACAGCGGCAAGCCGGAGGTAAAGCCGAGAATCACGCAGATGAGCATCCGCGTGGGGTGGAAGACGCGCCCGTCGGCGGGCGGCAGCGAATCGGTCATGGAAAGGACAGTTGGGGCCAGCCGCTGCGGTGCGCGGCACCCGGCTCCCGGGCGTCTTCAGCCGTCAGGAGCCCGGCGCTTCGCTGCCCCGTTAGCTGCCGTCGGTTCAGGAACGCTTGACGCGATAGACCGCAAGACTACCACGCCAGTTCGCGCCCACGGACACGAGCCGCCCGTTGTGAAGCACCGCACGATCGAGAATCTTCACGCCGACATCGGGTGCGAGCGCCTCGAAGTCCTTGATGGTCAGCACACGCACGTTCGGCGTGTTGTGCCACTGGAACGGCAAGCTCTTCGACACCGGCATGCGCCCCTGCAACACCGACAGGCGGTGCGGCCAGTAACCGAAGTTCGGGAACGACACGATCGCCTCACGACCGACACGCACGGTCTCGCGCAGAATGTCTGCGGTCCGGTGAATGGTCTGCAACGTCTGCGACAGGATCACGGTATCGAAGCTCTGATCTTCGAAGAGCTTCAATCCGTCTTCCATGTTTTGCTGAACCACGTTGATGCCGCGCTTTGCCGAGGCGAGCACCCCGGCGTCGTCGATCTCGATGCCATAGCCGTTGACATCGAGCTCATCCATCAACAGGCGCAGCAACGAGCCGTCGCTGCATCCCAGATCGAGCACTTGCGACGACGGTTCGATCCATCGTGCGATGACCCGGAAATCCGGCCGGTCGGCCAGCGACGCCGAAATGCGATCGCGCGACGCGGCCAGTTGCGCCGCCTGCGCGCTGTTGGCAGGTATCGTGGACAGACTCATACCCCGACCTCCTCGGCGATACGTTCGTAGTAGGCGCGCACCAGATTGTGATAGCGCGCATCGGTCAGCAGGAAAGCGTCGTGGCCGTGCGGGGCGTCGATCTCGGCGTAGCTCACGGTACGGCGCGTATCGAGCAGCGCCTTGACGATCTCCCGCGAGCGCGTCGGTGCGAAGCGCCAGTCGGTCGTGAACGACACGATCAGGTACTTGGCCGTGGTGTGCGACAGCGCCTTGGCCAGATCGCCGCCGACCGTGCGCGCCGGGTCGAAGTAATCCAGCGCGCGCGTAATCAGCAGATAGGTGTTGGCGTCGAAATACTCGGCGAACTTGTCGCCCTGATAGCGCAGGTACGATTCCACCTCGAATTCCACATCGAAGCTGAAGCGATAGGCGTCGTCCTGCCCGTTGCCATTACCGTCCGTCTTGCCCGCCGCTTTCACACCGTCCACCAGCGCTTCGGCACGGCGCAACGCCCGGCCGAATTTGGTCGCCATGTCTTCGTCCGACAGATAGGTGATGTGACCGATCATGCGCGCCACGCGCAGCCCGCGTCGCGGCACCACGCCGTGTGCGTAATAGTTGCCGCCGTGAAAATCCGGATCGGAGAGGATGGCCGAGCGTGCCACCTCGTTGAATGCAATGTTCTGTGCCGAGAGCTTGGGCGTGGAGGCGATCACCAGACAGTGACCCACGCGCTCGGGATACATGATGCTCCATGCGAGCGCCTGCATGCCGCCGAGACTGCCGCCCATCACAGCCGCGAATTTCCGAATGCCAAACGCGTCGGCCACGCGGGCCTGCGCGTTGACCCAGTCTTCCACGGTCACGACAGGAAAGCGGGCACCGTAGGGCGTGCCGGTGGTTTCGTCCAGACTCATCGGTCCGGTCGAACCGAAGCACGAACCGAGATTGTTCACCCCGATGACGAAGAAGCGATTGGTGTCGAGCGGCTTGCCGGGCCCGACCATGTTGTCCCACCAGCCAATGTCTTTGGGATTGTCGGCGGCGATACCGGCCACATGGTGCGACGCGTTGAGCGCGTGACAAACCAGGACGGCGTTGCTGCGATCGGCGTTGAGCTCGCCATAGGTCTCGACCATGAGGTCGTAGCCCGCGAGTGAACTGCCGTTCTGCAATGCCAGCGGTTCAGCGAAATGCATCCGCTGCGGCGTGACGATTCCGATTGAAGATTCCATAAATCCCTGTCCGAAACATGCCGTGGCCGGCGTCCCTGTCGACAATGATCGACGGACGGCGTCCTGAAGCGTTCTGTGCGGGAAAAGGGGTCGACGGAATGACGGCGGAGTGCGCGCGCACGACCTCTTTAGCCGCATTTTTAATGAATGTCAGTGCCCGGAAAGCCCCGGCAGAGTCATTCGCGCGCCCGCAAGCGAGTCACCAAATCGGCGCGCCAATCATCGTAACAGGGCCGGTCCAGTCTCCGGCGGCCCCGTCACGGGTTGCAAAAGTATAACGTAATCTGCGCTGAGGGCGCAGACCACCGGGCCTTAGCGCAGCAGCGCTGCGACCTGCGGCTCGGCGCCCTCGGCGGGCGAGCGCTTGAAGCCGCTCTTCGCGAAGCGATGCCAACGGCCAAGCACGTAGGACACGAGCAGATTGGCGCGCGAATTGGCGTCGAACGTCTCGGGCAACGTGCCTTGCGCGACCGCCAGACGCAGCACCTGGCGCAGCGACGCCTCGATGCGGTCGAGCAGTTGATTCATACGCTCTTGCAGGCGCTCGTGCTCGCCGACCAGCGCTTCGCCCGTGAGCACGCGCGTCATGCCCGGGTTCTTCTCGGCGAAACCGAGCAGCATCAGCACGATGGCGCGCGCTTGCGTCACGCCGTCCTGATCCTGCGCGGAAATCTGATTGATCAGGCCGAAGATCGTCTGTTCGATGAACTCGATGAGCCCCTCGAACATCTGGGCCTTGCTTGCGAAATGGCGGTACAGCGCCGCTTCGGAGACATCGAGGCGCGCGGCGAGCGCGGCCGTGGTGATCTTCTCGCCCTTGGGCGTCTCGAGCATGGCCGCGAGCGTCTGCAACACCTGCACGCGACGTTCACCCGGCTTGGGGCGGGTTGTCTTTACCGGCGCGGGCGCGGCCTCCAGCGCATCGGCAGCGCCGTACCCGGCACCGCTCGAAGAGTTTTCCTGCTGCATCGTCTGGTCGTTATCGGTAGGGATTTGATTGTCGGACGGCCTGGGCTAGGACCCCGGTCGCAAGGCGCGCCCGTAACTCGCGCAGAGATTGTACTTTGATATCCACGTAGTGTGGGCGCCCACTGCGCGGCATCACGTCGCCAAGACTGTTTCTGACCGGCAGATGCCCCGTAATCCAGACTGTCCTGATGCCGAAATGCCGCAAGTGTTTCAGGTGCGAGCGCGTATCTTCGACCAGCCATGTGCGATGCGGCGCGAGTCCCTCGCGTGCCAGCAACCGGCGCAGCATGATGGCGTCGGGCTTGGCTCGCCAGGCCCGACGGTCCGCCATGTCCTCGATACTCACGCAGCGCTCGAAATGGCGGCGGATACCCAACGCCTCCACGATCGGCAACGCGTAGTGGGCCGGCGCGTTGGTCAGCAGAATCTTGCGCCCTGGCAACCCGGCGAGCAGGCGCGCTACGCCCCGCTCCGCACGCAGCACCTCCACCAGCGGCGGCAATTCATGTACCCGCGCCAGAAACTCGTGCGGATCGATGGCGTGGTGCTTGATGAGACCGAGCAGCACGGCCCCATAGCGCTCCGTGTAGGACGAACGCAGGTGATTGGCCTCGTCGTGCGACAGCCCCAGTTTCTCGACGATATAGGCGGTCATCGCGCGGTTGATGCGCGGAAAGATCGCGTGTGACGCGCGATGCAGCGTGTTGTCCAGATCGAACAGCCAGACCGGACCGCGCGAGCCGTAGTCGGTGCGGGCGCGAGGCGCCCGGCGTCGCCGGCTCAAAACGTGAGAAGAAGGCACGGAGATAGCGGATTCATGCGAGGAGATACGTGAAGATGGCTACACCACCAGCGCATTCGCCCGGCTTGCCGGAGAACGCGGCGCAGCCACGGCAAGGCACGATGCTAGCGCGCAAGGCCCGCTTTGACAAATCGACTCGGCCCGCCGTGTGACTGCCCAGGGCCGCACAGGCCAGCCCGTGTCGCGGACGCAGCGCCGGTCACCGCGCCCAGCCGGCCAACGCCGTGACGATTACCCGACGCGCGCCCTGGCCCGCACACGCAACAAACTCACCGCCCCGCCGAGCGCGGCAAGGACTGTCGCCGCCACCATGGCTGCGCGTGCCCCGTCATCGCCGTAAAGGTCGAACAGCAATGCCACGACAGCAGCCCCGAGCGTCATGCCGACCGTGCGAGCCATCGTCATCAGGCCGCTTGCCGCGCCGCTGCGCTCGCGCGGCGCGCCCATCATGATGATGCGATTGTTGGGGGTTTGAAAGAAGCCGAATCCCAAACCGCAGACCGCCATGCGTGCGGCGATGCCCCAATCGCTGGCGTCTACCGGCAACCACGCCAGCGACGCCAGTCCGAGTGCAAACACGCCCAGACCGAGCGCGCTCATGCGTGCGCTGTCGAAGCGATCCGACAGACGCCCCGCCAGCGGCGCGATGAACACGATCACCAGCGGCCACGGCGTGATGAGCAAACCGGTCACGCCCTCGCTGCGAGCCAGCGTATGTTGCAGCAGGAACGGCATGCCGACGTATGACAGCGTCTGCGACATGTAGCACGCCACCGAAGTGAGCGACGAGAGCGCCAGCACCGGTACGCGCATCAGATCGAGCGGCAGCAGTGGTGTGGCTTGCGTGCGTTGGTGCCGCACGAGGATCGCCGCCACCCCGAGCCCCAGCACGATTTGCAGTGCCGCGACGCCATGATGCCCCGCCTCGCCCACATGCCCCAGTCCGATGATGAAGAGCGCCAGCGCGGCAGCATTGAGCAGCGCACCGGGCACATCGATGCGCCGCTCGGCGCCGGGCGTGCGCGGCAGGAACCGGTAAGACGCGGCGAACGCGAGCAGCCCGATGGGCAGATTGATCGCGAACAACCAGCGCCAGTCGCCAAGCGACAGGATGCCCGCTGCCACGCTGGGGCCGGCGGCGGTCGACAAGGCAACGGTCAGTGCGAGCAGCGAGATGGCGCGCCCGCCCATTTGCGGCGGAAACACCATGCGCAGCAAGGCCGGCACGATGGTCGACATGCACGCACCGCACAGCCCCTGCACCACGCGCGCCGCTACAAGCCACGCAAGATTCGGTGCGAGCGCACAGCCGACCGAGGCGAGCGTGAATCCCGCCACGCCAAAGAGAAATACGCGCCGATAGCCGAGCTTTTCGCCGAGCGCCGCCAGCGGCAACACGGCCATCGCGAAAATCAGTTGATAAGCGTTGACGACCCAGACGGTCGACGCGGGATCGGCCACGAGATCGCGCGCGATGGTCGGCAACGCGACATTGGCAATGGACGCGTCCAGATTCCCGAGAAAGGTGCCCAGCAAAATGGAAGGCACAGCGATACGCCGGGCGCTCGCTGTCAGTCCTTCGGCGAGCGGTGCGGAGGGTGCCATCGATTGGGTCATACGTCGAAAGTGGTGAAACGGGTTCGGAAAGCGAAACGGCCGTCACGCAGGGAAGGAAAACGCGGGAAGCCCACTGAAGACATGGCGTATCGCGCAAAGACAGCGGAAAAAATGCGGCCCGGGACAACCTTCGCACTTGCAGCGAGCATCATAGCCCGGGCCGGGCAGGAAAATCATGCGCAATGGCACAGCTCGGGGAATGTACGGCTGCGCACGGTCACGCCGCATGACGTCTGCCGGATCACTCTCTCGTGGCGCGCGGCACCGCCACCACGTCGTATGCCGCGCAACAGGGAGTGACGCCGCATCGCCTCACGCGCGAACCGTCCCCCCGGACGTTGCGCGCGTGTCAAACCCATGCGATGCGGCGCTTTCTGGCGTCGTCAGGACACCCGTTCAGAACGTGTGCTGAATGCCCAGCATCGTGCCGAACTGATTGCCACCCGTGACGACCGAACCGCCGGCGGCAATTGCCACCGCGCCGTTCTGGCTGTTCGCCACCCAGCCGGCCATGCCATACAGCGACGTGCGCTTCGAGAGCGAGTACGTTGCGCGGCCGATGAGCATCGTGGCATTGGCACGGCTCTTCAACTGATAACGAATGGCCTGCGCGTCGAACGCCCAGGTGATCGTCGGCAGATAGGTGAAGCCAACGAAGTAGATGTCCGAGCGCAGCGATGCGGCGTCGGCGCTCACGTTGCGGTGAATCCAGCCGCCGCCCACGCGCCCCGTCGACCACTTGTAGTACGCGTTGATGACCGAGTGCGAGTCGGTGTACTGCGAGCTGGTGAGCGGTGCTGCTGCCCCCGTGTTGCCGCGCATCTGGTCATACGACGCGGAGATACCGAAGTTCTCGTAGTCGTAGCCGATCAGGCCGGTGAACTGCTTGCACGCCTGGTAGTTGCCCGCCACGTTGCCTGCGCAGTTCGTGGCCGACGGGCCCCCTGCGGCCGAACCGTCGCGGCCGAAGCTGTACGTGGCGCCGAGCGTCACGCCCGAGAACTTGCCCATATAGCCGACGGCGCTGTCGCTACGTGCATTGGCGATGTACGGATCGATACTGGCCAGCGAGAAGATCGACGGGCCGATCACGTCGGCGTTGCCCGTGACGTAGAACGTCATGTTGTTCTGACGACCGATGAGCAACGTCCCCCACGAGCCCGACAGTCCCACGTTCGCCTGACGGCCGAACAGACGGCCACCGTAGTTCAGACCCCCGGTGCCCGGCTGAAAGCCGTTTTCCAACGTGAAGACGGCCTTCAGACCGCCGCCCAGGTCTTCGACGCCCTTGAAGCCGAAGCGCGACGGCACCTTGCCCGTGAGGGTCGGTTCGCCGACGAAGCTGCCGCCCCCGGCAGCGTTGTTGTAGTAAGCGATGCCGGTATCGATGATGCCGTACAGCGTCACGTTGCTTTGCGCCTGAGCCAGTCCTGCGCTCAGCAGCAGGCCAGCGGCCAATGCGTGTTTCACTTTCACTTCTGTCCCCTTGTTTTTGAAATACACAGCTAAGAGGGTCTGCTCACCCTCGGGTCTCCAAACCTCCGGACCGATGGCAACGTCGCCGGCCCAGCCTTCTGCAAGACGGCACGCCGGCCGCCTCGGGTACTGCCCCTTTTCAAAGCCTTTACGGCCTGACTGCTTTCACTGCCCCGATTGCCTTGCCGGGTGATCGCTGCCGCCTCCTGTGCTGCACTTTCGGCATCGATCCCCGCATTTTTTGGCGCGACGTGAGGCGCTGATTTTTCCCTCACGCCTCGCGAATGAAAGTGAAACGCGCTTCACGGCGAGCGATGCGCCAGCCCTGCGCGGTCCGGACAAACGTGTCTTCGAATTCCCCCATGACCTGACGTCCCTGCGCCGGACGCCCGAACGGTCCCGGGGTGTCCTGCGCCGATCCGCTCCAGAGCAGCACCGTGCTGCTGCCGATGGCGCTCGTGGGCGACGTGACATCGATCAGCACGTTGCCCACGAGATGCCGTGTGAGCCGATCCGCCGGACGGTCGGCATACGCGGCGGCGATAGCGGCCGGCCCGACGAGCGTGTCGCCGTTCGGACGCACCAGCACGCCCTTCTCGGCAAACAGCGCGCCCAGCCCCTGCGGGTCACGCCGGTCATTGCAGGCGACAAAGCGCATCACGAGGTCGTGGCACGCCTGTTTGGCGAGCAACGCGTCGAGGGGGCTGACATCGACAGCGAGAGTTGTGTCCTGATACGCGACGTGTTGCGTCATGCCGATCTCTCCTGCGTGGATGCCGCGTCAGACATCGGGCGCGCAAGCCATGCCTGCATGGCCTCTGCCACCGCTTGCGGACGCTCCATCGGACTCATATGGCCGCTGTGCTCCACCACGTTCAACACGGCATTCGGCATCAGTCCGGCCATGATTTCGTGACGCGCGAGCGGGCTCCACGTGTCTTGTCGCCCGCACAGCACGAGCGTCGGGCAACGCACGTCGCCAAGCAGCGACGTCGCATCCGGACGACCGAGCAGCGCGTGAATTTGTGCGGCAAATTGTTCGGGATGGCTGCGCTCGATCATGTCGAGAATCGCGCCGAAGAGCGGCGTGCCGATCTGGTCGGGATGCACCATGCCGGTCGCCCACACCTGCCCCATCGCGCGCATACCGGCCTCACGGGCACGCGCGAGCAATGCCGCTCGCCCACTGCGCTCTTTCTCGGCAGCTTCGCCGTCGGGCAATGCCTGATACCCGGTGTCGAGCAGCGCGAGATGCGTCACACGATGCGGCGCGCGACGCACGACTTCCAGCGCCACGCGTCCGCCCATCGAATGTCCCGCGAGCGCGAAGTGCGGCTCAGGCGTACTTGCCAGTACGTGATCGGCCATCGCCTCGATGGTGTCGAGTGCGCCCCATGCCGGAACACGGCAGTCGTATTGCGGCAGGAGCGCCGCAGTGGCCGCCCATGCCACCCGGTCGCAAAGCAAGCCGGGAAGCATGAGCAACGGGGGACGTTCGGTGCTCATGACTTCCCTCCCTGCGCCCAGATTCGAGCGGGTATGCAGACCTCGCCGTCGAACAGCCAGCGCGCCGTGCGCAACAATCCGGCTCGCGTCACGTCCGGCGTGCTGTCGGCGCCTTCGCCGAGCGCCAGACGGACGGTGAATTCGCCGGTCGGATGTTCGATGGCGAGCAGCGGCGCGGCGCCATCGGGGACGACCGCCATCTCATGGCAAACGGTCCCGGGCAACGCGGCCGCCGTTGCGACACTGACCGCCGCCAGCACGCCGATGGACGAATGGCAGCGGTGCGGAATGAAACAACGCGTCGCGAGGGCGCCACCGGCTTGCGGCGGCGCGACGAGACACATCTTGGGCACGGTGCGCGAGCGCACGTCACCGAGGTTCATGCGCGGGCCGACCGCCAGACGAATCGCCTCGATCTTCTCGCGCATGGCTTGAAACGCCGCGTCCGTTTCGAGCTGTTCGCACGACTCCGTGCCGGTACACCCCAGGTCGGCCGCACGCATGAGCACGAGCGGCATGCCGTTATCGATGCACGTCACCGTGACACCTTCCACGACATCCTGACGCCTGCCGGTCGGAAACAACGCGCCGCAGGACGAGCCTGCGGTGTCGCGGAACATCAATGGCATCGGGGCGGCCGTACCCGGCACGCCGTCGATGGCAACGTCGCCGTCGTACTTCACAACGCCGTCGGGCGTCTGCACGGTAGCCACCGCCACCTGTCCCGTATTGACCATGTGAATACCGACGTCGGTCACGTCGCCCGCTGCTGCTACGAGCCCGCGCTCGATCGCAAACGGCCCCACCCCGGCGAGGAGGTTGCCGCAGTTCTGTCCGTAGTCGACGCGGGCTTCGTCGACCACGACCTGTGCAAAGAGATAGTCCACGTCGGCATCGGGACGCGTTGCCCGCGACACGATGGCGACCTTGCTTGTGAGCGGATTCGCACCGCCCATCCCGTCGATCTGACGCTCGTCGGGCGAACCCATTGCCGCGAGCAGCACGGCGTCGCGCGTCGCCGTGTCCGCAGGCAGATCCTCGGCCAGGAAGTAGAGCCCCTTCGAGGTGCCCCCGCGCATGACAGCGGCGCGGATACGTGTCTGGGAATGCGTCATTTCGGCCATGTCGGTCAAGTTGCCGTCCTCACTCGCCCTGCAACTCGTCGAGCGAATCGACGTAACGCAGACCCTTCGCGGCAAGACGTTCGCGCATCTTGTAGTAGTCGAGCCCCAGCGTGCCACCGGCGAGCACGCCGCGTTTGTACGCCTCGTCGGCACCGCGCGCGGCGGCCGCTTTGGCCACGGTCTGCGCCGTCGCAAACGGCACCACGACCACGCCGTCGTCATCGGCCACGATCACATCGCCCGGGTTCACGATTTGATTGGCGCAAACGACCGGCACGTTCACCGAACCGAGCGTCTCCTTGACCGTGCCCTGCGACGAGATCGCCTTCGACCACACCGGGAACTGCATCTCGGTGAGCGTGCCGATGTCGCGGCAACCGGCGTCGATCACGAGCCCGGCCACGCCGCGCGCTTTCATCGACGTGGCGAGCAGATCGCCGAAATAGCCATCGTCGCAAGGCGACGTCACGCCGACCACCACGATGTCGCCCGGCTGCGCCTGCTCCACGGCGACGTGCAGCATCCAGTTATCCGAGGGCGGCGCGAGAACCGTCACGGCGCTGCCCGCGACGGCCGCACCGGCGTAGATCGGACGCAGGTAAGTCGCCATCAGGCCGAGGCGGCTTTGCGCTTCGTGAACGGTCGCGCTGCCTGCGCTGCGCAGAATGTCGAGCGTAGCGGCATCGACACGGGGAATCTGACGAACGACGACGCCGCGAATCATGACAGTTGCTCCGTCACGACCGGCGTAAGGCGCATCAGCCCCTCCGCATACTTGATGTCGCGCGCGGCGGTGATGCCGATGTTGCGTTTGGCCTGCACACCGCGTTGCAGCGCCACCCGCGTGTAGTAATCCCACAGATGTTCCTGACCGGCCATGCATTCGATGGCGGCGCGCTTCTTGTCCCACACCGGCGTGATGTCAACGAACGTATTCGGAATCCATTCGCACTGCTCGGTCTGATGCGGCTCGAAGGCGAGCACCGCCGGCGCGCCGATGATCTTCTCGCCCGGCTTGTGACCTTCCGCCTGCGCAATCACGCGGGCCTCCTGCGTGACGTGCATCGCCAGCGGATGATCGAAGTTGTACGGGTCCTTTTCCGAATGGCTCAGGACAAACGACGGCTGTACATCGCGATAGATGTCGACGAGTCGAAACAGCGTGTCGTCGGACACGCGCATCGGGTAGTCGCCGATGTCGAGGAATTCGATTTCCGCGCCGAGAATATCGGCCGCGCGCTGCGCTTCGTCGCGGCGTGCGGCTTTGACCTTCGCTTCGGTCATCTCCGCGCCCTTGCGCCAGAGCTTGGCCGACTCACCACGCTCGCCGAACGACAGGCAGACGATCTTCATGCGATAGCCCTGCGCGACGTGCGTTGCAATCGTGCCGGCAGCGCGCCAGACAAAGTCCGCCGAATGGGCGCTGACGACGAGGCCGGCCAGCCCGGGGACAGAGGTGTTCTGTGTTGTGCTCATGTGTTTGGCGTCAATTCGTGTTGTGCGCAGCCCGATCGCGAGGATCAGGCGCTTTCCAGTCCGACCAGCGTGGCTAGCAGTTCGGGCGATGCGGCGAGTTCGTGGCTGCGTCCCGCCCAGACCTCGCGGCCCCGGTCGAGCACCAGCGCGCGATCGGTCAGCTCCAGCCCCAGTTCCGCGTGTTGCTCCACCAGCACCACGCCCATGCCACCGTTGGCACGCAGCTTCCAGAAGGCGTCGACCAGTTGATCGACGATCACCGGCGCGAGTCCTTCGAACGGCTCGTCGAACAGAATCACGCGGGGATTGCCGATCAGCGCGCGCCCGATGGCAAGCATCTGTTGCTCGCCGCCCGAGAGCTGGTTGCCGAGATTGCGACGACGTTCATGCAACCGTGGGAACAGGTCGTACACGCGATCGAGCGTCCAGTCGTCTCTGTCGCTCTCGTCCCCCATGGCCGAGACCTGAAGGTTCTCTTCGACGGAGAGCGACTTGAAGATCTCGCGCTCTTGCGGCACCAGCGCCAGCCCGGCGCGTGCGCGTTTGAAGGCAGGCCACGACGAAATGTCGTCGTCGCGATAACGCACCACACCGCCGTGCCGCGTGGTGAGTCCGAGCAGGCTGAGCAGCAACGTGCTCTTGCCCACACCGTTACGACCGAGGATGGCGACGGCCTCTCCCGCCCCCACGCGCAGGCTCAGATCTTCGAGCACGATGGTCTCGCCATAGCCGGCGCTCAGTCCGCCGGCTTCGAGCAGAATGTCAGTCATGGTGGCGACGCCCCAGATAAATGTCGCGCACACGGGGATCGCTGCGCACCTCGTCCTTCTCGCCTTCCATCAGCACCGCGCCCTCGACCAGCACCGTGATGCGACGCGCGAAGCGAAAGACGAGATCCATGTCGTGTTCGATGACCATCACCGCCACGTCTTCGGGCAGGCGTTCGAGCAGTTCGAACAGCTTGCGTCCCTGCCCTGACGGCACGCCTGCGACGGGTTCGTCGAGCAGCAGCACCTTGGGGTCGAGCGCGAGGCCCAGCGCGATTTCCACCTGACGACGCTGGCCATACGCCAGTTCGTTGATACGCTTGCCGGCGAGTTCGAGCATGCCCAGATCGCGCAACCGTTCCGCCGCCTCTTCCACGACTGCCGGACGGCTCGCGAGCGGTTTTCCGATGCGCCCGTCGAGACCGCGCCGCGACGTGAGCGCCAGCGCCACGTTCTCGGCCACGGTCAGCGTGTCGAACAATGTGTTGAGCTGGAACGTGCGCGCCAGCCCGAGCTTCACGCGTTTATGCGATGGCATCGTCGTGACGTCGGTGCCGCCGACGCGCACCACCCCGGCGTTCGGCTTGAGCACCCCCGTGAGCAGATTCATCAACGTGCTCTTGCCTGCGCCGTTCGGGCCGATCAGCGCGTGCCGCGCGCCGACGGGCAGCGACAGACTGACATTGCGGGTGACGTCCAGTTGGCCGAAGCGCTTGGACAGTCCATGAATTTCGAGTGCAGCGCTCACGGCGTCACCTCCTTGTCCGTGGTCGTTGCTTTGGCGCCGGTGCTCTGCGGCGACGTCGCCACCCCCTCACGTGGACGACGGAAGCGGGCGGCAAAGCGATCCACCAGACCGATCAGACCGTCGGGAGCGAAGCGCACCACCACGATGAGCAGCACACCGAGCGCGGCGAGCCAGTTCGTCGGATCGATGGCCGCAATGCGATCGGACAGCACCATGAAGACGACCGCACCGAGGACCGCGCCGTAGAGGCGTCCGGTACCGCCCAGCGCGAGCATCACGAGCACGTTCGCCGAGAGCGTGAACGACAGCGTGTCGAGCGCCACAATGTTGTTCACCTGCGCGGAGAGCGCGCCCGCCACGCCGGCCACCGCAGCGGCGAGGGTGTACAGCATCAGGCGGCGCAGACCAACGCGCACGCCGAGCAGCGACATGCGCATGGCGTTCTCGCGAATGCCCTGCACGGTCAGGCCGAACGGCGAGTTCACGAGGAACTGCGTGAACAGGTACACGACGAGCAGCACGGCCAGCGCGTAGAGATATGCCGTGTGGCCGTAAATATCGAACTCGAACAGGCCGAGCACGGGCGCGATGGTGTAGCCGGTCAGGCCGTCGTCGCCCATGGTGATCGACTTCGCGACGTTGCCCGCTTCGTAGAGCAACGTGGCGCACGCCAGCGTCAGCATGATCTGGGTCAGGCCGCTCACACGCAGCACGACAACGCCGGTGATGAGCCCCACGACTGCCGCGACGACAGCGCCTGCCACCAGGCCCAGCAGCGGATTGGGCGACACATGCAGCGCGAAGAGTCCCGCCGCATAGGCACCGCTACCGAAGAACGCCGCATGCCCCAACGTCTCGATACCGCAGTAGCCCTGCACGAGATCGAGCGAGAGCGCGAAGATGATCATGATCAGCACGCTCGTGGCGAGCGCCAGATACAGATCGGCGAAGAAATACGTGGCAACGGCGACGAGGAGCAGCACCACATCGAGGGCGCCGAGACGCTTGCGACGCAGCGCAGGAACGACTTGCGCAGCGCCGGCCACCGTCGGCAGAGGATTCGTATGAGACATCGTGACCCTCCGCTCAGGCGCGGCCGACCAACCCTTGCGGGCGGATCAGCAGAATGGCCAGCACGGCCAGATAAATCATGAAGGCGCCGAGCGCCGGCACGTAGTAACGGCCGAGCGTGTCGATCATACCCAACAGCAACCCGGCATAGAGCGAGCCGCGCAGACTGCCCAGACCACCGGCGGCCACCACGATCAACACCAGCACCAGATACTTCAGGCCGTAGTACGGCTCAAGCGGCAGGATCTGGCTGGAGAGTGCACCGCCCAGCCCCGACAGACCGCAACCGATGGCGAACGTGATCGAGAACACCAGCGGAACATCGATGCCGACGCAACGCGCCATACGCGGGTTGTCGACGGCGGCGCGCAGCTTCGCACCGAACGGCGTGCGCTCCAGCCCCCACCAGATACCGAGGGCTACCACCGCGCTGCACACCAGCGCGAAGATGCGATAGACCGACACCGAGAACGCGCCGAAGTCCCACGTGCCACGCAGCCCCTGCGGTACGGGAATCGATTGCAACTCCGTGCCGGCGAGGTTCTTGGCAATCGCGCAGATGATGAACGCGAGGCCGATCGTCATGAGCAACTGCCCCAGACCGTTGGCCGTGTAGACCCAGCGATACAGCGTGCGCTCGAGCACGGCGCCAAGCACCATCGTGCCGAACACGCCGACGAGCAGCGCGACGAAGAAATCGAGCCCGGCGCGCTGCATGGCCCACAAGGTGAAATAACCGCCGATCATGGCGAAGGCGGAGTGCGCGAGATTCACCACGCGCATCACGCCGAGCGTGACGGTGAGACCCACGGAGATGAGGAACAGCAACATCCCGTAGGCCACGCCATCGATCGACAACGACAGGAAAGTGGCAAGCGATTGCGTCATGACAAATTACCGAACGAACTGAACGACGACGCCCGCATTACTTGGCAGCCACCTGGGGGTGGCTCAGATGCCACGGCTCGACCACCGACTTGTAGGTCTCGATCGGCTTGTTGCCGAGCTTTCCGTCGATGGTTTCCACACGACGGATATACACGTTCTGAATGATTTCTCGCGTCTTCGGGTCGATCGACACCGGGCCGCGAGCACTCGTCCAGGCGTAGCCCTTGATGGCCGCAACGGCCTTGTCGCCGTCCTTCTTGCCCTTGGTGGCCTTGATCATCTGTGCGATGAGCGTCATCGAGTCGTATGCCGACACCGAGGCGATCGAAGGCAGCGCGCCCGGACCGTACTTCGCCTTGTAGGCCTTCACGAAGGCAACGTTCTCCGGCGAGGTCAGATACGGCGAGTAGTGCAATGCGGTGATCGTGCCGAGTGCGCTGTCGCCAATGGCCGGCAGATCCGATTCCATCGTCTCCGTCGTCGCGAACAACTGGATGCCGGCCTTGTCGAGTTCGCGCTCCTTGAACGCCTTCACGACACCTGCCGACATCGGGCCCACGGGCATGAACAGGAAGACGGCATCCGGCTTCGCATCGCGCACACGTTGCAGGTAGCTCGAGAAGTCCGTCGTGCCCAGCGGCACCTTCACTTCGACCGCGATCTTGCCGCCGGCCTTCTTGAACGTCTCGCTGTAGGCGTCGATGGCGTCGTAACCCGTGGCGAAGTCGGCCACCACGATGGCGGCATTCTTCACGCCCTTGCTGGCGGCGTACTGCACGAGCGGCACGCTCACGGCCCACTGCGTGAAACCCGTGCGCACGAAGTACGGCGACTTGAGCGTGACGTTGGAGGTGCCCGAGTTGCCGATGACCAGCGGGGTCTTGGTCTGATTCGCCACGTCGGCCATGGCCAGCACGTTCGGCGTGAACGAGCCGCCGAACAGGTACTGCACCTGATCGCGCACCACGAGTTCCTGCGCCAGTTGACGCGTGCGTTGCGGGTTCACACCCCCTTCGTCGCGTTCCAGGACCACGAGCGTGTCGTCGCCGACCTTGTTCTTGTTCTGTTCGAGCCACAGGTTCACGCCACGACGGTACTCCGTGCCCCACCACGACGAGGAGCCGGAGAACAGGCCCAACATGCCGACCTTGATTTCCTCGGCGCGCGCCGAGACAGCAGTGAGTTGGCAAACGCCCGCGAGTGCTACCGCGAGCCAGAGATGGCGCTTCATCATGGTGTCGTCTCCTCGTCGGCGTCGTGCGCCGCTCCGTTTTTTCTGATGTGGTGCGCCGGGGGTTGGCGCACCTTTTCAATGTGTCCGGAACAGCTTAGGCAGCCGAAAACGACACGTCGAATGAAACTCCCGCGTCGAGCGTTGCGTTTTTCGTATATCCCCGAGATTTCCCCTACGTTATGTGACGTTTTCTGCGAGAGGAATTTCGCGCTGCGGCACACATTGCAATCCGTGGGTGAAACGCCCGTCGCACAAGGCGCAGCGAGCGCACTTCAGCGATCGGCCCGCGAACGAAAATCGGTTCTCGGGCCACGCAGGCGAGACATGCAACTCATGGCGAATCCGGCGATTTTCGCCGCGCTCGCCGGGGACTTCACGAATGTGATGCGCGCATTACGTCGGATGCTGCATCGTCGGCGCAAGCGCACGCAGTTCGTCGAGCAATTGCTCGGCTGCCGGTGACAGCAAACCGTCGCGGCGCGTGGCAACTCCGATGGCTCGCCGCGCGTGGTGCAACGTGACCGGCACCACGGCCAATTCGCCCGTGCGCAACTCCGAGGTGATCTGCACCGGCGAGAGCAACGCAAGCCGGTCGCTCGACGACAACAGCCCGCGCACCACCGGCGAGCTACTCGCGTGCACCTGCGTGCGCGGCAGCGGTAGCCCTTCCGCATGAAACACCCGCTCGAACACGCCGCGTGCGGGCGTGCACGGCAATGGACTCACCCAACCGTACTGAGCCAGTTCGGCGAGCGTCGGTTCATGCCCCGACAGCAGGCACGGGTGATCGGCGCGCGCGACCACCGACAGGTGATCTTCGAACAGTGCTTCCTGACGGATGTCCGGCGGCACGTCGTTGGCGCGCAAGGCTCCGACGATCATGTCGACGTCGGCCTGACGCAACTGCCGCACCAGCGCCTCGTAGGTCCCGTCAACGACCGTCACACTCAGATACGGTGACGTGTACAGCAGGCTATCGATGGCCTTGGGCAACAGGAAGCCGCTCGACAGTGGCAGCGCGGCCACGATCACGGTGCCCTGCTGACGACCGCCGAACGGCGCGAGTTCGTCTTCGGCAATCGCCAGTTCCGCCAGCGCCCGCTTCACCGGGCCGAGCAACGCCTGCGCCTCGTCCGTCAGACGCGTGCCACGCGGCGTGCGCCGAAAGAGCTTGATGCCGATGAGGTCTTCGAGTTGATCGAGATTGCGCTGGATCGTCGGCTGCGAGCATTGCAGACGATTCGCCGCGAGCGGCCCGCTTCCCAATTCCGCCACGGCGATGAAGCTCGTGAGTTGTTGAGGCGCAACGACGGCGGCGAAACGACTCGCCGCGCGCGCACCGCCGTCGGCCTGGGACGCGGTAGCGGCAAACGCCTCGCGATAGCCATTGGCCAGTTCGGCCAGCGCACGCGTGGCACGCACACCGAGTCGTTGGCCTGCGGCGTTCGGAATCAGACCGCGCCCGCTGCGGTGAAACAGCGGGAAGCCCAGCTCGGCCTCGATGTCGGAGATCGAACGCGCCACGGCGGACTGCGACAGATGCAGCATGCGGGCTGCGCGCGCGACCGAATCGCATTCGAGCACGGCGACCATCGCGCGCAGGCCTCTGAGCTTGCGGCACAGCAGCGTCGCTTCGTTGTTCTGCGGCGCACGACTCCAGGTGCCGCGCTCGTGACACGCCAGCCGGGGAGCGGCCGGCGTGTGAGTCAGGCTGATGGCGGTGTCGATGGACATGCCCGGCTCAGCGCATGGTCGGCACGCGACGCGTGGCCATGAACTCGTCGAATGTCTCGCCGCGCATGAGCGCATAGACTTCGAGATTGGTCTTGCGCACCACTCGGGCAAACTTCTCCAGCACGAAGAAATTCACCCCGTGACGCACGAGGCCCAGCCAGTCCTGCGCCTGCACCATTGCCTGCTCTTCAGTGCTCAGGCCGGCCGCCGTCATCGCGGCAACGGGGTCGTTCAAATACGTTTCGCGATGCTCCGCGCGGATCATGTGCCAGAAGAAACGATTGAGCTTGAGCGTGCGGTTGCTCACCCGCAGGTCGAACGCATACGTGCCGGTGATCGCCTCGATCCCTTCGAGTTGCGGATTCATGCGGCGTCCTCCTCGTAGAGCGCAACCGTCATGGCCGTGGTCGTCGCCAGGTAGTAGTTCAGATGCAGACGCTTGATGCGCGGCCCCATGGCGCCACGCATCGACAGCCACATGATTTGCTCGACGCTCTCGGCGCCGCCGCGCTCGACATAGTCCACGTGCTTGAGTTCGGTCAACTTCTCGGGCTGATGTTCGAGCAGATCGAGGAACTCGCGATCCCAGGCTTCGTCGTTGTAGCCCGCGCGCTCGCCGTGAATCTGGTGCGAGAGACCGCCCGTGCCCACCACGACCACGCGCAGGTCCTCCGGATACGACTCGATAGCGCGACGCACGGCCTGACCGAGGCGATAGCAGCGACGGCCTGTCGGCAGCGGGTATTGCAGCACGTTGATCGCGATCGGCACGACCGTGCCCGGCCAGTCCGGCTTGTGCGGCCAGAGCAACGGCAGCGGCGACGCGCAACCGTGATCGATGGGCTTGTCCTGAAACACGGTGATGTCGAACTCGTCGTTCACCAGCGATTCGGCAATGTGCGCCTGCAACGCCACATCCCCCCGGATCGGCGGCAACGGACGCAACCCCGCCCCTTCGTCGGCAATCGGAAACGACTCGCCCACGCCCAGCGCGAACGTCGGATACATATCGAAGAAAAAGGTCGTGGCGTGATCGTTGTAAAAAAACACAAGCACGTCGGCCTGCTTCTCTGCCAGCCACTTCGCTACCGGCTCGTAGCCCTGAAACAGCGGCGCCCACGCCGGATCCTGCTGCTTGCCCTTGTCGTACGCCACGCCGATGGTCGGCACATGCGACGTACCGATCCCCCCAATGATCTTTGCCACGCGAAGTCTCCGTCTTTTGTCTTTTGATGCCGGGCAGCCGAATGACACCACCCGCATTTATGCAGCGCCGAGTCTATCCGGGATCCCATATTGTCATAAAGCAGGGTATTTACTGATGCGTTTTGCAATTACGGGATCCCATAATGAAAAAAAGCCGGATCTGACAGGGTCGAGCCTGAGCATCCGGCAGACATGACTGCAGATATTTCTGTGATCGAAAGGAGACGCATGCTGCACCCCACGCCGACGACGGTTCAATTGCGCGAGATGATCCTCAAGGGCGAACTCGCGCCGGGTGAACGCCTGGCCGAAGCCAAGCTCGCGGAGCAACTGGGTGTCTCGCGCATGCCGGTGCGGCAAGCGCTGCCCGTGCTCGCCGAGGAAGGGCTGGTGGTACGCGCCGGACAGCGAGGCTATGCCGTTCGGGCACATACGCGTGAGGAGAGTGTCGAGGCGCTGCATCTGCGCGGCGCGCTCGAAGGCTACGCCGCGCGTCTGCTCGCCGAGAAAGGCGCGAGTGCCGAGTTGCTCGCGAAGTTGCGCGACCTGCTGGCCGAAGGCGACGACCTGCTCGCCGGCCATACGATGACGGCCGAAGTGCAGATCGGCTACGCGTCGCTCAACGCGCGCTTTCACGACCTGCTCGTGACCGGTGCTCGCAACCCGCTGCTCGAAGGCTTCATCGCGCGCTGCAATCTGGTGCCGTTCGTCGCGCCGCGCACGGTGGCGTTTGGCCACGAAGACCGGCGGCAGTACGCCGACATCATCGCGTATGCGCATCGCCAGCATCACGCCATCGTCGAGGCGATTGCCGCGCGTCAGCCCGATCGCGCCGAGTTCATGTGCCGCGAGCACATCGTCACGCAGGAACACAGCATGGGCGCCCAGTTGCTCTGACGCGCGCCCACCCCATTCATCCCGACCATCCCCTATTGCAACGAGAGCGCGCCAGTCGAAGGTGCGCCAAGGAGACAAACGATCATGTTTCTCAAAAATACCTGGTACGTCGCCTGCACCCCGGACGACTTTGCCGACAAGCCGCTCGGCCGCAAGATCTGCAACGAGCCGATGGTGTTCTTCCGCGACGGCAACGGCAACGTCGCCGCCCTTGAAGACTTCTGCCCGCATCGCGGCGCAGCGCTGTCGCTGGGCTTCGTCAAGGACGGGCACCTCGTGTGCGGCTACCACGGCCTGACGGTCGATGGCGGCGGCAAGTGCACGAAGATGGTCGGTCAGCGTGTCGGCGGCTTCCCGAAGACGCGCTCGTTTCCGTGTGTCGAGCGTTATGGCTTCGTCTGGGTATGGCCTGGCGACGCCGCACTCGCCAATCCCGACGAAATCCCGCATCTGGAATGGGCCGTGAGCGATCAGTGGGCGTATGGCGGCGGGCTGTATCACATCAAGTGCGACTACCGCCTGATGATCGATAACCTCATGGACCTGACGCACGAAACGTATGTGCACGCGACGAGCATCGGTCAGGAAGAAATCGAGGAAGCGCCGCCGAAGACGACCGTCGAGGGCGACATGGTGATCACGGCGCGTCACATGGAAAACATCAAGGCGCCGCCGTTCTGGGCAAGCGCGTTGCGCGCCAACGGTCTGGACGATCAGGTGCCGTGCGACCGTTGGCAGGTCTGCCGCTTCACGCCGCCGAGTCACGTGATGATCGAGGTCGGGGTCGCGCACGCAGGTCATGGCGGTTACGATGCCCCGGCCGAGAAGAAGGCGGGCAGTATCGTGGTCGACTTCATCACGCCCGAGACCGACGAATCCATTTGGTACTTCTGGGGCATGGCGCGCAACTTCAAGCCGGAAGACGCCGAGCTGACTGCCGCCATCAAACGCGGGCAAGGCGGCATCTTCGCCGAAGACCAGGAGGTACTGGAAGCCCAGCAACGCAATCTCTCCGCCTATCCGGAGAAGAAGATTCTCAAGCTCAACATCGACGCAGGCGGCGTGCAGTCGCGCAAGGTGCTAGAGCGTTTGATCGACGCCGAGCGCGCCGGTACTTCGGGTGCACAGGGCGTGGCGAGCGTGGAGAGCGCAGCATGAAAGTCCGGCTGGCGAACAAGCGCGATGTCGCCACCGACATCTGCGAATTCGAACTGGTGAGTGTCGACGGCAGCGCGCTGCCGGCATTCACGGCAGGCGCTCACATCGACGTGCAGGTGGCCGACGGCCTCGTGCGTCAGTACTCGCTGTGCAACGCGCCGGGGGAGACGCACCGTTACTGCCTGGGCGTGCTGCGCGACCCGGCGTCGCGGGGCGGCTCCACCGGCATGCATGCGCTCACGGTGGGCACCACGCTGGAGATCAGCGCACCGCGCAATCACTTCCCGCTCGCCGAGCAAGCGCAGCACAGCATTCTGCTCGCTGGCGGCATCGGCGTGACGCCGATTCTCTGCATGGCCGAAGCATTGTCCGCCAGCGATGCATCGTTCGAAGTGCACTACTGCACCCGCGATGCCGCGCGCACCGCGTTTCGCGAGCGCTTCGCGCGCGACGATCTCGCGGCAAAGACACGCCTGTATTTCGACAACGACGGCGAGCGCGCCAATCTCGACGCCATCCTCGCGCAACCGTCCGGTGGCAAGCATCTGTATGTGTGCGGCCCGGCCGGATTCATCGAGGCCGTGCTTGCACGGGCAGAAGCCGCCCAATGGCCGGAAGGCAACGTGCATCGCGAATACTTCGCCGCGCCGGTGCCCGCAGACACCGACGGCGACAAGCCGTTTCAGGTAAAACTGCATTCGACTGGCCGTGTGATCGACGTGAAGGCCGGCGAGACCATCGTTGCCGCCCTCGCCGCTCAGGGTGTGGAAGTGCAGATGTCGTGCGAACAAGGCGTGTGCGGCACGTGCCTCACGCGAGTTATCGACGGCACGCCCGATCATCGCGACGTCTACCTGACCGATGACGAACGCGCCGCCAACGATCAGATCCTGCCGTGCTGTTCGCGTAGCCATTCGGCCATGCTGGTACTCGATCTGTAACGCTTCGGCGTCTGCCCCACAAGACAACAGCCCCGCTTCGCATCGCGAGCGGGGCTGTTGTGCTTTCATCGATGGACGAGGCGCGTTACAACGCGCGGTCCTTCGTCTCGCGCACGAGGAAGGTCGAGATCAACGCCATCGCCGCGAGGATGAGGAAGTAGACGATCACCGGCCAGATTTGCCCGTGACTCCACGCCAGCAGACTCGCGGCAATCATCGGCGCCAGCCCGCCGCCCAACACCGTGCCGATCTGTTTGCCGAGCGACACGCCGGAGAACCGCACACGTGTGTCGAACAACTCCGAGAAGAAGCTGCCTTCCGGGCCGAACATCATCGGATGAATCACGCCCGCGCCGATCACGATCGCCATCACCACGAGCGCCGTCTCCTTGCTGCCCATCATCAGGAAGAACGGATAGATGAAGATCGCCGTGGCGGCCAATCCCATCAGGAACATCGGGCGACGACCGAGCTTGTCGGAGAGCATGCCGAACGCGGGGATCGTCAGCATGGCGAGAATGTTGGCGTACAGCACACCGTCGGCCATCGTGTTGCGCGGCAGACCGAGTGTCTTGGTGCCATAGGACAGCGAGAAGATCGCAACCAGATAGAAGAAGCTCGTTTCGGCCAGACAGATGAAGAATGTCACGAGCGTCGGCCGCCAGTAATGCGTGATTACCTCCGCGACCGGCACTTTCGCGATGTCGCGATGCTGCTCCGCAGCCTTGAAGCTCGGCGACTCCTCCACCTTGAGGCGCACATACGTCCCCAACGCCACCAGCAACAGACTCACGAGGAACGGCAGGCGCCAGCCCCACGTGAGCAGGTCGTCTTCCGGCAGTCGCGTGATGAGCACGATGGCCAGCGAAGCACCCACGATGGATGTCGGCCCCGCCGCCTGAATCAGGCCGCCGAAGAGGCCGCGCAAGTGCGCGGGCGCCCCTTCCACCGTCATCAGCAAGCCGCCGACGGACTCGCCACCGAGCGCGAACCCTTGCACGAAACGCAGCGTCACGAGCATGATCGGCGCCCACATGCCGACCATGTCGTAAGTGGGCAGCAGACCGATCATCGTGGTCGCTACGCCCATCAGAATCAGCGTGAACAGCAGAATCGACTTGCGCCCGATGCGATCGCCGAAGTGGCCGAACACAATGCCGCCGATCGGCCGCGCGATGAAACCGACGGCGAAGGTGGCAAACACGGCGATCATGCCCGCCATCGGATCGAGCTGCGGGAAGAACAGCCGGTCGAACACGATGGGCGCGAGAAAGCCGTAAATGAAAAAGTCGTACCACTCGATGGCGGTACCGAAACAACTGGCCGCCACCACGCGGCCGTAGTTCGCCGAAGCGCCGGACGTTGCCGTCCTGGCGGCAGCGTTGGCGTCGGGTTGGTGAGCCTCGCTGGCACCGGAATGGCCGGATGTTGCGCCAGCCCCCGCAGGGGCGGTTTCGTACTGTTGTGACACGGTTGTCTCCTCCGGCCGTCTGTTCCGGTCTCCCGGCTGCGGCGGTATGGTGGTCTTGCGTTACGTCATGGGGCGTCCGGCCGCCGAGCGTCGCTCAGAACGGGTAGTGACGCGGGGTGGTCTGCACCGTCATCCAGCGCAGATCGGTGAACTCGTGAATGCCCGCCTTGCCGCCGAAACGTCCCCAGCCGCTCGACTTCACGCCGCCGAACGGCATCTGCGCTTCGTCATGCACCGTGGGGCCGTTGATGTGGCAAATGCCGGACTCGATGCGCTTTGCCACGCCCATCGCTCGCGCAATGTCGCGGCTGAAAACGGCAGACGACAAGCCGTAGGCGTTGTCGTTGGCACACGCGATGGCCGCTTCGTCGTCCTTCACGCGCACGATGCCCTTGACCGGACCGAACGATTCCTCGTGGTAGATCTTCATGTCGGGGGTGACGTGATCGAGCAATGTCGCGGGCATGAGCGTGGTGTCGGCGCGGCCGCCGCACAGCAGCTTTGCCCCCTTGGCGAGGGCATCGTCGATCAGCGCGTTGCAACGCTCGACGCTCGCCATATCGATCACGGAGCCGAGTACGACCGGGCCTTCGCGCGGATCGCCCAGCGGCAGCGCGCGGGCCTTGGCGGCGAGCTTTTCCACGAAGGCGTCGGCAATCGATTCCGCCACGACGATGCGCTCCGTGGACATGCAGATCTGGCCGGAGTTGGCGAACGCCCCGAACGCCACACCGTTCACGGCGGCGTCGAGATCGGCGTCATCGAGCACGAGGCATGGCGCCTTGCCCCCCAACTCGAGCACGGCGGGTTTGAGATGTTCGGCGCACAGCCCGGCGATGATGCGGCCCACTCGCGTCGAACCGGTGAAGTTCACGCGACGCACGGCGGGCTCTGCGATCAGTCCCTCAACGATCGCGCCGGCGTCCTTCGGTGCGTTCGTGATGAAGTTCACCACGCCTGGCGGCAAACCGGCTTCGTCCAGCGCGTCCGCGATCAGACCGTGCGTGGCCGGGCACAACTCCGAGCCTTTGAAGACCACGGTGTTGCCACAGGCCAGCGGCAACGCCAGCGCGCGCACGCCGAGAATGACCGGCGCGTTCCATGGGGCGATGCCCAGCACTACGCCTGCCGCCTGACGCACGCCCATCGCGAGACTGCCCGGCACATCCGACGGGATGATTTCGCCGGCAATCTGCGTCGTCATCGCGGCGGCTTCGCGAAGTCCCTGCGCCGCCAGATGAACGTTGAAGCCCGCCCACAGTCCCGACGCCCCCGTCTCCGCTGCCATCGCCGCCTGAAACTGCTCGACTTTCGCTTCCAGGCGGTCGGCGGCCTTCATCAACAGCGCCCGACGTTCGCCTGGGCCGGTGTTCGACCATGCGGGGAAGGCGTCCCATGCCGCTCGCACGGCGGCGCGGGCGTCGTCGACAGTGGCCGCAGGCGCACATGAGGCGACCTCGCCGTCCAGCGGATTGCGGCGCTCGAAGGTGGCCCCCTGTGTCGCGCCGACGCGCTTCCCGGCGATCAGCATCGTCAGGGCCTTGGGGTCTTGTTGGGTCTGCATTGGCATTCGTCTCCTTACTCGATGATTCGTCACGGGATCGCGCGATGCGCGCTCACGATGCCCGGCGCGGGCACTCGCCGTGCATCATGCCACCACGATTTCGACGAGACGTGTCTCGCCGCTCGACAGGGCCTGCGACAAGACGTCGCGCAACTCGCTTCCCTGCTCGACACGCTGTGCGCGCACGCCCATTCCTTGCGCCAGCTGCACGAAATCGAGATCGGGCAAATCGGTGCCTTGTACGGGATCTTTCGGGCCGAAGCCGAACGACGGCGCAAAGTCCTGCAACGCGGCATAGCGACGGTTGTTCAGAATCACGAACGTGATCGGCAGTCTGGCCTGCGCCGCACTCCACAAGCCTTGAATCGAGTACATCGCGGAGCCGTCGCCGATCAGGCCGATGACACGCCGCGCCGGATGCGCCATCGCCACACCGACGGCGGCGGGCATCGAGTAGCCGAGGCCGCCGCTGTTCATGGTGTAGAACGTGCCCGGCAACGTGAAGGGCAGGTATTGCTGCATGACCGAGCGTGCGCTCGGCGCTTCCTCCACGACGATGTCGTTCGCGTCGCGCACGTCGGCCAGCGTTTGCAACGCGAAGGCGGTCGTCATGCGTTCGCCCGGCACGTTGGCGATAGCGACCGGCGGCACCGTGCGCGCAGGCGGCAACTCGCGCTCGCCCGGCATGTCGCGTGCCAGCAGCGCTTCGACACCGAGCTTCACGTTTCCGACCACGGAGGCGCCAACCGGTGTCCATGCCGCGACGCCCGGATCTTCGATCAACTGGAACAACGACGCGCCCTCGGGGACATGCGGCCCCGCGCCTTCCACGTGGTATGTGAACGCCGGGGCGCCAATGACGAGAATCAGGTCGTGCCCCCCCAGCAGGCCGACGATCTTCTCGCGCATCGGCGGCAGGAAGCCCGCGAACAAGCGATGATCTTCGGGGAACGCGCAACGAGCGCACATCGGCGCCGTAAAGACCCGCGCGTTGTGTCGTTCGGCCAGCGCAACGACAGCGTCGAACGCCCCGGCACGGTCGATCGACGACCCGACGACGAACACCGGACGCGCACACGCGTCGAGCGCCGCCCCCAATTGTGCAAGCGCCACCGGATCGGGCTGCACACGCGTACTGACCTGTCTCGGCGGCAACGTGTCGGCAGGACGATCCCAATCGTCGACCGGGATCGAGACGAAGACCGGCCCCTTCGGCTCCTGCATCGCGATGTGATACGCACGGGCGAGTGCGAGCGGTACATCTTCGGCACGCGCGGGTTCGAGACTGAACTTGACGTAGGGCTGCGGCAACTCGGTCGCACGCACCGACGCGAGAAACGGATCGAACGGAAGAATCGACCGGGCCTGCTGACCCGCAGTGACGATGAGTGGCGTCTGATTCTTGTACGCCGTGAAGATGTTGCCCATCGCATTGCCCACCCCGGCGGCGGAATGCAGATTGATGAACGCCGCGTTGCCGGTTGCCTGCGCGTAACCGTCGGCCATCCCGACGACCACCGCTTCCTGAAGCCCCAGCACGTATTCGAAGTCGGCGGGAAAGTCGCGGAACAGCGGCAATTCGGTCGAACCGGGGTTGGCGAACACCTTGGTCATGCCGTGACGGCGCATCAGATCGATGACCACCTCACGAACGCTCAGGGCTTGAGGAATACCGGCGCGTTGGCCGGCACGAACTTCTCGGCTGTCTTTCATGGATGCGGTTGTCTCGTGCCGCCGTCGACGCGCAAACGTGACGGCGTGGTTCTTTTGTTGGCTCGGGCCTCGCGGCGCGGTGCTCAATGGACCGCCCCGGCCGGCTGCGCGCGAATCGTGGATGGCGCGCGATGGGATGAGCGACGGGATAAGTATAGGGAGCCGATATATGCACCGGAATTGCTTTTACGTGCCGAAGTCATTACGCTTTTGCATGACTTTTGCGCGTCGTCACGCCTCGCCCTGATGGCGACGTATGCCATCCCGCCCATTGGAGTTCCGTCGTCCGCCATGAGTCTCAACCTCCAGCAACTGCGCGCCTTCACGACCATCGTTGCGACGGGCAGTCTCGGCCGCGCCGCCACGGAACTGCACCTCACGCAGCCCGCCTTGAGCCGCACCATCAAGCGGCTCGAAACCGATCTCGGCGCACCGCTGTTCGAGCGTCACAGCAAGGGGATGGAACTCACGGCGTTCGGGCAGGCACTGCTGCCCCACGCGATGCTGCTCGAACGCGAGGCCGACCATGCGCGTGAAGAGATCGATGCGCTACGCGGTCTGGCCAAGGGCACGATCAAGGTCGGCGCAGTCGGCGCCATCGCCAGTCATGTCCTGCCGCTGGCGGTCGAGCGTGTGCTCGATCGCTGGCCGAATCTGCGAGTGGAGATCATCGAAGGGGTGTGGGATCGGCTCGCGCAGGGACTGATGCGCCACGAGATCGATCTGGCGCTCTCGACCGTCGCACCGGATACCGACGACATCGTCGCCATCGCCGATTGCCACTGGGAGGACGACAGCTATGTGGTCGCCGCCTGCAATCACCCGTTGCGCAAGCGCAAGACCATTGAACTCGCCGACACGCTGGGAGCGCGCTGGGCGATTCCACCGCGCGGCACCGCGCCATACGCGCATATGCAGGGCGTGTTCGCTGCACACGGGCTGGGATTGCCGAACATCGTTGTCGAGACGCGCTCGGTGCCGGTGCTCAAAAGCATGGTCGCGCGATGCGGCTTTCTCACATGGATGCCCGAACCCATGTACGACGTCGAAGCGCAGGCGCGGGTGATGGACACGTTGCCGATTGCGACCGTGCGCGCCACGCGCACACTCACCGCGTTTCGCCGTCGTCAGGGGATCCTGCCAAGCCCGGCGGCCAAGCTGCTCGACGAGTTGCGTCAACTGACCGCGCCCGGCCGATCGGGCTGACTGGGCAACGTGCCGCGTCCCGCTCAGCGCTGTGCGGGCACGATGTGGGCTCGGTGGTACGGCGTGGCGCCGTATTCCTTGGGGCCGTGGATCGTCTCGACCCGCTCGATGCGCCACGGCACCGGTTGCGTGAAGCGCGGGCCGTCGTAAGCGAAGGTGTGGAATTCGCCGTTCTCGCCACACGCATCGACACTTGCCGGAAGGTCGGCGAGCAACGAGGCATCGTATTCGCGGCCGACGAATTCCGGCCCAAGATGTCGCCCGTCGACACACACGATCACCGCGCGATAACCCAGCGAGATGAATTCATGCGCGAGCGTCAGGCGTTCGCGTTGCCACAAGGGCAGCACGGCAATCATGCCCGCCGCCGCGCACACCTTCTCTTCCCAATCGCGATGTGCCTGCAAGTCGATATCGCCGAACAGGCCATGCGTGATGCCCTCAGTGCGCAGGGCCTCTAACCGGGCGACGAATGCCGTCTCGTACTCGTGCCAGCCCGCTTGCCCGACGTCGAGTGCGATACCGAGCGCATCCGCCTGCGCCTGCATCAGCTCACGCGGCAGACCATGCGAGCGCGAGCTGTCGCCGGTGTCGTCAAACATCGCCAGCAACCGCCGCACGTCGTAGTGCGGCACGCCGGCCGTGTCGCAAGACAAGGCGTGATGCAGTGCAAGGCAGGAATCCTTGCCGCCGCTCCAGGAGAAAAAGGCAGGCGTGGGCATGGGGTCTCGTGAGTCAGTCGAAAGGTCTGTCGGTCAGTCGAAGCCGATCCGTCCGAACGACGGATCGCACCAATGCAAAGCGGACCCCGCAGGGTCCGCCCTTGAGACTTGCGGGTTGCGATGTTGCCATCGACATGACCCGCATGACGTCGCGCTCAGTGCGAGCGGATCATCGTGCCGAACGGCTGCTCCGTCAGGATTTCGAGCAACACCGAGTGCTCGATGCGGCCGTCGACGATGTGCACCGACTTCACGCCGCTCTTCGCCGCGTCGAGTGCCGACGAGATCTTCGGCAGCATGCCGCCCGAGATCGTGCCGTCGGCAAACAGTTCGTCGATTTCGCGCGCCGACAGATCGGTCAACAGATTGCCTGCGCGATCCATCACGCCCGGGATGTTGGTCATCATCACCAGCTTCTCGGCGCCCAGCACCGTGGCAAGCTTGCCCGCCACGAGGTCGGCATTGATGTTGTACGCCTGACCGTCTTCACCCACACCGATCGGCGAGATCACGGGAATGAAAGCGTCGTCCTGCAACGCGCGCACCACAGCCGGATTGATCGAGTCGACTTCGCCAACGAACCCGATGTCGAGGAACTGGCCTTCGTGTTCGCGATCCGGCATCAGCATCTTGCGCGCGTTGATGAGGCCGCCGTCCTTGCCGGTGAGACCCACCGCCTGACCGCCGTACTGGTTGATCAGCATCACGATGTCCTGCTGGACTTCGCCGCCGAGCACCCACTCGACCACTTCCATCGTCTCTTCGTCGGTCACGCGCATGCCCTGGATGAACGTGCCCTGCTTGCCGATCTTCTTGAGCGCCTGATCGATTTGCGGACCGCCCCCGTGCACCACCACCGGGTTGATGCCGACGAGCTTGAGCAGAATGACGTCGCGTGCGAAGCCCTGCTTCAGACGCTCTTCGGTCATTGCGTTGCCGCCGTATTTGATCACCACGGTCTTGCCGTGGTACTTGCGGATATACGGCATCGCCTCAGCCAGAATTTCGGCTTTGAGAGCAGGTGCGATGTCGTCGATGGAAGACAGTTGCGGATCGGACATGGCGGGAAGGTTTTTAGCAGGTGGACCAGAAACACGGCGCATTGTACAACCAAGAAGCCTTGGCGTGCGGGGGTTCGACGGGTTTCGGAAGGGTCCGGGACTTGCCTCGGCCAATGCCCATGGCTACCCTTTGTCACGTACCGGACGGCACCCGCAAAAGCGGCGATTCTCGCCCGCTCAGCGGCACACCATCGTGCGTGCGTATCACCCCTTTCACTTCGTTATGGACGCCCGTCAGTGGCCGATTTTTACCGCATCGCCCCTCCCCCCCGATTTCGGCGCCG
Source organism: Pandoraea fibrosis (assembly GCF_000807775.2). Lineage (NCBI taxonomy): Bacteria > Pseudomonadati > Pseudomonadota > Betaproteobacteria > Burkholderiales > Burkholderiaceae > Pandoraea > Pandoraea fibrosis. The sequence continues at coordinate 282,683 of NZ_CP047385.1, read as the reverse complement.
CGACCGCGCGCTGATGGCCGGCCGATGACAGCCTCCGCGCTGTTGCACTCGCGCAACTCGTACCGGCGAATGTCCCGGCGAAATGCTGACGCGGTGGCGCCGCCGTCTCTCACGACGTGGTAATCGGGGGCAATGGCATCTGGAATGACTCAACCTCTGCGCATGACCGACACGAACCTCACAACACCGGCCGACGACGCCCCCATTCCCTCACACTGCCCGCAGTGCGGCGCCGTCGTGACCTGCGGCGCACTGGCGTGTGCGGATGGCGCCGGCGACGTGCAGTGCTGGTGCCTCGACTGGCCCCGTCTGCCGGCGTCGGCCCGACTCGGCGTCGGCGCCTGTCTGTGCCCCGACTGCCTGCGTGCGGCGCTCGCCACCGCCGGGGTGGCGATCGACGGGACTGCCGCCGATCCCCGCTAAACCGGGCTGGCCACGCGCACCGGATCGACGCTCGCCGGAATTACTGGCTGTGTGCGCCGTGGGCCATGCCGGCCATCCCTCCACCTGCCCCACCTGCCGGCGGTGCACCCGCCGTCAGATCGCGCACCGGTACCTGCACCTGCTGCTCGGACGTCTTGTGATCCGCCGATTCGAAGCGCAACGTCAAAGGCACGGTATCGCCCTTCTTGAGCGCCGCCTTCAGGTCGGTGAGCATGATGTGATAGCTGCCCGGCTTGAGCTGCACCGGTTGATTGGCCGGCAGCGGCAGGCCGTTGGGCAGCGCACGCATTTTCATGAGCGTGCCTTCGAGCTTCATCTCGTGGACTTCGGCATTCGCCGCCGCAGGCGTGCTCACGCCGACGAGCGTGGTCGCCTGATGCGCCTGCAACGTCATGAAAACGCCGGTCGCAGTCTGGCCAGGCACCGTGCCGCGTGCCCACGCGTCGGACACATCCACCTGTGCATAGGCCGAGGCCATGCCCAGACTCAGCGCGGCAGCCACCCAAAGCTTGTGCTTCATGCAAACTCCTTTTCGTTGTCGACGGACACGCATCCGCCCTGTATCGCATGAGACGTTGCGCGACACCCTGCCGCGCAAGACGTGGATGTTCATTGTAGTCGCGCCTCGCCGCATGCGTGTGCGGGTGTCATGATGAGGCCCATTTCCCCGCCGCTTACGCGCCATTTACCCCATGCGGCAGAGTGTCGCAGCGCCCGGAGACGCGGGATAGCCCGTGACCCGGACTTGGTACACTTGTCGTATGACTCATTTCCCCATCGAGCGAACCAACGTCGTCCAGCTTTTCTGGCTGCGCTGTCTGGCCATCGTCGGCCAACTGGCGACAATCGGTGTCGCGCAACTCTGGCTTGGCGTGCGGTTGCCGCTCGAGCCGATGCTCACCATCGTCGCGCTCGAAGTGCTGTTCAACGTGCTCACCTGGATACGGGCCCGACGCGGTCTCGAGCGCGCCAAGCGTCGGACCGATCTCGACCTGATGGGCCAGTTGCTCGTCGATCTGGCCGCGCTCACCGCGTTGCTGTTCTTCTCGGGCGGTGCGACCAATCCCTTCGTTTCGCTTTTCCTGCCGGGTCTGGCCATTGCCGCTGCGGTGCTGCCGTGGCGTAACGCCTCGCAACTGGCGCTGCTCTCGCTGGTGGCCTATGGCGCCCTGAACTTCCAGTACGTGCCGCTCGATCTGGCCGATCCGGGCAACCTGTTGCGCCTGCATCTGGCCGGCATGTGGGTCAACTTCGTGGTCAGCGTGCTGGTGATTGCGTGGTTCGTCTCGCGGATGTCCCGTGCCCTGCGCGCCCGCGATGCTCAACTCGCCCGCGCGGAACAACGCCTGTTGCGCGACGAACGCATGGCCGCGCTTGGCGCGCAGGCGGCGAGCGTGGCGCACGAACTCGGCACACCGCTCTCGACGATGGCCGTCGTCGTTGGCGAGCTTCGCAGCGAGAGCCGGGGCAACACCGCACTCAAACCGTTCGAGCCGGATCTTCAGACGCTCGAGCAGCAAATCGCGTTGTGCAAAAGCGCCATCGGCCACGTGCAAACGCGCGCCGCAGCGCCGGTGCGCCAGGCGGTCGCCGAGTGGCTGCCTGCGTTCACCACGCAATGGCGTTTGCGCCACCCGCAAGTGCAGTTCCAGTTACGCGTGCCGCCACAGATGACGGCGCGCATCGAAGATACGGTGCAGGTCGGTCAGATTCTGACCATCCTGCTCGATAACGCGGCGTACTTCAGCCCGTCGTCGGTGACGCTCGACGTGAGCGTGACGCCAGACGCCGTCAGCTTTACGGTGTGCGACGAAGGTCCCGGCATGACCGCCGAGCTGCGCACCCGGCTGGGGAATTCTCCCGTCATGAGTACCCACGGTGGGCACGGCATGGGGCTGTACCTCGCCTTTGCCAGCGCGCAGCGTCTGGGCGGCGATATCGTCCTTACCCCCAACACGCCGCAAGGCACGCGCGCCGAGCTGCGCCTGCCGATGGCCACCTTCTTCTTCGGCTCGCGGAGTCAGACATGAACGCCTCGCATTTCCTTCTCATCGACGACGATGTCGTCTTCGCCGAAACGTTGGCCCGCGCATTGACGCGTCGCGGCTACGACGTGCAGATCGCCGCCGATAGCGCTGCGGCATTGCTCGCGGCGCGCACGCGTCAGTTCGATCTGATCTCGGTCGACCTGCATCTGGGTCACGACTCGGGACTGCCGCTCATCGCCCCGCTGCGCGCCCTGCAACCGAAGGCCCGCATGCTGGTGCTCACGGGTTACGCGAGCATTGCGACGGCTGTGCAGGCCGTCAAGGACGGCGCCGACAACTATCTCGCCAAGCCGGCCAACGCGGACACGATCCTCGCGTCGCTGCGCAGCGACGCGAGCGAGACGCAGGCCGACGAAGCCTTCGAGAATCCGTCGCCGCTGTCGGTCGCGCGCCTCGAGTGGGAACACATTCAACGTGTGCTGGCCGAGCACAACGGCAACATTTCGGCCACGGCCCGCGCCCTGAACATGCATCGGCGCACGTTACAGCGCAAGTTGCTGAAGCGGCCGGTGAAGCAGTAATCCGCCGCCGCCCGTCTGACGCGCTTCGCCGGGCGCGACGTCAGACGAAAAGTCAGGCAAAAAAAAGGCCCCGCAAGGGGCCTTTTTCACATCACGTCGATCTCACAGCACGTAGCGCGACAGATCTTCGTTCTGCGCCACTTCTTCAAGGAAGCGATTCACGTACTCGGCGTTGATCAACACCGATTCGCTACCTTGCTTGCCGGCGTTGTACGAAATGTCTTCGAGCAGCTTCTCGATGACGGTGTACAGACGTCGTGCCCCGATGTTTTCCGTCTTCTCGTTGACCGAGAAGGCGATTTCCGCGAGACGCTTGATACCGTCCGGCGCGAATTCGAGATTCACGTCTTCCGTGGCGAGCAACGCCTGATACTGCTTCACGAGGCTGGCGTCCGTTTGCGTGAGAATCGCTTCGAAATCCTGCACCGACAGCGATTCGAGTTCGACGCGAATCGGGAAGCGGCCTTGCAATTCCGGAATCAGATCGCTCGGCTTGGCCAGATGGAACGCACCGCTCGCGATGAACAGAATGTGATCCGTCTTGATCATGCCGAACTTCGTGCTCACGGTCGTGCCTTCGACCAGCGGCAGCAGATCGCGCTGCACGCCCTGACGCGACACGTCGCCGCCGCCCACTTCGCTGCGCGTGGCGATCTTGTCGATTTCGTCGAGGAACACGATGCCGTTCTGCTCGACGTTACGCAGGGCCAGTTGCTTGACCTCTTCGTCGTTGAGCATCTTCGACGCTTCTTCGTCGGTGAGCACCTTGAGCGCGTCCTTGATCTTGAGCTTCTGGCGCTTCTTGCGCTGATTGCCCAGATTCGCGAACATGCCCTTGATCTGCTCGGTCATCTCTTCCATTCCCGGCGGCCCCATGATCTCCATGCCCTGTGCCGGAATTTCCACTTCCAGTTCGACTTCCTTGTCGTCGAGCTGACCTTCGCGAAGACGCTTGCGGAACGTCTGACGCGTGGCGTTATCTTCCGTGTTCGGCTCCGCCTCATGCGACGCCGAACCGAAACGGATATCGCGCGACGATTCGCGTCCGCTCGGCAGCAACAGATCGAGAATGCGGTCCTCGGCGCGGTCTTCGGCCTTGGTGCGCACCTTCTTCATTTCCGCTTCGCGCGTCTGCTTGATCGCGATTTCCGCGAGGTCGCGCACGATGCTGTCCACGTCGCGGCCCACATAGCCGACTTCGGTGAACTTGGTCGCCTCGACCTTGATGAACGGTGCGTCGGCCAGCTTGGCCAGACGGCGCGCGATTTCGGTCTTGCCGACACCGGTCGGACCGATCATCAGAATATTCTTCGGCGTAATTTCCTGACGCAGGGGCTCAGCCACCTGCTGACGACGCCAGCGGTTGCGCAACGCCACCGCAACAGCCTTCTTGGCCTTCTGCTGGCCGATGATGTGTTTGTCGAGTTCGGAAACGATCTCGGAGGGGGTCATATGGGTCATGACGTTCGCCAAATTAGGGGTTCGCACAGAGGGTGACGCCCGGCCGGTCGGCTGTCGTTCAGCCGCCGGTCGGCAAAGCGCATCGCAGGAGTCCACCTGCTGCGATGCGCGCGTCGTCCATCGTCAATTCGCGGCCTTGGGCGGCAGCGATTCGATAATGTGGTTGCCGTTGGTGTAGATACACATTTCGCCAGCAATCGTCAGCGCTTTCTTGACGATCTCCGCGGGCGTCAGGTCGGTGTTCTCGACCAGCGCGCGCGCCGCAGCCTGTGCATACGATCCACCCGAACCGATGGCCGCGACGCCGCCTTCCGGATCGAGCACATCGCCGTTACCGGTGATGACCAGCGTGGTCTCGGCATCGGCAACGATCATCATCGCTTCGAGCCGGCGCAGCATACGGTCGGTACGCCAGTCCTTGGCCAGTTCGACCGCCGAGCGCGTCAGATGCCCCTGATGCTTCTGGAGCTTCGCCTCAAAACGATCGAGCAGCGAGAAGGCGTCTGCCGTGGCACCGGCGAAGCCGACCATGACCTTGCCGTCGTAAATCGTGCGCACTTTGCGTGCAGTGCCCTTCATCACGATGTTGCCGAGCGTGACCTGACCGTCGCCGCCGAGCGCGACCTGATCGCCGCGCCGAACGGAGACGATGGTGGTGCCGTGATATTGCTCCATGCCTGTTCCTTTTCGGGGGGCGACACGCGCCCCGTAACGATTGGCCCGGACGCCTGACACGTCCTCACGACTGTGACGACGCACCCGACCGGGCGAGACGTGACTGTAGTTTAGGGCAATCGAAAGAATATCAAGAGGCGTCGACGGCGATGGGCGAGTGCCGCTTTCACGCGTGAGCCGATGTCGAAAAAAGCGGCATGGATCGGGAGATTCGCGCGGCGTTGCACCGCGCGAATTGCGTGTAGCGAGGCAATTTCTCGGAAATTGCCTCGTTTTTGCGGAACGCTGCCGCTTAGAACGTGGTGCGCAGCCCCACGCGCACCGAACGCCCACCCTGCGGCGCAATGTCGCGCAGCACCGAACTGGCCAGACGCACTTCCTGATTGGTCAAGTTCTCGCCCTTCAGATAGGCGAGCCACTGCGCGCCGCCTGCCTTGAATTGGTAGGTGAGCGCCGCCCCAAGTGTGGTGTAACCGTTCGTCGTCAGATCGTTCGCTGGCACGCGGCCCTGATTGCTCGCGTGCACGGCTTCGAGACGCGCGCCCCAGTGACCCAGCCCGTAGGCAAGCGCCGCCGTCAGACGCAACGGTGCGATGCGGGGCAACGGTTCCCCCGTATCGCGGTTGCGCCCGATGGTGTAATCGCCACGCAGTTCGAGATCGAGATTGCCGTAGCCTTGCCAGATCCGCACACGGCCTTCGGCTTCGACGCCGTAGAGATCGGCAGGGACACCCGCGTACTGATAGACCGGCAGGTTCCGGTCGTCTTCCGCGATCGTCTCGCCCGTGTTGTTCAGCGCGATGAAATTCGTGAAGCGGCTGTAGAACAGCCCCACGCTGCCCTTGTTCGGACCGCTCTCATAACGCAGCGACAAATCGGTCGAAAATGCCTTCTCGAGCTTGGCCTGCGGGTTGCCGGTTTCCCAGACGCCGGTCGCCAGATGCGGGCCGTTCGCGTACAGCTCGTAGAACGTTGGCGCGCGCTCCGTGTACGAAGTGTTGAGCGCTACGGACCACGCAGGCGCCAGCGCGAAGACCGCCCCCGCCGATACGCTGCCCGGCGTGAAGTTGCGCGACGGCAGGTTGTCGAAACGCTCATTGCCGCCCGCTGTCGGCTTCACGCTCGTGTGTTCGATGCGCGCGCCGAACGAGAGCTTCACCGCCTCACTCACGGCCCACTCCTCGAGCGCGAAAAGCGCCACGTTGCTCGTGTCGCTCTTCGGCACGAAAGCTTCTTCGCCAAGCGCCGAGAAAGTGTTCTGCGCGAACTGCACTCCGAGCGCACCTTCGAGCGGCCCGATCTTCGCGTGGCGCGCTTCAATGCGGCCTTCGAAACCGTGGTTCTTGAAGGTCGTGCCTGTCTCGCCGTTCTCGATCTCCTTGTGCTCGTAGTCGGTGTAGCCGAAGTTGAATTTGAGGGCCGTGAACGGCCCGCTCAGACTGCGCACTTCGCTCGCCAACGCCAGGCGCTGCTGTCGCAGCCGGATGCGCGTGTCCGCCTCGGCCACAGTGCCGTAATCGGAGTCGTAGCCGGAGTACGACAGGCCCGTGTAGCCGTTAGCCCACGTCCACGAGGCTCCCACGGCGGCACCACTCACCTGTCCGTTACTGTTGGGCAACGTCCCCTGCGGTTGCGGCGTGTCTTCGTCGTCGCGCGCACGTTGCTGTGCCGAACGCGCAAAGCCCGGGATACGCAAGTCGGCACTCTTTCGAGCGAAGCCGTCGACGTGGAACGCGAATTGGCCGTTACCGAACTCGAGTTGGGCCGCGCCCGCACGTTCCCGGTTTGCGCCGCCGTAGCTGACATCCGTGGCACCGGAAATCCCGGTGATGGATTCGCGTGGAATGCGATTGTCGATGGTATTGATCACACCACCGACCGCGTTGCCGCCGTAGAGCAACGCCGCCGGGCCGCGCACGATTTCGACGCGCTCGATCGTCAACGGATCTTGTGCGACCGCGTGGTCGTAGGACAGCGATGAAGCGTCGAGGGCGGCGGTGCCGTTCTGCAACACGCGGATACGGTCGCCGTCGAGACCGCGAATGATCGGCCGGCTCACGTTCGGGCCATACGAGGTCGCCGAAACGCCCGGCAGTCCGTCGAGGGTCTCGCCCAGCGTGCCGGCGCGTCGCAGCGCAAGCGCTTTCCCGTCGAGTTCGGTCACCGGGACGGTCAGGTCCGCGGCAGCGCGACCGAGCGGATTGCCCGTGACGAAGGTGGTCGGCAATGCCGCCTCGGGTGACGTCGGCGCAACGCTCGCTAACGGCGTCTCGGACGGTGCGTCGGCCGCGTGTGCGGACAGGCTCGTCATGGCAAGCGCGCCGAATGTCAGCGCGACGGCCAGCGGCAAGGGCGCGACATCGGGCAACGCGCGGCGTGGGTGACGCGCGGCCGGTAGGGAAGCGGGGGCGAGAGAAGACGTCGCGCGTTGACGCGCGGCGTTCGAAGTCAGGTGTGCCATGTCGTTGTGAATTCTGTTGAGTCTGCGCAGGGAGCCTTGCTCGGAGGCTCGGGGCTCCCGGGTCCCGCAGGAATCGGCCCGAACGAACACCCGCCACGTCTGCGCCAGAGGACGCACAAACGCTCGGCAGCACACCACCATCGCAGACCGGGGTCTTGCGAAAATCAGTGCTGGATTCGGCAGGGTGTCGCGCACGAAGCGCGGAGAAACGCGTGAGAACGCGTGGGGTCAGACCGCGACCGGTGGGGCGCGAGAATCGAATGGCAGTTGTGGTGCGCTGGCGTGACTGCGGCCGGTGGTCCGCCGCGGCGCATTCGCCGTGACGGTGTCGCCGCACCATTGCTGCACAGCGACCGCCATCGCAGCCGCCAGCGTCGCCCCTTCAAACAGGTGGCAATGATGATGGCGGTTGCCAACGCCGACTTGCGACGATGCCCCGCCGCCGTCCTCGGACAGTGTGAAATCCGAATCGTCCGAATCGACTGTCGCCGACACGGACTGCGCGGCGCCGGACAGCTCGCGCGCATGCAATATTTCGTGTTGCAGGCCCCACATCTGCACGCAGACCAGCGCGACGATGAGCCACGCGATCCAGCCACTTCGCCCACGGCCAGACCGCATGCGCAAATGCGCACGCCATCGGCGGGAGACGGGGTCGATGAGAGACATGGAAAGGTCAAATTGCAACTGAGTTGCAATTCTGCCATAAACCAGGCGGTGCCGCGAGCCTTACCTTGCGTTGCGCGCAGGCGACAGTGTTGAGCTTGCGATGGGGTGGTCGACCGGTCGCGTCAAAAAAGCAACAAAAAAGGCATGTCGTGAAGACATGCCTTTAGCAAACCGAGGGGCCCGACAAAGTTGCCGCCACCGCGCGGCATCGGGCCGGAATGCGTGATGCGATCAGTCGCCGAACAGCTTTTGACGCAGTTCGCGACGTTCCTGCGCTTCGAGCGACAGGGTGGCCGTCGGGCGAGCGAGCAGACGCGGAATGCCGATCGGCTCACCGGTTTCCTCGCACCAGCCATACTCGCCGGAATCGATGCGGGCGAGCGATTGCTGCACTTTCTTCAGCAGCTTGCGTTCACGATCACGGGTACGCAGTTCAAGTGCGTGCTCTTCTTCGATCGTGGCGCGGTCAGCCGGATCCGGCACGAGAATGGTTTCCCGAAGGTTCTCGGTCGTTTGACCGGCATTGCGCAGAATGTCAGCTTGCAGAGTTTCCAGACGATCCTTGAAGAAGGCGAGTTGATCTTCATTCATGTAGTCCTTCTCGCCCATCTTCAGAATTTCGGCCTCGGTCAAAAGTCTTTTCTTGCTCATGGGTTTTTGTGGCGTCTCTTTCGGATAGTCCGGCGACGCCCCTGCAGCAGATGGGACGTCTTGCTTACCGGCGATGCCGCGGGCGGCTTCTTGGGTTACGTTCCTGCCGGACGATTTGGGCGCGGCCTTTTTGGCGGCGACCTTCTCGCCCGTCTTCGATTTGCCTGCTGGAGCACGCTTGGCACCCGCATCCGGCGCCGGGTCAGACCGGCGCGTGGGGCGTGCGGTGGCAGTCTTGCGAGAGGCGGTGGCCATGGCGGTGCTCCCCTGCCTACCCCCCGGAATGCCGCGTGAATTCGCTGGCGACAGCCCAGTGGGCAGGTATTGTAACCGAATCACCGAAAAGCCCCGGTTAAGGGGTTTCCCGTTGCTCGATTCGGCAGTCCCGCTCAGACCAGACAGCGCTCCAGCCCTTGCAGGATGATGTCTTTCGGCAGCTCGGCACCAATGAACACCATCTTGGTATTCGGTGTCTCTCCGGGTTGCCATTTCGTGCCCACGTCGCTGCCCATCATCTGGTGCACGCCCTGGAACACGACCCGGCGATCGATGCCGCGCATGTTTAATACGCCTTTATAACGCAATAAGCGTTCGCCGTACACCTGCAGGATGCTCCCGAGGAAATCCTCCAGCTTGGCCGGATCGAATTGCTTTTCGCTGCGGAAGACGAACGACTTGATGGCGTCGTCGTGATGGGCATGGTGGTGATGGTGATGCCCATGGTCGTGCCCCTCGTGGTCGCACTTGCCATGATCGTGATCGCAGTGCGAATGATCGTGGTCGTGCGCATGGTCGTGATCGTGGTCATGCGCGTCGGCGGCGAGGAAGTCCGGATCGATATCGAGCTTGTCGTTCAGATTGAAGCCGTGGATATCGAAGATCTGCTTGAGGTCGGCCTGACCGAAGTCGACCACCTGCTGCGGCGCCCGCGGGTTCATGTGGGCGAGACGATGCTTCAGGTCGTGCAGCACCTCGGGCGTGACCAGATCGGCCTTGGTGATGAACAGGCGGTCGGCAAAGCCCACCTGGCGCTGCACCACTTCGTGTTGGTCGAGCTGCTGCGGGCCATGCTTGGCGTCGACCAGCGTGATGATGGCGTCGAGCCGATAGGTATCGGCCACTTCGTCGTCGATGAAGAAGGTCTGCGCCACCGGGCCGGGGTTGGCCAGCCCGGTCGTCTCGATCACCACGCGATCGAACTGGATCTTGCCCGCATCGCGTTGGCTGTTCAAATCGGACAACGCCTGCACCAGATCGCCACGGATCGTGCAGCAGATGCAGCCATTGCTCATCTGCACGATCTGTTCGGCGTTTTCCTGCACCAGGATGTCGTTGTCGATATTTTCTTCACCGAATTCGTTTTCGATGACGGCAATCTTCATGCCGTGCGCTTCGGTCAGAATGCGCTTGAGCAGCGTGGTTTTCCCGCTGCCGAGAAAACCGGTCAGGATGGTGACGGGGGTCATGAATGCAATGTCCTGTTGTGAAGCGGCGTGCCCGTTGCCGCCTGAATGTCACTCACTCTACCCGAGGTGACGAAAAGCGGCTTGGGACGCGTCAGTTGGGGGCGCCCGCGCACTGTGCGCAAGTGCCGTGAATCAGCAGCTCGACCTGTTCGCCCACAAAACCCTTGGGCAGACGCTTGAGTTCGCGCTCACTCAATTGGGGATGCTGGGGCCAATCGTCAAGACAGAAGGTCCGATGACAGCGTACACAGCGGAAATGACCGTGTTGCGTATGCGGACGCGGCGACGCGGCACGTTGCGGATCGACGTGCTCGGCCATGACGAAGCGGAAGATACGGTCGTCGCCCGCCTGCTTGGTGGCCCAGCCCTGCGCGACCAGCCAGTCGAGCACGCGGTAAGCCGTCACGCGATCGAGCGGATCGGCATCGGTGGCCAGATCGGCCAGCACTTCCTGATGGGTCAGCGGCCGGCCGGCCTTGAGCAGCAATGCCAGCACACGCACACGCCCCGAGGTCACGCGGCCCGATTGCTCCTGCAAGCTCGTTCGGGCGGCTTCCAGATACGGTTGTAGTTGAGTAAGGCTCATGAATCGATTTAAGCACAGCGCCGTCAGCGCTGCAACCGAGTTGCAAAAGTGAAGGGTTCGTGGGCGAGCGCCGGGCGATGTTGGCGGAAAGTGACTCAAAGTGGACGGGCAATGCGTCATACAATTGACACAAAAACCGCCCTCGACATGTCGCCCACCGCTCTCGCCCTCGTTGTTACCGCCGCCTTCCTGCACGCCACCTGGAATTTCCTCGCCAAACGCATCGACACGAGCGAAGGGGGTGGCCCGCAACTCGTTTTCCTCTATGCGCTGCTTACCGTCGTGCTGTACACGCCACTGGCGCTGTTCTTCCTGATCGGCGCCGATGCCAGTTGGCCGACGGCGCTGGGTTGGGTCGTCATCGCGCTGAGCGCCTTGCTGCACTACGGCTACACGCTGGTCTTGCAGCGTGGCTACCGGGTGGGCGACTTGTCGGTCGTCTATCCGCTGGCGCGCGGCACCGGGCCGCTACTGTCGTCGCTGGGCGCCATCGTATTGCTGGGGGAACGCCCCGGCTGGCTGGCGCTCGTGGGCATCGGGCTGGTCGTCGCCGGCGTGCTGATCATCGCCGGTGGCGAGCGCCTGTTCCGGCGCGGCAGCATGCATGCGGGCGCCGGCTGGGGCGTGCTTACAGGGGGATTCATTGCGGCCTATACGCTGGCCGACGCCTACGCTATTCGCACCCTTTTGCTCGCCCCGCTCGTCTATTACTACCTGGAGAACGTGCTTCGGGTGGCGCTCTCGGCCCCGATGGCATGCTCGCGCCCTGCGCGCATGGCCATGCTCTGGCAGTCGAACTGGCGCAAGATCGTGCTGATCTCGCTGATTTCGCCCATGTCCTACTTCCTGATCCTCACGGCGCTCAAGTACGCGCCGGTCTCACACGTCGCCCCGGCACGGGAGATGTCGATGATGGTCGCCGCGCTGCTGGGTGTGCGCCTGTTGGGCGAGGGCGAGATGCACCGCCGTGTGGGCGGTGCTGTGCTGATCGCATTGGGTGTGGTCGCTTTGACGCTGGGCTAACGCCACAACATCATTGATGGCAAGCACTTACATACGCTGTAACCAAAGCCCCTTGAGGTATTCACCCTCGGGGAATTGCGTGAGCATCGGATGATCCATGCCCGCCGACAGGCGGCGCAGAATGCGCGCGTCGACACCGGCGTCGACCGCGGCACCCGCGACGATCTTCTGGAACAGATCCGCGTCGATGGCCCCCGAGCACGAGTAGGTCAGCAACTGCCCCCCCGGACGCAGCAACCGGAAGCCCGCCATATTGATGTCCTTGTACGCCCGGGCAGCACGATCCACGTGATGCGCCGACGGGGCGAACTTGGGCGGATCGAGCACGATCATGTCGAACGTGCGGCCTTCTTCACGCAGGGCACGAAGGGTCTTGAAGACGTCGGCGTCGCGCCACTCGGCACGGCTCGCGTCGAAACCGTTGAGTTCGACGTTACGCGCCCCAATCGCCAGCGCTTCGCCCGACGAGTCGATGGACAACACACTTTGCGCGCCGCCGGCCAGCGCCGCCAGCGAGAAGCCGCCGGTATAGCAGAAGCAGTTGAGCACGTCGCTGCCCTTGGCCTGCTGCTGCACGAGCAAACGGTTGTCGCGCTGGTCGATATAGAAACCCGTCTTGTGTCCGTTGCGCACGTCGACGTAATACTTCACGCCGCATTCGTAGGTTGTCAGGGATTCCGGCGCTTCGGGCGGCTCGGCGCCTGCCAGCACGCCGGTGAGGCTCGGCAGGCCTTCGCGCTCGCGCACGGCGGCGTCGGAGCGCTCGTAGACATTCGGGCAACCGGTCACGCCGGTCAGCGCCTTCACGATCGCGTCCTTCCAGGCTTCCACCCCCGCCGCCATGAACTGGCACACGAGTTGGTCGGTCACCGGCGCGCCGGGTGCGGACTGATAGCGGTCGACGATCAGGCCCGGCAGGCCGTCGGCCTCACCGAAGATCAGGCGCGTTGCCCCCGTGTCGCGCACCATCTGCTGGCGATAGGCCAGCGCCGCGGACACGCGACGCTTGAAGAAGGCATGATCGACCGGCTCGTTTTCGTCGAACGTCCACACGCGGGCACGGATGGCCGAGACCGGGCTGAATGCGGCGCGCGCGAGGAAACGCCCGTCGGCGGCGCGTACCACGACCGTTGCGCCGGAAGCCGGCTTGCCGTCCACGCGTGCCACGGCGGTGGCGTAAATCCAGGGGTGACGGCGCAGCAAGGACTTTTCTTTGCCGGGCTTGAGGGTCAAGGTATTCATGCGGGACGGGCCAACGGTTGCATACGGAATGGCGGCAAGTCGCGCAGCGCACGCGGCGGCGTCGCCTCGACGGGGGCGACGTCCGGCAAACGGACAGCATGCGGGACTTACTGGGGAAGGACGCGATTCTACACCGACTCTCTACACCGACTCGTATCGCCCGCCGCAAAGCTCAGGTCTTCTTGCGCGAGCGCGGGTGCGCCTGATCGTAGACCTTCGCGAGATGCTGGAAGTCGAGCTTCGTGTAGATCTGCGTCGTCGAAATATTGCTGTGACCAAGCATCTCCTGCACGGCGCGCAGGTCGCCGGACGATTGCAGGACGTGCGTGGCGAACGAGTGACGCAGCATGTGCGGATGAACGTGCGTCGGCAACCCGGCCGCCAGTGCGTGACGCGCCAGCCCTTGCTGCACCGCGCGGGCGCCGATGCGCTTGCCGCGCGCCGACAGGAAGAGCGCGTGCGGCTCGGCTGTCGCCAGTGGCGAGCGCATGTCGAGCCAGAGGGAGAGTGCCTGCGCCGCCTTTTCGCCGACGGGCACGCGGCGTCGCTTGTTCCCCTTGCCGGTCACGACCACCTCGCGTTCGGGCAAATCCAGCCAACTGACGGAGCGATACCCCTCCGAGTCCACATAACGATGGTCGAGGCCTGTCAGCTCCGACAAGCGAAGGCCTGAGGAATACAAGAGTTCGAACATTGCCCGGTTGCGCACGGCCTCGGCTGACGTGCCGGCGGTATATTCGACCAGCGCCGAAGCCTGATCGGGCGATAGCGCCTTCGGCAACGGCTTGGGCTGCTTGGGCGCACGCACGCCCTCCACCGGATTGGCGGCAAGCGAAGTTCGCTGCGCGAGCCACGCGAAATATCCTCGCCAGGCAGAGAGCTTTCGGGCGATCGACCGGCCAACGAGCCCCTCGCTGTGCATCTGCATGGCGAAGCGGCGAATGTCGCCGTGCTCAAGCGATTCGAGCGCACGACCCCGCGCCAGACGCTGCAACTGACGTAGATCGCGCGTGTAGTTCTCGAGGGTCAATCCGGCGAGCTTGCGTTCGCTGGCGAGTGAAGTGAGGTAGCTGCGAATGCCCGGTTCGAGCGGCGTTTCAGGTGTTTCGGGCGCTTCGGCAGTTTTGGACGCCCCCTCGCCCGGCTCGTTTTCCGCTGCCCTTGGCTTGCGGGCACGAACCGGGGCGGCACTGCCGGCTCGGGGGCCGGCTGCGGCCCCCTGCCTGGCAGGGCGTGGCGATCGGGTCGACGTGACCATGAGGGGCAGGAAGGGAAGTCGTCAGCGCGCCACGAACCCGGCGGGCATCAGTCGTCCGCGCGCAATTTGCCGAGCGCTGCCCCGGCCAACTCGCCGATCTGCGTCAGGAAATCGGTCGCCATGCCTTCGTGGAAACGGCGGGCATCTTCCGAACCCATCACGAGCAGACCGAAAATCGGCCCTTCCGGCGTTTGCGGATCGCGCAAGGCGAGCAGCGCGACAGACGCCGGGTCGCTCGACGCGCCCAGCCACGTCACGGCTTCGAAGCCGGTATTGGCACCGCAATACGGCGTGGCCAGGCTCGCTGCGAAGATTTTCACCTCTTCGCTCACGCTGCGGGCGAACTCGGCCGGTTGGTACGGCGCGGCCACATTCCACAGGCGCACGGCCGCAAAAGGCACGTTGAAGACGTCGCGCAGCCCACGGGCGATGGCCTCGGGCAGCGCATGTGGGTCGCGCTCGCCGAGCAGACCGAGGGTCCAGCGATGCAACTTGGCCGAGATGTCGTCGTTTTCGTGGCCGTAGCGCATCAGTTCGGCGAGGCGTCGCTCGATCTGCTTGGTCTTCTCGCGCTGCATCTCGATCTGGCGCTCCTGCAACGACACCGCTCGCTGGCCATGCGGGCTGGTAAGCCGCACACCGGCCAGCAATTCGGCATGGCGCTCGAAGAAGTCGGGATGCGCGATCAGGTATTCCGCTATATCTCGGTCGTTCATGAGTGTCCGTCTGCTGTTCGTCAACTGCCGCCAGCCGCCCTCGAGCACAAGGGTGGCCCGCGGCCGCCTGGGTCGCTAAATCAGAATCCGTGAGAAACCAATATCGTACTGTGCCGCTGCCGGAGCGCTGCACCGGGGCCGACGTTTTGCGTCAGACCTCGATCGTGCCTTCGAAGACCGTGGTGGCCGGCCCCGTCATGATGACCGGACCGCTTGCGCCGTCCCAGTCGATGGTGAGCGTGCCGCCATGCGTTTCGATGGCCACGGGCGCGCTGAGCAGCCCACGGCGAATCCCTGCCACGGCGGCCGCACATGCGCCGGTGCCGCAGGCGAGCGTCTCGCCGGCACCACGCTCGTACACGCGCAAACGCGCCTGATGCTTGTCCACGACCTGCAGGAAACCGGCGTTCACACGGCGCGGAAAGCGGGCATGGCGCTCGATCAGCGGGCCTTGCGTCTCCACCGGCGCGGTGTCGACGTTATCGATGACCTGCACGGCGTGCGGATTGCCCATCGAGACCACGGAAATCCACGTCGTCTCGCCCGCCACGTCGAGCGGCCAGAGCGTATCGTCACCCTCGCGGCGGCCTTCCAGGCCGCGAGTGTCGAACGGCACGTCGGACGGTGTGAGAATCGGTGCCCCCATATCCACGCTGACCTGGCCATCGTCGCGCATCGTCAGCGTAATCACGCCCTGCTGGACTTCGACACGCACCGAGCGCTTGTCGGTAAGGCCCGTGTCTCGCACGAACTTCACGAAGCAGCGCGCGCCATTGCCGCAATGCTCCACCTCGCCGCCATCGGCGTTGAAGATGCGGTAGCGGAAGTCCACGTCCGGCAAGGTCGGGCGTTCGACCAGCAAAAGCTGATCCGCACCAACGCCGAAATGGCGGTCGGCGAGCGCACGCCACTGTTCGGGCGTGAAATCGATGGTCTGCGAGATGCCGTCGATGACGACGAAGTCGTTACCGGCGCCTTGCATCTTGGTGAATTTGAGCTTCATGCCGCTATTGTAGTGGAGAAGGTCGACGCGCATCCGGTGCCGGTCAATACACGCCCGGCTCGCCGGGCGGACGTGTCTTGAAGCGCTTGTGTACCCAGTAGTACTGTTCCGGCATCTTGAGAATCTGCTCTTCGAGGAAGGCGTTCATGCGACGCGCATCGGCGTCCGGGTCGCCGCTCGGATAGTTCTCCCACACGGGGAACACCTTGAGGCGATACCCCTTGTAGTTAGGCAGCACCTCGCCGATGAACGGCAGGATCTGCGCCCGGCCGACTTCGGCGAGGCGGGAAACGGACGTCAGCGTGCAGGCATCGACCCCGAAGAACGGCACGAACGTGGAATTTCGCGCGCCATAGTCCATGTCCGCCGCCAGCATGACCGGCTTGCCTTTGCGGAACATACGCAGCACGTCGCGGGCGCTGTCGCCACGCGGGATCATTTCCGCGTCGAAACGACCGCGCTGCTCGCGCGCCATGGCGTCGAACGCCGGATTCGACATCGGCGTGTAGAGCGACGCGCAAGGCCGGTGCAGCGAGTAATTAATGAAGACCGAACCGGCCTCGATGCCCACGAAGTGGAAGCCGAGCAGAATCGTCGGCGGCATGTTCGGGTCACGCAGATCGACCGCCGAATCGAGTTCGATGAGGCGTTCGAGCTTCTTGCCGTCGGCGAACCACTGCACGCTGCGCTCCGCATAGCTGCGAATGGC
Source organism: Pandoraea fibrosis (assembly GCF_000807775.2). Classification (NCBI taxonomy): domain Bacteria; kingdom Pseudomonadati; phylum Pseudomonadota; class Betaproteobacteria; order Burkholderiales; family Burkholderiaceae; genus Pandoraea; species Pandoraea fibrosis. The sequence continues at coordinate 265,750 of NZ_CP047385.1, read as the reverse complement.
GTGCACGAACGACGCCTTGGCGACGCGCTCGCGCGTCGCGTCGTCCCAATGGGGGAAACACAGGCGCAAATTGGTATGCACCACGCGCTTGCGCGAGCTAGGAAGCGCGTAAAGGACCCGCCCCAGGCCGGCGCCGAAACGCGCAACCCAGCTATAAGGCAGCAGGTTCAGCCCGCGCAACAGGCCAACGCTGAGGTAGTAGCCGATGGACTTCTTGGGAGTAGTTGCCATGTCGCCAGCAAAATTTCTTCAGGGGCGTATAATAATCGACATCGCCGAGTTAACTGACAACTTGCGGGGCGATTCGAATGAGCCACCTTACCGGCAGCGCATTCGACCAACTTTCCGCTAAAGCGTCGCCGCTTCCCCTCCGATGACGGCTACGTGAGTCGCCAAATTCGTTTAGAGGAGCCAGAAGTGGCGAACGACTATCTCTTTACCTCCGAATCGGTTTCTGAAGGTCACCCGGACAAGGTCGCTGACCAGATTTCCGACGCCGTTCTCGACGCCATCCTGACGCAAGACCGTAACGCCCGCGTTGCAGCCGAAACGCTTTGCAACACGGGGCTTGTCGTGCTCGCCGGCGAAATCACCACGACCGCCACGGTGGACTACCAGCAAGTGGCGCGCGAGACGATCCGCCGCATCGGTTACGACAACACCGACTACGGTATCGACTACAAGGGTTGCGCGGTGCTGGTCGCCTACGACCGCCAGTCGCCGGATATCGCCCAGGGCGTGGACCGTGCACATGACGACAACCTCGATCAAGGTGCCGGTGACCAGGGCCTGATGTTCGGCTACGCCTGCGATGAAACGCCGGAACTCATGCCGCTGCCGATCTACCTGTCGCACCGCCTGGTCGAGCGCCAGTCGCAAGTGCGCCGTGACGGCCGTCTGCCCTGGCTGCGCCCGGACGCCAAGTCGCAAGTCACCATCCGGTACGAAAACGGCCGTCCGCACAGCATCGACACCGTCGTGCTCTCGACGCAACACGCCCCGGACATCGCACTGGAAGCCCTGCGCGAAGCCGTGATCGAAGAAGTCATCAAGCCGGTGCTGCCGGCCGACCTGATCAAGGGCGACATCAAGTTCCTGGTGAACCCGACTGGCCGTTTCGTGATCGGTGGCCCGCAAGGCGACGCCGGCCTCACGGGCCGCAAGATCATCGTCGACACCTACGGCGGTGCCGCACCGCACGGTGGTGGTGCATTCTCGGGCAAGGACCCGTCGAAGGTCGACCGCTCGGCAGCCTACGCCGGCCGTTACGTCGCGAAGAACATCGTGGCCGCCGGTCTGGCGTCGAAGTGCGTGATTCAGGTCTCGTACGCCATTGGCGTGGCCCGTCCGACGTCGGTCATGGTCAACACCTTCGGCACCGGCAAGATCAGCGATCAGCGCATTGCCGAGTTGGTCGCGAAACATTTCGATCTGCGCCCGAAGGGCATTATCAAGATGCTCGACCTGCTGCGTCCGATCTACGAAAAGACCGCCGCCTATGGTCACTTCGGCCGCGAAGAGCCGGAATTCTCGTGGGAAGCGACCGATCGCGCCGACGCGCTACTGGCTGACGCCGGTCTGCGCGCCGTCGCCTGATCGAGCCGTACCGGCCGCACGGCAATCCCCGGCGCTCCCCGGTTTCGACCGGCGAGCGCCAAACAAAACCCCCGCCCGGGTCAAACCGGCGGGGGTTTTGCTTTGTCCTGACGCCTGACACCGACCGTCGGAAACGAAGCCAGAGGTCCGGCACAACTGAGCAACGTCAGCGCAGCAATTGCCGGAGCATCGCGGCGAACACCTTGCCATAGGGCGGATTGAGCAACCCGGCGCCGTTCCAGCGCGCCTGCCGGAAAATCGGCTTCTCCTTGGAGAATGTGCGAAAGCCCGCCTCGCCGTGATACCCGCCCATGCCCGATGCGCCCACACCTCCGAACGGCAGCGAATGCTCCGCCACATGAAGCAGCGTGTCGTTGACCGTCACCCCGCCGGAAATCGTGCCATCGACGACCTGATCGATGCGCGCGTTGTCGGTATCGAACACGTACAACGCTAGCGGACGCGGGCGTTCGTTCACATAGGCGATGGCGGCGTCCAGATCGTCATAGGGCACGACAGGCAGAAGCGGACCGAAAATCTCTTCGCGCATCACGCGCATGCCATCGTGTACGCCGGTGAGCACCACCGGCGGCAGGCGCCTGCGCGATGCCAGCGCCGGCGTATCGAACAGTGCGTGCAATGTCGCGCCCTGCGCCGCCGCCTCATCGGCCAGCCCGGACAATCGCTCGAAGTGACGTGTCGACACGATGCTCGTGTATTGCGGGTTGTTCACCGCATCCGGATAAAGGCGTGCCGCCACCTGCTTCGACGTCGCCACGAAAGCATCGAGCTTCTCACGCGGCACGAGCACATAGTCCGGCGCCACACACGTCTGCCCGGCGTTGACCAGCTTGCCGAGCATGATGCGCTCCACGGCGTGCGCCCAACGGGCGCCCGGCCCGATGATGGCGGGCGACTTGCCGCCCAACTCGAGCGTCACCGGCGTCAGGTGCTCGCTCGCTGCGCGCATCACATGATGACCGATGGACGTGGCGCCAGTGAACAGCAGATGATCGAACGGCAACGTCGAAAACGCGCGCGCCACTTGCGCGTCGCCAGTCACGACCGTCACCCATTCCGGCGCAAATGCCTCGGCCACTGCCGCTGCGAACACCTCGGCAAAGCGGGGCGTGACTTCCGACACCTTGATCATCACGCGATTGCCTGCCGCCAGCGCGTCGGTCAGCGGGCCGACGGCGAGGAACAACGGGTAATTCCAGGGCCCGATCACACCGACGACCCCCAACGGCTGCGGCACAATCGCCCGTCGCGCGGGCAGCAGCCAGAGATTGGCCCAGCCCTGCGAGCCGCGCATCCAGCGACGCGTGTGCGAGAGCGCATGCTTCAGATTGCCGTGCGACGGAAACAGCTCGAGCATGTCCGTTTCCTGCGCCGAGCGGCCGCCGAAATCCTCATCGATGGCGCGGGCGAACGGCTCGCGATACTTGTGCAGCATCGCCTGCAAAGCTTGCAGATGACGTTTGCGTGTCGGCCAATCCACATGGGGTGCGGCGTCGTGGGCATGGCGCATCGCATCGAAACGGGGCGTCAGCCATGCGCGCGCGATGTCGTCTTCCACCGTGGTAGCCAGTGCCGACGACAGCGGCACTGCCTCGTGCAGACCATTCGGTTCATGGTGATGTCCCATGCCGTCTCCTCCCTGCGCGCGACGAGTGCACACCTGTGCGTCGTCCGGCGTCATCGATATGTTGTTATGCGTTATGCGAGAAACGCCCGATCGAGCCAGGCGCGTTGAACTCCTGCCGCGAGCGTGTCCGGCATCACGCCATAGACCCGTCCCCCGGCGTTCGAGAAGCGGCTCTCGATGAAACCATGCGCCAGTTCGGCCGGTGCATGTTCAAGCAGCAACGCCGCCTGAGAGAGCAAGACGACTTGTTGGGCGATGGCGCGCGCACGAACCGCATGCGTTGCGGGATCGGCCGCCAGCCAGCCATGCAATTGCGCCAGCGCCTCACGCAATGGCGCGTGCGATCCCACGCGTTTTTCCAGCCACTGGAACCAGCTTTGCGCAACGTCGGGCTCCCGGCTCATGGCACGCAACACGTCGAGACACATCACGTTGCCCGACCCTTCCCAGATCGAATTGACGGGCGCCTCGCGATACAGACGGGCCAGCGGCCCGGTCTCCACATAACCGTTGCCGCCCCACACCTCCATGCACTCGCCCGCGAGTTCGAGCGCACGCTTGCATACCCAGAACTTCGCGGCGGGCAACACAATGCGTCGCCATGCACGCTCGACGGGCGAATCGTCGTCGGCTGCGCTCGCGTCGAACGCCTGTGCGAGGCGCATCGCCAGCCACGTCGCGGCTTCCGATTCCAGCGCGAGGTCCGCGAGCACGGTCGTCATCAGGTCCTGATCGACGAGCTTCGCCCCGAATGCGGTGCGATGTCGCGCGTGATGAATCGCCTGCACCACACCCGCGCGCATCATCGCCGCACTGCCGATCACGCAGTCGAGCCGCGTGTATGTCGCCATTTCGATGATCGTGGGAATGCCGCGCCCCGGCGCGCCGACACGCGTGCCATAGGCGCCCTGAAATTCGACTTCGCTGCTGGCGTTGGAACGGTTGCCGAGCTTGTCCTTCAGACGTTGAATCTGCACCGCGTTCTTGCGGCCGTCCGGCGTATAGCGCGGCACGAAGAAACAGGAGAGCGCATCGCTGTCGCTGTCACGCGCAAGGACGAGATGCGCATCGCATTGCGGCGCCGAGAAGAACCACTTGTGTCCTACGAGTGAGAACGCGCCGTCACCCTGCTCGGTAGCTGTGGTGGTGTTGGTCCGCACGTCGGAGCCGCCCTGCTTTTCCGTCATCCCCATGCCGATGAGAATGGCATGCTTCTGCGCGAGCGGCACGTCGCGCGGATCGTGCTGCGGTGCGAGCAACTTGTCCTTGATCGACGCGAAGAGCGCGGGCTCCTTGGCGAGCACGGGAATGCTCGCGAACGTCATGGTCGTGGGGCACAACGCACCCGCCTCGTTCTGCGCGTGCAGAAAGTACGACGCCGTGCGTGCCGCCATCACGCCGCCGCGCGGATGCGCCCAAGGCAACGACTGAAGCTGTGCACCGCGCAACAGGCCCATGAGCGCATGCCACGCCGGATGAAACTCGACGTGGTCGATGCGATTCCCTTGCGAATCGAAGGATTGCAGTTCCGGCGAGTGCCGGTTGGCCGTCTCGGCCCATTGCTGAACGTCGGATTCCCCCAATCGCGCGCCCTGACGATGCAGTTCCTTGACGTGCCAGTCGGCATTGAACGCCGCGACGGCAGCTTGCAGCGCATTGTCCGTGGCGTAAAGGTTGTAATCCGTGAGCGGCGGCACCTGATTGGTGACGTCGTGGGTTTGCCAGGCTTCAGTCATCCGTGTCTCCGTATGCCCGTCTGCCAAACATGGGACGGTCACCTCTAGTGCATCCTTTCATCATAGCGGTTAGGTCCCGGCGTTCGCACAAATTAGAGGAATGCTTCACTTCGCCCCCGGCACACACCAGGTCTGCCTACAATGAGTGCCGCTGCGAGGGGGCAAATTCGAGGGGCAAACCGCGCAGTGCGGCACAAGACATCACGCGCAAAACCATAATCAAAAGCGGCGAACAAGAAATCAAAGCAAACGCAGTTGAGACGAAGTGCCCATCCAAGGGAGGATGACAGCATGGACTATGACTACGTCATTGTCGGCGGCGGCTCTGCCGGTTGCGCGCTGGCTGCGCGATTGGCCGACGGCGCACCGGATCGCACGATCGCGCTCATCGAAGCCGGCCCGCCCGACACCAGCTTTCTTGTGCGATTACCTCTGGGCATTGCGGCGCTCGTGCCGTTCCGCTCGCGCCGCAACTATGGCTATCGCACGACACCGCAGGCAGGACTTGCGGGACGTCAAGGCTATCAGCCACGCGGCCGCGGCCTCGGCGGCTCGAGTTCGATCAACGCGATGATCTATACGCGCGGTCATCCAGACGATTACAACGACTGGGCGCAAGCCGGCTGTACCGGCTGGGGGTGGGACGACGTACTGCCGTACTTCCGCCGAAACGAAAACAACGAGCGCGGCGGCGACGCGTGGCACGGCACCGGCGGTCCGCTCAACGTCTCCGATCTGCGCACGGTCAATCCGTTCTCGCAACACTACGTCGACGCGGCGCGCGAAGCGGGATTTCCCGTCAGCGATGACTTCAACGGTCCTCAGTACGAAGGCGCGGGCATCTACCAGGTGACGCAGAAAGACGGCGAGCGATGGAATGCTGCACGCGCCTATCTGCATGGGAGATCGCGAGCCAATCTGCATGTCATCACCGACGCCGTCGTGCAACGAGTCCTCTTCGACGGCAAGCGCGCCACCGGCGTCAAACTGCAACGGCACGGCGCGCTGGAGACGATTCGCGCACGGGCAGAGGTGGTGTTGAGTGCCGGGGCGTTCAATTCGCCGCAGTTGCTGATGTGCTCGGGCATCGGCCCAGCCGAGCATCTGCGCTCGCAGGGTCTGGAGGTGCGCGTCGATGCACCGGGTGTCGGTGAAAATCTGCAGGATCACATCGACTTCATCATCAACAAGTATGTCGCGCATCCCGATCTCGTCGGCTATACGCCGGCCGGATTGTGGCATCTGCTCAGGCAAGGGCTGAATTATCTGCGCGACAAGCGCGGCCTGTTCGCCAGCAACATCGCCGAGGCGGGGGGGTTTCTCAAGAGCGATCCCGCGCTCGCGCGTCCCGACCTGCAGATGCATTTTCTCGTCGGCATTTGCGACAACCACAATCGCCGGCTGCATTGGCGGCGCGGCTTGTCGTTGCACGCATGCGTGCTGCGTCCCAAGAGCCGTGGGCGTGTGACGCTCGCCTCCACCGACATGCGCGATGCACCGCACATCGACCCGGCATTTCTGCAAGCGCAGGAGGATGTCGACACCTTGCTGCGCGGGGCGCGCGTCATCCGGCGAATTCTCGCGGCGCCGTCGCTCGCGCAATTTGGCGGACGCGAATTGCACAGCCGCGGTATCGAGTCGGACGAGGCGCTCACCGCGCTGATCCGAGCCCGCGCGGACACTATCTATCACCCGGTCGGTACCTGCCGCATGGGCAGCGACGCGGCGTCGGTCGTCGATACGGAATTGAGGGTGCGAGGCGTGGAAGGACTGCGCGTGGTCGATGCATCGATCATGCCGACGCTCATCGGTGGCAACACCAACGCACCGTCGATGATGATCGGGGAGAAAGCCGCGGATCTGATGCTGCGATGTGCTTCGGCGCACGCACAGAACATCGGGGCGCCCGTGCGGGTAGCGCATGCAGAGGAATCGGAGACGTTAGCCGGCGCGCAGCCACAGATTTAGGAACGGCTCGCCCCACAACAGACTCGCCACCGCTCCCAGATTCAGCCACGGACCGAACGGCAGCGGCTCGCGCAATGCGCGGCCGCGCCACAGTCCCAGCACAGCGAAGGCGAGTGTCGCCGCCACCGCGCCGAACGCCAGCATCAGCGGCACGCCGATCCAGCCGAGCCACGCGCCACACGCGGCAACGAGCTTGGCATCGCCACCGCCGAGTCCGTCCGCCCCCGTCAGCAGGCGATAGGCGTAGGCGATCATCCCCATGACGCCATAACCCAGGACCGCACCGAGCACGGCGTCATCGAGGGATAACGTCAGCCCTGCCACGCTGCACAGCAAGCCGGCCCATAGCAACGGCAATGTCAGCGCGTCGGGCAGCAGTCGCGTGTCGCTATCGATCAGCGTGAGCGCCAGCAGCGTGGCACCGAAGCCGCACCATGCCAGCATCGCGAAGTATTGCATCGACGGCGCGAAGTGCCATGCCACACACGCGAACATGACCCCGACGCTCAGTTCGACGAGCGGATAACGCGGTGAAATCCCCGCGCGGCAATGCGCGCAACGGCCACGCAGAAAGAGATAGCTGAGTACCGGAAAATTATGACGCGCTGCGATGCGCGTTTCGCAGCGCGGGCAATGCGACGGCGGCCAAGCCAGATGGAAAGCGGGGGCGACAGGCGGGACTTGCCCCGCCCACTCGGCACTCTCTCGCGCCCATTGCATCTCCAGCATTCGCGGCAAGCGGTGCACGACCACGTTCAAAAAGCTTCCTACGAACAGCCCTAGCATCGCCATCGCAGCGGCAATGGCTTCGCGCGGCAGCGCTCGGAATTCATGCGAGAGAAAATCGGGGAGCGACGTCATCGTCAGAACATCGACTCCGCGTATTCGCCTGCTGCGTGTCCGATCTGCAACATGCCGGCCACCGTGAAGATGATCGTCAGACCGACGAGCGCCATCAGCACGGAGCGAAGCGCGGCGGAGCGCATCTTGATGCGTTCCGCGACTTCCTCAATGGTCATCAGGCCGATTTTGCGAATGCCCGCGTCGAAGTTGGAACGCCCCGAGTATTCGACCAGACGATCGAAGACCTCTTCGTTGAAGATGCCGGTATCCATCGCCTTGACCATGCTGCGTTCGCTCTTGAGCGAAGCGCGCATGCGCAGCAAGTGGGAACGCATCCACGGCGAGGCCCCCGCGAGCAACAGTGAAATGGAATCGAACACCGATGTCTTCGCGCCGGTGAGCGCGGCAAGCGACACGAGGAACTCGCCGGCGCGCACGTCGCGATACACGGCATAGGGGCCGAAATTGTCCACGCGTCGCCTTAGCGGCCCTGTCCATCGACTGAGCGAGAGCGACACCGCCACCACGATCAGGAGAGGCACGCCGTAGAGAAGCGGCCACCAGTTCGCCACGAAACCCGACACGATATACAGCCCCGCGCCCACCAGCGGAAATTGATCCGGCGGCATGATTTCGATCATGATCGGCATCATGCCGTAGGCCACACCGAGTTGAATTGCAGCGAGCAACACCGACATGAAGATCGGCAGCACCACAGCCCCCGCGATTGCCGCACGTGTCTGCTGCTGCAACGTCACCACGCGCGCCAGAAATCGCAGCGCGCCGGGCAAATCCCCCTTCTCACCCGCCGAAATCACGATCAGGTCTTCGTCCGGAATAGTGCCTTCCCACGACTTGCGCAGATTCTTCGAGCTGGCGCGATCACGCCATATGGCATAGAGCGGCGCCATCGGATTGCGCCGCTCCTTCGCCCGGGCGTACCGGCGAGAGAAGAGTTCGAACGGATTGGCGCCGTCTTCGATGGCGTCGGCGAAGTCGCTGTAGAACTTCGCGCGCATCTTGCGAAAGTGACGCTTCGCCCGATTCAGCCCCGGATACGGATCACGCGCGGGAGACAGCTTGGCAAGCAGACGATTGGCGGCTTCGAGCATAGGCAGTAGCGCTGCGTTTCAGATAAATGGCAAGACGAATGGCGCGGCGCAACTTACACGCTCGCCAAACGACGCGGAGGTTGAGGCGCCGTAGCGCCGCCCTTCCACGTCTCGAATTTCTTGAGCTTGTGGAACGCCGCCTCGATGTCGCCCGGATCGATGAGGCCGAGCGCCATCTTGTAGATCGCGTGCTCCATGGCCGACTTGCCGCACATGACCGGACTCGTCAGATCGCCGTCGTGTTGCGCGCGCCAATAGCGCTGTGCCTCCCAGAATTTCGACTGACGCAGCAGGTCGAGCAATTCGTCGCACAGTTCGCAGACCTCTGCCACGACCGTCTGCCCGGCCGTGCCTCGCCCCTTGCAGTGATCGCAGCCGGGCCCCGCGACACGCACCCGCGCGGTGTCGATGCCAAGGCCCGCGATCACGCACAATGTCGCCTCGTCGAGATGCCCCACGGCCGGCAGTTTGCAGTGCTCGCACAGCACCGGAATGAGCTTCTGATAGACCATGGCGGTCAGAAAGTTGGGGGACGTCACGGCCGAGACCGGCATGCCGATCTCATCGCTGATCAATCGCGGGATGATGCCGAACGCGCTCGACGCGTGCACCGTGGACAACACCTGATGCCCCGTCTCCGTCATCGACTTGGCGAACGAGCCGGTCTCGATGTCGCGGATTTCGCCGGGCATGAGCTTGTCCGGATCGCCACGCAGCAGCACCTTCGCCGCCGCGCCGAACGCCGATTCGCCGTGGCCGTCTTCGGCTCGCCGCTGAATCGGAATCTGCGTCACATGCGGCTGGATGTACTCGACCGGATCTTCGATGGAAAAGAATTTCTTACCGGAGTCGCGCTCGTATCGCATCATCGTGCGCAGGGTCGTCGACTTGCCCGACCCGGTCTCCCCCGCGATGATCGTCAGTCCCGGACTGCGATATACCGCGTTCTCGAGCACTTCGATCTGATCGTCGGAGTAACCGAGCTCGGAGAGCGACAGCACGTCGTCGTCCATCGCTTCGTTGACAAGCAGTCGTATCACCACATCGACGCCGCGATTCTCGCGGATACTCTGCAAGCGAAGCTGATACTTGCGATTGCGCAGATTCAGCGGGATCGAGCAACTCTGGTGCTGATCCTCGTCGAAGTGGTTGTGGCTTCGGCTGCTGGGGTCGGCGCGCGAGTTATACGCCGCCGACACGGCATCGAGCATGGCGTGATAGTCGCGCGAGAGACGATCGGTTTCGCTGGTCACGCGCAGCTTGCCGTGAATGCGCATGCGCACGCGCACGTGCTGTCCTTCGCGAAACTCGAAGTGAACGTCGGACGCCTTCGCGTCGATGGCACGCTCGATGATCAGATCGAAGTTTCGATAGGCCCCGGTGCGTTGCTCTTCGGTCCGGGCGCCGGCGTCGTTCTGCTGTTGCAGACGCGACTGCATGAGCAGGATCTCTTCGGTCGTACCGACGTAAATCCCTTCGAGATCCAGCCGATGTGTTGCACGCACGGCCTGCTCGAAACGCGACAACAGATCGGAGCCCTGCATGCGCACGAACGTCGTGTGCTCCAGCAGAACCAGAAAGAGCCGGGGCTTCGGTGCAACGAGCACGAGTGACCCGTTCTCCGCCCCGGCCAATGTGATGCCGAGATCCTGTCGCCAGCCCTGCATCTGAATGTCGTCGACGCGAAGCTCGCCAATGGGCCGCGCCACGGTCCCGCCACGCGCATTGACGCGCGAGAGCGCCGCCTGGAAACGCTCAGAAATCTTCGCCATTGCGTCGCCCCGATGAACCGAGTCTCGCGCGACTCGCCTGTGCATCGCCCAATGAGGACGCCCCCATCGCATTGGGCAGGAGCAATCGCTGCGACCTGCCGCCTCGCGTCACGTCCACGAAATCGCTGCCGATCTTCACCACTCGCCAGTCACCGAAGCGGTCACCGTCGCTCACGCTGTAGCCAAAGCGGCCATCGACCCGGAGATAAGCCACCGTGGTGTCGTCAACGCCGTGAATGAACATCAGTTCCGGCAGCACGTCGGGCGCCGCACTGATCGTGGCGGACGACGACGCCGTGCCGTCGGCCGTCAGTGTCTCCTGCGACGACTTGAGGTGGGCACGGGCAAACGCGTCGATCGTTTCTGCGGCATTCACAGGCATGTGGGGCATCAACGACGACGCCACCACGGCCGTCGTCATCCATGCCGTGCGGCGGAGCTTAATGGACATAGTAGGTTCCTCGAGCAGAGAAGACGGGTTTGGTGTCGTCGATCACGATCGTCAACTCGTGCAACGACATGTTGCCGGCGCGCATCATCAGACCCGCTACCGAATCGACGAACGCCAGATGACCGGCCATCTTCCATTCCCCCTTGGCAATCGGCGGCGGCACATCGCTACGTGTGGTGACGGCCTGCGGCGCCTGAACGAGCGGCTGGGGCATCGACAGCGAGATGTCCATGCCGTAGTCGCCGAGCGATTGCAGACGCGCGCCCGCCGTGCGCAGGAACTGCGTGCGTGGCACGGGCGTCACGCGGGCGTCGCCATCGTCGACTTCGTCTTCGTTGTCCGCGAGTCCTTCCGCGTCCGTCGCAACGGGCATGGCTCGGGCCGGCGCCGAGACAGGGGGAAGGGTATCCGCAGGTGTCATGATCTCGCGCGCGTTATCGAGATCGACAATCTGCGCGTTGGGCCGCTGCGAGAGGAGCAAATCGAACGTGCCGCCCTCTTGACGACGCCACTGGATTTCACAACGATCGCCCCGGCACTCGATGGACGCCGGACGCCATCCGCCAGCACTCGCGGGCAACGATTGCACCGCGTATTGCACGCGCCGGGCATACGACGCGCCTGCCGAAAAAGGCTCCGCGGCAATGGCACGGGCAAGCGCGCTGCGATAGGCGTCCACCGGGTCGACCCGATTGGCTGCGGCGAGCTTGGCCTGTTGCTGTGCCTCGTACCAACTCCATCCCCACCAGCCAGCCATCGAGAGCAGCGAGAGCGCGGCGAGCGAGATGGCGGCAAGCTTGAGTTTCCGTGCCGGTAACGGCTTGCGCACAGCCAGTAAACGCGCGTCGCGCGGGGGCTCCTTGCGCACCTGCGCCGCAATGTCGTCGAGCGTGAGTGTCAAATCGACGCCGCTGCCATTCAAGGGGGCAACGCCCACAATCTTGATGCCGCTCTCGATCTCTGCGGCCCATTGCTCCAGCCGGGTGCCGAGTTCCGAGGTAGGCACGATCAGATCCAGCTCCGGACGCCGATCGCGCAACGTGACGAGGACCATGGCAGACGCGTCGTCGGGATCGGGATGCACGAACGCCACGTTCGGCGCGTCGATCATCTCCCCAAGAACCGCGCCCAACGCATACCACTCGAGTCCGCTCTGCACGTTGACCGAAAGATCCAGCGAGAACAGTCCCGCCGTGCGTGTGCCGGCACCGTCGTCGGCCACCGCGTAGTGCGAGGCGTCGCGACTCCGGGCGAGTCCACGGATCTCCGTAGGCTCCTTCTGCAAGCCGATCAATGTCTCCCACTGCGCACCGACGACGAGCTGGTTAGACAATATGCGCGTCATGTCACACGCCCTCGGTCAGTTCCGGCGAAATCAGAATGACGACTTCCTTGACCTGCTGGCGCGCCTCCTTGGTGCCGCCCTGGTAATTGAAGATGCCATCGCGATCGGTCGAATCGTCGCGGCGGCGGAAGCCGCTGAGCACCAGCGTATCGCCCGACTTGAGCGACGCGCGTTGCATGGTCTGGATCGACGCCGTAATCGGCAACTGCATGAATGTCCCCACGCCGAGTCCGTCATCGGTACCCGATCGTTCGTCCTTCTTGCCGCCCACGTCGATCTTCACACCATCGGAACCGATTTCCGCACTCGCATCCGAACCGCTGCCGGTGTCCGGGTTCGTGCCGCTTGGCGCTTCCTTCCCCGTGCGCAGATTGATCTTGTCGAGTTTCTTCAGGTCGGACATATCGATCTGTACCTGCAACATCACGCTACGGTTGTCCATCAGCGTGGGCAGCAAGTTCATGACGAAGCCCGTCGTCAGCACCGACTGCTCGGCCGTCACGACCGCCTGCCCGCCATAGTTGCCGGGCGTCATCTTCGTTTGCGCGACGAAGCCCTGATTCTGGGTGACGGCGACCGGCGCCGGTTGATTGTTCAGCGTGACGACCGTGGTGTCGATCACCGTACTCACGCGCCCCTGCTGGCTGAGTGCGCGGAGGAACGCGCCGGACCCGCGGAATCTGCCGCTGTCGATCTTGTTGAGCTGAAGTCCGCCCTTGCGCGACATCAGCGTGCCCCCCGCCGCGGGACCGGCCAGACCCAGCGTAATGCCGCTGGCCGCCTGATACACCAGATCCCAGTCGACGCCAGCGGCAGAATTCTCTTCGAGGGCTACCGAGTACACCTGCACACGCAGTTTGACCTGACGGCCCAGCACGGCGTTTTCGGCGTCGATGTAGCTCGCCACGCGCTCTATGACGTCGGCCGTATCGCTCACGACGAGCGAACTCGTCACGACGGACGGCGTCACACGCCCCCCTTCGGAGAGCATGTCCGACACCGTGCGCACGAGGTCCGACCAGTAATCGAGTTCAGATTCCACGCTGACGTTGGCGTCGGCATTGAAGCTCAGATCGACACCGCCAGCCGAGTTGCCCGGACCACTCCCACCGGCCGCACCGCGATTCGCCTTCATCTGCGAGGCCTTGCCCACCGATGCCGAGTACGACGAACTGCCGGGCATCATCTTGATCTGGAACGTGCGCGTGACATAGCGTGCGAAATGCACCACACCGTCGCGATAACTCCAGTGCGTGCCGGTCCGATGCGCGATGGTGTCGAGCAGTCCGGAGAGCGTGCCCGAGTATTGCAGCGGCACCGTCGGCTCGCCCGTATCGGAGCAGTTCAGTTGAAAGAGGTTGGCGGGGCCGCCTGCGCGATTGGCGCCACGGTTGCCGCCGCCTCCAGCGCCGCCACCGGCCACACACGACACGTCGGAGGCCATGCGGATGGTCAGGCCGTTGCCGCGTGCTACCTGTGCGAGCACGATCGAGATCGGCAGCGGTGCGCCCGTGGCGAAGCGCACATTGCGTTTGAAGAAATCGGGAAGTGCGATCGAGGCGTTGATGGGAACGGAGCGCTTCGCGAGCCATGCCCCCTCCACATGCTCGATGGCGCGAATCGGCGCTGCCGAATAGGTCTCGAACGCCGCTTGCCCCTCCGTGCGCGCCTGCGAAACGTTCGCGTCGGTCTGGGTGAGCATGCCTGGCGTGCCGCACGCCGTCAGAAACGTTGTGGCGCACAACACGCCAAGTCGCTTTCTCATGGATTACCGCTTCCGTGATGGTGGCCGCGCCCGGGGGGATGCGCAGCGCTCGTTATTGTGTGGCGTGAACGACGCGCAGCACGCGGTTGGCCTCGTAGACTTTCACGCGAATGGGCGCATCGGTGTTCTGCAGGGAGACGACGATTTGCTCGACGATGCCGAGAAAGTCCCCTGTGAACGTAGCCGGATAGTCGATAGGGAAGTCGCGTTCGATTTCCCACGCGAGCTGCCAGCCATGCGCCTCCAGATACCGCTGAAGAGCGACGGAAACGCGGCCGTCGCCAGGCGACATGAACAGCTCGAGAAGTTCGCGGACTTCGACCGGCGCGACCGGCTCCGCCGACGCCGCCGCCTGGGACAACGACGCTGGCGCATGCGCCACATCCGACGACACGTCGACCGATGGCAGCGGCGCCAGCGCACTCGCGAGCGCAGGCGACGGTGTCGCCGCTGCCGCTGCGCCGCCGGCCATCAGCGGCTTATGGCTGGCGAAGGCGATCTCGATGTCGGCCGACCGGAGTTCGGCTTGCACTCGCTCCAGAGCGAAGACCGGACTCGACCCTACCGTCGACGCCACCGCGACAGTTAGCATCCTTTTGATGCGCATCTTTTCCTCACGTCGAATTCAATGCTGAATTGCCGGATGGGGTTCGATCACGGGATCAGGCGCCGCCGATGGTGAACTCGACATCCGCCTTGGTCACATCGTTCTGGCCGTCGGTATCGCCTACCTTCGCTGAGGAACGGCATGCCGTCGCCAGATCATTCATGGCGAAAGAGGTCGTCATGGTCTTTAATTCGGTGTTGTTCACCTTGATCGTGGCAAAGCTCGGATGCATCGAGGTGAAGAGCCGCTGACATTGCTCGCTTGGCAGATCTTTGGACTGGATCTTCAGTCCGAACGTCGGCAAATTTCCCCCACCGCTGGTAATCACCTCTGGCGTGACGGTTCCGCCAAATCGATTGAGGTAATTGTTGGTCGTCCCGATGCGCTGCATCGAGCCGAAAATGCCCAGATCGTGCACGCTTACCATCGTGGTTGTGGCATTCAATTGCCCCGACATCACGGCGTTTTGCACCGACACCACCGCCATCTGCCAGTCCTTGATTTCCTGATTCACACGCACCGAATTCATCAGTCGCGGCACGCCGACCATCGCACCGGCCATGATCAGGCCCATCACGGCCACGGCCACCGACAGCTCCACCAGCGTCACACCGCGCTGACGGCGCTTGTTCAAGCGGCTGACCATTTTGCTTTTCATCTGCACGAGTGCGCCCCCGTTCACTTGCATGTTCATATCCCTCATCCTGAGCAATTCGTTTGGAAAGATGGCGCGGCGAAGCGATGTCTCCCCTAAGCCGCGACAGGGGCGATTTATGCCTGAACCCCCAACACCCCGTTGTCGCGTGCTAACCCGACTTTTCGCAAATTGACAATTGCACAGGACAAGAAACCGCCCATTCGCGCATCGATTCCGATAAGTCGATGCACATCGTCATAGCGTCGTGATGTGCCGGAAATGATGTGCCGAACGAGGGTGTACGCGGATCACCGGGAATCGGTGACGTCATGCCGAGATTTGCCAGCGTCGGAATTACCCCAACCGCAGCGAGAGTATTCACAACGTCGTGTGCCAACGGCGCTAATCAGTGATTTCACAAGGCACGTTGCATGCCTTGCCTACGCGGGTTGGATGGCCGCGTGATACCCCGAAGGCAGGTGGCGCAAGCAGAGGCTTTTGCTCTGCCTGCCTTCGGTATCAGAACATCAGCGCGTCAGTGCGCCGTGCCTGCATGAGGACCTTCGATGCGGGCCGAGCCATGCCCGCTCGCGCCGCTATGGTCCGACTCGGGGGCGTCGTTCGCTGCCTTGTCGCCGGGCAGTACCAGTGGCCCCTTGCCTGCGAAGCGATCGAGATAGAGATAGATCACCGGCGTGATGTAGAGCGTGATGACCTGCGAGAACAGCAAGCCACCGACCACGGCCAGACCGAGCGGCTGACGCAGTTCCGCGCCCGCACCGAGCCCCAGCGCAATCGGCAACGCGCCCATGAGTGCCGCGAGCGTCGTCATCATGATCGGACGGAAGCGCAACGCACATGCCTGACGAATCGCCTCAAGGGGTGTCATGCCGCCGTTGCGCTGCGCGTCGAGTGCGAAGTCGATCATCATGATCGCGTTCTTCTTCACGATACCGATGAGCATCAGGACACCGATCACCGCGATCAGCGACAGGTCCATACCGAACAAGCGCAGGGTAATCAGCGCCCCGACGGCCGCCGACGGCAAGCCCGCGAGAATCGTGATCGGATGGATGTAGCTCTCGTACAGCACGCCAAGCAGCACATAGATCACGAGCAGCGCGCCGACCAGCAGCACGATCTGGCTGGACTGCGACTTCTGGAACGCGGCCGCATCGCCGCCCCAACTCGTGATGATGCTCGGCGGGAAGCCCAGTTGCTGCTGGAAGCCGACGATCTTCTGCGACGCGTCGCCCAGCGCCGCGCCCGGCGCCAGATTGAACGACAGCGTGACCGCCTGCAACTGACCCTGATGGTTCACCGACACCGGTCCCATCTTGCGCTCGACCGTGGCGACCGCCGAGAGCGGCACCAACGCACCGCCCTTGCCGCGCACATAGATCTTGTCGAATGCGCCTTCGTCGCGACGGTCGTTATCGTCAGCCTGAAGGATGACCTGATAGCTGTCGCTCGGCGTGTAGATCGTCGAGACCTGACGCTCGCCGAACGCGCTGTACAACGCGCTTCGAATGTCGCCAATGGCCACACCCAGCGTATTTGCCTTGTCGCGATCGATGGTGAGCTGCGCTTGCAGGCCCTTCATCTGCGCATCGGTCGTCACATCCCGGAAGATCGGGTCGGCACGCATGAGGTTCATCAGCCGGTCGGACCACAACTGCATTTCGCCCGGCTTCACGCTCTGCATCACGTACTGATAGCGGCTCTTGCTCTGCTTGCCGCCCAGTTGCAGGTTCTGCACCGGATTGAAGTAGACGTTGAGCCCCGGCACCTGCTTGACGTCGCGCCGCAGCCCTTCGAGCACCTCGCTCATGTGCGCACGCTCGCCATGCGGCTTCAGGTTGATGAACATACGGCCCTGATTGCTGTCGTTGGCCGACACGATCACCGTTTTCACCGCCGGGTTCGCACGGATGATGTCGCCCGCCTGACGCAGCAGCGCCGACATCGCCGTGAACGAAATGTCCTGCGCACCTTCGGCCGTGACCTGCACCTGCCCGATGTCTTCACTCGGGAAGAAGCCCTTCGGAATCGTGGCAAACAACACGCCCGTGGCGACAAACGTGGCCGCCGCCGCTCCCATCACCCACCGGCGATGCGCGAGACACCAATCCACGCTGCGCACATAACCGTTCTGCACCCAAACGAAGCCGTCTTCGAACCACTGCGTGGCGCGCAGCCCCAGCCCTTCGTCCTGCTCGTGCCTGAGATAGCGGCTGCACAACATCGGTATCAAAGTGAGCGACACGGCCGCCGACACCAGAATGGCGAGCGACACCACCACGGCGAATTCGTGGAACATCAACCCGATCACCCCCGGCATGAAGAAGATCGGGATGAACACCGCCACCAGCGAAATCGAGATCGACAGAATCGTGAAGCCCATTTCTCGCGACCCCACCAGCGCCGCACGCAATGGCGGTACGCCGTTCTCGATATGACGTACGATGTTCTCGAGCATCACGATGGCGTCGTCCACGACCAGCCCCACGGCGAGCGTGATGCCCAGCAGCGAGATGTTGTCGATGGAATAGCCCATCCCCTTCATGAGCGCGACGGTGCCGATCAGCGACACCGGCAGCGACATCACCGGAATCAACGTGGCAGCCAGACGGCGCAGGAACAGGAAGATCACCAGCGTGACGAGAATCACCGTCAGGCCAAGCGTGAACTGCACGTCGTCGATGGACTCGCGAATCGACACCGAGCGATCGTTGAGCAGCTTGACCTGAATCGACTGCGGCATCTGCTCCGCGAGACGCGGCAGCGCCGCCTTGACCTGATCGACGGTGGCTACCGTATTCGCATTGGGCTGACGCAGCACCGCGAGCACGATCGAGCGCTCGCCATTGACCCAACTGCCGGTCTTCACGGATTCGACGCTGTCCTGCACGTCGGCCACATCGCGCAGATACACCGGGTTGCCGTTCACGCTCGCGATGATCAGGCTCGCGAACTGGTCGGCCTTGGTCATCTGGCGATTCGCCTCGATGGTCAGCGTCTGGCGATTGCCGTCGAGCGTGCCGACCGGGCTGTTGGCATTGGCCGAAGCCAGGGCACGCGCCACGTCGTCGAGCGTGAGCTTGCGCGCGGCGAGCGCGTCGGGACGCGCCTTCACGCGCACGGCGAAACGCTTCTGCCCGAAGATCAGCACCTGCGCCACGCCGGGCAGCGTGGAAAGCGTGGGAGAGACGAGGTTTTCCGCGTAGTCGTCGAGTTCGGCCAGCGACATCGACGGCGAGTTCATCGCGAGAAACAGAATCGGCGCGTCGGCCGGATTCACCTTGCGGTATGACGGCGGCGTCGTCATCTCCACCGGCAGCTTGCGCTGCGCGCGGAACAACGCCGCCTGCACGTCGACGGCAGCCGCATCGATATCCCGATCGCTGTCGAATTCGATGATGATCGACGTGGTGCCCTGCGTATTGGTCGAGCTGATGACCGCCACACCGGCAATCGTCGAGAACTGCTTTTCCATCGGCGCGGCCACGGACGCGGCCATCGTCTCCGGACTCGCCCCCGGCAAGGTCGCGGTGACCTGAATGACCGGCGAGTTGTAGCTGGGCAGCGCGGAAATCGGAATCTGGCCGTAGGCGATCAAGCCTGCGACGACCGCCGCGACGCACAGCAGGATCGTCATGACCGGCCGGCGGATACAGAGTTCGGACAGGTTCATGGCGCTTTCCCGGCGGCGCCGTCACGCGACGCCACAATCGTCACCGCGTTGCCCGGACGCAGATTTTCCGCGCCTTCCTGCACCACGCGCGCGCCTGCGGGCACCCCCTCGACGACCGCCAGCTTCGCTTCCACGTAACCGACCTTCACGGGCTTCGCGCTCACCCGGCCGTCGGCGCCGATGACATAGACGAACTTGCCGTCGGGGCCGGTCTGCACCGCCTGCGGCGGCACCACGCTGGCCTGCTTGAGCACGCGGCCGATCACCGCGATGTTCAGATACATGCCGGGCCACAGCTTCGCATCGCGATTGTCGTAGGCGGCCTTCAGGCGAATCGTGCCCGTTTGCGAATCCACGGCGTTGTCGATGAAGCTGAGTTGCCCGGTAGCCGTCACGCCGGTGGTGCCAAGCGTGGCCGTTACAGCGACCGGGCCGCCGGCGCGTGCAGCCTGCAACTCGGCCAGCGCACCTTCCGGCAACGTGAAGCTGATATCGATCGGATCGAGCTGCGTGATGCTCACGAGCGCCGCCCCGCCCGGCGTGACGAGACTGCCCGGGTGAACGTTGATCGCCCCGGTACGGCCGTCGATGCCGGCGCGAATCTGGTTGTAGTCGACCGCGACCTGACTGGCCGAGATCGCTGCCCGGTCGGCGGCGACTTGCGCCGTCAGACTGTCGACGCTGCTCTGCGCAGTATCGAGGGCGCTTTGCGAGACGAAATGCTCGGCGATCAGTTGCTTCGTGCGGGCGAGCGTGCGGCGGGCGTTGGCGAGATCGGCTTCGTCCTTGGCCAGTTGCGCCTGCACTTTCTTGAGGTTGGCTTCGTCCATGCGCGCGTCGAGCGAGAACAACAACTGCCCCGCTTTGACGAAATCGCCTTCCTTGATGTGGACCTGTCGGATGGTGCTGGAAATCTGCGGACGCACTTCGATGGTCTGACGCGCCGTGACCGTGCCGTTGGCGATGAGCCGCACTGGCACATCACGCACTTCGACGGTGGCGGCCGTCACCGAAGGGGCAAGCGCCGCCTTGGCGGGCTTCTCCGCGCCGCGTGAGCGCAGCCATGCGCCGGCCCCAGCAATCACCACCACGGCCAGTACGCCGGTGATCCAGCGGCGCGAGCGCGCCGTGCCTCGCGATGTACCGCCTGCGCTACCGTGGATGGCCGTCTGATGCCCGCGCTCGGCAGCGTCCTCCGGCGTTTGCCGGCGGGCGTTCTCGTCACTCATCTTCTTCCCCGTTTCCCCATGCGACGCCCATTGCCCGGCAAACCCCCGTTCGCCCGGCCGCGCCTGTTTTTTCTATCAAAACGGCCGTGGATCCCCACAGCCGTTCACGTCATGCCTGTTTGTCTTCGTTGGCCATGCGGCACCGCATCATTCCACCTTCATGCCCGTCAGTTCGGGCCTCGCGGGCGGATAGGACAGCTTCAGATCGGTCAGCGCCTGCACCAGCAACTCTGCCACCATCAGATTACGGTGGCGTTTTGAATCGGAAGGCACGATATACCACGGCGCATCTTCCGTCGAGGTGGCCGGCAACGCGGCCTCATAGGCCTTGGTGTATTGCGGCCAGAAGCTGCGTTCCTTGAGGTCGTTCAGCTCGAATTTCCAGTGTTTGTTCGGATCGTCGATACGCTCCTGAAGCCGCTTGCGCTGCTCCTCCGCCGAGATATGCAGGAAGCACTTGATGATGCGCGTGTTGTTATCCGCGAGCAGGCGTTCGAAGTTGTTGATGTGGGTATAGCGGCGCTTGCACTCGTCGGCATCGATCCAGTCGTGCACGCGCGTGATGAGCACGTCTTCGTAATGGCTGCGATTGAAGATCACCAGTTCGCCCGCCCCCGGCACCACCCGATGCACGCGCCACAGGAAATCGTGAGCTAGTTCGATGGGCGTGGGAGACTTGAAATTCGCCACGCGGATACCGAGCGGATCGACGTTCTGGAACACCGCGCGAATGGTGCCGTCCTTGCCGCTGGTGTCCATGCCCTGCAATACGAGCAGGACACGATGCTGGCTGTTGGCGTGCAGAATGGTCTGCAACTCGTCGAGCTTGAGCGCCAGTTCGGCCATGCGCGCCTTGTCGTCGTCCTTGTTGTCGCCGGAAAACGGCTTGTCGGCCGGATCGTAGTCCGACAGGTCGAGCTTCTTGCCGAGCGGTACGCGGTATTTCTCGAACATCGCCAACTCCTTGTGACAGCCGATCCGGCAGTATCGCGCAATTTGCGGAGAGGGCAAAAAAAGCGTGGCATAAGCGAATCGTCCGGCGTGATAAGACGGCGCCGGGCGTGCCGCGAGACGTGACGCGACACGCATGGCAAAGGCGCGGACGAACAAAAAGCGCGGCACCGAACCGGCTGCCGCGCTTTTTGCTTGATGCTTCGGGGCCGCCGCGACGAACGCGGCAGCCTCACCTCTCGTCAGGCACCGAGCTTCTTCTTGAGCAACTCGTTGACCTGCGCCGGGTTGGCCTTGCCCTTGGTGGCCTTCATCGCCTGTCCGACCAGGGCGTTGAACGCCTTCTCCTTACCCGCGCGGAACTCCTCGACGGACTTGGCATTGGCGGCCAGCACTTCGTCGATGATCTTCTCGATCGCGCCCGTGTCGGTGATCTGCTTCAGCCCCTTCGCTTCGATGATGCGATCTGCCGCGCCGTCATCGGTGGCGCGTTCTTCCCACATCAACTGGAAGACTTCCTTCGCGATCTTGTTGGAGATCGTGTTATCGGCGATACGCGCCAACAGGCCTGCGAGCTGAGCGCTCGACACCGGGCTGTCGGCGATGCCGATGTCCTCACGATTCAGCAGCGACGACAGTTCGCCCATGATCCAGTTGGCGGCCGGCTTGGCATTGGCCTTGCCCGCCTTCTCGACCACGGCTTCGAAGTACGCGGCCTGTGCTTTGGATTGGGTCAGCACGGCGGCGTCGTAGTCCGACAGGCCGTATGACTCGACAAAGCGCGCCTGCATGCCCGCGGGCAGTTCGGGCAACGCCGCGCGCACACGTTCGACCCACTCGCTGTCGATCACGAGCGGCATCAGATCCGGGTCCGGGAAGTAGCGGTAATCGTGCGCGTCTTCCTTGCTGCGCATCGAACGCGTTTCCTTCTTGTCCGGATCGTACAGGCGCGTTTCCTGCACCACCGTGCCACCGTCTTCGATCAGCTCGATCTGACGACGCACTTCGTACTGAATCGCCTCTTCGAGGAAGCGGAACGAGTTCAGGTTCTTGATCTCGGCACGCGTGCCGAATTCCTTCTGGCCGACCGGACGCACGGACACGTTGGCGTCGCAACGGAACGACCCTTCCTGCATGTTGCCGTCGCAAATACCCAGCCACACCACCAGCCCGTGCAATGCCTTCGCATAAGCCACGGCTTCGGCCGCGCTGCGCATGTCGGGCTCGGTCACGATTTCGAGCAACGGCGTGCCGGCCCGGTTCAGGTCGATGCCGGTCATGCCGGCGAAGTCTTCGTGCAGCGACTTGCCTGCGTCTTCTTCGAGGTGGGCGCGCGTGAGCGTGACGACCTTCTCATACGCCTCACGGCCGGTGCGGGCATCCGCCTCGACCTGAATCTTCAGCGTGCCGCCCTGCACCACCGGAATTTCGTACTGGCTGATCTGGTAGCCCTTGGGCAGATCGGGGTAGAAGTAATTCTTGCGCGCGAAAATGCTGCGCGGCGCAATCGTCGCCCCGATGGCCAGACCGAATTCGATCGCGCGCTCGACGGCGCCGCGATTGAGCACGGGCAACACGCCCGGCAGCGCCAGGTCCACGGGACAGGCCTGCGTGTTGGGAGCCGCACCGAACTGCGTCGATGCGCCCGAGAAAATCTTGGAAGCGGTGGAGAGCTGTGCGTGCGTCTCCAGACCAATAACGACTTCCCATTGCATAAGGTTCACCCTGTCTCAACTTGTCGGCATGGCGTACTCGCCTTGCCCTTGCCGCCGGTCGTCACCGCGACGGTGACGCTCCGGCCTGTTCCTGTTCGCCCGGATTGACCTGCGCCGATCGGCACCGACCGGCACCGACCAGCACTTACCAGCACTTACCAGCACTTACCGGCGAGTCCCCGCGGCGCAAATCCCCGACCGCGGATCGAAGCTCACCGGCCATGCGTTTTCGTAGATGCCCGGCGTGCAATACGCCTCGCAGTTCGCATGCCCGATGGTCACGTTGCCCGGGTCCTGCCAGATGAGCAGCTTGCAGCTACCGCTGTTCGCGCGCAGCTCGATGCTCGGGCGCCACTGCGTCTGGTGGAAGTCCGCCAGATTGAAGTGGCAGCTCCCACGCTTGCCGACCCACAGACGCCAGTCGAGCGACTGCACCTGGTTGGCCGACACCTTGAGCGTTGCCTGTTCGCGAAAACCGTCTTCATCCGTCTGCGAGCAATAGCCCGACAGATTGATTTCGCGGTATGCGATCGGTGTCGGTCGCCCGAACGGCAAGGTGCACGACGCGAGCGTCAGCACCATACCGGCGAGCATCAGCCCCTTGGAAGCCAGGGCCAATGCAGCGGTGCGCGAGCCGGCCGAAGCGAGAGACGTCACCACGCGCGAGCGGCTCATGATCAGACGCCCGACGGTGCGCGCTTGTGCCAGTCGGTCGCGCGCTGGAACGCGTCGGCCACTTGCAGCAGGCGGGCTTCGTCGAAGTAGTTGCCGATCAGTTGCAAGCCGACCGGACGCGCATCGCGGCCCGGACCGACCGGCAAGCTCATGCCCGGCAGACCGGCGAGGCTGACCGACAGCGTGTAGATATCGGCCAGATACATCTGTACCGGGTCGGCGCTCTTCTCGCCGAGGTTCCACGCGACCGACGGCGCGACCGGGCCCATGATCACGTCGCACTGCGAGAACGCGTTCTGGAAGTCCTGCGCGATCAGGCGGCGAATCTTCTGCGCCTGCAGATAGTAGGCGTCGTAGTAACCATGCGAGAGCACGTATGCGCCCACGAGAATGCGGCGCTTGACCTCGGTGCCGAAGCCTTCGGCACGCGACTTCTTGTACATGTCGAGCAGGTCGCGATATTCCGCGGCGCGGTGGCCGTAGCGCACACCGTCGAAACGCGACAGGTTCGACGAGGCTTCCGCCGGCGCCAACACGTAGTACACCGGAATCGAGAGTTCCGTCTTCGGCAGCGACACTGGCACGCGCACGGCGCCGAGGTTCTCGAACTCGCGCAACGCGTTGTCGACGGCTTCGCGCACGTCGGCGTCGAGACCGTCACCGAAGTACTCGGCCGGCAGACCGATACGCAGACCTGCGAGCGGCTTGTCTGCCGTGGCGCCGTCGAGCGGCTTGCCCAGACCCCGTGCAAAGTCTTCGTCGGCGCGCTCGAGGCTGGTCGAGTCGCGTGCGTCGAAGCCCGCCATGCCGTTTAGCATCCACGCGCAATCCGCCGCGCTGTGACCGAACGGGCCGCCCTGATCGAGCGACGAGGCAAACGCGATCATGCCGTAGCGCGAGACGCGACCGTATGTCGGCTTGATACCCGTCACGCCGCAGAAGGCGGCCGGCTGACGAATCGAGCCGCCAGTGTCGGTGCCGGTCGCGACCGGCGCGAGACGCGCGGCCACGGCGGCGGCCGAGCCCCCCGACGAACCGCCGGGCACAGCACGCTTGTCCCACGGGTTCTTCACGGGGCCGTAAAACGAGTTCTCGTTCGACGAGCCCATCGCGAACTCGTCCATGTTGGTCTTGCCGAGCGTGACCATCCCGGCGTCTGCCAGACGCTCGACCACGGCGGCGTCGTAGGGGCTCACGTAGTTCTCGAGCATGCGCGAGCCGGCCGTGCTGCGCCAGTGACGCGTGACGAAGACGTCCTTGTGCGCGACGGGAATGCCCAATAGGGGCTGGTTCGCGCCATCGCCGGCCGCGATGCGGGCATCGGCCGCGCGCGCCTGCGCGAGACTCGCTTCGGCGTCGACATGCACGAATGCGTTCAGATCGGCGGCGCCGGCGATACGGTCCAGATAGTGCTGCGTCAGCTCGACGCTCGAGACGCGCTTGGCGTCGAGCGCGGCGCGCAAATCCTGCAAATGAATCAGATCTTGTTCCATGGTGGCTGCTGTGTAGCGCTTGGGGGAATGAGGTGCGCCAACGGCGCGTGACGACACGTTGCGTGGGCACTGGCCGGGCCGGAAGGCCGGGTGCAGCGCAACGCGCCGGACTCATTCGATGACCTTCGGCACCAGATAGAGGCCGTCCTGCACGGCGGGGGCCGGGCGCTGATTGGCGTCGCGGTCGACCAGTTCGGTCACGGCGTCGGTACGCAGCCGCTGGGCAACTGCCTGAATTTGCTCGATCGGATGCGCAAGCGGCGCGACGTCGGTCGTATCGACCGACTGCATCTGCTCGACGAGCGCGAAGAAGCCGTTCAGCTCCTTTTCCATATGAGCCGCCTCGTCATCGGCCAACTCGAGACGCGCGAGATGGGCGATGCGTTTGACGTCTGAGAGATTCAAAGCCATGAAGAAATCCCGAAAAAATGCGCATTGGGGAGCAACCGGATGCATACATGATGCCGATATTAGGGCCAGAATGCGGAGAATGCGCGGACGAGCTTGAACTCGTCTGCGGTTTTACTCCGTGCACCGGGCTGCGCAGGAGGGCTGGCACGCCGTGACACAAGGCTCCCGACCCAAATGTCGAGGGAGTCGATTGTGGTGTCAACGTGCTCGTTTTTCCTGCAAAACCTGCGAAATTATAAGGTATCATTGCGCATTAAATTTGCGTCGGAGCGTGTTTTTGCACCCTTCGCCGCTGTCGCGCAGGTGGGCCACGGTCGGACCGGGGGGCGCGACAGACGATCGCGCAGTCCATTGGAAGACCCTGACGCGACAGATTTTTGACGGCAGCCCCGCCTCCTGCCCGGTACAGCATTCCTCGGTTTGTCCGCACGTTTCGCGAGCCGCCGCGTGGCGCCTGGCGATTTTTTTGCGAACAGTCCGGAACCCAGATGACAGGCAGCCGTCCCAGTCACATCCATTGGGACGGCCTCACGCAAACACAGGATTTTGCATGTTCGGTTTTCTTCGCAGCTATTTCTCCAACGACCTGGCCATTGACCTGGGCACGGCCAACACCCTCATCTACATGCGCGGCAAGGGCGTCGTTCTCGACGAACCGTCGGTAGTCGCCATTCGTCAGGAAGGTGGCCCGAGCGGCAAGAAGACGATTCAGGCCGTTGGCAAGGAAGCCAAGCAGATGCTTGGCAAGGTGCCGGGCAACATCGAGGCCATCCGGCCGATGAAGGATGGCGTGATCGCCGACTTCACCGTGACGGAACAGATGATCAAGCAGTTCATCAAGATGGCGCACGAGTCGCGTCTGTTCTCTCCGTCGCCGCGCATCATCATCTGCGTGCCGTGCGGCTCGACCCAGGTGGAGCGCCGCGCCATCAAGGAAGCCGCACACGGTGCCGGCGCCTCGCAGGTGTATCTGATTGAAGAGCCGATGGCCGCCGCGATCGGCGCCGGCCTGCCGGTCTCGGAAGCCACCGGCTCGATGGTCGTCGACATCGGTGGCGGCACGACCGAAGTGGGCGTGATCTCGCTGGGCGGTATCGTCTACAAGGGTTCGGTGCGTGTCGGTGGCGACAAGTTCGACGAAGCCATCGTCAATTACATCCGCCGCAACTACGGCATGCTGATCGGCGAGCAGACCGCCGAAGCGATCAAGAAGGAAATCGGCTCGGCCTTCCCGGGTTCCGAAGTCAAGGAAATGGAAGTGAAGGGCCGCAACCTCTCGGAGGGGATTCCGCGCGCCTTTACCATTTCGAGCAACGAAATCCTTGAAGCCCTGACCGATCCGCTCAACCAGATCGTGTCGTCGGTGAAGATTGCACTGGAACAAACGCCGCCGGAACTGGGCGCCGACATTGCCGAGCGCGGCATGATGCTCACCGGTGGCGGCGCGCTGCTGCGCGATCTGGATCGCCTGCTCGCAGAAGAAACCGGCCTGCCGGTGCTCGTGGCCGAAGACCCGCTGACCTGCGTGGTGCGCGGTTCGGGCATGGCACTCGAGCGCATGGACAAGCTCGGCAGCATCTTCTCCTACGAGTAAGCCAACGTGCGTGGTTCGTCGTCCGGCGCGGTGGGGCAATCCCTTCCACACCTCGCCAGACACGGCCAGACACGCAGCAAGACCACGCGCACGGAGCTTGCCGTCATGCAGCCCCGTCGCGCCCGACTGACACCATTCGCGCACCGCAGCGGCTCGCTGCGCGTGCTTCCCTGAAGGGCCCACCATGCAGTACAGTCCGCCGCCACTGTTCAAACAGGGACCGTCGGCGTTGGCCCGGCTGATCTGTTTCGTCGCGCTCGCCATCGGCCTGCTCGTGGTCGACTCGCACTACAACACGTTGGAACGGGTTCGGGCCGTGGTCGGCACCGCGCTTTATCCGGTGCAACGCATGATGCTCTTGCCGCGCGACGCCATTCTCGGCGTGGCGAGCTTCTTTTCGACCGAATCGCAACTCACGGGCGAAAACCGAGCGCTTCGCGAGCAAAATCTCGAACTCTCCGTACAGGCCCAGCGCAATAACCAACTGGTCGCCGAGAACGAACATCTGCGTCAGATGCTCGCGCTGCGCGACCGTCTGCCCGTTCCCAGCATTCCCGCCGAAATCGAATACGACACGCGCGACCCGTTCACGCAGCGCGTGGTGATCGATCGCGGCACGAAACACGGCGTGAAACTGGGCGCACCGGTCGTCACGGAACAGGGCCTGCTCGGCCAGGTCTCACGCGTATTCCTGCTGCAAAGCGAGGTCACGCTGCTCACCGACAAGGAACAGGCGGTGCCCGTGCAGGTCACGCGCAGCGGGGTGCACAGCGTGATCTACGGCGGACTGCGCGGCGATGTGCTCGACCTGCGCTTTATTCCGCTGTCGGCCGACGTCAAAGTGGGCGACGAAATCGCCACCAGCGGTCTGGACGGCATTTACCCCGCCGGCCTGCCCGTGGCCCGCATTACCAAGGTCGACCGCGTCTCGGATACGGCGTTCGCGCGCATCCTGTGTCAGCCGGTGGCCAATCTGCGCAGCCAGCGTCAGGTGCTGGTGCTGCAATACACCACGCCGCTCGCCCTGCACCCGGACGCCGCCGCCGATCTCGCGCGCGCCTCCGATCCGGCGGCAAGCGGCGAAAAGCCCGGCCAGAAGGGAGCCACGCGCGCCGATCCGAAGCGCGCGCCGGCCGTCCGAAAGGGTCATTGAGGAATCGACATGTCACGACCGCAATACATTCTGCTGCCGGTCAATCCGTACTTCATCGCGCTCAGTCTCGTGGTGGCGTTTCTGGTCAACCTGATGCCGTGGGGGCACGCCCCCGCCATGCCCGACTTCGTCGCGCTGGTGCTGATGTTCTGGAACATCCACCAACCCCGCAAGGTGGGCATGGGCGTGGCGTTTCTCGTCGGGCTGCTCATGGACGTGCACAACGCCGGCCTGCTCGGCGAGCATGCGCTCGCTTACACGCTGCTGTCGTATGGCGCGATCATGATCCACCGCCGCGTGCTGTTCTTCACGTTGCTCGGGCAGGCGCTGACGGTGCTGCCGCTGCTGCTGCTCGCCCACGTGGTACCGTTCATCATTCGTCTGGCGACCGGTGCGGCATTTCCGGGCTGGTGGCCGCTCGCGGCAAGCTTCGTGGAAGCTTTGCTCTGGCCGGTGATCAGTATCCTGCTGCTGGCGCCGCAGAAACGCGCCGTCGACCGCGACGACACGCGTCCGATCTGAGGGGCCGCATGCCCTTACGATCGCGCCACAGAGCCCCGCCCGCCCAGCCAGCATGACCGAGTTCAAGAATCCCCAGCAACAACTGCAGACGTTTCATCTGCGGGTGACGGCGGCTGCGCTTTTCGTGCTGATCTGCTTCAGCCTGCTTGCGGTACGTTTCGTCTACCTGCAAGTCTTCCGTCATAACCAGTACGCCCTGCAAGCCGACGAAAACCGCGTCTCGCTCGCCCCGATCGTGCCCAACCGGGGCGTGATCATGGATCGCAACGGCGTGGTGCTCGCGCGCAACTATTCCGCGTACACGCTGGAAATCACGCCGTCGAAGATCGGCCGTCCGCTTGAAGACGTCGTCACGGATCTGTCCGACGTGATTGAGATCACGCCACGCGATCGCGCCCGCTTCAAGAAGCTCATGGACGACAGCAAGAGCTTCGAAAGTCTACCGATCCGCACCCGCCTGACCGACGAAGAGGTCGCCCGTTTCACCGCGCAGCGCTTCCGCTTTCCCGGTGTGGACGTGCACGCTCGTC
This sequence comes from Pandoraea fibrosis, assembly GCF_000807775.2. NCBI lineage: Bacteria > Pseudomonadati > Pseudomonadota > Betaproteobacteria > Burkholderiales > Burkholderiaceae > Pandoraea > Pandoraea fibrosis. The sequence continues at coordinate 236,303 of NZ_CP047385.1, read as the reverse complement.
TGTTCCGTCAGTACCCGCTTGGCGAGACGGCCGCGCACGTGATCGGCTACATCGGCCGGATTTCGCAGCGCGATCGTCAGCGCATCGAGGCGATGAGCGACGAGAACGACAGCGATAGCGCCAAGTACGACATCCGTCGCGACGTGAATAACTACAAGGGCACGGACTATATCGGCAAGATCGGTGTCGAGCAGAGTTACGAGACGCAGCTCCACGGCATCACCGGTTTCGAGGAAATCGAAGTGACCGCCGGCGGCCGGCCCGTGCGCACGATCTCGCGCACGCCCGCCACGCCGGGCGACAACCTGGTGCTGTCCATCGACATCAAACTCCAGCAAGTGGCCGAGCAAGCCTTTGCCGGACGCCGTGGCGCTGTCGTCGCCATCGAACCGAAGACCGGCGACGTGCTCGCCTTCGTGTCGGCACCGAGCTTCGATCCGAACATGTTCGTCGAAGGGATCGATCAGCAGAACTGGGACGCCCTGAACAACTCGCCCGACCGCCCGCTGCTCAACCGTCCGTTGCGCGGCACCTATCCGATCGGCTCGACGTACAAGCCGTTCATGGCCCTCGCCGCACTTGAACTCGGCAAGCGCACGACCAACTGGGGCTTCCAGGACACAGGCTCGTTCACGCTGGGTAACCACACGTTCCGCAACGACGTTCGCAACGGTCAGGGCTGGATCGACATGTATCGCTCGATCGTGGTGTCGAACGACACGTATTACTACATGCTCGCGCACGACCTCGGCGTGAACGCCATTCACGACTTCATGGCGCCACTCGGCTTCGGTCAGTTGACGGGCATCGACATCGAAGGCGAGGCGCGCGGCATCCTGCCCTCGACCGAATGGAAGCGCAAGGCTTACAAGAAGCCCGCGCAGCAGAAGTGGTACGACGGCGAGACGATCAGTCTGGGCATCGGTCAGGGCTATAACTCGTTCACGATTCTGCAACTCGCGCATGCCACGGCCACGCTGGCCAACAACGGCGTGGTGATGAAGCCACACCTGGTCAAGGCCGTCGAAGACCCGGTCTCGCACTCGCGTGCGCTGACCGTGCCGAAGGAAAGCGCGCGGCTGCCGTACAAGCAGGCCGACGTGGACTTCGTCAAACGGGCGATGGTCGGCGTGATCAAGGAAGGGACGGGCCGTCAGGCGTTCGCCGGGGCACCCTACGACGCGGGCGGCAAGACCGGTACGGCACAGGTCTATTCGCTCGGCAAGAACGAGAAGTACAACCACAACGCGATTCCCGAGTTCAAGCGCGACCACGCGTTGTTCATCGCCTTCGCGCCCGCCGACGATCCGAAGATCGCCATCGCGCTGATCGTTGAAAACGCCGGTTGGGGCGGGGCGCAGGCCGGTCCGGTCGCGCGTCGACTGCTCGATTACTATCTCATCGACGAACCGAAGGAACGCGCGGCGGAAGCGGCGGCGTTGCAGGCGTCGGCTTCGGCGCCGGGCGCAGCCTCGGGTGCGCTGGCCGTGTCCGCTACACCGGACGCCCCGCCCGCCAGCGCCGCCGAACTCGGTGGCCGCGCGGCTGGCGCCCCCGCAAGCGTAGCGCGCGTGTCGCCGGCCCCGGCAACGGCGTCGGCACCGGCCGCTGGCAAGACCGCGACATCGGCACCGGTGCCGACAGCACCGGAAACGCCCAAGCCGGCCCCACAGCGTCAACCCGCCGTAAGCCCGACTGTCGCCGACGAAGCCCGCCATCGCGCCGCCATCCGTGCACAGGGCGCGCAAGGAGGAACGCCATGATGGCGCTCGACAAACATACGTGGAAAGAGCAGGTCAAGCGCCTGTTCGTCGGCTTCGACAAGCCGCTGGCGCTGATCGTCTTCCTGCTGCTTTGCGTGGGATTGGTTACGCTCTACAGCGCCAGTATCGACGTGCCCGGTCGGGTCGAAGACCAGATCCGCAACATCGTGCTCACCTTCATTCTGATGTGGGTGCTGGCAATGCTGCCGACACAGACGCTGATGAAGTTCGCGGTCCCGCTCTATACCGCCGGTGTTGCACTGCTCATTGCCGTGGCGATGTTCGGGCTGACGAAGAAAGGCGCGAAGCGCTGGCTGAATGTCGGCATGGTGATCCAGCCGTCCGAGATCATGAAGATCGCCATGCCGCTCATGCTGGCCTGGTACTTCCAGAAGCGTGAAGGCAACATCCGCTGGTTCGATTATCTGGCCGCTCTCGCCCTGCTCGGCGTGCCGGTGGGACTCATCGCGAAACAGCCCGACCTCGGTACCGGCCTGCTCGTGGCTGCGGCCGGTCTTTACGTGATCTATCTGGCCGGCCTGTCGTGGAAGCTCATTCTGCCGGTGCTCATCGCCGGCGTGCTCGGCATCGGGACGATCCTCGCGCTCGAAGACAAGATCTGCCAGCCGGACGTCGAGTGGCACATCCTGCACGACTACCAGAAGCACCGCGTGTGCACGCTGCTGGACCCGACAACAGACCCGCTCGGCAAGGGCTTCCATACGATTCAGTCCGTCATTGCGATTGGCTCGGGCGGCACGATGGGCAAGGGTTGGCTCAAGGGCACGCAGGCTCACCTCGAGTTCATCCCGGAAAAACATACCGACTTCATCTTCGCCGTCTTCGCGGAAGAATTCGGGCTGATCGGCGAAGGCGTGCTGCTGGTGCTGTATCTGCTGCTGGTCGCGCGCGGGCTGATGATCGCGGCATCCGGCGCAACGCTGTTCGGGCGGCTGCTCGCCGGTGCCGTGACGATGATCTTCTTCACCTATGCGTTCGTGAACATGGGAATGGTGAGCGGCATTCTGCCGGTGGTCGGCGTGCCACTGCCGTTCATGAGCTACGGCGGTACCGCGCTGGTGACGCTCGGCCTCGGGGTCGGCATTCTGATGAGTGTCGCGCGCGAGAAGCGGCTCATGCAGAGTTAGCGGTGCTCGGACAACGACACGACACAAAAGATGACGGCAGGGCGATCGCCCTGCCGTTTTTTGTTTCAGGTGTCGACTTCGTTCAACGGGCGGGGGCGGGTATCGGGGATGACGGCTGCATACGCTCGCGATTCATCGCCTCGAGCTTGCCCTGCGCCGCCACATCACCCTGCGCAGCGGCCTTCTCGTACCAGAGACGCGCCCGTTCGAGATCGGGTGTCACGACCCCGTAGCCGCGTTCGTAATAGCTCGCAACGATGTATTGCGACGGCAGATCGCCGCCACGAGCGGCTTTCTCGTACCAGCCGAACGCGGCCTTGTAATCCTTGGGTACACCGCGGCCGATGAAATATTCGTTGGCGATGGCCGCCTGCGCCTGCACGTGTCCTTGCTTGGCGGCCTTCTCGTACCAGAGGTTGGCCTGCGGAATCGATTTGCCGACAACGTAACCGTCGTCGAACATTTTTCCGTAGACGTATTGCGCCTGCGTCATGCCCGCGTTCGCGGCACGTTCCAGCCAATGCACGGCGCCGTCGGGATCTGGTGTGCCGCCTTCGCCGTTGAGCAGCATCATCGCGTAGTCGAACTGGGCCAGACGATTCCCCTGCTCGGCGGCCCGGCGAAACTCCTCAAGCGCTTGCGATTGCTGACCGGCTTCGTAGTGATGGACGGCCTGATCGGTCAGTGTCTGCGCAGGGGCCTGAGCGGCAGCCACCGCATAGGGAATCGGCTGGCACGCCACACTCACGAGCGTGGCGGTGACACCGGCAAGCAGCCGGCGCATGGCGAAGGACAGCGGCATGACAAATCTCCGGAGGCGGGCTTGCGCCTATTGTGCGCCAAATGAAAAAGACACGCCGGAGCACCGACGTCCTGCTCGCCTCAAGCAGGAAAGCGCTGTGATCACCGAGAGACGGCATAAAAAACCCCGGCGCTCGGCCGGGGTTCGGTACCGCAATACCGCAGATACAGCGCCAGCTTACGGCTTGATGTACGCGTAGCCCTTTTGCTGCAGGCGCGTAAGCTCGACCACGCCGGAGGGCGTGAAATCGGCGTCGAGGACAAACTGGTCCTTCTTCAGATTGCGCTGCTTGAGCGTGATCTCGCACACTTCGAACTTCACGCCGCGAGCATGCAACGCCGAAACCAGCGGCCCGACGGTCGCAGCATCCTTATAGCTCTCCATCAGGAAATCGACCCCTTGCGAATACGCGACGACCACGATGTCGGTGTCCGGCGCCGTGTCGAGCTGATTGCGCATGCTGCGCAGACCGGCGAGCGCTTGATGTTCGGCATCGTTGATGTGATACACGACCTTGTCGCGCGCGAACGCCGACGTGGCAGGCAGAGCAAAAGCCGTGAGCAGGATTGCGGCCAGCAAGCCGCGCAGCAGCGTCTTCATAGGTGGAGTCCCCTGTTGGATGATGTTGTGTGCCAGCCGCATCATAGCGCGTTGACACCCAGCAGGTGATCGTCGAAGCACACTGCGCGGCCCGCCCTCAGACTGTCGTATCCGGATAGCCTTGCCCCGACATCCACGCAAGACTCGGCGGGCTGTACGCGGGCGGCGAGGCCGGCCCGGAGCCGCCCGGGAAGGTGCGATGGGGCGTGTTGTCGACGACCGAATACGGCGGCGGCGAGCCCCATGGATGGGCTGGCGACGTGACCGAGTAGGGCGGCGGGGCATCCGCTGGACCGTCGGTCTGTGCCGGCATGTCGAACGTCCAGCGCTGCGTGCCTCGCGACGGATGGGGCGACAACGCGCGCTCAGGCGACCGTGCGCCGGCAAAATCGGCCCGGAAATCGTCATGGGCGAGCGGAGGTGCACTGGGCCGTGGCCGAGCGGACACGATCGCGACCGGCCGATTGGCCACACCGTCCAGCGACGCGAGATTTCCCTGTGAGTCCACGCGTCGCATGGAGATGAACCGCACCGCTGTCTGACTATCGAAGGCAACGACGTGGCTGCCTGCTGAAATTCTTGTCATGACTTGTCCTGTAATGAAAAAACCCGCCAGACTCGTGATCTGGCGGGTTCGGACTTTCGGTCATGTCATCACCGGCAGCCATCGACTTCGCGGGTGGAGTTTCGAATTCGTTGCACCGTAGGTGTCATCCCGGTCAATTCCGGTGGCATCGGCACAATTGCACAGGCGCCACGAACGAATGGCGTTCTGACGAATGTCACAACGCCAGCCACACCTTACGCCGTGACTTCCGACCAGCAATTCGGGGTCTCGTACAGACGCAAACGCACCAGACGCAAGTCGTGACCGTAATGCGTGTCGAAGACGCTGCTCAGCTTGTCGAAGGCCGCAGCGGCCAGATTCTCTACGGTCGGCACGCGATCGAAGACCACGGTCTTGTGATCGGGCATCGTCTCGAGGAAGTTACGCACGGCCGTGTCGCCTTCATAGACGAGGAACGCGTGATCCCATACCGACACGAGGTGTTCGTTGGCGAGCGCCTTCACGTCGGCAAAATCCATCACCATGCCGTTGTCGGACGCACCGCTCTCGCGGCTCACTTCGCCTGCGAGCGTGATCTCGAGCACGTAGCGATGCCCGTGCAGGTTGCGGCACTGGCTTCGGTGATCGGGAATGCGGTGGCCCGCATCGAATTCGAGTTTCCGGGTAATCGTAATCACGGCAACGGCTCAGGGAATATTCAGGTATTTGTGCGTCTGCATCGACAGCGACCAGCGCGGATGCGATTTGCAATAGTCGATCGCCAGCTTCGTGTTGGTGTCGCGTAACGGGCCATCCATCGGTTGCAGATAGAAGTGCTGGAAATCGAGCGCTTCGTAATCGGCCAGACGCTGACGATCCTGCGGCACCACCACCTTCAACTCGTCGCCACGCGTGACGACCATCTCCGCATCGGCCTTCGGGCTCACGCACACCCAGTCGATGCCCTCGGGGACGACTTGCGTGCCGTTGGTCTCGACGGCAATGCGAAAACCCTCAGCGTGCAACGCGTCGATGAGCGGCGAGTCGAGCTGAAGCAACGGCTCACCGCCGGTGCACACCACGAACCGGTGGGCACGGTCGCCCTCCGGCCATAACGCCACGATCTGCGCGACGAGATCGGCCGGCGTGCGGTACTTGCCGCCATTTTCGCCGTCGGTGCCGACAAAGTCGGTGTCGCAGAACTGGCAGACGGCCTCAGCACGGTCCTCTTCGCGGCCGGTCCACAGGTTGCACCCCGCAAACCGGCAGAACACCGCCGGGCGGCCGGCGTTCGCGCCCTCGCCCTGCAATGTGTAGAAGATTTCCTTGACTGCGTACGTCATGATTCTCTCGATAGTCGAAGGATCAGGCCGCGCCGCGATCCTGATCGTTACTGCGCGCGCGCCACTGCTCGTAGCCGCGCTGGCGCAACTGGCACGCCGGACATTCGCCGCAACCGTAGCCCCACGGATGCAGCACACTGCGCTCGCCCAGGTAGCACGTGTGCGTGTCTTCGCGCACGGTCTCGACGAGCAACTCGCCGCCCAGATCCTGCGCCATCTGCCACGTGTCGGCCTTGTCGATCCACATGAGCGGCGTCTCGACGATAAAGCGCTGATCCATGCCCAGATTGAGCGCGACCTGAAGCGCCTTCATGGTGTCGTCGCGGCAGTCGGGATAGCCCGAAAAATCGGTCTCGCACATCCCGCCGACCAGCACGCGCAAACCGCGCCGATACGCAATGGTCGCACCAATCGTCAGAAACAGCAGATTCCGGCCCGGCACGAAGGTGTTCGGCAGGTTGTTCGCCGCCATCGCAATCGTGGTCTCGCGTGTGAGCGACGTCTCGCTGATCTGACCCAGGATCGACAGGTCGATCATGTGGTCGTCGCCCAGGCGCGGTGCCCACTGCGGGAAACGCTCGCGCAGCTTGGCCAACACGTCGGTGCGGCATTCCAGCTCCACGCTGTGACGCTGGCCGTAATCGAAACCCAGCGTTTCGACGCGCGCATAGCGCGACAGTGCCCACGCGAGGCAGGTGGTCGAATCCTGTCCACCGGAGAACAGAACCAGAGCGGAATCGGTGCTTGTCGTCATGATCATGCGCTAGCAGTATCGCCTTTGCCGTCAGAGCATCGCGACGACGAGGGCCGGGGCACGCGCTTGCGGCCACCTCTTTGGCGACCCACGTGCGGGATATGTCACGCGATTTTGAACCGCGGCGGCCCGCGTCGCTATCGCCGGGACGTTATACCCATCATCGGGCAGCGTTTTCGTTCAAACGCAAAAAGGGCTTGCGATGTGCGCAAGCCCTTCGAATTTGGTGGCCTGGGTCGGAATCGAACCAACGACACGCGGATTTTCAATCCGCTGCTCTACCAACTGAGCTACCGGGCCAAGAGAAAAGCGATTATAGAGACTGCAGACGCTTTATGCAAGCCCCATGGCGAAAAAATCTGCAGGAAAGCGGCATGGCAGCGCACCGACGCGCGCCGCACCGCCATCAAGTCTTGCTCTTGGAGAGTTCCACGCCCAGTTGCTTGAGCTTACGGTACAAGTGCGTGCGCTCCAGTCCGGTTTTCTCGGCCACGCGCGTCATGCTGCCGTGCTCCTTGGCCAGATGATAAGCAAAGTACGCACGCTCGAAAGCGTCGCGTGCCTCGCGCAGCGGTACGTCGAACGAGATATCCGCAGACATGCCCGTGCCGGACACGCCCGCGACACCCTCGGCGTCGTGTGCGCCAAGCGGCGCGTGATGCGTGGCTGCGCCGTTCAGGCCCGTGCCCGCATGACGAGCCTCGCTCTCGCCGAAGACGCCCGTGTCGAGCGCGTCGTCGTCGGCATCGAACGCGCTCGCCGCGCCACCCGAGGGATCGCGTTTGCCGCGTGCGAGGCCCTGCTCCACCGCCTGCAACAGTTTCTGCAGGGCAATAGGCTTTTCGAGGAAATTGAGCGCCCCGATCTTCGTCGCCTCGACGGCGGTGTCGATCGTCGCGTGGCCCGACATCATGATCACAGGCATGGTCAGCAACTGTTGTGCTGCCCACTCCTTGAGCAAGGTCACGCCGTCGGTATCGGGCATCCAGATATCGAGCAGCACGAGGTCAGGCGTGTGCGTGGCGCGGAACGCACGCGCTTCCTGCGCGTTCTCCGCCACCTCCACGACATGCCCTTCGTCGCTCAGAATCTCCGAGAGCAGCTCCCGGATCCCCATTTCGTCGTCCACCACCAAAATGGTTGCCATTTACGCTACCTTCGTGTGTTCTGCCGGCTTGGTGCGCGGCAGGTCCTGGTCGTCAGCCAATTGAGTAAACAAGATCGAAATCTGTGCACCTGCACTCCCTTCGCCCTCGGGCAATGACCGGTTGCGAATGTCGATGCGTGCCTGATGCTCGTCGATAATCTTCTTGACCATCGCAAGCCCCAGTCCGGTGCCCTTCGACTTGGTCGTCACGTAAGGCTCGAATGCGCGGGTCAGAATGCGGGCCGGGAAACCTGGCCCATTGTCCGAAATCGTCAGACGCACCGCCGTGCGCTTCGGTTCACCGGGATGCCCATCCGATCCTGCGTATTCTACTGTCTTCGTTTCCACCGTGATAAGAGGGTTTTCGGTTCCGCCCACGGCATCTTGAGCATTCTGCAGCAGATTATGAATAACCTGACGCAATTGCGTCGAGTCGCCCCGTATCTCCGGCAGTTCTGCATCGAGATACGGACGAATCGCGCCGCGCCCTTCATCCACACCGTATAACGTCAACACCTCACCGATCAACTCATTGAGCTGCAAGGGGTGCATGATCGCCGGCGGCAAGCGCGCGTAATCGCGGAAATCGTCGACCATGCGCTTCATCGCCGCCACCTGGTTGACGATAGTTGTCGCGCCCCGGCGCAGCACTTCGGCATCGGCCGGCGGCAGCTTGTCCGACAATTTCATCTGCAATCGCTCGGCCGACAATTGAATCGGCGTAAGCGGGTTCTTGATTTCATGCGCCAGACGCCGCGCCACCTCGGCCCACGCGACCGAGCGCTGCGCGGAAATCACGTCGCTGATATCGTCGAACACGACCACATACCCTCCTCCCGCCCGGGTCGGCACGCCGGCCACCGCGAGCATCGGTTCAGGCAGATGTGAGCCGCGCACGAGCAGCGTGACGGCATCGGTCTCGCCCGGCAGCGTCAGGCCGATCTGCTGCTGCCAGTGCCCGCCCGGCCCGAGATCGGCGTTCGCATCGCGATCGGCAAAGGCACGGCGCAACGTCTCGCCGAACTCCACCAGCGCCGGAATATGCGCCGGCGAACGGTTCAATTCGCCCTGAAAACTCTGCTTGAAGATGCGTTCTGCACCGGCGTTGGCCGTCGTCAGGCGGAAGTCGCGGTCGAAGACGAACACCCCGGCCGTCAGATTCGACAGAATACTCTCCAGGTGAGCCTTCGAGCTTTCAAGCGCGAGACGGTTGCGCTCGACCGTCGCGCGCGCATCCGACAATTGGCGCGTCATCGCGTTGAAGGCTTGCGTGAGGAAGCCAAGTTCGTCGTTGGTGCGCACTTCCCCCTTCGGCGACAAATCGCCTGCCGCAACTTCCTGCGTGCCGCGTGCGAGCAGGAAAAGCGGCCGCGCCAGCTGATTGCCGAGCGCCAGCGCGAGCATCATCGCTACGAACGTCGCGAGGAACAGCGAGAGCGTCAGCGTGCCGATATACATCTTGCGCAAGCCGGTGCGGCCCAGCGCCTTTTCCTGATATTCGCGATAGGCGTTCTGCACCGCCTCGGCGTTCTGCGCAAGGTTCGCCGGCACCAGTTGCATGACCTGCAGGAAACGCTCTTCGTCCTGCAATGACGACGAGTAACTCGACGGGATACGGATCACCACCCGCCATCGAAGCTGGTCGCTCTGATGCTTGTCGTAACCCTCGCTGCCGCCCTCGATGGCCGTGTAGCCGCGCGATTGCGTGCGCGCCTGACGCAACATGAGCGCCGTAGGCAGATCGGGCACGAGCGCGTTGAAGTTGCCCGACGCCGACGCCAGCACGCGCCCGTTGCCGTCGACGATCGTGGCGTCCTGCAAGCCGAACTGGTCGCGCATGCGCAGCAGCGTCAGGGTGCCGCCCTTGTCGCCGCTCGCCGTCAGATTGTCGGCCACGAGCTGTGCCTTCGCGCTCAGATCCGACAAGCCGTTATTCAGAATGGCGCGACCGAGTTCGAGGCCCGAATCGAGCGCCGTTTCCACGCGCACGTCGAACCACGATTCGATACTACGCGAGACGAACTGCAACGACACCAGATAGATGATGCCGCCCGGCAGCACACCGACCAGCGCGAAGAAGATCGCGAGCTTGGCCAGCAAGCGCGTACCGAAGCGTCGTTGGCGCAGACGCACCAGAATGATCCAGACCAGCGCGCCGACGATGAAGATGAAGATGATCGCCACCGCAATGTTCGCGGTGTAGAGCAGCGAGTAGTAGCGATCGAAGAATTCGGTATTGGCCGACGCGAGCGCGAGCAGACAGAACAGCCCGATGGCGACCAGCGCCATCGTCACGATCAACGTGCGAATGACGATGTGCTTGAGCAGGCCGCCGCCGTTATTTGACACGGGTCGCTCCGGGCGGCGACGCCGCGCTGAAGGCTAGCGGCAGATTCCCCGTCAGACGGGCCAAGGGGTTCGACGTGCCGAAGGCCGCCGTGGCCACCAACCCTGTCATGCCAACGCTCGCAGACGCGCTGGCCGGTGCCGCCACCGACGCTGCGGCACCCGACGACGCGCCCGGCGCGATCGTCGACGTCGACACACTGGCGGCGGCCGGGGGCGGGGCCGGCGAGAACATGAAGCGCGCCCAGTCCGAGCTGAGATTCCAGTCGCGATTGTTCACGGCATCGATCTGGAACGGCTTGGGCATGAGCGCATTGTCGAGACGCATGCGCACCGACGCCTGATACTGAGTGCCCGGCTTGGTCACGCCCTTGTCAATGACACGCCAGCCACTCACATTGCGCACGAGGGCAAGCGCGTCGCGCAACGAGGTGAAGCCGAGTTGCAGACCGCCGCTATTGCTGTTGCCGTTGTTGCTCGAGACGCGATATTGACGCGTGAGCGGCTGGAACCAGAGGCGCACGCTTTGCGACGTCGTCACGACTTTTTCGTCGAACCAGTACCAGCGCGAACGCGTCAGTTCGAAGTCGGTCGTGAAGTAAAGAGAGACGCCGCGATTGACCGCGTCTTCAAGACTGCTGTTGAGTTCGAAAGCGAAGCGAGCGTCGAGCGACCAGCCGCCCTCGGACGGCTCAAGTCGCGCTTCGCGAACCTGAATTTCGTTTTCGGCACGCGCAGGCGCGGCGAAGCCGAGCGCAAAAACGCACAGCAGCAGCGGCAGCAAACTGGCCAGGAGCCGTTGGGAGAAAGTCACCGTTTCTGGAAGCGAGCGTAGTAGAAGCCGTCATGGGCGCCGCCAGGGGTCATTAGCAATTGCCCGGGAGCGTCCAATCGTACCGCATCTGTGCGAAGACGTTCAAACCATTGCGCTTGCGCTTCATTCTCCGCCGGGAAGACGGAGCACGTTGCATAGATCAATTCGCCGCCCACGGCCAGGGTGTCCCAGAGGGCGAGCAGAATGCGCTGCTGCTCCGCCACCAGCGCCGCGATATCGGCCTCGCGGCGCAGCCAGCGAATGTCCGGATGACGCCGCACGATGCCCGCCGCCGAGCACGGCACGTCTGCCAGAATGCGCTCGAACGGCACGCCGTCCCAGCCGCCGCCAGACCACTTCGACGGCGCACCCGCGTCGCCGATGCGCACGTCCGCGCTCAATCCCAGGCGTTCGAGGTTTTCGTAGATGCGCGGCACTCGCGTGCGATCCGACTCCAACGCGACGACCTGCACGTCCGCCATTTCCAGCAAGTGACCGGTCTTGCCGCCGGGCGCCGCACAGGCGTCCAGCACACGCATGCCCGGACGCGGATTCTCACCCAGCACGAGCGGCGCGGCCAGTTGCGCACCGGCATCCTGCACCGACACCCATCCGTCGGCAAAGCCCGGCAGACGATCCACCGGCACCGCCTGCGCCAGACGCAACGCCACCGGGCCGATGACTTCGGACGCCATGCCCTCCTGCGTCAGACGTTCCTGCATGGCGGCGACGCTCGTGCGTCGCGTGTTGACCCGCAGCGTCATCGGGCCACGGCTGTCGCCTGCCGCCAGCAGCGTCTCCCATTGATCCGGATAGGCGCGACGCACCGTGTCGATCCACCACACGGGGTAGTTCCAACGCGCTTCGGGTTGCGTCGCGATCTCGGCCAGCAGGCTGTCGCGCTCGCGCAGATAGCGGCGCAGCACGGCATTGGCCAGGCCTTTCGCCGCCACGGTGCGGCGCTGCGCGGCAATCGCCTCGACGGCCTGATCGACGACGGTAAATTCGGTGTACGCAGCATCGGCGGGGTCGTCTTGCAACAACGCCAGGGCGCACAGCAGGATGTCGCGCACGCGAGCTTGCAGCGCCGGCTTGACCAGCAAGGCGAGCAACGCGCGGCTGCTGCCAAGGCGGCGCACAGCGCGATAGGCCAGATCCTGAGCGGCGGCGCGCGCCGCCGGCGCGCTCTGAGCGGCGGCTTGCGCCAGCGCTTGCGGCAACGCGGTGCCCTTCTGAACGGATTCGAGGGCCTGCGCAGCGCGTTGCAGCGCATAGGCCAGGGATTCGGTGGGCAGACTCGGTTGCGGCATGGGCTTTCTAAAACGAACATGCCCGCGCGACGGCGGGCATGGGAGGCTATCGGACGGCTGTCGAGCGACAGGATAGCAGACTGGCGAACCGCGCCCGAGGGCAGCGCTCGCGCCAGCGAGCAGGGTCGTTGCTGGCGAGGTCAGTCCTCACTTACTGCCTGTCGCACGCCCGTTCAGGCCGGATACTGCCCGGTGCGCGCCATCTCCATCAGACGGGCAATGCGCTCTTCGGTCGCCGGGTGCGTCGAGAACAGGTTGGCGATCGCGCCGCCGGACAGCGGGTTCATGATCATCATCTGCGCCGTGGCGGGATGCTGCTCGGCCGCCTCGAACGGAATGCCCTGGGCGTAGCGGTGGATCTTGTCGAGCGCCGCGGCAAGCGCCTGCGGATCGCCGGAAATTTCCGCACCGCCCCGGTCTGCCTCGAATTCGCGCGCGCGCGAAATCGCCATTTGAATCAGTGACGCGGCCAGCGGCGCGAGAATCGCCACGGCAATGCTGGCGATCGGATTCGCGGGGCGGCCGTTCTCATCGCGTCCGCCGAAGAACATGGCGAAGTTGGCAAGCGCCGAAATGGCACCGGCCATGGTCGCGGAGATGGTCGAGATGAGAATGTCGCGATGCTTCACGTGCGCCAGCTCATGCGCCATCACGCCACGCAGTTCGCGATCGGAAAGCACGCGCAGAATGCCGGTCGTGGCGGCCACGGCAGCGTTCTCCGGATTGCGACCGGTTGCAAACGCGTTGGGGGCGTCTTCGTTGATCAGGTAGACCTTCGGCATCGGCAGGCCAGCCCGCTGCGACAGCTCGCGCACCATGTTGTAGAACTGCGGTGCACTCGTCTCGTCGACCTGCTGCGCGTTGTACATACGCAGCACCATCTTGTCCGAGAACCAGTACGAAAAGAAATTCATCGCGAGCGCGAACGCCAGCGCGAGCATCATGCCCTGCTTGCCGCCGATCATGCCGCCCACCACCATGAACAACGCGGTGATGGCCGCCATCAGCAGGGTGGTCTTCATCCAATTGAACATGGTTGTTCTCCTCTGCAAATCTTGATGACCCGAGGAGCCACGCACTTTGCGTGTCCTCGGGCGTTAGATGGTGCCGGACGTCGAAAATTCAACGTCTGCGGCTCCAGCTTAGATACTTTTCAGACGTTTGCCTGAGTTTCCTGCCAATTCACCGACGTTTTGCGACTTTTTCGTGCTGTTTTGATGGCAAAAACGTGGAAACCGGAAGCCGTCAATTCGTCTGCGAATCGACGTTCGCGAACACGTCACCTGGTGCCAGCGCAAATCCCGCGAGGAATTCGCGGACCGGCAGACGTTTGCCGCCCGGCTTCTGGCATTCGGTCACACGCAACGCCCCTTCCCCGCAAGCGATGACGATGGCGTCAGTACTTACTTCCAGGACGGTGCCGGGCACTGCCCCCGGCTTGCCAGCCACGGCGCTCGCGCGCCACAGTTTGACGGGCGTGTCGTGCACCGTGCCGAGCGCCCCCGGGAACGGGTCGAACGCACGCACCTGACGCGCCAGCACCTCGGCAGGTTTGCGCCAGTCGAGCACGGCTTCCTGCTTCGCGATCTTCTCCGCGTAGGTCACGCCCGCCTCGGGCTGGGCGACGCTCGGCAGATGCCCGTCGCGCGCGAGTTGACGCAACGCGTCGACGATCAGCTTGCCGCCCAGCGCCGCCATGCGATCGTGAAGCACGGCGGTCGTATCGTCCGGGCCGATGGGCTCGGCCTCACGCAGAATCATCGCACCCGTATCGAGGCCCGCGTCCATCTGCATGATGGTGATGCCGGTCTCGGCGTCGCCCGACTCGATGGCGCGATGAATCGGCGCGGCGCCACGCCAGCGCGGCAGCAGCGAGCCATGAATGTTCAGGCATCCGTAACGCGGCAGATCGAGCACTTCCTGCGGGAGGATCAGGCCGTAGGCGGCCACGACCATGACGTCGGGCGCCAGCGCGCGCAGTTGCTCGATGGCCGCCGCGGCCTCTTCCGGGTACTTGCCGTTACGGCGCAGCGACGGGGGCTGCGACACCGGCATGCCGTGCGCCAGCGCGTAGCGTTTGACCGGGCTGGCTTGCAGCTTCATGCCTCGCCCCGCCGGACGGTCCGGTTGAGTGAGCACCAACTCGACAGCGAACCCGGCGGCATCGATGGCGGCAAGCGCAGTTTGAGCGAATTCCGGCGTACCGGCGAAAACGATGCGAAGCGTCATGACAAACTTCCTCCTGCTGAACGCTGTGACTTACTTGACGGCGCCGGTCGCAGCGGTAGCTGCGGCGCCGGAAGCCGTTGGTGCGACGAAAGCGCGGAAACGCTCGTTGGTGTCGCCCGCGCGGCCGCCCTGCCAGATCTCGTGCCAGCCGTCCGGCGCAGGAATGCGCGCGTTGGCCTTGTCGAGCAACAGCAGCACGCCGCAACGCGACGCCTGCGCCAAATCCGGGAGCTGCACCGGACGCACATCGATGAAATAGTCGAGCATCGCCCGCTCCGACTCACCGACGTTGAACGACCCGATACAGGTGTTCGTTGCCGTGGTGCCCGCGGGGGAAACGGGCCCGACGCGCGCGAGCGATTCGCGCAGCGCGGCGAACGGCGTGCGATAGCTGCGCGCCTCGTTGATCCACGGCAGCAGCAACGTCGAGAGCGTTCCCCAGACGAACATCAATCCGGCGAATCCGAACACCAGCGCGCCCAACTGACGGCGATGCACGATGGCCGTGACCCACAGCACGGCGATGGCAAGCGCCGCGAGCACGAGGCCGGGTGAGAACGGCAGCACGTAGTCGAGCGGCAGCCACTTGCCGATCGGCCCGGCCGCGACGTGCCCGTTACCGGTCAGTTGCAGTCCCCAGCGAACCCACAAGAACAGACCCAGCACGCTCATGAGCACGAATGCCACGCCCGACCACGTCCTCTCGAGCCACGCGGGCAGTCGCACGCCCGCACCGAGCACGGCGAGCGCCGGGAAGAGCGACAACATATAGATATCGCGAATGGCCGACGAGACCACGAGCGTCAACACGAACAAGCCCGAGTAGAGCCAGAGCATGGCCAGTTCCGGACGCTCGTTCAGGAAGCTGCGCACCCCACCCTGCCGCAGTTGCGCAACCAATGCACCGACGGCGAGCCAGCCGGCGGGAAACGTGAGCCCGATCAGGCTCGTGAGGTCGTTCCAGTACGATTTGCGCTCACCGCCGAGGTGGACGAAACCAAAGAACCGGCCGAAGTTGTTATCCCAGAACCATTCGATGAAAAGCGGCTCGGAGGCATGCCAGAACAACACCGGCCAGATAACGACCCAAGGCAGCGCCGCCAGCACAGCCCACGCGAGTGCGGCAGCGTAGCGACGCGTGCGGTAAGCGGGCAGAACGAGCACGGCCAGCGCGGTCAGCCCCAGCACGCCAGGGACGAGCAGGCCTTTGCTCAGGAAGGCGATTCCCGCACCGGTGCCGAACAGCAGTCCCCACAGGCGCGTCGAATTCTCGGTTCTGGCCAAACGCGCCAGCGAGGCTAATGCGAGCGCAGCGCCCGCCAGTTGCGGCACGTCTGCGGTGAGCTTGTGAATGTTCTCGATGGCCCCGAAGCTGCCCACCATCAGCATGGGCGCGAGCCAATGGAAAGTGTCCGTGTTATGCGTGTGGGCCGGACCGTAAAGCCGCTGCGCCAGACGACCGACGCAAAGCACGGCAATCACGAGCCAGGCGAATACCGCGAGTTGCGCGCCGTCGAAGACCGGCAGCACACCGGATGCGAGTCTGGCGAAGAACGCGCCCGTCCAATACATGACAGGCGGCTTCTCCACGAACGGATCGGCGGCCACGCGGGGCACGACCAGATCGTGGCCACGGAAGAAATTCAGGACCATACCGACGGAGTACGGCTCGTCGGCTTTCCAGGGGTCACGGTCGAACAAGCCGGCCAGCAGGAAGGCAAACAGGAGCGCGGCGCTCAGCCAGTAAATCGTGCGGGTGCGGGAAGACGACGAGGCGATGGCGATGGACATCTCGGCAAACAGTCGGGAGTTGGCCCGACGGCAGACGTTCGAGACGCCCCGTCGCAGCGGCGGAAGGCGGACTCAGGGTCCGCGAGCGCTGCAAGTATAGAGGACTTTAACGGGCGCGCCCACGCCGGGCACGCCGCACGGGTCAGGCGCGCTCGACCTGCTTCTTCATCTTTTGCTTGATGCGGTTGCGCTTGAGCGGCGAGAGATACTCGACGAACACGCGGCCCTTCAGGTGATCCATTTCGTGCTGAATGCACACGGCGAGCAGGCCGTCGGCATCGAGTTCGAACTTCTCGCCCTTCTCGTTCAGGGCACGCACGCGCACGCGGTCGGCCCGCTCGACTTCGTCGTAGATGCCGGGCACCGAGAGGCAGCCCTCTTCGTAGACTTTCTGTTCGTCGCTGCGCCAGACGATCTCGGGATTGATGAACACGCGCAGTTCGTCGCGCGTTTCCGAGAGATCCATCACGATGACCTGCTCGTGTACGTCGATCTGGGTGGCCGCGAGGCCGATGCCGGGGGCGTCGTACATGGTCTCGGCCATGTCCTTGACGAGTTGGCGGATCCGGTCGTCGACCTGAGCGACCGGCTTGGCCACCTTGTGCAGACGCGGATCGGGATATTGAAGAATTGTCAGTAATGCCATGATGAAAACGGGAATTCGCCGCATTGCCCTGGGGGTGGCTGCGAACGCACAATCTTGCGATGGAGACGGCGTCGCGAGGCTCGCGCCGCCGTCGATGCCAACCTTGGCCCCCCGGTCAATGCTTACCGGATGATGAAAAATTTTAGCATAGCGCCCCTGTCGGCGCTGGCGGCTGGCGCGACGCCGCCCGCCCGAGACGCCTGCGCCAACGCCCTTCCCGGCGTCACCCCAGACGTCGCCGCCCCCCACTTCAGTGCCGACGAGAACCTCACGCCCGACAAGGATCGGATCGGTGCCGATCGCTCGGAAATCAAGGACTGGCTGCGGCTGTGCCACACCCCTGGCGTGCCGCCGGCCGCAGTACGCCGCCTGCTGACGGTCTTCGGGCCGCCGGGCGCAATCTTCCTCGCAACGCGCAGCGATCTGGCCCGCGTACTGCCCGACGATCTCGTCGCCCGGCTGCTGGCCCCCCTATGCACCGATCTGGCCACACAAATCGACCGCACCCTCGACTGGGCCAGCCGGCCGGGGTGTGCCGTCGTAACGCTCTCTGAAGCCGCCTATCCACGCGCTCTGCTGACGCTTGGCGATGCACCGCCCATGCTTTATTGCCGGGGCGACATCGGTTTGCCGAACCGCGCGGGCGACAGGACGGCGGCTCTGGTTGGCAGTCGTCGCGCCACGCCCCAAGGTCGCGACAACGCGCGGCACTTCGCCCAGGAGCTGGGTCAGGCAGGTGTCACCGTCGTGTCCGGACTGGCCGCCGGCATCGACGCCGCCGCGCACGAAGGTGCGCTGGAGACCGCAGGACGTACCTGTGCCATCGTCGGGACGGGCGCCGACATCGTGTATCCGGCGCGCCACCATGGGCTCGCTGAGCGTATTGCCGAGCGCGGGCTGTTGCTGTCCGCCTTCCCGATCGGCACACCGCCCCGGCCAGACCACTTCCCCCGGCGCAACCGTTTGATTGCGGCGCTAGCGCGATGCACGGTGGTCGTGGAAGCCGCCACGCACTCGGGTTCGCTCATCACGGCGCGTCTGGCGGGCGAACTGGGCCGGGACGTACTCGCCATTCCCGGCTCGATCCATGCGCCGCAAAGCCGAGGCTGCCACACACTGATACGGGATGGCGCAACGCTCGCCACGTCGCCCGACGACGTCTTCGAGGCGCTGGGGATCGCCCCCCCTGCCGCGACGGTCGACACAATACGGTCTGCCGAAACACGCTCGCGACACGTCGATAAACAAAAACCGACGTCGCGAAGCCCGCGTTCAATCGACCAGAACCGCAACGGGAACGCTCAGCGCGCACCGGCGGTCCATGCCACCACGACCCCGCCCATTGGCATGCCGCCGGGCATGGCAGCAGTCGTGGAGGCGCTGGGTTATGATCCCGTCAGCGCAGACACCCTCTGTGGGCGTACCGGCATGGGAGTCCCCGAAGTGCTTGCTCACCTGAGCGCGCTCGAACTCGATGGCCGGATCGCCCGCCTGCCCGGCGGCCGGTTTGTCCGACTGACGACCTTGGACATCCGCTAACGAGCCGGCGGCGAGTTCTGCGCCGGCAAGCCCCCGGGCACCGCAGAAAAGCGCACTCCCCCAATACCGAGATACCGATACTCCCGACACCATGCCTGTTTTCGATCCCGTCGCCGACCGTTCTGCGCTGGCCGCCGCGCTGGCCGATGGCAACACGCGTCTCGTGGCCTGTTTGTGCGCCGCGTGGTGCGGTACGTGCCGCGAATACGCGCAGACGTTCGAGCAACTGGCGGCCAGCCATCCGGCATTGTGTTTCGTCTGGGTGGACATCGAGACCCACGCCGACTGGCTGGACGATCACGACATCGAAAATTTCCCGACCTTGCTGGTTCAGGATGCGCCGCAGCCGGCCGGGCAGGCACGTTTCTTCGGTCCGGTGCTGCCTGCCATCGGCATTCTTGAGCGTATGCTCGACGCCGACGTGTTGGGCGACGCCACCGTCATCGCCCCCGCACTGCGCGAGCACCTCCTTGCCCGATAACGTCTGCCGGAGCCGCACGACGGGAACGCCGGACGGGGCATGTCGCCGCACCACAACCCTCGCGCCACGCTGCCGGCACCACGCTTGCCGCCGGCCTGCGACGCGCTTATGATGTGCCGCTTTCAGGCACGCCTTGTGCCCGATCCGACGGCAACGCCGGATTGGCTATATGTTATAAAGCCAACGAATGTCGCTTGGCGACACCCCCTCAACATTACCTAACGTCATGTCAAAAGCTCTGATCATTGCCGAGAAACCGTCCGTCGCGAATGACATCGCGCGGGCGTTGGGCGGCTTTACCAAGCATGACGAGTACTTCGAGAGCGACGATTACGTCGTCTCGTCGGCGGTTGGCCACCTCGTCGAAATCGGCGCGCCGGAAGACTATGAAGTCAAACGCGGCAAGTGGAGCTTCGCCAACCTTCCCGTGATTCCCCCCCATTTCGACCTCAAGCCGATCGCCAAGAGCGAATCGCGCCTGAAGGTACTCACCCGCCTCATCAAGCGCAAGGACGTCGATGTCCTGATCAACGCCTGTGACGCGGGGCGCGAAGGGGAACTGATCTTCCGTCTGATTGCCCAGCACGCGAAGGCGAAGCAGCCGGTCAAGCGTCTGTGGCTGCAATCGATGACGCCGCAGTCGATTCGCGATGGCTTCAAGCGTCTGCGTACCGACGACGATATGTTGCCGCTGGCCGACGCCGCGCGCAGCCGTGCCGAGGCCGACTGGCTGGTCGGCATCAACGGCACGCGCGCCATGACGGCCTTCAACAGCAAGGGCGGCGGCTTCTTCCTGACGACGGTCGGTCGCGTGCAAACGCCGACGCTGTCGATCGTGGTCGAGCGCGAAGAGAAGATTCGCAAGTTCGTGTCGCGCGACTACTGGGAAGTGAAGGCCGAGTTCGTCGCTTCGGCCGGCTTCTACGAAGGCCGCTGGTTCGACCCGAACTTCAAACGCAACGAATTCGATCCGGAACAGCGCGACTCGCGTCTCTGGAGCGTGGCGGCGGCCGAATCGGTCGTGGCCGCAGTGCGTGGCAAGCATGGCACGGTCACGGAAGAATCGAAACCGACCTCGCAACTCTCGCCGCTGCTGTTCGATCTGACGAGCCTGCAGCGCGAAGCCAACAGTCGCTTTGGCTTCTCCGCGAAGAACACGCTGGGTCTGGCGCAGGCGCTCTACGAAAAGCACAAGGTGCTGACGTACCCGCGTACCGACGCGCGCGCCCTGCCGGAAGACTATCTGGACACCGTCAAAGAGACGATGGCCGTGCTCAAGGAGAGCAACAATTACCATCAGTTCGCTGACCAGGTCCTGAGAAAGGACTGGGTCAAGCCGAACAAGCGGATCTTCGACAACAGCAAGATCAGCGATCACTTTGCCATCATCCCGACGCTGCAAGCGCCGAAGAACCTCTCCGAGCCGGAGCAGAAGCTGTACGACCTCGTGGTCAAGCGCTTCCTGGCGGTGTTCTTCCCGGCAGCCGAGTCGCTGGTCACGACCCGCATCACGGAAGTGGTCGGTCATCATTTCAAGACCGAAGGCAAGGTGCTGGTCAACGCCGGCTGGCTCGCCATCTACGGCAAGGAAGGTGCGGGCGACGGGAAAGACAACAAGGACGGCAAGGAAGACCAGCCGAACCTCGTGCCGGTCGCAAAAGACGAAAAGGTCGGTGTGGACAAGGTGGAAGCCGTTGGCCTGCAGACCAAGCCGCCCGCACGCTACAGCGAAGCGACGCTGCTCTCCGCCATGGAAGGCGCAGGCAAGCTGGTCGAAGACGGTGAGTTGCGCGAAGCGATGGCAGGTAAGGGACTCGGCACACCGGCCACGCGAGCGGCGATCATCGAAGGCTTGCTGACGGAAAAGTATCTCGTGCGCGAAGGCCGCGAGTTGCATCCGACGGCCAAGGCGTTCCAGTTGATGACGCTCCTGCGCGGCCTCGGCGTGGATGAACTCACGTTGCCAGAACTCACGGGCGAATGGGAAGCCAAGCTCTCACAGATCGAGCGCGGCGGCCTCAAGCGTGATGAGTTCATGCACGAAATCGCGCAAATGACGCAGACCATCGTCAAACGCGCGAAGGAATACGACTCGGACACGATCCCCGGCGACTACGCAACGCTCACTACACCGTGCCCGCATTGTGGCGGCGTGGTCAAAGAGAACTACCGCCGTTTCGCATGCACGAATTGCAGCTTCTCGATCTCGAAGATCCCGGGCGGCCGTCAATTCGAGATCCCGGAAGTCGAGGAACTGCTCAAGAACAAGACGATCGGACCGCTGTCGGGTTTCCGCAGCAAGATGGGACGTCCGTTCTCGGCCATTCTCAAGCTCTCGCCCGACGACGAAATGGGCTACAAGCTCGAGTTCGACTTCGGTCAGGACAACGGCGACGAAGACGGCGAAGCCCCCGACTTCACAGGACAGGAGCCGGTCGGCAAGTGTCCGAAGTGCGGCGGACGCGTCTTCGAGCACGGCATGCGGTATGTCTGCGAGAACGCCGTCGCGAACCCGAAGACCTGCGACTTCACCTCCGGCAAGGTGATTCTCCAGCAGGAAATCACGCGTGAGCAAATCCACAAGCTGCTCACCGAGGGCAAGACGGATCTGCTGACGAACTTCAAGTCGTCGCGCACCGGCCGCACGTTCAAGGCCTATCTGGCCCAGCAGAAGGACGGCAAGATCGGCTTCGAGTTCGAGGCGAAGGCCCCGAAGAAGACAGCCGCGAAGGCGGGTGACGCCGAGGGTGACGAGCAGGCGGCGCCGGCCCGCAAGACGGCAGCGAAGACCGCTGCCGCCAAGGCACCGGCGAAGAAAGCCGTGGCCAAGAAGACGACGGCGAAGGCCAAACCGGCCGCAACGCCGGCTGCCGGTGCATCGGACGACGCCGCTTTCGACGACGACGACGCACCGTTCTAAGCCAGTTGGGCAGCGCATTGCCCCGGATGTCAGGGGGCAATGAAAAACGGCCACTTCCTCACGGGAGTGGCCGTTTTGCCATCTGGCGGCGCAAACGACATCACACCTGAATTTCGGCGTTCGGCGTGGTTGGCGACGGCAGCTTGGGCGGCACCCAGCGCTCGGCAGCCGAGATGCCTTCGTTCTGACGGAAGTATTCGACCGTCAGATCGATGAAACCGCGCGTCTTGGCCGACAGATACTTGCGGCTCGGGTAGACGAGCGAGACATCGACCGGCGTCTGCGAGAAATTGCGCAGCAGCGCCACGAGATCGCCATCGCGCACGTCGTTGCCCACGAGGTACGACGGCAGGAAAGCGATGCCGTGTCCGAGCAGCACCGACTGGCGCAACAATGCCGTGTTGTTACAGATGAACTTGTTCTGCACTCGCACGCGCACTTCGCCGTCCGGGCCGGAGAACACGCGGTCGTCGCTCCAGAAGTCGTTGGGCAAGCCCAGCACGCCATGCTCGCCCAGTTCCTGCGGCGTCACCGGCTCGCCGTGTTCGGCGATGTACGCGGGCGATGCGCACAACATCACGCGCGTTTCGGCAAGCACACGCGAGATCAGGCTTTCGCTGTTGATCATGCGGGTAAGCAGAATGCCGCAGTCGTAGCCCTCTTCCACCAGATCGATCGCGCGATCGGTCAGCGTGAGGTCGACCACCACCTTCGGGTGCATCTCCTGATATTTCTTGACCAACGGGGCGAGATTTCGCAAGCCGAACGAGACCGGTGCGACAACCTTCAGGGTGCCCTTTGGATCGCGCGATGCACTGGAGATGAGGGCGTCGGCCTCGTCGACTTCGTCGATGATCTGCCGGCAGCGTTCGAGATACACCTGCCCGGCGCCGGTCAGCGACAGGCTGCGCGTGGTGCGGTTGAGAAGACGAACGCCGAGATGCGATTCCAGTTCTGCGACGTGCCGCGTGACCACGGCGGCCGACAGATCCATCTGGGCAGCCGTGCGGGCAAAGCTCCCGTTGTCGGCCACTTTGACGAAAACGCGCATCGATTGCAGTCGGTCCATGTTCTTTCCAATCGTGATGTGCCGCGTCGTTCCGGCAAAAACGAGCATGGGCGGACCGGTGATTCACCGGCACTGGCAGATACCCGCGGGCACCGGCCGGCGCCACCCCGAACCGTTCCGGGAGAGCCGCGCGCGTGCCGCCAGGGGTGTCGACACGGCGGGGGAGACGTCAATAAGACGCTAGCTTACCGTAGACGGCCAAAAATTGCCTGTCGCGGCAATGATTTGAGTGCACGGCTAGCGTGTTGCATGCGCCTTCTCACAGCCGAATCTGCGTCTCATGCCCGATTTCACGCAGTTTCGATGGCAATCGCGCCCCGCGAGCGCAAGTTCCTTGCGGGTTTTCGGTCGCCAGCGGGAGGTTTGATGCAGGTCAGGGCGTGCCGTTCACCGCGAGGCTACAGTCGAATATCACCTTTCGTTACAGGCTTCGTCATGCCCGCCCTCCCCCTTTTGCCGACGCCTTGCGCCAACCTCTTGGCCTGCGGCGAACCGCATACCCGTTCGCCCTGCCCGGGCTGCACCTCGCACGCGTCGACCGAAGGCCAGAGCGCATCGCGATGCGCAACCCGCGCGGCGCGGCGAACGGCCCCTGTTCCCCCATCTGCCCCAATGCATGTCGATGCGCGACTGCTCGGGCGCTACGACGTCAACGGACCGCGCTACACCTCGTACCCAACGGCACTGCAATTCCGCGACGACTTCGGCACCAGCGACTATGCGCGTGCCGCGGCCCAGTCCAAACGCACCGGCAAGCCGCTCTCGCTCTACCTCCATGTGCCGTTCTGCGACACCGTGTGCTTCTACTGCGCATGCACCAAGGTTGTCACCCGCAATCGCGCCCACGCCGATGCCTACGTCGAACGGCTGCACGCGGAGATTGCGCGTCAGGCGTCGTTGCTCGGGGCCGGTCGCACGCTCGCGCAGATGCATTGGGGTGGCGGCACCCCCACCTTCCTCTCGCTCGAACAGATCGCCTCGCTCATCGACGTCATCAGCCGTCAATTCTCGATCCCCCCCGACGACAGTGCCGAATACTCCATCGAGATCGATCCCCGCAGCGCGGGTCCGGCGTCGATTCGCGCCTTGCGTGCCTTGGGATTCAATCGCCTATCCATCGGCGTTCAGGATTTCGATCCTCGCGTTCAGGAAGCCATTCACCGCGTGCAGCCACGTGCGCTGGTCGAAGCCACGCTCGATGCCGCAAGAGGTTGTGGCATCCGGTCCGTCAACTTCGACTTGATCTACGGTTTGCCACATCAGACCCCCGAGTCGTTCTCGACCACGCTTGACGCCGTGATCGAGATGTCGCCGGAACGCCTTTCGGTCTTCAGCTATGCGCACCTGCCGCAGCAATTCAAGATGCAACGCTGCTTGCCCGACGCCTTGCCCGACGGGCCGCAAAAGCTCGCGCTGTTACAGACGATCATTACCCGGCTGACGGCCGCGGGCTACGTGTACATCGGCATGGACCACTTCGCCCGCCCCGACGACGAACTGGCGCGTGCCCAAGCCGCCGGCACGCTGCATCGCAATTTTCAGGGCTACAGCACGCGCGGGGATTGCGACCTCGTCGGGGTGGGCATGTCGGCGATCGGCCGGGTGGGCGATAGCTACGCGCAAAACGCGAAGACGCTCAAGACGTACTACGAAGCCATCGATGCGGGCGGACTCGCCGTTACGCGTGGCGTGCGTCTCGATGAAGACGACGTTATCCGGCGTGACGTCATTTCACGCGTGATGTGCCGCATGTCGCTGGACTTTGCCGACATCGAGCAGTCATACGACATCGACTTCGTCGCCTACTTCGCGAGCGAACTCGGCGAGTTGGCCGATCTGGCAGCCGACGGCCTCGTCGCCATCGATGCCCACGGGCTACGCGTCCTGCCTGCGGGGCGCCTATTGGTACGTGTCGTGGCGCAGGTCTTCGATCGCTATCGCCGCAGCGCGGCCAATGCACGTTGCGCAAAGGTGATGTAACCGAACAGCAGTGCCCGTCTCTCGCAAAAAGACAACGCCCGGTGGGAATGCCACCGGGCGTTGTCATTCACAACGTCTAGATTGCCTAGGCCACGGAGACCTCAGCAACACCGTCCCCCGCTCTTGCCGCCGTAGCGCGCCTCTTGCCGCTCGCGGAAGAAGGCCTCGTAGCTCATGGCCTCCTGATCCGGGTGTGTGGCGCGCATGTGCGCCACATAGGTCTCGTAGTCGGGCAGGCCGACCATCAGGCGCATGGCCTGTCCGAGGTAGCGGCCGACCTTACCGACTTCATCGAACATGGCGGTCTCCCCGGTCTCAGACCTGACGTCCGGCCGGCATCGGCTCGAACGGCGTTTCGCGAGCCGTCGGCTTGTTGGCCCGACGTGCCGTGAGGATCGTGCGCAGACCGAAGACTGCCACGGCCACCACCACGAACATGAAGACACCGGCGAGCGTGGCATCCACGTAGTCGTTGAACACGATCTGCTGCATCTGCGCGACCGACTTGGCCGGAGCGAGCAGCTTGCCGTCGGCAAGTGCGGCCTGATACTTCGCGGCGTGAGCGAGGAAGCCGACTTTCGGATCCGGATCGAACATCTTCTGCCATCCGGCCGTAAGCGTGCAGGCGAGCAACCACAGCGTCGGCAGGATCGTCACCCAGGCGAAGCGCTCACGCTTGAGCTTGAAGAGCACGCACGTTGCAAGAATCAGTGCGATGGCGGCCAGCATCTGGTTGGAGATGCCAAACAGCGGCCACAGCGTATTGATGCCGCCGAGCGGATCGACCACGCCCTGATAAAGGAAGTAACCCCACGCTGCCACGCACAGCGCCGTGGCGATCAGGTTGGCGGGCAGCGACTCCGTGCGCTTGAGCGACGGCACGAACGTGCCCAGCAGATCCTGCAGCATGAAGCGACCGGCGCGCGTCCCCGCATCGACTGCCGTCAGGATGAACAACGCCTCGAACAGAATGGCGAAGTGATACCAGAACGCCATCATCGCTTCGCCGCCCACGACCTGATGCAGGATGTGCGCCATGCCGACGGCCAGCGTCGGTGCGCCACCGGCACGCGAGATGATCGTGTTCTCGCCAACCGCGTGTGCGGTGGCCGTCAGCACGTCGGGCGTAATGGAGAAGCCCCAGCCCGAGACGACTTGCGCCACCGCTTCCGGCGTGGTGCCGATCACGGCGGCCGGACTGTTCATCGCGAAATACACACCCGGGTCGATCACCGATGCGGCGACCAGCGCCATGATGGCCACGAACGACTCCATCAACATGCCGCCGTAGCCGATGAAGCGCGCGTTGACTTCGTTATCGAGCAGCTTGGGCGTGGTACCCGACGAGATCAGCGCATGAAAGCCCGACACGGCACCGCACGCGATCGTGATGAAGAGGAACGGGAACAGCTTGCCCGACCAGACCGGACCGCTACCGTCGACGAACTGCGTGAGCGCCGGCATCTTCAGTTCGGGCGCGACCACCAGAATGCCGATGGCGAGCGCCAGAATCGTGCCGATCTTCAGGAACGTCGACAGATAGTCGCGCGGCGCCAGCAGCAGCCACACGGGCAACACCGACGCGACGAAACCGTAACCGATCAGCATCCAGGTGAGTTGCTTGCCGTCGAACGTAAACAGCGGTGCGAGTGCCGCGCTGTCGTGCACGCTCTGACCGAAATAGATCGCGGCCATCAGCATGACGAAGCCAATGATCGACACTTCGCCGATGCGGCCCGGGCGAATGAAGCGCGTGTAGATGCCCATGAAGAGCGCGATCGGAATCGTCAGCCCGACAGTGAACGTGCCCCACGGCGAACCCGTGAGCGCCTTGACCACGATCAGCGCCAGCACGGCGAGAATGATGATCATGATGAGGAACGCGCCGAACAGCGCGATCACCCCGGGAATCATGCCGAGTTCGGACTTCACCAGATCGCCGAGCGAACGGCCGTCGCGACGCGTGGAGATGAACAGGACCATGAAGTCCTGCACCGCACCGGCGAACACCACCCCGGCGAGGATCCACAACATGCCTGGCAGATAGCCCATCTGCGCGGCAAGCACCGGGCCGACGAGCGGCCCGGCACCGGCAATCGCAGCGAAGTGGTGACCGAACAGCACGTAGCGGTTGGTCGGCACGTAGTCGAGCCCGTCGTTGTGACGCCAGGCCGGCGTCATGCGCGTGCCGTCAAGCTGCGCGACGCGCGTGGCGATGAACTTGCTGTAGAAACGATAAGCGATCAGATAAACGCAGATGGCTGCGATCACGATCCAGAGTGCGCTGACGGTTTCGCCGCGCGATAGTGCCACCGTGCCAAGCGCGCACGCGCCGACGACGGCCACCGCTGCCCAGGGCAGTTGTTGCCAGATGCGATTCATTGTCTCTCCTCGGAACTGCCTCCTGTGGGCAGCAACCCGGCACAGTGCCGTTGCGACACTGTCCCGCCTCTTGGTCGGCGTCATCGAGACGCCCCGAATCGTGACTCACTGCGAACGCCCCTCCTCTTTCGGGGGTCTGCGTATCGCAAGCGGCGGTGACCTTGTGCGTAACCTGCGGGTTACACTCGGCAGCCCCGGCCACGATTCGGCGTGTAGTATTGGCGTTTGCCCATCGCGCCACAAGCGCGAAACTACGCAGGAACGCTACGTGCTATTACGTAGCGCGATGCTGTAAGACACGGCATTGCAGGCTTTTCGAATGTCATGAATCTCCGACAGAAATTTTTCGTCCTGGCGTTGCTGCCGGTCGCATTGGCGATGGTCGCCATCGCGCTGGCCGTGCGACATCAAGGCATCGAGCTTTCGCGCGCGCAGCACGACGCCGTGCAGACCACATCGCTGGCCAACAAGCGGGCCGAGCTGCTGCATTACGTGGGCCTTGCGCGCAACGCCATCGAGCCGCTCTACGACGGCCCCGACACCCCCGCCGCGCGCGAACAGGCGCTGGCCACCCTTGCGCGCATGGAGTTCGGCAAGGACGGCTACTTCTTCGTCTACGATCTCGAAGGCCGCAGCCTGATGCATCCGCGTCAACCCGAGCTGGTCGGGCACAATCTCTGGTCGCTCAAAGACGAGTCGGGCGCCCCCACGATTCAACGGTTGATCGCAGCGGCACGCGCGGGCGGCGGCTATGTGCAATACGCGTGGGAGAAGCCATCTCTCCAGCAGATGACACCGAAGCTCGGCTATGTCATTGCCCTGCCGCGCTGGAACTGGATGATCGGCACGGGCATTTATCTCGACGACGTCGAGGCGACATTGCGCGAGTCGGACGATCGCGCGCAGTCGAACATCGACCGCACGCTGATCTGGATCACGCTCATCGCATCATCGTGCCTGGCCATCGTGGGCTTGTGCGGGCTCGTTGTGAACATCACCGAACTCAAGACTGCCGACGCAAAGCTGCGCCAACTGGCGCGGCAGGTCGTAGAGTCGCAGGAACTCGAGCGATCCCGTATCTCGCGCGAATTGCACGACGGCATCAGTCAGCTCCTCGTCTCGGTCAAGTTGCTGCTCGAGTCGGCATCGATGCGATTGCCGGGCTCACCCGCCGCAGCGAGCACTACGCTGGGCATCGCGATCGACCGGCTCAACGGCACGCTCGGCGAAGTCCGACGCATCTCGCAAGCCTTGCGCCCGGCCATGCTCGACGATCTCGGTCTGGCCGCCGCCATCGATCAACTCGCTCGGGAATTCGGGTCGCACGCCGGCTTGCCCGTCGAAATGAATGTCGAAGGCAACGCGCCCGTGCTGGACGACAACATCAAGACAATGCTCTATCGCATCGCGCAGGAGGCGTTGACCAACATCGAGCGCCATGCGCAGGCGTCGCGCGTTTCGATCCTGCTGATTTTCAAATCCGACGGCATTCATCTGTCGATAGCCGACGACGGACGCGGCTTCGACGTGTCCGACGTGCACCACGACCCCCGCCACGGTATTGGCCTGCGCAATATGCGCGAGCGTCTCGATGCCGTGGGTGGCGTGCTTGGCATTCAGTCGTGGCCGGGCCTTACCACCATCAGCGCGTGGGTGCCCCTCACGCCCGCCGCCGTGAAAGCGGCACTTCGTGCAACCTCACGCAAATGACGCAAGCCCCCCCTATCCGATTGCTACTGATCGACGATCACCCGCTTGTCCGCGACGGACTGCGTTCGCGCTTCGACGCCTCTCCCAACCTTCAGGTCGTGGGCGAAGCCGGCAACGCGCAGGAAGCGCTCACGCGCGCGAAAACATCGTCGCCCGATCTCGCGCTGATGGACATCAGCATGCGCGGCACGAACGGCATTGAACTGACGGCGCAATTCCGGGAGCAATTTCCGCACATCGCCGTGTTGATCCTTTCGATGCACGACAACGCCGAATATGTGCGCCAGGCAGTTCGTGCCGGTGCACGCGGCTACGTACTCAAAGATGCGCCGGCGCACGAGATCGTGACTGCGATCGAACGGGTCGCTCGCGGTGACGCGTACTACAGCGCCGCCATCGCCGCACGCGTGGTGCAGGCTTCGACGTCGCACGCCCCCATCGATTCGCTCACACCTCGCGAACGCGAAATTCTCACGCGCATTGCCCGTGGACTCGCGAACAAGCAGATTGCGACGGAAATGGATCTGTCGGTCCGAACCGTGGAGACGCATCGACTCAACATCAAGCGCAAGCTCGGCATCGAAGGGCAAGCGGAGTTGATCAAATTCGCGGTAGAGAACCGGTTGTAAGGTCTCGACATGGGCCATCGCCCGACATCGATCTACTGCTGAAACGGGTTGTATACCTCCACGCCGGTGTTGGAAAAATCCTTGACGTTGCGTGTGACGACGATGAGCTTGTGAACCAATGCGGTCGCCGCAATCAACTTATCGATAGGATGCTGTTGATGTGGCACCCTCAGGCGTGCCCACACGTTACAGACGTTCACATCAACGGGGAGAATCTGCTCAAGAAAATCTCGATGCACGATCGTCACCCAATTGTCCACAAGCGTCGCCTGATGCGGGTCATTGCGATGACGCAGCAGGAGCGCTCCACGTCGCAGCTCCCCGAGCGTGACGACCGATAGGTAGCGGGGTATCGCGTTTCGCGTGGTGTGGCGAATGAATCGTTGCACACCCACGTCGCCTCCCCCCAACTTCCTGCACTCACTGATCACGTTCGTATCGAGCAGATACATGGCGGTACTCGACTGGCTCAATTGACACGTTCGAAATCGCTGTCAAGCCCGACGTTGGGGAAATGCATGATCGCGTCTCCGATGCATCGGAATCCCGGAAGTCTCGCTACGTTATCCAGAATTGCCAGCACCTCCGCCTCCGGCGTTCTGTCGTGCAATGCCGCGCGAGATCGAATCGATCTCATCAGCGGTTCATCAATCCCCTCAATCAACATCATGTGCATAGCCCCTCCCTGCGTTCATCAACCCAATTTTCCGTCCGAATCGAACACTCGGACGGCACAGGAAATGCTAGCACCGGCACGCTTTCGAAAACCGCCCAGCCCCTTGCACGGCGCAGCTTTCGGAAGGATCACAAGGCAATAAAAAATCCCACCGAAGTCTCCCTCGGTGGGATCGTCGTGCACATCGCGATAGTGCTACCGGCAATGCCGGCAATCGCAAACGATCAGCGCATTGCTACGCCAATCGTCCAGGGCGAATCACGCCTTTAGACGACGTTCGATATCGGCCTTCGTGTCGAGCAATGCTTGCGGCAGGTGATGCTTGAGCGTGTCGAACAACTCGGCGTGAAGCTTCAGCTCTTCGTGCCATGCGGCCGGGTCCATCGAGGTCACGTCGTCGAACTGTGCCGGCGTGAACGACAGACCGTTCCAGTTCAGATCTTCGTAACGCGGCGTGATCCCGAATGCGTTTTCGACACCTTGCGCCGTGCCATCGATACGGCCGAGCATCCATGCCAGCACGCGCATGTTCTCGCCGAAGCCAGGCCACACGAACTTGCCGTCTGCGCCCTTGCGGAACCAGTTCACGCAGTAGATCTTCGGCAGCTTCGCGCCCGCCTTGTCGAGATGCGCGCCGGTGTCGAGCCAGTGCTGGAAGTAGTCGCTCATGTTGTAGCCGCAGAACGGCAGCATGGCAAACGGATCGCGACGCACCACACCCTGCTGGCCTGCGGCAGCGGCGGTCGTCTCCGAGCCCATCGTCGCGGCCATGTATACGCCTTCGGTCCAGTCGCGCGCTTCCGTCACCAGCGGTACGGTCGTCGAACGACGGCCGCCGAAGATGAATGCGTCGATGGCCACACCGGCCGGGTTCTCCCAGTCGGCGTCGATCGACGGACATTGCGACGCCGGTGCCGTGAAACGCGAGTTCGGATGCGCTGCCTTGCGGCCCGTCTCCTTGCCGCTCTCCGGCGTCCAGTCCTTGCCCTGCCAGTCGATCAGATGTGCGGGCGGCGTGTCGGTCAGACCTTCCCACCACACGTCGCCATCGTCGGTCAGCGCCACGTTGGTGAAGATGACGTTCTCGCCGAGCGTTGCCAGCGCGTTCGGGTTGGTCTTCTCGCTCGTGCCCGGGGCCACGCCGAAGAAGCCGGCCTCCGGGTTGATCGCGTACAGACGGCCGTCGCGACCCGGCTTGATCCACGCAATGTCGTCGCCGATGGTCTCGACCTTCCAGCCGTCGAATCCCTTCGGCGGAATCAGCATCGCGAAGTTGGTCTTGCCGCATGCCGACGGGAACGCCGCCGCAACGTGATACTTCTTGCCCTCGGGCGAGGTCACGCCAAGAATCAGCATGTGTTCGGCCAGCCAGCCTTCGTCGCGGCCCATCTTCGAGGCGATGCGCAACGCGAAGCACTTCTTGCCCAGCAGCGCATTGCCGCCGTAGCCCGAGCCATAGCTCCAGATCTCGCGCGTTTCCGGGAAATGAACGATGTACTTCGTGTTGTTGCACGGCCAAGCCACGTCCTTCTCGCCGGCGGCGAGCGGCTTGCCGACCGTGTGCACGCACGGCACGAACTCGCCGTCGGCGCCAAGTACGTCGTACACGGCGCGACCCATGCGCGTCATGATGCGCATATTCACTGCCACATACGGGGTGTCGGACAGTTCCACGCCGATGTGGGCGATCGGCGAACCGAGCGGCCCCATCGAGAACGGCACGACATACATCGTGCGGCCGCGCATGCAACCGTCGAACAGGCCGTCGAGCGTGGTTCGCATTTCGCGCGGGTCGATCCAGTGATTGGTCGGACCGGCGTCTTCGCGCTTTTCGCTGCAAATGAAGGTGCGGTCTTCCACACGCGCCACGTCCGACGGGTCGGACAGCGCGAGGAATGAGTTCGGACGTTTGGCGGGATTGAGCCGCTTCATCGTACCGGCGGCCACCATCTGTTCGCACAGACGGTCGTATTCCTCCTGCGAGCCGTCGCACCAGACGACACGCTCAGGCTGCGTAATCGCCGCGATGCGCGATACCCAGTCGATCAGCTTGCGGTGACGCACCCAGGCGGGCAGATCACGGGTGGCGACATTGGACGAGGAGGAGGCGTTGAGCGCACTGGCGCTCACACTGGCTTGCGTCATGGGGGTTGTCTCCATGCAGAGTCGAGAAATCGATGCGGACGACGGGCGTCCGTCGCGCGGGCACCTTGCATCGCCGGGCAGTCCATCCGGTTGGGGATACCGGATGGGCGAAATTGCCCCGGCTATGGCTGCGGGCGCGGGAAATGCGAGCGCTTGCAGGCTCAGGCCGCGAGAAGTAAGGAGCGTGCTGTGCGTCTGTCGACGCACGCGAAAACACACGCAGGAAGGCAGGGGGCAACACGCGCACCGATACGTGCGCTTCAAGCGTCTCGTTCACCAGGTCCGACTTGCGTTTGCGGGGTGGATTCGATTTTTTGCCATCGTGTTGAGGCGGTTTCGCCATGGTTGCCAGGACACCTGCCATACTATGCAAAACGAGGCGTCAGCATACCACCGCACAAATCGCGCCGGTGCTGCGTCGCAACAAGGGCGACGGGGAATTTGCCCCGATAGACGTCGTCCGTGTCATCGACCAGAACGCCCGCCAGTGCGGCGGCCTCCGACAATTGTTCCGTCCGCGCAGGGCTTCGCAGTCCCGCGCCGATCCGATTACGTTTTGCCATGAAAATTGCCATTCTCGACGACTATCAGGACGCCGTTCGCAAGCTCGACTGCTTCTCCCTGTTGGCCGGTCATGACGTCAAGGTCTTCAACAACACGGTCAAAGGCGTTGGGCAGCTTGCCGCCCGCGTCGGCGAAGCCGAAGTGCTCGTGCTGATTCGCGAACGCACCGCCATCACGGCGCAACTCATCGATAAACTGCCGCGTCTGCGGATCATCAGCCAGACCGGACGCGCCGGCAATCACATCGACATCGACGCCTGCACCGCCCGTGGCGTGGCCGTGCTCGAAGGCGTGGGTTCCCCCATTGCACCGGCCGAACTCACCTGGGCGCTGATCATGGCCGCCCAGCGTCGCATTCCGCAATATGTCTCCAGCCTCAAGCACGGCGCCTGGCAGCAATCGGGCCTGAAGTCATCGAGCATGCCGCCGAACTTCGGTCTGGGTCAGGTGCTGCGCGGCCAGACGCTGGGCCTGTGGGGCTACGGCAAGATCGGCCGGCTCGTGGCAGGCTATGGCCGGGCCTTCGGCATGGAAGTGATGGTGTGGGGCCGCGAGGGGTCGCGTGAAGCGGCTGCGGCCGACGGCCTGCGCGTGGCGAACAGCAAGGAAGAACTCTTCACGCAAAGCGATGTGCTCTCGCTGCATCTGCGTCTGAACGACGAGACGCGTCATCTCGTCAAGCTCGAAGATCTGCTGCAAATGAAGCAGACTGCGCTGTTCGTGAACACGAGCCGGGCCGAGCTGGTGGAAGAAAACGCGCTGATCACGGCACTCAATCGCGGCCGTCCCGGCATGGCGGCCATCGATGTCTTCGAGAGCGAGCCGATTCTGCAAGGCAACCCGCTGCTGCGCCTCGAGAATTGCGTGTGCACGCCCCACATCGGTTACGTCGAACGGGAAAGCTACGAGCTGTATTTCCGCGTGGCCTTCCAGAACATCGTCGACTTCCTGAACGGCGACCGCGCGCACGTCGCGAACCCGGCCGCGCTGCTCGGCTTCGGCCGCTAGGCGGGTCGCGTCACCGGCGCGTTGCGCCGATCCCACTGGCGAGACTCGGCCTACTTCATCGTCTCAAGATGACGCAGGAACGTCTCGCCGTCTTTGCAGCCAAGCGCAAATGCCGGGCCCATCATGTCCGGGCGCGTGTAATCCCAACTGGAAATCGGCACAGGCACGGACGGCTGCACATATAACCGATCCTGCCCACCATGATGCTGGGTAAAAATCTGCGGACGCGGATAGCGCCGCGTGACCAGCACGAGCACCTGTCCGGGCGTGGCATCGAGGGCATCGACCGGCACATTGTCGACCATGCCGCCATCGAGCACCGCTCGCCCGCCGCGCCGCAGAATCGGTGTGAACGGCGGCGTGCATGACGACTGCAGCATCAGATCGGCCAGTTCTTCGGTGGACCGGCAATCCTGCGCGCGCACGAACTCAGGCGTGAAGCCAAGTCGGCGCGCCAACGTCGGATGCAGCGTGCGGCGTACATGCTTGTCGATGTTGTACGCCATCAGCCCTGCCGCCGTTGCCGTGCGCGGCCCAAGCCAGCGCGGAATGTGCGACACGCCCACGCGAATCTCCGGCCCGGCGGCGAGCTTGTCGAGTTGCCCATCGTAAATATCGAGCAGCGCCTGCCGGTAGATGCGGTAGTGCGGAAATACCCGCTCACGGCGCAGCAGATTGCCCCAGTAAGCATTCTTGCGGTTGCTCGCGAGGGCCTGCCGGTAGTAATCCATCACCCAGTCCGACGCACGCATATGCAGCATGCACGCCGTGGCCGCACCGGCCGATATCCCGGTGATGACGCGCGGGCGCAGTGGCACCTCGCGCATTACGCGCTCCCAGAATCCCGCTTGCCACCAGCAGCGGTTGCCGCCGCCGGCAAATACGATCTGATCGAACACTTGGCCCCCTCGGTGATATCGCTATCGACGCTATCGACGCTGCGCGCCGCGCAGCGACATGCTCAGAGCAGTCAGAGCAGCGCATAGGTGGTCGTGGCGTGTACGGCCATCTTGCCCGACGCATCGAAGATCTCGATCTCGCCGAACACCAGATTCTTGCCCCGACGCAGAATTCGCGCGATCACGCGCAAATCGCCTTCGGTCACCGGGCGCATGAACTGCGTATTTAGCGTGACGGTCGTCATCGGCTGGAACCCCCCAAGCGCGGCCGAAAGCGCCACCACCATTGCCGTATCGGCCACCGCCATGAACACCTGCCCGCAGATCACACCGCCGCCGTGTTTGAACGCGGCGTCGAACGGCAATCGCAATTCGCTTTGCTCCGGCCCGGTCGCCTCGATTTGCAGATTCAGTTGCCGCACCCACGGCGAGACGAGTCCATCGAGCATCTTCTGCGCTTGCACCAGCTCCATCCTGAGCATCCTCCAACGTTGTTGTGACGCCGATGATAGCCCCAAAACAACAGCGCCACCCGGCAAAGGGTGGCGCTAAGGTCAAGCCTGCCATCGGCAATCAGCGGCAACTCATCCGTTCGTCTTGTCTTGATGAATTCGCTGGCTCTGATGATTCTCGCGGTGTTGGATACCTGCCTGCTCGCCATGGCTTACGTGGCCGTTCTTGCCTGCGTGAGCCTCAGCAGTGTCGACGTGCGCCTGACCGCGTTCAAGATTGCCGATCTGACGGTTGTTCAACGTACCGGCAGCCTGCCCCTGGGCGATGCGCTTTTCCTGATTGACGTTGCGCTGCACATCGGCCTGCATGCGTTCGGACGACGGGGTCGTGGGATTCGCCACGCGGGCGTTGTGCTTGAGCTGATCGATCTTCGCGCTCTCCTTGTTCTGTGCGTTGGCGATGCGCGCCTTCTCGGCAGCGGTATCCCCCGTGTGATCGGCGTGTGCTTGCATGCGATCGATCTTCGCTTCGCCCTTCTCAAGACCCGACGCTTCCTTGGTCGTAAGCTGGCCGCTCTTGAGCCCATTCTCGATGCGCTGTTGCTGCTGGATGTCGCGCGCCGTTTCGGTGGCGGTGCTTTGTGCAAATGCCTGCGAGGCGAACACACCGCCAAGCGCAACGGTCACGGCACTCAGAATCAGCGTTTTACGAACGTTCATGATGGAATCCTTATTGACTGGGGCAGTGCTTTCGAAATACCTGCACACGATGGAATGAATACGTGATCAGGGAACCGTCGGGACCGGGGCCGTTGGCGGGATTGCCAGCGAATGTCCGCGTCCTTATGCGGATTAACGAAGTGCAGGCGCGCCTCGCCGACCGTCGTCGTGTAACCGGGCAGTCCGAAAAGTAACGGCTTGTAATCCCCATGTCGTGCCCGGCGCGTGCCATGTGCCTGAAATCGTTCAGACAGCCGCAGACAGCGCCGTAACGATTTGATACAGTGGTGCCCATTTGGCCGGCACGCCCTGCCCGCAGTGCGTGCCACCCCGTTACCTGTCCGCATCCATACGCGACCCCGCGAGTCAAGAAGGAGCCTTCACCATGCAGAGCACCAGAGACGACCTCGGCAAACTGATCTTGCGCCTCACCCTCGGTATCCTGCTGCTGTTTCACGGCGTCAGCAAAGTGATCAACGGCGTCGGCTTCATCGAGGGCATGGTCACCTCGCACGGCCTGCCGAGTTTTCTCGCCTATGGCGCCTATCTGGGCGAAGTGCTCGCCCCGGTACTGCTGATTCTCGGCGTACTTACCCGTCTGGGCGGCCTGCTGGTCGTGGGCAACATGCTCGTCGCCTTCTCGCTGGTTCACCTGAGCCAACTGGGCGACCTCTCGAAGACCGGCGGCTGGGCGCTTGAGCTGCAAGGCTTCTACCTGCTCACCGGCCTGTGCGTGATTCTCTTCGGTGCCGGCCGCTACAGCGTGTCCGGTGGCCGAGGCGCCTGGGACTGATCGCCCCGGTTACCACGCCCCATACGAGCCGAGCGTCGGGCATCTCATTACACCGACGCTCATGACGGCCCGCCCTTGTCGAACGCCGGCAAGGGCGGGCCGAGTCGTTTCGGAATATTGCGTATGCGGGCGTTGGTAACGCTGAGTAATACAGCGGTTGCACTTTGCAACGTGTTCGGCGTGCCGATGACTTACTCTGAAACTGCCAATTCCGGCAGTATCAACAGGAGTCAACACCATGCGCAAACTGAAGATCGCCGCCGCGTCGGCAGTCCTCATCGCCACCTCGATGTTCGGCGTCGCCCATGCCGCAGACGCCACTGCGCCGGCCACGGGTCCGCACGCCGCCATGCACGGTATGCGCGGCGACCACGGTCCCTGGGGGCTCGGTGACATTCGCAAGCTGCACGATCAACTGAAGCTCGACGCGCAGCAGGAACAAGCCTGGCAACAGGCCGTGAACACGTCGAAGCAGAACCGCGACGCCATGCGCAAGAACGGCGAGCAGTTCCGCCAGATGATTGCGCAGGCGAAGGATCAGCCAGTGCTCGATCTGGCCGGTATGCGAGCCGCACGCGAGAAGGTATTCGATCAGAACCGCCAGCTTCGCAGCCAGACGGAAGATGCGTGGCTTAACGTGTACAACGGACTGAACAACGACCAGAAAACCCTCGTGAGCACCGCTATCAAGGCGCGCTGGGCCAAGATGAAGGCCTGGCACGACAAGGCGATGCAGCATCGCGGCCAGATGCACAAGGGCGCGCCGGCAACACCTGCGCCGGCGCCGGCCGGTCAGGCTCAATAAGCGCGAGGCCAGCGCCGCCGGGCGCGATTGCCCGGCTTGTTGTGAAACGCCCGGCCCCTGCGATCCTGCAGGGCCGGGCGTTTTTTAGGGGCACAGCGATGGCGACATGGATGGGCGCCCCACCCCGGCGATCAGGTCTCGCTCCAGAGGCGCAGCAGGTTGTGATAAGTCCCCACCAGCGTGCGACGCGCGGTCTCGTCGGCCTCCGTAGCATTCAGCCGTTGAATCGCGTTGTCCATGTCGAACAACAGCGTGCGCTGCGTGTCGTCCCTGACCAGACTCTGCACCCAGAAGAAGCACCCGACCCGCGTACCGCGTGTGATCGGGTTCACGCGATGCAGGCTGGTCGCGGGATATAGCACCATCTCGCCGGCGGCGAGCTTCACCTGATGCGCCCCGTACTGATCTTCGATGACGAGTTCGCCACCATCGTATTCGTCCGGAGACGTCAGAAAGAGCGTGGCCGAAATGTCGGTGCGGATGCGCATGCCGCTACCCGGTTGCAGACGAATCGCGCCGTCGACATGATTGCCGAAGTGCATGCCTTCGCCGTAGCGATTGAACATCGGCGCGTAGACCTTGTTCGGCAACGCCGCACTGATGAATAGCGGATGGCGCTCCAGCGCGCCGAGAATCACGTCACCCAGTTCGTGCGCGACGGGCGAGCGCTCATCGATTTGCTGGTTCTGTTTGACGGGCGCGCCCGAATAACCCGCCGTGGCGAGCCCGTCGACCCAGGCGTCGCCCGCGTGATCGAGCTTGGCACGAACCCAGCGCACCTGATCGGCGTTGAGCACATTCGGTATACGGAGCAACATGGGCTGACATTCCTCGAGAAAGCGCAAGGCGCGAAGGCGGCAATACATTGATACCGCCGACTCGCGCCTCGTATTGTGCGGCATTTTTTGCCGGGCGCGATGACGCGGCGCTTGCGCTAGCCAGCCCGGCCGTTGCCCGTCAGAAGCGATACGTTCCCGTGAGCAGCGCCGTGCGCCCGATACCGGGTACCGCGCGCCCGCCGTCGGACGGAATCAACGCGTCGAAGTAGTTCTTGTTGAACACGTTGAGCAGGTTGAATCGAATGTCGTATTTCGGCTGATGGTAGGCGATGGTGGCGTCCCAACGGGTGTAGCCACCCACGCTGATCAGATTCGTATTGGCCGCATAGCGCATCGACATGTAGTTCATGCCACCGCCCACTTCCCAGTGACCCAGCGTATAGGTCGACCAGAGCGTGAGCGAGTGACGCGGCGTG
This sequence comes from Pandoraea fibrosis, assembly GCF_000807775.2. Taxonomy (NCBI): domain Bacteria; kingdom Pseudomonadati; phylum Pseudomonadota; class Betaproteobacteria; order Burkholderiales; family Burkholderiaceae; genus Pandoraea; species Pandoraea fibrosis. The sequence continues at coordinate 197,036 of NZ_CP047385.1, read as the reverse complement.
TTGGCCAGCACATTGCCCTGTGTACCGTCGTTCGCCTGCACGATCTGCGAATTCAGGAACATATAGCCGCCCATCACCTGCCAGTTCGACGTGATGTGGCCCGTGGCGCTCACCTCCGCCCCACGAATGCGAACCTTGCCCGCGTTCGTGTATTCGCCCGACGTGCCGGTCTGCGTGCGCGCGTTGTTTTGTGTGACCTGGAAGAGCGCGGTGTTGATCGAGAGATTGTCGTCGAACAGATTCCACTTGCTGCCGACTTCGAACGACTCGTTCGTCGCGGGCGGCAGGGCCTGCGTGTTGTTCGTGACGGTCAGCGTCTCGAGCGACGGATTGAACGACGTGCCATACGAGAAGTAATACGACTGCGCCTCGCTCGGCTGGTAGATCACGCCCGTGCGCACGCTCGTGTAATTGACCGTCTGCGTCGCATAACCCGGTGCGCTGATGGTGTTCGAGAGTTGCGCCTTGTATCGATCCCAGCGCAAACCGCCCACGATCTTCCACTGCTTGTTCAGCTCGATGGTGTCGTTCGCGTAGAACGCGACCGTCTCCGCCGACCCTTGCGCCAGATTGCCGACGCTTGTCGTCACGTTCGGCAGATTCGAGTAGTACGCCGTACTGCTGGCCGGAATCCAGCCGAGCATGCCCGAGGCCTGGCCCGCGCCCGTGCGCAGATACGTCTGGTTCTCGTAGGTATCGCGCCCCACTTCCGCCCCGGCGATCAGCGTGTGCTTGAGCGGTCCCGTCGAGAACGTCTTCACCACATCGGTCTGGTTGAACAGCGACGTGTCGGTGATCTTCCGGTCGTGGCTCTGCAACTGCACCCAAAGCTGATCGAGCGAATACGATGGAATGCCCGCGGTGGCGCCAGTGGGCAGCGTCGTGAAGCCGCCCGAGCCGTTAGGTACGCCCACGGCATGCGACGACGTCTCGATGGCGTCGATGACATAGCGGCTGTATTGCGTCTGATTCGAGATCTTCAGGCTGTCGTCGACCTTGTGTTCGATCTTCGCGGAGAAACTCATGACGTCCTGCACCGTGCGATCGGTGGTCAGGCCGTAGAACTGATTCCTGGAGATCGGCAACGGGTGGCCGTTGTACCCCACGGTGCCGTAGTCCGGCATGTCGCGGTTATGTTCGATCAGCGCCGAGAGGGTGATCTGGGTGGGCGTGCCGATGCCCAGCTTGAGCGTTGGCGCAACGCCCCAGTCCTGATTGTTCATGACGTCGCGCGTAGTGTGAATGTCCTGCGCGAAGCCGTTGATCCGGAAGGCCGCCGTGTCCGACAGCGGATGGTTGAAGTCGAACGAGCCGCGATACCGGTCGTTCGTGCCGAGGGTGCCGGAGACTTCGTTGAGCGGCTTGAGGTTCGCCTGCTTGCTCACCTGATTGATCACGCCCCCCGTCGAGCCGCGTCCGAACAACATCGACGACGGGCCTTCGAGCACTTCGATGGAGTCGAGATAGAACGTGTCGCGGTAGTACTGGCCGCGATCGCGGAACCCGTCGAGATAGATGTCGGTGCGCGCCGAGAAGCCGCGCAGGTTGATGTTGTTGCCAATCTGTCCGCCCTCGGCGCCGCCGATGGTGATGGCCGGCGAATTGCGCAACGCGTCGGCAAACGAGGTCGCACCCTGCGCCTGCATCACGGCCTTGTCGATCACCGTGACCGACTGCGGAATGTCGCGAATCGCCGTGGGAATCTTGCCGCCGACGGTCGAGACGTCACGCTGATACTCCTCGCGAATCGACGTGCCGGATACCTCGGTCTGCGGCAGCGCAGCAGACGGCGTAGCGGCCGGTGCCACGCCCTGCGGTTGCGCCGTGTCCGCGCTCTGCGCCATGGCGGGCGAAGCATAGGTAACGGCGAGTGGCGTGGCGAAGAGCGCCATCATTGCCAGGGCCAGCGGCTTGCGTTGCATCATGATCGGTTTCGAAATGCGTCGTTGTCTGACGCAGAGATGAGAAAGACGGAACTGACGCCGACGAATGACGCACCGGAACCCAGCGACCGTCACACTCGACTTGGGCCGCGAATATAAATAAGAATGATTTTCATTACAAGACGCGCGTTTTGCATCACCCCTTTGAAATCACATCGCGCCCTGTAATACGCCGTAACACATGCGCACCTATATGGTGCGCATGCGAGGTAAGGCGATGAAAGCATGACGATTGCTTCGTCGACATCGAATCGGTATTCGCGCGAATCGACATTTGGAATTACGGGTTTTCCCTAGAACCAACGGCGCAACGGTTGCAGAACTTTTGAGCAAATCGCGGGGTTTGAGCGTGACGCGCTGGTTTTGTCTGACGAGACTGGCGAGCAAGCTCAGGTCATATGGATATGACGCCAGCACCGCTATGCAAAGACGAATCGCTTATTGGCGCCTGTGTTGGGCATCGCGATACAAGAGGGTTCACTCGCATGCGCGGCCTTTGTGTTTTGCCGCGTCGTCCAGGCCATTCCTTTCGCTTCGCCATGTCCCGTCAGATCGATTCCCGCCAGAACACCCAAGCGCATCACGCCTCCGAAGTCGTCCCACCCCATCCGCAGCGCCGCCGCTTTCTCCAGCGCGCCGGCACGGTGGTGCTTGCGGGCGGCGCCGTACATGCCTTCGGTGCCGCAGGCGCATTGGCCCTCAGCGACAGTGCCCGCGCGGCCACCACGCCAATCACGCTTCGCATTGGCTATCAGAAATCGTCGACGCTCATCGTGCTCGCCAAGGCGCGCGGCACGCTGGCGCAGGCGCTCGCGCCGCACAACGTCACGCTCACCTGGCACGAATTCACGAGCGGGCTGCCACTGCTCGAAGCACTTAACGTCGGCAGCATCGATTTCTCGGCCGACGTGGCTGACACCGTGCCGGTGTTCGCACAGGCTGCAGGTGCGCGCATCGCCTATGTCGCACGCGAGACACCGTCGCCGGATGCCGAAGCGATCCTCGTGCCGCAAAACTCGCCGATCAAGACGCTCGCCGACCTCAAAGGCAAGCGCATCGCCGTCACCAAGGGCGCGGGCGTGCATTACCTGCTGATCGCGGCACTGCAAAGCGTCGGCCTCCGAATCAACGACGTACAACCCGCCTACCTCACGCCTGCCGATGGACGCGCCGCGTTCGCCAGTGGCAACGTCGACGCCTGGGTGACGTGGGATCCGTTCCTCGCCAGTGTTGAACGTCAGGACAAGGTGCGCACACTGACGACCGCGCGCGGCCTCGCGGGCTATCAGCGCTATTACCTCGCAACGCCTGCGTTTGTCCGCGATCACGACGCCGTGCTGCGCGAGGTCTACCGGACGCTGCACGAGACCGGTCAGTGGGTACGCGCCAACCCGCGCGACGCCGCGGCACAACTCGCTCCGATCTGGGGACTGGACGTCACGACCGTCGAGGCGGCGAATAAACGGCGCAGTTACGACGTGCAGCCAGTAGTGCGCGACGCCATCGCCGAGCAGCAGCGCATTGCCGACGTCTTCACGCAGGCGGGATTGCTGCCCAGGCGGGTGGACGCCGCCGACGCCACCCTCTGGCAACCGCCGGCCTGAGCCGTACAACGAACCAAACGTTCGCGGTATCGTCCAGCAGGACGGCCGGGCAGGCAGAATTGCGCCGCCTTGGCGTAATTTCCACAATATCGTGCGAATTCCTCAGGTATTCCCGACGGAATTCATACACGTGTTTATACTTCGACATGTAATACCTGAAGCATTCGGCCGGAGCCCCCCCGGAACGGCCTTGGCGTCTCGCCAGACTGCCGACTCGGCGCCGACGGCAGCGCTCGTTGCCTTCCGGAAACGTCGGTCTGGCTCGACGACATCATGAAATTCGCGACACCGGTGCAACACGCAAAAGTGTGCGCCGGCGTTGCCTATTCGCCGTCCAGGGACAATGCAAGCCACCAGATCGCTCTACCTGCTCGGTCCGATGCGGGTCGAACAAGGCAAACAAGCCTGCGCCGTGAAATACACGAAGGCGCGCGGGTTGCTGGCCTATCTCGCCCTGCAACCGGGCTATCACACGCGCGGCGCGCTCGCCGACCTGTTCTGGCCGGACGAAGACGGCCAGGGCGGTCGCGACAAGCTCAAGCGCATGCTCTTCCACCTGCGCGACACCCTCGGCGACGAACTCTTCGAGTCCGATCGTCAGGTCGTGCGTTTGCGTCCCGAAACCGGTCTGTGGATCGACGCTCACGTCTTCGCGAGCATGATCGAACAGGCGAATCGCACGCTCGATGGCGTCACGGGTCTGGACCTGGCGGCCCACCTCCAGCATCTGGCCGACTGCGTGGCGCTCTATCAAGGCCCCTTCCTGCACGGCCTGTCGGTGCGCGACACGCCGGATCTCGAACAGTGGATCGAGCTGCAACGCGACGAATACCAGCGCCGCCGGGTCTTCGGTGAGCGACTGCTTGCCGACGGCTACGCCCGTCTCGGCGACCTCGATCAGGCACTCGCTCACGCACGGCAACTCGTGGCACTCGCGCCGTTCGACGAATCGGGCTGGCATTGTCTGCTAGCGCTGCTGTTGCGCGCCGGGCGACGCGACGAGGCCGAAACCGAATACCGTCGCCTGTGCGACGTGTTGCGCGAGGAACTCGGGGAGGTGCCCGGCGCGGCGCTCACGCAGTTGCTGGAAACGCCACCCGCGCGGATGGAACAACGCGCCACGGGGCCCGAGCGTCGTCAATTGACGGTCGTCGCCATCGAATTCGCGCCCAACGGCATCGACGATCCCGATCAACTCGTAGGCATGATGCGTCCGCCGCTGGTGCAGTGTGAAACGATCCTGCGCCAGTCGTGGGGCTACACGATGCGCACGCCGACGGGTGGCCTGCTCGGCTATTTCGGATATCCGACCGCGCTGGAAGGCGCCGGCCGTCACGCGGTCGAAGCCGCCATGCGCTGCGTGCAGGCAAGCACAGCTCGCGTGGGCATCGGCGCGGGCGTTCACACGGGGCTGGTCATCAGTTCGGTTGCCGACGACAGTCCCGACACGGGCGGACGTGTCTCGCGCTCTGCTACACAACTGGCCGATCTGGCGCTGCCCGGCGAAGTGGTGATCTGCGAGGACACGCAACGCCTGATCGGCGTGGCCATCGCGACGACCCCCCACGGCAATGTCCGCGAGCGCCATGCGAATCGGGATATCCCGGTGTTTCGTGTCAATCCCGATCCGACGCCGGAGCGCCGGTCGCGCCGCCGCGCAGCCATGCTCTTCGGCCGCGATGCCGTACTCGCCGAACTTGCCTGCGCGCACGGAGCCATGCGCGACGCCAGCGCCGCTCAGGGCGTGCTCGCACTGGTCATTGGCGAAGCCGGCATCGGCAAGTCGGCGCTGGTGCGTCACTTCATCGAGACGGGCGGCCTGCGCGTGATCGATCTGGCCTGCGCACAAGACGGCGCCGGCACGCCCTTCCATCCGATTGCCCGCTGGCTGCGCACGCAATCTGCCGCCGACGCGTCGCAACTCCCGCAACCCGCCCTGCTCGCCCATCGTCGCCTGCGTGCGCTGTTCGACATGCACGCCGACGGCAACGTGCCGCACGCTTGGAAGCAGGCGGTGCTCGACGAAGCCCCTGGCCTGCTCGCCGCGCTGCTGCCCGACGGGGGTGTGCTCATGCTGGACGACGCCCACTGGGCCGATCCGTCCACGCAGGAGTTGCTCGCGCTCATGGCGGAGAATCCGCCGGCCGGTCGTCTGTTGATCGTGTGCGCGCGCCCCGAATTCGAGCTGCCGTGGCATCACACCGCCAGCTTGCGCCGCATCGATCTGGCGCCGCTCGACGCGGGCGCCGCCGCCTCGATCGTGCGGGCGGCCACGCCGCGCGTCGCCCTGCCGGCCGCCATGCGCGAGCGCATCGTGCATCTCGCCGAGGGCGTTCCCTTGTTCCTGCAAGAACTTGCGCGGGCCACGGCGGCCCAACAAGGCGGACGCGGCCCCGTCGGCACGATGCCGATGCCGGCCAGCCTCCAGGAATTGATGATGGCGCGCATTGACGCCGCCGGCAGCGCCAAACCGGTGGCTCACTTCGCGTCCTGCCTCGGTCCTGAGTTTCAGGCCGACGTGCTCGCCGTCGCGAGCGGGCGGTCGATGGCGCTCGTCGAGCGCGCGCTCGACACGCTCGTTGCCTGCGCCCTCGTGCAACGTCAGGACAACGGCCGCTATGTCTTCCGCCACGCATTGCTGCACAAAGCCGCCTACGACGCACAGCCGCAGGAACGCCGTCAGGATGCGCACCGCCGGATTGCCCTGGCCATGCGCGAGCAAGGCGCCTCGGCTGTGCAGTCCGAACCGGAAGTGCTTGCCTGGCATTTCCGGCAGGCGGACGAGCCGGAGGCGGCCATCGAGCACTACCGTCTCGCGGGCGAATACGCAACGGGCCGTCAGGCGTTCCGCGAAGCCTGCGCACACTACCAGAGCGCACTCGACGTTCTACGGCAAACGGGCTCCAGCGCCCAGACCGCACAGCAGGAATTGCAACTGCGCATGGCGCTCGGCGTGCCGTTGGTCTCGTTGCACGGCTACGGCTCCGAACCGGCGCGTCACAACTTCGAAACCGCGCTCGCCCTCGCGCAACCGATGGGCGACGACATCGCGCTGTTCCCCGTCTATTGGGGGCTGTGGCTCGGCTCCAGCTCGTGGAGCGACTTCGACCGCAGCGTCGATCTCGCCCGCAAACTCATCCTGATCGCCGAACAGGCCGACGCCGCACCCCTGCTCGCCCACGCGTATTACGCGCTGGGCAATAGCCTGTGCTGCCATGGCGACTTTGGCGGTGCGGTCACGGCTCTGGAAACCGGTCTCTCGCATTACCGCCCCGAACACGCCGACACCGGACTTGGCGAAGACGCACGCATCACTGGGCTGTCGTTCCTCTCGTGGGCCTACTGGTTCACCGGACGTCATGACGAATCGCTCGCCGCGAGCGAGGAAGCCCTGGCGATGGGACGTCAGCAAGGTCGTCGCTACTCCTTTTCGTTTGCGCTGGTGTTCGCGGCAATGTTGCGGCGCCTGCGTCGTGAAGTCGCTTCAGCCGAGGCACTGGCAAGCGAAGCGACCGAAGTGGCGACGGAGGCAGGCGTGGCCCTCTGGGCGCTCGCCGGGCAGACGATTCGCGGCTGGGCGCTCGCCTCTCGCGGCGACGTGAGTGGCCTCGAGCGCATCACCGACAGCGTGGGCCGTCTGAGCGAAATCATGGGCGGTGTCGAAGGCATGTTCTTCGGGCTGCTCGTGGAAGCCTGTGCGGGCACCGGCGACATTGCGCTGGGACTGCACGCGGCCGAGCGGGGCGCCCATGTGTCGGCACGCCGCAACGACGCTCACTGGCAAGCGGAATTCCTGCGCCAGAAGGGTGAGTTCCTGCGCGCCGGTCATCACCCCGACGACGCAGTGCGTCCGTGGCTGGAGCACGCGTTGCAGATCGCGCAAGCGCAAGCCTCGCCGATGCTCACGTTACGGGCAGCGCTCAGCCTGTTGCGTCTGGGTGAGGGCAACGCCACCACAGACAACAACCTCGTGCAGGTGTTGCGCACGGCGCTCGACGCACTCCAGGGGGGCGAGTCGCTCGCCGATGTGCAGGAGGCACGCGAGATGCTTGCCAACGTGCCGGCACCGCAGCCCGCACGTCGCGCTGCACGCTACGGAAGCTGACGGCGCGCAACGGCACCCATTGCCTGTGAGAGGCCCGTTCAAGCCTCGCAAATAGGCGCTATCAGGCACCCCGTATGTCCGCCGAAGGCCCGGCCGCTATATTGAGGCGACCGGTGCCCCCCAACCCATCCGACATGCCCATCGACCCCATGCGTATGCCGTCCAGCGCTTCGCCGGACAGTCGCCTTAGCGCCAACAGCGCGCCGCTCGCCCTGGCGAGCCCTGCGCCCGAGGCCCCAGCCCCGCTCGTCTCTCGTGAAGTGGTTGTCTCCGGCTGCGTCAATCGTCGTCATTCCTTCGATCTCTGCTCGCTGATGCGTTTGCCGACGCAACTGACCGGGCCGCTCGACGTCGTTTGTCTGTCTGGCCGGAAGGTACGAAGCGCGATCGACTACAAAGGCGTGCGGCTGACCGCCCTGCTCGACGTTGCCCGGCTACGATTGGCGCAAGCGCGCGATTTCACACGGGCCTTCGTGCTGGCACAGGGTGCCGACGGGTACACCGTCATGTTCTCGTGGCATGAGTTGTACAACACGCCGGTCGGGGTGGGCGCGCTCGTCGTCTATGAGCGCGACGGGCTCCCGCTGGGCGACGACGAAGGAGGCATCGGCCTGATCTCGACGTGCGACTTGCGCGTGGCCCTACGCCAGGTGCGAGCGCTCAAGCGACTCACCGTCCATCTGGCCGATCCGGACCCGATCTGAGCCGCTTCGCGAGCGCCAAGCGCCGCAGCGAATGTTGTGTGCAAGCACCTTAGCTCGCCGCCACGCGACGCTTGCGCGGCGTCTCCGCCTTAGCTTTCGCGACCCTCACCGATGTCTCCGGCTTCACCGGCGTCTGCGCCACGCTCGTCTTCGACTTCGCCGAGGTCTTGCCGGCGGCCTTCGCAACGCCCTTCTCCTGAACCGCCGTCTTGCGCGACGCGCGCTTCGGCGGTGCGACGTCGGCTTGCGGCAACGCCGCTTCGGTGGCTGCCTTGCGACGCGGTATCTGCGGTGCACCCGAGCCCAACTGCGAACGCACGCGCTGCTGCATGTCGACGATATCCGAATCGAGAATCAGACGGCCGCGCAGCTTCCCGTTCATCCGCTTGATATAGGTGCGCGCCTCCTGCATGTGGAACTGCATGAGTTCACGCACACGCTGCGCGTCGCCTGCGCGCGCGGCATCGGTAATCTCGCGATGAATATTGACGTTGGCCGTGCCGAATTTCTCGTGCTCGCGGCGCGGCGTTTCGTTGCCGAACACGATCAACTGGCGAATCATCTCGTTGACGAGTTCGCAGGTGAAGCGCAGAAAACTGTTGGGATTGGCGGCCGCGAGAATGTCGTGAAAGTCGACATCGGCCTGACGCTGCCGCAGCAACTCGCGCCGATCATGCGACGCCGGGCTGCAACACGCCATGTTGTGTTCGAGCGCTTCGAAGTCGGCTTCCGTCAGATGTGGCACCGCCCCTGCGGCAAGCTCCGGCTCAAGCAACTGACGCACCGTATAGATGTCGTCGATGCTCACTTCCTTGAAGAAGAGGTAGTTCTGCATGAGCTGGAACGTGCGCTCGAGCGGCACTTCCACCACCATGCCGCCGCCCGACGGCCCCGTACTCACCTTGATGAGACCTTGCACTTCGAGCGATTTGAGCGCTTCTCGAATGGTGCTCTTCGACACCCCGAACATCTGCTGCAACTCCACCTCGCGCGGCAGACGATCGCCGGGCATCAGGTTGCCCTCGGTGATCAGACGCTTGATGGCTTCGGCAACGAGATCGCCGCGCTTTTGCTGTTTGATTTCCAACGGCTCTCGCACCAGTTGCGCATCCAATGCCATGTAGCGCCTCAAAAGGGTCTTGTTCACACGAATTTCGGACTGTGCCGCCTCGGAATTTTTTCCGATTGACACTCCAAAGCATTATACCTACGATCAAATCCATCCTATTTATCATTATAAATATGACGGATAGGGATAAGGCCCCGGACGTTGCAATTCGTCACCGTCAGGTCGCTGCCGCAGATCGATGTCTTGCTATCCGCGGCCGGTCAGCAGATGACGTGCTGCGCGTTGGCACCCCATGAACGATTGCTCTCTTCCCTGGAGACCCAATTGAATCGTCGTGAACTGTTGAAGCTCGCCGCTGCGGCGTCTCTGCCTGGCTCCCTATTCTCCGCTCGCGACGTGTTCGCGCAAAGCACCGGCGCCATTCAATTGGCCTGTCCGGTGCCGATGTCGGGCCCGTTTGCCGCTAACGGCAAATTCGCCGATCTCGGCATGAAACTCATCGTCGAGCAATACGGCAAAGTGCTGGGCCGCCCGCTCGCCTACACCACCCTCGACACAGAGGGTAAACCCGCCACGGCCATCCGCCGCGTGCAGGAGATCGCGCAACAGAAAGGCGCGCGCTTCTTTGCTGGCGGCATCCTGTCATCCGAAGCGTTGGCGATGGGCAAAGAAGCCGAGAAGGCCGGCGGCATCTTCATCACGACGGCCGGTGCCGACGAGATCACGGGCAAGGACTGCAACAACGCCACCTTCCGCTGGTCGGTGCCGACCTTCGGCGCCATCGAGCAAACGGTGCGTCCGCTGATCGAATCGATGCCCAAGGCCAAGCGCTGGTACACGATCACGCCGCAGTACGTCTTTGGCGACGGTCTGCTCACGGCCGCCAAGAACATCTTCAAAGAGAAAGGCATCGAGCACGTTGGCAACAGCTATCACTCGCTCACCGAGAAAGAGTTCTCCGGCTATCTCACGAATGCCGCTGCCGCCAAGCCCGACGTCCTGCTGATTCTGAATTTCGGTTCGCAATCGTCCGACACGCTGCGTCAGGCGGTGAGCTTCGGTATGAAGAAGAACTGCACTATCCTGATGGCATGGGCGTCGGGTCTGGAACAGTTCGAAACGCTCGGCGCCGATCTGTGCGACGGCGTGTACTTCGGCGCGCAGTACTGGCACGCCGTGGCCTCGCCGCTGAACCTCGACCTCGTCAAACGCACGCAAGACCGCTTCAAGCAGAACCCGAATTACAGCCTTGCGGGCTCATACATCTGCACCAAGCTCATGCTCGACGCCATGGTCAAGGCGGGCAGTGCCGACCCGAAGGCGGTCATCGCCGCGATGGAAGGCATGAAGTACGACGGCCTCACGGGTCCGGAAGAGATTCGCAAGGGCGACCATCAGGTACTCAAGAATTACTACCTGCTCAAGGGCAAGGCCAAGTCGAAGATGAAGAACCCCGACGACTACGCCGATATCGTCAGTGCCGGGAAATCGTTCCTGCCGCTCGACAAGACCGAGTGCAAGATGGCCTGACGCAGCCGCGCATCGCTATGGCTGTCTGAAGTGTCGCTCGCGGGGACGCCTGGCCGTCCCCGCATGTGTCGTCAGTGCTGCGCAGCGAAGGCTGCACGGCACACGGTGCTCCACGTCCACTCAAGCTCTCCGGGACGCGCATGAACGTCTATTTGCTGCAAGTCATCAATGGCGTCGGGATCGGGATGCTGTACTTCCTGCTCGCCGTCGGGTTGTCGATCATCTTCGGCCTGTTGCGCTTCGTGAACTTCGCGCACGGCGCCTTCTACCTGCTCGGTGCCTATTGCTGCTATCAGGCGCTGCAATGGGGTCTGTCGTTCTGGCTCGCGCTGATCATCTGTCCCATCGTCGTGGGCGCGCTCGCGTGGGTCGCCGAGAAAGTGCTGCTCTCGCACATCTACGAGAAAGCACACGAATTCCATATCCTCGTGACGGTCGGCCTCGCGCTGGTCGTGCAGGAACTGGTCATCATCGTCTGGGGCCCGCTGGGCGACAACGTGGCGGTGCCCGAGGTGCTCGACGGCGTCGTGATGTGGGGCAGTTTCATCTATCCGAAGTACCGCCTCTTCCTCATCGGATTCACCGCCGTGTTCGCCGCCGTGCTCTGGTGGCTGCTCGAAGGCACACGTCTGGGCAGTGCCGTGCGCGCAGGCAGCGAGTCGTCGGAGATGGTGTCGTTGCTCGGCATCAACGTGTTCCGCGTGTTCAGTCTCGCCTTCGCGCTGGGGGCCGGCACGGCAGCGCTCGCGGGTGTGCTGGCCGCACCGGTGCGCGGCGTTGAACCGTTCATGGGCATCGAGGCGCTGGGCATTGCCTTTGTCGTGGTCGTCATCGGCGGCATGGGCAGTTTCGCCGGTGCACTCGTGGGCGGTCTTGTCATCGGCATCGTGCAGAGTCTGATGAGCACGATCTGGCCGGAAGGCGCACGACTGATGATTTACGTGGCGATGGCAGCAGTGCTGCTCATGCGTCCGCACGGCCTGCTCGGGAGAGGATGATGCTGGTACGTTATCGATTTTGGCTGCTCGCCGCCGCCGTCACACTGATCCTGCCGGTCACGCTGTCTTCGGGCACGCTCGCGACCGAAGTGCTCGTCTACGCGCTCGCCGTGCTCGGCTGCAATCTGCTGCTCGGCTACACCGGCCTGCTCTCGTTCGGACAAGGCATCTTCTTCGGTCTGGGCAGCTACACGCTGGGCATCATGCTCACGCGCACCGCGTTGCCCATGCCGCTCGCCATCGTCATCTCGATCGTGCTGGGCGCGGTGATCGCAGCGGTCGTCGGCAGTTTTGCGATACGGCAGAAGGGCACCTACTTCGTGATGCTCACGCTGGCCTGCGCACAGATGTTCTACTTCCTCGCCTACACCGCGACCGAATGGACCGGCGGCGACAACGGGCTGCTCGACATTCCACGTAAATCGCTCGCGCTCGGCGGCAAGACGCTGATCCCGCTGGAGACGCCGTGGCAGTACTACACCTTCGTCGCGGTCATCTTCCTGATCGTTTTCGCGGTGCTGCTGCGTGTGGCCGATTCCGTGTTCGGACGCACACTGCTCGCCATTCGCGACAACGAGACGCGGGCCGCCGCCATCGGCTATCACGTGAAGACGTTCAAGCTCGTGGCGTTCGCCATCTCGGGCGCCGTCACGGCGCTCGCCGGCGCACTGCATGCGTTGATGACCGGCATTGCACCGCTGTCCAACATCGAGTACCACACGAGCGAGATGATCCTCGTGATGACGGTCATCGGCGGCACGGGCAATCTGTTCGCGTCGGTGCTCGGCGCCGCGTTCTATGTGCTGGCCGCCGACTGGCTCTCCACGCTCTGGCCGCGCTGGCTGCTGTTGCTCGGCCTGCTGCTCATCGCCGTGAGTCTGTTCATGCATCGCGGCTTGTGGGGCGTCGGGGAATCGCTGTGGTACCGCATTGCCGGCAAGCGCGGCGATGCCAACGGCAAACTGGATACGCAGGGAGATGCGACATGAGCGACGCCCCGAACGTGCTTATAGAAGCGAGCGGCATCGTCAAACGCTACGGCAAGTTCACCGCGCTGCATGGCGTGGATCTGCGTGTCGCACCGCGCACGGTGCACTCCGTCATCGGTCCGAACGGCGCGGGCAAAACCACGCTGTTCCATATGCTGACCGGCACGGTGCCGGTCTCGGGCGGACGCATCGTGTTCGACGGTCACGACGTGACAACCGAAGCCGACTACCGACGCGTGCAGCGCGGCATCGCCCGCTCGTTTCAGGTCACGGCGCTATTCCAGAACCTGTCGGTGCGCGAGAACCTGCGACTGGCCGCGCTGGGCGTGACACCGCGCCGCGCACTCTCGTGCTGGCGCAAGGCGGATGGTCCACGCGCCTGCGCCACCATCGTCGACGATGTGCTCACACGGCTCGCGCTCACGCGTCATGCCGACACTGCGGCGGGCGCGCTCTCGCACGGGCAGCAACGCCGCCTCGAAGTCGGCATGGCGCTGGCGGCACGGCCCAAGGCGATCTTTCTCGACGAACCGACGTCCGGCATGGGCATCGACGATCTCGACGACATGAAGCAACTCATCCGTGGCCTGCGCGACGATCACACCGTTGTACTCATCGAGCACAACATGAACATCGTGATGGACATCTCCGACACGATCACCGTCATGCAGCAGGGCCGCGTGCTGGTCGAAGGCAAGCCGGACGCCATTCGCGCCGACGACCGTGTACGCGCCGCCTATCTCGGCAACATGATTACCGGAGGCCGCGCATGATTCTCGACGTCGCAGGCATTCACAGCTATTACGGCAAGAGCCACATCCTGCAAGGCGTGACGATGAGCGTCGGCGATGGCGAACTCGTCACGCTGCTGGGTCGCAATGGCGCGGGCAAGTCGACCACGCTCAAGACCATTGCCGGCGTAGTCACGCCCAAGGCGGGCAGCATTTCGTTTCTGGGCAAGCCCATCGCCGGGCAGCCCGCGCACCGCATCGCAGCGAAGGGCGTGTGTTTCGTGCCCGAGCATCGCGGCATCTTCAAATTGCTCACCGTCGAAGAGAATCTCAAACTCGGCGCGCGACGCGATTCGCCGTGGCAGCTTGCCGACATTTACCGCATCTTTCCGCGCCTTCAGGAACGCCGCAAGAACGGGGGTGCACAACTGTCCGGCGGCGAGCAACAGATGCTCGCGATCGGCCGCGCGCTGATGAATCACCCGCGCCTGCTCATGCTTGACGAGCCGGTCGAAGGCCTCGCACCGGTGATCGTCGAAGAGATCGTGGCGCAACTGAAACTCATCAAGCAGGCCGGCGTCGCCATCCTGCTCGTCGAACAGAATCTGGAAGTCTGCACGCAGCTCGCCGACCGGCACTACATCGTCGAGCAAGGCGTGATCGTGTACGGCGCGGACAATGCCGCGTTTCTCGCCGACGAGGTCGTCAAGGACCGGTATCTCGGCGTGGGCGTGGCGTGAGCCACGCCGCTCTCACTCTCCGACGCGCGTCGCCAGGCCGTTAGGCGAGCGCGCCATTCTGCCAACGCCTGCGTCAGCGTGAACCGCGCGGCGCATGCCCTGAAGGACTTGTGAACATGGAACGTCTCGATCAACCGGCTGCCGCAGTGCGCATCGACGGCGCGCGCCTGTGGGACAGCCTCATGCACCTCGCGCAAATCGGCGCGACCGCGAAGGGCGGCGTCTGTCGCCTTGCGCTGACCGATCTCGACCGCCAGGGTCGCGATCTGTTCGTCGCGTGGGCGAAGGAAATCGGCTGTACCGTGCGCATCGACGCCATCGGCAACGTCTTCGCGCGCCGCGCCGGCCGTAACGACACGCTGCCCCCCGTCATGACCGGCAGCCACATCGACACCCAGCCGACCGGCGGCAAGTTCGACGGCAACTACGGCGTGCTCGCCGGACTGGAAGTGCTGCGCACGCTGAACGACAACGGGATCGTGACCGAAGCGCCGCTCGAAGTCGCCGTGTGGACCAACGAAGAGGGGTCGCGCTTCGTGCCCGTGATGATGGGCTCGGGCGTCTATGCCGGCGCCTTCACGCTGGATCACGCGCTCACGCAAAAGGACCACGACGGGGTGAGCGTCGCCGAGGCATTGCGCAGCATCGGCTACGCCGGTACCGAGTCGGCGCTTGGGCGCCCGGGGGCTGTCGGCGCGTATTTCGAAGCGCACATCGAACAAGGCCCGGTGCTCGAAGCCCACGGGAAAACCATCGGTGTGGTGCAGGGCGCACTTGGCCAACGCTGGTACGACGTCACCATCACCGGCATGGAAGCGCATGCCGGCCCCACGCCGATGGAATTGCGCCGCGACGCGCTGCTTGCCGCCGCGCAGTTGATTCAGGCGGTGAACCGCATCGCATGCGAACACGCACCGCATGCGCGTGGCACGGTCGGCTGGATCGACAACTACCCGAACTCGCGCAACGTCATTCCCGGGCGCGTCAAACTCTCCGTGGATCTGCGCGCCGCCGACGACGCGACGCTCGACGCCCTGAACGCGAAGCTCCGCGCCGAGTGCACGGCGTTGAGCACGAAGGGCATCGACGTCGCCATCGAGCAGGTCGTGTACTTCCCGCCGCAGCCTTTCGCGTCGGAACTCGTCGAGGCGATCCGCGATGGCGCGAAAGCGCTGGGCCTGTCGTCGATGGATGCCATCAGCGGCGCAGGGCACGACGCGGTGTATCTCGCCCGCGTGGCGCCCACAGCCATGATCTTCGTGCCGTGCAAGGATGGCATCAGCCACAACGAAATCGAAGACGCCGATCCGGCGCACCTCGAAGCCGGTTGCAACGTGCTGCTGCAAGCCATGCTGCAACGCGCAGGAGGTGCCGCATGAAAGTCATGATCGCGCGGATGAATCACGAGACGAACACGTTCTCGCCGGTGCCCACGCCGCTCGAAGCGTTCGGCAATCATGGGCCGACGTATGACGAGGCCGCCTATCGCGACAACAAGGGCATGCGCACGGCGATGGCCGCGTTCCTCGATCTGGCAGAAGCCGCCGGCGCCGAGGTGGTGACACCTGTGTCGGCCGGGGCCAACCCGAGCGGACCGGTGGCCGCGAGCGCCTATGACGAACTGTGCCGCCGGATCGTGGCAGCAGCGAGCGGCGTCGATGCCATCCTGCTCGATCTGCACGGTGCGATGGTCGCCGAGAACAGCGACGACGGCGAAGGCGATCTGCTTGAGCGCGTGCGCGCTGCCGCACCCGGCACGCCGATTGCCGTGGCGCTCGATCTGCATGCGAACGTCACGCCGAAGATCGTGAACAACGCCGATATTGTCGTGGGCTTCAAGACGTATCCGCACGTCGACATGTACGAAACGGGCGAGCACGCGGGGCGTCTGCTATTCGAGATGCTGGCGGGCAAACGACAGCCCAGGGTGGTGTGGCAACAACCACCGTTGATGGTGCACTCGCTGCGCAGTACCAGTCATGGCGGTGCGATGAAACGCGCCCTGGATGCGGCCCGTCGCGCGGAGGCCGAGGAGGGCATTCCAGCAGTGTCGGTATTCTCCGGCTTCTCGCTCGCCGACATTCCGGCCCCGTGCATCAGCGTTGTGGTGACGGCGGATAGCAGTGATGCGGGGGTGGCACGCGCGCAGGCCGTTGCGGATCGCATTGCCGCACAGGTGTGGGACGAGCGCGACGGCTTCGTTTATCGCAGCGCACCGCTGGCCGAGTCGATTGCCGAAGCGAAACAGTTGGCCGAAGGCGCCGACAAACCGGTGCTGCTGCTCGATCACAGCGATAACTGCATGTCAGGCGGCACCTGCGACACGATGGATGTGCTCGAAGCGGCGCTCGCGGGCGGGCTGACGGGGATTGGCGTCGGGCCGTTGTGCGATCCGCAGGCCGTAGCGACGCTGATCGCCGCAGGCGAGGGCGCCGAGGTCACGCTCGCCCTCGGCAACAAACGTGCGCTGACACAGTTGGGCATCACCAAGACGCCGCCGGTGCTCACCGGTATCGTGCGCAAGATCAGCGACGGCGAGTATGTCGTCACCGGACCGACGTACACCGGTCAACGCTGCTACATGGGACGCACCGTGCTGTTCGATATCGGCGCGGCGCGCATTGTGGTGACAGAGCGCACGCACGAACCGTGGGACCACGGGGTGTTCACCTGCGTTGGCCTCGATCCGCGCAGCGAACGCTTCCTGCTGCTCAAGTCGCGCATGTACTGCCGACCGGTGTTCGTGCCGATTTCGGCGGGGCTGGTGGAGTGCGACAGCGATGGTGTGACGAGTTCGAACTACGCGCTGTTTCCGTTCTCGCGCGTGAATCGTCCGGTGTATCCGCTCGATATCAGCGCAACGTTCGGGCGTTCATAAGGGCGGGCACCGAACGAAAAAGGCGACGACGGCATCCGTCGTCGCCTTTGCGGCATCGTCAAACTTCGGTCGGTGCTTAGTCGTCGAGCGCCTTGTTGCCGGTCTCTTCGAACATCGACACGGCGATGAGCGAGATGATCACGCAGACGATCATGTACCAGGCCGGCGCCATCTTGTTGCCGGTCACACGAATCAGCCAGCCGGCAACGAGCTGCGCCGTACCGCCGAACACCGACACGGCAATGGCATATGCGCTCGACATGTAGCCCGCGCGCAGATGCTTCGGAAAGTTCTCCGGCATCAGCGCATACGCCGGCGCCGAACCCATCGTGTAACAAAGCATCAGCACGATCAGCGCAGCGAGTACCACCGGCAGCGACGGGAAGTGCGTCATGATCCAGAACGCCGGGTACAGCAGCACGATGAGGCCCACACGGCCGATGATCGTGAGCGGCTTGCGACGCCCCATCTTGTCCGACCATGCGCCATAAATCGGGCACATCACCAGCGAGATCGTGCTGGCGGCAACGCCCGCGAGCATCGACATCTTCGGCGGCAGACCCAGGTACTGGATGCAGTAGGTCGGCATGTAATACATCATCACGTAAGTCGAAACCGACATGCCCATGATCGAGAAGATCGTGAGGAACCAGTTACGTACGTACAGGCCACGCTTGGGATCGTCGCGACCGGCCACGGTCTTCGGCTTCGGCGGCTCTTCCTGAATGTGACGGCGCAGGTAGATCCCGACCGGCGCGATCAACGTCCCCAGCAGGAACGGGATGCGCCAGCCCCAGCTATGCATGGTGTCGTCCGAGAGCAGGAAGCCGAGGCTTGCCGCCAGACCCGAGCCGAGCAGGGCGGCTGCGCCCTGACTCGCCAACTGCCAACTGGCACGAAAACCTCGGCTCTTCGCGCCGCCCATTTCCAGCAGAGTGGCCGTTGCCGCGCCAAACTCGCCGCCTTGCGCGAAGCCTTGCAGCAACCGGGCGGCGACGATCAGCAACGGCGCCGCCAGACCGATCTGCGCGTAGGTCGGCGCAAGACCGATGGCTACCGAGCCGAGCGCCATCAGACCGATGGTCAGGGTGAGCGCCGGTTTGCGGCCGGCACGGTCGGCATAGCGGCCGATCACGATACCGCCGAGCGGACGCATCACGAAGCCCACCGCGAACACGGCGAACGCCAGCAACGACGACGTGATGGGATCGTCCGCCGGGAAGAACTGCTTGCCGATGGTCAGAGCAAAATAGCTGTAGACCGTGAAGTCGAAGAACTCCAGCAGGTTACCGATGACCGCGGCGAAAACGATCTTGCGCTGCTGCGATGGACTCATTGGCACCGGCTGCGCGCCGTCAGCCGGAAACGATTGCGTTGCGATGCTCATGCGCGATCCTTGCTCAGAAAGCGTTCGACCAGACGCGTCCAGAAGGCGGCCCCGATGGTCAGATTGTCGTCGTTGAAGTCGTACTTGGCGTTGTGCAGCATGGGCTTGCCTTCGCCGTTACCCAGACGAATGAAGCAGCCCGGCACCTTCTGCAGGTAGTAGGCGAAGTCTTCGCTGCCCGCGATCGGCGGGAACGGCGAGATGATGTGCTCGGCGCCAACCAGTTCTTGCGCCACGCTGCGCGCGAATTCCGTCTCCGCCTCGCTGTTCACGAGCACCGGATAGCCCCGGATGTACTCGATGTCGGCGCTCGCGCCGTAGCCTTCCGTATGCGACTTCACCAGCGCGCGGATGCGTTCTTCGAGCGTGGCGCGCACCTTCGGGGAGAACGAGCGCACGCTCATCTCCATCGTCGCGTCTTCGGGAATCACGTTCGGCGCAAAACCGGCGTGGAACGTGCCGACCGTGACCACGGCCGCTTCGGTCGGGTCGATGTTACGAGCGACCACCGTTTGCAGCGCCATCACGAGACTGCTGCCGATCACCACCGGATCGATGGCGAGGTGCGGGCGGGCCGCATGACCGCCACGCCCGTGAATGCGGATCTTGACGGTGTCGCACGCGGCCATCAGCGGGCCGGCACGGAAACCGAAGGTGCCCGTGGCCACGCCCGGATGATTGTGCAGGCCGAAGATCGCTTCGCACGGGAAACGCTCGAACAGTCCGTCAGCAATCATTTGCTCGGCGCCGCTGTTCGAACCGGCTTCTTCCGCCGGCTGGAAAATCAGATGGACGGTGCCGTCGAAATTGCGCGTCTTCGCGAGATGTTGCGCGGCGCCCAGCAACACGGTCGTGTGGCCGTCGTGGCCGCAGGCGTGCATCTTGCCGTCGTGCACGCTGGCATAAGCGAGGCCGGTCTGTTCGTGAATCGGCAGCGCATCCATGTCGGCGCGCACGCCCACGGTACGACCACTCGTGCCCACGGTGAGCGAGGCCACCACGCCGTGCCCCCCGACGTTACGCGTGACCTGATAGCCCCAGCTTTCGAGTTTCTCCGCCACGTAACGCGACGTGTCGACTTCCTCGTAGGACAACTCGGGGTGTTGGTGGATATGGTGACGAATGTCGGCCAATTGCTCGCGGGCATCGGCCAGATCGCCGACTTCGCAATAGCGAATCTCGCTCATCGGGGGCTCCTCTCTTTTGAATAACGCGGAGTATTGCACCGACGAAAATCTCGACCCATGACGCAAACCACGTCAAAATGTTGCTCTGAAGTCAACAATCGATGGCGGCACGACGCCCTCAGGATGTCGGTATCGATGAAAAAAACCAGCGTTGATTCAAAGACTTGATGAGTTTTCCGGCCACTTTCCGAGCCCCCGCGGCAGTCACCGGCGCCATGCCCTGGTCAGGTCGACGTCATCTCTCGAACGCATTCGAGCCCCAACAGTGAAACGAACATGACAAACGAGTCGTGGATGGACGACATTGGCGAGCGCCCGCTCAAATATCTCGCCGAAATTGCCTCGACAGGCGGTGTGCGCATGGCTGCCGAAGCACTGGGCGTGAATCCGTCCGTGGTCAGCCGACAGATCGCGGCGCTGGAGCGGCGTTTGCGTTTTCCGCTGATCGAGCGGCGCGGACGCAACGTCAGCGTGACCGAGATCGGACAGGTGCTCATCGACTATTACCGCGACGGCCAGCGTCGTCAGCGCGATCTGTCGGCACGGCTGGAGGAATACCGGCATCTGAAGCGCGGCAGGGTCGCCATCGGCGTGGGAGAGGGTTTCATCGGCCGGCTGATCGCGCAGGCCTTGCAGCGCTTTTCGATGAGCTATCCGGACATCCTCGTCGAGATTCGCTCCGGCCCTACCCCCGTGGTGCTCTCGCTCGTGCGTGACGATGTCGTCGATATCGGATTGTGCGCACGCTCGGCAGACGATCCCGCGATGCGTATTCATCCGTTCGCAGCAAAGGCATTGTGCGCGGTGGTCGCGCCCACACACCGCTTCGCCAAGATGCCGAGCGTGCCGCCCTCGGAACTGGCGCACGAGCGGCTCATCTTCATGACCGAGGCGCACGGCGTACAGCACTTCGTGCACTCGGTGCTCGACACTGCGCGTCTGAACGTGATTCCTGCCTATCGCGTCGATCTGTTCAACACTGCGCAGACGCTCGCGGCGGCCGGCCTCGGCGTAGCTTTCATGTCGGCAATCACCGCGCGGCGTGGCATCGAACTCGGCGAGTTGGTTGCCGTGCCCATCGACCATCCGATTGCGACGGGTTTCTCCAGCCAGATGATGACGCGCGTGGGACGGCGTCTGTCGCCTGCCGCCGATCACCTCTGGAAACAACTCGCGCAAAGTCTTGCCCACCGCTGATCCGGCCACACCGCGGAACGTGACGCCAAGGCGGAATGCTGAAGCGCGATGCCGCAGATGGCGTATGATCGGCCGGGTGTTGGATATTCCTGCCTGTTAGATGACGACCGACTCGAACCAACCCGCCCACCGGCGACTCCGTGCGCGCTTCGTCGCGATCTCCTGGCGCGATCTCGCCGTGTCTTTCGGCCCTGTCGTGCTCGTCTCGATTGCGGCCATCTGGCTCGCCGTATGGCTGGTGAAGCCGGCGCCGCCGCGCACCGTGACCCTCAGTGCCGGGCCGGAAGGCAGTTCCTTCTGGAACGCCGCGCAACGCTACAAGACTATCCTCGCGCGCGACGGCATCACGCTCAACGTGCTCCCCTCCGAAGGCTCGCGCCAGAACGTCGAGCGGCTCGCCGACGAGAAGCAGAACGTCGACCTCGGGCTGGTGCAGGGCGGTGTTTCGCAAGGCCTCGATGTCGATGGCCTCGTCTCGCTTGGCAGTGTCTTCTACGCGCCGATCTCCGTGTTCTATCGCGGCGAGCGCGTGACCAAACTGTCGGACCTGACGGGCAAGCGCATTGCCATCGGTCGCGAAGGCAGTGGTGCCCGTGCGTTGTCGCTCACGCTGCTCAAGGCCAACGGCATCGAGCCGGGCGGCTCGACGACCCTCACCGCTTACGACGGGCAAGAGGCAGCGCAGGCGCTGACCGACGGCCGTGTCGACGCCGCCATGCTCACCGGCGACACCGCCACCGGCCCGACCATGGGCAAATTGATCCGCACCCCCGGCGTGCATCTGATGGACTTCGCGCAGGCCGATGCGTACACGCGTCGCTTCACCTATCTGAATCAGCTCACGTTGCCGCGCGGCGTCTTCGACCTCGGACGCAACCTCCCGGCACATCCTGTACACGTCATCAGCCCGACGGTTGAGCTTGTGGCGCGCGACAGCCTGCATCCGGCGCTCTCTGACCTGCTGATCGAAGCTGCGAAGGAGGTGCACGGCAAGGCCAATGTGTTGCAACGCGCCGGCGAATTCCCGTCGGCACAGGTGCACGAATTCCCGATTTCCGACGACGCCGCGCGTTACTACCAGTCAGGCAAGGGCTTCCTGTACCGACATTTGCCGTTCTGGATTGCGAGCCTCGCCGACCGCATCGTTGTGCTGCTGGTGCCGATCATCGTGGTGTTGATTCCGGCCTTCCGGCTGGTGCCGTCGCTGTATAGCTGGCGCGTGAAATCGCGGTTGTACCGCTGGTACGGCGCGCTGATCGCGTTGGAACGCGAAGCGCTAGCCGACGATGCGCACACCGAATACCGTAGCCTGCGCCACCGGCTCGATGCCATCGAAGCCGCCGTGAACCGCCTGAAGATTCCACTGGCCTACGCCGATCAGTTTTACGTGCTGCGCGAGCACATCGGCTTCGTGCGCCAGCGCCTCGACGCCATGAATGCCGAGTCGAATGCCACCGGTGACGTGGCGTCTGGCGCAGGAGCCACCGGCGAAGAAGGCGTGCGCGGCGCGTGAGCATCTCAAAGTACTGCTTATGCAATTCATAACCAGTACCAGCTTTTCTTATGAATCGGCACGGCGCAAACTGCTGGCAGTCCTGGGCCTGCTGCTGAAAGCCGGCTCACTGTGAAATTGGCTATCCGGAATGCCGTGGAAATCGGCTCAGTGCCGAGGTGGTGGAATGGGGCAACTTTTCACCCGTCAGCGGTTCGCACGTCGCTCGGGGTCCGCTTTCTTCCCTTTTCAGTAGCTTATAGGGTATCAAATGAAATTATTCTGATAGCACATAAGCTAGCAATTATTTGCATCTTGCTTGCCCATAGGCTACTATATTTTTGTTTTTTGTTAGCTCGTAGGCAAGCAAATGAATGCAAGGATGAATCAACTCCGGCTCGAACAAGTTCAGAAATCGACCGAAGCGTATGCCGAATTGACGAAGCGCCGGGCGCCACCTCGGGGCTGGTTGAAGCTCATTCGAGAATCACTAGGCCTGACAGAGCGGCAACAGGCCGAGCGCCTAGGCATCTCTGCGCCGACACTGCATAAGTCCGAGCAAGCGGAAGCGGATGAACGAATCACGCTAGGGCAACTGCGCAAGCTGGCAGAAGGATTGGACTGTGAGCTCGTGTATGCCCTGGTACCCCGCAGGCCACTCACGCAAGTGGTCATAGAGCGGGCGCACGCCATCGCACTGCAGGAAGTCGGCGGCGTAGCACACACCATGAGTTTGGAAGACCAACGCCCGACAACTGAACGCCTTCGCCAACAGGTTGACCAACGCGCACAAGAGTTGCTTCGCGGTCGATGGTCAGCACTATGGCGATAAATTTTGACGAGCAAGAGGGGCAAACACCTCTCGATCCCGACGAAGTTGCTGGATTAAAACCAACGCACTTGGCCACGAAGAGTGAGCTTAACGACTGGGAGCAGGAGAACATCCTCGCGGCAGTGACCTGGCTTCGCAGTGCCCGCAAGCTGGAGGTGCTCAGTGAAGATTTCTGCCGCACACTGCACAAGAAGATGTTCGATAAAACGTGGGCTTGGGCCGGTACATTCCGAAAGTCCGATAAAAACATCGGATGCGATTGGACACAGGTGAGCGTCAGGCTGCGCGACCTTTTCGACAACGTGCGCTACTGGGTCGAAAACGAGGTCTTCCCACCGGATGAAATCGCGACCCGATTTCATCGTGAGTTGGTCTGGATTCACCCGTTTCCCAATGGAAATGGTCGACACTCGCGAATGATGGCTGATGCGCTTTTGCGAGAGATGAAAGCCTCTCCATTCACGTGGGGCGGTGGGGGCAACCTCGTCGAAGCCGACAACGCTCGCGCGCGATATTTAACCGCGCTGCGCGCTGCCGATAGCGGTGACTACACGCTGTTGCTCGCCTTCGTTCGCAGCACCGCATAAGTTTAACGAGCGAGTTTCATTAACGAACGCGTTCGCTGGTAGAAAATCAACGTCCTGACCTTTTCGTATGCCGTCATCTTCCTCCCACGCATCCGGTGCACCACAACGAATCGGCGTCAAACTGGCGCGCTGCGCATGCGCGGTACGCGCCGTGCGCGACGACGACCTGCCCGCCATTACGGCGATTTACGCCCATCACGTGCTTACCGGTTCCGCATCGTTCGAGGAAGTGCCGCCCGACGAGACCGAGATGCGCGCACGTTGCGCGAAGGTGCTCGACGCCGGGCTGCCGTACCTCGTTGCCGAACGCGATGGCAAGGTGCTCGGCTACGCGTATGCCACGCACTACCGGCCGCGCTCGGCCTATCGGTTCACGCTCGAAGACTCGGTGTACATCGCCTCCGACGCCACCGGACAGGGCGTTGGCCGCGCGTTGCTGCTCACCCTCATTGCACGTTGCGAAGCGGGGCCGTGGCGGCAGTTGATCGCGAACGTCGGCGATAGCGGCAACGCGGCGTCGCTCGGTCTGCACACGGCGTGCGGCTTCGTGCCGGCAGGCGTGCTCAAGTCCGTCGGCTTCAAGTTCGGCCGCTGGGTCGACACCGTTCTCATGCAACGGCCGCTCAACGCGGGCGATACGACACTCCCTGAATGACGCAGGCGCCGCGTCAGAACGGCGAGGCGCGATCCAGTTCCTTGTAGTGACGGAAGATGCCGGTGGTGTTGAACGGAAGGCGGCGCGACGACTTCAGATACGCCGCAATCCATGGCACGCGCGCTACGGCGTCATGCACCGACTGGCAGCGGGGAAACGCCTTGGCGAACCCCGACATGGCACGCGGGAAGGCGTACCGCAACCCCTCGATGACCTGAAACAGCGACAAGTCGGCGTAGGACATCGCGCCTTCGGAAAGCCAACCCCCTGTGTGCGGATTGTTCTCCAGCACGCGCTCGAAGTACCCAAAGAATTTCGGCAACCGGTAATCGATCAGATCTGCCGTGCGCTTGCGCGCTTCCGCCCGTTGATTGCTGTAGTAGAGACGGCTCGCGATGGGATGATGGCCGTCGTGCACTTCTGCCACGAGATCGGCCAGGGTGAGCTGCAACTGGTTGACCCAACGGCGCGCCCGGGGTGACTCACCCACGAGGCCAAGCAAAGGCCCGAGATAGGCCAGTATGTTTGCCGTCTGTCCGATCAACTCATCGCCCACACGCAGGAAGGGCGGCGCAAAGGGAGGGTCCATGCACGCGGGATCGTCCATCGTGTGCAGCAGACCGTCCATGCCCTGTCCGGGCCGGTCGCCCTGCACGATCTCCACATACGGCGTGCCGGTGGCCTCGAAAGCGAGGCGGACGAACTCGCCGCGCCCTTGCAGGCCCGGCCAATAGAACAGCTCGAAGGTCATGTACCCTCCTCAGGCTCAGGAAGCGCCCGGCTGCATCTCCACGCGATTCTTGCCCTGTTGTTTGGCGCGATAGAGCGCCAGATCCGCCGACTCGATCAACGAGGTCGACGCCATGTGTGTACGCGGCACCAACGCGGCACCGCCGAGGCTGATCGTCACGTGGCGGCCGTTGGCCGATCCTACGTGCGGAATTGCCATCGCGTCGATCTGCGCGCGTACCTTCTCTGCAATGATCGCCGCGCCGCTCGCCGACGTGTTCGGCAGCACCATCACGAACTCCTCGCCACCGAAACGTGCCGCAAGGTCGGCCGGACGCGACGCCGCATCGGCAATCGTGGCGGCAACGCGACGCAGCACGTCGTCACCCGCGATATGGCCGTAGGTATCGTTGTATATCTTGAAGTTGTCGACGTCGATCATCAGCAACGCCATCTCGCGCTGCTCGCGCAACGCACGACGCCACTCCGCACCGAAGTACTCGTCGAAGTAACGGCGGTTCGCCAGTCCGGTAAGGCCATCGGAATGCGTGAGCCGCTGCAACTCCAGATTCGTTTCCAGCAACTGTTGCTGACTCTCGCGCAGAGCGCGGTATGCCTCGTCGCGCTGGAGCAGGTTCATGTACGAGCGCGAGTGGTAACGAATGCGAGCGACCAGCTCGATGGTGTCGGGCAGCTTGACCAGATAGTCGTTCGCCCCCGCCGAGAAGGCCTCACGCTTGACCGTCGACTCTTCCTTCGTCGAGAGCACGATGATCGGAATATCGCGCGTGAGCGGGCTGGCGCGATACTGGCGCACCAGCGACAGGCCGTCGGTGCCCGGCATGACGAGGTCCTGCAAGATCACGGTCGGGCGCGTTTGTTCCGCCACGCGCAGCGCGTCTTCGGGATTCGAGCAATAGTGAAAGTCGATATTCGCTTCACCGGCCAGCGCCCGACGGATGGCTTCGCCGACCATCGCCTGATCGTCGACAAGCAACACCATCGCCGACGAATCGTTCAGGCTGTTCTCGGCACCGAGCGCGTGCTCCACAGGCTTCGGTTGGCGGGGAGTTGTCGTCATGATTTGCGTCCTGTCATACGGTTCCAAACAGCGCCACCAACTGGGGCGCAATGGTCGGCAGCGCCAGAATCTCCGACGCCGCGCCCGCTTCGGCCGCCGCTTTCGGCATGCCATACACGGCGCTCGTCGCGCGATCCTGCGCGATCGTGATAAAGCCCTGTGTGCGCATGGCGCCGAGCCCGGATGCGCCATCGCGGCCCATGCCCGTCAGCAGCACACCGACCGCGCGCGAGCGCCAGTTCTCGGCCACGCTTCGCAGGAAGACGTCGATGGAGGGCCGATACACAGCCTCCTTCGGCTCGTCGGTATACATGCAGCGGCCGTTTGCCTCGACACGCAGGTGACGATTGCCGCCCGCCAGCAACACCACCCCCGCCGCCGGACGCTCGCCCGCCTGCGCCAGGCGCACGGTGAGCGGTGTCTGCTGATCGAGCCAGGTCGCCATGCCGGGGGCAAACGCATCGTCCACATGCTGTACGACGATCACACCCGCCGCGAAGTTCGCGGGCAGGCGTCCGAGCAGCGTGGCCAGCGCGGCCGGCCCGCCAGCGGAGGCGCCGATGGCAACCAGCGCGTCGGTGCCCGTGGCGGCAACGGGCGCGAGCGTCGGCTGCGGCACCCGCGCATCGGCCTGCTGGGCGGCGACGGCATCGATCTTCGCCAGCAGCGACGAGGCCGGACGCGCCAGATCCGACGCCCCGAGCACCGGGGTATCGACGGCGTCGACGGCACCGGCGCCCATCGCATCGAACACGAGGCTCGCATGATGGCCAACGTCCGACGTCACGATCAGAATCGGGCAGGGCGTGCGGCGCATGATCTCGCGCGTGGCGGCCACGCCATCCATGACCGGCATGACGAGATCCATCAGCACGATGTCGGGCAGCACGCTCGCGCACATCGCCACGGCCTGTGCGCCGTCGTGCGCCACCCACGCCACCTCGAATCCCGGACGTTGCGCGAGCGTGCGACGCAACGCTTCGACCGCAATGACCGAATCGTTCACGATGCCGATTCTCATGACCCCGACTCCCCGATGAGATCCACCACGGCACGCAGCAACGTGTCGTCGTGGAAGCTGCCTTTCGCGAGGTAATAATCGGCACCCGCGTCGAGTCCGCGTTGGCGATCTTCCTCGCGATCCTTGTATGAAACAATCATGACCGGCAAATCCGCCGTGCGCGCGTCGCGCTTGATGAGCGTGACCAGCTCGATGCCGTCCATGCGCGGCATGTCGACGTCGGTAATCACCATGTCGAACGTTTCGCTGCGCACGGCGTTCCAGCCATCCATGCCGTCGACGGCCACGCTGACATCGTAACCGCGCGCGGCGAGCAGTTTGCGTTCGAGTTCGCGCACGGTCAAGGAATCGTCGACCACCAGCACACGCTTGCGACCCCGGCCGCTCGCCTGCGTGGCACGCATCGGCAACCGTTCGAGCGATCCCATCTCCACGGCCTTCGCAATCGAGCGCACGAGATCGGCGGTATCGATGATCAGCAACGGCGAGCCATCTTCCGTGAGCGCGCCTGCGGCAATGTTGGGCACCTTGCCCAGTCGCGTATCCAGTGGCTGCACGACCAGCATGCGCTCGCCGAGAAATTTATCGACGGCCAGACCATACCGCGTGTCGCCTTCGCCGAACACAACCACCGGCTGATCGCCTGCCACCGACACCGGCTCGCTGCCGCACAGCACCTGCTGCGCGCTCACAAGCCCGATCTGCTTGCCGTCCAGCGTGAAGTGCGGGCGGCCTTCGAGCATGTCGATGCGCTCCTGCGGCAGCGCCAGCGTGCGCGACAGGCTCGCCAGCGGCAACGCATACGGCTCGCCGTCGATCTCCACGAGCAAGCTGCGCACCACCGAGAGCGTCAGCGGCAATTGCAGGACGAATTTCGTACCGCGGCCCGGCGTATGCTCGATGCGCACCGTGCCGCGCACCAGCGCCACCATGGCTCGTACTGCGTCGAGGCCGACGCCCCGGCCCGAAACCTCTGTCACCGTATCGCGCAGCGTAAAGCCGGGCAGCATCAGGAATTCGAGCAGTTCGTTCTCGTCAAGCTGACGTGCAGTGTCTGGCGTGACCAGTCCACGCGCAATGACCGACTGCCTCACGCGTTCGAGATCGATCCCCGCACCGTCGTCGGCCACACTCACGAGCAGCAGGCCAGCACTGTGCCGCGCGCTGAGCGTGATGACGCCCTCGGCGGGTTTGCCAGCCGCCGCGCGCTGCGCCGGACTCTCCAGTCCGTGGTCGACGGCATTGCGGAGCAAATGGCCTAACGGCGCTTCAAGCTGATCGAGAATGTCGCGGTCGACCTGAGTCTGCGCGCCGCGAATCTCCAGCCGCGCCGGTTTGCCCAGCGAGCGGCCCAGATCGCGCACCATGCGCGCAAACCCGCCCAACCGGTCGTCGAGCGGCCGCATCCGGCACGCTAGCGCTTCGTCATATAGCCGCTGCGACAATTGCGTCGAGCGCCGGTCGAATTGGTCCAGCTCGTGAATCTGCTCGGCCAGCAACGATCCCCCGACACCCAGGGCGCGCCGAAGATCCGCCAGCGCCGCGAGGAGTTGCTGACGATCGTCACCGGAACGTCCATCCACTTGCGCGAGCGCCGAACTGACCCGGTCGAGCGCATCGCCTGCTTCGTGCTGGTGGCGTTTGAGTCGTTGTAGCGATTGCGCAAACGGCTTCGACCAGCGCGAGGCCACCAGCGCTTCGCTCGATAGCCGCAACAGCCGGTTCAGACTGTCGGCCGAGACACGCAGCGCCCTCGACGCATTGTCCGCGCCTTCGTCGTGTCGCGCGTCGTGTCCGGGGGGCACATCGTGAGCGCCGATTGCCGCAGGCGAGGGGAGCGGCGTGGGGAGAAACGGCGGCTCCTGTGCCGCCACAGTCTCGGGCGCAGATCCTTCGGGGAGCGGCGTCGTCTCCATGCCATAGCTGGCGTAATCGAACGCCGTCGGCTCGGGCGATGACACAACTTCCTGCGTCGCGCCGCCCGTCAACGGGGCCAGTTGTTCGGTAAGTGCCGCAACAAAGGTGTCGATCTCCGTTTTGCCCGCGCCCTGCGCCCAGCCCGCATCGCGGCCCGGGGGATGCGCCAGTCGCATGAGCAGATCCACGCCCTGCAACAGGCGGTCGATGATCGCGACGTCGAGGACCAGCGCGCCGCGTTGCGCGGCAACGAAGGCATCTTCGAGCACGTGGGCGAGTGAGACGCCGGCCTCGACACCGACGATACGCGCCGCGCCCTTGAGCGAGTGTGCCGCACGCATGCAGGCTTCAAGACGCGAAGCATCGGTCGGTGCGCGCTCAAGCGCCAGCAGTCCGTCGCCGAGGACTTGCGCCTGCGTCTCCGTCTCCATGCGGAACAGGTCGAGCAATGTAGCGTTCTGCAAGTCGTCGCTCATGCGAGACTCCGGTCGAACGCCGCGCCAACGCGCAGCGGGTCGAGTACGCCGACGACATGGTCTCGCCAGTGCAATACCGCCACGGCAAAACCATCGCTCGCGCCCAGCGTTGTGGCAGGCGCCGCGCCCATCGTCGTTTTGGCCGGCGTGACGGTGCCGTGCACTTCCGTAACGGGAAATGCGCTCAGATGATGACCGTGACGCAGCGCCAGCAGACGTGACGTGCTCGCGCGCAACGTGTTCGATGGCGTAGGCTGCGTGGCCTGGGATGGCGGCGCCGGTTGCACGCCGAGCAATTCGCCCAGCGAGAGGCACGGCACCAGCGCGCCCCGCAAGTTGACCAGACCCAGCAGTGCACGCTGGCGATGTCCCGGCACCGAATGCCATGCGCGCATCGGCGCCACCTCTTCGATGGTCGACGCGGGTAACGCGAGCCATTCGTCGGCCAGGCGGAACAGGAGTAACGAGGGTCCGCGTGCCGTCGCTTCTTCGCCGGGAACGGCGCGCCACGGCGCCGGGTCCGCAGGCGTCACCGGCAACCGGTCGAGCAATTCCGCTGCCTGCCGATGCAAGCTATGCGCGTCGACGTTCAGCCTGGGATTCGGATGGCGTTCGCCGGACATGGGATCGGGTTCACGCGCGTTTTCACGATTTGTCATCGATGTCGGGTCCCGTCGCGATGCGCGTTGTCATGAGGTTCGGTGGCCTTTGCGCCGCCCGCATGCTGTGCGCGTCCGGCACGTTCGAGCAGACGTCTGGCACCGGCAGTGTCGCCGCGTGCGTCGAGCAGCGCCGCGCAATGCACGAGCGCTTCGTAATGTCCCGGATCGAGATACAGCGCACGACGGTAATGAATCAGCGCACCGGGTGCGTCGCCGCGCGCGTCGTCGACGAGTCCGAGCAGGTATTCCGCCTGCGCGTTGGCGCGATCGGTCGCGAGTACGTCGCGGCACAATGCGACGGCGCGGTCGAAATCGCCGGCGTCGGCGGCAACGCGTGCCTGGTCGAGCGGTGGGTGAATGTCGGCGCGGGTGGCGGCGTCGCGCGGCGCGACCGGTGGCGTAGCCGCAGATTCCGGATGCGATGGCGCAAAGGTTCGCGCACGACCACCATGCGCGACATGAACCGACTGCGGCGGGCGCTGGGCGACTGTATCGACAACGGGGGTGGCACGCGTCACGCCGGAGGCCGCGAGCGCCTGCGGGGCGCGCGCCATGCCGGCGGGCGGTACGACCACATCCTTCACCGGCCCCGTTGCGCGGAACGAGAACGCCTGTACGTGACCCGTCGTCGTCATCCCGTTGCTGGTCAACGTGCCGCCTTCGGCGGGTCCGGCGAAGAGCGTCGCACCCATGCGCATGAGACGCTCGAGTGCGGCAATCGCGCGGCGCTGCCCTTCGCGGTCGAAGTAGATCAGCACGTTGCGGAAGAACACGAAGTCGAACGTGCCCAGCCGGTCGACAAGCGACGCGTCGAACAGATTGCCCGCATGCCAGCGCACCTGCGTGCGCAGTGCCTCGACAACACGATAGTTGTCGTCTTCCTTGGTGAAATAGCGCTCGCGGAACGACATCGATGCCGGCGGCCCGCGAAACGAGTTGCGACCATACAGCCCTTCGCGAGCCACGGCGAGCGCTCGCTCGCTGATGTCGAGCGCGTCGACGGTGAACTCGTTGGCGGCGAAACCGGCGTCCAGCATTGTCATGGCGAGGGAATACGGTTCCTCGCCAGTGGCGCATGGCAGACTCAACAGACGCAATGCCTGCGTCGCGCGCATCGTGCCGTTGCGCGTGGCGCGTTCGTCGAGGGCCATTTGCGCCAGCGCAGTGAACGCCTCACGGTGACGGAAGAACCACGTTTCGGGCACCACCACGGCTTCGATCAGTGCCTGAAGCTCTTGCGGCGATTGCTGCAAATGTTGCCAGTACAGCGAGTACGAGGATGCATCGCTGAACGCCGACGACAGCGCGGCAAGCCGGGCGCGCACAGCGCGTTCGATGGCGTTTGCCCCGAGCGTTTGCGCATCGAGACCCATCGTGTCGCGCAGCAGGCGTTCGATGTCTCGCACGTGGCTCATGACGACGCCTCCGGCACCTCGGTCAGCACGTCGCGCGCGGCGTCGAACAGCAGCGCGCGAGCTTCGTCGGTGAGCAATTGATCGACGCGCACCCACTGCACAAGTCCCTCGTCGGTATCGAGTACCGGGCCGAGGTATCGGCCCTCCGGCAACTCGACGCCGCTTGCCTGAAACGCCGAAGCGTCGGCGCGCAACATGTCGGTGGCGCGCTCGACGAGAACACCAAGACGTCGCGCATCCGGGCCGGGCGCCGGGTAATGCACGAGCACCAGACGCGTGGAACGGCGCTCAGGGGCGCCCGCGCCGGTCGCGAGTCGCGTCAGATCGATGACGGGTACCGGTTCGCCGCGATAGCTGAACGCGCCCGCCACCCATGCCGGTGCTGCGGGCAGGCGCTTGAGCGCGAGCCACGGCAGCACCTCGGCCACATGATTGGCCTCGATGACGTAATGATCGGTCGCGATGGCGAAACGCAGGAACAACATGGCGATGTCCGCGAATGACGAAGAAGGCGTGGTTGACGTCAGACCAGCCCGGAGGGCGGCAGGGTCTGCACCTTGAAGCGCGATACGCCGCTCTTCAGGCCGTTGGCAACGTGATTGAGCTCTTCGATGGCCTGACTCGATTGTTGCAGCGACTCGGCCGTCTGCTGCGCTGCCTCGGAGAGCTGCACCAGCGCCTGATTGATCTGCTCGGCACCGGTGGCCTGCGCCTGCATGCCTTCGCTCACGACCTGGAAGCGCGGCGGCAGTGTCTGCACCTGCGCAATGATCTGCGCGAGCTGATCGCCGACCTGACGCATTTCGTCCATGCCGCGACGCACTTCCTCGGCGAACTTGTCCATACCCATTACGCCGGCCGACACCGCAGACTGGATCTCCTTGATCATCTGTTCGATGTCGTAGGTCGCCACCGCCGTCTGATCGGCCAGACGCCGGATCTCGGTCGCCACCACGGCAAAGCCGCGTCCGTACTCGCCGGCCTTCTCGGCCTCGATGGCCGCGTTGAGCGAGAGCAGGTTGGTCTGGTCGGCCACCTTCGTGATCGTGGTGACGACCTGATTGATATTGCCGGCCTTCTCGTTGAGGATGCCCAGCTTGCCATTGACCGAACCTGCGGCTTCCATCACGTGACGCATGGCATCTTCCATGCGCGTGAGGCCGACGTGGCCGGTGCCCGCGAGCGAGGCGGCATGATCGGCGACCCCTGCCACTTCGGTCATGGTGCGCGCCAGATCGCGCGACGTGGCGAAGATCTCGCGCGACGTCGCGCCGATTTCCGTCGTGGTCGCCGCCGTCTCCGACGCGGTGGCCTGCTGCTGACGCGAGGTCGCGGCAATCTCGGTCACCGATGTCGTCACCTGCAAGGCCGACTTCTGCGCCTGCCCGACGAGGCCGGTGAGTTCGTCCGTCATCCGGTTGAAGCCGGATTCCAGCGCGCCAAATTCGTCGCGGCGCGCGAGATCGAGACGCTTGGTCAGATCGCCCGAGCGCATGACTTCCAGAATCTGCATCACGCTCGCGAGCGGCACGCTGATCGCCCGGAACAGCAGCCAGCCGCACAGCACGGCACACGCGAGCGCCACCGCCAGCGTGATAAGCAGCATCGCCTTGGCTGCGGTCACCGCCTCGGCAATATTGTGGGTCGATTCGTCGGCAAAGGTCTTGTTGGTGTCGACCAGTCGCTGGATGGCGGAGCGGCCACGGCCCCATTCGGGATAGAGCTGATCCGAGAGCATCGAACGCGCGGCCTGCATCTGGCCGTCGGCGACCAGCTTGAGCACTTGATTGCTGATGCGGCTGTATTGCTGACGCACACCACGCACCTCGTCGTACTGCATGCGGTCGATCGAGCGGTTGACAGTCGTGCCGTAGTCCTTGACCCAGCCGTCGATCCGGGTGTCCGCGTTGCGCAGCGCGTCGAGATCGATCGTGCGAGTCTTGTCGTTCTCGTCGATGGCGACGACCTGCTGGAGCAACTGATAGCTCTCGAACCATGCGCCGCGCAGCATCGTGCTGTAGTACAGCCCCGGTGTGGAGTCGGACTCCACGCTGTACGCCTCCTGCTCGATGGCAATCAGCCGCGTATAGGCAACGCCCGCCATGAGCGCCATCAAGGCAAGGATCAGGCCAAAACTGGCCAGAATGCGATGTCGGATCGACCAGTGTTTCACGCCGCGCTCCCGTTCGTTGTTCACGCCCGGTGCCGGGGGAGGGCGACGCGGGCCTTTTGAGTTACGCCGATTCTATTACAGCGGCCTGGCCGGACAACGCCGGTCAAGCCCTGTATTTGGGATTATTTCTGAATTCAGCGACCCGGCTGACGGTAGCGTCAGCCCCAACGAGGCCCGGAGGTGGGCTCAGCGAGTCAGTTCACGCAGCGCGTCAGCAGTCATGGGCGCCAGTGCGAGCGGGGTTGCCGCCACGGTCAGCGCGCCGAGCGACGCGGCATTGTCCGGCGAGACGCTGCCGTCCGGCAGATAAAGATTGTTTTCGAAACCGATGCGAGCGTGGCCGCCCAGCAACACCGCCGCCAGCGCACACTCCGCCTCGCGCGGGCCGAAGGCACACATCGCCCACTGCGTTGCGGTGGCGGGCGTTCCCAGTGCTTGCGCGCCGGTCTCCCATGCCGAGAGGAAGGGCAACAGATCCGAGGGCGACGACAACTGCCCCTTGCTATACCGGCCCAACACGAACAGCACCCAATGACGGCCCTCGCGGATCGCCCCGCTCGCGCGCAGGCGCCAGTAATGCGCCACGTCCTCGGTGTCGTAAAGGATGTACTGCGTAACGATGTTCTCCTGCCAGAGCCATGCGAAGAACGCTGCCGCCGCCGGGGCGTGGGCCGCGTCGGGCGACACTTCGCGCAACGCCACCGAAATGGCTTCGGGATGCAGGGCGCGCACGGTCGCGATCTGCTGCGCCGGCGTGTAAATGCCAACGGCCTCGGTCGTCACCTGCAAGACGAGTTCGCGGCCGACGGCGCGCTGCACGGCGTCGATCCCCGCCGTGTAGTCCACCACTTCGAGACTGTGCGTGCCATCGGCTTTGCGCACATGCAGGTGGATCATCGCTGCGCCCGCATCCAGACACGCTTTGGCGCACGCGCCAAGCTCCGCCGGGGTCATGGGCAATGCACGGTGGTCGGTGTGCGTGCGGCGCGCGCCGTTGGGGGCGACCGCCAGAGCAAAAGCCCGCGTCATGCGATACCTCCGGCTTTCACGCCGGTCACGTCGGCCACGGCCATCGCCAACCGTTCGACGATGCGATCGATGTCGTCCGGCTGGCAGATGAACGGCGGCGCGATCAGCGCATGGTCGCCGTGAACGCCGTCAACGGTTCCGCCCATCGGATAGATCAGCAAGCCCCGTTCCTTGGCGGCGGCCTTCAGGCGCGCATGCGTCTTGTCGGCCGTCGGCAGCGTCTGCCGGGTTGCCCGATCGGCCACAAACTCGACGCCGACGAAAAGCCCCCTGCCGCGCACATCGCCCACGTTGGGGTGATCGGCGAAGACTTCGCGCAAACGGGCGCGAAGTTGTTCACCGCGCGCCTTCACGTTCTCCAGCAGATGGTCTTCGGCAATCGTGCGCTGTACGGCCAGTGCGGCGGCGCAAGCCATCGCATGGCCCAGATAGGTGTGACCGTGCTGGAAGAAGCCCGAACCACCGACCACGGCGTCGTAGATCTTGTCGGAGCAGAGCATCGCGCCGATGGGCTGGTAGCCCGCGCCCAGCCCCTTGGCGATGACCAGAATGTCCGGCACCACGCCATCTTCTTCGCAGGCAAACAGGTAACCCGTGCGGCCCATGCCCGACATCACTTCGTCGAGCAGCAACAGCA
This sequence comes from Pandoraea fibrosis, assembly GCF_000807775.2. Classification (NCBI taxonomy): domain Bacteria; kingdom Pseudomonadati; phylum Pseudomonadota; class Betaproteobacteria; order Burkholderiales; family Burkholderiaceae; genus Pandoraea; species Pandoraea fibrosis. Next base: position 161,268 of record NZ_CP047385.1, on the reverse strand, counting down.
CGCCGTACTTGTCGCACACGGCGCGAATACGCTTGAAGTAGTCGCCCACCGGCGGCACAGCGCCGGCAGTGGCGCCCACAACGGTCTCGGCCACGAAGGCAATCACCGTGTCGCCGCCGAGTTCGACGATCTTCGCTTCGAGCTCGTCGGCCAGGCGCTGCACGTAAGCCGCATCGCTTTCGCCGTCGAACCGCTCACGATAGGCAAAGCACGGCGAGACGTGATGCGCCGGCACCAGCAGCGGGAGGAACGGCTCGCGGCGCCACGCGTTGCCGCCGATGGCCAGCGCGCCGAGCGTGTTGCCGTGATAGCTCTGACGGCGGGCGATGAAGTACTGACGCTGTGGTTGCCCGATCTCGACGAAATACTGGCGCGCCAACTTGAGCGCCGCCTCCACGCCTTCCGATCCGCCGCTGACGAAATACACGTGATTCAGATCGCCGGGTGCGCTCGCAGCCAGCGTGTCGGCCAGATGTTCGGCAACCTCGGTTGTGAAGAACGACGTGTGCGCATAGGCCAACTGCGCCGCCTGCTGCTGCATCGCCTCGATCACGCGGGGATGACCGTGCCCAAGACACGAAACCGCTGCGCCGCCGCAGGCGTCGAGATAGTGCTTGCCGGTGCTGTCGATCAGCTCGATTCCCTGGCCGCCGACCGCGACGGGCAACGTCTGGCGCGGATTGCGGTGAAACACGTGAGTCATGCCTGAACCCCTGACGGAAAGATGACGCGTCGCGCGATGGCCCCGGCCACCGACATGCGGACGATGTTGCTGAGTGTAGGCCCAACATCGCCGCTTTGCAACATATGTTTCATGTGTTTTATCATCGCAACACTTCGCGCAATCCCATTAGCACACTCGATGCTTCGGCGCAGCCCACACGCCCCAGGGAAAGCGCGTGCGCGGCCGGGGCATTTCATGCAACAATCGTTACATTATTTCGTCGCCGTGTTGCCATCCCCCAATGACAAAAGCCACAGCGCTGCCGCAGACGCTCGAACAACTCAACACGCAATTGCGTGAGCGCTATCCCCATCTCAGTCCGCAATTTCAGGCGGGCGCGCGTTTTCTGCTCGATCACCCGCAACGCGTGCCGATCAGTTCCATGCGCGCGATTGCCGCCGAGGCCGGCGTGCAACCTGCAACGTTCGTGCGGCTTGCGCAGCATCTCGGCTTCGACGGCTGGCATGGTTTGCGCGAACTGTTTCTCGAATCCATCCGTCTCGGGCCGCAGCCGTATGCGAGCCGCGCGCGGCAGGTCATTCGCGAAGGCGACGCTGCGCGCATGGTGCCCGAGATGTTCCGCGTGCAGCACAACAACCTCGACCTGACCGAGGCGGGCGCAAACGCGTCGCTGGGTGCGGCGGTCGATTTGCTCGCCAATGCGGGCACCGTCCATGTGGCCGGTTTTCGGGCGTGCTTCCCCATTGCGTTCACCTTTCAGTATGTCTATCGGCTGTTCCGGCCGACGGTGCATCTGATTCGTGGCGAGGCAGGCACGCTGGAAATGGAATTGCGCGCGCTCTCGGCGCGCGATGTCGTTGTCGTCATCAGCTTTGCGCCGTATTCGAACGAAGCGCTGATCGTCGCGCGCGCTGCGCGGGCGGCGGGCGCACGCGTGCTTGCCCTCACCGACTCCACCGTCTCGCCGCTCGCCCTCGACGCCGACGTGACCGTGCTTTTCTCGCATGAGAGCCCGTCGTTCTTCCCATCGATCACGGCGGGCATCGCGGTGGTGGAAACGCTCGTGGAAATGCTGCTCGCCCGCAAGGGACGCGGTGCGGTGCGCGCGCTGGAACTCGCAGAAGACCAGTTGCACGGTACCGGCGCGTACGTCAGTCCAGCCAGTCCGGCCGGCGGCCCGGCAGGCGGTGGCAGTGCAACGGGGGGCGGCCGCGTTAAACCGGACGCGTGACCGATGTCGTCTCGCGACGCAGCGTCACCGCCAGGGCAACGCTGCCCGCGATCAACGCCGCAGTGAACAGCGACAGGGCGACAGGCATGCCGAAGTGGTCGGCAAGCCAGCCGCTCGTGACCACGGGCACCGAAAAGCCGAAGTACGCGAAGAGGAAATACCCGGCCGCCGCCCGCGCACGCAATGCTGGCGCCACCGCCGCATTGACGGCCGCCAGTCCCCCCAGATACGTGAAGCCGTAGCACGCGGAACTGGCCACAGCCGCACCGACGAGCAAGGCGGGCAGATTGGCGTAAGTCACGCCCAACGCCAGCACAACGAAACCCAGCGGCACCAGCACGAGGCCAATGCGGACGGCTTTCACCGGCGCCATTCGTCGTGCGGCAGGCTGGAACAGCAATCCCGTCGAGATGACGAAGAACGTGGCGAATCCGGCCCACGCCGCATGGCCATGCGCCGCTAGCGCGGCCGGCACGACACCGATCACGACCCCCACTGCCGCCCACGCGAGAAGAATGGCCACCCCCAGCGGTACGGTGCCGGGAGCAAGCACCGGCCAGCGCAGCCACGGTACGTTCGGATGACGCGCCGGCGCGGGCAGCGCCGCCACTGCGAACGCGGCCACGAAGGCCAACGGCGGGTATGCCCACAAGCTCACCGGCGGCAGCATCGAAGGGGCCACGACGAGGCAAATGCCGGTGACCAGCGCCCCTGTGCCGAAACCCAGCGACGTCGCTGCCGCCACGAGTGCAGCCCCCCGTGTCGCGGCATCCTCACGATCGCCGTACAACTCCGTCATGAACGCTGTGCCACTGCCGGCCACGAGTCCCGTCGCCACACCGTAGCACGCGCGTGCGCCGCCAAGCCCGACGAGCGTCGGCCAACGCAGCGTCAGCCAGGTACCCGCCAGTGCAAGTAATAGCGCCACGGCCAACGGCAAGCGGCGTCCCACGCGATCGGACAATCCCGCGAGAAGCAGCAGCGTCGGCACGAGCGCACCGACATAGCAGGCGAAGGCAAGCGCCTGTGCGCCCGTGCCGGCACCGCTCGCCGCCGCGTAATGCGGCACCAGCGGCGCCTGCAGATTGACGGCGAACGTCACGAGGAATAGCGCAAGAGCAAGCAGCGGGATCGCCCAGCGGGGTCGCGCCGGAGCAGGCAACCGAAACGTGGCATCGGGATGAGCGTTGGCGCGAGGAGCAGGGCGAGACATGCGATACACCTTGGGGAACGACGGTGAAGGGATCTGCGCGGGAGCGCGGGGGCACGATATGCACCATCAACGCAGTATTGCTACGGCGCCAATCCGGTGCAATTATTGAATTGTCCTGAGATCAATTTCCCCCCACCCGTCATGGCCGCTCCCACCCGTTACCCTGATCATGTCGAGCGTCTCACCAAAGCCATCGTGTCCGGCGATCTCGCGTCGGGCACGCGTCTGCCGCCGCAGCGCGACTACGCCGACGCCCACGGACTTGCCCTCTCCACCGTCACCCGGATCTACGCCGAACTGGCGCGGCGCGGCCTCGCCGTCGGTGAAGTGGGGCGCGGCACCTTCGTGCGCTCGCCTGCCGTGGGTGCCGCCGCGGCGTTCGCGCAGTGGGCGCCGGCGCCCGGTGGGCTCGGGGGCGTCGATCTGGCGTTCAACTACCCGGTGTTGCCCGGGCAGACCGAGGCATTCCGGCAGGCGTTGAGAGAGACGGCGTCCGGCGGCGACCTGAGCACATTGCTCTCGCACGCGCCACACGACGGGCATCCGTCCGATCGCCGCGCGGCGGCGCAGTGGCTATCCCGGCGCGACGGTGTCGACGTGTCGCCCGATGCCCTGGTCGTCTGCGCAGGCGGTCAGCATGCGCTCGACGTGTTGCAACTGGCTCTGTGCCGCGCGGGGGAGCCCGTCGCGGTCGAAGCGCTGACGTATCCCGGCTGGAAGGCACTTGCCGCCATGCGCGACATCCCTCTCGCGGCCGTACCGATGACAGCCGACGGCCTCGATCCGTCGGCACTCGACGCGATCTGTCGCGCACATGCGGGACGCTTGCGCGTTGTCTACACGATGCCGACACTGCACAACCCGCTGGGAAGTGTGATGCCGCTCGCGCAACGGCTGGCACTGGTCGAGGTGGCGCGACGTCACGATCTGCTGCTGGTGGAAGACAGTGCCTATGGATTTCTCGTGGCCGACGCGCCGCCGCCGCTTCGGTTGCTTGCGCCCGAGCGCACCTTCGAGGTTTGCAGTCTGTCCAAACCGGCCGCGCCGGGGCTGCGCATCGCCTATCTGACCGGGCCTGTGGGGTGGTTACCACGCCTGCACGCGGCCATGCGCGCGAGTGTGTGGAGCGCCGCGCCGTTGATGGCGCAACTGGCGTCGCGCTGGCTGGACGACGGCACCCTCGATCTCTGGATCACGCGCAAGCGGGCGCTGGCCCGGCAGCGTCAGGCGATCGCGCAGGCTTGCTTCGCAGAGCTCGGCGCGACGGGTTATGCCGGGGCGTTTCATCTGCTGCTGCCTGTGCCTGCGCCCACGCGCTGCGACGACGTGGTGGCCACCCTGCAAACGCAGGGCATTGCCGTGACGCCGGTCGATGCGTTCGCCGCGCCGGGACAGGCGGCACCGGCGGCGATTCGCGTCGCCCTGGGTTCACCGGCCAGCGATATTGCACTGGAAGGTGCGCTGGCGCGGGTCGCCGATGTCCTGCGTGCTGCCGTTCGCCAATGATTCGCCGGGATGACGTGGCTCGCGGTTTCTTTTATGATCGACGTGCTTCCTGCGGCCGAGCCGTCGGAACAAGACCCGACACGGTCTCGTGCAGGCCCCCGTTTTCTGTCGACAATCTCAAGGACTCCGAATGTCGCATACTCATTTGTCGCGCTTCCGCTCGATCGCGCTCGGCACGGCACTCGCCGTCGGGGCCGGCCTGGCCGCCCCCGCGTTCGCCGCCTCCAATCTCATGTTCATGAGCAACTCGCCGCTGGCCTACATGAAGAAGGCCGATAACGAGTCGCTCGCCAAAGCCGCCAACGAAGTCCTGTCCACCAAGCAAGACAACGAAACCGTCGAGTGGGCCAACAAGGGCACGCGCAATCCGGTGGCGATCACGGCACATCTCACGCCGACCAACACCCAGAAGGACGACACCAAGACCTGCCGCGACCTGATCGTGCTGCTCGGCGCGAAGGGTCAGGAAGTCACGCTCAAGTTGCCCGCCTGCAAGCAGGGCGACGCCGGCCGCTGGGAACTGCAGAAGCGCGGCACGCCGTAATCGATTCCGCCATGCCTTCGTAGGACAAAAAACGCCGGCCCCGAAATTTTCGGGCCGGCGTTTTTCATTGCGTCGCCGACGAACGGGCGCCGGCGCATCGTTCACATCGCGATGTCAGGCCGCCGCCATCGTCTTCTTGCCTTCGACGTCCGGCAGCAGAATCGTCACGATCCCCAACAGCGGCAGATAGGCGCACACGTGGTAGACGAAGTCGATGCTCGTCGAGTCGGCGAGTTGCCCCAGCACTGCGGCACCCACGCCTCCCATCCCGAACGCGAAACCGAAGAACAGCCCCGATACGGTACCGACCTTGCCCGGAATCAGCTCCTGCGCATAGACGAGAATCGCCGAGAATGCCGAGGCGAGAATCAGGCCGATCGCGACCGTCAGAATGCCCGTCCAGAAGAGATTGGCGTACGGCAGCATCAACGTGAAGGGCGCCGCGCCGAGGATCGACCCCCAGATCACATACTTGCGACCGATCTTGTCGCCCAGCGGGCCGCCGATCATCGTGCCGGCCGCCACAGCGAACAGGAACACGAACAGATGCACCTGCGCGCTTTGCACCGATACGTGGAACTTGCTGATCAGATAGAACGTGAAGTAGCTGCTGATGCTCGCGAGATAGAAGTACTTCGAGAAGATCAGCACCAGCAGAATACCGATGGCGAACATCACCTTGCCGCGCGTCAGATGCGCGTGGCCGCCACGTCGCGCGGCCGGCTTGCCTTTGCTTGCGGCGCGCTGCGCTGCATACCAGCGGCTGACCTGAAACAGCACCACGATCGCCACGAGCGCCGCCACGGAAAACCACGCCACGCTGCCGCGACCGTGCGGCGCAATGATCAGCGCAGCGAGTAACGGGCCCAGCGAAGAGCCGACGTTACCGCCCACCTGGAAGAACGATTGCGCCATGCCGTGGCGTCCACCCGAGGCCATGCGTGCCACGCGCGACGACTCCGGATGGAACACCGACGAGCCCATACCGACGAGCGCCGCCGCGACCAGCAGCACGCCGAAGTTCGGCGCCACGGCCAGCAACAGCAGACCCACGAGCGTAAAGCCCATGCCCACCGGCAGCGAATACGGTTTCGGATGCTTATCCGTATATAGCCCCACGACCGGTTGCAGCAGCGACGCGGTGATCTGATACGTGAGCGTGATCAGGCCGACCTGACCGAAGCTCAGATCGAAGCTCGCCTTGAGCAGCGGATAGATCGCGAGGATCAACGACTGAATCATGTCGTTGAGCAAGTGAGAGAAGCTGATCGCAGACAGCACGCGGAACGCTGTGCCCTGCGCGGCCGGCGAGGGGGCGCCGGGAAGGGTAGTTGCAGGTTGACTCGACATGGGAGGAAGGATTGACGTCAAAGGCTTTGGAAAACGCAGTCTTTCCGGCAGCTTTCGTGCAGATATACGTGAAAGTTGGGATTTATCCCATTTTTGACCGGAAATTGAATAAGTGAAGTGTAGAGCATGCGTAAATCGTCGTTACGCCAAGTTTTGTCGCGATTCCGCCATCCCCAGCCCACCGCTGTATGCGTTGTCGAAGCCGACAAGGCACGCTCGACAAGGCATTGGACAAAAGGGTCCGTGCCCACCACCTTAGAGCCGATCAAGCCCGCGTTTGCCGGAGGTTGTCCGGGTTTATCGGGCGTTGGTCGCCGCCGGGGATTCGTGTAGAGTCGATTGGCGAGTTGTGCCATGCAACACCAAGCACACATACGGGCCCTACTCCTTCCTTGGTTGGCGGCAAAACATGATTCAACACTCCAGAGTCGTGCAGTGGCTGGTGACCGGGCTCGTCGTGACGGCCACGCTGCTTGTCGTGCTGTTGCTCGGTTGGCTACGCGTCGTCAGTGCGTCGCAGGGGATCTTGCAGGAGGAAGCCGAGCGCCAGCGCGACGCGCTCGAGCGCATCGTCGACCGAGCCGACGCCACCCTGCAGGGAGCCACCGCCTGGGTCGGACGCAACTGCAACGAAGTCAGCAGCGCGCTTCAGGCCGAGGGCACACTCAGCCCCTACTTCCGTTCCATCTGGCTTATCTCGCACGGGAAGATGTATTGCTCGTCGGTCCTTCGCAGCGACGAAGCCATCGATATGCCGCTGCCCAACGACCTGGTGCCAATGCTCGCGGGCACGCGTGCCATTTTTGTCCCCAGCACGCCTTACGTCCGCGACTCCCCTGCGCTCGCGATCTTCGTTCCCACCTCCGCCACCGACGGCGTGCTGGGATTCATCGACGGCGTGTACCTGAGCGAGTCATTGCATAGCGTGAAAAACAGCGATCTCGAATGGACCGCGATGACCATCGGGAAGCTTTCCCTCACCTCCGAGGGCACAAGACTCGAGTCGGCCGCGATTGCGACGCGCGGCGCGCAAATCACCCTCGGCTCGGAACTCTTCGCCACATCGGTCGCCGGCAGCCCGTCTCTGACTCGCTGGCTGATTGCGAATTACGCCCCCATCTACCTGTCGTTCGGGATTGTCATCGCGGTCCTGCTGGGCATTCTGGTCTTCCGCCATCTCAGCGCCGCGCAATTCATGCGCCGGCAAATCGCCCTCGGTATCAAACGCAACGAATTCAAGGTGTATTACCAGCCGGTGATGGAACTGGCGACGGGACGCTGCTCCGGCGCCGAAGCGCTGGTGCGCTGGCACCATCCGGAGGCTGGTCTGGTTCGGCCCGATGCCTTCATCCCCATCGCGGAAGGCAACGGCCTGATTATCGAGCTCACCCGCTCACTGCTGAAGATCATTCGCAATGACGTGTCGAAGGGGGCGCTGCCGCAGGGCTTCCACGTAGCGATTAATCTTGCCGAGCGACACTTGCGCGACACCACCATCGTGCAGGACATCGAACGGATCTACGGCTCGCTCAACGACACGTATCCGCTGGTCGCCGAGATCACCGAACGTTATGTGATCCGCGATTCGGCGGCGGCGCGCAACGTGATGGCGGAGCTCCAGCGCCGCGGGATCGAAACCGCGCTCGACGACTTCGGTGCAGAGAACAACTCCATCGGCTACCTGAAGCGATACGACTTCAACTATCTGAAGATCGACAAGGAATTCCTGCCCGTCACCGAAGACGATGTGGTCACACGCAACATCTGCGACTCCATCATCAATCTGGCCGAGCGAATGGGGATGACGATCGTTGCGGAAGGTGTCGAGAGTGAGATGCAGGCGAGTTATCTGCGCGAGCGCAATGTCACTTATGCGCAGGGATATCTGTTCGCACGTCCGATCTCGTTCGACGAATTGGTGCCGTTTGCCATTGCGCATGCGGGCGCGGGACTCACGACCGTGAAGCCGCATGCTGCGACGGTCACGTCGATTACGTCTGTCACGCCGCATCCCCCCGTCCAGCAACACAAGGCGGTTTGAACATCATCAGCGCGGCGCACGAAAACGCCTGGCCGGGAAACATAACCGGCCAGGCGTTTTGCCTGACGGTACTGCAATGAGGTCAGAAGACCAACTGCGGCATGTTGCTACGCGGTGCCGGCATGGCTGCCGCCCGCGTACTGTCCCTCATCTCGGCGCGCAGCAACCATAATCGCTGTGCGACGAACCTTCTGAAGCGCATTTCACCCGCGGAGAAAGAGATTTGCATCTGATGTCGCTTGCCGTTGGGCAGCGTGCGAACCAGACGATAGTATCGAGCCCCGTCAACCGTTTCCTTGATATTCCTGACGCGCATCATTTCACCCCGTTTCTGTTGTGTCAGGTGAGTGGGCACTTCGGCAAACGTCGCATTCCCGGTCAATCTGCATCCGGCCTGAATGTCAGCCTGATGCGATACCGACCGGCATTGGGGGGGCATGCGGCGAAATTCAATGTAGAGGAGAAACGTCCCCCATTCGTCCCCCAAATGCACGACCAAAGCGCGCTTCGTTGGTGCGCCGCAACACTTCCCCGTCCAGCGTTGGTTTTCGCGGGTTCGCCCGCCCTCTACAATGCGGCCACCTGCTGGGTTTGATCGAAAAAATCATTATGGTTTCCGAACCTTCTTCAACGCCGGATGGCGTTTTACACAACGAAATGGATGATGCTCTGCAAGTCAGTGGTTCACTTTGGTTGCATCGCGGCAACTCGTCGCTCGGCGGCCAGGCCCGAATTGCATTGCTCGAACAGATTGCCGCGCACGGATCGATCACCGCGGCCGCCAAAGCGGCCGGCATGAGTTACAAGGCGGCGTGGGATGCCGTGGATGCGATGAATCAGCTTGCCGGTGAGCCACTGGTCGCGCGCAGCACAGGCGGCCGTGGCGGTGGCGGCACGCGCCTCACTGCACGCGGGGCGAAGCTCGTGGCCGCGTTTCGGGCGGTGGAAGTGGCGCAACGGCAGTTTCTCGCGCGCGTGGCCAACGATCTCGAGCATTTCGACGAACAGTGGCCCGTGATCGCTCGACTCGGATTGCAAACGAGCGCCCGCAACCAGTTGCACGGCAACATTACCGACATTCGACGCTGTGGCGTGAACGACGAAGTCACGCTGACCTTGCCCGGCGGGGAGGCCATCACCGCGTCGCTGACGCATCACAGCACGCAGACGTTGGGGCTTGCCGTGGGCGGCGATGCATTCGCCCTCATCAAGGCGCCGTGGATCGAGATCGCGCGCGGCGCCGATCTTGCAGGACTGCCAACGGCCAACCGCCTCTCCGGCACGGTAGACGCCATTACCGACGACGCCGGGCAAGCGGAGGTGATATTGGCGTTGCCCGGCGGTAGCCGGCTCGCCGCCGTCATGCCGCACGACACGCTGTCGGCTCGCGGACTGACGGTGGGGGTCAGCGCGACGGCCGCGTTCGCGGCCGTCAGTGTGATCGTAGGCGTGATGGCCTGATGGCGTGAGGGCCATGGCCTGAAGGGGCGATGGCCCGACGCACACGCGTCAGGCCATCCAGTGCATTACAGCGCAGGGGTTTCGCAGTTCGGTGCGAGTTGTTGCTTCGCGTCACGACGATCCAGGCGCAGGCTCAACACCGCAACGCCCACCCCGATCAGCGGCACCAGCGCGGCCACCCAGGGCACTGCCGCCAACCCCGGGCCGTGGTCGATGACAAACCCACCGAGCCAGGCACCAATAGCATTTCCGAGGTTGAACGCGGCGATGTTGAAGCTCGACGCGAGACTTTCGCCCGCCCCCGAGGCCTTTTCCATCACCCACAGTTGCAGCGGGGCGACCGTGGCGAACGCCACCGCACCGAGCAGGGCCACGAACACAATGGCCAGCCATTGCGAGTGCAAGGCGAACGTCATCAAGCCGAGAACAACAGACAGCGCCAGCAAGCTACCCAACACGGTCGGCACGACACGACGATCCGCGAGTTTGCCGCCGAGCAGATTACCGACAACCAGCCCCCCGCCGAAGATCAGCAGAATCGGCGAGACAGCGCCTTCGGCAAAGCCGGTGACTTCGGTGAGCAACGGCGCGATGTAAGTGAAGACGCCGAACACGCCCACCCAGCCGAGCACCGTCGTGAGCAAACCGAGCAGCACCGGACGACGTGCCAGCGCACGCAGATCGGCACGCCAGTCGCCCGCATCTTTCGGTGCCGCGATCTTCGGCACGAACCAGGCGATCACGAGGAAGGCCAGCGCACCGATGACGGTAACCGCCCAGAAGCTCGCACGCCAGCCGTAATGCTGGCCCAGCCACGTACCGAACGGCACGCCGAGAATGTTTGCAACGGTCAGACCGGTAAACATCACCGCAATGGCCGACGCACGACGCTCACGCGGCACCAGACCGGTCGCCACGACCGAACCGACACCGAAGAACGTCCCGTGCGCGAACGAAGTCAGCACGCGGGCCGCCATCAGCGCGCCATAGCTGGGCGCCAGCGCACAGGCCGCGTTGCCGATCGTGAAGATCGCCATGAGCACCAGCAGCACGGTCTTGCGCGGCCAGCGAGCGGTGGCGGTCGTCATGAGCGGGGCGCCAACGACAACCCCCAACGCATAACCGGAAATAAGCAGGCCGGCGGCCGCGATCGAGACGCCGAAATCGGCGCCGACGTTGAGCAGCAGACCCATGATGACAAACTCCGTCACGCCAATGCCGAAGGCACCGGCGGTCAGGGCGTAGAGGGCGATGGGCACGGAAAACTCCTGTCTGAATATGAGGAAAGGTCACGCCGCCGAGGCGACGGTCGTGAACCGATGTGCGGAATATAGACGCCCTTGCATTGATGAAATAGACTGCTTAAAGGAAAATGATTTGTGACTTGATGTCACAACATCGCGCAAAGCCAGTCGTAGCAAGGGTCAGGGGGCACATCCGATGGGTCGACAGGACGTCAATCGCTCAGGCGATATGGAAGTTTTCGCTCGCGTCGTGGAGCTGGGCGGGTTCTCGGCGGCGGCGCGCGCGTTGCATATGACGCCGTCTGCCGTCAGCAAACTGATCGCCCGGCTTGAGTCGCGTCTGGGGGCGCGACTGTTCAATCGCTCGACGCGACGTCTGCAACTCACCCCCGAAGGCACGTCGTTTCACGAGCGCGCGTTGCGCGTGCTGGCCGACATCGAAGCCGCCGAGCGCGAAGCGGCGGCGGGCGCCGTACCGCGCGGCCTGTTGCGCGTGAATTCCAGCGTGCCGATCGGCTCGCTGTACCTGCTGCCGGTCATCCCGGCATTTCTCGCCAAGTACCCCGAGATCCGCCTCGATCTGACCCTCACCGACACGGTCGTCGACTTGCTGGAGCAGCGCGCCGACGTGGCCGTGCGCGCAGGCCCATTGCGCGACTCGCGGCTGGTGGCTCGCAAGCTCGGGGAAAGTCGCGTGCATGTGGTGGCGTCGCCCGAATATCTCGCGCGCAACGGCCCGCTGCGCTCGCCCGCCGACCTGATTCATCACAACGTCATGGCCTTCAACTTCGACCGTCAGGTACAGGGCTGGCCGTTTCTCGACGGTGCGGGAGGCATCACGCACTACCCGCAGATCGGCAATATGGTGGTAAGCGACGGCGACACCATGCGCAAGCTCGCCATTGAAGGACTGGGACTGGCGCGCCATTCCCGTTATCACGTCGATGCCGATTTGCGCGCGGGACGACTCGTCACCGTGCTGGAGGACTACAACCCGGGCGACCTGGAGCCGGTGCACGCCGTGTATGTCGGCCAAGGTGGCCATTTGCCTGCACGCGTCCGTGCGTTTCTCGACTTTCTTGTGGCCAACGTCCACCTGCCCTGAACCCGCAGAGATTCTGCCCCTCCCCGGACGCCGCGACTCAACCGGGCCCGTCGCTGGCCGCAGCCAGAAGGGGCACGATCAGATCGCTGATTGGCGTAGGAATGCCGCGCGCACGCGCATATCGCTGCACCACCCCGTTTCGGCTGTCCCATTCGAGCGGGCGCCCGGCTTGCCGGTCGGCAAGGATCGATGTGCCCAAGTCGGACGGAGAATGGGCGAATTGATCCACGATCGCTTGCGCGACTTCGTCGCCCAGTGTCGCCCCCGCCGCACGAGCCACCTCGAGACACTCCCGTAGATAGGCCAGTGCCAGCCCGGCGATGTCACTTCGGGAGAACATGCCGGCGCGACGATTTGTCAGCACCATCAACCCGGCTACCGCGTTCTGTAGAAGCTTTCGCCAGGCGACGGATGTGAAATCCGTTGCGACGTCGACCGAACACCATGTGCCACGCAAAGCCTCGAGCACCAGGCGGGTCCCCGGTGCGTCAGGCAAGGTGAGGCGCGCCTTGCCACGCAGCCAAACCGAGGCATCCGGTTCGCGTTGCGCAGGAAACCAGACCACCGATGGCAGCACTGGCCCTCCATGCACGTGCGGCGCGACAAGCGCTTTCTGCTCAAGTCCGTTTTGCAGCACGCAGACCACCGTCCTGGCGTCGCACAATGCCGAAAGCAAAGGGGCCGCTGCCGCTACCTGTGTCGACTTGACCGCGACGAACACCAGATCGAATGTGTCCCGGATCTCGACGGGATCCGTCCTCACCGGCCCCGGAACCACAATGCGATCGCTATCGGTACGCAGCACCAGATGCTCATGCCTCGTGCGGCCGTATATCGCCGGCGTGCGTCCAGCCGCATGCATCGCAGCGGCGACGGTCGTGCCAATTGCCCCCGGGCCCAGGATGGCAACGGATGGATTCTCTGACATCGTGATGGTGCTCCTGTTGTCTTGTCATTCCGGTCATGCGAGCGCGCGACGCCCGATGGCCTTCCTCGTCTATATTGCTATCCGAAATAGCTCTGCACGACGCTCGTTAGTGTGAGCGTCATCCGATCATCGCCGCCCCGATGGCAATGACAGTGCACGCCAACATCTTCCGAACGGTCAACGCATCGCCAAGGAAGACATACCCAATCAGCGCGGCGAAAAGCACACTGGTTTCTCGCAGTGCCGATACCGCCCCCATGGGCGCGCGAGCCATGGCGTAGATCACAATTCCGTAGGCCAGAAGAGAGACCCATCCGCCGACAAGTGCCTGCGCGAATCCGGGGCGGATAGCCAGCAGACTACCTGCGCCGCGCAGCCCGATGTACACCCCTGGCATCAAGATGCCCCACAAAGCGCACATCCAGACCGTGTAGGCCAGCGGAGCGCCGGACAGGCGCACGCCGATGCCGTCTGCCACGCTGTAAGCCGCAATGAAACACCCGGTTCCCAAGGCGTAGGGCAGGCTGGTGAGGGCGAGCCCGCGCCCGGTGAAGGCCAGGAAAACGATGCCGCCCGACACCAGCACAACGCCGAGCAAGGCATCGATCCCGATCTTCTCTCCAGCGAACACCGATGCCGCGACGACGATCATCACGGGGGAGGAGCCTCGTGCAATCGGATAGGTCTGTCCGAGCTCGCCCGCTCGATAGCTCCTGACAAGAAACAGGTTATAGCCAACGTGCAGCATCGCAGAAAGCACGGCATACCCCCAACTGGCTTCGGCTGGCGGCTTCAGAAACAGGGCGATTGCGGCGCTGGCGATCGCCACGGCCACACACATGATCGTCATCGACCAAAGCCGGTCGGCCCCGCCACGCAGCAGCGCATTCCAACTGGCATGCAGAAGGGCCGCCATCAGTACCAGGAGAACGATGTGAAAAGGCATACGCCATACTAAGCATCATCGGCCCCTGGGTTAAGCGAAGTCTCCTCATTGCAGGATGAGTGAATCCTCATGGGTCAACGATAGACTTGCTGAGCTTTGCCGGACTCCGCCAGAAGCCAGTGACGAAAGTTGACGATGTGGGGCTGCGACTCGACGCCCTTCGGGCAGACGAAGTAGTAGGCCACGGGAGACGGGAACGGAACGTCAAACAGCCGGACCAGACTGCCGTCGCCAATCTCGGCTTCCACGTGGCCACTTCTTGCCAGTGCAACTCCCTGCCCCAACAGCGCCGCTTCAATCGTCATGTTGGTGTCGGCAAATCTGACGTTTTCCTTGAGCGCCGATATGGCCACCCCGACTTGTTGAAACCAAAGCGCCCATTTCGGCACCAGATCGGAACCATCGCGCGTGAGCAGCGGGTAGCGTAATAATTCGGCAGGGTCGTGCGGTACGCCAAAGCGGTTCAGAAGTTCGGGACTGGCCACCGGAAAAATCTGCTCCCTGAACATGAAGTCCGAATGCAGTGCCGGGTAATTTCCACTGCCGAAACGGATCGCAACCTCCGGTTCCGTGCTCGAAAAATGGATGGCAGTGTCGGTGGTTTCGAGCGTGACCAGAATTTCCGGGTGCTGCCGGGACAGACTCGGCAGTCGGGGCAGCAACCATTTCAGGGCGAAGGAATACGTGGTACTGACTCTGAGCCGGACTCGACCTTTTTGCTCTCTCAGGTCGGCGAGCGTTGCCCCCAGACTCATGAAAAACTCGCGCACGATCGGCGCGAGGGCTGCACCTGCCGGTGTCAGGCGTAACGACCTGCCTCGCTCGAACAGTTGCAACCCCCACAGGTCTTCGAGGTGCTTTAGCTGATGACTGACCGCACTTTGGGTGATGTGCAGCTCCTCTGACGCAGAGGTAAACGTTGCGTGCCGTGTCGCGACCTCGAAAGCACGCAACGTGGCGGTAGGCGGCAGATCTCTCATGTCATCGCTTCCTCGGTGAGCGTTCCAGAATTTCACACGTATGAATCGATGCTCATGATGCGGCCTCCCGCCGCAGTGCTCAAGATGTCCGTTGGCGATGCGACCAGACAAAGAGCGGCCACGCCAGCGCGGCGCAGATCAAACCACCCGCCCATACCAGTCCCCAACTGCCAATCGACAGCAGCAACGGGATCGCGAGCGGCGTGAGGAACATCGTCAGGAAGACGCCTGTGTTGCCGATGCCCAGCGCTGTCCCGGCACGCGAGGCTCCCGCGAGCGTTGCCAGCTCGGTGAACGCGACACCGTGCCACGCCGACGCGACGACGCCGCCCGCAATCAACAGCGCGATCAACCACGGTGTGCCGTGTGCGAGCCAATCGGGACGATGCGCGAGCGCCGTGACGAGCAGCGCCAGCAGCGCGAAAACCACACCGACGACAATCGTGCACACGCGCAAATACGCCGGGCGATTACGACGCTTGTCCGTATAACGCCCGCTCCACACGCGGGTGATCGCCGCGCCCGTCTGCACAGCGCCCAGCGTGAAGGAAATCGTCGCCACGCTGACATGCGCAAAGTCGTGCAAGAACACGGTGCCAAACGTCAGCACAGCGATTTGCGGCATCGCCAGCACCGCCATGCCCAGCGCAGTGCTCAACAGACGCGCATCGCGCAACGGCGTATAGCTCGCGGCCGGACGCCCGCCCGAAGCACTCGCTGCACGAGCTGCCGTGCTGGCGGTTTCATGCGGTTCCTCCGGCGGCTCGAGCAGCCATCGCCATGCCATGAACGCGGCGGCGACGCACGCGATCGCCAATTCGAAATACACCGCGCTGAAGCCGAAGTGCAACGCCGTGCCCGGCAATATCAGCGCGCCGATGCCACCGCCCATCGGCACGGCGCATTGCCGCACGCTCATGGCCAGACCGCGTTCGCTATCGTGAAACCAGCGCATGACCGCACGACCGCTCGATCCGTTCACACTGCCACCGAGTACGCCGATGGCCAGCATGCCCGCCGCGAGCATCGGCATCGACGGCACGTAATGCTTCGTTGGCACGCCCCACAACGCGAGGCAAACGAGCGCCGCCGCCGTCACCATCAGCCCGACGAGCAGCACCCGCCGGTCGCCCCAGCGGTCGGTCAGCATGCCCCACGGTAATTCGGAAATGGCAATGCCCAGACCGATCATGCCGAGCACGAGTCCGAGGTCGCCGTTGGCAAGCGCATAGGCGCTGCGCATCTGCACGGCCGTGGCGGGAATGCCGCCCATCGCGGCGGCGAAGCTGCAGTTGGCCGCCACGCCAACGCCCAGCACCTTCCAACGATGGTTACGTCCGAGTTTGTGGGTGAGGGGTGACGGGCCCAGCACAGGTGGCGCCTGATGGCTGGTCGCGGTCACAGCAGCAGGGGCAGTACACAGCCGTTCATTCATAGGTGACACGGTGCGCGGCCCGCGGGCACGCGGCTCAGAGCGGAGAAGTCGCGGCATCCCGTCTCGCACCAAACCCCGATTCGGGACACCATGCTCCGCATCCTACGGATAGACAATCCATCGGAAAAGCGGGAAAATTCGATGACTTATATCGTGTTTTCCGGATCATCTTCGGAAGTGACGGTGCGGCGCCTGTGCCGTCAACGCGATGCCATCCGAGAGATGCCATGAATGCCCGTGCCTTCGATCTCACGCAGTTGCGTACCTTTATCGCCATTCACGATGCCGGCAGCATTTCGGCCGCGGCCGAGCAGATCTTTCTGTCGCAATCGACCGTGAGTGAGCAACTCAAGAAGCTCGAAGAGCGCGCCGGACAGCCGTTGCTGGTGCGCTCGCGCAAAGGCATGCGCCCGACCCCTGCGGGCACGCGACTCCTCGCCTATGCGCGGCAGATTACGGCGCTGTCCGAAGCAGCGTTTGAAGATCTGCAAGGGGTGCTGCTCGATGGCGAGTTGCGCATCGCCATCACGGATTACTATCGCCCCCACGACGTCGGGCGCGTACTCAAGCGGTTCACAAGCCTTTATCCGCGCCTGCGTCTGCATGTGAGCGCCATGCAAAGCGCGCAAATCGAGCGCACCGCGCTGACCGGCGAACACTTCGATGTGGGGTTGGCGTTACGCCTGATGAATGAGGATGTCGGGCGGGGCGCCAAGGCGCTGGGCTATCGCACGCCGGGGACGCTGGTACGCCGCGAGCGTCTCGTGTGGGCGATGTCGTCGACGCTGGCCGAGCCGGTCGACGAGCCGTTGCCGCTGGTGACGCTGCCGCCCTCGTGTGCGCTGCAAAGCCTCGTGCTCAGTGTGCTCGAGCGGCACAAGGTGCCTTACCGCGTCTCTCACTCGGCGGCGGGCGTGGCTGGCATGCAACTGGCGCTCGGGGCCGGACTGGGTATCTCTTGCCTGAACGAATCGGCGCTCACGTCCGATCTCATCGTGTGTCCGGCGTCGCTCGGCCTGCCGCCGCTGCCGCGCGCGGAATTCCACCTGCTGCCCGGACGCGCCGACGAGACCGACCTGATCCGGCACGCGCGCAATGCGCTGTTGCGGCTCTTCGCGTGATACCTTTGCCCCCTATCCCGTTTTTGTCCGCTCACTGCGGTTGCCGTCATGCCGGAAGCCACACCGATTCGTCTGAATTTCAACACCCGCCGCGCGCTGCTGTTCGCTCTGACGGCCGAGCGTCTGTCGGCGTTCTACGAACACGGGCAGTGGATGACGGACAAACAGGGCGCCACCCTCGCACAGATGTGGCTGTCGCGCTCGAAGCTGCAATTGCCGCTGGAGGAGCGACGCCTGCTATCGACCTTGAGCGACGATTTCGCGCGCGAACTGGCCGGCACGCTCTCTCGCGAGGCCGGCCTGTATACGGCACATGAAATGATGGAATCGCTCGACGCGGACTATGCTTACGCGTCGGTCGTCGCGCAGGATCTGCTGGAAGACTGCACGCGACGCCTCGTCGAGGCGGGCGTGACTGACTGATATCGCCGGATACGGTCTGACAGGGACGGTTCGCGAGTCGCCGTGCGCTGTCGCACCGCGTGCGGATAGCGGCAGTGCATGGTCGTCACGCGCCGATGCCACGCTCCTGTACCAGCACCCACGGTGCCACGACAACGGCCCAAAGCTCGGGCGTGCGCGTGGCGTAGTCATTCGCGTGTTCGGCTTGCATGCGCTGCACCATGCCCGACGAGAGCCATTGCGACACGGTGTCCTTGTCGTCGTTCGCCACCGCCTCGGCGACCGACACGAGGTCAACGCCGGGGGCAACGTACAGCAGCACCCCGCGTGCGAAAAACGACTCCAGGTCCTTCCAGTCGATCTTGGCGGTCTCACTGAGCAGGCGCACGTAGACGTCGCTGGGCTCAGACGACGGATTTTGAGGGCGTTGATCCGATTGGGCGGGCTTGGGTGAATCCATGACGGCGGGGCTCCGGGGCAGCGCACAGGCCGAAGTACGGCAGCGCGCGAAAAAGCGTCAATATCGAAAACCCGCATTGTAATGCGCCCCGGCGTGCTTGACGGTGGTAGCATCGGAACCCCACGTATGACGTCGGTGTCGCAGTGACATGGCACGGCCGCTGCGTGGTGGCTAACGTTTTACCGAGGAACCGCATGTCCAAACAAAAAACCGATCCCAAGCTGGAACAAGCCCTGACGCGCGGCGATCTCGCCATGCGCCAGATCAACTCTGCCCGTGCAACCGCGTTGTTGCGCGCGCTTGGCGAGATGATCGTGGCAGCGTCGGCAACGATCGGCGTCGAAGCGGTGGTAGACGTGCCTAACGGCGACAAGGTCTACGACCCGGAAGACGGTGTGTGGCCGCAGGCACTCGTACTGTCGTTCGACGGCCCCATCGACGAAGCCGAAGAGGAAGAGCTGCGCACCGTGCAGTTGATTGCCGACAAACATCCGGAGACGTTCCGGGTGGTGTGGCACCGTGCCGATGGCAAGATGGGCCGCCATGAAGCGCGTCCGCTCGCGATGGTCGCCTTCCTGACCGACGTCGAAGTGCCGTGGCTCGACGACGATGCCTGATGCCGCATCGACACTGACAGCACGAGGGGCAAACGTCAGCGTTGCCCCCCGTGACAAGCGTCGACCCACCGCCGCCCGAGGCTCACGCCCGGGCGGCGGTTTTGTTTGGTCACTCGGCGGACGCCCTCGCCAGATCGGGGGACGGTCGATGCCAGACTGCAATCAGCAGGCCTGCTGCAATGAAGCCGGCGCCAAGCAACCCGGCAACACTCAATCGATCCCCTAACAGCAAGAATCCGAAGACCGTGGCAAATAGCGGATCACTGGTCTCGATGATCTGCACTTTGCTGGCTTGTCCGCCCTCTACCGCGCGCGTCGTGAAATAGAAGCCGCCGATCGTCGGCAGCAAGACAAGCGCGCAGATGGTCGCCCACATGGCCCCCTCGGGGATGGCGAAGCCCTCACGCACGAGCGGCGTGAGCAAGAAAACACTTCCGAATCCGAAAAGCCAGACGAGCTGCGGTAATCCCGAGCCGATCCGGAACCCCTTGGAAAGAAAAATGAACAGCGCATAGCCGCACCCGCCCATCAAAGCGAGCCCCATGCCGGACAGACTGCCGGTGACGCCGTGCTCGAACACACTCATCAGGCCAACGCCGGCAACGATCGCCGCAAAGGCGCCGAGTTTCTGTCGCGTGACCTTTTCGCCGAGACACAGACCGGACAGCGCAATTGTGGCCCCGCCTGCGGCATAAGTGAGGAACGAAACCAGTGGGACCGATGCGTGCGCGAATGCTTTCGTCTCGAAGTAATAGAGACCAAAGATACCCAGAAGCGAGAGGCACGCGAATTGTGGCCAGCGACGGGCGAGGCCAACCGTCTGCGCACGTAGCTGCGGGCGACATGCACAGAGTGTGCAAACCAACAGGAACGCGCCGAAGCACTTCCAGAAGGCGATCAGCGCGGGGGTGGCCCCTTGATCGAATCCGACCCGCGTCAGTACGCCGATCGTGCCGTTCAATAGCGCTGCGAACAGTGCACAGGCCTCGGGCCCGTAACGCGCGTGCTTTCCTGCCATCTCCCCTCCGCTGAACGTTCCGACGACACAGGCAAAGCGCGCCCGCTTACGTCATCGCATCTCACGCCCCGGGGGAAAGCGCACCCAATTTGACCTCGCATTCTGCCAGCGCAAGCTCACCGGCAGAATACGATTCGGTGCGAAAAGTCAGATTTCAGAATTTGCGGACGAGCAATCTCTCACGGCAGCGTCCACCGAATGTGTTTCGCTCAAATCGATGCCAGCGCAAACGTATGGCCCGTCGGAATCTTGTCGACCGCGCCACCTTGCCTGAAATGCAGCGCGTCGAACTCGCCGAGCACCGTCGCGTTCTCTCCCTGCACGTGAAGTGCCGTGCCTTCGGGGATAGCGACAACGCTCTCGTCCGGATTGATCGCCAGATACTCCGCCAGACGTTCCTCGCGCGATTCCCCGTTGTGCCCCGCCGGCTTGCCGCTGATGAAGTGCGGATTCACCTGAAACGGAATCAGATTGAGCGCCTTGAGCGTCGGCGGCTCGACGATCGGCATGTCGTTGGTCGTGCGAATGGTCGGGCAGACGACGTTCGCGCCCGCACTCCATCCCACATACGGCATGCCGGCGTTCACACGCTCGCGCAGCAGGCCCACGATACCCGCGTTGTACATGCGATCGAGTAGCGCGAACGTGTTGCCGCCGCCCACCACCACCGCCTGCGCCTGTTCGATCGCCGCGCGCGCATCCTTGTGGTGATGGATCGACTCGAGCACGTAACCCAACCGGTCGAACGTCGGCTTCACGCGCGCTTCGTACTCGTCATAGCTGAAGGTGATGCCCCCGGCGTATGGCACGAAGAGGACACTTTTCACGCGCCCCCGGAGCACTGCATGCACCTGATCGTCGGCGTGCGCCAGAAAGCCCAGGTTGCCCTTGCGGGAGCTGCTCATCATCAGTATCTGTTTCACGACTCATGCCTCCTGGGCAGATGGTTTCGAGGGAATGGCCCGTCTCTGGCACACGACCGAACACACAACGGGGCGCACCGCGCGCATTCGGTACAGACGAGGAGTGTACCCGGCGCCTCGTCTCGCGCCTTCCCTCCCTCCGGCACTCATTGCAGGCCAGGCCCTTCGCATCGCCGCCTGCGCGTTTCTCATGAAGTGAAACGTCATACCGAATGCTGCAACCGCACGCAAAAAAATTGGCCCCGGGCGCAAAGCCTTATGGCGCCGACGTCATACGCCAACCCTTATGCCACCTATAAGCTACGGGGGTCTCAAGGCTCGCATTCACGGGTTTCCGATCGCCCGGAGAAAGATTACACTCAGACTCTTATATAAGACTGCCCCTTATCGTCTGTCCTCCCGCCCCCCTTTCCGGTGATTTGTGCGCCGGAGCGAACATCGGGTGACCAGACGACATCGCGTCAACCAGGTTTTCAAACTCGAGTACAGCATCATGACTTCCACTTCCCAGCGTGGCGGCCTGAAGGTCGCAGACAATCTGATCGCGTTCATCGAAAAGGAAGCCCTTCCGGGCACCGGCGTCGATGTCGACGCGTTCTGGAAAGGCTTCGACGCCATCGTCCACGACCTCGCACCGAAGAACCGCGCCCTGCTCGCCGAGCGCGACCGCCTGCAAAGTGAGCTCGATGGCTGGCACCGCGCCAACCCGGGCCCGATTGCCGACGCCGCCGCCTATCGCGCGTTCCTCGAAAAGATCGGTTATCTGCTGCCCGCGCCCGCCAGCGTGAAGGCCACCACCGCCAACGTCGACTACGAGATCGCCGAACAGGCCGGCCCGCAGCTCGTCGTGCCGCTCTCCAACGCCCGCTACGCCCTGAATGCGGCGAACGCACGCTGGGGCAGCCTGTACGACGCGCTCTACGGCACCGACGCCATCCCCGAGACGGGAGGCGCCGAGAAGGGCACCGGCTACAACCCGAAGCGCGGCGAACTCGTGATCGCCTTCGCGCGTGGCTTCCTCGATCAGGCCGCCCCGCTGGCCGACGGCTCGCACAAGGACGCCACCGGCTACAGCGTCGAGAACGGCAAGCTCGTGGTCACGACCAGGAACGGCAAGACCGCACTGGCAACGCCGGCGCAGTTCATCGGCTATCAGGGCGACGCCGCCGCACCGACGGCCGTGCTGCTCAAGCACAACGGTCTGCACTTCGAGATCCAGTTCGACGCCTCGCACCCGATCGGCAAGACCGACGCGGCCCATATCAAGGACGTGCTCGTCGAAGCCGCGGTGACGACCATCATCGACTGCGAAGACTCGGTCGCCGCCGTGGACGCCGACGACAAGGTCGACCTGTACCGCAACTGGCTCGGCCTGATGCAAGGCACGCTGACGGAAGAAGTCACGAAGGGCGGCAAGTCTTTCACGCGCCGTCTGAACGCCGACCGCGAGTACACCGGTGCCGATGGCAAGCCGGTGAAGCTGCATGGCCGCTCGCTGCTGTTCATTCGCAACGTCGGCCATCTGATGACCAACCCGGCGATCACGGATCGCGAAGGCCGCGAGATTCCGGAAGGCATTCTCGACGGTGTGGTCACGGTGCTCGCCTCGCTGCACGATCGCAAGCATCAACTGAACTCGCGCACCGGCTCGATCTACATCGTCAAGCCGAAGATGCACGGCCCGGCCGAGGTCGCGTTCGCCGACGAACTGTTCGGCCGCATCGAAGACCTGTACAGCCTGCCGCGCAACACGCTCAAGATGGGCATCATGGACGAGGAGCGCCGCACCAGCGTGAACCTCTCGGCCTGTATCGCCGCTGCCGCGTCGCGCGTCGCCTTCATCAACACGGGCTTCCTCGATCGCACGGGCGACGAAATGCACACCGCGATGGAAGCCGGTCCGATGATGCGCAAGGGCGACATGAAGTCGTCGGCGTGGATCACCGCCTACGAGAAGAGCAACGTGCTCGTGGGTCTGGCCGCCGGCCTGCGTGGCCGCGCACAGATCGGCAAGGGCATGTGGGCCATGCCGGACCTGATGCACGCCATGCTCGAGCAGAAGATCGCACATCCGAAGGCCGGGGCGAACACCGCCTGGGTGCCGTCGCCGACCGCCGCCACGCTGCACGCGCTGCATTACCACATGGTCGACGTGCAGGCCGTCCAGCAGGAACTCGAGAAGATCGATTACGCCAAGGAACGCGACACGCTGCTCACGGGTCTGCTGACGGTGCCGGTCGTGGCCAAGGCCGAATGGAGCGCCGATGAAATCCGCAAGGAGATCGAGAACAACGCGCAAGGCATTCTGGGCTACGTCGTTCGCTGGATCGATCAGGGTGTCGGCTGCTCGAAGGTGCCGGACATCAACGATATCGGCCTGATGGAAGACCGCGCCACGTTGCGTATCTCGAGCCAGCATCTGGCGAACTGGCTGCGCCATGGCGTGATTACGCGCGAGCAGGTCGAAGAAACGCTCAAGCGCATGGCCGCCGTGGTCGACAAGCAGAATGCGGGCGACAAGCAGTATCGTCCGATGGCGCCCAACTTCGACGACTCGCTGGCATTCAAGGCCGCCAGCGCGCTGGTGTTCGAAGGACTGACGCAGCCCAACGGCTACACCGAGCCGCTGCTGCACAAGTACCGTCTCGAACTGAAGGCGAAGCAACGCGGATAATCGCCTGAGGCCATCGCCTCGGAAGATCGACCCGCGATAGGTCAGGCAGCACAAGACTTATCATCGGACGCCCGACGGGGTAACCTGTCGGGCGTCTTTGCATTTTCAGGAGCCGGCCGCGCATGGACCCCGCACTCGCCCTGCAACGCGCCGAACGGCGTGCCCTGTCCTTCCTTCTGGTCGCGCTGGCGATCTTTATCGCCACGCTTTTCATGCCGGAGCACTTCGTCACCGGCTGGATTCGCGCGGCGGCGGAAGCCGCCATGGTCGGCGGCCTGGCCGACTGGTTCGCGGTCGAAGCGCTGTTCCGGCGCATTCCGATCCCCGGCCTCTCTCGTCATACGAACATCCTGATTCGCAAGAAAGACGCCCTCGGCGACGGCCTTGCGCGCTTCGTGCGCGAGAAGTTTCTCGACACCCCGTCAGTCGTTCGGCTCATTCAGCAGCAAAATCCGGCCGACGCCGTCTCGCACTGGCTCGGCTCGCACGAGAACACGCGTCAACTCAGTGCGGTGCTGGTGAAGGTGGCGGGCGGTGTGCTCGACGTGATGGACGAGCGCAACGTGCAGGCTTTCATCCGCCGCGCGCTCGACACCATGATCGACCGGCTGGACTTGTCGCAATCGGCCGCGGCCATTCTCGATACGCTGACCCGCGACGGCCGCCATCAGGCCCTGCTCGACGAAACGCTGGACTACCTCGTCGAACTGCTCAACGAGCCGCAGACGCGCGAATTCATCTCGGCACGCATCGTCGACTGGCTCAAAACCGATCATCCGAAGAAGGAGAAAGTGTTGCCATCGGAGTGGCTGGGCAACAAGGGATCGGACATGATCTCGGCCGCCGTCACCCGTCTTCTCGCGCAAATGGAGGCCGACGAATCGCATCAACTCCGTCAGGCGTTCGATCGCGCGGTCGCGGGACTGATCGACCGATTGAAGCACGATGCCGATTTTCAGGCGAAGCTCGACGCGTTCAAAACGCAGCTCAAGGGCGATACGGCGTTGAACGCGTATGTGGGCGGCCTGTGGAACGAATGGCGAAGCTGGGTGAAGCGCGATCTCGCGCGCGTTGACTCGGTAATCGGCGCCAGGATCACCGGTGCGGCCGCATGGATCGGTCAGGAGCTGGCGCGCAGCGAATCGCTTCGCAAGGCCCTCGACGCGCAGTTGCTCGACGCCGCCGAACGCATGGCGCCGGGCTTTGCCGACTTCGTGACGGATCATATCCGTGCGACGGTGCATGGCTGGAATGCCGAACATCTGTCCCGGCAGATCCGCCTGAGCGTGGGGCAGGATCTGCAATACATCCGCATCAACGGCACCCTCGTGGGGGGTCTGATCGGGGCGGTGCTGTATCTGATCGCACAAGCCCCTGTACTGCTCGCGCGCACGCATTGATGCACTGACGCACTGCCCGCAGCCCTCCCGCAGACACCGTCCATCGGATCGGTGTCTGCCCGGCGCAACGCCGACGATGCAACGCAACCCTCGCCCAGCCTCCAGCCTCGCAAGACGCCATGCGGCTTCGCCGCTAATATCGATTCAATTTATCGATATATAAAAAATCAAAATTATATTTATACAACCTCGTTCCCTATAGTTCGGTCGCAGCCGCGCCGTCTCTCGCAAGCGCGCAGATGCTTCCCGAATATCTTAGAGAACGCCACACCTCATGAAGACCACGATTCTGGCCCGTCTGGGCCTTGCCGGCGCATGCGCCGCCATGGGCCTTGCTGCGACTACCGCGCATGCACAAAGCAACGTCACCATTTACGGCCTGATTTCGGGCGGTGTGGGCTACGTGAGTAATCAAGGTGGCAACAAGACATGGCAGGCGCTCTCGGGCACCAACCAGAATCCGCGCTGGGGTTTCCGCGGTTCGGAAGATCTCGGTAACGGCACCAAGGCCATCTTCACGCTCGAAGCCGGCTTCAACATCATGAACGGCACCGGCGCCCAGAACGGCCGCGCCTTCGGCCGTCAGTCGTTCGTCGGTCTGTCGGACAAGTCGTGGGGCACATTCACGTTGGGTCGTCAGTACGACACCATTCACGATTACGTCGGCCCGATCATCATTTCGAGCAACGGCGTGAACATCGGCGACAACGACAACGGGTACAACGATATCCGCATGCAGAACTCGGTGAAGTGGGTGAGCCCGACGCTCGGCGGCTTCCATGGCACGGCGCAGTACGGTTTCTCGAACTCGGCGACGGGCTTTCGCAACAACAACGCCTACAGCTTCGGCCTCGGCTACAAGTACGCCGATTTCGACTGGAATGCCGCCTACGCGCAGTACAACAACCCGTTCAGCGGCACGAACAACGACGGCGCCATCGCCAACGATTACGCCAGTCCGCTGCTGATCTTCTCGAAGAGCGCCACGCGTGCGAACGTCTTCGCGAGCCAGCAACGCATCTTCGCCACGGGCGGCTTCTATCGCTGGGGCCCGGCGCTCATCGGCGCGATGTTCTCGGACGTGCGCTACACGTACCTCGATGCGTCGCACCTGCATCTGCAAAACTACAACCTGACGCTGAACTACAACGTCACGCCGGCGCTTGTGCTCGGTGCGGCGTATGGTTTCACGTCGGGCAAGTACGATGTGATCAACACGCGTCCGCAGTGGCATCAGGTGAACCTGCAGGCCGACTACTGGCTGTCCAAGCGCACGGACGTCGCGCTCACGCTCAATGCCCAGCAAGCTGCCGGCGACGCGCAATACGCGCAACTCTTCGGCTACGCGGCGTCGAGCACCAAGCGCCAGATGGCCGTGACGCTGGGCATGCGTCACACGTTCTGACGCGTTGCCTTCCTTAATGCATGCCTAGCAAGTTCGACATCATGGCCAATCTGAACGAACGGAACACGCTCGCCGACGCAGGCACTTCGCCTCGTCAGGACCTTCGCAAGCGTCGTCACTTCCTGCGCACGTCGCTCGCCGCCTCGCTCGCCACGCTGGGCGCGACCGGTGCCCGCAGCGCCTTCGCAGACCTCACCTCGACCGAAGGTGCTGCGCGTCTGGCGGCCGATGGCACGTCGCGCCGCACCGTCATCATCGACTGCGATCCGGGTCAGGACGACGCGATCGCCATCCTCTTCGCGCTGGGCGCTCACGATCAGATCGACCTGAAGGCGCTCACCGCCGTGGGCGGCAACGTGCCGTTGAGTCTGACCGAGCGCAATGCGCGCATTGTGCGCGACTGGGCCGACAAGACCAGGACGCTGCCGGTCTACGCCGGCTGCCCGAAGCCGCTCATGCGCGAGCTGATCACTGCCGCGAACGTGCACGGCCGCACCGGTCTCGACGGCGTGACGCTGCACGAGCCGCGTGGCCCGCTGGCGCCGCAGCACGCCGTCACGTATCTGATCGACACCCTGCGCGCCGCGGCGCCGGGCAGTGTGACACTCGTGGCGCTCGGTCCGTTGACGAACATCGCCACCGCCCTGACTGCCGCGCCGGAGGGTACCAAAGCCCTGCGCGAAATCGTATTGATGGGGGGGGCGTGGTTCGAGCGCGGCAACATCACGCCGGCAGCCGAATTCAACATCTATGTCGACCCGGAAGCCGCAAGCATCGTGCTCGGTGCGGGCGTGCCCGTGACCGTCTTGCCGCGCGACGTCTGCGTGAAGGCACCGATCACGCCGGAGCGCGTCGCGCCGTTCCGCGCGTTGAAGAATCGTTGCGGTCCGATCGTGGCCGACATTCTCGCAGCCGAGGTGGCGTATCAGAAGGGACGCCGCGGCGTGGAATCCGCACCGATGTACGACCCCTGCACCATCGGCTATCTCGTCGATCCCACGATGTTCGGTGGCCGCCGTGTGAACGTTGCCGTGGAAACGACAGGTCAGTTGACACTGGGTGAGACGGTCGTGGACTGGAACGGCCGCTCGAAGCGCGCCGTGAACGCCACATGGATCACCGATGTGGACGCCGACCGCTTCTACGAAACGTTGCTCGCACGTATTGCGCGTTTGCCGTAACTCGCCGATGACATGACCATGTCACGTCGACGCCGGGACAGCGCGGTGGCCGGGAATGGCCGCCGCGTTTTTGCATGACGGGGGGCACGCGGCCCCTCACGTGGCGAGATGCGTTGCGATCCAGTCGCGGCAGGCACTGACCTGCGGCCCCCGCTCCTTGCCTTCGAGCGACATCAACGCCACGGTGCGCGTGACACGCGGTGCCGTGACGTCGAGGGCGACGAGCGCCGGATCGTGCAAATGCAGCGTGTAGAGCCTGGGCAGGATCGCGAGCGCAAGGCCGCTGCGCACCAGCGCGTAAAGCGGCTCGGTGTACTCCATGCGGTACTTCGGTTCGAGCCGCAGATTTTGCGACCCGCCCGTGCGTTGCAGAGAATCGCTGACATTGCCCCGCACGAACACCGCGAGGTCGCGCTCGGTGAGTTGCGCCCACGTGACCGATGCCGCGCGAGCGAGCGGATCGTCGCGACGCGCCACGAGCACGATCTCGTCATCGAACAGGTCGTCGCAACGAAAGCCGTCGGCAGTGGCGGCGTGTCCGGCCTCGTCGGCATCGTCGCGAACCCCGACGCCGAGATCGATTTCACCGCGTGCAAGGGCCGCGACGAGTTCGCTGTTCGGCAGGTCCGACAATGCGAAGCGCACGTTCGGATGCGCCTCGCGCAGCGTGCCGAGCACCGGCAGAAGACGTGCCGCTACCGACGGAATGAAGCCGATGCGCACCGTCTGCGCTTGCAAAGCGAAGGTGCTGCTCATGTCGTCGAAGGTCCCGCGGGCGGCGTTGAGCAGACGTTCGGCGAGCGGCAGGATGGTTGTGCCGGCCTCGGTCAGCGTCAGGCGATGTGCCGAGCGCTCGAACAGCCGGCCACCGAGCAGGAATTCGATCTGACGAATGGCCGCCGTGAGTGCGGGCTGCGTCACCGAAAGTGCCTGTGCCGCCTGTGTGAAGCTGCGCGAATGCGCAAGCGCCACGAAGTACTGCACCTGACGCAGCGTCAGCGCAGGCAGCGGCGGCACGGGGGACATCGACGCCCCGGACGAAGGCGCGGAGGGTGTGGAGGCTGCCGCCCGGGATGGCTTCGCCCCGCTCGCAGTGGCCGCTGGGTTCTCGGGACGTCGGGACGAAGTCGCCATGGCGCGCTCCTGTAGTGGCGTCCTGAGGAAAGATCAGGACAGCAATATCGCGAGACCGCTTTGAGGACTCGATGCGCCGGACGCCCAGGACATCCCGGGAATCCACGGTCTTCGCGAAGAATAGATTTGAATTATTGAATCATAAGTAATTTCATTTTTTATTTATAGTCGCACGCACGTAAAGTGCCACGCAAAGACCCACTATTCTTGGCTTATGCAGACTTCTACTCCTGAGCGCGACACGGTGCGCCCCGCGGCGTCGGACATCACTTCGGGCCGGCCAGCCGCTGTCCCGGGCGGCTGGCTCGAGCGCCGCTTCGCCATCGCCGGGCGCGGCTCCAGCGTGCGCACCGAAGTGCTGGCCGGCATCACCACGTTCCTTGCTGCCGCCTATCTGCTCGTCGTCATTCCCTCGCTGCTCGCCACGGGCGGCATGGATCGCGGCGCGGCCACCACGGCCGTCATGCTGGTCTTCGTGCTGTTCTCGGTGCTCATGGGTTTCTATGCGAACCTGCCGTTCGTCGTCGGGCCGGGCATCGGCGGATCGGTCATCGTGGGCGTCACGCTCGCCGCCACGGAACACGTGGCCTGGCAGACGGGCATCGCCATCGCCTTCCTGTCCGGCGTGCTGTTCCTACTGCTCACGGTAATCGGCGCGCGCAGCGTGGTCGCGCGATTGATTCCGACGGCCATCAAGCTGGGTCTGGGCGCGTCCATCGGGTTGTTCATCGCCGTGCTGGGCGTGCGCAATGCGGGGATGGTCGTGGCCAACGCCAAGACCAACGCATTTGCCCTGGGCGACTTCAGCAAGCCGGGCACGATCGTCGCGTTGATCGGTCTGGGCACTGCCGTGCTGTTGCAAGGCCGCAAGGTGCCGGGCGCGATCCTGTGGTCGATTCTGGTCGCGGCGGTGGCCGGGGTGCCGCTGGGCGTGACCAAGCTGCCCGAGTCATTCATTTCGCTGCCGCACAGCATTGCGCCGGTGGCCTTTCAACTCGACCTGCGCAGTGCGTTGACGATAGCCGCGCTGCCGTATCTGTTCGCGTTCTTCGCTGCCGAATTCTTCTCCACGCTGGGCACCACGCTCGCCGTCGGCGGCAAGGCTGGCCTGCTCGACGAGCACGGCAACATGGAGAACATCAACCGTCCGTTCCTCGTCGATTCGATCGCCGCGACAGGCGGTGCATTGCTCGGCATTCCGGCGCTGACGGCACTGGTCGAGTCCGCAGCCGGTGTCGAAGCGGGGGGCCGCACCGGTCTCACGTCGATTGCCGCTGCCGTGATGTTCGCGCTGATGTGCTTCTTCGTGCCGGTCGCGCTGGCCATTCCGAAGGAAGCCACGGCGCCCGCGTTGATCCTCATTGGTCTGTCGATGTTCAGCACCATCCGTCATGTGCCGTTCGACGATTTCAGCGATGCGTTCCCCGTGCTGGCGATGGTGCTGCTCACGCTGCTCTCGAACAGCTTCGGCACCGGTATCGCGGGCGGGCTGCTGTGCTACGTGCTGGTCAAGGCGCTGATGGGCCGCTTCAGGGAATTGCCGTGGGGACTGTACGTGCTGGCGCTGCCGCTGGCGTATTACTTCTGGACGGTGGTGGGACGCCATTGAGCGGCACACCGTTCAACCGGCAGATGCCCCGTCTGCCGGTGAATTCAAGAGAAGACTAGACGTGATGACAGAGACACCGGGCCATGTGCCCGCCGCACGCACCGGCGTGCAGATTCAGGAGGCGCACCGCACGTTTTTCCATGCGATGCCGAAGGTTGAATTGCATTGCCATTTGCTGGGCGCGGTGCGTCACGACACGTTCGTGGCGCTCGCGGAAAAATCGAACGCGCCGCTGGCGCGTGTCGAGATCGACGCCTTTTACACGCGTGGCGAAAAGCCGGTCGGGGTGTTGCGCGTACTGCGCGCGCTCGACGAGCATCTGTTGACCACGCCTGACGATCTGCATCGCATCGCCTACGAATATCTGGCCGACGCCGCAGCGCACAACGTGCGCTACAGCGAGTTTTTCTGGAACCCGACGGGCACCGTGCGCACCTCTGGTATTCCTTATCCGCGCGCGCAAGACGCCATCGTCGCCGCCATTCGCGATGCCGCACGCGATCACGGCATCGTCGGCCGTCTCGTGCCGAGCATCGATCGTGAGGCCGATCCGCGCGAAGCCGTCGAGATGGTGGAGTGGATGCGCGCCCATCGTGCTGACGAAGTGATCGGCATCGGTATCGACTACCGGGAGAACGACCGGCCACCGGAGCTGTTCTGGAAGGCGTATCGCAATGCGCGTCTGGCGGGCTTCAAGACGACCGCGCACGCGGGCGAATTCGGCATGCCGTGGACCAACGTCGAGACGGCCGTCGAACTGCTCAAGTGCGATCGCATCGATCATGGTTACACCATCGTCGATGCACCGGACTTCGCGCGCGAATGCGCCGAGCGCGGCATCGTCTTCACTGTCGTGCCGACCAACTCGTATTACCTGCGCACGCTCACGCCGGAGCGTTGGGCAGAGGATCACCCGATTCGCCGCATGCCCGGGCTCGGACTGAAGCTGCACCCGAACACCGACGATCCGACGCTGCACAAGGTCAATCCCGCGCAGGCATGGGAGCTGATGTACAGCCACTTCGGGTTCTCGCTCGACGACCTGCGCGGCTTCATGCGCAACGGCCTCGACGGTGCCTGGATCGACGACAGCACGCGCCGCGATTGGCATCGCAGTTTCGCGACGGACTTCGATGCAGCGCGCGATACGCTCACCCGGACGCTGGCGGCCTGACGCCCCGGCATCCCCGCTTTTCCTTGGTCTCACCCGACCTTCAGCCGCCTTCGGGCGGCTTTTTTTCGGGCCGCTTTCACGCATTCCGCGAACGAAAAAAAGCCGGCCTGGGCAGGCCGGCAGCGTCGCATCGCTTGGGGTCGATGCGTCAATGCAACTTACGAGCGGTTGTCCTGATCGAGCAGGTGACGGTCGTTCAGTTGAGCGCGCACATCGGCACGCGTGAGCGAATCCGCCGGCGCGGCTTGTTGCGCTTGCGTAGCCGACACCAGCGGCGCGCCGGTTTCGACCTGATTCAACTGGCCGCTAGCGCTGGCTTGCGCCAGTTCGCTGCGCACTTCGGCGCGAGCCACCTGGCTTTGGGTAGCGACTTGCAAATCGGAAACGTTGTTGTCGTAGCGAGCGTCAGCGAAAGCAGAGGCCGATACGAACGAAGCAGCAGCGACAACGGCAGCAAGGATACGGGTGTTCATGGTGAGACTCCTGTCATTAGTTGATAACGTCTTGATCAGCTAGCGTTCGGGGCATCGGCAGCGGAGGTGTCAGGCGTCAATCGACAGCATCAATCGACTTTCGGCACTTCGTTTTGCTGCGTTGCGGTGTCCGTCGCGTTGGCATGGATGAATCTTAGGGAAAACCCGTGGTTTTTTCGCAACTGAGCGTCCACAAAACGCAACCGATCGTCCGATTCGAAAAAGCTATTGAAAATCAACCATTTAATGCCGATAAAACAACAATATGGCGCGTGAATGGCGCCCGCCGGGCAGCGATTCGACGGCAAATGTCGCCGCGTGCAATAGCTTGTTTGTTCAGGTGGGGTTTATTGCTGGGTGTGACAGCAGTAGAGTGACAACGTGATGAAGTCAACTGGCCTCGTGAGTCGCAAGGTGCGCCGCACCGCGAACGACGCCGGTTCGAACAGGAGCAATACCATGGCTGCCCTCGGTTCTTTCCTTCTGCTGGCGAGTGCTTCGCTGCTCACCGCTTCCTATCTTCGCAGCCGTGCCGAGCGTACACGTCGTCAGCAGGCGCGCGTGACGCGTCGCTGAACCGAAGCATCCGCTTCCCTCACGTCTCGAGATATCGCTGGGTCGTTCGCCCGGTCACCCCGAATTCGGCGACGAATCCACGTTTCTGACGGCTCATTATTTCGTTTTCAGCAATGCGTCCTTCCTCGGGATCGCATTTTTCTCCTTTACGCGCGGGCGTAGATTGGCGGCAATGACGGCGCCCACGGTGGACGTCTCGCCAGACAGGAGAAATGAAAATGAAACAGATTCTGATCGCTTCGGCCTTCGTTGCCGCATGTCTCACCGCAGGTGCCGCCGGCGCCGCCGAGAGTTCCCAACCGGCCGCTCAGCCGCAGCAAACCCAGCAACAAGCCCAGACGCAAGTGCAAACGCAAGCCCAGCCGGGCCCGGTAGCCGCCGCAGTGCAAACGTCGACGGTTGCCCCGGTGTATGAAGTGCCGGGTCGCGTGAATCGCGCCGGATCGATCTACTTCGGTCAGTAAGTCTGTGTAAAAAAACGGCAGGCCGGGGAGCCATCCACCGGCCTGCCGCGCTCCCGATTCACGGGACGTCCCTCTCGCTTCCTCCTGCCCCCTCCGGTTTTCCCCCGCCGCTCAGTAAGTGCGCTTCATTGCCGACGCACAGGCTGCGGACAGACATCCCACCACCAGCACATACACCGCGATCCACCAGGGTCGATGGCCGCCGTATTCGAGCAGCGTTGCCGCGACCAACGGTGTGATCGAGCTGGAAACGATTCCCGAGACCTGATACACGACGGAAATGCCCGTGTAGCGCACCCGCGTATCGAACAACTCGCAGAACATCGACGCTTCCGGTCCGTAGACAAACGCGTACACCACGCCCAGCGGCACGATCACGGCGAGCGACACCCACCACACGTTCGACGAGTAATGCATCACCGCCAGTGCGGGTATCGACGACACACCACAGGCCAATGCGCCCCAGCCGAACACACGGCGGCGTCCCACGCGATCCGACAGCTTCGATGCGTAGGGAATCGTGACAACCAGCACGAGGGCCGCGAACGTGACGGCCAGCAGAATCGGCGTCTTCGGAAAGTGCAGCGTGCCCACGAGATACGAGATCGCGAACACTGCGTAGACGTTGAACACCACGCCGTCGATATAGCGCGCGCCCCACCCAAGCAGCACGTTGCGCCGATAGTCGCGCGCAATCTCCGAGAGCGGCACATGCGCGACGCGCTGACTGTCCTTGATGCGGGCGAATTCGGGTGTCTCGAGCACGCGCAGACGGATGAACATGCCCACGGCGACCAGCACCAGACTGAGCATGAACGCGAGGCGCCACCCCCAGGCCATGAACTGCGCGTCGGTCAAAGTGGACGAGAGCAACGCGACCACGCCCGTCGACAGACACAGCCCCACAGCGAGTCCGATCTGCGGATACGCCGCGAACTGCCCGCGCTTGCCTCGCGGTGCGTACTCGAACGCCATCAACACCGCGCCGCCCCATTCACCGCCCAGTCCGATGCCCTGCAACAGCCGCAGGAATAGCAGGATCAGTGGCGCAGCAATCCCGATGCTGTCGTAGGTTGGCACCAGTCCGATCAGGAAGGTCGACACCCCCATGATGGTGAGGGTGACGATCAGCAATGGCTTGCGGCCGAGCCGGTCGCCGAAGTGACCGAACAGGATGCCGCCGAGCGGACGCGTCGCGAAACCCACCGCATAGACCGTGTAGGCGAGGGCGGTGGCGACGAAGGCGTCGCCGCTGGGAAAGAAGAGTTTGTTGAAGACGAGCCCTGTGACGGTGCCGTACAGGAAGAAGTCATACCATTCGACGGTCGTGCCGATCAGGCTGGCCAGCGCGACCGTGCGCACCGCTTTTTCGGCGTTCACGGCATCGCTGCCACCCACGCCGGTGAGAACCTGTTCCATTGCGCCTCCTGTTGATGCGCCGCGCCGTGCGGCGCGCTGCGACGCGCCGGTCTGCGCCGGGCGTCTGTCTCCTGGATGTCTCGGTGCCGCGCGTACATCGGTTCGTCACGCGACTATTTTTTGATAATGGGTGTTGCGGGGACTGCGGGTAAGACTCGAAAACACGCATACGCGCAAACGCATGCGATCAAAGCGACAGCCTGTCGGTCAGACGGCTGCCCCGATGAAGTTGCGGCCGCGCGGACCCTCGAGCGCGGCGGCGATCATGGCACTGGATTCCGGCTCGCTCACGCCATACGCCGAGAATTCCGTGGCCACGCCCAGGTCGTTGAGGAATGCCGTGAGCTTGTCTGGCGCGTCGGCGATATCGCCGTCGAACACGCGTGCCAGCACCGCATCGCGCTCGGCACGACGGCCGATGGCCAGCCGCATCACCGCCGGCAACGTGAACGAGCACGCAATGCCGTGTGGCAGACCGTGGCGGATCGTCATGTCATACGAAATCGAATGCGCCAGCGCGGTCTTCGTGTTCGAGAACGCCATGCCCGCTTGCAGCGCGGCAAGTGCGGCCTGCGCACGCAGATCCTCATCGTCGAGCGACGCCATGAGTCGTGGCAGCACGCGCATCATGTCGCGCGCTGCGCTCACGGCGAAGGTGTCGGAGATCGGATTGGCGTTGACGTTCCAGATCGCCTCCAGCGCATGCGAGAGGGCGTCCAGACCGCTTTGCAATGTGACGGCGCGCGGCAACGAACGTGTCAGACGCGGATCGACGATGGCCGCTTCCGGCCACGTCTCGGGCAGATGCAGCGAGTATTTCTTGCGCTTCACATGGCGATCCCACAACGTGGCCCACGGCGTGACTTCGCTGCCGGTACCGGCCGTCGTGGGCACGGTGATCAGGCGTTTCGTGCGCGCTGGCCGGAAGGTCTCGCCCGCATCGAGCGCGTCGACAAGCGTGGCGAAGCGATCGTCGTCACCCGCCACCATGAGCAGCTTGGCCGTGTCGAGCGCGCTGCCGCCGCCCAACGCCACAATCACTTCGCACTGACCGTAGCGCCGCCAGAAGTCGCCGTACATCGGTGCGAGCTCGCGCACATCGGGATTCGGGCTGACCTGATCGATGACCCCGGCGAGGCGGTGCCCGAGCAGCGCTTCGATCTGACCGGACATGCCCAGCGCACGCGCCTCGGGCATGGTGACGAGTACCGCGCGGCGGTTGCCGACCAGTTCGGGCAAATGGGCGAGGGCGCCCGCACCGAAGTGAACGTCGACCGGATTATGAAAACGTGAACGTGCAGTCATGGTGAGGACGGTGCCGCCGCGCCCGCAGGCGATGCGATCAATTGACGAAGATTGAGCTGGATTATGGTGAGCGCCGTCCTATACTTCCAATTCACATTTTTTCGCCGTTGTATTGGTAAAACCTATACCTCGTCACCGGAGCGTCATCGATGCGGATTACCCAATTGCGCTCGTTCCACGCCGTGGCGCGTCATGGCAGCGTGACACGCGCAGCAGAAGCCCTGCATGTCAGTCAGCCCACGATGACCACGCAGATTCGTGCGCTGGAGGAGACCTACGGGGTCGAGCTGTTCTACCGGCACGGGCGCGGGTTGACGCTGACCCCGACCGGCAAAGCGTTGTACGCCGTGAGTCTGCGCATCTTTGCCGACGAGGCCGAGGCCCTCGGCCTGCTCAAGGAGCATGGCGGGCTGCGCACGGGGGAGTTACGTCTGGGTGCCGTCGGCCCGCATCACGCGATGGAGATCGTGGCGGCCTTCCAGCCGCGCTATCCCGGCATGCGCATTTCGATGCGCCCGGGCAATTCGGAAGAGATGATCGAGAGCCTGCTGGCCTATCGCACCGACGTGGCGGTGCTCGCGCGCTACTACGACGACGCCCGGCTGCATGTGGTGCCCTATCGCACGCATCCGGTCGTGCTGCTCGTGCCACGCTCGCACCCGTTCGCGCGGCACCGCAGCGTGAAGCTCGCCGCGCTGGCCGACGTGCCGATGCTCATGCGCGAGCCGGGTTCGACCACGCGTCACGCACTCGAAGCCGCGTTGCAGAGCGCTGGCGTGACGCCGAGCGTGGCGATGGAGATCGGGAGTCGCGAAGCCATCCGCGAGGCGGTAATTCTGGGACTGGGGATTGCGGCGGTGTCGGCGCGTGAGCACACCCCCGACGAGCGGCTCGCCACGGTGGCGATCAGCGACGCCCGCGTGGAGACGACCACCGTCGTCGTGTGTCTGGCGGAACGGCGCGAATCGCGCGCGATCGCGGCGTTTCTGGAAGTGGTGGCGGGATTGGTGTGATGCCTGGCGGCATCGGGCATCGAGCATCGCGAGGGCAGCGCCGGATGGGCTGCCCCCGAAACATCTCGCGTTACAGAAACTGGCTTGCTGCCAGCACCACGGCCGAGGCCACGAGACAGTAGATGCCGAACAGGTACCAGCGGCCATGTTCCAGCCAGCGCGAGAGCCAGCGCAGCGCCACCAGACCGGCGAGGAAGCTGAACACCATGCCGACGAGACTCGGCGTGAGCACCGTCATGTAATGACCCGAGAACGACTGCGCGCCCCCCGATTTGTACAGACGGTAAGCCTCCTTGACGATCACCGGCGGCGTGAGCACCACGGCCAGCGCGAAGCTGAATTCTTCGACACGCACCTTATCGAGTCCGCGCATCATGCCCGTCGAGATGGTCGAGCCGGAGCGCGAGAAGCCACGAAAGGGCAGGCAAATGCCTTGCACGGCACCGATCCACGCGGAGTCGGCGGCACGCATCGGACGGTCGCCCATCGGTGGGCGCCGCGTGCCCGAAATCAGAATCAGAATGCCCGCCATCGCGAGACCGGCCGAGATGATGTACAGGTTGCCGAATAGATGCTCGATCTCGGAATGCTGGGTGCCGCGCATCAGCACCTTCTCGATGAAGAACATCAGCGCCAGTCCGATCACGCCGGTGAAGGCGGTGGCGATGATCACCTGTTTGGCGTTGTGAATGAAATCGTACTTTGACGAGAAATAACGCTCGCGCCACGACTTCCAGAAATAGACGATGACGGCGAGCATCGTGCCGGTGTGGAGCATGACCAGCAACAACGTCATCTCTGGGGCCGACGGATCGAGCCCCATCAGCTTCTCGGCCATGATGACGTGTGCCGAACTCGACACCGGGAGCAATTCCGCCACGCCCTGCACAATGGCGAGCACGAGTACTTGCAGATAATCCATGCGTAATCCCTGGGAAATGGGCAAGGACAGTACGCCGGACTCGTGACATTTTCGTGACAGTCACATGACGCCGGCGCCGGTTGCCTGCCCTCAACCGGCTGCCGCGAATGATACTCCCACAGAATTGGCAGGAAATGAGGTATTGGGTCCCCGGGCAATCAGCCCTTCAGACGTCCCAGTGCCTGATCCAGGTCCGCGATCAGATCGTCGATGTGCTCGATGCCGATCGACAGACGCACCGTCTCTTCGCTCACCCCGGCCTTGCGCAGCTCCTCGGGCGAGAGCTGGCGGTGCGTGGTCGATGCCGGGTGCGTCGCGAGCGACTTGGCGTCACCGATGTTGACCAGCCGCGTGAAGAGTTGCAACGCGTCCTGAAACGCGGCGCCGGCTTCGCGGCCGCCCTTCACGCCGAAGGTCAGAATGCCCGGACCGCGCCCCGACAGGTAGCGCGCCACGAGAGCGTGGTCCGGATGCTCCGGCAGCCCCGCGTAATTCACCCACTCCACCTTCGGATGCGTCTTGAGGAACTGCGCGACCTTCAGCGCGTTGTCGGTGATGCGATCGAGCCGCAGCGCCAGCGTTTCGATGCCTTGCAGAATCTGGAACGCGTTGAACGGCGAGATCGCCGCGCCCGTGTTGCGCAGCGGCACCACGCGAGCACGACCGATATACGCCGCCGGGCCGAAGGCCTCGGTGTACACCACGCCGTGGTAGCTCACATCCGGCTCGTTCAGACGCTTGAAACGCACCTTGTGATCGGCCCACGGGAATTTGCCCGAGTCGACGATGGCGCCTCCCAGGCTCGTGCCGTGGCCGCCGAGATACTTCGTGAGCGAGTGCACGACGATGTCTGCGCCATGCTCGAACGGACGCAGCAGATAGGGCGACGGCACCGTGTTGTCGATGATGAGCGGAATGCCGTGACGGTGCGCAATCTCCGCGAGCTTCGCGATATCGGTGATGTTGCCCAGCGGATTGCCGACCGACTCTGCGAAGATCGCTTTGGTGTTCGCGTCGATGAGCGGCTCGAACGATTCCGGCTCGCGCGGATCGGCGAAGCGCGTGGTGATGCCCGAGAGCGGCAGCGTGTGCGCCAGCAGGTTATAGGTGCCGCCATACAGCGTGCTGGCGGCCACGATGTTGTCGCCCGCCTCGGCAATCGTCTGAATGGCGTAAGTCACGGCCGCCTGACCGGACGCCAGCGCCAGCGCCGCCACACCGCCTTCGAGCGCCGCGACGCGCTGTTCCAGCACGTCCTGCGTCGGGTTCATGATGCGCGTGTAGATATTGCCCGGCACCTTGAGGTCGAACAGGTCGGCACCGTGCTGCGTGTCGTCGAAGGCGTAGGCCACCGTCTGGTAGATCGGCACGGCCACGGCGCGCGTGGTCGGGTCAGGGCGGTAGCCACCGTGAACGGCAAGCGTCTCGAGACGCCATTGCGGGGCTTGCGATGATGCGTTGGTCTTGTCGGTCATGTCGAATGTCTCCGGATAAGCATGACGCTCCACGGGCGGAACGATTTGATTAGGTATCCAACGGCATTCTAAACGGCGACATGATCCGGGCTTATCTCCGATTGGCAGATGCTTAGCGAGACACGACCCGCAACCTTTCGTAATATCAGGCGTGACCGCTGCGCTATCGGAGGCTTGAGCCGCTGGCTATACTCGTTCGCACACGCCGCGGCGGCGGCTTCCGGGAGAGGCATCTCATGGCGACTGGCTTTATGGGTCTCACAGGTCTCATGCGTCCTGTGGATCGCGTCTCTCACCGTTTTGTCAGTCGGTCCGCACACCCTGTGACGTCATCCCTTGCCGTCGCGCTCATCTGTCTTTCGTTGAGTGGGTTTGGCACAGCGTTCGCGCAGGAGAAGGTGAGCCTCCCTTCGCTGGACACCGACAACAACGGCGCGCCCGTGATGATCGACGCCTACTTGTTCCGCGCGACCCACGCCACCGGCCCCACACCTGCCGTCGTTTTCATGCATGGCTGCAACGGCATGTTCACGCGCAAGGGCAACATCGACAGCCGCGAACTCGACTGGGCACACCGGTTGAATGCGCAAGGCTACGCGGTACTGGCCGTGGACAGCTTCACCTCGCGCGGACAGTCCAGCGAGTGTGCCAGGGGCGGACCGGTGCGCCCATCCGTGGAGCGCCCGCGCGATGCCTACGGGGCATTGCGTTACTTGCAGACCTTACCGGCCATCCAGCCGGATCGCATTGCCTTGATG
Organism: Pandoraea fibrosis; assembly: GCF_000807775.2. Classification (NCBI taxonomy): domain Bacteria; kingdom Pseudomonadati; phylum Pseudomonadota; class Betaproteobacteria; order Burkholderiales; family Burkholderiaceae; genus Pandoraea; species Pandoraea fibrosis. Next base: position 121,076 of record NZ_CP047385.1, on the reverse strand, counting down.
GGCTGGTCGCATGGCGGCGGCACAGTGCTGTTCTCGATCGGCCCGAAGGGTCCCGGCCGCTCGCAGGATGCCAAACCGGCGCCGGACTTCGTTGCGGCCATCGCGTTCTATCCCGGCTGGTGCAACGCGACGGCGCAAGGTGCCGACTGGACGACGCGCATCCCGTTGCTGCTCCTCATCGGTGCCGACGACGTGTGGTCGAAGCCCGCCCCTTGCGACGCCTTCGTGCACAGCGTGATGGCACAGAGCGCACCGATCACATTCCACATCTATCCGGGCGCGGTGCACGATTTCGACTATCCGAATCTCCCCGTGCGCAGTCGTCCGGAATTCACCAACCCGCGCACTCACGTCGTGCCAGTTACCGGCACCCAGCCGGAAGCACGCGATGACGCTATCGCACGCGTGACGACGTTTCTTGCAAAAGTTTTCGGAACGTGATTTTCTTGCGCATTCGGCGAGGCATTCCCGGCATTGCGGTGGAGATGCCCGCCCGGTGGTCGTGGCCGTCGGGTGCAACGAAATTTATCCACCGGGAATCCACAGCTTAATCACAGAAAAACCGGAGATCCCCACAGGAAATTCACTGGTTTTCCCCTGAGTTATCCAAGGTATTTCCACTACATATCCACCCCTTATCCACGGGATATCCACTGGTTATCCCACGGATATCGGACACTTTTCCCCCGCCTATCCACCGGCTATCCCCTCGTCATCCACAGGGTTGCCCACAGTCGAATCACAGTTTGCCAACAGGGTTATCGACAGACTTGTCCACAACCGATGCGCGAAGGAATGCGGCGCACAAAACAAAATCGGCCGCCAGAATTGCGGCCGATTTGTCATCGGAGACTGCTACCCGGAGTCGCAATGCGCCCTGACGGCGCTGGCTCACGGGGGTTACAGCAAGTGCAGCGACAGGTAGCGGGAATTAGCTACCGAAGTACGTGGTACCCGCTTGTGCGATGTTACCGACCGAACCCGGGGTCACAACGGCAGTGGCACCGCCAACCTTGGCAACCGACTTCGGATAGACCGAATCGTGTTGTTGCAGCAGACCGGCTTGCTGAGCTTGCACGAGTTCTTCACGAACCTGGGCGCGGGTCAGCACGCTGGTTTGGGGAACCCACGAGAATTCCGACGGACCTTCGAAAGCGTCGCTGGCGAAAGCCGAACCGGCCGACACAGCCAACATCGCGGAAATCAGGGCAGAGGTAATAAGAGTGCGCTTCATGGTGTTTTCTCCTGTCTATTTAAAACGCGGCGATGTTCAATTCATCGTCGACAGTTGCAGTCTATTGCCACCATCAATCGCAATAAAGTCGATAATTGTCTATTTCTAATTGCTATTTTAGAAACAATTAAGGCGAGATATTCCCGACGTATCAGAGCAAGTGTGCACACACTTACATCAAATGACGCACGGCTGGCCGTGACAGTGATGAACAGAAGGGGGAATTTAAAATATACAAAACCGTATACGATGAATCGCGGTGCCAAATGAAAAACGGGACGCCATCAGGCGTCCCGTCTATCGCCCACGAACTGGCCGTGAACGAGGGTCGAGGGTCGAGTCGACCGGGAAAGCGAGCGGCTACTTCGCTGTGGCAGCTTCCTCCGACTTCCTAGTCGACGTCCCCGAGGCCGTGGTTTGCGCGAGCACCGGTTTGAGCGCAATGCCGGTGTGACTTGCCGCGACCTTCGTCAGCGCATCGGGGGATGTCGTCGCCACCACGCTCCCGCCGTTCTTGCCGCCTTCCGGTCCCATGTCGACGATCCAGTCGGCTTCGGCAATCACATCGAGGTTGTGCTCGATGACGACCACGGTATGCCCGCCATTCACGAGCCGATGCAGCACGTTGATAAGTCGCGCCACGTCTGCCATGTGAAGACCGACGGTCGGTTCGTCGAGCACGTACAGCGTGTGCGGCGACTTCTGTCCGCGACGCGTGATATCGTCGCGCACCTTGGTCAACTCCGTCACCAGCTTGATACGCTGCGCTTCACCGCCCGATAACGTCGGCGACGGCTGTCCCAGTGTGAGGTAACCGAGCCCGACGTCCTGCATCAGTTGCAGCGGATGCGCGATGCTCGGCATCGACGCGAAGAACTCGACGGCTTCGTCCACTTCCATCGTCAGCACATCGCCAATGCTCTTGCCACGCCAGGTGACGGCGAGCGTTTCGGCGTTGAAGCGCTGACCGTGACAGACATCGCAGAGCACCTTCACGTCGGCGAGGAAGCTCATGCCGATGGTGCGCACGCCTTGTCCTTCGCATGCCGGACAACGTCCCTCTCCGGTATTGAACGAGAATCGCGACGCCGCATAACCGCGCGCACGCGCTTCGAGCGTATCGGCAAACAAGCGTCGAATCGTGTCCCAGAAGCCGATGTACGTGGCAGGGCATGAACGCGGTGTTTTACCAATAGGGGTCTGATCGACTTCAAGCACGCGATCGATCGTCTCCCAGCCCGTCACGGACTCGCAGCCATGCCAGGCGTGCACCACCGGGCGACGCGGTTCTGCGGGCGCCTCCGACTTCGCGCGCGGCTTGCCGTCTGCCTTCACTGCGTGACGCACCGTCCCCTTGCGGGCACGTCGCTCGGCTGGCGACGACAGCACCGAACGCCCCACGGCATCGAGCAGGTTCGTCATCAGCACATCGCGCGCGAGCGTCGATTTGCCCGACCCCGAGACACCGGTGATCGCTGTGAGCCGCGACAACGGCAACGACGCCGTGACGTGCTTCAGGTTATGCAACGTCGCGCCGTGCACCGTCAGCCAGTTCGGCGGCACCGCTTCGACACCCTTGGCGGGCGCGATCACCTCGCGACGCGGTTGAAGCGGATGCTGCAACGGGTGCGCCAGGAACTGGCCGGTCAACGATTCGGGATGCGCAGCAAGATCCGCCACGCTGCCTTGCGCGACAAGCGTGCCACCACGTTTGCCTGCGCCCGGCCCGATATCGATGATGTGATCCGCGCGACGGATCGTGTCCTCGTCGTGCTCGACCACGACCAGCGTATTGCCCTGATCGCCCAGCTTGCGCAACGCGCCGAGCAGAATGCCATTGTCGCGCGGGTGCAAGCCGATGGTCGGCTCGTCCAGCACGTAGCAAACGCCTTGCAGGTTGCTGCCCAACTGCGCCGCCAGACGAATACGCTGCGACTCGCCGCCCGAGAGCGTGGGCGCCGCACGGTCGAGCGTGAGATAACCGAGCCCGACTTCCTCCAGAAACTCCAGACGCCCCTGAATCTCGCTGATCAGGTCGCGCGCAATGCTCGCATCGCGGCCGCGAAGTTCGAGTTGCTGAATCCACTCGCGCACGTCGCTCACGGTCCATTGGGCGACGTCGGAGATCGCGTGTTCGTCGAACGTCACGGCGCGGGCGACGGTATTGAGCCGCGCGCCATGACAATCCGGACACGGCTGATCGCCCACGCCTTCCGGTTCCTGCTCCTCCGACGGCAGCGAATGCTCACGCCCCCGGTTGTCCTGATTGAGCACCGTGTCGTCGAAGGCTTCGCGTTGTTCGCGCGTGAGCGCGAGGCCCGTGCCTACGCACGTCGTACACCAGCCGTGCTTGCTGTTGAACGAGAACATGCGCGGATCGAGATCGGGATAACTCGTGCCACACACCGGGCACGCCCGCTTGACCGAGAACACCTCGATCTCACCCACGCCTTCGCCCGGCTGTTCGTCGGACATCGTGTCGCCAAGCCCGTCGAGCGGCGCAAGCAGATGCATGACGCCCTTGCCCAACTCAAGCGCCGCCGCCAGCAACGTGCGCAGCAGGCCTTCGTTCTCGGGCGTGATCACCACATCGCCCACGGGCAGTTCGATGGTGTGCTCCCGGAAGCGATCGAGCTTCGGCCACGGGTCGACCGGCAGGAACACGCCGTCCACTCGCAAATGCGAATGTCCGCGCGCCTTGGCCCATTTCGCCAGATCGGTATAGATGCCCTTGCGGCCCACCACCAGCGGTGCAAGCAGGCCCACGTGCTGATCGCGACGGTCGCGCATCAGTTGCGCAACGATGGAATCCGGACTCTGCGCCGTGACAGGCGCACCGTCGTGGATACAGTGCTGAATGCCGAGCTTGACGTACAACAGGCGCAGAAAGTGCCAGACCTCGGTCGTCGTTGCGACGGTACTCTTGCGCCCGCCACGCGACAGGCGCTGCTCGATGGCGACGGTCGGCGGAATGCCATACACGGCGTCCACCTCCGGACGCCCCGCCGGTTGCACGATGGAGCGTGCATAGGCATTGAGCGATTCGAGGTAACGACGCTGCCCCTCGTTGAAGAGAATGTCGAACGCGAGCGTCGATTTGCCCGAGCCCGAGACGCCGGTAATCACACTGAACTTGCCGCGCGGAATGGAAACGTCGAGCGACTTCAGATTGTGCTCGCGCGCATTGACGATGCGAATGTCGTCGCCACCGGCGGGCTTGCGATGCGCCCGCGCTGCACGCAACGCCGTTTGCAACGGCATGCCGGGGTCGCCAGCAGGTTTGGCTACCGCGGCCGCTTGTCCCGGCGCGACCACCGTGCGTTCGTAGTCGGCCAGTGCACGTCCCGTATGCGACCCCTCGCAAGCGACCACCTGCGCAAGCGTGCCCGCGCAGAGGACTTCACCGCCGCCTTCGCCACCTTCCGGGCCAAGGTCGATGATCCAGTCCGCCGCACGCACGACGTCGAGGTTGTGTTCGATGACAAGCAGCGAGTTACCGCCGTCGAGCAACTTGCCGAACGCCCGCATGAGCTTGGCGATATCGTCGAAGTGCAGCCCGGTCGTCGGTTCGTCGAAGATGAAGAGACGGCCGCGATGCGCGACCTTCTGTCCGCTCGCCGTTTTCTTCTGCGCAGCTTCCGCAAGGAAACCCGCCAGCTTCAGACGCTGGGCTTCGCCGCCCGAGAGGGTCGGCACCGGCTGGCCCAGCTTCACGTATTCGAGACCGACGTCCACGATCGGCTGAAGCACTCGCAGCACATCGCGATCCGACGAGAACAGCTTGACGGCCTCGTTGACCGTCAGCTCGAGTACGTCGGACACGCTCAATTCGCACATCGCCTCACCCGGCACGGCGCGCTGAATCTTCACGTCGAGCACTTCGGCGCGATAGCGCTTGCCGTCGCAATCCGGGCAGCGCAGATAGACGTCGCTCAGGAACTGCATCTCCACATGCTCGAAGCCCGAGCCACCGCACGTCGGGCAACGCCCGTTGCCGGAGTTGAAACTGAAGGTGCTGGCGGTGTAGCCGCGTTGCAGTGCCACCGGCTCGGCCGCGAACAGCTTGCGAATCTCGTCGAACGCGCCGACATAGCTCGCCGGGTTCGAACGTGCCGTTTTGCCGATAGGCGATTGATCGACGAACACCACGCCCGAGAGTTGCTCGGCACCGAGGAGTTCGTCGTGCGCGCCCGGCGCCTCGGTCGGATCGCCAAAGTGACGCGCCAATGCCGGATTGAGCACGTCCTGCACCAACGTCGATTTGCCGGAACCCGACACACCAGTCACGCACACGAGTCGCCCGAGCGGAATCTCGACGTTGACATGCTTGAGGTTGTGCTCGCGAACGCCACGCAACGTCAGGCGCGGCGTATCGGCATCGACCGGGCGCGCGCGCCAGTTCGACGCGTTGGCCACATGCTTGCGCCCGCCCAGATAGCTGCCGGTCAGCGTATCGGCGTGACGCACTTCCTCCGGCGTGCCGTCGAAAACGATCTGGCCGCCACGCTCGCCCGGCCCCGGCCCCATATCGATGACGCGGTCGGCAGCGAGCATCACCGCCGGGTCGTGCTCGACCACGACGAGTGTATTGCCCGCGTCGCGCAGACGATGCATCGCGGCAACGATGCGGTCCATGTCGCGCGGATGCAGGCCGATACTCGGTTCGTCCAGCACGAAGAGCGTGTTGACGAGCGACGTACCGAGCGCGGTCGTCAGATTGATACGCTGCACTTCACCGCCGGAGAGCGTGCGGCTCTGGCGATCGAGCGTGAGGTACCCGATGCCGACGTCGCACAGATACTTCAGGCGGGTGCCGACTTCCTCCTGCAGCAGCTTGAGAGCGTCGTCGAGCAGGCTCGAGGGCAAGGTGAGTGAATCGAAGAACTGACGCACGCGCGAAATCGGCATGAGCATCAGGTCGTGCATGGTGAGGCCCGGCAGCGCCTCGAGCTGCTCGCGCGACCATGACACGCCACGCGGCATGAAGCGCTGGGCGGGCGGCATCACGGCGTCGGCGTTCGCCTTCGAGCCAAGACGCCACAGCAGGCCTTCCGTCTTCAGGCGAGCGCCGCCACAGGTCTCGCAAGTCGTATAACTGCGGTACTTCGACAGCAGCACACGGATGTGCATCTTGTACGCCTTCGACTCCAGATAGCCGAAGAAGCGGCGGATGCCGTACCACTGTTTGTTCCACTCGCCTTTCCAGTCGGCATCGCCTTCGATGACCCACTCGCGATGCTCGGGCGACAGTTTCGACCAGGGCGTGTCGCGCGGAATACCGGCCTTGCCGGCGTATTCGAGCAGGTCGTCCTGAATCTCTTTCCACGCCGGTGTCTGGATGGTCTTGACCGCGCCCCCCCGCAGCGTCTTGCGTTCGTCGGGAATCACCAGACCGAGATCGACACCGATCACACGGCCGAAGCCGCGACAGGCTTCGCACGCGCCATAGGCGGAATTGAACGAGAAGAGCGCGGGTTGCGGGTCGGCGTAATGCAGGTCGCTATCGGGGCAGTGCAGATCCTGCGAGTAGCGCCAGATGTCGGGCTCGCCCACGTCGGCCAGCACGTAGACATTCACACGTCCACGACCACGTTTGAGCGACGACTCGATGGCCTCCATCGCACGCACCTTCTCGGTGTTCTGCAAACGGAACCGGTCGGCCACGACGTCAAGCACCTTGCGTGTGCCATCTGCCGTTGCGACTTCGCGCTCGGCCTGCACACGCGTATAGCCGGAGGCCGATAGCCACTGCTCGACTTCATCGGCCGTCACGCTGCCCGGCAGTTCGACCGGGAACGTCACGACCAGACGCGGATCGCCTTCGGCGGTACGTGCCATCAGATCGGCGTAGATCGTCTCGGGCGTGTCGTGACGCACCGGTTGCGCCGTCTCGCGATCGAACAGCGCCGCCGCACGGGCGAACAGCAACTTGAGGTGATCGTTGAGTTCGGTCATCGTGCCGACCGTCGAGCGCGAACTGCGCACGGGGTTCGTCTGATCGATGGCGATGGCAGGCGGCACCCCTTCCACATGGTCGACCTGCGGACGATCCATGCGATCGAGGAACTGGCGGGCGTAGGCACTGAAGGTTTCGACGTAGCGCCGCTGGCCTTCGGCAAACAGCGTGTCGAAGACAAGGCTCGACTTGCCGGAACCGGACGGACCGGTCACGACCGTCATTTCACCGGTCTGCAGATCGACGTCGAGGTTCTTGAGGTTGTGCTGGCGAGCGCCACGAATGCGAATGGCGTGGCTGGCCGACGGGTCGGATTTCGGGGATGACTTGTCCACTTGGTATCAGGGCCGCTTGATTGACAATGAACAGCGTGAAGATAAACAGCGTGACGTCTGACAGCGCGCACGCGCGCCTCGGGGGAACTACTGTATCAGGCCGATACGACAGTCGCTGGCAGCATCCGCGCTTCGCTCGGCATGCCGCGATTGTACTGTACATTTGTACAGCATAATCGATTCCCCCATTGCCGGTGTTCCTAATCCGGCTGCCCTCCCCGGCTCCCGAATTGTTTCCTATGCGTCACCACCCGATACGCTCATGATATGATGCGAATGATTATCATTAACCTCAAAAGCGGCTAGATCAGCGAAGGTTGCGTACTCGCGCGGCCGAGCCAGGACCATGATGCGTGACGACACCGGGGGACGCAAACACGACGCACGCGCCGACGCGTCCGGCGTGGCCACGCTCTATCACGATCACCATGGCTGGCTGCGCAACTGGTTGCAGCGCAAGCTGGGCAATCACGGCGACGCCGCCGACCTCGCGCACGACACGTTCGTGCGCCTGCTCAGCAAAGACGCCCCCGTCTGCCCACGCGAACCCCGGGCGTTTCTCACCGTCGTTGCGCAGGGGCTGGTCGCCAACCTGCATCGCCATCGCAAGATCGAAGCCGCCTATCTCGACGCGCTCGCCGCGCAACCCGAGACCGTTGCGCCTGATCCGGAAACCCGTGCGATCCTGCTCCAGACACTCATCGATATCGACCGACGCCTCGACGGCCTGCCGCCTGTCGTGCGCCGCGTCTTCCTGATGTCGCAACTCGACGGCCTCGCGCAGCGCGATATTGCCGACGCCACCGGCATCTCCATCGCCACGGTGCAACGCCACATCGTCAAGGCGCTGCACGCGTGCTGCTTCGGGAACCCCGCCGCATGAGTGCCGACACGCGTTCCGCACGCCTTCCGGAATCGATCACGCTCGCGGCCACCGAGTGGTTCGTTCGCCTGCAAGCGAACGATGCGCCCGGCACCGACGCCAGCGTTCGCGCCGCCACGCAGGCCGCATGGCAGCACTGGCACGACGCCGATACCCGCCACGCCCTCGCATGGCAGCGTCTGGTCGACTTCGGCACGCATCTGCGCACCCTCCCGCCCCTCGTCGCGCACCACACGCTCGTGCGTGCGCGAGCGAATCCGGGGCGACGGCGCGTGCTCAGCCTCATCGCCTTTGGCGGTATCGCGGGCGCCGTCTGGTCCGCCAGCGACTCCAATGCCGTGCGTGCCTGGCGAGCCGACGTGAGCACCGGCGTGGGCGAGCGCCGCACCCTCCAGTTGGCAGACGGCACCACGCTCGCACTGAATACCGACTCCGCCGTCGACGTCAGCCTCTTGCAGGACACCCGCCGCCTGCGCCTCTTGCGCGGCGAGATCGCCATCACGACCGGCGCCGATGCGGATCGTGGCCACCGCCCGTTCTTTGTCGACACCGCACAGGGCAGTCTTCAGGCGCTCGGCACTCGCTTCGTCGTGCGTCAGCACAACGACAGCGCCACCGTCACGGTGCTCGAAGGCGCCGTGCGCATCGTGCCCGCGAAAGCCGCGAGCGCCGCCACCATCCTCACGGCAGGACAGGGCGCGACGTTCGACGCCATCGCGCTGCGCTCACGCGTCGACGACCCGAGCGCAGCCAGCGCCGCCGCCGCGTGGACACAAGGCATGCTCGTCGTCCACGCCATGTCGCTCGGCGCCTTTCTTACCGAGCTCGGCCGCTACCGCCGGGGGCATCTCGGATGCGCCCCGGAAATCGCCGGCCTGCGCGTCTCCGGCATTTACCCCGTCGACGACACCGACCGCGTGCTCGATATGCTCTCGCGCGCATTGCCGGTCGACGTGCAGCGTTACACGCGCTGGTTCGTTCGCGTACAGCCCGGCGCGGGCACGAGCGAACCCCCGGGGCGCGTGCGAACGTACCGTGCCGTCGGCGGCGACCGCCCGCACACCTGAGGCAATGGCAGGAAATATTTTGACGTCGGATGAGGGGTTTTCGAATCTCGCGGGGCATAGACAGGAATGCCCATTTCGATGTTTCGATGCTCCATAGAAAGGAATCCGCCGTCATGTCTTCTCACGTCAGCCACACGCCTATGCGTGCCGCACGTGTGCGCACGCTCGTGCGTGCCGAAACCGCCAACGCTCGCCGGGCCGTCACGCTGGCCGCCAGCACGCTATTCGCCCTGAGCGCATTGACGGCCCTGAGCGCCTACGCTCAGTCGGCCGGCGGCAGCGCCGCCCCGGCCACAGCGGCGCGCGCCGCGCAGTCGCTGCATATTCCCGCCGGGTCGCTGCAACAGGGCCTCGTCGCCTTTGCCCAGCAGACCGGCCTGATGATTTCCTATGACGCCGCCCAGATCGCCGACAAGCGCACGGCCGGTGTCTCGGGCACCTACACGCCGTCGCTCGGGCTGGCGATCCTGATCGAAGGCACCGGCTTGCAGGCTTCCGGCCAACCCAACGGGGGCTACCTCATCGCGCCCGGCGCGAGTGCCGCGGCCGGCGCCACCGGCGCCGCCGTCGCTCTGCCGCAGACGAACGTGAACGCCCGCGCTGAGCGCGACGTCGCTCGCGGGCCGGTCGTTGGCTACGTCGCGCAGCGCAGCGACACGGCGACCAAGTCGGATACGTCGATCATGACGACCTCGCAATCGATCAGCGTGATCCCGCGCGATCAGATGAACGATCAGGCCGTGCAGACCGTGACCGACGCGCTCAAGTACGCCGCCGGCGTGAACGCCGACCCGTATGGCAGCGACACCCGCGCCGACTGGTTCTACATTCGCGGCTTCAATGCCGACGTCTACTGGGATGGCCTGCGCGTGCCGCAGATTGCCAACCGTCCGGGCAGCTACGCCGCCATTCGCGTCGATCCGTACACGCTCGAGCGCGTGGAAGTGCTGCGCGGTCCGAGTTCCATCCTCTATGGCGCAGGCAACCTCGGCGGTCTCGTCAATCTCGTGAGCAAGGCGCCAAGCGCTGAGCCGTATCGCGAAATCGGCGTCGACTACGGCACCTTCGATCGACGTCAGTTGCGCGTCGACATGACCGGGCCGGCCAACGAAGACGGCACGCTGCTGTACCGCATCACAGGACTCGGGCGTCTCTCGAATTCGCAGACCGATAACGTGAGCGACGACCGCATCATGCTTCAACCGTCGATTACGTGGCGTCCCAATGCGCAGACGAGCCTCACGTGGTTCGTGAACTACATGCAGGACAACATGGGCTCGTCGGTCAGCTATGGCCCGGCGCTCGGCATGGTGAATCCCTCGCGCTGGGGCCGCATCGACCGCGACCTGCTCACCGGCGACCCGGCGTTCGATCGCTATCGCAAAACGCAGGTCGCCACCGGCTACCGCTTCGAGCATCGCCTGAACGACGCCCTGCAATTTCGCTCGACCGCGCGCTTCACGCACATGGATCTCGACTACAAGTCGATCTATGGCACGGCACTGCTGGCCGATCAACGCACGTTGCAACGCACGGCTTATCAGGCCGCGCCGATCCTTAACGGCTGGCAGCTCGATAACAACGTGCAATACGACACCAAAACCGGCCCCGTGGCGCACAAGGTCGTCGGGGGCGTCGATTTCCAGACGCAGCGTTTCCTGAATCGCGTGTGGACGGGCACGGCACCGTCGCTCGATCTCTACGCACCGGTCTACGGCGTGAAGGGCGTGTTGCCCGCCAACCCCACGACAAGCACCGACCAGACACAAACGCAGCTCGGTCTGTATTTGCAGGATCAGATGCGCTGGGACCGCTGGTATCTCACGCTGGGTGGACGCGAAGATTTCACGTGGTCGACGACCGACAACAACATCAACAAGACGTCGGTGAAGCAAACGCCGAACAAGTTCACCTGGCGCGCCGGTCTGCTGTACGAGTCGGCCATCGGCCTGTCGCCGTACTTCAGCTATTCGACGTCGTTCCTGCCCACGCTCTCGACCAACCTCGCGGGCGATCCGCTCAAGCCCACGACGGGTCAGCAATACGAAATCGGCATCAAGTACCAGCCGGTGAACACCAATGCGATCTTCACCGCGTCGCTGTTCAACCTGACCCAGCAAAATGTCTCGACCGCCGATCCGGCCAACACGCGCAACACGATTCAAACGGGCGAAGTGCGCTCGCGCGGGGCGGAACTCGAAGCCCGCATGAGCCTGACGAACAGGCTCAACGTGGTCGCGAGCTACACGTATCAGGACGTCGAAGTCACTCGCAGCAACAACAGCGATCTGGGTAAGCGCCCCTATGGCGTGCCGCGCAACATGGCGTCGTTCTGGGCCGACTACAACTTCGGCAATGTCGGCGACGTGAAGCTCGGCGCAGGCGCAGGCGTGCGCTATCTGGGTCAGACGGCAGGCGACACGGCCAACTCGTTCTCGGTACCGGGCGTCACGCTCGTCGACGCCTCGCTGCATGCCGACATCGGCTGGCGCTGGCGTGTGCAACTCAACGCGACCAACCTGTTCGACCGCACTTATGTGGCAGGCTGCAACACCACGGTGCAGTGCTACTACGGCACCGGCCGCACGGTGCTCGGCAGTGTGACGGCGCGCTGGTAAAACGCGTCGGCAGATCCCGGGGCGTTCGCGTGTTGCGGGCACCCGGGATCGCGCCTGGTGCGATGGAGTAGCATGGCGGCATCCGGGCTCTCTTTCGCACGACATGAGTGCAATCCTTGCGGCGCGCAGCGCCACACTGCGCGCGGCCTCGCACGAGGCAGCAGGCAACGTCGCGGGCCGTACCCACCGCCGCGCCGCCTTCTTCGCGCCACTCCTGCCGCTCCTCTTGCTCGCCGCCTGTGCGGGTGCTCCCCAAAGCGTCACGGCGCCACCGCCGTCCGGCGCGATCACCACGGCCGCGCGCGGCAACCTCAGCCGCTTCCCCATCGAGCATTACGATCAGACCGTCGATCACTGGATTCGCCCAGACGACCCCGGCTACGATCAACCGCTCCTCTCCGAGCAAGCACAAAGCCGACGCTTCGACGCGTTCCGTGCGCGCTACTTCGGCACCGCACCGCGCGACCCGTCGCCGTGGAACGGCGCATGGCTCTCAAACTCGCTGCTCAATGCCGCCGGTGCCCGGCAGATCGCCGATTCGCAAGGCCGTCGTGTCAGACGTTTCGACAACAGCGCGCCCGGCGTGCGCACGACCTACGGAGAGAATTTTCAGCCGCACACTGCCGCATGGATTCGCGCCATCGAAGCCAACATGGCGCTGGCGCAACTCAATGCGGATCACGCGGCATGGCAATACGATCCGCGACGTCGCGGCATCACCGTCGACAATGCGCTTGTGCGCCAGCTGCCGAGCGCCGATCCGGCGTTCTACGATTTCCGTGAAGCCGGCGAGGGCTATCCGTTCGATGCACTGCAAGACTCCGCACTGCGCCCCGGCACACCGGTGTACACGCTCGCGCGCAGCGCCGACGGCGCATGGCTGCTCGTCTATTCGCCCGATCTGATCGGATGGGTGGATGCCCGCACCGTGGCGTCGGTCGACGAGCGATTCGTTGCGACCTGGCGTAACGCGGCGCAGCGCAGCCTCGGTGCGATCGTGCGTGCCGACACCGCGCTGGCCGACGTGTCATCCGGCGCCGCCGGTGCGGGTGTGCCCATCTACCGCACGTTCGCGCCGATCGGCACGGTGCTGCCGCTGATGCCCTCGCGCGACGCACGGCAAGTGGCGATGTTCCCCGTGGCCGACATTGAACGACATGCGCAGATTCGCACCATTGTGCTCGACACATCGACCATCGTGCCGATGCCGTGGGCGCTGACGCCGCGTCATATGGCTCAGGTGATGAAGCAGCAGATCGGACGCCCCTACGGCTGGGGTAACACGCTGTTCTATAACGATTGCTCGGCAGAGACGCGCAGTCTTTTCGCCCCCTTCGGCGTGTGGCTGCCACGACATTCGTCCGATCAGCTACGCGCGGGCCAACGCACCGATCTGCGCACGGCCGACATCGATACGCGACTGCGCACACTCGCCGAGCGCGGCCGCCCGCTGATGACGCTGATCCACATCAACGGCCACATCATGCTGTATCTGGGCAATGCGCAGCGCGACGGCGCCAGTGTGCCGATGACCTATCAGAACGTGTGGGGGCTTTCGCCTGCGGATAACAGCCGTCGCAACGTCATTGGCGGCTCGGTGATCCTGCCGTTGCTCAAGACCTATCCGGAAGATCGGGAGGTGCGCTCGCTCGCGGGCAAGTCGTTGTTCGAGATCAGCGTGATCGGCGGTGACGATACCGAAGCCGGTGCAGACGCCGTGCAAGCGCCAAGCACCGATTCGTCGGAAGAGATGCCGCAATAAGGGCCGTGGTTATCTCATCGGCCCATGGCCCAAGGGCGTCGAACACGTCGAACGTCATGGGCGTTGCGGCAGATAGACATTACGCCAGTGCGGTCACGGCGATTTCGACTTCGAGGCCGGCGCGCATCAGCGGCGATTGCACGCAGGCACGCGTCGGCGCGTGGCCTTCGGGCACCCAGGCGTCCCACACGGCATTGAATTCGGCGAAGTGCTTGGCATCGGACAACCAGATGTTGGCCGTCAGCAAACGCGACTTGTTGACGCCAGCGTCCGCGAGCAACGCATCGATGCGGGCGAGGACCTGGGTGGTCTGCTCCGTGACCGACAGGTCGGCCGTATCGGGCACCTGACCGGCCAGATACACCACGCCGTTGGCGATCACGATCTGGCTCATGCGAGCGTTGGTGTACAGACGCTTGATTTCGTTCGACATAGGGGGGCACCGTAACAAAGAAAACGGGCCGGGAGTCGGCCCGGGCGCTATCTTATACGACGCCTGTATTCCCCCATTCCCCTTGACCGGCGGATCACTGCCGGATCAGCGCCATCGCACAGTCGAGCACGGTGCGCTTGAGATCGGCCATGCCTTCGGGCGGCAGGAACGGCCCCATCATGTGGCGATACGACACCGTCTTGCTGATGGCGGACGTGAGCATGAAGAACATCACGTCGGCGTCTTCCACGGGACGCTTCTGCGCTTCGAGCCAATCGGCCACGAGCGGCACCATCGCATCGCGATACGGACGCACGAGCCGCTGCGTGAGAATGTCGAGCCGCTCGCCCTCTTCGGTGGCCGCGGTCGAGAAGAACATGCCGACGTCCGGATTCTCGAAGACCACTTCCACGAACACGCGCACGGCCTGTTCGATACGCTCGGCCGGCGGCAGTGGCGCATGTTGCAGGGCATCGGTCTGCTCGATGAGCGAGCGCGTGATCGCGGCAATCTGATCGACGACCGCGACCCACAGCGCCTCTTTCGAGCCGAAGTGGTGCGAGATCAGCGCCGCGTCGACACCCGACGCCTCCGCGATCTGCCGCACGCTGCTCGCATAGAACCCTCGTTGCGCAAAAATACGTCTGGCGTTGAGCAACAACGCGTCGGCACCATGCGTGCAGTCGCATGTGGGGCGTCCACGGGTGCGTTTTCGGGGCGGTGCGGCTTGCGAGACAGCTTTGTTTGGAGTCATTGAACGATGGGGTGGTCGAATTCGCGACAGCAATGCGCCAAGTCTACCCGACCCGAACGCGCCTGCCTGCCCAGACGTTTGCTATTTGACACGCTGGGGCCACGGTCGCTATTATGCGCTTATTCATCACTTGTTGAATTTGACATTTTCCCCCCGAATGTCTCGCGCAAACCGAATCGTGATTGTCGGTGGCGGTATCGCCGGCCTCAAGCTGGCAACGCGTCTGGGCCGCACGCTCGGACGCGCCGGGACTGCGCGCGTGACACTTGTCGACAGCCATCCTACCCACCTTTGGAAGCCGATGCTGCATACCGTGGCGGCCGGCACGCGTGATGTCACGCACACCCAGGTGGCGTATCTGGCCCATGCGTGCAGCAACGGCTTCACGTATCAGGCAGGGCGCATGTGCGGACTGGACCGTGCGCACCGGGAGATCGTGCTGGAGGAAATGGAAGCGCCCGACGGCACCCGCCTGCTGAGCGAGCGCCGCGTACCCTACGACGCGCTGGTGCTCGCGCTCGGCTCGCAAGCCGACGACGCCTGTCTGCCCGGCGTGCGCGACGTCTGTCATTTCATCGACAGTCAGCCGCAGGCCGAGGCTTTTCATGACGCGCTGCGTTGCGAGGCGTTACGCAGTGCCGTGAACGACGACGCGCTGCGTGTCGTGATCGCTGGCGGTGGCACCACCGGCGTAGCACTTGCCGCCGAGCTGAGCCGCACCTTTGCGCTGGCCGCCGGATACGGCGATCCCCAGATTTGCGAGCGTCTGAAACTCACGCTCGTCGAGCGCGGCCCGCGTGTGCTGGGCGCATTTCCGCCTGATGTTTGCGAGGCGTCACAGGCACAGTTGGAGCGTCTGGGTTTTCGCGTGCTGACGGACACCCGCATCGTGTGTGCGGATCGCGACGGCTTTTATCGCGACGACGGTCAGTTGATTCCCGGCGATCTGCTGGTCTGGGCGGCGGGCGTGAAAGCCCCTGATTGCCTGAAGGGCATCGGTGGCCTGACCACCAACGAGGCCGATCAGATCGTGGTGCGCAATACGATGCAAACCGCGCAGGACGAGCGAATTTTCGCGCTCGGCGACTGCGCATCGCTCACCCCCGCACAAGGTGAGAGCGCGTTGCCGCCGACGGCTCAGGTGGCGACACAACAGGCGGCGCATCTGGGCCGTCATTTCGGTGCGTGGCTCGAAGGCCGCGCAATTCCGCCGTTCGCCTATCGCGATCCCGGCGCGTTGGTTTCGCTGTCTGACTACAACGCGTTCGGCACGCTGGGACGATTCGGCTTTTTCAAAGGTGGCATCGTGCGCGGACAGTTTGCGCAGTGGAGCCACGCCATGTTGTATCGGCGTCATCAGCAGGCATTGCACGGGTTCGCCCGCGCGACCGTGTTGCTTGGCGCGGAAAAACTCGGCGGCCTTCGCGGGCCGCGCATCCGGCTGGCCTGATCATGCGAAGCGACCGAACCAATTGCCCCAACCGAAGCGGCAGCAGCCGCGCCCCGGGAACCTCCCCGACCTCCCGTACCCCGCGCACATCGCGCAGTGCCTCGCGCACTCAGGGCGTCTGGCAGCACACCGTTGCGATGCTCGATGCCGAGCCTGTCGTGTGCCAGCCGGTCATTCCCTACACGCGACGCGCTCCCATCGTCCGGGTGCTGGAAATTTCCAGCGAACTGACGATCACCGTGTCGTGGAACGACGCGATGGGCGGCAACTACGGTGCGCAGATCTGGCGCATCCGCCGCGCCCATCATCCGGGCGTTTGCGCGTTGACGGGCGAGACGATGGACGTGGGCGACTTCGTCTACCGTCCGCTGTTCGGTGATGTGCCGCCGCTCAACGCCGACGCCATGATCTCGGCCGAAGCCATCCGCATCATGCGCGAAGCCCATAGCCGCGAACTCGAACCGGCGTAAGGCCACGACCGACAACCCCACGCGCTGAAAAGCGGTTCCCCCCGTTTGATTTCAGCGTGCTGCCGCTCCGTGAGAGCGGCTTTTTTTCGTCTGAATGCATCTGGGCCACGTTGCCGGCGACGAGACCCTGACACCTGCGCCCGATACTTCGTTGCGCGCATTACGTCGGTTACGTCAGTTACGTCGATAGCCTTCAGGCAGGCATCGATTTGGGTTTACGCTTCGGGCATGGCTGACCGCATCCCCCGCACGCAGTCGGGCTGCCGCCGCTTGTGCGTGCTACGCCCTTCACGGAGACGACCATCGATGACCAAACCCTACCTCACCCTTTGTGCCGCGCTTGCGGCCACGGCTGCCATTGGCTGGATGGCATTCAGTGCACGCAGCTACGCTGCCGAGCCCGCTGCCGCAGCGCCCGCCGACCCACGGCAGGCGGAGATCAAGTCGCTGGTCGACAACACGATCACGCCGCTCATGGCCCGGCAGAACGTTCCGGGCATGGCCGTGGGCATCGTCTTCGACGGACATACCTACGTCTTCGACTATGGCGTAGCCGACAAAGCTACCAGGAAGCCCGTCACGCCCGACACGCTTTTTGAAATCGGCTCGGTCAGCAAGACCTTCACCGCTACGCTCGCGGCTTACGCGCAAACGACCGGCGCACTCTCGCTCGACGACAAGACGAGTCGCTTCGTGCCTGAACTGGCCGGCACGCCCTTCGGCGACGTGAAGTTGATGAATCTCGGCACGCACACGACTGGCGGCATGCCGCTGCAAGTGCCGGACGATATCCACAACACCGACCAGATCGTCCAATACTTCAAGGCATGGAAACCGGCGCAACCGACGGGCACCGTGCGCACCTATTCGAATGTCAGTATCGGCGCGCTGGGCTGGATCACCGCGCGCGCCATGCATGGCGACTTCTCCACGCTCGTCACCGAACATGTCTTCAAGCCACTGGATCTGAAGCACACCTTCATCCGCGTGCCGGAAGATCAACAGGCGAATTACGCATGGGGCTACGGGAAGGATGGCAAGCCGATTCGCGTCAACCCGGGCGTGTTCGAGCAGGAAGCCTACGGGGTAAAAACCACCGCGAGCGACCTGCTGCAATTCGTGCAGGCCAACCTCGGCGGACCAGTGCGCGACGAGTCGTTGCGAAAGGCCATTCAGGCAACGCACACCGGCTATTTCTTCGACAAGCCGATGACGCAGGACCTGATCTGGGAACAGTATCCGTATCCCGTCGGCGTCGATGCACTGCTCGAAGGCAACGCGAACCACATGGCGTATGAACCGACGCCCGCCCGGGAACTCTCGCCGCCGATGGCGCCGACGTCCGTCGTCTGGATCAACAAGACGGGATCGACAAACGGATTCGGCACCTACGTCGCCTTCGTGCCGTCGAAGCAGATGGGCATTGTGTTGCTGGCGAACAAGAACTACCCGATGGACGAGCGCATTCGCGCAGCGCATCACATCCTGACGACGCTCGATGGCGGCACACGCGCCACGGCCGCCTCGCGAGAGTGATCTCGTCCGGCGAGATCGAGACCATCGCCCGTTTCATCGAAGCGAACCCGAGCGCGCGTCGATGCGCCAACGCGCCGATATGCCGACGTCCCGTCAGCCCACGCGGGACGGCTGCCCGAAGACGCGCTCGAGCGCTGCCGTCATATCGTCGATCAGATCCTGCGGATCTTCGAGACCGATGTGCAGGCGCACGATCGGCCCCGCAGACGACCAGTCCTCGCAAGTACGCGTGCCGGCAACGTTCGTGACCGTCGCCAGACTCTCGAAACCGCCCCACGACGCGCCGATGCCGAACAGCTCAAGCGCGTCGACAAAGCGATCCGCCTGCGCCGTCGTGGCGTTCGCAAACTCGAACGAGAGGAGGCCGTTCGTGCCGAGGCAATCGCGCTGCCACAACGCGTGGCCGGGATGCGTCGGCAGCGCCGGGCAGAACACACGCGCCACGTCGGGGAGGCTCTCGAGCCAGTGGGCAATCTCCAGCGCATGGCGTTCGTGCATCTGCAAACGCGCGGCCAGCGTGCGCGTACCGCGCAGCACGAGATAGGCATCGTCGGGACTCACCGCCACGCCCTGCGCGTCGGCCATGGTGGAGAGCGTCTGCCAGACCTCCTGCGTGGTGGTGACGGTACCCATCATCACGTCCGAGTGCCCGCTCAGGTATTTCGTCGCGGCCATGATCGACACGTCGGCCCCCAGCATGAGCGGACGGCACTGCACGCCCGAGCCCCAGGTGTTATCGGCCACCAGCAACGCACCGTGACGATGCGCCAGATCGGCCAGCGCCGGAATGTCGCACATCTCGTAGACGAGCGAGCCTGGCGCTTCCACATAGATCAACTTCGTGCGCGCAGTGAAATGCTCGTCCGCATCGCTGCCGTCGGCGCGGAAGTAGGTCACGTGCACGCCCCACGGCTTGAGAAACGTCTCGACGAAGTGCCGCAACGGCTGATACACGCAGTCCGAGATCAACACATGGTCGCCCGGACGCACGTAAGCCAGAAACACCATCGAGATCGCCGCGAGTCCCGTCGGGAAGAGTCGCGTGCGATAGCCGCCCTCCAGATCGGCCACGACATCCTCCAGCGCGAAGCCGGTCGGGTTGCCGCGTGCGCCGTAGGTGAACATGCGCTCGGTGCCGCGACGACGGCGAGCGTCGTTCAGGTCGTCCATCGAGTCGAACAACACGGTGGACGCGCGCACCACCGGCGGATTGACGGCGCGGCCGCCAACGACGGTGGTATGCGTGCCGCCCTTGACCAGGCGGGTGGCGAGACGTTTGGGAGACGATTGTCGGGACATGATCGGGGGGCGTGACTGATAACGATTCGAACGATTCGGAGGTGGCGTCCCGGCGTTCGCATCGGGACGCGCACGCCGAGCTCAGAGCTTACTGCGCGGCGGCGGACTCACCAATACGGAAAGCCCCGCGCTCCTGTTCGTCGAGCTGTGCGAGCAGGCCCGTCTCCCACGCCAGATACTGACGTGCCGCCGCCTTGTTGCCGTCGTGGCGATCATGGACAAAGAACAGGTAGTCGATGCACTCGGCATCCGGCGGCAGATCGGGCGTGCTCTCGACGGCGAGACCGGCAGCGGCCCATGCCTTGAAGCCGCCCGCGAGCACCGAGACCGCACGCGAATCGCCGGCGTGCTCAAGACGCCAGTCGGCCGCGAACAGTTCCGCGATACCGCGTTCCTCTGCGATGAGCACGATGTTACGCGACGCCGGCAGCGTCGGCAGATGAGGACGAATCGCCCACTGTGCGCCAGCCACATGCGCGCGACGGTAGCTCATGCTCGGACGCACATCGACCACGGTAACGGTGCCCTCGGCGAGCGCGGCAGCCAGCGTTGCCACGTCGATTTCCGGCAATGTCGTGCCAACGACCGACTCGCTTGCCGGCAGCGACGCGCCACTGGCAAGACCGTCGCGCAGCACGTAGGCATCGTGACCCAACTGACGCAACCAGCTTGCGACGATAGGGGCACGCACCCCATCGTTATCGAACAGCACCACACGCGCGTGACGCACGCCCACATACTGATCCGTCGCCTGAATCAACTGACCGCCCGGCGTGTGCTGCGCCCCCGGCAGCGAGCCGGCGGCGAATTCTTCGGGCGTGCGCACGTCGCACAGGAACAACGAACGCGACGTGTCCGATGCCCACTGCGCCAACGTGGCGGCGTCGACCTCCGGCACGGCAAATCGCTCGGCCAGCGCGCTGCTCGCTTCGCGCATTTGCGCAAGGCTCGACGGCGTCACTACGTCCGGGTAGCGGCGCGTGCTGCCATGCTCCAGGGGCAGGTCTTCCAGATACCAGCCCTGCGTGCCGTTCTCCAGCGCCATCACCGGATTGGGAATGCCAAGGTTGATGAGCGTCTGTGCGCCGATGATGCTGCGCGTGCGTCCGGCGCAGTTCACGACAATGGGCGTCGTGGGGTTCGGCACCAGCTCCCGGATGCGATAGCCGAGTTCGCCGTTCGGACAGCAGATCGACGACGGAATCGTCATCTTCAGATATTCGCTGACGGGGCGTCCGTCGAGAATCACCAGATCGTCGCCGCGTTCGCGCATCGCCGCCAGTTCGCGAGCGGTGACGCGCGGCGTGTGATACGCCATCTCCACCAGTTCGCCGAATGTCTTCGACGGCACGTTGACCCCGGCGAACAGCGTGAAGCCCGCCTGTTGCCAGGCATTGGTGCCGCCTTCGAGCACGGACACATCGGTGTAGCCGAGTGCGGCCAGCCGTTGCGCCGCCAGCACGGCGACACTCGCGTCGGTGTCGTAGAGCACCACGCGGGTGCCGCGACGCGGGGCCAGCCGCACGATATCGAGTTCGAGACGGCTGTAAGGCAGCGTCACGCCGTAGAAGAGGTGCGCCTCACCGTACTGGCCGTGCTCGCGCACGTCGAACACGGCGATCTCGGCGCCATCGTGCAGCCATTCCTTGAGACGGGTGGGCGGCACAAATTGAGGAGTGAACGAGGTCATAGCGTTGCGTCGTTGTCAGGTTTCGCCCGGCCTTTGCCAAAGCG
The DNA here is from genome assembly GCF_000807775.2 of Pandoraea fibrosis. Lineage (NCBI taxonomy): Bacteria > Pseudomonadati > Pseudomonadota > Betaproteobacteria > Burkholderiales > Burkholderiaceae > Pandoraea > Pandoraea fibrosis. The sequence goes on along the minus strand of NZ_CP047385.1, from coordinate 99,545 downwards.
TAGGGATGAGCAGGCCCGCACCGCCCACGAGGGCGGTGTGATGCGGGTAGCGCGAAACGGATTCGCGCCGTCAGGAAATTCGCCGCCGGTCTTTCCCGGCGGTCACTGCACGATCAGCGGCGGGTTTTCACGCCGATGTCCATCACTTGATACGTGCCCTTGGCAAGGTCGAAGGTGATGCGCTCGGTGAGCGTTTCCAGCGCACGGCCGTACATGTGCAGGTGACGAATCGGCGCTTCGCCCTTGATCTCGACCGCGTGAATGTCTTCCGAGGCCAGCGCAATGCCGTGACCAGGATCGACCACGACGGTGTCGCTCACTTCGAGCGTGCCAACGCCGGGCGTCTTGCCATCGTCCGTGCGGCGGTAGACGTAGTTGTATTCCACGCCGTCGACCGCCGCGATGCAGGCCCACGTCGTGTGGTTATGCGGCGTGATTTTCTTGCCCGGACGCATGACGTTCAGATACAGCGCGTAGGTCTTGTCGGCATCTTCGTGAATCAGATAGCGCGCCTGCAATTCGCCGTCGGTCGGCGGCGGGAAGTCGGCCTCGCTCCACAATGCGCTGCGCGCGGCGAGCGATTTGACCTGATCGAGCACGGCCGCCAGCGCGGGACGCGTTTCGCCCTCGGGCGCCAATGCGGCCTTCATGGCCTTGATCGCGTCGCTGACGGCGGCCTGACGTTGTTCGGAAACAGTGGGCGTGGACATGATGAGAGTCTTCTCCGTTGTGCTTTGTTATGCGAGGTGCCCGAGGGGGCGCTGTCGTGTGTTGATGTGAGGATTGATTCGCCTGGCGTTGCAGCGACCCTCAGGCGGGCACGGGGTCGCGCGGGACGCTGATCATCGGTGACGGGCGCAGCACGTCCTGCAAGAAGCGCTGTGCGCGCGCATGCTTCGGCTGGCTGAAGAACGCTGCGGGCGGCGAGTCTTCGAGCAACTCCCCCTGATCCATGAACCAGACGCGGCTCGAGACATCGCGCGCAAAGCCCATCTCGTGCGTCACGATCATCATCGTCAGGCCTTCGTCAGCCAGCGAGCGCATGACCTGCAACACTTCCTGCACCATCTCCGGATCGAGCGCGCTCGTCGGCTCGTCGAACAACATGAGCGGCGGCTTCATGGCAAGCGCACGGGCAATCGCCACACGCTGCTGCTGACCGCCCGAGAGATTCGACGGCATGGCGTCGATCTTGTGGGCGAGACCGACCTTGGCGAGCAGCGTCTCTGCCTGAGCGATCGCCTCGTCGCGCGACATGCCCAGCACCTTCGTCGGCCCGAGAATCAGGTTCTGCCGCACCGACAGATTCTGAAACAGATTGAAGCTCTGGAAGACGAAGCCGATACGGGCGCGCAACTGATTGAGCTTCACATCGCGCGCACTTACGTCTTTGCCTTCGAAGAGGATGCGCCCCTTCTGAATGGCTTCGAGCCGCGTGACGGTGCGAATCAGGGTCGACTTGCCCGAACCCGACGGACCGCACACGACGACGACTTCGCCGCGTTCAATGGTGGCATTGATGCCCTTGAGGACATGATGTTCGCCGTAGAACTTATCGACATTCTCGAATGCGAGCATGCTCATGGTCGCGTTCTCCTTCTTGAATCCTGCGCTCACGCCAACCCCGCGCGCTGACGGGCGATGCGACGCTCGAGCCAGCCAGCGAAGCGCGAAATGGCGAAACACAACACGAAATAGAAAGCTGCCAGCACGAGGAACGTCTGCAGCGGCTTGGTCAGCACGATCGTATTGACCTGTGCGGCCGAATACGTCAGCTCAGGCACCCCGATCACATACGCCAGCGATGTCGCCTTGATGATCGACACAAACTGATTGACGATGGACGGCAGCATGTTCGCAAGCGCCTGCGGCAGTTGCACATAACGCATGCTTTGCAGCCACGACAGGCCGTTCGAGCGCGCCGCCTCCATCTGCCCGCGCGGCAGCCCCTCGAGACCGGCCCGCACGATCTGCGACAGGAAGGCGCTCTCGTAGACGATGATCGCGCACACAGCCGTGGTGAATGCCGACACTTCAGCGCCCACCAGCAGCGGCACGGCGAAGTACGCCCAGAAGATGATCATCAGCAGCGGGATGCCGCGCACCAGTCGTGTCCAGACGCCGGCCACGCGACGCATCCAGCGCCACGGCGAAACCTGTGCCAGTCCGATCGCGACCGAGATCGGGAACGAAATCACCAGCCCAAGCGCCGAGAGAATGAGCGTGATCGCCACGCCGCCGAGCGGGCCGTTAGGCCAGCTCCCGACGAGGAACAACGCGAGATAGTCATGCAGAATCTCGTACATCGTCTCAGACTCCCGAGGGCGCCATGCGGCGTTTGGCGAAGTGCTCGGAGAGCGCCATCAAGGCCAGCGTGCCGATCAGATACAGGATCGTCGCGACCAGAAACACATCGAACGTGCGAAACGTCAGGTTATCGATCTGACGCGTGCGGTACAGCAGTTCGTGCACACCGATCGCCATCGCCAGCGAGCTGTTCTTGAAGAGCAGTAGCGCCTGGTTGAGCAACGCGGGCAATGCCACACGAATCCCTTGCGGCAGGATCACGTAACGGAACGACTGCAGATACGTCAGACCGATGGACCACGCGGCTTCCTGCTGCGTGTTCGGGATCGCGCGCAACCCCGAGCGCAGGTCTTCCGAGATGAACGCACCGGCGTTGAGCGACAGCGCGATCGTCGCGAAGAAGAACTCGGTGTTGCCCGCGTTGATCCAGTCGCGCAGTCCTTCGGGCAGCAGTTGCGGCACACCGAAGTACCACACCAGAATCTGCACCAGCACAGGCACGTTGCGGTGGTACTCCACCACCACGATCACGAAGCCCTTGAAGAGCTTGACCGGCAGGGCGCGCAACGTGGTGAGCGTGACGCCCACCACGATGGACAGCAGACCCGAGACCACGAACAGCCGGAGCGTCGTGAGCACACCGTCGCGAAACAGCTTCAGGTAGCCGTCTTCGAGCAAAAACGAGAGATCGAACATTGCGCGTCGTCTCGCTTACTGCACCTTGATCGGCTCGACCTTATAGTCGCGCGTGAACTTGTAGACGGACTTGTTGCCGAGCCACTTGTCAAAGCTCTCCTGCAAGCCGTTCGACTTGTCGTAGTCGACCAGAATCTTGTTCACAGCAGCGAGCAATGCGGGTTCGTTCTTGTTCATCACTACGCCCCAACGCTCCTCGAAGACGGGCTTGGTCAGCAGACGATATTGCTGGCCGCCCTTGGCGGCCGCTTCATTGGCAAAGCGCGCCAGAATCAGTTGGCCGGCGACGAGACCTTCCACCTTGCCCTGTTGCAATGCGAGGAACGCCGACGAAATGTCATGGAAGGTCAACAGGTTCGAATCGGGCAGACGCGTCACCGATACCGCCGCCGAGCTGGAACCCTCGGACGCGGCGATCTTCTTGCCGGCGAGTTGGTCGAGCGTTTGCAGCGGCGAGTCGGCGCGCACCAGCACGCGAATCGGCGCGACGAAGTACTGATCGCTGAAGTCGACCTGTGCGGCGCGGGCGGGCATCCAGGCGACAGCGGCGGCCAATACGTCGACGCGGCGCGTCTTGAGTTCGGGAATACGGGCGTCGGTCGACAGGGCGCGGTGTTCGAGTTTCACGCCCAGCCCCTTGGCGATCGCGCTGCACACGTCGACATCGAAGCCGACGATCTTGCGCGTGGCGGCATCGGGAAACGCATACGGCTCGCTGGCGTTTTGCGTGCCGCAAACGAGCGTGCCGCGCGCCTTGATGTCAGCCAGTTGGTCGGCGTGCGCGACGCCTGTCATGGCGAGGGTTGCCAACAGCGCGGCTGCAAGGTGTCGTTGCCACATGATCCTGAGTCTCCTTGAGTTCGACCTGGGGGGGCGAATCGATTAGCGGGGGACCGGTCAGCGCCGGCGATCCACCCGTTATGCCCCGGTCACATAAATATTGCTTGAGTGTCAGGCAGGTTATCCACCAAAATTCCCAAGAACAATTTAATTTTTATCTCGAAAACATTAGCGCCTCTGAAGTATTAGCCTAACGACCATGCGAAACCTCGACATCGATCTGCTGCGGACTTTCGTGGCGATTGCGCAGCACGAAACCTTCGCGGCGGCGGCCACCCGCGTAGGTCGCACGCAGTCCGCCATCACGCAGCAAATGCAGCGGCTGGAGCAGGAAATGGGGTGTGCGCTGTTTGAAAAGCAGGGGCGGCAGAAGACGATGACGGCCGACGGGGTGCGGCTCGTCGCCTATGCAAACAAGATTCTTGCGCTCAACGATCAAGCGGTGCAGGTCATGCAGACACGCGGGCCTGCGGAGAAGTTGCGCATCGGCTCGCCACACGACGTGGCCGATTCGATCCTGCCCAGCATGTTGCGACGGCTATCGAAACTCTCGGCAGAGTTGCAGTTGGAGATTATCGTCGGACGCAGTCCGCACCTGATGGACGCGCTGCGCGACAAGGAACTGGATCTGGCGATCTCGACCCGTTACGACGAAGGCTTTCCGGGGATCAAGCTGCGCACCTCGCCGATGGTATGGATTTGCGCGGACGATTTCATCTTCAATTCGTCCGCGCCGGTACCGCTGGTGATGGCCGACGAGTTGAGTCTGTTCCGGCGGCTGTCGATCGAGCGCCTGAACGCGGCGGGTATCGCGTGGCGCACGAGCTTCATCTCGCCGACACTCACGGGCATCAAGGCCGCGATCAGCGCGGGCCTTGGTGTCACGGCCCGCACCACCGAGCTGCTCGACGCGAACATGCGCGTGCTCTCGGAGGCCGACGGTCTGCCACGTCTGCCCGACGTCGCGTTCTATCTTTACGTGCAACCGACGTGTACCAGTCAGGTGCTGCGCGAATTGTTCGAGTCGACGGAGCACATCGCCACGCGTTTCGGGCCGCCGTTTCTGATTGGCGAGTAATCAGCCCTTGGGCGCCGTGCCCGGACGCAGGTATTTGCCCACATGCGCCACGTAGTCGGCTTTGCCCAGTTCCACGCCATGCTGACGCAGAATCCCATAGGCGATGTTGGTATGGAAATAGAACTGCGCGAGCAACCAGTCGCGTGCGTACTGTTCGCCCGTCATGTCGAAGACCACCCCATTGGGCAATGAGAGCGAGATGTCGATGTACTCGCCCGCGTCAAGCGCGTTGCCGGGGAGCGCGTCGAGAAAGGCGATGGCGTTGGCAAGGCAAGTCTTCGCTTCGGCGAACGTGCCCGGACGTTGCTCGGCATTCCAGCCGTCGCGCTGCACCGCGAGCACATCTTCCGGAATCGGCTCGCTGCGCAGCCGGTAGGCAGGCTCCATCGCCTGATAGCACACGAAGCGCACCTGCGCGGCAAGCGGGTACATGTCCGGCGCGAGACGCAATGTCATCAGCGCATCGGGATCCTTGCCCTTGGATTTCTCGTATGCCGCCGCCTTGTCCAGCCATGCAGACAAGCCGCGCAGCATATGCGACAACGTGGGGATGAGAAGTTCGGTCAGCGTCATGCCACTACTCCGTTGTTATTGTCGGGAATCCGCGACGCAGCATATCGCGATCCCGGCGGTTTCGCATAGCAGGCGTGGCCAACCAGTGAACGCTTACGTTGTTGCGATGAGCAGTTCCTCGGCGTTTGACGGCGGACGCAACCCGTCTTCCCGGTTCGCGAAGTAGCGCTCGGTGAGCGCCGCCGCCGAGACATGCGTTGCATGCCTGAAGCCGTTTTCCCGGGCGAACGCCATCATGTCCTGCGGCGTGAAGAAGCTGATGAACGGCGTGCCGCTCGCCCGCGCCCCTTTCTCCGCCATTTCAAGGCCGGGGCGCACCTCGGGATCGGCCATCTCCAGCGGTAGCAGAAACGTCATCGCCAATGTCGAGCCGGGCGCAAACGACGACACTTCGCGCAACGTCGCAGCATTCGCTTCGCGCGTCAGATACATGCTGACGCCAGTCGACACGATCACCGCCGGCCGGCTGGCGTCGAAGCCATGTTGCAAGAGGGCGTCACGCCACGACTGGCCGGCTTCGAAATCCACCGGCACGAAATGCAGCCAGTCTTGCACACCGTAGCCCAGCGCGATAAGCCGGTCGTGTTTCCAGCGCTGCGGCCCTGGCCGGTCGACTTCAAAGATCGTGAGCGATGCCGCGAGTTCGGGATGCCGCTGTGCGAAGCTGTCGAGGCCCGCCCCAAGAATCACGTACTGGGTAACGCCTTGCTTCATTTGCGCCAGCACAAGGTCTTCGATGAAGCGCGCTCGGGCAACGATGGACGCGCGAAACGCTCGGGTGAACACGGGGTCCATGTCGCCACGCTCGCGCCAGTCGTCTGGCGGGTCGAGCAGCTTCAGACCCACGTCGTCGGCAAGAATGGGCGGCGCGCCGTCGAGTTCGAGATGCAGCGCACGCCACAGCGCCACGCGCGCCGCCGTGCTCTCGGGAGCGATGTCTTTGGAATCGGTCATGATGCCTATCTCACGAAATCGATGCGGGATGTGCCGATTTTTGCACAGCCCCGTCGACCGTGCCGGGCAATCGTTCACGGCCGACGATAGTGTTCCGTCATGACATCGATGAACGCGCGCACCGACAGGCGCGACAGGCTGAATCTGAAAGACGGGTATGCAGGAAGCGTCCGCCATCGCGATCAACTTCCGCGCGTTGGCGAGGGCCGCTTTACCATCCGGCCCAATCCACTACGCCTTGAAGAAGAGGTGCGATGCGCCTTGATAGCCGACGTACAGTCCTACCAGGATGATCAACGCGCCCGAAAAGTAAGGTGCCTTTCTCGCGAAGTCGCCGAAACCGCTCCACCGGCGAGAAACGTGCCGCACGCTGAGCGCTGCCAATGTGCCGGACGCGACCATCGTGACCGCCAGCCCGATGCTGAAGCACAGCACGAGGCCCGCGCCCAATGCGAACCGCTTGAGTTGCAGGCAGAGCAGCAAGACCGTGATCGATGCCGGGCATGGGACCAGACCGCCGGTCAGGCCAAACACGACGATCTGACCAGTCGTGACGTCGCGTCCCGTGAAGCGCTTCTGAATGTCGCGGGCATGGGCGCGTTCGTGAGCGTCCTGATAGCCATCCGAGGACACGTGAGCGGCATGCGCGTGTGCCCCGTGCGCATGGTCATGATCGTGCGTGTGCGTCTGTGCGTTGTCGCGCCACGTGCGCCAGAGCATCCAGCCAGCGACGCCGAGTATCAGCACGCCCGAGGCGAGTTGGAAGTACGGTTCGGAGGCGTCGGCGTTCCAGTTACGTCCGAAGTACAGCCCGGCCAACGCGACCAGCCAGACGACCGCAGTATGCGACACCGTCGCCGATAAGCCGAGCAACGCGGCCTGTCCCACGGTACCGCGAATGGCAACGATGAACGCCGCCATCATCGTTTTCGAATGCCCCGGTTCCAGTCCATGCAACGCACCAAGCAAGATGGCGCTGGGGAGGAACAGCCAGGCATTGCCTTGCTGAAGCAAAGTCGAGAACTCAGTCATGACGCACGATTCGAGAGGTGGGACGGTGAATCCGGAATATACTACCCCCCAGTATATTCGTGTTAGCATTTTTCATCCGTTGACGTCACAGACAGGAGCGCGGCAGACCGTGCACACGATTCGAGACAAGAACAAGTTGCTGGCACGCGTGCGTCGCATTCAAGGACAGGCGCAAGCATTGGAGCGTCAATTGAATGAGGAGAGCGACTGCGTCGAGATCCTCCAGCAGATCGCGGCCATTCGCGGAGCGGTCAACGGTCTGATGGGCGCGGTCATCGAAGGCCATCTCGTCGATCACCTCGTCAATGAACCCGAACAGGCGAATCGCGAAGCCGAGCTGGCGCCCGTGCTTCATGTCATCAAGGCCTATCTGAAGTAGCCCTCACGCCGCTATGCTCCGCTTTGAAAATCTCACCCGCCGCTTCGGCGACTTCACCCTTTTCGAGAACCTGAGTTTCCACGCGGCGCGTGGATGCTTCGCCTTGCGCGATGAGGGCGGCGGTGGCAAAACCACGTTGCTGGCGATGCTTGCAGGCACCGCCGACCCGGAGGGCGGCAAGGTCTGGATTGACGATCACGCCATGCACGAAGCCCCGGCTGCCGCGAAGGCGTCGCTTGCCGTCGTGCCGTTCGACTGCCTTGCCGATCCTTCGCAAACCGGCCAAGGCTTTCTTGAGCAACGCGCCCGCGAAACGCAGTCGAGTGTCGACGCCCATGTCCTCGATCTGGCCGAGCGCTTCGGGCTGACGCCACATCGCGAAAAACGGTTCGATCAGATGTCGCTCGGCACCCGACGCAAGTTCTATTTGACGGCGACGCTATTCGGCACGCCGAGCGTCATTCTCGCCGACGAGCCCAGCGGCGGCCTCGATGCCGGATCACGCGCCGTGCTCATCGAGCTGTTCACGACCCTCGGCAAGGATCGCTGCGTGTTCTTCTCGACGCACGACGACGAACTCGCCGACGGCTGTCACGCCACCACGATCGGCTTCCCCGATCTCGCACGCCACCGCGTCGTCTAAGGCGGTTTGCCCATCGCTCGCGTCTTTCGACGCGTCTGTGCCATCATCCGTCTATCGTTCCAATCACGGGAGACGGTCATGAGCGGCAAATGGTTTTCGAAGTTTTCGAGCTACCTTTCCACCGTAACCGGCCGGCCGGTTTCGTTCGTCCTGGCCGTCACGCTGGTCCTGATCTGGGCAGCGACGGGCCCACTGTTTCACTACAGCGATACGTGGCAGTTGGTTATCAACACCTCGACCACCATCGTCACGTTTCTGATGGTCTTCCTCATCCAGAATACGCAGAACCGCGACACGGCGGCCATGCAGATCAAGCTCGACGAGTTGATCCGTGCGATGGAGGGCGCCCACAACGCGCTGCTCGATCTCGAAGAACTCGACGAGAAGGAGCTGAACCGCTTCCGCAAGCGCTACGAGAGTCTTGCCGAGGCGGCACGGATTGCACTGAAGCAAGGGGTTGTGGACACCGACTCCCCCTTCATCGCCGGCGACGATGACGATGAAAACACTCGCGGCAATACGCGCAAGGATGGGTGAAGCGGGGAGAGGGGTTGTCAGGCAGGGTGTCAGGCCATCTGGACCGCCGTTGAAACACGGCACGCGTGCATTGATCTGCGCTCATTAAAGTTATCGGTCCGACGGGCCGTAAGCGCAGAGAGTGAAGAAGTCACGCAGCCATGCCACGATGCGACGGCACCGGCAGCACCGCCTGAGCGGCCCCCCCCAATCAACGGCTCGCGCGCGAGCCTAACGATGAAAGCCCATGAAAGTCACTTCGTTGCGAACCCGGATTCTGCTCATTACCTGCCTCACGGTGGTGGGGGCCCTGATTCTCTCTGGCATCACGACTTACGTGATCGTGCGCGATAGCATGATGTCGAGCATTGCGCACACGCTCTCGGCCGTTGCCAACGGCAATGCGAGCGCCATCGAGCGCTGGTCGGCCGACAAGGCGCAGGCGGTCGTGGCGACGTCGCAGGTCGTCGAGAAGGGAGACCCGGCCGGGCTGGTGAAGCTCATGGGCAAGACCAACGATTTTCCGATCACGAGCATCGGCTGGTCGGACAAGACCTTCTTCTCGACCGCGCCCACCCCGGCGGACTACGATCCCACCGCCCGGCCCTGGTACAAAAGCGCGGTCGCCGCAGGCAAGCTGACCGTCACCAAGCCGTATGGCGATTCGTCGACGGGTATTCCTTACGTGGCCTTCACCGCGCCGCTCGTGCGTGACGGCCAGACCACCGGCGCCATCAGCGGCGCCGTGGCGCTCACCGGCGTGCAGGACATCATCAAGGCAGTGCACCCCACGCCGTCGAGCCTCGCGCTGGTCGTGGCGAGCGACGGGCAGGTGATTGCCCACCCGGACAACAAGTTCTCTCTCAAGCCGTCTACGGAAGTCGCCGCCGCGCTTACCGCCGATTCGTTGCCGGGCATGGCCGCCGACGGCGCCGCACCGGTCGCCATGGAACTCGCCGGCGCGCCCAAGCTGCTCAAGGCCAAGCGCATTCCGGGTACGGACTGGTATCTCGTGGTCGCCCTCGACCGCGCGGAAGCCACTGCCGGCCTGACCCATGTGCTGGGCGCGACGGTCATCACGCTGATCGTGCTGACGCTGATCTCGCTGGCGATTGCCTCGATCTTCACATCGCGCGCCTTCAAGCGCCTGTCGACCGTGCGCGACGCCATGGACACCATCGGTTCAGGCGACGGCGACATGACACAACGCCTCGACGTCGTCGGTCACGACGAAGTGGCGCAAATCTCGAAGTCGTTCAATGCGTTCGTCGACAAGATCAGTTCGGTGATGCTCGATGTACGCGCCGGAGTGTCGTCGATGACGTCGGCCACCAGCGAGATCGAGATGGGCAACCGCGATCTGTCGCAACGCACGGAAGCGTCGGCGGGGTCGTTGCAGGAAACGTCGTCTGCGCTCACCGAACTGACCTCCAGCGTCAAACAGACGGCCGACACCGCCGAGCACGCCACGCGTCTGGCTAACGACGCGAGCGCCGCTGCTGCGCGCGGGGGTCAGGTCGTAACCGATGCGGTCGGCACGATGGCGGCGATCACGCAATCGTCGGAGCGCATCACGGAGATCATCGGCGTGATCGACGGCATTGCGTTCCAGACCAACATTCTTGCGCTCAACGCCGCGGTGGAAGCCGCACGCGCGGGCGAGCAGGGACGCGGTTTCGCCGTGGTGGCGGGCGAGGTGCGCACGCTGGCCCAGCGCAGCGCCGCCGCGGCACAGGAAATCAAGGCCCTCATCGAAACGTCGGTACATAACGTGAAGAGCGGCACGGAGCGCGTGCAGGCGGCGGGCACGACGATGAACGAGATCGTCGATGGGATTACGCGCGTGCAGCGTCTGGTAAGCGAGATCCACGGCGCGATGACCGAGCAGAGCGCGGGGATCAGCCAGATCGACCGCTCAGTCTCGGAAATGGACCAGGCGACGCAGCAGAACGCGGCACTGGTGGAGGAGTCTGCTGCTGCGTCGGCGATGTTGAGCGAGCAGGCCCGCATGCTCGCCGAAACCGTGGCGCGCTTCCGTCTGCGCGAAGGGCATCGCAGCGACTCGCACGGCGTTGGCGCGCCGCAATCGCCGTCGCTGTCGGTGGTCGGATCGGCGCAGCGTCTGGCCGCCTGAGGGCTGAGCCGGCATTGGGCGAGCGCGACATTGTGTTCGGGAAACGGGCTTCGCAGCCATCGGGGCGCTTCGCACGCGAAGCATTCACAAAATCCGATTTTCCCGTTACAATCGCCGTCCCCTGCCCAGGTGGCGGAATTGGTAGACGCACTATCTTGAGGGGGTAGCGCCGAGAGGCGTGCGGGTTCGAGTCCCGCCCTGGGCACCAAAAGCGCTATTTCCAATAGCGCCTCCCCCTGACGATTTGGCGTGATTTTGGTGTAGCTTGCAGCACCAGCGCACGTCGGACCGTAGCCACAATCTCCCCACCATCGCGGACTGTCAGACGCTGAAATGCAGCGTTGGTAGTAGACAAGCCAACATTCAATCAGGCACCACAGGCAAGATCTCCTTGCGAGACGTTCGCTGGGCCCAGCGCAAGCGAGTCCGAACCCTTGCGTTCGCTCATGGGAGTGCTCCGACTCTTTATCGGGCCTCGCCCTTCATGATGGTCCGCCGCGTTGCCGCCACTCAAGCGCTCACGGGCGCGAACGAATCGAGATCGATAATCTTCCGACCGCATAAACCGCGACGCCTCGAAACGGCACGCGTTCGGTGCCCCATACTGCCCCGTCCGACTGACTCCCGCTACACCGCCCGAGCAACCTCAGGCCCCCACCTCCGTTGCGCTTGACGGTAGTACTATTTTTTAATATCATTCGTTTATGAAATCCAAATCAAGACGAACTCTTGATCTGATTTTTTCCCGCCCGACCCCGGCGAGCGTCAAGTGGGCCGACGTTGTGGCGTTATTTCTTGAACTTGGTGGAGCGTTGAGTGAGCGGGAAGGCTCCCGTGTCGCCGTGTACTTGTTCGACCAAATCAAGGTCATGCATCGACCTCACCCCTCGCCAAATATGGACAAAGGGGCGATAGCGTCGATCCGCAAATGGCTTGAAGATAATGGGGTGCAACCATGAACAATGTCATGATCATCGGTGGACATAAGGCAGTTATCTCCTTTGACCCGGAGATAGACATGTTCAGGGGCGAATTTGTCGGCCTGAATGGCGGCGCAGACTTTTATGCGGATGATGTTTCCGGGTTGCGGCGCGAAGGCGAACTGTCGTTGAAAGTCTTTCTGGAGGAGTGCGCCCGACGGGGTGTCGAGCCCCAAAAGCAATTTTCCGGCAAGTTCGTCATTCGCCTGAATCCTAAGGCTCACGAAGCGGCAGCCATTGCTGCGGCAGCGCATGGACAAAGCCTCAACCAATGGGTGGCAGACACCCTCGAACAGGCAGCCCACGCATAACCATCAGGGACGGTGCCAGGTGTCGGTCAGACATCGGGCAACATGAAAGCCCATCCGACTCGCATCGGCATTGCCGGTGCGATCACACACGCAGCATTGCGCGAGACGCTCAGCCGAATCGCCATGGAGAATCACAATGATTGACGGCCTGATCGGCGGCAAACTGTACGGCAAGGCATCGCAACGCACCGGACAGAACGGACACCCCTTCGTCACCGCCAAAGTTCGCGCGACTGGCGGGGACGGCGATGGCGACGCGATCTTCGTCAACGTGATCGCCTTCAGCGAGACCGCGAGCAACGCGCTGCTGGCGCTCGAAGACGGCGATAGCGTGTCGATATCCGGCTCGCTCACGCCGAAGGTGTGGACCGACCGCAATGGCGAAACGCGTCCCGCGCTCGATCTGGTCGCCACGCTCGTGATGACCGCTTATCAGGTCAAGCACAAACGCGCGACGACAAGGGGCGATGCGAATCCGTCGTCCGACGCGGATTTCGACGACAGCGACGGCCCACGCTAATCCCTCGCTAGACGGCCAACGCCGCCCCATCGCTGCGCGGGTCGTGAGCGCCCGTCGCCCACCCGTGCGCGTCCATCGCGATCACCCCGGCCTGCCCCGCCAGGGGACTGTGCCTCGGTAGCGCCGCCAACGCATGGCCGCGCTGCGTCAAGTCGGCAAATACGTCCTCTCCCGCGTCGCACTCCAGCTTCAGATTGTCCCGACTATCGGAGAAGGTACGCCCCAGCAGAAAGCGCGGTTGCGAAAGCGCTTCGTGCGGACGCATGCCGTAGTCGATCAGCCGCGTGAGCAGTGCACATAGCGTTTGCGGCTGACCGTCCGCCCCTTGCGTGCCGTACAGCAGGCGAGGGCGACCGCCTTCCAGATACATGCCGGGATTGAGCGTATGGAACGGTCGCTTGCCGGGCATCAACGCATTGGGATGCGCGCAGCCCACCGGACGAAACGCCGCCCCCCGGTTGTGCCACAACACGCCCGTGTCGCCCGCCATCACACCGCTTCCCCAATCGAAATAGATCGTCTGCAACACACTGACGGCACGCCCGGCGGCGTCCGTCGCGGCGAAGTACACCGTATCGCCCTCGCGAAAGCGGTGCGGCCAGTCGAGTGCAGCGTGGTCGTCGATACGCGACGCAGCCGCCGTGAGATGCGCCTCGGACAACATCGTCTGCACGGGGACATCGGCATATTCCGGGTCCGCCACGAAGCGGTCGCGATCGATGAACGCCTGCTTCACCGCCTCGACAAGACGGTGGTAATACGTCGCGCTCCCGTGGGCGCAGTCGTCCAGCCCCAGTCGCGCGAGTATTCCCATGATTTGCAGCGTCGTCACGCCTTGCGTCGGCGGCGGTAAGGTCGCCAGCACGCCATTGCCATACGGCATCGTCAGTGCAGACGACACATACACGCGCGTGGCGGCAAGATCGTTTCGCGTCAGTGGCGAGCCCGCCGCTTGCAGGCCCTTCGCCATACGGGCCGCCAATTCACCTTCATAGAATTCGCGCGCACCGCCATCGGCCACGCACCGGAGTGTGTGCGCCAATGCCGGTTGTCGAAACCGTTCGCCCAAGGCCGGTGCGCGCCCGCCCGGCAGAAACGTTTTCGCAAACCCATGCCACGTCGTGGCATCGCCCATCTCGTTCGCGCGATAGCCATACCAGAAGTCTTGCGAACGACTAACAGCGAAACCCTCCTCGGCAGCGGCAATGGCCGGTGCGAGCAGCGACGCCCACGACATCGTGCCGCCCCATGCGTCGCGGCTCACGCAATACGCGGCCTCCCATGCCGCGACCGTCGCCGCAGTGGTGAGCGCCGAAGCCGGGCCGCGTGAGGCAATCGTCGCACCATCGAGCAACGCCGACGGGAGGTGCCGCGCCGCTTGTCCAATGCCGGAAATCGCAAGCGGTGGCGCATCGCCCGGCGCACTGTCGGCAATCAGCCAGAAGCCATCGCCGCCAAGTCCGGTGAAGTGCGGCATCGTGACACACAGCATGGCCGCGATGGCGATGGCCGCTTCGATGGCATTGCCGCCCTGTTGCAGCACATCGCGCCCCGCCGCGCTGGCCAGCGCATGCGGACTGGTGACCAATCCGGCGCGGCCGCAGGCGAGGGCCGCTGCGGCCACCTCGTCGGCATCGGCAACCCCGGCAATCTCCCGCGCCGTCATGCGGCGGCTCCTGCGCCGTGTTGTCCACCGAGATACGCCGCCGCCAGCCGGGCATCGCCCGCCAGTTCGCTCGCGGCGCCACTCACGCTCACGCGCCCCTCTTCGAGCACGTAGCCGCGATCTGCAATCGACAGCGCCATGGCCGCCATCTGGTCGACGAGCAACATCGACAGCGATTCGCGCCGCAACGCATCGAGCGACGCGAACAACTCCGCAATAACCTTCGGGGCCAACCCGAGCGACGGCTCGTCGAGCAACAGCACGCGCGGTGCAGACATCAGCGCACGCGCAATGGCGAGCATCTGTTGCTCCCCACCCGAGAGCAAGCCAGCGCGCTGATGCTGCCGCTCCCGCAAGCGCGGATAGCGCGTGAACATCTGCTCGATACGGGCGTCGCGCGTCGCGCGCGGCAGACGTCCGCACGGAAAGGCACCGAGCCGAAGATTATCGAGCACCGAGAGTTCCGCGAACACCTGCCGGCCCTCCGGCACCAGTACCACACCCAGCGCCGCGATCTTCGCCGCATCCAGTCGCGACAGATCGCGTCCGTCGAATGTGATGCCGCCACTCACCGGGCGATGCAATCCCGCGAGCGAACGCATGAGGGTCGACTTGCCCGCACCATTGGCGCCGAGCAGTGCGACCAGTTCGCCCTCGCGGACCTGAATCGAGACGTCGTGCAGCACCGGCGCGGCGCCATATCCTGCGGTCAGTTTGCCAACGCCCAGCACTTCCTGAGTGATCGCAGCGTCGCGCTGAACCGGCTTGTCCAATGCCGCCGCCGATGCCCCGAGGTAAGCCTCGCGGACGCGCTCGTCATGCCGGATCGCCGTGGGCGATCCCTGCGCAAGAAAGCGTCCCGCATCGATCACGACGATCCCATCCGACACGCCCATCACCAGAGACATGTCGTGTTCCACCAGCCCAACCGCTACACCACTGTCGGCGATCTCGCGCAGCAGTTTGCCTAGCTGCGCCTTGTCCTGCGTCGACAACCCGGCGGCCGGTTCGTCGAGCAGCAGAACGGCCGGACGCGTTGCCAATGCACGGGCGATCTCCACCAGACGACGATCGACGTGCGCAAGATCGGCGGCCATCAATTCCACATCGCCGTGATACCCGCACGCCCGCAGCAACGCGGTTGCCGCGTCGCGATGTGTCTTGCTGCGCATGCGCGCAACGCCAAGCAAGCCACCGAGTCTTCCGGCACTCAGCGCGAGCGTTACGTTATCCAGCACGCTCATGCCGCCAAACAGTTGCGACGTCTGATACGTGCGCGCCACGCCATGCCGTGCACTGTCGCATGCGCCTCGCGCGGCAAGGGCGTCGCCACCGAGTGCGCGCGTGCCCGCCTGCGGTCGATAAAAGCCCGAGAACATATTGAGGACGGTCGATTTACCTGCGCCGTTCGGGCCGATCAGACTCGTGACCTTCGCCGCCGGCAGTTCGAACGACAGATCGGCCACGGCTTTCACACCACCGAACGTCATGGCCAGACCTTGCGCCGCGAGGCTCTTGCGCTGCGCTTGTGCAAGCACCGGCAGCGTCAGCGACGCCGCTGCATCGGCTTGAACGTCTCCCGACGACACGCCACGCCGCGACTTCCACCAGCTTCCCAACACACCAATCACGCCATTCGGTGCGCCCCACAACACCACGAGCAGCAGCACGCCGAAACACAGCAGACGCAGATTCTCGAGGCTCGCCAGCAACTCCGGCAGCAACCCGACGACGACCGCGCCGACCAGCGGCCCGGCAATCGTGCCTGCGCCGCCGATCATCACGACCAGGACGAACAACAGCGACTGGAGGAACGAGAACATGCCCGGCGTAACCATGCCCTGCAACGGCGCGAACAAGCCGCCCGCCAACCCGGCAAGGGCCGCCGAGAAGGCGAACGCCACCGCTTTGACGACCAACGGATTGACCCCAATCGATGCCGCCGCCGTCTCGCTGTCGCGCACGGCGCGCATGGCGGCGCCCCAGGCGCCGCGAGAGATACGTGCATAGATCAGCAGCGCCACGCCCAGCACGGCGAGCGCCGCCACGGCCACCACGCGCTCGCTTCCGGCCATGCCGAACACCCCCGGCGGCATGACACCCATCAAGCCATTCTGCCCGCCGGTCAGCGCACGCCACTCCACCGCACCATGCTCGACGATGAAACCAAAGGCAATCGTCACCATGGCAAGGCCCGGTCCCCGAACCCGCAGCGCCGGCAGCGCCAGTAACGCGCCGGTCAGCGCAGCCATCATCCCGCCCGCAAGCCACGCGGGCCAGAACGGCCACCCCGCCTGTGTCGTCAGAATCGCAACCGCATACGCGCCAATCGCGTAAAAACCCACGTGCCCGAACGACACTTGCCCGGTGAGTCCCAGCAGAAGATTCAGGCCCACGCCGCAGATCGCGAGCAATGCCACACCCGCGATCACGACGACGAAATAGCCGTTCACCACACACGCCGCCCCCGCCATTGCGAGCAGTACGACGGCAAGGATGGCCGCGAGGGCGATGCCGTCACGGTGTCGGGCGGTCATCATGCCCGACACGCCCGGCTTCATAGCATGCGACGCCAGCCGCAAAGGAGAATCACTCATACCTTGCGCACCTCCGCGCGACCGAACATGCCCTCCGGACGCATCGCAAGCAACACGATGACCAGACCGAACGTGATGATTTGTGTGTAGCTCGAGCCCAGCGTCGCGGTAATCATGGCTTCGCTCACGCCGAACAGCAGTCCCGCGATCATCACGCCCCACGCGCTGGAAAGTCCGCCGAGAATCGCCACGGCGAACGCCTTCAGGCCGAACACCGTCCCCATATCGGCCTGTACGTTGAAGAGCGGCGCGATCAGCACGCCGGCTACGCCTGCGAGCAGCGTCGACACCGCAAACGCGGCGGCAATGGTGCGTTGAATGGGAATGCCCATGAGTCGTGCGGCGTCGCGGTTCTGCACCACGGCGAGCATCGCCACGCCCCAGCGCGAGCGGCGCAGCACGTAGTGCAATCCCCCTGCGAGCGCGAGGCCGACCACCGGGATCACCAGTTGCAGCGGATACACGCCGAGTCCTGCGTCGCCGATGTGCAACGAGCTTTGCGCCAGCGACGACGGCAGGCTTCGCGGCTCCGTGCCGAAGGTCAGCATGACCACGTTGTCCAGCACGATACCCAACGCCACCGTCGCCATCAGCCACGCGCTCGACCCGCGCCGCACGAACGGCTGCACGGCGAGCCGCTCGACCACCAGCCCGTACACGGCACACAGCGCGAGTGCGACGACGATCGCCAACGGCATCGGCCAGCCAAGCGTCTGCGCGAACGTGTACGCCAGCACGGCGCCCAGCATCATCGAGCTACCCTGCGCGAAGTTGACCGTCGCGCTCACCGCAAAGGTCAGATGAAAGCCGAGCGCCATGAGCCCATACATGCTGCCGAGCCCCAGGCCGGCGACGAGCGCCGAAATCCATTGCATGAGATGTCCTCCGGAATGCCGCCGTGCGGCATCCCTCAATACCGGTGAGGTGTGACTTACTTCGCCGCGACCTTCGCGCCGGCAGCAGGCACCGGGACAATGCGGTTGTCGATGAATTGCGCCCACACGTAGTCCTGTGCAGACAGCGCGTCGTGCTGCTGATCGCTGAACGGCTTCACATAAGTCTTGATGAGCCCCTCATAGCGGTCGATCTTGTAGAAGCCGCTGCGAATTGCGTCGCCGTTGGTCGAGCCGGCCTTGTCGATGGCAAGTGCGCTCAGACGCATGGCGTCGTAAGCGTTCGCCACCCCCACGGCCGGGGTAATGTCGTCAACGCCCTTCACGTCGGAATATTTCGCTTTGAGCGCGGCAACGACGCGCGCGCTCACCGGCGATGTCGCGCCGAAGAAGCTATACGTCTGTACGAAATGCACGGCCTTGGCGTTGGGACCTGCCAACTCGGTGAAGCGTCCGCCCGCCGGGCCCCAGTGCGACACGATAGGCACCTTCCACCCCATGCGGTCGAGCGACTTCACCACCTGCGCCGACGGCCCGACGTTGCCGACCATCAGCAATGTGTCGGCCCCGGCGGCCTTGAGGCGGCCAAGCTGCGGCGTGACGTCCACGTCGTTCGCTTCGAACTTCTCCACGCCGGCGGGCTTCATGCCTTTCGCTGCCAGCGCCGCCACGATGCCTTTCTCGTTCGATTCGCCCCACGGGTTGTTCACGAGAATCAGGCCAAGCTTCTTCGCCCCGAAGGTCTCTTGCGCGTGCACCACCATGGCACTGTCGACGATCTCGTCGACGGCCGACACGCGGAACACATAGTTCGGATTGGCACCGTTGCGGGTGATCGGCGTGCCCGCCGCCCACGGGCCCATGAACGGCACCTTCTCCTGATTGGCAATGGGCACAATGGCCATCGACACCGGCGTGTCGAGTCCGCCGAACAGCACCGCCACCTTGTCCTTGTAAATCAGCTCACGTGCCGCGAGCACGCCTTTGGCGGGATTGCCCTCGTCGTCGCGACGCACCAGTTCGAGCTTGCGACCGCCGAGCACGCCGCCACTCGCATTGATTTCGTCGATGGCGATCGTCATCCCGCGTGTGAGCGCTTCGCCTGCACGTGCCGATTGCCCGGAGAGCGCGGTGACCAGACCGATCTTGATCGTGTCCGCCGCATAGCTCGTGACACCGACGAGCGACATACCGGCCGCTGCCAGCGCAAGTGCACCCGCGCGCAGCCAACGCCGGCGAGGTGAGGTCGACGCCACCGTCGAGTCGTTGGCGCAGGCAGCGTGAGAACGTACAGATGCAGACATGAGCAATCTCCGTGAGGAAGCATCAGAAGCGAATCGAGAGCGGACCGATCACAGTCCCGGTGCCGGGACATCGCCCGGACATGTCACCGCCTCACGCAAGAGGCGTGCCACGTCGTCGACATTTCGCGTGAATCGCCCGGTACGAAACGCATCGCGATGTGTTGACGATCTGGCATTGAAATTGCGAACGATTGGTTATGACGTTCGTTGACGATAGGTTTTGCGCCAACTCGGAACGCGCCCGCACAGTCGCGGTGCGCAAATGTTTCAAGTCGGCCCACGACGTGAGCACGAACGATGAATGAATGGCCCCTGACAGTGAGCACGCCTGGCGAACCTCGCGAGGCAAAGACGACACCCGATGACTTCTGCCCTGACGCTTCCGGAACACGACGACCGCGCGAGCCCCGACACCCGCTTCGGCGCGCTTCGTACCCACGACCGCTTCGACTATCTGCCGATCACGGCGCGCGACACCTATCGCTGGCCCAATGGCGCGCGCCTGGCCGTCTACCTCGGCTTCAATCTGGAGCACTTCGCTTTTGGGGAAGGATTAGGGGCGAACCTCGGCCCGCTCTCGCCGCAGCCGGACGTCCTCAACTTCAGTTGGCGCGAATACGGCAATCGTGTGGGGGCATGGCGCTGTCTCGACCTGTTCGACGATCTGTCGATGCCGGCTGGCGTGGTGCTCAATACGTCGTTGCTCGATCACTGCCCCGCGCTCGTGCATGCGTGTGTCGCGCGTGGCGACGAGTTGATCGGACACGGACATACGAACGCGCATCGGCAGAGCGACTTCGAGTTTGCGCATGAGCACGACCTGCTGGCCCATTGCCGGGAACGCCTGACGACAGAGGCGGGCTACGCGCCGACGGGATGGCTGTCGCCGTGGATATCGGAGACACACCACACGCCGGATCTGCTCGCGCGCACCGGCTATCGCTACACGTTGAACTGGTGTCACGACGACCGGCCGGTGCGCATGCGCACCGCGCACGGCACGCTGTGGTCGGTGCCGTATCCGCAGGAGGTGAACGACATTCCGATGATCGTCGGCCGTCATCTCGACGGAGCGGCTTTTGCCGACATGATTACCGACCAGTTCGACGAGATGTACGCACAGGCGGAACACCCGACGCGGGCGCAGCCACTGGTGATGGGGATCGCCTTGCATCCGTATCTCGTCGGGCAACCGTATCGCCTGCGTCATTTGCGCCGTGTGCTCACGCCCATTGCCGACGCGGCGCGACGCGGTGAAATCTGGCTCGCCACACCGGGCCAAATCGCATTGCACGTCGCCACCGTGAGCGTGACGCAACCCGACACCCTCATGGGGTAAGGTGCGACATGACGCTCAAGCTGCATTGCCCCGCGTGTCCCGACTGCCTGCCCTCGACCTTGTTACCGTCGCCGTCTATGCCTGCCGAAAAATCGTCGCCCCCTTCGCGTCGCACCGCCGCAAGCGCTGCACAGCGCGTGTCCGCCGCCAGCACTTCGATGTCTGCGAACGATACGGAATCCCGTCTGCTGTCTCTGCATACTCCAGCCACGCAGGACCTCGGCGATCAGAGCGCCGAAATGCGGATCGAGACGCATATCTATCGCACCATCGTCGATGGTGTGCTTGCGCATCGGCTTACCCCCGGCACGAAACTGCCTGAGCCTGAGCTGTGCCAGCTCTTCGATGTGGGGCGTGCGGTGGTACGTCGCGTGCTGGAGCGACTGGCGCATGACGGCATCGTCACGTTGCGCCCCAACAAAGGGGCGGTGATCGCCGAGCCGACGCCCGAAGAAACCCGCGAGATCTTTCAGGCGCGGCGCGCGTTGGAGCGCGCGCTCGTCGAATTGGCGGTCGCCAACGTGAACGACGACGATCTCGCGATGCTGCGCCGTCAACTCGACGCCGAGCATGCCGCCATGCATCGTTTCGATCAGCCGTCGTGGGCGCGCCTCGCGAGCGACTTTCATTTGCGCGTCGCTGCGCTGGCAGGCAACGCGGTGCTGCTGCGCTATCTCACCGAGTTGATCTCGCGTTGCTCGCTGATCGTCGGCTTGTACGAACCGCCCGGCTACGCCCCGTGCGAACACGACGAACATTCGGCAATCGTCGATTGCATCGCCCGGCGCGACGCCGCGGGCGCCATTGCTCGCATGCAAGCGCATCTCGAAGAACTCGAGCGGCGCATCGAGACGACCCGCATGCGCGGCGAGAAAAGTCTGGCGTCGCTGCTGGGTTTGCCGGAGGTGGCATTGCCGCAGCAGGCTGCACCACCGGACGCTCCCGTCAAACGCGAACGCCGCCGCAAAAGCTGAGGACAACGCATGGAAATCGATTTCCGTGAAATCACGGCGTACCAACGCTACAAACTGATGGCGAGTCTGATCGTGCCGCGTCCGATTGCGCTGGTCACGACAATCAACGATGGTGGCGCCGTCAACGCCGCCCCGTTCTCGATGTTCAACATGCTCGGCGAAGAACCGCCCATCGTGATGCTATCCATCAACCGGCGCGACGACGACTCGCTCAAGGACACTGCCGCCAATATTCTGCGTAGCCGCGAATACGTGGTGCATCTGACTGACGAAGCGATGACGGCGCGCATGCATGTGTGTGGCGACCGGTTGCCTCCCAGCGAGAGCGAGTTGACGCACGCAGGCCTCACGCCGGTGGCAAGCAGTCTCGTCGCACCACCCCGCATTGCGGAGGCGCCGGTCGCGTTTGAATGCACGCTCTGGGAAACGCTGGAGACGCCGAGCCGTCATATCTTTATCGGACGCGTTGAGCGCATGCACGCCCGCGACGAACTGATCGATACCGAGCAATGGCGTGTCCGGTTGCAGAACTACTTTCCCGTGGGACGTTTCGGTGCGAGCTTCTACGTCGATACCCGCAACCGATTCTCGCTGGAGCAAGAGCGCGGTCAACCCACGCTCAGCACGGCCGTCGACGAGATGTAGCGAGACGAACGGCGGGCGCGACGATGGCAGACGCGATGCCTTCGTGCCGTCGTCGCATCCGCGCAAAGTCAACGCAATTTGCAGCGAAATTGTTGAGCGTGGTTCCGTCGGTATTCAGTCGAAGCGTCGGCCGCGCGTCTCCGGCATCTTCAGATAGACGACGAGCGAGATGGCCGCGCAGATCGTGACGTACCAATAGAAGTACGATTCGTGACCGCTGGCTTTGAAACGCAATGCGACGAACTCCGTCGTGCCGCCGAGAATCGCCGTGGTCAGCGCATACGGGAAGCCGACCGCGAGCGCTCGGATGCGCGGCGGGAACAATTCCGTCTTGGCCAGCATGTGCACCGACGTGAAGCCCGAGAGCATCACCAATCCGGCGAACGACAGCGCAAACGCCACGACCGGGTCCTTCGTGTGGCTGAGCGCCGTGAAGAGTGGCACTGAGAACAGCGTCGTGCTCACGCCGAAGATCATCAGTACCTTGCGTCGTCCGATCACGTCCGAGAGCAGTCCGAACAGCGGTTGCAGCGGCATGTACAGCAACAGCGCCAGCGCGGAGACGAACGTCGACGACTCTTTCGACAGGCCGACGGAGTTCACCAGAAACTTCTGCATGTAGACGGTGAACGTGTAGAACGCCACCGTGCCGCCGATGGTGATGCCGATCGCCAGCAGAATCTGACGCCAGTGTCCGAGCACCTCGCGGGCAATCGACGTCTCGCGCTTCTTCGCGCTATCGACAAACGCCTCGCTCTCCGTCACGTTGCGACGCATATACAGGGCAAAGAGCGCCAGCACACCACCGATGACGAATGGGATACGCCATCCCCAATGTTCGATTTGCGCCGACGTGAGCAAGACTCGCTGCATCAGCAGCATCAGGCCGAGCGCCACGAGTTGTCCGGCCACCACGCTCACTTGCAGGAACCCGAGGTAGAAGCCTTTGCGATGCTCCGGCGCGACTTCGCTCAGGTAGGTCGCGCTGGTGCCGTACTCGCCACCCATCGAAAGGCCTTGCAGCAGACGCGCCGCAATCAGCACCATCGGCGCGAAGATGCCGATGCTCGCGTAGCCGGGAGTGAGCGCAATCATCATGGAGCCGACGCTCATCGCCAGCACCGATCCCGTGAGGGCGGCCTTGCGGCCGCGCCGGTCGGCGTAAAGCCCGATCAACCAACTGCCCAGCGGGCGTGCGACATAGCCGACTGCTGCAATCGCCGCAGTATTCATCAGTTGAACGGTCGGGTTATCGCCGGGGAAAAACGCTTTGGCGAAATAGATCGAGAAGATGCTGTACGCGAGAAAGTCGTACCACTCGATCAGGTTGCCCGCGAGGCCGCCGACGATGGAACCGATCTTGACTGGCGCACGCGCGCCGGAAGTCGCGTGAGTCGGAAGTGTTGTTTGAGAAGGGCGAGCGGCGAGGGAATCCGAGGGGGGCGTCAACATCTGTCTCCAATACTTGTTGTGTGGTGCAGTCGTGCAGTCATGCCGTGCTGCTGGAAATACGAGCGACGCCGCGCACGGCCGGCGTCACTGTCATGCGTATTCGGGGGGCGTGGCGCGCAGTACGCTCAGTCGGCGGCGTACTGCTTGTCGAGCGCGTCGTAGAACGGCTTGTTCACCAGACGCTGGCGTTCCGCGAAGGGCACTACAAGCGTCGGATCTTCATCCAGACGGCCGCTGTCGCGCAGTGCGCCCAGCGCCTTTTGCATGCCGAGCACGGCGCTTTGCAACGCCGCGTTGGCATAGAGCACGATGCCGTAGCCCAGCTCGGCCAGACGCGGCTGCGATTGCGTCGGTGTCTTTCCGCCGATCACGATGTTGATCAACTGCGGACGATCGAACAGCGCGGGCAGGCGTTCGATGTCGGCCAGCGTTTCCGTCGCTTCGATGAACAGAATGTCGGCGCCGGCTTCGATGAAGCGGCGACCGCGCTCGATGGCGGCTTCAATTCCTTCGACGGCCGCAGCGTCGGTGCGCGCAATGATTTGCAGGTTGGCGTCTTCGCGCGCATCGACGGCAGCGCGGATCTTGCCGGCCATCTCGTCGGCACCGATCACGGCCTTGCCGTTGAAGTGACCGCACTTCTTCGGCAACACCTGATCTTCGAACTGGATGGCGTCGGCACCGCTGCGCTCGAGCACGCGCACCGTATGACGCACGTTGAGCGCGTTGCCGAACCCGGTGTCGGCGTCGACGATGATCGGCAACGACACGGCGTCGCGCACGCGTGCGGTGTGCTCGGCCATCTCGGCGAGCCCAACGAACGCAAGGTCGGGCAGGCCCAGCGACATATTGGTGACGCCCGCGCCAGTGAGGTACAGCGCTTCGAAGCCAGCGTCTTCGATGACGCGAGCCGAAAGGGCATTGAAGGCGCCAGGCACGAGCAGCCCCCGGCGGGCTTCGACTTTACGGCGGAATTCGGCGCGGCGTTGCGCGGTCGCGGTGGTCATGATGTTTGTCTCCTATCGGTGGTGCCAGTGGCACCTGCGGTGTCGGTCAATGGGTCTACCGTTCGCAAGCCGCGTGCCAGTCGTCACTCGCTTTGAGAACGTTGCGCAAATCGTCGTCAAATCATGGACTTGCGCTGCACAGCCCGTTTTCCACGGATGTGGCAGAATCGCCGGGCAGAAAATGAAACGTTTCATGAAACGCTTTTGAAACGGTGGGTCTTGCGTTTCATAAGTGCCGTCCGGAGACATCGTCATGCCCCCCAGCCTTTCCGGTGCCGTGCCACCGCATTCAGGCACATCCGCACCGCTTGATCCCCGCGCACGCCGTCCGGGCATCGCCCTCGTGAGCATCAGCCGATTGCAGACCCTTTGTGAGACGGTCGCGCCGCGCTACACCGACCGCGCACGCTTTTACTCGGTGCGCGAAGGCTACGGTGCGGCCGTCGCCGCGTTGCAGTCGTATGTGGAATCCGGGGCTGTCGACGTCGTGCTGGCGGCAGGATCGAACGGCGCGTACCTGCGCGAAAACCTGTCGGTGCCGGTCGTGACCGTCAAGGTCAATGGCTTCGACGTCCTCAGCGCGATCACGCGTGCGACCACAACCTGGCCGGATCAGCCGCTGGGCCTGGTGCTTCACGAAACGGTGTCGCGCGAACTGGACGATCTGGGTGAGTTGCTGAAGATTCAGCTTCGGCAGCGCGCTTACCGTTCCGTGGACGAAGTTCAGGCGGCGGTCGACGCACTGGCGGCGCAGGGGTGCAAGGTCATCATCGGCCCCGGGATGGCGTGCGATCTGGCGCAAGAGGCGGGGCTCGAACACGTCTTCCTCTACTCGCTCGGCGCGGTGGAAGAAGCCTTCGAGCGATCGGTCGAGCTGGCGCGGGTGAGCCGCGAGAAGGAATCAAAACGCATGCGTCTGAACACCATCGTGGCGCACATGCGCGACGGTGTCGCCGCGTTTGACGAAAACGGACAACTCGAAGCGGTGAATCCCGCGATGTTTTCGCTGCTGGACATCGACGCCGAGCGAGTCGCAACGCAGGGTGCGCGGCAATTCGAACTGACGCGAAAACTCGGGCCGATGTTGCGCGAGTTGTCGGACGACGGCGTCGCCATCGAGGAGCGTCTGGCCCATATCGACGCCCGCCCGTTCATCGTGAGTTGTGTGCCGATCTACGAGCACGGGATGCGCTCGGGCGCGGTGGTCACGGTGCAGGACGCGCAAATGGCGCAGCGCATCGACCGATCGTTGCGCACAACGCAACGGCCCAGACATCTGGTGGCGAAACATGAACTGGCCGAATTGGTCGGCGACTCGCCGCAGATCGAAAAGGTGAGGCGGCTCGCACGCACTGGCGCATCGCACGATGCAACGGTGCTGCTGACCGGCGAGAGCGGCACGGGCAAGGAACTGGTCGCGCAGGGCATTCATAACGCGAGTGCGCGACGCGGCAATCCGTTCGTCGCCTTCAACTGCGCAGCGCTTCCCGAGGGGCTCATCGAGAGCGAACTGTTCGGACACGACGAGGGCGCGTTCACCGGCGCACGGCGCGGTGGCAAGGCGGGGCTGTTCGAGATCGCGCACACCGGCACTATCTTTCTCGACGAGATCGGCGAGATGCCGGCCGCCCTGCAAAGCCGATTGCTGCGCGTGTTGCAGGAACGCGAGGTGATGCGGCTGGGATCGGGGCGTCCGGTGCCGATCGATGTCCGGGTCATTGCGGCAACGCATCGCGATCTGAACGCGCTGGTCGCGGAAGGTCGCTTTCGCGCGGATCTGTATTTCCGGTTGAATCTATTGCAGGTGACACTGCCCGCATTGCGCGAACGTCGCGAGGATATTCGTCTGCTCGCGCAGACGTTACTCTCGAGAAACGCCGCGCAGTACGGGTTGGATGCCACCGCATCGAAACGGATTCTCAAGGCGCTCTCGCCGCTGTTCGATCGCTACGACTGGCCGGGCAATGTGCGTGAGCTGGAGAATTTGCTGGCACGTGCCGCGATCTATCTCGATAACGATGTGGCGCGTCACGCGCAGACGCTGCATGAGGTATTTCCGGAGTTGTTGCGAGTTTCGACGGGGAAACCGCAACCCGTGCAGCAGGCTGCCGAAGCGGGCGCAACGGCCGCGCCTGTCACATACACCGCTGCACTCGCCGCGCTGGAGGCTGCGGGCGGTAATCGGGCCGCCGCCAGCCGCGCGCTGGGCATCAGCCGGACAACGTTCTGGCGATTGATGCGGTCTGTCGATCAAAGTCAGACTCGATGAACCTGCCTTAGCCATTCCTTGCGAACACGGGGCAGTGTGGCTTGGACCATGTCATCTTCGAGGGAAGAAAAATCAATTTCAAGGATGCGCCGCTCCGTTTCGTTCGCTTCCTGCCACGTCGTTTCCAAATCGCAATGCCCCCCTTCCTGTAATGACGGGAAGTAGACCAGGTCACACCACTGGTGATAGCTGGAGAGCAGATACTGGTCATCGGGGCACGCCAGGGTAAGCATCACCATATTGTCTTCAGCTAGCTGGGCGAGGCTGAGAAGCTGCGTCGCAACCTCACGATCAGGTGCTTTCTGATTTCCCCAGCAGGAGTGCCATGCCCAAATCGGAGGGGCAGTCCCACAATCCAACCCGCACTTCTCCATGACTCCGCACATGTACCGGTACGCTTGCTCACAATGAGGATCGACATGCCTCCAATCCCCATACAACACACCATGTCGCAACAACGCGTCTAATTGTGCAACGTGTTGGAAAGTCCAAAGATATGTGTGACTGCCCTCTGTCGGCGGTGGTGTTTCTGTCATGGGGCAGTTCAGCTTTGGGAGGTTGGCGTGTGTCGAGAGTGCGCCGGCGACAAAGGCTATCGTGATCGAACGATGCCCGGTCATTTGCGCGGCAAGTGCGTCGTCAATCCTTCGAACGAGTATGCGTCGTTATAGTTCATCACACGAGTGGCCGAACTGGCCAACGATGAGCATGACGCAGACGCACTCCCGGCTCGGCGAGGCGATGACCGAAGACCAGCACTTCGCCGCTCGTTTGCTCCTTCACAGATTCCGCGGGCGTTAGATCGCGCACGTCGGCATTTCACTCAA
Source organism: Pandoraea fibrosis (assembly GCF_000807775.2). Taxonomy (NCBI): domain Bacteria; kingdom Pseudomonadati; phylum Pseudomonadota; class Betaproteobacteria; order Burkholderiales; family Burkholderiaceae; genus Pandoraea; species Pandoraea fibrosis. The sequence continues at coordinate 71,609 of NZ_CP047385.1, read as the reverse complement.
TGCCGACGTTAGCCAGCAGCTTAGATCACGCCTTGGGCGAGCATGGCGTCGGCAACCTTCACGAAGCCGGCGACGTTCGCACCGTTCACGTAGCTGACCGAGCCATCGGCACGCCGACCGTGTTGCAGGCAGACCTCGTGGATGCTGCGCATGATGTCGTGCAGACGTGCATCGACTTCCTCGCGCGGCCACGAGATGCGCATCGCGTTCTGGCTCATTTCCAGCCCCGAGGTCGCGACCCCGCCGGCGTTGCTCGCCTTGCCCGGCGCGTACAGAACGCCGTGGCTTTCAAAACGCTTGGCGGCCTCGTTGGTCGAGGGCATGTTGGCCCCTTCCGCCACGCAGATCACCCCGTTCTTGATGAGGGTTGCCGCGTCGTCGGCATTCAGTTCGTTCTGCGTGGCGCAGGGCAGCGCGACGTCAACGGGGATATGCCACGGGCGCTGCCCCGCCAGGAATTCCAGGCCGGTGCGCTTTGCGTAGTCGCTGACGCGGCCATAGTGATGGTTCTTCACGTCCATCAGCTCGGCGAGCTTTTCGGTAGTGAAGCCCGCTTCGTCGACGACCGTGCCGCTTGAGTCGGAGACGGTGACAACCTTGGCGCCAAGCGCCATTGCTTTCTCCACCGCGTACTGCGCCACGTTGCCCGAACCGGACACGCTCACTCGCAAGCCGTCGAAGCTGCGGCCGGTCTGCCTGAGCATTTCCTCGGCGAAGTACACCGTGCCGTAGCCGGTGGCTTCCGGACGAATCAGCGAGCCGCCAAACGACAGTCCCTTGCCGGTAAATACGCAATCGGCACGGTTCGAGAGCTTCTTCATCATGCCGGCCATGAAGCCGACTTCGCGCCCTCCCACGCCGATGTCGCCCGCAGGCACATCCGTGTCGCTGCCGACATGGCGGAACAGCTCGGTCACGAACGCCTGACAAAACCGCATGACTTCTCCGGGGCTCTTGCCCTTCGGATCGAAGTCGGAGCCGCCTTTGCCGCCACCCATGGGCAGTGTGGTCAACGCGTTCTTGAACGTCTGCTCAAAGGCCAGGAATTTCAGGATGGAGAGATTGACCGACGGATGGAAGCGCAGACCGCCCTTGTAAGGACCGATCGAGGAGCTATGTTGAATGCGATAACCGCGATTGACCTGAACGTCACCGTGATCGTTGACCCACGACACCCGGAACATGACGATGCGCTCGGGTTCGACCAGACGGTCGAGCAAACCATGCTCGGCATATTTCTGATGCTGCGATATGAACGGCCACAGGCTTTCCATCACCTCCGTGACAGCTTGCAGGAATTCCGGTTGGCCGGGGTTGCGCTCGGCGGTGGAGCGCAGAAAATCGTCAAGTGATTGATATTTCATCTCGGATGCCCATCGATGGTGCTTATTCTTGTGAAGAAAAAGCATTTTGCACCATTTAGGATCACGAGCTAATCAAAAAAAGAAATGTGCCGAGTGAACGCCTGACGTCCCCCTTGTTCTCCTGCCAATGGCACGACCCCAAGGTCCCTGACGCATCAGGCAATCAGGCTCCCGATTTGCAACCTTCTCAACGATCGCCGGCCGGCAACGTCTGTCGCGATCCGTGGCCACATCCGGTCGCCCGGCATCCGACTTCAAAATAATTTCAATGAGAAAGAAATTTCATCGAAATTCGCATGAAAATTTCACATAGGTGAAATCTCTAATATCGACACCTAATTCGGCTGCTCAGAATGCAGGCTCAGGTCACTGTGACGTCTCGCACTGGAAGGTCGTATATGGACACCACCAAAATCGGCAGTTTCCCGGCACCGAAGGCCCGCAAGGGCAACCGGACCCGCGACGTGATCGCGGCGAACTTCGGCACGTTTTTTGAGTGGTTCGATCTTCTGGTGTACGCGATGTTCGCGATCACCATCTCCAAGCTGTTCTTCCCGCAGGGCGATCCGCAGTCGGCATTGCTGTTCAGCCTGATGACGTTCGCCAGTTCGTTCCTGATCCGACCGGTCGGGGCCGTGGTACTGGGCATCATGGCCGACAAGGTGGGACGCCGCGCCACGCTGAGCTTCGCAGCGATGCTGATGTTGGCCGGCACGGTCCTGATCGCCGTATCGCCGACCTACGACGCAATCGGCGTCTGGGCGCCGGTGATCCTCGTCACGGGCCGTTTGCTGCAAGGCTTCTCCGTGGGGGGAGAATTCGGCACCGCGAACTCGTACCTGACGGAACAAAGCGCCTCGCGAAAGGCGTTTTTCGCGAGCTTGCAGTTCTCGGCGTCGGGCCTCGCGGTGCTGGCCGCATCGCTGTTCGCCTACTTTTGCAACCATTCGCTCACGCAGGATCAGATCAACGCATGGGGTTGGCGTCTGCCGTTCCTGTTCGGTTGTCTGATCGGACCGGTGGGGCTGTACATCCGCTCGAAGATCGAGGAAACCGCTGACTTCGAGAAGGTCAAGCATGCGGGCGCCACGGTGCAGAACCCGCTTGCGGAGACGTTCCGGTCGCACAAGCGCTTCGTGCTGATCGGCGCGATGGTGGCGGCCGCCGGCGTGGTAGCCAGCTTTCTGAACCTTTACATGCCGACGTTCGCCATCAACAACCTCGGTCTGACCAAGGACGACGCCTTCATTGCATCGATTTGCAGCGGCGTTGTCTGCACGCTGGTGCCCATGCTCGGCGGAATAACCGCCGACCGCCTCGGCACCATCAAGGTGATGCGCACGGCGCTGATCGTCGGTGTAATTCTGGTCTTCCCGCTGTTTCAGATGCTGACGCGCTCGCCTTCGCTGCTCACGCTCGCGATCTTCCAGTGCACGCTGTCATTCGTGTTCTACAGCTTCTACTACTCGCCGATCGGGTCGCTGCTGTCGCAGTTGTTTCCGACGTCGTGCCGTACGACGGGCGTGTCGATCGCCTATGTGATCGCGCAGACGTTCTTTGGCGGTATTACGCCGCTGGTGGTCGGCTTCATGGTCAAGACCACGGGGAGCGTCATGGCGCCGGCGTACTACATCGTGATCATCGCGGTGTTCGCGTTGATCGGGCTGTACGCCAGCCGCAAGCACGTGAAGTGACGGTGTGGCGCCCGGCGCCAGACACCGGTTAGCCTGCTCGGAGATAGCGCAGCCCGGCAGCCCTTCAGGGGTTGCCGGGCTTTTGCGTCTTGGCGATGCCACTGCCCCATGCCACCGGCGGTGTTTCGTCCGGCATATGCAGTTTTTGCAATGCCAACCCATATTGATGTCATTGCCTGCACGGCGCGCGAGTCCCAAGATGGTTTCACGCGCCTGCGCCCCCCCTCCCGGAGTTCACGATGAACATTCGACAACTCGAAGCCTTCCGCGCCACCGTCACCGCCGGCACCGTCAACGGGGCGGCGGAAATGCTCGGGACCTCGCAGTCCACCGTCAGCCGCCTGATCGGGCATCTCGAGCGTTCGCTGGCGCTGGCGCTGTTCGATCGCGCCAACGGCCGACTGGTGCCAACGCCCGAAGGGCAGTTGATCTTCGAGCAAGCCGAACACGCCCATCGCGCTCACGCGCGTATCCAGGAACTTGCGGCCGACGTGCGGCAAAACCGGGTCGGACAGATTGCCATCTCGTGCATGCCGGCGCTGGGCCTGAGCTTTTTGCCCGGCGTCGTCAAGGCGTTCTGCGACAAGTATCCCGGCGTGAGCATCTCGCTCGAGATCCAGTCGTCGGCACGCGTGGAAGACTGGATCGCCGCGCAGCAAACGGATTTTGGTCTGGCCGAGCTGCCGTTCTCGCGGGCAGACGTCGCCGTCGACGAGTTTTGCCGGGTGCCTTACTACGCCATCGTGCCACCGGGCCACCCACTGGCAGCCCGGCGCGAACTGCAGCCGCGCGATTTCGACGGCCTGCCGTTCATCTCGATGACCAGCGTGTGTCAGGTACGCCATCACGTCGATCAGTTCTTCGACACGCATGGCGTGCGCCGCGTGACGCATCTGGAGACGTCCTACCTGCAGGCGGTCGGCGAGTTCGTGCATCTCGGCATGGGCGTCGCGCTGGCCGATCCGTTCACGGTGCATGCCAACCTCGATCGCGTCGAGGCGCGTGTGCTGCGCCCCAGCCTCGACTTCGGGGTGGGATTGCTGTACCCGCGCCATCGGCCGCTCTCGAAGGTGTGCCGCACGTTCATCGCTTTCCTGCGCGAATCCCGCGACCGCTGCTTTAGCGAAGTCTCGGCGCGCTGCGGTGCCTAGCGCCGCCCACCGGACATCCCACTTTCTCAACGTTTCCTGAAGGCCCCCTCCCATGACGACTGCTCGCAAAATGAAGCTCGGCCTGTCGATGCGCTACCTTGGCTACCACGTCGCCGCGTGGCGTCACCCCGAGGTACCGGCGGGCGGTGCGCTCGACTACCGCTACTTCCTGGCAAACGCGCAGAAGGCCGAGGCCGCCAAGTTCGACATGATCTTCTTCGCCGACGGACTCGGCATTCGCGCCCAGGACAATCCACGCGGTGCGCTGGCCCGCGACATGCGCAACGCCGAACTGGAACCGCTCACGCTGCTGGCTGCGATTGCCGCACACACGTCGCATATCGGTCTGGTCGCCACGGCATCGACGACCTACAACGAGCCCTTTCACGTTGCCCGTAAATTTGCCTCGATCGATCACATCAGCGGCGGGCGCGCGGGCTGGAACGTTGTCACGTCGTGGTCCAACGAGGAAGCCCGCAATTTCGGCCGTGACGAGCATCTGGGCTACGAAGCCCGCTACGAGCGCGCGGACGAGTTCGTCGAGGTCGTGAAGTCGCTCTGGCAGAGCTGGGAAGACGATGCCTTCGTGCGCAACAAGGCCAGTGGGGTGTTTTACGACGAAGACAAGCTGCACGTTCCGAATCACGTGGGCAAACACTTTCAGGTGCGCGGCCCATTGAACTCCGCGCGCACGCCGCAAGGACGGCCGCTGATCGTACAGGCGGGGGCGTCCGAGGCAGGGCGGGCACTGGCGGCACGCGAGGCCGATCTCGTCTACAGCAACTCGCATAACCTCGAACACGCCCAGGCGTATTACCGGGATCTGAAGGCGCGGCTCGCGGCGCAAGGGCGCGCACCGGACGATCTGCTGATCATGCCGGGGCTCACGCCCTTCGTGGGGCGTACCCGTCAGGAGGCGCAGGATAAGTTCGACCAGTTGCAGGAATTGATCGACCCGATCAGCGGCCTTGCCAGCCTGTACGACGCGCTGGGCGATCTGTCCGGCTATCCGGTCGACGGGCCGGTGCCACAGATCGAGGCCGGCGGCAGCATCCGCAGCATCGCCGAGAATCTGCTGGCCATGGCACACCGCGAAAATCTCACGATCCGCCAGCTATACCAGCGCGTGGCGGCGACCTATACCGTGCGCATGGTCATCGGCACGCCCGCCGACATTGCCGATCAGATGGAGGCATGGTTCCGGAGCGAGGCCGCCGACGGATTCAACATCTGCCCGGCGACGCTGCCGCATGGCATCGACGACATGGCGGAACTGGTGGTGCCGGAGTTGCGCCGTCGAGGGCTGTTCCGCACCGAATATGAGGGCGCGACGCTGCGCGCGAACCTCGGCCTCAGACCGCTGACGTTCCGGCAGGACTGACGCAACGGCAGAGCAACTCACGACACAGGCAGTCCGACATCATGATCTCCACCGTGCAAGTCCCCGATTTTCAGCAGGCGATGGCCTCGTTCCCCGGCGGCATTACGGCCGTCACGACACACAGCACCGACGGCCCCATTGGCATCATCGCGACCGCCGTATGCAGCCTCTCGGCAGAACCGCCATCGATTCTGGTCTGCGTGCACAAGCATGCGTCGGTGCACGACGCCATTCTCGATGCCGGCTGCTTCGCCGTAAATCTGCTGTCCACCCGCCACCAGGCGCTCGTCGCCCGCTTTTCGCAGCAGCGAGGCGCCGCGCGCTTCGAGCCGGCGCTGTGGGCCCCGCTCAAGACAGGCGCCCCCACCCTGAGCAATGCCGCGCTCACGCTCGACTGCACGTTGCTCGACACGCACGACGGCTACTCGCACACGATCATCGTGGGCGCCGTAGCCGCCACAAAGGTCGGCGATACGGCCAACGCCGGCTGCCTGCTCTGGCACGACCGCACGTTTGCACGCAGCAGCCCGCTGGCGGCCTATTAACGTCATGACGCAGTGACGGCCGTGACATCGCGTTGCGAGCCGTTGCAAATTCGTGGCGATGACGACAAAGGCGGGCCTTTCCGAATTGACGCTATATCGAAATCACTCTAAGCTTTTTGAAGTGATATTGAAATTCGTCGAGCGTACGTTTCACGCGCCTCCGTCCCGTTGCGTCTCCGATTCCCTTTCGCCATGTCATCGAAGCCGAAAGCTGTCCCTCCTCAGACCCCGACCGCGTCTTCAGCGCCGGAACCCGACGGGGTTCTCCGTCTGGCCGACGATCTGCCCGACGATCCCGCAGTGCAGGCCAGCGACAAGGAGCTGGGGATGCGCCTGCGGGCCATGCGTACCGAACGCAAATTCACGCTGAAGGATCTGGCAGCGCGCACCAACATGTCGATCGGCATGTTGAGCCAGATCGAGCGCGGCGTAAGTTCGCCCTCGATGCGTTCGCTGCGTCAGTTGTGTCATGCGCTGGGCGTGGACGGCGCCGCGCTGTTCACGTCGGCCCCGGCGCAAACGGACGACGCGCCGAACAGCACCGAGCCGAACGAGTTCGTGGTGTGGGCAAACCAACGCAAACCGTTACGGCTGGCAGGCTCCGGCGTGACAAAGTCGCGCATCACGCCATCGAATTGTGCGTCGCTCGAGGCATTCATGATGGAGCTCGAGCCGGGTGCCGCGTCCGATTCGAATCTGTTGGTGCAGACCGGGGACAAAGTGGGGTACGTGCTCGCCGGCAAATTGCGCGTGTTCATCGACGACACCACGTTGGTGCTTGGCCCCGGCGACACCTATGGCTTCACCGGCAACCGGCCGTATCGCTGGGAAAACGCGTGGGACGAACCCACTGTGTTCATGGTCGTGAACAGCAACCACTTCTACGTATGAGCGCGACGTCTGTCGCGCGAATGTCCCCGCTGACTGTTTCCTCTTCTGTCGATTGGTGATTTATGGCTAGCGTTCTCCCCAAGCAGGTCGATGTTGCGATCATTGGCGCAGGCATCATCGGAATGAGTACCGCGTGGGCGCTGGCAAAGGCCGGTCTGCGCGTGGCAGTGTTCGAGAAAGGTGTGATTGCCGGCGAACAGTCGTCGCGCAACTGGGGCTGGATTCGCACGGTCGGACGCGATCACAAGGAACTGCCGCTGGCCATGCAGGCCATCGACCTGTGGAAGGAAATTCAGTCGCAGCACGATGTCGGCTACCGCCAGACTGGCGTGGCGTACCTCGCCGAGTCCGACGCCGACATGGCCGGTTATCGCAAGTGGCTCGACAAAGCCTTGCCATTGGGTGTGCCGGCGCAATTGCTGAACCGCGAGCAACTCCCCGACCTGTTCAACACGCCATCGGCGCGTGGCTGGATCGGCGCGCTGCATTGTCCGGTGGACGGCGTGGCTGAGCCGGAACGCGCGACCAAAGCGATTGCGGCGCTGGCGGTGGCTGCCGGTGCGCAGGTGTTCGAGCAGACCGCCGTGCGTTGTCTCGATCGGCAGGGGGGACGGGCGAGCGGCATCGTGACCGAACGGGGACGTGTGGCCGCCGATGCGGTCGTGTTAGCCGGCGGCGCGTGGTCGCGTCTGTTCTGCGGCAATACGGGGGTGAACTTCCCGCAGTTGAAGGTGCATGCATCGGTCTTGCGAACCACACCGATGGACGCCGGACTGGATCTCGCCGTCAACGGCAAAGACTTCACATGCCGCAAGCGGGCAGACGGCGGCTATTCGGTGTCGCAATTGGGGGCATCGGTCGCCGATCTCACCCCTGACAGTATTCGCCTGTGCCGCCAGTTCTTCCCGGCGTGGCTATCGGAAAAGAAGTATCTGAAGCTGCGCGTCGGCAAGCGCTTCCTCGATGAGTTGAGGATGCCCACGCGCTTTGGCGCTGATAGCCCAACGCCGTTCGAAGCGCATCGCACGCTCGATCCGGCGCCGGGGATGAAATCGATTGGCGTGGCGCTCGATAAGCTCAAGCAAGCGTTCCCGGCCTTTGAGCCGGCACAGATCGCGCATGCCTGGGCCGGCTTTATCGACGTGACACCCGACGCGATTCCTGTGATTTCGGGTGTGGACGAGGTGCCGGGATTCTTCCTTGCGTCCGGCTTCTCGGGTCATGGCTTCGGCATCGGTCCGGCAGCGGGGGCGCTGATGGCGGATCTCGTGCAGGGCAACACCCCGAAGGTCGATCCGCATGCTTTCCGGCTCTCGAAGTACACCCGACATTGAATCCGGCGTACTTAGAGCGGGGAACGGCTAACTCAAAGGTGCCGCGTCCCGCTCGAATTATTCATTCATTTAGTAATCCGTCTTAATCAAGAGAGAGGTGAGTTGTGGCCGAAAGTCATTCGCGTCTGGTGCGCTTTAGCGCGGGGCCCTTGCAGAATCCCGAGATCGGCAAGCCGCGCCGTCCGATGGAAGGTGACACGGTATTTCGCAGCATGACGGGATTCGAGGGCAATGGCGGGCGCGCGTCGTCCGGCATTTGGGAAAGCACGGCGGGCAAGTTCCGTGCGGATACCACGGGCTATATCGAGTTCGGATACATCCTGGAAGGCGATTGCCGTGTGGTCGACCCCGACGGCACGGTACACGCCCTGCGCACCGGTGATCCCTTTGTCATGCCTGAGGGCTACAAAGGGCACTGGGAGGTCGACGCCTTCGTGAAAAAAGTCTGGTTCGTCTCGCTGACGAATTAACGCCGCGCCCTAAGCCGTCTCGGTCGCCACCCCGGAAGCCGATAGGTCTTCCGTGGTGCGCTTCGGTGCTATCGGGAATTGCATGTCGCGATAGCGCACGAAGCGCGAGCCGCGCACGAGCTTGTAGCCCGCCCAGATGAGCAGGAACAGCGGGATGCCGATGTAGGTCGCGACCACGCCGCCCCAATCGATCCTGTCCTGCAGGAACGCCTGATAGTTCTGGCCTAGGGTGATGATCAGGCAGAGCACGAACGCGAAGATCGGGCCGAACGGGAAGTAGGGGGAGACGTAAGGCAGATCTGCCAGATGATGGCCGTGCCTGAGATATCCGCGACGGAACCGGTAGTGACTGATCGCGATGCCCAGCCATGCGATGAAGCCCGTCATGCCGGACGTGTTCAGCAGCCAGATGTAGACGGCGTTGGGACTGAACACGAAGGTGAAGAAGCACAACGCCGCGACGGCGGCCGTTGCCAGCAGCGCCCACAACGGCACACCGTTGCGCGAGATGCGGCCGAAGACACGGGGTGCCTTGCCATCGCGCGCGAGACTGTAGAGCATGCGTGTGGCCGCGTACATGCCGGAGTTGCCGGCCGAAAGCACGGAGGTCAGCACCACCGCGTTCATGACGGAAGCGGCTCCGAGCAAGCCGGCGCGCTCGAAGATGAGGGCGAACGGACTGACGCTGATGTCGGTCACGTCGTTGCGCAGCAGATGCGGATCGGTGTACGGAATCAGCAGACCGATCACCAGAATGGCCGCTACGTAGAAGAGCAGAATTCGCCAGAACACCTGACGAACCGCGCGCGGCAGATTGCGTGCGGGGTCCTTCGATTCGCCTGCGGCAATGCCGATGAGTTCGGTGCCCTGAAACGAAAAACCCACGACCATCGCCACGCCGATCAGCGCTGCGAAGCCCCCGGCGAATGGCGCATCGCCGACCGTCCAGTTGGCGACACCGCCGCTCTCGCCCCCACGAATGATGCCCAACAGCATCATCACGCCCATCGCCACAAAGGCGAGCACGGCGAACACCTTGATCAAGGCGAACCAGAATTCGGCCTCACCGAAACCGCGTGCGGACAACGCGTTAAGGCCGAAGGTAATGGCCAGGAAGAGGGCGCTCCAATAGACGCCGGGCACGCTCGGGAACCAGTACGCCATGACCAGTTGCGCCGCGACCAGATCGACCGCCACGGTCACGGCCCAGTTGTACCAATAGTTCCAGCCCAGTGCGAAGCCGAAACCCTCGTCGACGTAACGCGCGCCGTAGGTCGAGAAGGAACCGGACACCGGCATGGCTGCCGCCAGTTCGCCCAGACTGGTCATCAGGAAGTAGACCATGACGCCGATCAGCACATAGCCGAGCAGCGCGCCGCCGGGCCCCGCCTGCGCAATGGTGGCGCCGGAGGCCACGAACAACCCCGTCCCGATGGACCCACCTACCGCGATCATTGTCAGGTGACGCGCCGACAGGGTGCGACGCAACTCACTCGGAGCCGATGCCCCCGTTTCGCTACCGTCTCGGTGCTGTTCGTGTTCCGGTCGTGCCAACTTCGTGTTCCTTAAGTGAAAAATAGGCGGGACTGGAAAAGCAAAAAGAAAAGGCCTTAATGCTTAAGGCCTTTTGCGATTTCCGTCCCGCTTGTCAGTGCGATCTCGATTTGATGTCAGGGCTGTTGCCTGACGTCAAACCGTAGAGCGCCAGAGTCTACACAACTATAGGCTCCGATAAATCAACGAGTTACCGCTCTGATCGGCAATAGGCGCATATGGTAACACCACCGTTCTTGCGACTCGCCCATAGCAGCGCCAGAGTCGTTGCGCGCGGCTGCGACAGCATCGGCGCATGCCAACCGCACGCTACGGTTCCCCCGTACCAAGGCAGCCCAGACCACAACATACGTAGTCTGCGGCTTTTTACTCACGCCAGACCGGCCTCCTTCCTCAACCGCACGGCCGATCGCGTCGCGTCACGAATGATCTCATCCGCGTTGATCGACACAAACTTGCCGCCCTGTCGCAGCACCCGGCCGTCCACGATCACCGTATCCACGTGATCTGGCTGTGCCGAATATACCAGCGCGTTGAACGGATCGAAGACCGGCGCGATATCGAGAGCGTCCATGCGAACAAGGAGAATGTCAGCCTGCTTTCCGGGGGTGAGCGAGCCGGTGCGCTCGGCGAGATTGAGCGTTCTTGCGCCGTCGATGGTGGCGAGCTCCACCAGCCTGCGCGGCGTGAGCGGAACGTGTGCGCCGCGCGATTTGTGCGCCCACAGCAACGCGCGCATTTCGTTGAAGAAGTTCGCGTTTGCAGACGCCGCCGACGAGTCTATCGAGATCCCCATCTGCGCATGCAGCGCCTCCATTTCCGCGAACTGGGTATAACCGCTTCGCACCGTGGAGTATTGAAGTTCGATGATCGGTGCGATGCTGATGTTCACGTTCGACGCAGCGAGCATTTCGCGCTCGGTTTCCTTGAAACCCTGCGGATGCACGAGCAACAGGTTGGAATTGAGCCATCCGTGCTTATCCATGACCTCAATGATGCCGTGCGTCAGATTGCCGTAATGCAACGTGTACGGCAGTTGCATGGCCTGCGCGTGCGCCATCGATACGCTGAGATCGTCGAACACGTTCTGACGCATCGAGCCGTCTTTCTCTGTGGTCGGTGCTACGACCACACCGAGCGTCAAACGTGAGCGCTTCGGCACGAGCGTCTGCCGAACGCGCTCGACGTCTTGCCAGTCCATCGGCCGCGTCGACGGCTCTCCAAAGCGGCCGTAGGAAAACCGGGCGCGCACGCCGAGATCTTCCAACGCCTGCATATCCGCGTCGGCATGCGCTGGCGAGGGCACGTTGTGACAGAAGTCGTGCACGGTCGTGATGCCCGAGGCAAGGTTTTGCGCCACGCCGAATCGCACCGAATGAAAGAAGTCCTCCGGCGTCATGACGGCACCGGCGCGCGCCTTGCTTGGAAAGTAACCAAACATTGGATCGTCGCCGCGCAACGAACCGCGCAACAGACTCGTCCACAAGTGCTGGTGCGTGTCGACAAAGCCGGGCATGACGATCCTGTGACTCGCATCGACGATGCGCACGTGCGGCGCGACGATCCGGGCAGCGACGGCGACGATCTTGCCGTCCTTCACGTGCACGTCGCCCACTGGGAATTCGCCGAGCGACGAATCCATCGTGAGCACATAGCCGCCGCGCAGAATGTATTCGCCGGACGGTACCTTACGGGCGTCTGCGGCGTGCGCGATACCGGAGGCGGACATCAACGTGCCGCCCGCCATCGCACCGCAAAGCTTGAGCAGGCTGCGCCGGCCCTGGTGTATTTCGTCCCTCATGTCTTGACTCCTTGTGCGCGACGAAGCGTTAGAAAGTGTGCTGAATGCTGAGCGTGCCGATGAACTGACGGTCACTGCTCGATGGGCCCGCCGATGCATTCACCTGCGCCTGGGCACCTGCGCCGTAGGCGAGCTGATAAGCGGCGTCGACGTACACGGTCGTGCGCTTCGAGAAGCGATAGCCCACGAGCGAGGTCAGTTGATTTGCGCGGCGGTTGTCGAGTTGCGCGTTGCCATGCATGTAGCTGTAGGTCAGCGACGCGTACCACGCCGACACGAAGTCATAGCCCGCGCTGACATCGAACACGTTGATCTGCGCACCGGTTGCCGTGTTGTGGGAGACCGTGGCGAGGCCGGAGAGCGTGAGCCTGTCGAAGCCGTAGCGAAGCCCGAAGCCCAGGTTGCGGATACCGTCGTTGCCGTTGTTCGTCTGCGGTGCCTTGACCATGGTGTACGCAACACCGAAGCCCGCGTTGCCACGCTCATAGTTGATGCCGAAGCTCGTGGCGCTCGACCGCCCGAAGCTGCCCGCCACTCCGCCGAAGCCGTACATGGCGCCGAACGTCAAGCCGTAAAAATCGGCACTCTTGACCTTGATGGTGTTGGTGATCGCTTCACCGTTCACGCGATCGAAATCGAACGAACCTTGCGGGGAATATGAGACGCCGAATTTTGAGAACGGCCCCTGGTGCGCCGCATAAGCGCCTTCAAAAAAGCTGCCCGGATAGCGATTCAGTGTGAGGCTGTCGAACATGAAGTCGCGCTGATTGCCGAGCGTCAACGTGCCATAGCGATTCGCCAGCCCGACATACGACTCACGCGAGAAGAGGGTGCCCGGCCCGCCAAACACGCCGCCGTTAAGAATGCTGAACAGCGTGCCGAGATTAAACACGGCGCGATTGCCGTCGCCCAGATCCTCCGCTCCCCTGAAGATCACTGCGCTCGGGCGCAGCACACCAGGATTTGCGGTGATAGCGGCGCCGCCGCCTACGTTGCTCGTATAGCCCACGCCTGTGCCGAGCAGGCCGCTGATTTCGAGATTGCTCTGCGCCGACGCCGTCATCGCAAACCCGCCGCTCATGACGCCCGCAGCGAGCAGCGAGCCTGCCCAAATGCCGTGATGATTCACGTTGTCTCCCCTGAATGGTTCTAGGTGCATAACAAGGACAGCTTCCACGAGACGTCGCCCGATAGGCATTGCCCGCCATGCATCCGTCGCAACCCCGAATCATGTTCAGGAAGCGGGAATGCGCTATCTTTTATGTATGAATAATTTATACTTAAACATAATTAGCCCGTTGAGGCCTGCATGCGTTGTGCGAACGCGGCCCCTGCCTTTTGAATCCGTCCCTCAGTGTGTGAAGGCTCTGGAAAACGAGTTTAGGTCCAGCGCAAGGCCCGTCCGGTGACTTTTTGGAGCGGGTCATCAACTATGGGTTGACGCCGTGCGCGCGAAGTCGTTGAACAGGTGAGAGGATGACGGACAGGCTTGTGCGTCGCGAAGATGAGCGGGAAGGGAGCGTCGCCTTGCTTGCCGTCAACGTGTCGTCGGAGATTGAAGATGAAAGCCATTACCGGTCAGGCACCGCCTTCGCGCATCAAACTCAAATACCTTCAGGCTGTGGCCGTGCTCGACGAAACGCATAGTCTGGCGAAGGCAGCCGATCGTCTGAATCTCACGCGCGCGGCGCTTTCGAAGACGCTTGCGGGGCTGGAAGATTTGCTCGGCGTGAAGCTCTACGAGCGCACGGCATCCGGCATGGTGCCGACGACGTTCGGGCGCACGCTCGCGCGTCATGCTCGCTTGATTCTCGGGAATCTTCGTTCGGCAGAGGACGAGCTTCGCGATTTGATGAACGAGCACCGTGAGAGCCTCGCCGTCGGCGCGCTCTTCATCGCGATGCCGCAGTTGCTGCCGCAGGCCATCGCGCTGCTCGCGAAGTCGGATCCTCGTTGTGTCATTACCGTGCGCGAAAGCGGTTCGTTCGGATTGGCGGCGGGCCTTCACGACGGGACTTTCGATCTGATCGTGGGACGACTCGTGCCGGAGTATTTTCGTTCGGCGGTCAATCTTGAGCCACTGTTCGAAGAAGACCTGCTTGTGATTTGTCGTAGTGGTCATCCGCTGGCGAAGGCAACGGATTTGAGATGGCGCGACGTGGCCGACTATCCCTGGTTGCTGCCGCCGAAGGAGTCGCCGATTAGCCACGCGATCCAGTCTCAGTTCCTATCGGACGGCGCGCAAGGTCCGAAGGTCATCGTAGAGGCGTTTTCCATCCCGCTCGCGTTGGGCATGTTGCAGTCATGCGATGCAATGACGGTGCTGCCGAGTCGGCTCGCTTACGAGCTGCGCGACAAGGGCGAGGTTTCGATCCTGTCGCTGCGCTCACCGCCATTACCAGCACCGATGGGCGTGGCATGGCGCAAGGACTACCCGCTCTCGCCACTCGCGTCGGCATTCATCGCGGCACTGAGGACTTGCGCAGCGTCAACGCAATGATCCCGCCTGCGGGTGGTTCGATACCGACCTCGACACACGTTCGCGGCACCGACTGCTCACGTATTCAGCCCCCACCCATCGGAGTGATGAATAGGGCTCTGTCGTTGGGTCGAAAATAGAGAACTCAGAAGTCTCTTCACTTTGAATTGACGTCCAATGGTTGGGCAGGACGCCAACTCTCCGGGGCCTTTTGTTTTCACCTCAGGCGACTACTCCAGTCGATTCCTCGGTGTCTGTTGCGCATTCCACCAGGCTTTCCACTGATCCGGGAACAGACACGATTCGAAATGGAATCGTCGAAGCGCATACATGTCCTCATCGGTCTTCGCTTTATAGACCATCGACGCTGCCATATCGATGAGGCGTTGAGGAAGGACTTCCTCCGTATTCTCGCGGTACATCTTCGACACCATCAGCGTCGCCTCGTTGAGCGAACGGCCCTGCTTCTTTCTCTCGTTGAGGTAGAAGAGAACGTCCTGGCGAAACAGGCAGATCGACGCGTTGGTCAGATTTTCTTCCACAGGCACCTTCTCACGCTCAGTGCATGCGTAGAACTTCTCCGCTGCGAATCGCGGATAGTCTGAAAATCCCTCGCTCTGCATGCGTTTGAACAGCTCATCGATCAACGCGATCTGAAGAGCGCCAACATCTGGTCCCGCCAGCAGCGATGCCTGTGTGCTCTTGAATACGATCACCTGTCGGCCGTACCCCAGTGCAACGAATGCTTCCGACTCACATGTCAAAAAGCCGGGTTTTCGAATGAGGTTGTCCTCCGGCTTCGGCATCCGAAAATTGAGCGGAGAGTATGCGAGCGAGGGCTGCGCTCCTCGGGGCACGCAGGCCGTGCAGAGCAGCACGAGTGCCATCAAGACCATTAGTCGCTTCATGTTGCCCCCGGAGCGCCGCTCATTTGGCGGGCAGCAGACCATCCAGATCGTCGAGCTTCACGCGCGTATCCGTGCGGAAATTCGCGGCGCTACCGCTCGGGGCAGGGGGCGATTCGACGCGAGTGACAGTCGGCGCCACCTTGGAATTCCGCGTAGCAGCAGGCGGCGACGATTCGGGCGCATCGATCGGAGGAAGATCGGCCAGAGATGTCGAAGGCAGTGCTGGCAATGTGGGTTTCACCGACGTTTCGCGCGGCTGCGGTGCCGGCTTCTCCCCGGCTGTCCGTGCAGGCGCCGGTGTCGATGCTGCGCGTGTCGGCTGGCTCGGGATGGCAGTTGTCGCAGGGACGACCGGAGCGTCAGAACCCGCTGTCGCCACCGACGGCCCCCCCGGAAGCTTGTAAGGCGATGGCGCTGGCTTGCCCGAAGCGGTCGGTGCTGCGGGCACCTTCTCGGTACCTGATTCCGCGGGCGTGACAGTGACCGTCGGACGCTTCGGCAGCCGATTGCCCGCATCGAGCCGGGTGATCGGACAGTTTTGGATGAGCCCGTCGATGATCAGTTGATTGACGATGTCGACCGCAAAGACAGCGCCTCGCTCCGTCTTGGAAACGTAGAGTGTGCCGACATGGTGGACCTGGAAAATGCCACGCCAGACCGTGGCGTTGCGATCCATGTCGAACATGTTGACGCGGAAATCGACACGTAGCGGCAGATTGCCAGTGACAACACCACCGTTGGGATCTACACGCAATGTCACATCCGGTTGAAACGCGCGAAGCTTCCGCTCCACCGGCGAGGTGTCGAGCATCAGGGCACGTATTTCACCGAAATCGCTCTTGACGTTGCATGACGCGAGTCGTTGTCTGAGTTCGTCGCGAAAGCCGGCGGCAAAATCGTCGCCGAAACGCATATCCCCGTCATAGACGACGAACATGCGGTCGATGTGCGCTTTGTAGTCGCTTACGCGTGTGCTGGTGATATCGGTCGGCGTAGCGCAGCCGGCAAGCAGGGCCGCTGCCGCCAACGTCAGGGCAACACCTGCGCGGCTCATCCATTGCCGTGTAGTCCCCTGTGACCCCATCCCCCGATGGTCTGCGTGTTTTCTTGTCATTTTCCGGACGTCTTGTTTTTGTGCGAAATAGCATACAGGAATCCGAGCTTTTGCAGGGTGCCCAAGCTTTGGGTACACTCTCGCGAATCGGACGCCATCGCCGCAGGATTGACGACGAAGGCGCGAAGGAGCGATACAAATCAAAAAATGGGGGCCGGCGCTTCGCACGGCGCTTTTCGCACATGCTCAAACGTCTTCTGGCCACAGCGCTGGCCGCGACCTTCTGTGTCCCGGCACTTGCCCTGGACGCCGAAAAACTCTACGAAAAGGCCTCACCTAGCGTGTGGGTCGTCATCACATACGACCGCGACGGCAAGCGTCTGTCACAAGGCAGTGCCGTTGTTGTCGCGCCGCAGCGTCTCGCGACGAATTGTCATGTCCTGCGTAAAGCGTCGCGCGTGGTCGTGCAGCGACGTAACACGAGTCATCGCGCCGCGCTGGAACTGGTAGATCCGGCACGGGATCTGTGCCAACTGCGGGTCGATGAAATGACCGCGCCCCCCGTCGCGCGCGCGCCTATGAACACGCTGCGTGTCGGGCAGAAGGTCTACACGCTTGGCAGCCCGAGCGGTCAGGAACTCTCGTTGGCCGACGGCATCATCTCGTCGTTGCATCTGGATACGGACGAACGCATTTCATTGATCCAAACCTCCGCGCCGGTCTCGCCGGGATCGAGCGGTGGCGGATTGTTCGACACCGAAGGCCGTTTGATCGGCCTGACCACGGCCGTGCTTGAAGACGCCCGCCATCTGAATCAGAACCTGAACTACGCCATTCCGGCGAACTTCATCGACGAGTTGCCGTCGCGCAGTCGCGCAGCCATTGCGGCGCGCGAGACCGCCGATTCGCACGCCGCCGCCGCAAAGCAGGTTGCCCAGGCCCGGGAGGCGGCGGCAGGTACCCTCGGGGCACGGTGGGAGTACACGATTACCGATGGATTTACCGGCGTAAAGAGTCGCGTTGCGATGGTCGTGGATCGTATTGACGGCGACAAGCTGTTCTACAACAACGGCGCTCGTGTGGAGCTGGCGGACGGCAAGTTGATCGAGATGTCGCAACCTCAGCTCGGCGAAATCGACAATTCGATGCCCGCTGGCGGCTGGGTTCGCGAGGGCGCCAAGCCGGGACAGGCCTGGACCATGAGCTATACCTCGTTGGGCACGCAGGGCCGCTCGCTGAACCTCAACGCACGCGTAGCCTCGCAGGAATCGCTCGTCACGCCGGCAGGAACATTCGATGTGCTACGCGTTGAATACCACGGCGCATTGCTCGAAGTGGCGACGCGCAACCAGGGTCGCTCGATGCAATCGACGCCCTACGACGCGACGATCTGGTACTCACCGCAACTCAACAGGGTGATCAAGATGCGTGTCTCCAGCATGAGCACCTTCACGCAGATCAATGAGACCATCGAGCTGACGGCGATGCCCGGCGGGCAGCGCGTCGTCGCACCCCGTGCGATGACGCAAAGCAATACGCAAGAGACATCCGGGCCGGTGTCTTCGCGGTAAATGACATGTCCCCGAAAAGGGGACACGTCACCAAGCACCAGATTTTCTCCTACCCCCGCCCCCCAAATAACAGAACTTCGAAATCGATATTGGACGCTTGCGCGGCTTCGTTTGAAGATGCCCTGCATTGGCGTGTTGCACGGAGTGCGGCACGTAAGCGGGTAATCCTCATAAGAAGACAGGAGACGATGTGGTCAAGCGATACCAGCTCTATATTGATGGCCGCCCGGTCGAGGCGACGGGTGGTCGGACGCTACCGAGCGTCAATCCCTACACCGGCGCTGTGTGGGCTGAAATACCCGACGGTAGTGCAGCCGACGTGTCGCGCGCGGTCGCCGCGGCCAACCGAGCCTTCCACGAAGGCTGGTGCAACACCCCCGGTGTCCTGCGGGCCGGTCTGATGCATAAGCTTGCGGCATTGGTCGAAGCGAACGCTGACCGTCTTTCCACCATCGAGAGCACGGACAACGGCAAGATCGTGCGCGAGACGCGCCCGCAGATGCTCTGGGTAGCGCGCAACCTGCGCTACTTCGCAGGCTACGCCGACAAGCTGCTTGGCCAGCACCTCCCGCTCGATCAACCGAACACTCTCGACTACCTCTCGCTCGAACCGTACGGCGTCGTCGGGGTGATCACCGCCTGGAACTCCCCGCTCTCGCTGCTCGCCAACAAACTGGCTCCAGCGCTCGCGGCCGGCAACTGCGTCGTTGTGAAACCGTCCGAGCACGCCTCCGCATCGACGCTCGAATTCGCCTCACTGGTCGAAGAAGCCGGCTTCCCACCCGGTGTCTTCAACGTCGTGACCGGCGGAGCGGAAACCGGCCGCGCCCTGGTCGACGACCCAGGCGTATCGCTCGTGAGTTTCACCGGCAGCCCTAACGTCGGCCGGCATATCGCCGCCGCCGCCGGTCGCCGCCTGATCCCGGTCAAGCTCGAACTCGGCGGCAAATCGCCGAACATCATTTTTGACGACGCAGATCTCGATAAGGCCGTCGTGGGCGCTCTCGCCGGCATTTTCGGCGCCACCGGGCAGACATGCGTGGCCGGCTCGCGCCTCGTGGTGCAGCGAAATGTCTACGATCAGGTGATCGACCGGCTAGCCACGCGGGCGAGTTCCATCCGTATGGGCGATCCGCTCGATTCGGCAACGGAGATGGGTGCCGTCGCCAACGAGCCGCAATACCGACGCATCCTCGCCGCCATCGAAGCTGCGAAAGAGGCTGGCGGACGCCTCATTTGCGGCGGAAGGCGCGCCACTGGACCCGGCCTCGATCAAGGGTACTTCATCGAGCCGACGATCTTCGCCGATGTCGACAACCGCAGCGAACTGGCTCAGGAAGAGATCTTCGGGCCGGTGCTGGCCATCATTCCGTTCGACACGGAAGCCGAGGCCATCGCGATCGCCAACGACACGCGCTACGGCTTGGCCGCTGGCATCTGGTCGCGCGACATCTCGCGGGTCATGCGCGTTTCGAAAGCGATTCAGGCCGGTAGCGTGTGGGTCAACACATATCGCGCACTCGCGGCGCAAGCCCCCTTCGGCGGCTTCAAGGAATCGGGGATCGGGCGCGAGCGCGGCGAAGCCGGTCTGCACGAATACATGACAACCAAGAACGTCATGATCGATTACTCCGACGCCGTTCGAGATCCGTTTGCGATCCGCACGTAGCGATTCGGAAAGGCCGCGACTCGCCAACGGCGCACCTCGCGACCTTGTCGTCAACGCGAACCCCAATAACGACATTCAGGAGACAACCTTGGCTACTACGCAAACAATCGGCTTCATCGGCCTCGGCGTGATGGGCGGCCCTATGTGCGCCAATCTCACGCGCAAATCCGGCCACCCGGTGCATGTGTTCGATACTTCGAAGGAGGCCCTCGGCAAACTCGTCGAAGCAGGTGCCACAGCGCACAGTAGCATCGCCTCGCTTGCACAGGCCACCGACATCGCGTTTCTCTCGCTGCCGTCGATCGATCAGGTCGAAGCGGTGTGCGCGGAACTGCGCAGCGCCGGCGGCAAGCTTCGTTTGATCGTCGACATGAGCACGAGCGACGTGACGCGAACCCGCGCGCTGGCCGAGTCGCTCGCCAGCGACGGTATCGCCTACATTGACGCGCCCGTCGCACGGACCGCCGAGGCCGCCGTTAAGGGAACGCTGCTCATCACAGTAGGCAGCAGCGTCGCGCTGTTCGAATCCGTCCGCCCGCTGCTTGAATGCATGGGCAGCGACGTTTTGCATTGCGGTGACGTCGGCGCCGGCCAGATGGTGAAGATCCTCAACAACATGATGGTCTTCATGACAGTGAATGCGCTGTCGGAAATCATCACGATCGGGCGTCGTGCCGGGCTGGACGGTCAGGTACTGTTCGATCTGCTGTCGAAGGGATCGGCCGACAGCTTTGTGCTGCGCAACCACGGCATGAAGTCGCTCGCAGCCGACACGTTCCCGGAGAAAGTGTTTCCGCTCGTGTATGCGATCAAGGACGCGAGCCTTGCGCTGAATCTGGCCAAGCAAGGCGACTTCAAACCACACATCGCGCAATACACTTACGACCTGATGTGCGAAGCGCGTGAAGCCGGCTTCGGTCAGAACTACCACCCTGCGATCGTGCAGATCGTCGACGGTCGGGCCAGCGGTAAAGGGGAAAAGTCGGCATGATCTCCTGAATCGCCACATCGTCCGACACGGGCCGCACGAACCGATCGCGCGGCCCGCTCACGCCTCCTCGAACGGCACACCCGCCAATCGCGGCAGTATCGTCGTGACAATCTTGTGCGTGAGCGCAGACGCATGACGCTCGCTCCAAATCGCTTCCATGCGCACACTGCCGGCCGTCGTCGGCATCTCGCGAAATCGCACGCCCGGGAATGCACTGTGTGCATATGCACGAGGCACGAGCGACACCCCGAACCCCAGGCGCACCATCTGGAAAATAGTCAACGGATTGCGCGCGCTATGTTGCATTTCCGGACTAAAGCCCGCCCGATGACAGCACGCCACGATGGCATCGAAGATGGCGGGGCCGTGCTCGCGCGAGAGCCCTACCATGGGCTCGCTGGCCATATCGGCAAGCGTGAAGTCCGGCTTGCTCGCGAGCCAGTGATGCTCGGGCACGACGGCCACGAGCGACTCGCTGAAGATCGGTGCGTGACTGAGCTTCATGCGATCCGGGCGCACATGAACGATGCCGAGATCGAGTGCCCCCTGCGCGACAGCCACCACCTGATCCTGGGACTGCATGTCGTTGACCGAGATCACGACATGCGGAAACGCTTCGCGCATCAGCGAGAGAAACGTCGGCATCACGCCGAACAATGCCGCCGTCGCGACACCCACACGTAACGTGCCAGCGTCGCTCTTCGCAGTACGTATCGTCGCATTGACTGCCGTGCGCAACTGATCGAGCAGCAACCGGCTCTCGCGCAGGAACACCACGCCGGCGTCCGTCAGCCTGACCTCACGCTTCGTGCGCGCGAACAACTGCACGCCCATCTCCGCTTCGAGCGCCTTGATGTGCTGCGTAAGCGGCGGCTGCGAAATGTGAAGCCGCTCCGCTGCGCGGCTGAAGCTCAGCTCCTCCGCAACAGCAACGAAGGAGCGCAGATGTCGCATGTCCATGACGTTTCGCCTGTGATCTCCAATGAATGTGCAACGTGCTCGACGGGTAATGCAAACCGACGATGACGGAAGATTCTATAGCAGCGCGGCAGCCCATCGAATTTCACGCGGCCGCAAGCCAAAGACGAGAGGCTCGGCATGCAGGATGACCGAGCCTCAAGGTGTTGCGCCGCGGCGTCCATACGACACAACGTCTTACGTGACGATGTCAGCCGAGCACACGCGTCACGTCGCGCACCGGCGTGTCAGGTCCGGCCGAGAGCAACGCGTCGAGCACAGCGCTCGCGCGGGTATCCGACAGCGTCAGTCCGGCGTTGCCACGGAACTTCTCCTGGATTTCAGCGAGTGACAGTGCACGCGCGCCGCTGCCGAGATTCATCGGCACATGTGCACGCAGCGTCCGGCCGTCCGCGAGCGTCACCGTCACCGCGCCGGAGAAGTATGTCGGGAATCTGGAATCGACCTCCTTCACGCATTCAGTCTTCGCTGCGAGCGACAGAATTTCCGGATCGCGCAGGCTGTTGTCGTCGAGTTCGCCCAGCGTGAATCGATTGCGCGCAAAGCAAGCTGCGACGACGAACTGTGCGCTGAATTTTCCCTCGTAGTCGCTCTTCGGCACGATCTTGGCGCTGGCTGGCTCCGCCACGATCGGCAGCGTCGCCTCCGGCAACTCGCACACGATGCGCTCGATCTTCGCGTCGGGCCCCAGTTCCCGGCGCAGTTGCAGCGCAGCTTCGGCACAGCCGTGAATGAAATGGCACACCGGGAACGGCTTAATCGACGTGTCGAGCATCGTCCACGTCGTGCCGAGCCCGTCGATGGCGGAGTCCGCATCGACTTGACCGGCCAGTTCCTGCAAGTGCGTGTCAATCAGGCCGAACCGCCCCTCATATGGCCGCTTCGGGCCGGCGAATCCCGCCTGCGCCATGTACGCCGCCGTGATGCCCGCGAGTGCGCCCCACCCGGGGTGCATCCGCTTGGTCCACGCGCCATCTTCGAGGAACACCTGTACGCCCGACGCCGTGCTGGCGGCGATGCCTTGCGCGCAGGTGATCTGATCGGCCGTCAGACCGAGCAGCTTGCCCGCGACGACCGCTGAGCTGAAGTGCGACACGATACCGGTGGCGTGGAAGCCGACGTGATGGAAACCGCCCTTCACTGCACGTCCCAGGCGAATCGCCGTCTCCATGCCCGCAACATAGGCTGCGATCAATTCACCCCAGGTCGCGTTGGTCGCCTCGGCCAACGCCAGTGCCGTGGGCAAACAGGCCACCGACGGATGCACAATACTCGCCGGATGTGTGTCGTCGAAGTCCAGGCCGTGAATGAGGTATCCGTTAGCCAACGCGGCATCGCGCGGTGCCAGACGCGCATCGCTTCCGATCACCGTCGCCTCACCACTTCCGGCAGCCGCGCGGATGCCCCGCAGCCCCGGGGCGGCAAACGGAAAATGGTGCGAAGCGAAAGCGAGTCCGATGGCATCGACGATGTGATGAACGGACTTGTTCCAGACGCTCTCGGGCAACGTCCCGACATTCAGATCGACGGCGAACGTCGATAGGCATTGGGCGATATTTGCCGAGGGCTGACGTAGTAAGGAATTGCTGTGCATGGTGTGTCTCTTTGCAGGCGAGATCGATTCGGCCACGACGCACGACGTCAGGGCTAAATCGGTGTTGTGTTCAAGGCGTATTCGATTCGTGTGGTTGCGCGCGGCGCGCCTTCGCATCGCTCAGATGCCGCGAGCAGCGTCGCCGATCTGGTAAATCCGGGCGGCCGTGCCGTAGAAAAGATCGTGCTTCTCCCTCTCGCTCGCGTTGGCGGCGAGACGCTTGAACGCGTTCCACACCGTCGCGTAACTGGCCGATGCACGATCGACCGGGAAGTTGCTCTCGAACATGCAGCGCTGCGCGCCGAACGCCGAGATCACCGCATCCACGGATGGACGCCACGCGTTGGCGAGCGTGAGCGACGACGGCGGCTCGGGCTGACTGATGAAGTCGAAGCCGTACACGGCTGTGCCATACCCACCGATCTTCACGACGACATTCGGGCATGCAGCAAGCGGCGCCAGCAACGACAACCACTCGTCGAAGGCCACCTGCTGCCGGCCGGCGTAGGGGCCGACGCCAAGCAACCCGCCAATGTGGTCGAGGACGATGATCGTGTCCGGTGCGGCACGTGCAAGATCGATCACTTCCTGTAGCTGCGTGTGATACACCCAGGCATCGAATGAAAGCCCAAGCTTCGCCAGCCGGCGCACACCTGCGCGGAATCCACCGTCGGCGAAAAGCCCGGCCGGCGGACGCGGCAACACGCCGTGTTTGAACGCGTCATGGCGCGCGGCCGAGCAGCGAATTCCGCGAAAACGGCCCTTGCCGGCCTCGATTTGCGCGACGAGCACGTCTTCTATGGCATCGCCTTCGAGCAGATCGGCGTAGCCGACGATGCCGGCCGCCACGTCGGTCTTCGCGCCGCGCGCCTGCGCCGCTTCGGCGCAAGCCACCACGGCTTCGGTCTCGCCGAGCGGCATCCATCGCGCTTCGCCCGACGTCCGGTACTCCCAGCCACACTGAACATAGACGGTGCCTTCGACGTTGTGGCCCGCGCCGGTGTCGCGCAGAAGGTCGTCGAGCCCGAAACCGCCCCAGTGATGTGAGAAGTGATGATGCGGATCGATGATCCGGCGCGTCGGGTCCAGCGTCGGCTCGGGCGCGCGTGCAAGCCACTCAGCGCTCGGGTGACGTGTCTGGACCAGGGGCGGATCGTGCTGGACGGCAGCTTGGGTTGAAGCGTTCACGAAATGTCTCCTCCGAAGATGGTAGCCGTGGATTTCGCATTCGCCGCACCTCGTTCCGGGGCGATATGTCGAATCTATCCGTGCAGCGAATGAATGCCCGATCCGGTGGCGGATTCATTCGCGGGCGTCGCGCGGCACGCTGCCGGCCGGGGCGAATCGAAGCGAATCTGGCTTGGCAACAAGCATAAACGCATCCGTGACGCACTCGGAGTCCCCGATTCATTCGATATGCCTATAGATCTATCGGACTGTCTAAATTGTGCTCGGTGTCCGCCGGTAATAACGTTGCTCTCGTGAAACGCACCACCCAATTCCACACGAGGACAACGACATCATGACTTCAGCAACACCGCGGCAAATGGCGCTGGTCGCCTTCCTCCAGGCGCAGAATTGCAGCAACTACGCGGGCTCGTGGCGGCACCCGTCGAGCATGACGGACTATCTGTCTCCCGAGTACTACCAGCGCATTGCCCGCACGCTCGAAGAAGGCAAGTTCGACATGGCATTTTTCGACGACCGCCTCGCCATGCCCGACATCTACGGCAACAACCATCACGAAACCGTTCGCCACGGCGTGCGCGCCATCAAGCTGGAACCGACATCCGTACTCATGGCGATGGGTATGGTGACATCACGCCTCGGGCTGGGAGCCACCTACTCGACGACTTACTACGAGCCGTACCATGTGGCGCGCTTGTTCGCGACGCTCGATCTGATGACCAAGGGCCGCGTCGCCTGGAACGTCGTCACGTCGATGAACGACTCGGAGGCGGCGAACTTTGGCGCGGACGAACACCTGGAACACGACACCCGCTACGACCGCGCCGACGAGTTCATGGAAGTCGTGATGGGTCACTGGAGTACGTGGCGCGAGGGCGCCATCGTGGCCGACAAGCAGGAAAGCTATTTCGCCGATCCGTCGATGGTGACGCGGCTCGACCATGAGGGCCGCTTCTTCAAATCTCGCGGCCCCCTCACGGTACCGCGCTCGGCGCAGGGTCACCCCGTGATTCTTCAGGCCGGACAGAGCGGTCGGGGGCTGGCCTTCGCGGCGCGCTGGGCCGAAGTCGTCTTTGCCAAGTACCCGACGCTCGAGAATGGCATCAAGCAGTATCAGGCGTTGAAAGCGGGAGCGGCAGCGGCCGGCCGCGATCCGGCGTCGATCAAGATCTGCGCCGAAGTGAAGATCATCGTGGGTGACACCGAAGCCGATGCCCGCGAAAAGCACGACCTCATCGCGTCGCTCTCGCGCCCGATCGACGGCCTGACGATGATCGGTGAGACGCTCAACATCGACTTCGCGGGGCGTCCTTACGATCAACCTTTCACCGACGAAGAACTAGCCGCCGTGTCGTGGCAGAGCCTGCGCGACAAAGTGGTGCAGGTCAGCGGCAAGAAGAATCCGTCCGTACGCGATTTCGTCGAGGCCTCCGGTCGCGGTACGTTGCGCGACGGTCCATGCTTCGTCGGCACCGGCGCACAGGTGGCGGAACAAATGATCGAGTGGTTCGACAAGGCGTGCGACGGCTTCGTCCTGTCTGCGACGTATGTGCCGGGCACTTACGAAGACATCGTGCGTCTGGTGATCCCCGAGCTGCAAAAGCGCGGCGTGTTCCGTAAGGAATACGAAGACGGCACGTTGCGCAGTCATCTCGGTCTGCGCAAGCCGCGCGCCGGCGATTGGCGCAAGCCGCAGTGATTGGCGGGTGACCTGAACGATATGGGAGATACCGTCCAAATGACGTCCAAGACAGTACGCATGATGTCGGCGAGCGGCATCCTTGGCTACGGCTTTCCGGAAGCCTCGATTCGAGCGGCCATGGAACGCCGACCGCACATGTTCGGTGTGGATGGCGGCAGCTCGGACCCGGGCCCCTACTACCTGGGCTCGGGCAAGACACTGAACTCGCGGCTCGCCATGAAGCGGGACCTGTCGTTGTTGCTGCGCGCGGCCATTGCCTCGGGGGTCCCGATGATGGTCGGCACGGCAGGCGGCGCCGGCGGCGAACCGCATCTGCAGGTCTGCGCGGATATCGTGCGCGAGATCGCCCGCGAGCACGATCTGCATTTCAAGATGGCGCTGATTCACGCCGAACAGCCAAAGGATTACCTCAAGCGACGACTCGCCGAAGGCCGCGTCCGCGCCCTCGACGATGCACCGATGCTCGACGCCGACACGCTCGACAGCGCGCATCGCATCGTCGGCATGATGGGGCCCGAACCGTATCGGGCGGCACTGGAGGCCGGAGCGCAGGTGATCCTCGGCGGTCGCGGCACCGACCCGTCTCCGTGGGTGGCGCTGGCGATGCATCACGGCATGCCGGAGGCGTCGTCGTGGTACGCGGGCAAGATGCTGGAATGCGCGTGCAACGCGGCGATCCCGAAGAAGCACGACTGCCTGCTCGTGACGGTGGGCGACGACTACGTCGAAGCCGAGCCGCTCAATCCCGAACTCCGGTGCACGCCGTTGTCGGTCGCGGTTCAGGCGCTGCATGAAACGTCGAGTCCGGTGATTCGGCACGAACCCGGTGGTCTCGTCGACACGACGCATTGCCGCATCGAAGCTGTCACCGACCGCGTGGTACGCGTGTCCGGCATGGGCTGGGTACCGCAACCGTACTCGATCAAACTTGAAGGGGCCCGCAGCGTCGGTTTCAGTGCCGTGACGTTCGCAGCGACACGCGACCCGGGACTGATTTCGCAGATCGACACGTTTCTTGATTTCGTGCGCGAATCGACGCGGACGAAAGTCTCTGCACTGAACATCTCGCCCGACGACTATCAGCTCGTGCTTCGTGTCTACGGTCGCAACGGCGTGATGGGCGCGTGGGAACCGACATCCGGTGTCGTGCCGGTCGAAATGTCGATCATCGCCGAGGTGATCGGCAAGACGCAGGAGATCGCGAACGCGGCACTCTCGCTCGCGCGTGTCACGTTGCTACATTCGGACTTTGCTGGACGCATGTGTCGCGAGGGCAATATGGCGTTCCCGTTCTCGCCGTCGGACATCGAGCGCGGCGAAGTGTACGAGTTCATGTTGCAGCACGTCGTACTTCCGGACAACCCGCTCGAAATGTTCCCAATCGAATACGAGGAGGTCTGACGATGACCCGTCTCAAAGACATCGCGAAGGCGTGCAAGAGCAAGAACGCGGGACCGTTTCACATCACGCTCGACATCATGTTCGACGACCCGGCGTTGTATGAGCGCGTGCGTGCCACGGGCGTCATTACCGCCCAGCGCATCGCGTCGCTGTATCAGGTCGACGTCGAACAGGTGCGTTTCACCGAGTATCCACCGGCGCTCGCATGGAAGGCGACGTTGCCGCGCCGTATCGCGTCGGGCGCCATCGGCGACACCGACATCTACGGCGCACAGCAGCACGCGATTCTGCTCGACATCGAGGTGCCGCTGTAATGGGCGACGCTGAGGATGTCGAATCTTCCGGACAGACACGCAAGGCCAGAACCATGCACGACGTTCATTCCCTGATGGG
Source organism: Pandoraea fibrosis (assembly GCF_000807775.2). Taxonomy (NCBI): domain Bacteria; kingdom Pseudomonadati; phylum Pseudomonadota; class Betaproteobacteria; order Burkholderiales; family Burkholderiaceae; genus Pandoraea; species Pandoraea fibrosis. The sequence continues at coordinate 43,496 of NZ_CP047385.1, read as the reverse complement.
CAGACCTGCGCCTTCTAACGAGGCGCGCCAATCGATTCATGCCGGGCGGCATCGCACCAATGTGACGTGCGCGTTCGACAATGTACCGTCGGCGATTCACGCCATCGAGCGCGGCGAGTTCGTGCTCGTACTGGACGACGAGAACCGTGAGAACGAGGGGGATCTGATTATCGCGGCCGACGCCGTGACACCTGAGAAGCTCGCCTTCATGGTGCGGCATACCAGTGGGCTTATTTGCGTGGCGATGCCCGGGCGTGTGCTCGATCGTTTGCATCTTCCGCCGATGGTGCAGAACAACGAAGATCCGATGCGCACGGCCTTCTCAGTCAGCGTTGACTTGCGTCAGGGCATCTCGACGGGCATCTCGGCCGCCGATCGGGCGGCGACGATCGCCGCGCTCGCGCAGACGAAGTCTTCGGCCGACGACTTCGTGCGCCCAGGCCACGTATTCCCGCTGCGCGCCCGCGAGGGCGGCGTGACGGAGCGCCCGGGACACACCGAAGCGGCCTACGACCTCGTGCGACTGGCGGGCCGCGGCTATGCCGGTGTGCTGTGTGAGGTAGTCAACGACGACGGAACGATGGCGCGCAAGCCGGACTTGATGCGCTTTGCTATCGAGCATGGCATCGCGCTGATCTCGATCGCACAACTGGTCGCGTATTGCGGCGCGACGGAAATGGCTTGAAAGGCAGCGAGAGGAAACATGAACATCATCGACAGCAAAGCGCTGCGCAAGACGCTCGGCGCATTCACGACGGGCGTGACGGTCATCACCACGCTTGGCGAAGATGGCAAGCGATATGGCGTTACAGCCAACTCCTTCAGCTCGGTCTCTCTGGATCCACCGCTCATCCTGTGGAGCCAGTCCACGGCATCGCGCAGCCATCCGGCGTTTCGCGACACGGAACGCTTCGTCGTCAATATTCTGGCGGCGGATCAGAGTCACGTGTCGGATCGCTTCGCGCAATCCAGCGACGATAAGTTCGAAGGCGTCGACATCGACGAGGGGCTGGGCGGCCTGCCGATCATACGTGGAGCCGCCGCCTTTCTTGAGTGCCGAAAAATGGCGACGTATCCCGGCGGCGATCACGTCGTGTTTCTCGGCCAGGTCGAAAACCTGTTCCGTGCGGATCGGGCACCGCTCGCGTTCTGCGATGGCCGATATCTGACGCATCTCGCTCAGGATCACGTATTCGCTTGAGCGCGTCTGCCCCCGCGTTGCCGACTTCGCGTCCGCACGCGGGCGCTGAACTGAACCTGTACCTCAGTGTATTTCCCTACGCGCAGAGACGATTTCCGGACAATCGGCCATCGGGCTGCGTGCTAACATCGCCGCTAACGCGTTAGCACGATGCCGCCGAATCTTTTAGCGACGGCTGCGCCGCACATGCGTGCGTCCGACGCATTTCCACCCTCGGCCGATCTCATGGACAACCCCGCGTTTCGCTTTCACCTTCCTGAGCTGGAAACTTTCCTGGTGGTGCTCGAAGAAGGACAGTTCAGCAAGGCGGCCGAGCGACTCTGCATCTCTCAGCCGACGGCGTCGAGCCGGGTGAAGAAGCTCGAATCGGTATTGCGCGTGCAATTGCTGGTGCGCACCACGCGCAGCGTCGAGCCGACGGAAGAAGGGCGCCTGCTGCAGGCCGCCGCGACCGAGGCGCTCAGTGGCCTCTACGATGTACTCAGACAGTTCCGCGGCCGCTCCGAAGCGGCACGTAATCGTGTCATCGTGGCTGCCACGCCGATGATTGCCGCGACATTCCTCCCGCAAATCATTCACTCGTATTGCGAGCGTTTTCCTGACGTCAGTGTCCAGCTCAGGGACATGCCGTATGAAAGCGTGCTCAAGTCGGTCTCCGACGGTGCGGCGGATCTGGGTGTGGCCGCCATCGATGGCGAGCAGGACAATCTCGTCTTCCGCGCGCTTGCCGAAGAACCCGTGGTGCTGATCGCGCCCGCGTCGCATCCGATTACGCAAGTGCAGAAGGTGACGGTCGAAATGCTGTTGCCGTTCCGTCTGATTCTGTTGGCCCGTTATGGCAATCTGCGCCAGCGTCTCGCTCAGGCATTCGATGAGCGGGGTGCCGTGTTCGATGCCGCGTCGGCCGCCACGCTGCCGACATTGCTCGGCATGATCGACACCGGGGGCTTCCTAACGCTCATGCCTCGTTCGCTCGCGGAGTCGAACGCACGCCGTAATCGCACCACGCTGGAGCTCGCCGACTTTCACGCCACGCGTTGCTACGGCAGCATTGTCGCCCGCAAGGCGGTGCCCACCAGCGCCATCAAGAGCTTCCGCGAGCATCTGCATCAGGAGTTCGAGACGCTGATGCAAGGTGCCGGCACGGCGGCATGACGGTGCCGCAATGGTGGCGTAACGTGCTGCGGCCGACTTCCCTCACACATTAAAAAACGGTGTCACTGCATACGCGGTGACACCGTTCGGGTGATGCCGGCCTTACCGGCAGCGCACTGTGGGCTCAGGTGGCTGCACTGTTGCCGACGACCGTCGCTCTCGGCGCGATCGAATCGTTGCTGGTGGACGTCATACCGCCTGCGTAGCCCACCGAATGGGTACGGTGATGCCGCTTCATATAGCCGATACCGCCGAGCGTGGCGACCAGGCCCGACACCGACACCATGCCGGCGAGGTAGACCCAGGATCCCGTCTCACGCATCAGCCACTCGGCGAGAAGCGGTGTGGGCGCGCTGAACAGAATCGAGGCGATGGCGCCGGAGACGGCCACACCGGTGTACCGGTACTCCGCCGGGAACAACTCCGCACTCATACTTCCGACCACGCCGTACGTCGTGACTTGGCCGCACACCATCGCGAGCGCTAGCGCAATGCCGACGAGCACCGGGCTAGCCGTATTCAGCGTCATGAACAGAGGAATGCTGGCGAAGACGGCGAAGAGTGTGCCGAAGAAGAAAATGCGATGCGCGCCGATGCGGTCCGCATAAGAACAAACAATGGGGAAAGCGACCAGTGCCACCAGCGACGCGATCATCACCAGGCGGAACGTCATCGCCTGCGGCATTTTGAGTTGAAAGGTGGCATACGATACGAAGTATGTGGCCACCATGTAGAAGACAACGGCGAACGAGGCCGACATCGCCGTGGAGATCAGCGTGGGCACCTTCGCGTGACGCAGCAGGTCGGCGATGGGAAGTTTCACGCGCTTGCCGGCGGCTTTCACGCGCTCGAAGTCTTCCGATTCTGCGACACCGAGACGAATGATCAAACCAATGATCACGAGCGCGAAGCCTGCAATGAACGGCACGCGCCAGCCCCATGCCAGACGATCGTCGGGTGGCAGCATACCTACGAGCGCCATCGCGCCGGTCGACAGGAACAGACCGAAGCCGCTGCCCATCTGCGGGGCGGCGCCATAAAGCCGGATCTTGTGCTTCGGTGCATTTTCGACGGCGACCAGCACGGCGCCGCCCCATTCACCGCCGACCGCAAGGCCTTGCAGCAGGCGCAGCGAGACAAGCAGCACCGGCGCGAGCATGCCGATCTGCTCGTAGGTCGGCAGCAAGCCGATGGCGCCTGTGGCCAGCCCCATGAGCACCAGCGTGAAGATCATCGTCGACTTACGGCCGATGCGATCACCGAGGTGACCGAACAGGAACGCACCGAGCGGGCGCGCCAGGAATGCGACGCCGAACGACGCGAAGGCGATCAGCCGTGCGATCGAAGGGTCCTTGTTCGGGAAAAATAGCGGCCCGAAGTAGAGGGCCGCCGCCGTGCCATAGATGAAGTACTCATACCACTCCACCGACGTGCCGACACAGCTTGAGATGAGTGCGCGTCGAGCCTGCTTTGCCTTATCGACCCTGGGCTGGGCGGTTTGCTCTGCCATGATGTCTCCTGTCTTCGTTTATTTGGTTTGAACCGGTGGACGCACGCAAGGGCAGCGGCCTCTGAGTCGGTTGATGACATTCTCGTCACGCGCAGGCAAGGCATCTATGCGTTGACTAAATAGATTGATTGGATTTTCGGAAGAATGCAAAAAAGGGGCGGGCACACCAACCGGATGGCGGCCGGCGTACCCTCGTCATCCCCTTATCGATTGACTAGCTTCCCGGGCACGCACAGCGCCAGAATCGCGCCGAGCACCATGAACCCGGCCAGCATCACCATGCTGGCGGTAGCCGAGCCGGTGACGTCGCGTAGCCAACCCACTGCATACGGCCCCGCGAAGCCGGCGAGATTCCCCATGGCATTGACGAGCGCGATGCCGGCGGCTGCCCCCGCGCCGGCCAGAATGGCGGTCGGGAAACACCAGAAGAGCGGCAGTGTCGTGAGAATGCCTGCCGTTGCCATCGACAGCGCGAGCATCGACAGCGTCGTATTGTGGGTCCATGCCACGGCCAGCAGTAAGCCGACCGCGCCGCAAAGCGCCGGGCCTGCGGTGTGCCAGCGGCGTTCACGGCGCAGATCGGCGTTGCGCGCGACGCCGAGCATGACGACCACGGCGGCGAGCGATGGAATCGCGGACAGCAACCCGATCGTCCACGGATCGACAGCGCCCGCACCCTTGATGATCGTCGGCATCCAGAACCCGACGCCGTACATCCCCATGACAAAGCAGAAATGCATCGCGCAGATCAGCCAGATTCGCGGGTCCGCGAGGATCGCAGCGAGCGGCACGTCGGTCTTGCTGGCGTTATCGATATCGGCATTGCGCACGAGCAGGGCCTTCTCTTCTTGCGTGAGCCATTTCGCCTTGTCGATACGGTCGTCGAGGCACCTGAGCACCAGAAAGCCAAGCAGGATCGAGGGCAGGCCTTCGAGCAGGAAGAGCCATTGCCAGCCATGCCAGCCGTGCAGACCGTCGAAGGTTTTGAGAATGAAGCCGGAGAGCGGGCCGCCGATGATGCCGGAAAGTGGCACCGCCACGATGAAGCGCGAGGTCATGCGCGCGCGTCGATGCGCCGGGAACCAGCAGGTGAGATAGACGATGATGCCGGGAAAGAAGCCGGCCTCGGCAACGCCGAGCAAGAAACGCATCACGTAGAAGCCGGTGGGCGACGTGACGTAGAGCGTCAGGCACGAGATCAGGCCCCACGTGATCATAATCCGAGCGATCCAGACGCGTGCGCCGACGCGATTCAGGATCAGATTGCTCGGGATTTCGAACAAGAAATAGCCGAGAAAGAAGACTCCGGCGCCGAAACCGTACACGGCGTCTGACAGATTCAGGTCGCTCGCCATCTGCAACTTGGCGAAACCCACGTTGACTCGGTCGAGGTACGCCACGACGTAGCAAAGCATCAACAAGGGTATGAGCCGCCACGCAACCTTACGATAGGTGGCCTCTTCGACCGCGCGGGCGCGCGTAGCGGACGCGTCCGCCGTCGCTTCTCGCGGCGAGGAAATGTGATCCATCTGAATTGCCATCGACGTGTCTCCAGAGCGGATCCAGGCAAGATCCATTTAATGTATTAATTGCACCGGTATGTCCTGGTTGGATTCTAAGCTGTGGGGTGTCCGGCCATTTCTTGCGCAAATCGAATTGACTAATTTGCCGAACGAATGAATCGCAAAGTCAAGAAATGGCGGACTTTTGGGGGGGAGGTCACCGGACCAATGGAGAACCGTGCCGATACATACGCCTCAATTTGACGTTTCGCGCATCTTTCTCATATGCGCTAATAAATCTGTCAATGAGGTGCCGAGCGACAAGTTATTCGAGCGTTCATACCGCGCAATCGCCGCTCGCGTTGAGGGCCCCATCACGCCGTCCGCCTTTCCGTGCAAATAGCCGGTCAAAATCAGCCTGGCCTGGATTTCCTTGTAAAGCTCTGGGCCCGAGACGACAGCTGTGTGGCCAGATGCCCTATTGGGTGAAGACGATAGAACTGCCGTCGCGAAAGCGTTGTTCGGAACCAAAGACGCCGCGTACGTAACAGCAGGTGCAAGCACCTCAGCGAGTGGCGGAGTGAGATGAAACGATGCCGCAGAGCCATATCCGGCACCGAGTAACGCCGCACCAGTGACGCCAAGTAACGTTTTCCTCAATGGCTCCCAGTTTCGACCTCGCTGCCGGTAATCCTTTGGCACTCGCAATCGAAGTAGTGCGCTGGTCAACGCGCTCGATACCCAGGCCAGGGGAGATGCAATCAACATCGCGAATGCCGAGAGCGCCGCACAAACAGTCAAGACGAACAGGGTGCTCCAGATACCTGCCGTCGAAACCTTCAGAAACTCATTTGCAGTAAGAAAAAATGCGACGCCTGCTACTGGCAACGCAATCAATGACCATGCGGCGACGGAGTACGCTGGCGACACTTTGTTGATGATGCCGATAATCGTAGTGCCTATCGCCTTAGCCGCACCTTGAGATATGAATCCGTCCGTTGCGATTGACACAGCGGCTTCAGGATGTGCGCGATCACTTCCCTTTAGTTTTGCGACTCTGTGGAGAGCCCTATCCATGGCCGGGAGCGAACGATAATGATGAAATAACGAAGACGACCGACGCTTCCCGAGTTGAGGTTGACCGTTTGACGTCGATAGACCGCGAATCGTCGACAGTTCGTTCCCTAATAACTGATCAAAGATTGGGGGGCGTGAAATAGGGATTATGCTTTTCCCGACAGCAGCGACTGTGTGCTGTGATTTCTTTACGACGACGTCCAGTTCGACAACTTCGGCCATCCCTTTGTAGCGGACGACCCAATCAGTCTCATCGTTGTAATGCGTCCCCGCGGGAGTGAGTGCAACCAGGGCGTGAGCACCGCTCGGGCCTCTTCGTTGAAGTGCGGCAGATAGCGCATCACCAGCCAATCCAGTCAATTTCGGGACGAGCCACGTGGGTTTCGCTATCGATTGAACGTTCGAGATGTCAGTGAAGCATCCGTGCCCCTTGCAGGGGTTACACGTTAGGTCACCTGAGCCGGCGCAACCATTGCACCTCGTCGTTCCCCCGCCCCAACAGGACGAGCACGTCACGTATGTCGAATGCGAATAGGTTTCGTTGTAACGTCCGTTCCATCGCGTGCTCGTCTGCATCTGGAGGACGGTTCCGCCCCCGCCACATCCAGTGCATATGTGTCGGCCAGTTCCAGAGCAACGGCCGCAGCGTACCGTTCCGCCCCCTTCGCACGTGCTGCAATCTCGAAACTTCGAATATGAGCCGAAATCATGCACGGGCTGCCTTGAGCAGCTTAAATCTAACCCATCAACACCCGCACCATCGATCCGCCGCATGAATCGTTCGCGAATGTCCATTCGATGGACCGCTTCTCGGCAAAGGCGAGAAATATTCGTATCGAAGCTGTCCGCGTCATAACCATAGTGCGCACCGCGGATGGGCGACATTCCGGCAACCGATTGCGCACTTACGTCGCTTCGGAATTGCCACATGACGCCGACAGAGACAGCGTAACTTTGCGTACGCTCGGAAATTACAGATACATCGACTTCCCGTGCGTTGTTTCCGGCGATTAGTCTCCGGAGATACGTGAGCAGGCCTGCCCCTTGTTGCGAAATCCCCTCCGTCATTTATTCGCCCCCGCGATTTTTTTTGTCATTATAAGTTCGGATAACGACACAAACCAATATCGCATGGCGGCACTTCAATCACGTGTCTCGGGACTCACAAACGCACGAGTCGCTAGCAAACAACGCTACTTCATCAACTGTCGGAATAGTGAACCTCTGCCCGAGAAGGACTCTCAGCCCATTAGCAATCCAGTGCCCCACTAAAGCTCAAATTTTGAAACTTAAGCTCCCTGAGCGGAGACAACTCCGCTCAAGGGGCGATGGATTTAGCGCCGGCCGAGTGCTTGCTCGATTTTCTTGTCCATCTTGTATTGGCTAAGCGCATACACGGACCAGATGGCTTCAGGAATCCAACGTCTCATACTTTTACGAGTGACCGCTGCGCTGAACGGCCTCTAATGACGCGCAGGTGCGGTGTTGTTTCCCATGTGCCACTACACCGTCTCAAACCGTCACGACGATCTTGCCGAACTGTTCATTCGATTCGAGGAAACGATGGGCGTCGACGATGTCGTCGAACGCAAACGTCTTCGCGATCACCGGCGAGAACGCCCCCGATGCCAGCCCGTCAAGGATGAACGCCTTGGCCGCCGCCAGCCGCACCGGATCGCCCGTGATTTCGTGAACGAGATAGCCACGCAGCGTCAGCGTCTTGCTCAGCACGGCGAACAACGGGAACGGCGTTGGCGCCGGGCTTAGACCGCCATATTCGATGAGGATGCCACCGCGGGACATCGAGGCCGTGAGCGGTTCGAAAATCGGCCCGCCGATCGGGTCCAGCACCACTCGCGCCCCGGTCCGCCCGGTGATTTCCTGCAGCCGTGTGGCAAGGTCGGCCTCGGCGGTCGCTACGACATGCGCCGCGCCGGCCTCCCGCAACGCCTGTGCCTTGACCGACGTCCGCGTGACCGCAATGGGGATCGCACCCACCCGATTGGCGATCTGTATCGCCGCGAGTCCCACGCTGCTCGACGCTGCCGTCACCACGACGAAGTCTCCCCGGCTCAGCTTGCCGATATCGATCAGCGCGCCATAGGCGGTCAGGTACGGCATCCAGACTGCCGCTGCGGCCACCCAGCCGAGCGCCGGCGGGTGCTTGACCACGAGCGCTTCGGGAAACGTGACCAATTCGCCGTACGCGGGCCAGCGCACCATCGATTGCGGCGGGATCACACTCACGGCGTCGCCCGGTACGAAGCCGGTCACCGCCTCGCCCACCGCCTCGACGACGCCCGCGGCCTCCAGTCCCAGTCCGGACGGAAAAGTCGGTTGCTCGATGTACTTCCCCGCCCGCAACAACGCCTCTGCGCGATTAAGCCCCAGCGCCCTGACGCGAATCTGCACTTCCCCCGGCCCCGGTGGCGCAACCTCCACCGTTTCGATGCGAAGCACCTCCGGGTCGCCATGTCGATGAAAACGAACGACGCGTGCCATTTGGGTTGCCATTTGGACCTCCAGTAAGAACTCATTGATAGGAATTCACTGTAGCGGTACGCTCTCCGTCAATAAATGGCGGTTCGATATCAACACTAGAAACCAGGGGTTTCCAATATGGATCGTCTCACCAGCATGGCGGTATTCGTGAAAGCGGTCGATCTGGGATCATTTGCCGCCGTGGCGGATACCCTCGGCCTGTCCGGCCCCATGGTTGGCAAGCACGTGCACTGGCTGGAGACGCGGCTGGGGACGCGGTTGCTCAATCGCACGACGCGGCGCCAGAGCCTGACCGACTTCGGACGCGCCTACTACGAGCGCTGCAAGATCGTGCTCGCCGAGGCCGAAGCGGCGGATGCGCTCGCGGCGGATCAATTGGCGGAGCCGCGCGGCAAGCTGCGTGTGGCCATGCCGGTACACTTCGGCCGACGTTGTGTCGCACCCGTGCTCCTGCGCCTCGCGCAGCGGTATCCGGCGCTGGAACTCGATCTCTCGTTCAGCGATCGTTTCGTCGATCTGGCGGAGGGGGACTACGACATCGCCATTCGCACCGGCGACCTGGAGGACAAGGCGGGCATTGTTGCGCGGCGGGTGGCGCGTCAGCCGATGATTGTCTGCGCGTCGCCCGCGTACGTCGAGACGCATGGACTGCCGCACGACATCGACGCGCTCGGCATGCATCAGGCGGTGTTGTATCGACGCTCCGGCCGGGCGCGTCCGTGGTTGTTTCCCCGCGATGGACAAGCGCCGCACGCGTTCATGCCCGCGAATCGGGTGCGCATGGACGATCTCGACGCCATCGCCGACGCTGCGACGCTGGGCGCGGGCATCGCCTGGTTGCCCTACTGGCTGGTGAGCGATCGCATTCGCGCAGGTGCGCTGGTTCACCTGCTTCCCGAGCAGCCACCATTTCTCTACGACGCCTATGCGTTATGGCTGCAGACGCCGCATCTGCCGCGCAAGGTTCGCATCGCCGTCGACGCGTTGGCAGAAGCATTGCCGGGCATGATGACCTAGGGCCTGTTGATAATCAGCAGGTCCAGATGAATGCGGCGGCGAGCACCTGGATATCCAGCGCTTGATCAGGCGGCACTCGACATCGGCGAACTTGATGAATGGGAAGCGCTCGCGCATTGCACAGCGGTTACACTTCGTCCAGAAACACAAAGGGCTTACAGACGAATCGCCGGTAAGCCCTTTTTTTGATGGGGCAGATGTGGATCGAACTCACGACCCTCACATCGCGAACGCGAGGCATACGAGGCATACGAGGCATCGGATTGCCAGCGTCCCGCCGCGATTCCGGCCCCAAATTTTCTTCCAGCCCAAGCGCTTCGTCGCGACGACTTCCTTACTTCAATAGGTAAATCGCACAAACTCAGTTACACAGTCGCAAAAGTATGGCGCCAGTCACACTTACTCTGGCGCCCTACGGCTACAACTGCAGGGATCGCAAATTCGCTAGACTGCGCCCCCTTATAAAACAGGTAGTTACTCACGAATTCTGTCACATATTTTCGCCGGCTTGACCGAATTAGTGAGATTTACCTGATTTGCGTCGCGAAATCGTTAGATTGCTCCGCCAGCCCCCGTGGCCCGCCGAAGTTCGCGGCCCGATCGATCAATCTGACCACCCGAACAAGTGATCGCCATTAAGATACGCATCCCCGTGCAATGCGCTGTTCGCGTATCGGATCCTGATCGACCCACTACGGGTCGACATAAGGCGCAGGTCGGCCTGAGTAAAATCTCGCCCGACCTCGTCCTGGATCACCCCGTCAGCGACGAGCGACTGAAGTGTCCAAGCCTGCCACCCGCAGCGGGCGTGCTTTGACGCAAACCTTATCGCTACCCCCGCGGTCAGGTATAGCCGGGTCGCAACATCCATGTAACGAATCTCCATCACATCATCGTAGTGCAAGTCGCTCACGTCACCGAGTGCTCGTCGAAAGTGGTCGATGGTAACTACGAGGTTCTTCGAGTTTTCCATAGTTGTCGCTAGCTTCGTGGTCGCCGCTTTCGTAAAATTTAGACAATTCGCTTGCAGCAATGAATTGCCCAACACGCCTAGTCTTGCTTTGAGGCATTGGTTGCCGGCCAAAACTCCAGCGTGCCGTCATCAGCTCTTAACCCCAGGAAAACGGATTTGACGCCTTCTGAAGGGTCATAGTCACGCGACGATCCGTACTTGCATAGCTTCACCGTAAAAACGAGATTGCGGTCGAGGTCGGACAACGTTGCATCCAGCCATCCTGGAGAGGCCCATAACATTTCACCATCATCTTGATAGCGGGAACGGTGATCGCTGGAGTCAGGCTTCCAATTGCCCCACACTTGGCTCCTTAAAGCTAGGCGTCCATCTCTTGCGCGCCATTCAGGACTTCCCGGCTCATTCAACAGCGACAGGCTCTTCGTGATGTCAATACCGAGACGCGGTCGTCTTGCCGGCCCCTTGGCGGCCATCTCATCACCCTCATCTATACCAAGCCTGTGTGCTTCAGGTGCCCATACAAATGGAGCAAAAGGATTGTCTTTTCGATAGCGGCGATCGTAATACCCATCGTCCCAGAACTCCGGCAACCAAAAATCATGTTCTTTTCGCTTCGCAAAGGCCCTGCAGCGACCTGCGACATCCTTTCGCACTGTCAGCGCAGATGTGAACCGTACGCTTACTCCGTCAGGAGACGACCAAGTCCCATACAACGGAAACAGTGCATCAGCGTTGGCCCCGCAAAAACCTAATTTGCGTAGTATCACGTCCTGATCCTGCAGTGTTTCCTGTTTGGTGCCCCTCTTACCTAGCAGATACTCCTTCGCCTGTTGAGGAACGGCATCCTTATGATCGGACAGCCATGACCCGTCATCGAATGTGACATCAAAGCGATCGCGCCACTCGAGCCAAGGTGAGTTATCCTGGTCTTCGTAGCTTCGAACAACCGTCGGCATCGTCCTTAGCAGATTGGTAGCAACGCTAAGCAGTGCATGTCTCTGAATATGCTCTCGATAGGATTCATATCGGTCTCCTCGGTCTCGCCAGTAGCGCTTGCTGCCTGGGAAATCGTTCATTGAAGTAGTCCTCGGCCATTTGCGCTTTATCTCTGCCGCGATGGCGTCTTCGACGGTTCCTTGGGCAACGTTGAATAAGCGAACGAGGTCGCCGATCTCGTTTTTCGTGAACTCATAGCCGAAGTAAAAATCCGATGTCCGCTTCACCTCACCTGGGTAGCCGTCGCTGATGGCAACGCCATACGCAGGTTGGTTGATTTCACTAAGCAGAGTCCCCAACTCCTCATCGTGAGGCTCTTCACTTCCAATGTGGCCCAAGCACCTCGCAAGGTGAACTTTATTTATGACGTGCAGATCAGGTCTCCGTGCGAGAGCGCGTAGCTTGTTTCGAAGTGTGCCCATGGTCTCTCCATGGTGCAAAGCAACTCGCGCCAATCCCATCAGCAACCATTGCTGGGAATTCTGAAACGACAGTTTCCTGTCGGTCGAAGCCAAGGCCGGGGATTCGGTTTGGTCAAAGCGATCAACTAACAGAGATAGGTCTTCGTTGAGTCCTAACTCAACCAGCGTCTTCAAGCCCCTAGCAACGGTCCAACGAACGTAGGCGTCATCGTCGCCAAGAAGATGCCATATGACGTCCACGATAAACTCTGAGTCGCTCGTCGAGATTTCCTGCTGCTGCCGAAATGGGCCCTCTCCGATCTCATCGGCAATGCGAGCCGCCGGGCCGGAAAGTAGTGACTCTAATGCACAAAGTCCCGTTTTAGCATCAGCTACTTCGCATAATGCAGTAGCTAGTTGGAGCCACTCATTTCCATCGAGGTCGACCTCGTCGGCGGCAACCTTGCGGAGAACGAGCTGCAGCACAAACCTCTGATCGTTGCAGAGATCCGACAGTCGACGGATATCGCGCGCCACGTCGGAGAACTGTCCTTCGAACAGTTCCGGACTCTTGCACTCGAACAGACGCACAACCAACACCTTTGCCTCTGAGACCAGATGCTTGGATGAATCGATCCAAGCAGTGAAGCAACCCGAGAGGATTTCTAATGACTGAGCGAAACTCAGCTCGGACGCACTACAGATCGCGGATAAAAAGGGCAGCCGCTTTGAGTACGGGCAAGTGACACGCAACTTGTTGATAAATTGTTGTCGAGCAGAGTAGCTCAGCTTGTCGTCGGAGGCTATGGTTCTTAGGTTTTCATCAATCGAACTTTCCGAAGTGGGATCGCAGGCAGAAGCCAATGCGGCGATGACGCTCTCAACTTCGGCCTCACTTCGCTTTGAGGATTTGCTTGCCAGGAAGTCCGACGACGAGTTACTTCGACTATGAGACTCTTCCTGATTGCGCCGAGCAACAGCACAGAGTCGTTCAATCTCTTCACGCACTTCGGTGGTGGTTACACTTGGATACTTATTGCTCGCTTCTAGGAGCCCCTCCCAAAGCGCGGGCCAACCACCGGACGGGTGCTCACCACGCCATTTCTCGAAGATCGCCAGAAAAATCCGCCGTTGGTTCCCGGCATCGGTCAGCCCGAGCAAGTCGGCAACCCCGTCGGCAGTGCGCCAATCCCACCATCCGTGTTCCTCACAAATCGTGAGAACAAATGCAGCGCGGCGTGGATCAAGCTTGCCATTCTTGGCAAGAAAACATACAAGCTGCGGCAATCCATAAGACAGGTCTGCGACGTCTTGATCATGCCAGCGCACCAACTTGGCTATTGCTGGAAGGCCAATGGAGGTAGCGGCGGCTCTCGCGAACAACGTCCATCCAAACTTCCTGGCATCGTATTGCACCAACGTTTGGCAAAGGTTCATTAGCCGTTGCGCCAACGCGGGCTTTAAAAAACCACCTTGCTGGGCACATGAGAAATGAAGCAGTGCGTAGATTTGGTCGTAGCTTTCTCCACCTATCTGGTCTAACTCGGCCAGCCCCTCCCGATAGTACTCTCGGGCTTCATTGATACTCATGTGGACTAGGGATTCTGCTAACTTTATGTAGGAGGCGCCACGTCCTCCGACGTCGTCATCTCCGCGAATCTGCTCCGCGACGTGACGTGCGAACTTTCCCGCGAGCTCATGGAGCGCAGGTCGCCGGGCCAGCTGCGCCAATACGTCAATCTTCTGCGGGACGAAGAAGTGCCCTGTAGAGATCAGGCCAATAAGTACCTCGGCTTGAGCGACCGATACGTCGCGTGCATGGTTCAGCAGAACACTCATACAACCCAGCCCTAAAGTGCGGACTAACGAATCCGCCGCACTATCTGCTCGCCAGTGCACATCTCGACGCAAAAGTTTTGCCCAGACGTCCAAGAAGTCGGAAACCGAAACGAAACGTCCAGTGAGGACTGCATCTTCGATTGGCTTGGTTAATGCTCGCGCCACGTCGATACCGTGGCTGATGTCCCTGCGTTCTCGCTCGTCGAATCTCGCCTCGAACTGCTTTTTTCCTCTCTTCTTGGCATTTCCGGTAGATGAGGTTTTGCGAAGTTTCTGCAAAAACGTCGCCAGCTCGGCTGGAGTCGTGATGGACTTTGCCAGCTTGGTGACCTTAACGCCGTCGGGCAGGAGATCGTGATAGGCGACCGGTCTCTTAGCAGACCAAGCACGAATGCAGGCTCGGAGGATTGGAGGCCAAGCTCTGGACAGACCATAACGCTCGCCATAGTCGTAAGCGGACGGACGTGCACGAGACGCATTACCGATAATCGCGGCAGCGGAGGTTCGCGAACCGTAGAAGAGCGCAGCCAATGCCGCTAAATCGGTGGGATTTGCACTCTCTTGTTCGTTCTCATTGGAGAAGCCCTCGTTGGTCCGGTCTTCATCGGGAGGGAACTTCGCGATCTTCTGCGCAAGTACTTTCGCGTGCTTTCCATCGACGTATCGACAACGCGCGAGCATCCATAGTCTCAGCGATCGAGAGTTGCAGTTATTGCTGACGGCGAACGAGGTCAAGTCCTTCAGCACGGTTGTCTCGTTTGCTTGGTCAAACAATTCCAGCAACCTCAGGAGCTCATGACAAGCGGACAGCGAAAAGCGTTCATTCCGGTTCGCCAGATTGCGATTGACTGTTTCAAACCGCCCTTGAACCGATTGCTGGAAGAGCACCGCTACATAGTCGTCCATCTCCGGACCAGATTGGTCCCGCCGGAATCCGTCTCGCCGCTGTGAGGCATTCCAGTTAATCCAGCGAATGGTACTTTCGCACTGTATCTGCGCCTCTTCGGCATCGCCCGCAAATTGATGCGCGACCGTCAGCCGCGCACTTCTTGCACCACGCCACCCGGAGCGATCCGATGCAAGACGGCGATAGGAGTCGGCGTCCCCGAGTACGATCGCAAGAGCGGGCGAGCTTCGAATAAACTCATCTCCTCGCATGTTTGCAGCAGCAGACTGAGACAGTCGCATACTGAGTTCAAGTGCCCTATCGAAGTCATCCTCCGCCACCGCTAACCGAAAAGCTGCTCTAAGACGCGCAAGCGCTAGTCGGCGGCGACCGAAATCCGACTGTATTGACGCTGGAAAACTATTTGAATCAGCGAGTGCGAATGCCCTGTCGCTATCTTTGATCACGACTAGAAAGTGCGGCAGTGCCTCGGCAGCATAGGTTGACGTTGCCTGCGATGACAGAAGGCGGTCAGCAATGCTTCTTTGAGCTGATGACCGATCAGAGTAAGTCTCCCGAACGTATGTTTCGGTTGGCTCGTCTCGGAAAATCGCACCGTGCGACGTGATCTCAAGCATTGGGGCCAAATCCGATGCCGCAGACTTGACCTGCGCAGCAGACCACCCAAGCGCGTTCGCTAGCTCTTCCAGCGGGATCGGCGGTGGAAGGAGTGACAGTGCAACAAAAAACTCGGTTATTTCTGAATCAGGCCACCCTGCAATATGAAGATCCGAGACAATCTTGGTGCAACGCTGGGCGATAATCTCCCGAACAGAGATCGGGAGATCCGAAGTTGTGCCGATAACATTTGTGTCCCACGTTTGAACAAGGTAGTCGAGGACGCGTGCATTGCGCCCGGAGCGCGCTAACGCTGTGGTGATCTCCGCGTAAGAAGCACTGGGCTTACGTTCTTTAAGGAATTCGCACGCCTCTGAATCGGTGAATGGTCCAAGCGCCAGCTCATTCACCCTAGCGGAACCGATAACTGCCCCTTTTCGGTGGGGGCGCGCTGTGAACAACAGCTTTACGCCCTCGATCGGATCTTCGTCGACAGTAGACAGAAGAAGCCTAGGAAATGCAGCTTCATGACGATAGTCGGCCTCAAGCTGAGCATTGTCGGCCGCATCGATAATAATAAGCAGCGCCTGCTTTTTTGATTGAGTTCGAATTGCCAGCGCAGCTTGTTCCAGTCGCCTGCGTGCCGCCTTCATGATTTTTCGATTATCATCGCCGCCCGGTAGCATCGGGTCACATAACGTTCGCGATGCCAGTTCGTTGACGATCTGAACCAACCCTATTCTGGGAAGATGACGGGAGTGATTCTCAGAGCGGTATGAACCACCACCAAAGCAATCAAAAACAACGACCTCAAACTCGCTCGCCATTTTTTCGGCAAGGCTTTGGATGAGCACCGTCTTACCCACCCCACCATCGGCATGGACAACAACGGGTACCTCTGAAGTCTTGATCAAACCCGAAACGACTGAGAGTTCAGCCCGCTCGACGACCGCACCGACGTCGATGAACCGTGTATCCGCGGGGAAAAGATCCTCCGGCTCACAATCAAATGCATCCAGGACATCTTCTCGCCGAATCAGATTCTTGCCTTGGCCGCTCGGGCTTGCCTTCTTCAAGACAAGGTCTTGGAGCTCATGGAGCCGGACTCTAGCCTCAGAATCAGCGCCAGCGGACCAGTCAGTAAGCGTCCGCTTCAACGCATTATCCAGCCCGGCAACGCGCTTCTCGCCAGCCTGAAATACTATCCGCGAAAAGAGGCGCATTGAGTCCGACAAGCCGCTATCTTTACACCACTTTTTGAGATTTCGGGCCTGATTGGCCGCCTCGCGATCGGAAGGCGTTGTTCCCTCTACAAGTGACTTGATCGCTTCCCAAAGACTTTCAGTGAATTCCGCGTTCGTGACGAAAATGAATGAGATCTTATTGTCGACCTCATCAGGCGCGGAGTTACCCTCGTACCCCAAGATCGAGCTAGAAAATTTCTCGACTGTCTTTTTAAGATAAGCAGCTGTAACAGCTTCTTCGCGAATTTTGTACTTGAATTGAATCGTTTCGAGCCGATCGCAGGACCGAAAATTGTCCCCGTTGCCATAGTAAAGAACAAGGTCGGCGACCTCCTCGGCCTTCACCCCCGGGTCTACGGTCTCGGTTGATGAAATCCCCTCCACGGCGATCGCAAACAGATCGTC
The DNA here is from genome assembly GCF_000807775.2 of Pandoraea fibrosis. Classification (NCBI taxonomy): domain Bacteria; kingdom Pseudomonadati; phylum Pseudomonadota; class Betaproteobacteria; order Burkholderiales; family Burkholderiaceae; genus Pandoraea; species Pandoraea fibrosis. The sequence goes on along the minus strand of NZ_CP047385.1, from coordinate 26,170 downwards.
ATTCGGAAAGACCAACTGCAAGGCGCGCCTCGCAGTCCATCGCTCGTGGAACGTGTGACCGGCACGTGACGCGCGGACTGTGTCGATTTCGGTAACGGCTTTCGCTTTCTTTTCCATCTTCCCCAACGACGTTCGATCTTTTGATTACGCTATCCTAATTGGATCAGCTGTGCTCGCAAACGAAGAGGCATCATGCTCCAGATCCTCCCAACTGGCTCACAACTTATCTTTAAGAAGGTTCCCTCGACGTATGGCGTGGCTCACTACCTGCGAGGAGCCATCGATCGCTGTTAGCCAGTATCAAACCCGCCCGTCTTTGATACGATCTGCCGAATCCGCTGTCAACCAAACGAGGTAATTTTGAACTCCGAATGGATATTACTACTTCAAAAGACTTCCAACCCTACTAAGCCAGAGACCACATCGGCGTTCAAGCGCTTGATGGGAGTGGTTCTTTTCGGCATCGCAATCTACTTGTGGCTCACATCGGCGGCGGTATACGTGTTCAGCATAGTCGCGGCACTCGGCTCGACGACCGCAAGCCCACATGTGCCCATGAGGTGGCTGGATTTTTTCATCATCGGCATCACCTCGCTGCTTTTTATTATTACATCATCTAATTGGAACAGGATCCCCGAGATGCTCCGATATTTCGGAAAGCGTCTTGAGGATTTTGTTGGACGCGCACTCGTTGTTGGGCATGCGCTCTGTCACGCAATAATCCCTGATCATCTGTGGTATGCGAGAAAATTTATTGGTTGGCTAGCCTCATTCTTTGCGCTCATATTCATTGTTATAGCTTTTAGATTTTCGGTTGCGCTCGCCCCTGAGATTCCGCGCAGCATCGATACTGGCATTGCACTTTCGCATTTCACAAGTCCGCAGATGTTTCTGTTTACCCTTGTGTTACTCGTCGCCACAACCTTTTCTATCTTATTGTTCCGCTTCGGCTTCTCTCGCAAATGGAGAATGATCTTTGCGAAGCCAAAGTGCGATGAAATCAAGAAATTCTCCGCCTTCGACCATGATAATTATTCAAAATTCAGGGTCGTTCATGCTTCTGATCTACACGTAACCGCGAGCCAAGAAGCGGGCCTTATTGAAACCGGACAACCGATATCGGACGATGTCGTTCGTAAAGTATTGACGTCGATAGAGCGAGATGCCTCGGATTGCGATGCAGTTCTCATGACCGGTGATATCACCGACGACGGTTCTGCGGCTGCCTGGGAGCGGTTCTTGACGCTTTGCCCACCGAGCCTCCATGGCAACCTGATCTTGATTCCGGGCAACCACGACCTCAACCTTCAACAGGGCGCTAAAGCTGACACAAGACCATTCCGGCGAAAGCTGAATTGGCTTCTCAGTGTGCCAAGATTGAAAGCGGAACGGTTCAGTAATTTTGGTCGCGGCTTGCGTCAAATTCGCGCAATGTGCGTCATGACTGAACTAATGGGAGACCGTGCGCTTCTAGTCGACCGGCGAACAAATCGCGTCGTGACTCTCGCAGACTATTCACGAAGTCACCTTGCGTCTATTAATGCGCATATCAGCAGTACTCCGGGCCCCCAAACCCCCATGTCGGAGATTTGGAGTGGCATGTTCCCGCTGGTGGTTAAATCTGGAACTCACGGCGTTGGCATGATTTTGCTCGATAGCGTAAAGCCGGCTTCCGTGAATGCCACTAATGCAATCGGCGCAGCACCATCCGATGCAATTTCTCGCTGCGAAACGTTGATGGCCGCTACCGCAGACACGTTCAAGTGCTTTGCTGTCGCCGTGCACCATCATCTCGCTGTTCCGCAAAGTAGCAGCCTCGCAACGCGATTCAAGGCCGCTTTCCTCGTGTTCGAAAACGCCATCGAGTTGGTCGAGATGCTTGTAAAGCGAGGCGAGCCTTCCGTCGTCCTTCATGGTCATCGACACCAGGAATATCTAGGCATCGTGCAGGACAGCAATGTAGCAGTCGTCGCGAGCGCCTCCGCTACAGTAGGCCATCACGGAGTCGCAGCTGGTGGTAGTTGGAGGATAGTCGAGTTGGCCGTAAGCAAAGGTGCGTGCCGATTATTGACTCTGCCCGTTCGACGAAACCTAGCATGTAAAGGCGACGCGCTAGGGCGCCTCTCCATCGAGTAGGACGAGAACGCCGCCTATTTAGCGATAGGCGGCATTGCTGACCATGCTCCGGCTGTCGGTGAAGCGCGCGGATTTGCATTGGTCTCACGACAGAAAAGACTTCGTAGGGTAATCAACCTGTGGCAATTTGAGGTCTCTCGCGAGAGCTACCAATCAGGTCACAACCGGACGGAAGGGATAACAACCGCACTCTATCGGAAATCTCGTCCTCGAGAACTCGTCCTGCTCTTGCCTCACCTACATGCCGTTCTGTTCGCTCTCGCATCATGCAAAGCGTGATGCCGGCCCCCATTTCTTTTAAAATACTCCTCTCTGCTCCGGTGATCGATCATCTGGGAAATTAGCTTTTCCTTCCATCCAGCAGGCCGTCCGCCGACTAGTCGCCACAGAAGCTCAACATCAACTGGATGGTCGTAGCAAATTACGGGGCGCTGCTTCTGCCCCTCGAAACTTTGCATCCATGTTCGAACGGCACCGCCCAAAGCTATAAGCGACATCATTTGCGCAGGCACCGTTCCCAGTTGCGGCAATACGTTAGCTAGTACGAATGAGCTACAGCGCTCTATCGGAATATCGTTCAATTCGCCGTAAAACTCCCGGCCATCCTCCGCGACCATCCCTAGGCTAACAAGCTCCGGTGCAGCTATGTCAGTGAATTCGGTGTCTATGTATATTCGACATTCCCATGGATGAAGTGTGCCCATGATCAGCGCGGCCCCGATGTTCGGTCAAACAATTGGTTGATAAGTTCGGTGATGATTTCGAACGTCCTCAAGACGGAAGAACTATCCAAATGACTCGAGCCGTGGGCATATTCATTTCGAATTTCAGGAAGCGTCTCGATGAACGTGCCAATCCAATCTTCGGCGAAATCCTCGCGCAGCAGCTCTGCGCGCGAATAATCGAGCTGTATGGATTTCAACCCCAAATCCTTCATCTGCTGAATCGCTTGAACATCTACTCGTCGCATCGCACGTGCCTTCGCCCGCTTTTCAGCCCACTGAAATCGATCATTAGCTATCGCACCTTGCTTCAAGGCTTCATTCAGCCACGCCTTCAACCCGCGCGGTCGCTTTGCACCTCTTGACGCTGAGCGCGAAGCATCGTCTTCCAGTCTTGTTCGAAGAGCGAACTCAAGTGAGGCCAACGCTTGCTGCTCTGCTACCGAATAGAAGCGATAAACAAACCACGCGTAAACGTAGAGATTCTTGGCCGTTTCAAAGTGGATATGAACCGCCGTCGGAACCCTGCTGGAGAGATTGAAGACAGCCATGTCCGCAATTTGATCTGCAGATGTGGCGAGACGAATTTCCCCGGTGTTCGTATCTTTGCGCAAAGAACACGCGTTACGACTGTCGGCTTCGCAGAGCGTGTCCAGTGACCTCGTCAATTCACACGAATTCAATGCCGTAGGGGTGGCGCCCTCTGGATCGTTCCCGCTCATTATTCCTCCACTGCGAATGGGTATGACACGTCGGAATGGGGTTGGAGAGCTGCTCCCCTAACTCCGCGATCTCTTGTCTATCAAATTGCCATACCGCTGAGCCATCCACGGAGGGGCCTCGAATCGCTTTCATCATGCCGGAGCGTATGAGTGCATAAGCGTGCTTCCGCGAGATGCCAAGAACCCCTCGCACTTCGGTCAGCGTCATCCGCTGCGCCCCTGCATTACGTAGCTGTTCAACGCTTAGCTTGCTTACTGTGCCCCAGGTCCTACCCGCTGGAGATACGTGGGTTTGTCCCTCAAGTCTTCCTTCCTCTATTAGCGCTCGAACAGTATCCCGTCCAACTCTTAATAACTTCGCCGCTACTGTGATGGGAAGCCACGCGTGCTCGCGTCTTGTGGCTAGAGACATGCGACGGTTCCGTCCCGCTAATTGCCCCACCCATTCGCGTCCTACGAACGTCTCGAACTCTCTGCGCAGAAAATCGAACTGGCTGGCACCGAACCGACGATAAAGCGCGGTATAAAAGTACCCGAATCTTGCCGACAGGCGACTCGACTTGCCATCGATGGCGGCACGGTTACCGATTTCTCGAAGCAATCCAAAAAACCCATTGGGCCAATCGATCAATACTTGCCCGGCGCCATTTGCCACACCCAGAGCAACCGACACATCGTACAAATTTGCCACTTTCGTGGGCTTTGTTCCCTTTGGGGATAGATAGGTACCGAACTGAACGCAGAGGTCAAACAGATCGACAAGGGAGAGCGCCTGAACGTCCGGCTGTCGGTACCTCAGAGAGCTAGCTGCTTTCGGAGACATCGCGTAGGCTAGATAGGCCCCTATCGCGACAGACTCATCGGAGGCATGTTCTGGTTCCACCTTCGTCAACGTATGACCACAATCACACTCGGAAACATGGCGACGCTTCCACGTTAGAGCACGATGACAACCAGGACAAGAATCGCGTAACGCAACCCGGTGCGCCGGGCAGGCGGCCATCAATGTCAAGTCCCATACTGCGCGCCAATAAGGCGCCTGAGCGAGGCAGATTGGGCAGTAACGCGGTCTTCGTCCATTCCAGCACTTCGAATCAACGCCCCCACAGTCGGGAATTTGGAGGTTCCGAAAGTACGTCACCTGCCCGCGTGTTGCCGACAATGACAGCCCACCAAGCAGGCTCTCTACCTTTACGCGGCTACCACCGCAATTCTGCGGAGAGACCAAGAAATCCAGATCACACAGCGATGCAAACCCATTGCATTCGGCGAGCCGAAGCAAATAGCCGATCATACTTTCATCGAGCATCGGTGCTGGACGCACAAGGAGCCTAGACACAGCTTCCCCTTGCGAGTTCGTCGAGCTCAATTCGTCGAACGTAACACCCATCCAGCCTTGCCGTACCTTTGGTGTCTCTGAACAGGGATATGCGAGCGGCGGCAGCCGCCCTTAGAATTTGCAACAGTAACTCCTTCCTTCGCACCGACAACTGGCTCAGCGGCAGCATATCGTCGAGGTCCGTGATATAGGTGCTGGCGTTCGTCAGCCAAGTACGGAATCGCTCGACTTCGGTCGACAACATGTTCCGTCTTTCGTCGTCAACTTTGAGGAAACCACCATCGACAAGCACAGCTCGTTGGATCGCCGTGGCCCCAATCAGGATTTCCACTTCTCGATTGTCGTAAAGCACGATGTTCGCGGCGCGCACGCCCCTGATAAAGCGCGCCAGTGGCAGAAAATTCCGCCGCTTTTTGCCCGCTGATGAACGCACGTGCTCAGCACGTGGCAGTTCGAGGCCGAGCACCCCATCCTCCCCAGACACCAGTCGGTTCGGATTGACGACGAGACCGCATCCGTCGCTATACACAAACAGCGAATGGCCGTAACCCTCAATTAAGTTAATCATGAAGTCGGGTAGGGTGAGCTCTCCACAGCGATACATTAGGAATCGCGCCGGTATCTTGGAGCGCAAGTGTCGCGATGCGAAAAGTAGCGGACCGCCGGGGTCACACAGGGCCTGAGTGCTGCTGTTCAACTCCTGTTCTGCACCCCGCGGCCATTGAGTGAACCATCTTACCGCCAGCAAGGTGGCACGCTTTTCTGCGTCCAGGTTCGCCCTTCGTCGCGGGCTGACGCGAGGTTCGCCATCAACAAAAATGGCGAAGAAGCTCGCGACGGCTAGCCAGTCGATCGCACTCATTTGCCGGGCTTCCGAGCAAAAATGCTGCTCATCTACGAAATTCGCCGCGTCTGAACCCACAATAGCGGCGGAGATCAGCATGCTGATGAGTACAGCCTCATGGGGGGCCGCAGTGGTCTTGGCTTGTCCGAACTCGAACCCGCATGCGCAGGTCGTCGACCCGGGACGATCCCATCCCACCAACGCACAGCAACGTTGGCAACGCTCCAGAAGCCAGAGTCCGTGCGACTCACAAACGGCGAGCGCACGAAAATTCCATAGGGCCCTGAAGAGTCCTCGCTCCCGGACACACGCCGGACAATACGCCACGTGCGGGTCACGAAAGAAATTGCGGCGCGCGTAGCCCTTAGCGTGCCCCGCAAAACCGTGAACGCGTTGATGACGTAGGCTGATTTCCCTCATGACGGATTCGTCTACGTCCAGCGCGCATGAAACCGCAGCCCGTTCACTCGGGCGCTCAAGCGCGGCGGTGAGATATCGGACCAAGCTCCCGAGCGCTTTCCTACCCGTGAAGCCGTTCGCCTCGCCAAGGCGCATGAAGTAACTCAGTACGTGCTCGTCATCCGCCGGACGCGGCCGGCGGACAAAGCGACGGCCACCGATTTCAGACGGCATAACCACCGAAGGGCTCCCCAATGTGCGTCAGAGGCCTCATGATGAAGCGAGGATGAAATGGGTTATTGTTCCCCCGTGCTTCGGGCCAAACGGACTCGACAAATGCGTGCGCGAGCACCTCCCGGTCGATGCTCGAACGCTTCTCGTCCAATGCGATCTCCACCGACGTGCTCACAAGCGTCATGATGTAACCAATCAGGCCATACGTCGCATAGTGAATTCGGTCCAGCATATCGCCATCCTCCACTAAATCCGGTGACGGCATCACCGGGACGTTGGCCCAGATGGAGCGCATTAGGCCATCAAAGATGCGTCTGGCACGTTTCTCAGAATTACCAAAGGGTTCGAGTGCGATGTGTCGCGAAAAACGCCGGCGTAGTTGCTCGTTACTCTGAAGAATGCGACGACATCGCCCCAGTCCCATTAGGACGAACGGCACTTTCGTGATGTTCACCAGATGCTTTAACCAGTCAGCAACCCGAGTTTCAATCTTCTCACTCGAGTGGTCGATGAAATGCTGGAACTCATCGAGAACCACCAGTTCGACCTTGCAGTTTTTGAATAACGTCACAATGCGCGAGGTCATCGCTTCAGCAGAACCCCGGGTAAATAGCGGATCACCTAGCTCCCAAAGCACGCGTTCAGCAACATTTTTTATTGTCGGTTGCGCAGGCAATTCAAGATGCAATACCGGAATTTCCGTCCCCTCAGGGGTCTCCCGGCGAGGATGATGCCTCGCGTACTCCTTACGAAGCGTGGACTTGCCACTGCCCGAAACACCGGTAATTAACAAGCAACCGGGCTCCTCGAGCGCAAACCGCCCCATGCGGTGGCATCGTTGAATCGCCGCAATTCCTGCAGCGAATGCCGGGTGTTCGATCAGTGTGCCCCGAACTCCGGCCACGATCTCCGTTATTCCAATCGCGGACGAAGACATCGACGCGATTTCGCTCGAACTTACCCTGCTCGGCGGCTGCGCCCCCGCTCTAATGACGTCACTCATGACAAGTGCCTCCTGTGGGGGGCCGGGCCTCCGACGGGATTGTCCTCGCCGCCCCCCCGCGCAGGTGGCACTCCATTCGTGCCGCGACGAACTGGGAAAAGCGGGACCTCGTGATCGTGCGCGAGGTCTTCCGTCGGTTCATCCGGCGCAAACGGCTCATCGGATTCGAGCTCCAGCGGCAGGTTTTGCTGTCGCGCCTCCGCCTGTTGCACCATGAGCTCCCGCTCATGCTTGGGCAGCGTTTTTCTTCGGTCCTTGCCCCGCAAAGCCCGGCCCGCGTCCATGGCTTTTTCCGTGTCGGCGCGCAAGTCTGCTTTCGCGGCGAGCAAAGCGTGTCGCATCGGCGAGGCCGCGTAGTCCCGACGTGCCTTGGACCGTATCCATCGGTGTTGCTCCACACTGACGCCATCCGCATAGCCTGGCATGGTGGATCGCGCTTCAAGATATCGTTTTGACTGATCATCAAAAACAAAAATGGCGCCCAAGTCATCAGGATCGGTCCTGACGGATACCTCAATGTTGCCGCATCGTCGCCTGAGCTCTTGCAGCGCTGCCGAGTTGTACTGTAAGGAATGGACCTCGATCCCGTTCTTCGTCAGGTGCCGGCGGCTGCAATTCCCGAGGTAAGCATTCACGACATCGGCGGATTTGGGCAGGCGCGGGGGAAACTTTTGTATTCCCTCATCCCACCTCTGGCTGGGTGTGCTTTGAATTGCCCGATGGAAAGTCACCGAGTAGACATCGACGATCCAGCGGTGAACGATTTCCTGCAGAGATTCGAGCGTGAGCGCCGCAGTGGCGCCAGAGTCGTACACATGCCGCTTGTCGTAGGTCGCGAATGTCGTTCCAGGCTGCAAGTGAACGAAACCATAGTTCAGCGTTTTCAGGAAGCGCTCAACGCGGCCTTTCATCTGCGGGGATCTCGTCGGGCAATAGACCACGTGCGCGCCAAGCTCAGCGCATGCCGCCTCCAAATCGTGGGCGTGAAACTCAAGCCCGTTGTCGCACACCAGTTGATGGATGAGTCCGTACGCTTTCCATTCACCGTTGACCTTGGGGAAGCGCTCCTTCACATCGACTTTGGGCAGGATCGCGTGCTTCAGGCATCGAAGCACCGAACGAACGCTCGGATTGCGAAATGAAATATGGATACCAACGATCATCCTTGAGTACCCATCGATCATAACCGTGATCCAAGGTCGCCCCAGAAGCAGTCCGGTCTCAGCGTCGACGACCAGGACGTCCAGCGGCGTATGATCGACCTCGACGCGCTCCAGCGGATACGTACATGCCGGGCCTTTTCCGTAGACGCGGACCGCATCCTGCGCGTATCGCTGCCCATAGCGGGCCTTGAGAATCGCATATCGGTCAATGCGAGAGAGCGCCTGGCGCAACATCCGATGCGTAACGTCAGGAAGCGCCTGCGTGGGAGTCCGTCGTCGGTTCTCCTGCTCAATCCTCAACTGAATCCAGTCCCGAGTTTCTCGTAGCGATTCTCGCTGCGGCGTGAGGTAAATCTTCTCAATCCCTTCGTCGATGAGCTCCGATAATCTGTCGGGCAACGACGTCGGGCGCCGGCCCCGAAGTTCATGCTTGTCGATAAGCGAACGAACATCGAGCCTCGACCAGACCCACTTCGATCGCCAGCGGTAAAAGCTCGGTACCGACGGCGGCATGGCACCGCCCGACTGAGCACCAAGCCCCGACCACACAGTCCGGAGCATTTGAGCCAGCACGGGCCGCGAGACCCCAAGCCGACCATCGGGGCAAATCGCGTTTAGGTATCGCCACTTTCGTAGCGCGCTTTGCTGGAGCGCCAACGGAAAATCCGAGAGGCTGCGTTCGAGCGTTGCCTCGGTCGAAATAGCGCTCACGCCAGACTCGAGTTCTCCGCGCGTGATGAATTTCAGCCGCCCTTGTGCAAAGTGCTCCAGAAGGGTGACGGCCGGGTAGGTGGTGCGTTGTGCGTCTGTCGCGCCGACCACGTGAATCATCTCGCCAATCATGTGTTCAATCAGGAAGATCTTGTCCTCGAGCGCGATCATCTCGCCAACCTTAAAGGAATAGGACGGCATCGTCGCGCTCCTCAAAAGCGCGCAAGCGTGTCGCGCCGGTGATTTCTTCGTCCAGAGAACAAACGATTTCGCGTGAAGCAAGTCGATGTAATATCGCCCGCCCAGACGCTCCGGCGTTAAGCACTTGCGCAATCGTGCGATTTTCCAGGCTCGACGGTGCTACCGCATCCGCCGTTCCATCCAACCATTTTTCATAACGAATGCGCAGCAGGTGCTTGATCTGCTTGAGCCGGACGGCGTTTCGTATCTGTCTATCACTCAGAATCACGAATTTGTCTTGCTGGTTACCAAACACCTCTGCGAGTCGCTCGAACTTCTCTCTGTTCGCAGGCGCTTGCAGTACGTCCGCTGGCTTTACTTCGACCAGCCAGCGTTGTCCATCGGCCCAATCAACCGCAAAGTCAGGCGTGTACGTGCGCGAGCGACCTCGTAACTGATATCGAATCGTTTTCGGCTGTTCGACGAAGCTCGTCACGCCGCGCGCAAATTCAAATAGGTGTAAGCAGTCAAACTCGAGAAGGCTTTCGCACCGGATAAGCCGTTGGTTTTTGGGTGAGAAGAATTTCGCCCGAAAACCTCGACCGGACGGAGTAACAGGATTGCGCGCCGGAACGAGGTTGTGTGACGAGGAGGAAAGGGTGCTGCGGCTAGTGCCGGCGTCTTTAGATTCAATTTCCATGTCCGCACCTACGAAAGAGTCCGCGCGCGTCGTATAAGACGCGCGGGTTCGTTGAAGACGAAACTTGGAACCAGCCAATGCCGATGTCGGCCACGTCGTGTTCACAACGTCAGCTGCCGATATGCTGGAATTCAGGCGACATAGTGTCCTTACGCGGACACACAGGGTTCGCGCGCTTTCCATGTTTCGACGAAAAAGCGGCTTGACTGTCGTGAGGCTGCGATTGATACTAAAGGCGCTAACCGGGTTAGTGTCGTTCGCTAACTCGCAACGGGACAGGCCGCGAGGTTTGTCCCGTTTTTACATTGGCGCCTCCTCTTTTACTCGGCGTTTGATACGTGACGGCTGATAAGTGGGCTGCATCCGTATCTCCTCGTCGAGCCCGGCAATCTTCCGTATCGCCACGATTTGTCCAGGCGACAATCTCCCAAGCTTCCGAGCAAGTTCTGCGTACATCCTGTACTCGTCGGTGGGCAAATCCGGAATCAGTTGAATGCTCGTAGGAGAATCCGACATCTCCCTTTCCAAGTGCGCAACTTCGTCTTGCGAAAGCCGAAGCGCGCTAGCAAAGCGATGAAGGAAATCTTGGGAGGGATTTTTGCGACCGACCTCTACGCTCGAGACATGCGACGCGTCATACTCAAGCCGAGCAGCAAGCTCCTGCTGTCGAAAGCCAGCTCTCAATCGAAGCGTCTTAAGGTGGATACCGATCGGCGTTGACATCGTGAAATGCTTGCGGGCGGTCATAAGTGTTACCAACGTTAGACCAAAGGTGAAACCGAGTCAATGCGTAAGTTATTGATTAAAAATAGGTATTTTTATTTCACTTTGCCACAAGAATGATTTCCTACGTTGGAAATCTGTGGTGGCGGGAAGTACGGTAAGCGTGCAGCGAATACATACGCGAGCGGGCACCGTGGTACCCAAGCTGGATCTGTCAGTCTCAGAGCGCCCCAATGAGGCGCAAGCAAACTCAGGCGTCCACCTATGTGCCAGACCAGACAAGTAGCTTGCGTCAAGGTTGCGCCAATGTGAAAACTGCTCGCACCCGTTGCATTTCGACGTGATGCCTTACCAAAACCCTCAAAAATTGACTGCCAGATAATTTTTATTGACTTTGGTGGGCATTCCACTATTATTTGCGTTGGGAGGAGTAGAACTGCTCCGGTGCTCTTTAACAGGTCGATTTCGTAATTCCTCAAGTGGTAGCGAGGTAGTGCCGCTTCGTCCTTTGGACGGGGTACCCGCTATGCGGGCAATTTTCGTGAGGCCTTCGGACTAACGCGCCGTCTCATTGTCGAACCGAGACGTATCGCGCCGTATCGCACGAAACGAGGCCGAGCCGCTGTCTGCGATTCGGGCGTCAATACTTGGCTCCGGAGCTCAGTGCATGCTGTCGGAACTTAGCTTCCGCGCCTGTCCTCTCCGATACCGGGTGGATTCTTGGAAGCTGTAGGCAATGTTCGGTATCTCAAAAGCTGTGTTGTGGAAGCTAATTGGAATGTGGTTCGTGGTGCTCTAACTCTCTCCGTTCGGTTACCTGCTTGTGGAAGCTGGGCATGTGCCCTGCAACGGAGAATCTCCATGAAATCAGACCATTTGAAGTACTGCATCGATGCGCTCAACGCGCTTCGTCAGAGCAAGCACCAAGAGTTAAGCACCAGCGTCAATGAAGAGTTGAAGGCACTCGTTGAGGAATTGGAACGTTGCCTGCAAGATAGGGAAGATGAAGTTGAAGTGCCGCGTCACCTGCGCATGCGCGCGTTGGAACTTATCGTTCAAGCCGCAGGTATCGTGAGTAACTTGGCAGCTCTCATTCATCGATTCTTCAACCCGAGTTGACGCAGCGAACCATTTTTTCCAAGGGTTAGAAAATGAATTTGGGCCGCGCAATCACGCTTTGTCGCAAGCAGCGTGGGTGGAACCAAGCGCAGCTTGCGGAGAAGGCCGAGATTTCTGTGTCGTACCTTTCGCTCCTAGAACAAAACAAGCGTAAGGACCCAACGTTATCGGTTATTCAGAAAATCGCTGAAGCGTTGGCTGTACCATCAGGTATTCTGTTTTTCCTCGCAGCCGATCAAACAGAACTCGCTGGGCTGCCACTTGACCTTCAAGAGAAGCTTTCCTTCACTGCACTCCAGTTGTTGAATGAAGAGCCTTCAGAACAAGCCCTTTTATAGAAACGCGCCTATAAAGAGTGTGGGCGCGCTTGCTCGGACATTGCTTTTGACCGAGCCTCAATTGCTTCAACTCGCCCGTAACGCGTCTCGCATGTACAGAAAAGTGCCCGTACCTAAAAAGGATGGCTCGACGCGGTACACATGGGATGCTCAGAAGCAACTGAAAGAAGTTCACGGACACATTAACAGCAGGATCTTCCACCGGACGATGTTTCCCCTATTCCTTCAGGGCGGAATTCGTGACCGGCTCCATCCTCGCGACTATGTTCGCAATGCCGAAATCCACGTTGACCCCACAATCCTCGTGACGCTGGATATCGCTGACTTTTTTCCAAGCACCTCCGATTCGGCAGTAATGGACATTTGGTCCAAATTTTTTCGTTTTTCTCCTGCGGTTGCGAAGTTGCTCACCATGCTCACAACCAAAGACGGGTTCCTTCCTCAAGGCGCGAGGACCAGTAGTTATCTCGCAAATCTTGTGTTTTTTTCAGACGAGCATGATCTAGTCGCTCGATTGGAAAGGCAGGGATGGCGATACTCTCGCTTGGTTGATGACATCACAATATCGAAGCAACAACGAGTAAATAGCGACGAAGTGACGGAGACGAATCGAATGCTGTTCGCGTTTGTCAACAGGCATGGCTATTCCGTCAAACGCCCCAAGCATGATGTTCAACGAAGCAACGCACGGACGTCCGTCAACGGCCTTGTGGTGAATAAGAAGGTCTCGTTGCCGAAACCTCAACGTCGAAGCATCTCCTCTCTGCTCCATCGCACAAACCTGGCTATCTCCATCGGTGAGGAGTCCACAATGCCAGTGAGCAGAGTTAGGGGACAAGCCGCTATGGTGAAACGTATGCACCCGGAGTTGGGCGAGAAGATGCTGGAGAGGTTGAAGCAGTCCCTCTCCGTAGGGGCAAGGCGACCGGCAGTCATGCCAGATGATCAGGAGGTGTCTCCGCCAATCCGGAGACAAACAAAACGAAAAAATAGTCCGGGCACGTAACGTCTCTGGCCCGTATGGCGTGAAGATCGAGCTCGACCGTTTCCGGACATGAAACAGCTCATCGACACGACGATGCCGTATTCCTACAGCCGGCTGTGGTGGGCTCCTCCCCGGATGGGGTAGCCCGCATCATCGGCTAGGCACACCGATTACTGTAACCAATTGGTCGCACGGACTTCAGTTTCGCAAACGAATAAGCAATCTCAACGGGGGCAGGATGAAGTTGATCAAATACCGGGTAACGAATTTCCGCTCTGTGAAGGACAGCGGCGATATTGAAGCTGGTGACGTTGCCGCACTAATCGGTGTAAACGAGTCTGGAAAAACGAACTTGCTGCTTCCCCTTTGGAAGCTCAATCCCGCCCGTGAAGGCGAGATTCAGCCGACATCGGACTACCCGAAGACCATGTTCGCGGATGTGCGTGACAAACCGGGGCGGTTTCGGTTCATCAGTGCCGACTTTGATGCAACGTCTCTCAGCGCCAGATTGGTCGAAAGCACGAATCTGGATGCTTCACAACTTAAAATCGTGCGTGTCGACAGGTACTTTGACGGGCAATACGAGATCTCGTTTCCTCTGTATGTTCCCGAGACGACCGTCACTGCTCTGGACATGAGGCACGAGTTGACGTCCTTATCCACAGCTCTTAAACAGACCGAGGCGCTCAAAAGCGAAGAGTCTCTTAAGCTAACACTTGTCGACGCTGTTCGCGAGCTGATCGACTCCATTAGCCAAGACTGGACTGCACAGGACTTGGATACCGCCATTGAGTTACTGAATAAGTTATTGCCAGAACAACCAGCGAAAACGTCGACAATCGTCCCTCGCGTCCAGCAAACCATCGACGTCTTAACCGGCCGCTTGTCCCAAATCCGGTCACCCGCTCCAGAGAACATCGACGGAGTCCTGAACCTTGTCCTGAACGCGCTCCCCAAATTTGTCTACTACTCCAATTATGGAAATCTAGACTCCGAGATTTATCTCCCCCATGTAGTCCAGAATCTGGAAAGAAAAGATCTGGGCGCCAAGGAAGCGGCGAAAGCTCGAACCCTCCGCGTGCTATTCAGCTTCGTTCGGCTTCAGCCCAAGGAAATTCTTGAACTCGGTCGTGATTTCAAAGACCCCAGCAATCAAAACCGGCAGCCAACCCAAGACGAGATCGCGAAGATCGCCGAGCGCAAGCGAGAGCGATCCATCCTGTTACAGTCTGCGGGCACAACTTTGACCAAAGAGTTCAAGTCGTGGTGGAAACAAGGCGACTACCGCTTCCGCTTCGAGGCAGACGGCGATCATTTTCGCATCTGGGTATCGGACGATCGACGTCCGGAGGAAGTGGAACTTGAGAATCGCAGTACTGGATTGCAGTGGTTCCTAAGCTTCTATCTCGTGTTCTTGGTTGAAAGCCAAGGTGATCACGAAGGTGCCATCCTTCTGCTCGATGAGCCGGGCCTATCCCTTCATCCTCTCGCGCAGCGCGATCTATCCGCCTTCTTCGATGGGCTGGCTAACACCAATCAAATCATCTATACGACGCATTCGCCATTTCTCGTTGATCCCGACCGCTTAGATCGAGTACGAAAAGTTTATGTCGCTTCAGATGGCTCGACTGAGTCCTCGCCAAATCTACGTCAGTCGGGGGCCGACCCAGCGCAAGCTGGCGCTGCGTATGCTGTGTATTCGGCACTCAATCTGAATGTCGCCGAGAGCTTGCTTCTAGGGTGCCTGCCGATTGTCGTGGAAGGTGCGTCTGATCAGCACTATCTCACGATGATCAAGGCTCTCCTCATTGGCGCAGGAAAGATTAAACCTCGTAGAGAATTGGTGTTTCCACCCGCAGGTGGAACCAAAACACTTCGGATCACTGCCAGCATCCTGACTGGTCGAGATGAGACTCTGCCGGTCGTTTTGCTAGATGGTGATCACATGGGCACTAAGTTGGCCGCAGAGCTTCGTAGTAGCCTCTATAACCGCGAGGAGGCGAAGGTCATATCAACAGACGAATTCGTCGAATTCCAAGGGTCGGAGCTGGAGGACTTGATTCCTCACCAGCGCTTTGTAGATGGTGTGGACCGCGTCTTTCGTGCTGCGGAGCAAACCTTCTCGGATGCCGCCTTGAAAGGTAAGCCCATCGTGCCTCAGGTGGAAGCTTGGGCCAAGCGTGAAGGCATTGAGCTCACGCTTGGTTGGAAGGTGGAGGTTGCGAAGCGTGTGAAGACCGTCTCGCTGTCCAAGGGGATCTCGGATATAGATATTGATTTGATTGAGCGATGGGTACAACTCTTTGCCAAGTTTGAGCCCTCCGTCGACTGACATGTCGCAGTTGGCGCGACTACGGGATCACGCATCGTTACTGTGAGGCTGACTAACCTGTTTCGTGCACCTACTAATTGGAGAAGTCTGCCGATAGCGAACATGAATCCGACGAACCGACAATTGCCCAGACAGAACCGCCTCGCCATGCGTGCCACTCCACGCCCCAATTAAATACCGCCATCCCGAGAGAGCGAATTGAAAATCGACACTGCGTGGGTCGAACCCCCACACTCCATCGGCGGATTGGATCACCTCGGCGCACAAGCGCCGTGCGTTCTTATTTACGGTCAGCTATTGCCGGGAATAACGAACGTCACCGACCGAGCCCGTTATTACTCCTTCTATCCGTGGCTCATATGGTCGCTCGCAAAACGCTTTCCGTATGACGAGGACGAGACATCGTTCGTCGAACGTTTTCGGCGAGCCGATTGCCTGTTCACACTGATTGCCGAACACCACTCGCAATGCACCGACAAGATCAGCGAGCGCCACGGCGCAGCGATGGTAGGTCGACAGAAACTGGTCAGCGCAGTGCAGCGAGCGCTCGACGGAGAGACACTGAAGCTAGTCAGGTTCACCGCCAACGACTCCGAAGATCGGTACTTCATGAATCGCATGGGAGGGCTTTCGCAGTATTACGCAGGAACGCTCACCGACTTACGCATGCTGCACGGCGGCAGAAAGCCGTGGTTTCAATTCACAAAGGAAGTCGGCAAGCCAATTGCCGAAGCTTTCAATGCATCGGTGCCGTCAGACCTATTCTGGAGCATCCTCGAGGAAGGTGAGATCGCTGACGACGACATTAGACAGTTGCATGCGTTCTGTCCGTGCCACCTTCGAAGCCCCGAGTCGAGTGAGCGCGAACGGCTCACCGATATCTACTTCGACCGGTTGCGAGAGTACGGCGAAGAAGGCACGCAGCGCAAGCGTTCGCTAGCGATAATCCAGCGTCTCATAGATAATCTGACGCCTGACGTCGAGTTTTCCGAATACGTATTCCGCGCCGTCATGTATGGCAACGCACTGCCGGATCGGCCGTGCTGGAGCATCCCAGCCGATCTGGCGTCCACGCGTGCGACCTGGGCCATTTACGTTCGCAACGATCTGCTATCGGTTGCGGTTCAGACGATCTTCTCGCTTGTTTTAAACAAGCTATCCCCGCAGATCGCGGGAGAGCGCTATGTGTGCGACACAGTCGAGGCGTTCGTCAAGGCGTTCGAGGAATCAGCCGTCGTGGAAGGCTTCGTTGCCGACACCAACTGTGCGACGTTCGGAGCGTGGCTCTCGAACATCGAATCTACATTGCCAGCGCTCGAGGAGTGGTCCGCTGAGGGTCACGAGATGCCGATGGCTCAAAACATGGTTTCGTCTTGGGGGCGCGAAAGCGAAGCCGCGTTGTTTGCGTCAGCCATGCGAGTGCTCGCGATCCTTGTCATTCGTGACGATTTTAGTCGTGCGCCGTATGAAGGGCTCGCGATCACGCCACAAGCACTGCGGGATTACCCCATCAATCTCGATACGTTCCGGCGCAAAGCTGCTGAGTGGCGAGAGATGTCACCAAGCGCCGTGGTCTCTGACGTCGTTGCGTGGTGCATGAATACGCATTTGCGCGTGTCGTTACGCAAACTTCATCGCACGAATTCAGCGACGTTTCGTTTCCGCCCGTCTGAGCGCGGTTTGCAACTGACAGATGGAAACATACCCGCACCGTCCAATACCACGCCGCGCTTTCGTCAAGCACTACAGATCCTGATGGACATAGGCGCGGTCGTGCGCAATGACGATAAACGTACGTTGCTGAGCGCGGAAGGCAAGCAGTTGATGGAGGGCGTCAGTGCCTGATTCGATCTCCCTTTTGAATGTCATCAAGCAAGGCGGCTTCGACGCATCACTAATCACCACGTTCAACGCGAGCCTGCCCTTCTATGAAGAGGTCTTGCTGCGTCGCTTGGTGGCGGCGGGCTGCCACCAGAACATCGTCTTGATGGATCACGCACAATGCAGCTTAAGCTGGCAATCCGAAGCGACCCGCCCGAGGCTTGCAGGCATAGCGTACTCGCTCTTGCCGGTCAACGTGCGCGGAGCATTTCATCCCAAAGTCTGTATTCTGGCCGGCAAAAAGAAGGCCTCGATTCTCGTCGGCAGCCACAATCTGACGCTATCAGGCTTCGGCTACAACCGGGAGATCACGAACTGGGTGCACGTGACGGACCGTAAGGATCAGGAAGGTGCCGCTCTGCTGGACTCGATTTGGCAGATGGCGCAGGAGTGGATCGAACTTGCACGGGAGCAGGCGCCACCCTCCCTGATCGAAGCGGTGCTTTCCTTTTCCAAAAGCGTGGCGCCGTTGTCGTCGCCAGGCGCAACCACGACGACCGTCGCGTTACATCAGCGCCCAGGAGGAGCGTCGCTTATTGAGCAAATTGACGCGCGCGTTAAAGGCGAAGTTCGCAGGATCGGGGTGACCGGTGCGTTCTTCGATAGCGACCTGGCTTTCGTCGCGCATCTGCATGAACGCTGGCCGCAGGCCGACGTGGTCATCGCAATCGATCCGGAAACCGTGCATTTGCCAAGCATGCATAAGGTGCAGGCGCGTTTCGTGGACGCGAGGCTTCTCTGGACAAACCCCAGCAATTGCGGCGACAAGTACCTACATGCGAAGGCGCTATATATTGAGCAAACGCATGACAATGGGAACGCGCTCATATCGGGAAGCGCCAATCCCAGCCGCCCCGCTTGGATGGGCGATCGAAGCCGCGCGAATGTCGAAGCCGTGATGATGCGCATTGGTCCAGACGCACAGGTGACGGCGGAGGCGCTGGGGTTGTACGGCATGTTCGCGCTGCCACCGCTCTCAGCACGCGAGCTCGAGGCCACCGCTACACGAAGCGTCACCCAAATACGTTCGATCGATGAATCGGCCGAACGCTTCTGGATAGGTGTAGCGGCAAACCCTAACGAACTGCAAATCGCAACGCCAGGCGGGGCCATCGAGCCCGGCAGCGCCTGTCTGTTAAGTGACAATCTAGACGTAATTCAAGCAAATATCGCCGTCACTCGCAAGGGAGATGTCCTGAGTATTCCCGTGTCGATCGACGTGAAGCTGGTGCGCGCGTGCGACTTGTACCTGGGTAGCGAGCGCGTGGCTAGGGCGATGATCGCTCACCCACATTTGCTGACGGCGGAGACGCGATCGTCGCATCGCCAGGTTCGCGACGCGCTCGGTGCATTGGACCCGTCCGGTGAGAGCATTTCAGAAATGCTCAAGGCGGTCGAAGCTGCGATCTTCGAACCGGCCGCCGAAGAAGAAATACAGAACGAAGTGCGATTACGGCGTGGATCGGCGCAAGCCCACATAGCGAGTGGCGGCAGACCCGACACATTCGAAATCAGCGTCACCGAGCTTTGCCAGACTAGGAGACGTCGCCGTCTAGTCGAATCCGCCGATATCATCACGCTGATCGACCTTCTGACCCGAAAATTCGGCGAGGAGCTACGTACGCAGCCGACCATGCCCATGGACAGGGCAGGCCGAACCGAGGAAGAACAGGTCAATCAGGACGACAATCCAGAGCAAACCGAAGACGGTGAGAATGTCGACGCTCAGGTTCTCCGCGATGCCGAGATTGCGCGGCGGGTTGGCAAAAAAGTGACGAGGCTCATCAACCGGATGCTCGTCAAGCTGACTAAGGCCGACAGAACTGATACCAAAGCGCGGGCGCTCGTTCAACTCATCGCCGTGCTTTCGCTCGTGAAGGAGCTGGTGCGTATTGAGCGCTTACCGCGTTGGCAAATGGCACGCGAGTTCCTCGTTCCCGAGGCAGAGCGCCGTCGCTTGCTGGACGAATCCATGTGGTGTTTGTTCAATTCCAGAACGCGGCTAATCGACACACTGACGGACGATACCAACACGGAAACCGAGGAAGCGATTCAGCTCCGTGTGTTGCTGTTGTGGTTGGCATGGATTATCGGCGAGAAGGTTCCGGAATCATCCGTCGACGCGTTCGACACGAACGGTCGGAACGAGAAGTTGCGCGCAAAGGCGATATTCCTCGCCCTCGCGCCACCTGTGGCCGCCGATGCCGCCGCCAGCGACGATCTGAGACGCTACACTGCAGCGACGCTTCGATCCAATCCATTGGACTCAGCGCGGGCAGACAAATGGATCCGGCTCACAAATGAATTTGGCCAGTTCTGGAGCAGAGACTTGTCCGACGCCCCGCAAATCGAAGTAGGCGGTTGTTGCATCGTGGGCGACTGTAATTATCCTCGGTTGGTTGCCAAGATCCACGGTGAACTTGTCGATTTCTGGGACTTCGGATCCATCCGTTCCTTCAAACAAGACTTCGTGATGGCTGTTCAGCCGGAAGTGGTGTCCGGATAGTTCGCGGGAATGCCACCCATCAGCCTCCAATCATCGAGATCCGCTGATCGGAGGAGCCGAACAACAATGGTCCGATCTTTAATCGGATTTTGCTCCCGTACGAATTGCCCGACGTCGAGCACATTCAACTCCGCACCCAACAAATCAAGCGGATTCGAATACCCACGCCCCTTACAGATGATGTACATTCGTGCCTCGGATCGACTGCGGCGTTGTCACGGTAGTCATCCAGATTCTCAGCTGGCCGGTAAGAGACGGTCGGGAGAACACCGCGCGACGAAAGACTTCGCGCTCATCATTTTTGGTCGTGCCGCAACCAGTTGGCTCGATTAGCGGCCGGTGGCGCCGTATCTGGCGTCCTACCGCGCGAGTTGTGGTGCGCCACAGCAGGGTTGCACTCCAATATCAAACAAAAAGAGGGCCTTGAACTTCAAGGCCCTCTTCGAATTTTTGCTATGGTCAACACACACCGTCATTTTGGCTCAGACGGTGCAAATGTGTGGCAGATCGAGTCCAGATAGTCTCATCAACTTCGTTACCTTGGTCTCACGAATTCGCGTCAAATCTCACGAATTCGGTTTCCCTGCAACAACATCAATCAAACGTCAATATTCCCCGCGCGCAGCGCGTTCGACTCGATGAACGCGCGGCGCGGTTCCACGTCGTCGCCCATCAGTGTGGTGAAGATGCCGTCCGCAGCGATCGCGTCTTCGATCTGCACGCGCAGCAGGCGGCGCACTGCCGGGTCCATCGTGGTTTCCCACAACTGTTCCGCGTTCATTTCGCCCAGACCCTTATAGCGCTGCTTCGAGACCTTGCTTTCCGCATCGGCCATCAACCACTTCATCGCCGACTTGAAGTTCGTCACCGGCTGCGAGCGCTCGCCGCGCTTGATCGTGGCGCCTTCGCCGATCAGGCCCTTGAACGTCTCGGCCGTCTTCAGCAATTGCGCATAGTCCGCCGTCTGCAGGAAGTCCTGATCGATCACCGTCACCTTCACGTTACCGTGGTGACGACGCTCCACACGCAGCGACGGCACGGCTTCGGCATTCTCGACGTCTTCCATCACCGCCGTGATCGTGATCTCCGGCGCGAGCGGATCGTTGCTCAATGCTGCCTCAAGCGCCTTGGCCGACGCCTGCGCCGTCGCCTCGGTGTCGAGATTGATTTCGACGCCTTCAGTCACGGCCGTCAGCACCGACGACTCGTAAATGCGGCTCAAACGTTCGATCACACCATCGGACAACTGGTAGCTGCGCGTCAGCTCGCCCAGCGCATCGCCCGAAATCGGCGCAGCGCCCGTCGTCGGCGTCAGCTCGGCATTGTTCAGCGCAAGCTTCAGCATGTACTGACCCAGCTCGCTTTCGTCCTTGATGTAGCGCTCGTCCTTGTTGTGCTTGATCTTGTACAGCGGCGGTTGCGCAATATACACATAGCCGCGCTCGATCAGCTCCGGCACCTGACGGTACAAGAACGTCAGCAGCAGCGTGCGGATGTGCGCGCCGTCCACGTCAGCATCGGTCATGATGATGATGCGGTGGTAACGCAGCTTGTCGATGTTGTAGTCGTCCTTGCCGATACCGCAACCCAGCGCAGTAATCAGCGTCACGATCTGCTCGCTCGAAATCAGCTTGTCGAAGCGCGCCTTCTCGACGTTCAGCACCTTGCCGCGCAGCGGCAGAATCGCCTGGAACTTACGGTCGCGACCCTGCTTCGCCGACCCACCTGCCGAGTCGCCTTCGACCACGTAAATCTCGCACAGCGCCGGATCCTTCTCCTGGCAATCCGCCAGCTTGCCCGGCAGGCCAACGCCGTCGAGCACGCCCTTACGACGCGTCATTTCACGCGCCTTGCGCGCGGCGTCGCGCGCACGCGCCGCCTCAACGATCTTGCCGCAGATGATCTTCGCGTCGTTCGGCGTTTCCTGCAGGAACTCTTCCAGCGCCTTCGCCACGTACTCTTCCACCGGCGCACGCACTTCCGACGACACCAGCTTGTCCTTCGTCTGCGACGAGAACTTCGGCTCCGGCACCTTCACCGACAACACGCACGTGAGACCTTCGCGCATGTCGTCACCGGTCGTCTCGACCTTGGCCTTCTTCGCCAGTTCGTTTTCGTCGATGTACTTGTTGATGATGCGCGTCATCGCCGCACGCAGCCCGGTCAGGTGCGAGCCGCCATCACGCTGCGGAATGTTGTTCGTGAAGCACAACACCGTTTCGTTGTAGCTGTCGTTCCACTGCATCGCGACTTCCACGCCGATACCGTCGCGCTCGCCCGTCACGTGGAAGATCGTCGGGTGCAGCACCGACTTCGACTTGTTGATGTACTCGACGAAGCCCTTCACGCCACCGCCAAACGCGAAATCGTCTTCCTTGCCCGTGCGTTGATCCGTCAGACGAATCCGCACGCCGTTGTTCAGGAAGGACAGCTCGCGCATGCGCTTGGCGAGAATGTCGTAGTGAAATTCGACCTTGCCGAAGATCGTTTCGTCAGCCAGGAAGTGCACTTCGGTACCGCGCTTGTCCGTGTCGCCCAGCAGCTTGAGCGGCGACGTCTCGACACCGTCGATGACTTCCAGCTCGCGGTTCTGCGGCACACCACGGTGGAATTCCATGAAGTGCTTCTTGCCGTCGCGACGCACGGTCAGCTTCAGATACGTGGAGAGCGCGTTCACGCACGACACGCCCACGCCGTGCAGACCGCCCGACACCTTGTAGCTGTTCTGGTCGAACTTGCCGCCCGCGTGCAACTCGGTCATCACGATTTCCGCAGCGCTGCGCTTCGGTTCGTGCTTGTCGTCGAACTTGATGCCCGTGGGAATGCCGCGACCGTTGTCCGTCACGGAAATGGAATTGTCCGCGTGAATGATCACGTGGATGTCATCGCAGTAACCCGCAAGCGCTTCGTCGATCGAGTTGTCCAGCACCTCGAATACCAAGTGATGCAGGCCCGTGCCGTCCGACGTGTCGCCAATGTACATGCCGGGACGCTTGCGCACAGCCTCCAGACCTTCGAGGATCTGGATGGAGGCTGCACCATAGCCGCTATCGGCCTGCTTTTGCTGTTCGCTCATGACAATCTTCCGGTTACTGCGTCATTTAACTGACGAATTACTGCTTCATGACCCGCCACCTCCGCGCGCTTTTGGCGCTGCAAAGGCAGGCTTATCCCGCAAAAGGATAATTCTCTAGAAACGCCAAAGGGGCACTCGGCCCCTTCGCGCATATGACGGCGCGTATGGCGGAATATCCGCTCAAATGCGCATCGGCATGACGACGTACTTGAACTCGTCGTTGTCCGGCAAGGTGATCAGGGCGCTCGAATTCGCATCGCCCAGACTCACCTTCACCTGTTCGACCTTGAGGTTCGACAACACGTCGAGCAGGTACGTCACGTTAAAGCCGATATCCACCGACTCGCCCGTGTAATCGATTTCGATTTCTTCCTGTGCTTCTTCCTGCTCTGCGTTGGTCGAGTTGATCCGCAGCAGGTTATCGCTCACCTGGAAACGCACGCCCTTGAACTTGTCCGACGTCACAATGGCCGCACGCTGCAACGAACGATGCAACTCTTCGCGGCTGATGAGGAAGCTCTTGTTGTAACCCTTCGGGATCACACGATTGAAGTCGGGGAACTTGCCCTCCACCAGCTTCGAGACCAGCTCGACATTCGCGAAGGTGAACTTGACCTGGCTCGGTGCCACATCGATTTCCACCTTGTCGTCGATGTCTTCGAGCAGGCGCTGCAACTCAAGAATCGTCTTGCGCGGAATGATGACTTCCTGACGCGCAAAATTCTCACCCTCGATCGTGGTGTTGCAATACGCCAGACGGTGACCGTCCGTCGCCACCGCCTCGATCTTGGTGCCTTCGACCACGAGCAGCATGCCATTCAGGTAATAACGGATGTCCTGCTGCGCCATGGCGAAATGCACCATGCCCAGCAATTGACGCAGCGCGCGCTGCGGCAGTTTGAAGCTCGCGGCATAGTCCGTCGCTGCGGCAACCGTCGGGAAATCTTCCGCCGCCAGCGTCAGCAGTTGGAATCGGCTCTTGCCGGCCTGCACCGTCAGACGCTTGTCCGACAGCGACAACGCCACTTCAGCGTCCGGCATGTTGCGCAGAATATCGAGCAGCTTGCGGGCAGCCACGGTCGTCGCCACATCATCGGCGCCAGCACCGCAATCGGCGGTGGTCGTGATCTGCAGCTCAAGGTCGGTCGACAGGAAGGAAATGTCCTGTCCGTGCTTGCGAATGAGCAAATTGGCCAGAATCGGCAACGTATGGCGACGCTCGACGATGCCACTCACAATTTGCAGCGGCCGCAGCAGATTGTCTCGTTGAGTTTTGACCAATTGCATATTTATCCTTCGTAGTAACTGTTAACGGGCATCAGTTTCTGCTGAAAACCCGAAGATTCCCTTATCAATCAATCGCTTGTGGAAGGGATAACAGGGCGGAAAACGCTGTGGACGAACAGGGGACGCATTGTGCGCCGATCCGCTATTGTGCCCGAAAACGTCAGTTCCCCCCAAACCGCACCCAGCTTATCCACAGGGATGCAGGCAACCCCGCCCGCCATCCCGCGTATCCGCCGGTTTTTACCCCTTGAGCGTCTGCTCCAGCACGTGCAACTCGTGATTGAGCTGCGCGTCCTTGCCTCGCTCTTCCGCAATCTTGCGTACCGCGTGCAGCACCGTCGTATGGTCGCGTCCGCCGAACAGTTCGCCGATTTCCGGCAGACTCTTCTGCGTCAACTCCTTCGCCAGATACATCGCAATCTGACGCGGCCGCGCAATATTGGCAGGCCGTTTTTTCGAATACATGTCGGCGACCTTGATATTGTAAAAATCGGCCACCGTCTTTTGAATGTTTTCGACAGAAATCTGACGATTCTGAACCGTCAGCAGATCTTTCAGCGCTTCCTTCGTCAGTTCGATGGTGATCTCGCGACCATGGAACTTCGAGTACGCCAGGATCTTGCGCAACGCGCCTTCGAGCTCACGCACGTTCGAGCGCAAATGCTTGCCGACGAAAAACGCCACATCTTCCGACAGGCCCACACCCTCGGCCTGCGCCTTCTTGATAAGAATCGCCACCCGCATTTCCAGCTCGGGCGGCTCGATGGCCACCGTCAGACCGGAATCGAAACGCGAAATCAGACGATCGTCGATCCCGGTGATCTCCTTCGGATACGTGTCGCTCGTGATGATCACCTGCGCACGGTTCGCGATGAGTGCCTCGAACGCATAGAAGAATTCTTCCTGCGTGCGGCTCTTGCCCGAGAAGAACTGAATATCGTCGATCAGCAGCAGATCGAGCGAGTGGTAATAACGCTTGAATTCGTCGAAAGCCTTGCGCTGGTATGCCTTGACCACGTCGGACACGTACTGCTCGGCGTGAATGTACCGAATGCGCGGATTCTGCTTTTCCGCCAGCAACTGGTTGCCGATGGCGTGGATCAAGTGGGTCTTACCCAGACCGACGCCGCCATACAGGAACAACGGGTTATACGACGTGCCCGGATTGTTCGCGACCTGAATCGCTGCGGCGCGCGCGAGCTGGTTCGACTTACCCGTCACGAAATTGTCGAAGGTCAGCACGGGGTTGAGCTTCGAGCGCTCATAGATCGACTCGGCTTCTCCCACCTGCACCGGTTCTTGCGGCGTAACCCGCCAATTGCGGCGCACCGCCTCGGCTTCGCTGGCCTCCAGGTCCGGACGCTCGCCATCGAGCGACGCCGTGTCGGCACCGTGCCCGCCATGCCCACCTGCCACCGCAGTCTGTGCTGCCGCAGCCGCCGGATTGGCTCGCGCGACGCTGGCCGGCACCGGCGCGGGTGCCGGGGGCGGGGCAGGGGTCGAGGACGGCACACGCGTACCGGCCTTCGGATCGAGCACGAACGTCACCTCGATCGGCGCGTTCCAGTAATCCGCCGCCATGCTCTGGATTCGCCCGGAGAACTGGCTCTTCACCCAATCCAGCTTGAAGCGGTTGGGGGCGCCAATCTTGAGCGTGCGTGCCTGTTCATCGAAGTCGAGCGGCGCCAGCGGTTTGATCCAGGTGCGGAATTGCTGGGGCGTCAGCTCTTGTTCGAGACGGGTCGCGCAGTGTTGCCAGAAATCGTTCAT